>CALXXL010000001.1 GCA_944392655.1 uncultured Victivallaceae bacterium
TATCGCCTTTAAGCTGAAGCTATTCGGCTACATACCGGCGCAGCCGGTAGTTTTTTTGCGCTTAAGCTATATAAAAATTAAGCCGCAGAAAAATGATTCTCTGCGGCTTAAATATTCTTAAATGGAGCCATTGGCCGGAATCGAACCGGCGACCTGCTCATTACGAGTGAGCTGCTCTACCGACTGAGCCACAATGGCATTGTCTAGATAATTTAGTTTTTTTTTATCAAATTTCAACTATTTATAAAAAATTATTTTATTTTTTGTTGATTTTACAGCTTTAAGCCGCCTTATAACATCATACCGTCGTTTATAAATCCTCATAAGACAGTCTATATAATTCTATTTAAAATAGAATATATTTATACTGTCGCTCTATAAATTACTAATGTTTTTTTATAATATATTAGTGTTTTTTTATTTGTATTATTTAATTTTAGGTGTTATCTATATCCACGGTAGAATTATATATTTCTTCACCCATGATAAAACTATTATGAAAACAAAATTTTTTACACTTCTTGAACTTCTTATTGTTATCGGCATTATAGCTATACTTATGGCAATTATTATACCATCGCTGAGTCGCGCCAAAGGCGATGCTATACAAACCCAGTGTGCATCAAATATGAGACAATGTTATAACGCATTGATTATGTATGCAGATACCAATGACCATTGGATTCCTGTTGTTGGCGCAGACTACACTGGTTGGTTTCGTCAGCCGGGTATTCCGGAAACACTTGGTTTTATGATGCCACGGGAATATAAAGATCCTCACTCATACCGGGCCGTAACGCTTTGTCCCGCCGGAGTCGATAATATTGAATGGGTCGGCAACGCTGCTTTTGGTATGCCAGCGTTTCTATACACTCCGGAAGACTATATTAATTATAAGTGTGAAAATAATAATAATGGAGCGTTATATATAAAGATTACCGCGATTCCTTCTCATTCCGCTTACGCATTGTTGGCGGATTCCGCATTTACTAAATTTGAACCTAAACCGCAAAATGCCCCTGGTGCCCAGTGCAGATTATTTTCACGCCGTGATGAAGGTGCGGCATCACCAATATGCCACGCAATTTGTGAAAGACATAATGGCACTGCTAACATAACTTATGCCGATGGTCATATTGATACCAGCAAGAATAAAACAGCTATTCTGGATTCATCATATATTGGTGCTTATGTGGATATGAGCGGACATGAATTGATTTATGTAGAATAAAGGAATTTTATCATGAATTACTACCGTAATTTCCGTATGATTGAATTAATCATCCTTATCGTTATCTTAATTATACTTGCAATTCTTACTGTTCCAATGATGTTCCATGCCGGAGAAAAAGCAAAAAAAGTCAGCTGTTCTGGAAATCTTAAACAGTGCGTCAATGCCCTAATAACTTATGGCGTCAGCAATAATAATATTATATGCACCTCGGGAAACAAATATTCCGGATGGTATGCGCAGGATGGTATTCCTCAATTGCTCGGAATAAAAATAGATACAAACCGTTCTCCTCTTACTGCCCGTCCAGTTACCTTATGTCCTGATATATGGATAAATTCTCCATACAGAAACCCGGCTCAGGCTTACGGAGCGGCGTGGTTTACGCAGAGAATGGATTATTCCGAGGAAGGATGCGATGTTGTAACTAACTTTCCGACCAATCAGGGACAATTGGTTTTATTAAATAAAATTCCAATTCCTGAAGATTATGTCCTTTTGGCCGATTCTGCTTATACTTCTACTGAAGCACCAGATATTATTCCAGGATTACAATGTATTCTTTTTGCCCGTCAAAAAGCAGGAGCAGTAAGCTATTTTCCAAGAGCTATCAGCTTGCGTCATGAAGGAGAAGCTAATGTTGGATATGCTGACGGTCATGTAGGAAATACCGCTGATCGGATGCAAATGCTAATAAAATCTAAAATTGGAGCATATATCGATCCTACCGGACGTATGCCTATCGTAACACAATAAAAAACCGGAGTCTTTTATGACTCCGGCTTTATAATGAAGTCTACGATATCAGTAGATTTCTTCTTTCAGCATTTTCAATACCGGCTTATAATCGATATTGTAATATTCACAATAACGTTTATAAAGTCCTAACGCCTGACGATAACTTGAGAACGGGCTCATGAAATGAGAAAATTCAAATGTAATTGCCTTTTCCAATCCGGCACGTTCGGCAGCCTGAAGTTTAAGCAGCATCTTTTCCCACTTGATCGGCAAAAACTTAATCGGCATGTCACGGTCAAAACTTTCACAGTTTGTCCAGCATTCCATGCCGTATTTAGAAGCTAATGTCTTATTTACGGTAAGATAATCTTCCAGTTCATCGTAATCGCAATGGCCATCCTGAAATGCAAGAATATCTACCGCGCCTTTGATACCGCCAAGAATTTCATTCCACTCTTTTTCATGCTGGTCAATCGTTATAGCATTCTTGTTGGTAAGATCAGTGGTAAATGCATAACAATCTTTTTTGCCGGCAATATAAGGACTGATAAAAGTCGGAAGATTATTGGAAATTTCTTTGCAGAATCTTCCCATCTGAGAATATATATCGATAATTCCGGCAAATGCACGGCTTACTTCCTGATTGAGATACCATCCCTTGAAAGCCGGACTCTTGCCATACATATTCCAAACTTCTTCTACTACACGCTTATTGATCTCAACCTCTTTTTCCGGCTGTCCATTATGCCAGTAGTTACCGGAATCGTAAGTACCGAAGTAGAACCCAATATCATGTTTTTCAGCTAATTCAAGAAAGAGGCCGATCAAATCTATCGGCGGACGATAGCAATTTTCACGTTCCATCAAAACTTTACTTGGATAAGTTACCCAGCGACGATATCCGCAACGGATTACCGCTACGGTATCTATTCCCATCGCTTTCATCGCGGCAAAATCGCGATCCCACTCTTCACGACCCCAGTTCTGATGCGGAATGTCATGACTGATCTCATCCAGAAATGTTGCTGTAATTCGCATTTTATTATCCTTTGTTATTTATAATTTATAAAAGGTTGCAAACCAGTATAATTTAATTCTCAATCAGTGTAAATCAAGTTATTGTTTAGGGCTTTTAATATGGAGATTACATTTTTCAACCGGAAAATAGTGCTACGTCAATATTCCGTCACTTTTTCGTCAATTACATAAATACATATTTATAAATTAATTACAATTCGTCAAATTCCATTATCATCCTTGATATTATTCTTCCGGTTTTATCTAAACTTTCGCGTGAAACATTCTCGGAATTATCGTGTGGAGTGTGCCAGAAACTGTTTCCAGGACCATAATTGAAATCAATTATATTAATTGACGGAATCCCAATATTTTTAAATGGAACATGATCATCCAATATAATACCATTTAAAAATGTTACTGTTTTCTGAAGATTTTCTTTTTCCGCCGCTTTTTGTAATTTACGGTAAAGTTTTAAATCTGTATCTGCAGAAAGAGTATATTTTAGATCCTTGTCTCCGACCATATCAATATTTATCATGCAAACGCATTCTCTGTTTTCACCTGAACGATACAGCTTATCAGCATAATTACGGCTGCCGAATAATCCATCTGAATCATTATATTCTACTATGCATTCTTCCCCATCAAAAAAAAGCAATCTAACGTCATACGGAGGATCTTTTAAACTATCTGCCAAAGCCAGTAAGACAGATGTTCCACTTAAACCGTCATTGGCTCCACTCATTGGTGGATTTAATTCTTTTATGTCATAATGTGTTCCGAGAATTATAAACCGATCCCGGTTTTTACCAGGAATAACCGCGATTATATTGGTCATATCACGGTCACCCAATGGCGTTGAAGCAACAAAAGAATCTTTATAAACGTTTAAACCTGATTTTTTTAATTGACTATCGATATAGCTGCATTTATCGGCTATCGTCTCCATTTTTTTAAGATGTTTCCATGCAGAAAATGAGTCAAATCCATAATCATTATCCGCAGGAGAACATCCTGAAAAAATAGAAAATACAATAAATGCAATTATTACTGCAAATAATTTCATACCAGTTTGAATGTCCTTATTTCAAATGGTTTGAAATCAAGTTTAATTTGCCCTGAACCGTTAGTCTCTAAAATTTCCCCTTCATTCCATTCTATAAAATTGACTTTTTGTAAACCATGGAATTCTTCATTAAGTTTCAGTTTAATTGAACCTGATTTGCCACTTTGTTCAACCATACGGACAATCAAACTGTCTTCCTTATGAGCTTTTTTTACGACTTCAACAGTAACACTATCAGCAAAATCAACCATAAACGGCAGATTATTTGTTATTCTTCCATTGAATAACACTGGTTGACGATTTAATAAAGCAGCTTTGCTTATTACATCAGAATCAGCTAAATCGCCATCATGCGGCAATAATGAATATATTATGTGATGTTCTCCTATATCTGCAGTAAAATCAGGATATTTTGATGATTTAAGTAAATTCAAGTCAAAAAATCTCTCTTCAACATAACATCCGTATTTACAATCATTCAATAAAGCTAAACCGATATCTCGTTCTGACACATCAAAATATTTATGACAGCAGACTTCAAATTTTGCACTGTCCCAGCTGGTATTTTTGTAGACAGAACGTTTTATCACACCGTAATCCAAATCATAAGATGCTTCATCGCAAACAATATTATTTTCAAAACCAACCCGGAGCATTTTCCGCGATTCATTCCAATCAACTATTGTTTCAAAACGCAATTCACGGCTTTCAGGTAATAAAACTATATTCTGTCTGATTTTACTTGAACCAATTTTATATTCAATCTCAAGAGCTGAAAATATACTTGATGATTTCTTTAATATCTTTAATGGTTCAGCTTCGCAAACTTTTGCATCACGAAAACTATTATCAATTTCCCACGCCTCATATCTTACCGGATAATCAACGTACAGCGATAATATATTTCCACGCTGTCCCGGATCAAGAAATTCCCGCTTCAACTCTTTATCAAAAATTTTTATCAATTGCCCTGAATTATTGAATTGATAAATTATTTTATCATTTTCCAGAGTTAAATCACCATATTTTAACTGAACTTCCTCTTTTTGAGCTGCATCAATTCGATGCATAATCTTTGTTCCATAAGCCGGAATATTCGTCAATATTTTGCCATCTACAGCAGAAAACAGATTCCCGTATTCATCTTCTGCTCCACTCCAGTTTTCCGGAAGTTTTATCAATACATCATCAGAATAACCAAGTGTATTAATTATTGAAATATATTCGGAAGAGCAGTCAGACAATTTATTTTCAAGTTTATTTAACAACCTTGAGCTGATCTCTTCCATTGCCTGATAATCTTCTTTGGTATCTTCATAAACTTCATGTATTGAAGATCCAGGCAAGATATCATGAAACTGATTGATTAAAAGAGTTTTCCATAATTCATTCAATACATTATCAGGGTAATCTTTTAATGGCAGCCTTGAATATAAATTTTCCAGCTCAACCAGTTTTTGCTCAAACTTACGATTAAAAAGTTTATTCTTTGCTTGAGTCGTAAGAGTTCCACGATGTAACTCTAAATAAAGTTCACCAACCCATTTGGGATAATTATCATATTTTGATGCACGTTCAAAAAATTCATCAGCTCTGCCAAACTTTACCTTTGGAGCTCCCTCAAAATTATGCATTCTTAGCGCACGTTCAACATATTCAGCCGATGGACCGCCGCCGCCGTCTCCCATACCATAGAGAGAAATAAATTCATTGTTTATTGTTATTTCATTATAATTATTCTCACCGTAGCAGAGACTTTTTACGCTCATTGGTGAATTATAGCCATCTTCCGGCGGAAGATGACATAAAACTTTACTTCCATCGATACCCTGCCAGTAAAAAGTATGATATGGAAATTTATTGGTATCATTCCAGGAAATCTTCTGAGAAACAAAATAATCGCAACCGCACCCTTTTATAATTTGCGGCAAATTTGCCGAATAACCAAATGTATCCGGAACCCATAAATTTTTTATCTCTATACCAAATTCATCCTTAAAGAAATTTTTACCATATAAAAATTGACGAATCTGTGATTCTCCAGATGTTACATTGCAATCAGGTTCAACAAACATTCCCCCTTGAACCTCCCAGCGACCTGACGCAATCTTATCTTTAACCTTCAGGTATAAATCAGGATAATAGCGTTTAACAAACTCATAATGACACGCGGCAGAAGCTCCAAAAACATAATCTTTATACTCGTCCATCAGATTAACCATACATGCAAAAGTTCTGCCGCATTTTTTTATAGTCTGATCCAATGGCCATAACCAGGCAGTATCGATATGAGCATGACCAATCGCAGTAACATCCGCAGAACTTTTCCTGGCCGGCAATTCAAACACCCATAAAAGCTCTTTGCGTGCTCTTACAGCGTTTCTGGAATCATCCGCGTATGCAGCAATAGAACGACGAACAGCAGCCTCCAGCTTTTTTGCTAACGCTCCTCCAGCTTTCTGCTGTTCAATAAATCCTCCTACTATCATAAGATCATTGGCAAGCTGCCAAACTTCGCGATTAAATACTCCGAAGCGGGCAAATTTTACCGTTGCTGTAAAATCTCCATTCGAGGATATATGTTTTGCATCAGGATCATTATCCATATTTAATCCGAATGCTCCATTTGCAGTACTTTCAATGTAAAATGTAAAACTCTCTCCAGCTTTTGAAGATTTGGTCAAACATAGAAGATCTTTTTTAAATTCGGAATCAAATACTGATGCATCAGTAAGCATTGTCAATTCATTGAGATTCTGGTCAAAAACCAGAGACTCTCCGGAAAAATTTAATTTTGCATAGATTTCCTTTCCGGCCCATTTTTCAGGAATTTGACATATAACTTTAAAAAAGCCGACTGTATAGTTTTGTCCCCATTCATCATTTTCGCTCATCGGGATATAATCTAGCAATGGTATTTCCTTTTTGCTTTCCATATCTTTTCCGGGAGTAAAGTATAGCTCAGCCTTTCTTAAATCTTCAAAAAAGTCACGACGTATACGTTTTAAAAAGAAGTCCAGTTCAATCATAATAGTTTCTTTATTCTTTAATTAAAGATTATTGATATTATTATAGCTTGTTAACTTGTTAATAAATACTGAAAATGAGCTTAAAAAATGTTTTTTTTGCTGTTTATAACTATGTTTGAAAAATCTTATTCGATTATTGATAAATAAAACGCACAGCCATTAAACAGAATCTTAACATTTTTTTAACAGGGTTAATAACAACGTTATTTCACTATCAGTTTTCGTAAATTACAGTATTTTGAATACCGAATTGATGACATTTTACAATATAATTGACTGCTTCTTCTGCACTGTCGACCAGATGATAAAGCTCTTTATCCGGTTCGCTTATCAGATTATTGGCAAGCAGATATTCATCAATCCAGTTTAACATAGGTTTCCAGAATTTTTTACCTACAAGAACAATGGGTATTCGATTAATCTTTTTAGTTTGCACCAAAGTTAAAGATTCTGAAAGCTCATCCAGGGTGCCGAATCCTCCGGGAAAAATTACTGCACCTACAGCGTATTTTAAAAAACATACTTTACGAATGAAGAAATATCTGAATGATAAATCAAGAGTTTGATACGGATTAGGATGTTGTTCATGCGGCAGATCAATATTCAAACCTATAGATACACCTTTAGCTTCAAAAGCACCTTTGTTGGCAGCTTCCATTATTCCGCCGCCACCACCAGTTAATACGCCGTATTTGTTTTCTACCAGCATGCGGCCTAATTTTTCCGCTTCCTGATAGTATAATTCTTCAGGTTTTGTTCTGGCTGAACCGAATACTGTTACCAGCATTTTATAATGTGACATTGATTCAAATGACTCGACAAATTCTGCCATTATACGGAATATACGCCAGGTATCACCTATCTGCATTTGCTGATGGATAAAATTTAACTCATCGTAATTGCAATTACCGCCCATGATATTCTCCTTTATTTATTATTCAAGTTTATTTATTGAGAATATAGCGGTTAGAATTGCAAAAGGCAAATTATTTTCCAAATACAAGATGTTCTATCAAGATTTTTAATCCTATTAATATAATAACAGTGCCGCCAATTAGTTCCATTTTGAAGTTTAATAACTTTCCGGCAAGTTTGCCAGTTAAAACTCCTATAAATGATATTAATCCTGTTATTATACCCATTAAAATGGATGCAGGAAGTAGAATCTTTATAAAATTATTTCCGGCAAGAATGATAGATGCTCCAACTGCCATTGCATCTATACTGGTTGCAATACCGAGAAGAAAAAGAATTTTTAAACCAAAAGGATTTTCTTCTGACTCAGTGAGTTCTGTTTGATCTTCAACATGTATTGATTCCCAAATCATTTTTCCGCCGACCAATGCAAGAAGAATAAAGGCAATATAGTGATCGACAGAATAAAGAAATGGCCCGATAAAACTGCTTATCCAACCGCCTATCATTGGCATTACAAATTGAAATCCACCGAAAAAAAATGCTGCCGAAGCAGCATTTTTCCAAACCTTTTTGTGGCATATCATACTTCGTGATACCGATACAGAAAAGGCATCAACAGACACACCAAGTGCCAATAAAATCATTTCTAAAACAGTCATAGCAAAATGTTACCAAACTATTTATAGAAATTTTCAAACAGCAGTGATAAAACCGCTTTCTGTACATGCAACCGGTTTTCAGCCTGATCAAATACAATTGAAGCCGGTGAATCCATAACATCAGCTGAAACTTCTTCCCCACGGTGTGCAGGAAGACAGTGAAGAAATTTTGCTTCAGGTTTCGCCTGATTCATAACCGCTTTATTAACCTGATATGGTTTTAAGATGGCCAAACGTTCTTTGGATTCATCTTCAAACCCCATTGATACATATACATCAGTATAAAGATAATCGGCATTTTCTGCAGCCTTCATGATATCTTTTTCCCATGTAACTTTGGGGGCAGAATTAAGAATATTTTCGCATGGCCGATATTCTTCAGGGGCAGCGACTACCAGGTTCATTCCGGTAAGCTTTGAAGCTAACATCAAAGAATTACAGATATTTGAAGAACCATCTCCGGCAAATACCATTTTTATTTCATTTAAAGGCTTTTTAGAATGCTCTTTTACCGTCATCATATCTGCCAGAATCTGACAGGGATGATATTCATCAGTAAGTGCATTTATTACCGGAAAAGTAGCTTCTTTTGCCAAAGTTTCCACATCTGAATGACTGAAAGTACGAATTACCACTCCGTGCAGATAACGGCTGAGAACTTTTGCTGTATCTGCAATAGTTTCTCCCCGTCCAACCTGCATGGAAGCAGAGTTAAGATATAGAGGATTTCCTCCAAGTTCACGTATTCCAACTTCAAATGATACTCTGGTACGCGTTGATGATTTGGCAAAAATCATACCAACGCTTTTTCCTGATAATGGAAAATAGTTTGATTTACCGCGTTCTTTTTTAAGTTTTTCAGCTAGAGTAAATATCTGCTCCAGCTCGTCTATATTTATATCATTTAATGTTAAAAGATCTTTTTTCATATTTTACTCTCCTCACGTTTTAAGTCAGAGAACTCTTTCAATCCTTTTTCAATTGCTGCCAACGCTTCTTCGCACTCTTTTTCAGTTATAATTAAAGGCGGCACCAGACGCAATACTGTTTCTCCGGCAGTTAAAGTTATAAGATTGTATTTCATCAAAATTTTCTGTAACGGAGCAGCAGAAGAATCCAGAACAACTCCAATCATCAACCCTTTACCGCGTACTTCCTGTACAAAGTCATATCCGGCAGTAATTTCGCGTAAACGATTTTGTAAATAATCTCCAATTTTCTTAACATGTTCAAGAATATTGTCTTTCTTGATTGTATCTATTACAGCAATAGCAGCAGCAGCAGAAACAGCATTGCCGCCGAAAGTGGAAGCATGAGTTCCAACTGTTAAAATATCGGCGTATTTATGTGTTACCAAAAATGCTCCGATCGGCAATCCATTCCCAAGAGCTTTTGCTAATGAAAAGGCATCCGGTTCAACACCATAAAGCTGATGCGCATATAGTTCGCCGACACGCCCAATTCCGCATTGAACTTCATCAAACAGCAACAGAATATTTTTTTCATCACAAAGCTGACGTACAGCTTTAATATATTCCGGTTTTCCCGGAATAATACCACCTTCTCCCTGTACAGGTTCCATCAGAACTGCACATGTTTTGGAAGTAATAGCTGCCTTCAGAGCTTCAATATCATTAAATTTTACATGTTTAAAACCGGTTACATCCGGTTCGAAACCTTTCCGGTATTTACTGCGTCCGGTTGCCGCTAAAGTAGCAAGCGTTCTACCATGAAACGAGTCTTCCATGGCAATTATTTCATTTCTACCAGTCTGATTACCCCATTTCCGGGCAAATTTTATCAAACCTTCGTTTGCTTCCGCTCCGGAATTGCAGAAAAAAACCTTACCGTCAAATCCGCTTTCTATAAGTTTTTGAGCCAATTGCGGAGCTTTGGTATTCATGAAGAGATTTGATACATGCAGGAGCTCGCCAGCCTGTTTGCGAATGGCTTCGGTAATTGCCGGATGACAGTGTCCGAGATTGCATACAGCAATACCTGCAGCAAAGTCAAGATAACGGTTGCCTTCCGGATCAAACAGATAAGCTCCTTCTCCACGTGCGAATACCAACTGCGGTGCGTAGGTGGGCATAACATATTCAGCAAACAGATTTTTAGTTGTTTCAGAACTGATTTTATCCATAATGAAAGCTCCTTAAATATACTGATAGAGAAAACGTTACTATAACCGATTTTTTTGTAAAAGCAATAAAAAAACAGTTTTTTCAGTAAAAATAAATGCTTTAATTATATCTATATAGAACGAGGATTTACATTTTTTATGAAACAACCTCAGAATGTAAAAGTGAACAGGCTTGACTATTTAAGATAACAAGGTTATATTAGTTCAATTTTTTATGACAGGAATAAAAGTCAATACTTCTTGAAAATCAAAGAGATTGTGCTTTTTATAAAATAGGCTTTCAATATGTTGCAGATTACAGAATTGAAAAACTTTAAAATCGCGGTTATTGGATTGGGATATGTCGGATTGCCTCTGGCGGTTGAATTCGGGAAAAAATATGATACTGTTGGGTTTGACATAAAGAAATCCAGGCTTGACGCTTTGAAAAAATTCAATGATGTCACAAATGAGACAACTACGGAAGATTTACAATCAGCAAAAAAATTAAGATATTCAGATGACATTGCTGATCTGAAGGACCGCGATATATTTATAGTTACAGTTCCAACACCGGTTGATAAATTCAATCGGCCTGATTTGACTCCGCTTTATAATGCCAGTGAAACTGTCGGGCGGGCAATGAAAAATGGAGCAATCGTGGTATATGAAAGTACTGTTTATCCTGGATGTACAGAGGAAGAGTGCGTTCCAGTATTGGAAAAATTCAGCGGAATGAAATATAACAGAGATTTCTTCTGCGGATACAGTCCGGAGCGCATAAATCCTGGAGATAAAGAGCACACTCTGACAAAAATACTGAAGATTACTTCCGGTTCAACCCCGGAAGTTGCAGATATCGTTGATAAATTGTATAATTCTATTCTCGAAAACGGCACCCATCGTGCCAGCAGTATAAAAGTTGCTGAAGCAGCAAAAGTAATTGAAAATTCTCAACGCGATTTAAATATTGCGTTTGTTAATGAATTGGCAAAGATATTCAAATTAATAGGTATAGATACCAGCGAAGTTTTGGCCGCAGCGGCAACAAAATGGAATTTTCTTAACTTTAAGCCCGGATTGGTGGGAGGTCACTGCATTGGTGTCGATCCTTATTATCTGACACACAAAGCACAATCATTAGGATATTTGCCTGAAGTTATCCTTGCCGGACGGAGAATTAATGACAGCATGGGCAAATATGTTGCGACAGAAGTAGTGAAACTGATGATAAAAAACGGCATCAAAGAGGCAAAGGCCAATGTTTTGCAACTTGGAATAACTTTTAAAGAAAACTGTTCAGACATCCGTAATTCCCATGCGGTTGATGTGGTATACGGTTTACAGGAATTCGGCTGTCATGTAGATGTATTTGACCCGATAGCAGATCCGGAAGAGGTTAAGAAAGAATACGGTATTGTATCAAAAAATAACTTAACAGAATTACAGGAAAAAAGTTATGATGCTATTGTTCTGGCTGTTCCGCACCGGGAATTGATGAATTTCGATATCGGAAAATATAAGAAATCCAATGGAATAGTATTTGATATCAAGGCTGTTCTGCCTAAAAACAAAAGTGACGGGAGACTTTGAATATAAAATGGTTAATAAAATGAAAAACTCCCGGATTCTGGTTACCGGCGGTGCCGGATTTATAGGATCAAATCTGGTAAAAACACTGCTGGAGAGCGGCAATGAGGTTGTAGCTCTGGATAATTTTATTACTGGAAAAAGAGAGAATATTTCCGCGTTTAGTAATTGTAAAAACTTTTATTTTATAGAAGGTGATATACGTGATGCGGATTTATGCCGTAAAGCGGTTGACGGTATAGATTATGTATTGCATCAGGCCGCACTTGGTGCGATACCACGCTCTATAAAAGACCCGGCAACAACGACACAAATCAATATTTGCGGTTTTGTCAACATGCTTCATGCTGCAAAAGATGCAGGCGTGAAAAGATTTATTTATGCTTCAAGTTCATCGGTATACGGGGATAATAAAACTCTTCCCAAACAGGAACATCTGATCGGAAAACCTTTAAATCCATATGCTATAACCAAATATACCAATGAGCTTTTTGCGGAAAATTTTTACTCTTTATATGGGATAGAAACCATAGGGTTGCGTTATTTTAATGTTTTTGGCCCCAACCAGGATTCTAATGGCGCTTACGCGGCAGTAATACCAAAATTTGCTGATGCGTTAATTAATCATAATTCTCCCAGAATAAACGGAGACGGTTCATATTCCAGAGATTTTACTTATATTGATAATGTTGTAAAAGCCAATATTCTTGCTATGACAGTTAAAGATCCGCAGGCGGTAAATCAGGTATATAATATCGCCGCCGGTAAACGAACTACGATATTGGAATTATTTAAAATACTGAGAGATGAACTGACCAAATATGATTCTGAAATTATAAAAATAGAGCCATTGTTTGGGAATATCAGGACGGGCGATATTCCGCACAGTTCAGCAAGCATAGAAAAAGCAGAGAATATGTTGGGGTATTCTCCGGAAATTGATGTAGAAACCGGTATCAGAAAAACAATTCCGTTCTGGCTGGGGCAGAAAAAGGAGATTGTACAGTGAGAAGAATTATTGTTACCGGAGGAGCCGGGTTCATCGGCTCGGCATTAATCAGATTTCTTATTCGTGAGACTGATTGCGAAGTATTGAATCTGGATAAACTAACCTACGCCGGAAATCTGGAAAGTCTGCGCGAAATCGAAGATTCCAGTCGTTATCATTTTGTGCAGATGGATATCTGCTCTCCGGATGTTGCGGACGTTTTTGAACAATTTCAACCGGATTCCATAATGCATCTTGCCGCGGAATCTCATGTGGATCGTTCTATCGATGAACCTTTGGCATTTGTGAAAACCAATGTGCTTGGTACGGCAAATTTATTGAATATAGCTACAGAATACTGGAGGAAAAGTCAAAAAGATTTCCGTTTTCAGCACATCTCAACCGATGAAGTTTTCGGTTCGCTTGGCAAAGATGGATTTTTTTCAGAAACAACGCCATATGATCCGCGGTCGCCTTATTCCGCCAGCAAAGCATCCAGTGATCATATGGTTAGAGCATGGTTTCACACTTTCGGATTGCCGACTTTAATAAGCAACTGTTCCAATAATTACGGGCCGTATCATTTTCCGGAAAAACTCATTCCTCTCATTATACTTAATGCACTGGATGGAAAACCTCTTCCAATATATGGAAAAGGGGACAACATTCGCGACTGGCTGTATGTTGACGACCATGCCAGAGCTTTATGGTTGATTAACCAGAAAGGCGTTCCCGGAGAGACTTATAATGTCGGAGGACATAACGAACGCACAAATTTGGAAGTAGTTCAGACTATTTGCCGTATTTTGGACGAAGAGAAACCCAAGGCAAACGGTTCTTATTCCGAGCAGATTACTTTTGTTACAGATCGCCCGGGTCACGACCGCAGGTATGCCATTGATTCATCTAAGCTGTGCCGAGAGTTAGGTTGGAAGCCGCAGGAAGATTTTGACACAGGAATCCGTAAAACGGTGGAGTGGTATTTGAATAATGAATGGTGGTGGCGTCCGATCCGGGAAAATAAATATTCCGGAGACCGTTTGGGAAAGGGCAGATAAAAATGGTAAAAGGAATAGTCCTTGCCGGCGGTGCTGGATCGCGGCTTCATCCAATCACACTTGGTGTTTCAAAGCAGCTTTTAGGCGTTTATGACAAGCCAATGATCTATTATCCGCTTTCCGTTTTAATGCTGGCGGGAATAAGAGACATCTTAATTATTACAACGCCGGAAGACCAGGCGGGATTTAAACGGCTTTTAGGAAATGGCGAGGGGTTTGGCGTAAAACTTTCTTATGCGGTTCAACCAAAACCCAATGGTTTGGCCGAAGCATTTATTATCGGCGCTGATTTTATTGGCGGCGACAGAGTGGCCATGGTGTTGGGGGATAATATTTTCTACGGCGCCAATCTTTCGCAATTATTGAAAAAGGCGGCAGCAAGAGAGGATATGGCAACGATTTTCGGATATTATGTACGCGATCCGGAGAGATTTGGCGTAGTGGAGTTTGACCATAACGGCAAAGCGGTTTCCATAGAAGAAAAACCGGAAATACCCAAATCTCACTATGCTGTTACCGGATTATATTTTTATGATAATCAAGTTGTTGATATTGCCAAAACAATAAGACCGTCTGCCCGTGGTGAACTTGAAATTACCGCGGTGAACAATATCTATCTTGAACAGGGCAGGTTGCATGTTGAAAAACTCGGTCGCGGCTATGCCTGGCTGGATACCGGAACCCATCAAAGTATGCTTGAGGCGGCAAACTTTATACAGACAATTCAGGCGCGTCAGGGATTGCAGGTTGCCTGTTTGCCGGAAATAGCTTATCAGAATGGCTGGATGAGCAGGGAAGAGATTTTTGACGCGGTAAAAGATATGCGGAAAACCGAGTACGGACAATATATTCTGCGCATGATTGAACGGGAAGAAAAATGAATGTAGTTAAAACAGCAATTCCGGAAGTAGTGATTATAGAACCTAAGATATTTGGCGATGCAAGAGGTTATTTCTTTGAATCGTGGAATCAGGCAAAATATGAAGAGTTGGGTATAAAAGCTGATTTTATACAGGATAATGAGTCAAAATCAAGATTTGGGGTTTTGCGCGGATTGCATTATCAGGCTGCTCCATATACACAGGCCAAGCTGGTACGGGTTATTTCCGGCGCGGTGTTCGATGTTGCGGTGGATATCCGCAAGGGATCTCCGACATTTGGCAAATATGTTGCAGTGGAACTCTCCGGAGAAAATAAGCGGCAGTTATTTGTACCACGCGGATTTGCTCACGGTTTTGTCGTTTTGTCTGAAGAGGTGATTTTCGCTTACAAGTGTGATAACAAATATATGCCGAGCCACGAGAGAGGGATTGCGTTTGACGATCCGGCCCTGGGAATAGATTGGAAAGTAAACTTGAAAGAGTATATTTTATCGCCAAAAGATACAGTAAATCCCAAACTCGCGGACGCGGAACTTTTTGATTATAATAATCCGGAGTATTTGTTATGAAGATATTGCTGACCGGAGGAAATGGTATGCTGGGGCGTACTTTACGCCATCAGTGGCAGGATTTTGATGTGGTTTCAACCGACTTGCCGGACGCAGATATTACCAATGCTGCCGGAATAGATAAAATCATCAGCGGAATAAAACCGGATGCTGTTGTTCATTGTGCGGCAATGACTGCCGTGGATAAATGTGAAAGCGAACAGGAAACGGCATACCGGCTTAACGCATTTGGTTCCGGCAACGTGGCGGCAGCTTGTTATCGTCACAATGTCAGGCTTATTGCTATTTCAACCGACTATGTTTTTGACGGTTCGCTGAATCGTCCATATCACGAATTTGATAATGCGAATGGCGGCAATACCGTTTACGGGCAAACTAAATTTGCCGGAGAAGAGCTGATCCGGCGCTATATGCCAAACCACGTTATCGCCCGTATTTCATGGTTATATGGAGCTGGAGGCCCGAGTTTTGTTCATGCGATGATGGCTCTGGCAGATGGTTCCAGGCCGGAATTGAAGGTTGTGAATGATCAGATTGGCAATCCGACATCCACTTTAGCCGTCGCAGAAGGGCTTAGATCTATCTTGCTTGCTCCGGAAGTAGTAGGAACTGTTCATTTAACGTGTGAAGGCGAAGCAACGTGGTTTGATTTTGCGCAGGAAATTTTCCGTCTGGCAGGGAAGAGCCAGAAAGTAATTCCATGTAAAACCAGTGAATTTCCCCGTCCTGCTCCCCGCCCCGCTAATTCAAGGCTGGAAAAGCGGATGCTGAAGTTTTACGGTCTTCCCGCTATGCCCGATTGGCATGAGGCGTTAAGAGAATTTATGTCGGAAGAGTTTTAAGAGCGAGTCCAATAGTTGAGGTTTGCTAAATAATTTAAAGATGGTATATTAAACCATTATAATAAAGAATAGAGTTGAGCAGCAGAAATTGAAAAAGATAATGATGGTTTTCGGGACACGTCCCGAAGCAATAAAAATGGCGCCTCTGGTTAAGGCTTTGCAGCGGGAAACAAGTGAATTTGAGACCATCGTCTGTGTGACCGGCCAGCATCGGCAAATGTTGGACCAGGTGTTGAAGCTGTTTGAGATCACCCCGGATTTCGACCTTAACATTATGAAATCCGGGCAGGATTTATACGATATAAGCAGTCGTGTTCTCTTGGGAATGAGAGATGTTTTTGCGGAGGTTCGTCCAGATTTGCTGATGGTTCATGGCGATACCACTACCAGCATGGCGGCGGCACTGGCGGCATTTTATCAACATATTCCGGTGGCTCATGTGGAGGCGGGACTGCGTACCTGGAACTTAGAAAGTCCCTGGCCGGAGGAGTTGAATCGCCAGATTACCGGCAGAATTGCCAGATATAACTTTGCTCCCACGCCTAAAAGCCGGGAAAACCTGTTGTTGGAACATGTGCCGGAAGAGAGTATTTTTGTAACAGGCAACACGGTTATAGATGCGCTGCACTGGGTAGTGGAGCGATTGCAGTCTTCCGAAGAGTTGCGGCAGGAACAGATTGAGTTCTTGAAAATCAATGGATATGATACAGGCCGTTTGAGTGAAGGGAAAAAACTGGTGCTGATAACCGGTCACCGCAGGGAAAACTTCGGCGAAGGGTTTTTATCAATATGCCGGGCAATAAAATATTTGGGGAAAACATTTCCGGAAGTGGATTTTGTCTATCCCATGCATTTGAATCCCAATGTTCGCAGTGCAATAAAAACAGTTTTCGGTGATGAAAAAAACAGTAATATGTTTTTTATAGAGCCATTGGATTATCTTCCGTTTGTTTTTCTGATGGAAAAATCTTATCTTGTTCTTACTGATTCCGGCGGAGTTCAGGAGGAAGCGCCGGGATTAGGCAAGCCAGTTCTGGTGATGCGCGACACAACGGAACGGCCTGAGGCGCTGGCCGCCGGGACAGTGAAGCTGGTTGGAACAGATTATGATAAAATCGTGTCAGAGGTTTCTAATCTTATTACTTCGCCAGAGGCGTATAAAAAAATGAGTCTGGCTCAAAATCCTTATGGCGACGGGCAGGCCTGCCGCAGAATAATTGATGCGATAAAACAATAAAACGGTGATCTTCACAAGAAGGTATTTGGCCAATGGAAAAAAATTCTCTTTTTGCAGTAATAATGGCCGGGGGGCGCGGATTGCGCTTTTGGCCCAAAGGCAGAAATGCCAAACCGAAACAGCTCTTGACGCTTTTCGGAGAAGCAACGATGCTGGAAGCAACTGTTTTCCGGTTGCAGCCGCTCATTACATTGGAAAATATTATTATAGTTACAAATAAAGAGTTTCAAGGTCAGATACAACAGCTTCTGCCAATTCCGGCAGAAAATGTGTTGGCAGAACCGGTCGGACGCAACACCGCACCATGTGTGGCGCTGGCCGCCGCATTTATAAAAAGAAAACTCGGCGGAACCTCTGGTACAATGGTGCTTTTGCCGGCTGATCATATTATAACTCCGGCCAAAGAGCTGCAAAATGTATTAAACACAGCAAAAGATGTGGCGGAAAAAGAACCGGAATCTCTGCTTACTATCGGTATAAATCCTACCTATCCGGCTACCGGATATGGTTATATTCAATGTGGGAAACTTTATGGTAACGGTGTTTATAAAGTAGATTCTTTTAAGGAAAAGCCGGATCACAAAACTGCGGAAAAGTTTATTGCCGCCGGTAATTATAAATGGAACAGCGGAATGTTTGTCTGGACCGTAGAGAGCATTGAACACGAATTCCGGAAATATTCTCCTCAGTTATACGATTTTATACAGCAATATGTGGTCTCTGACAATCCGGAGACATTTGTGGAAACGCATTTTCCGGAATGCCCGAATATTTCAATCGATTATGCAATTCTGGAAAAAGCCGAGAATATATTTGTTTGTGAAGCGGAATTTTACTGGAATGATATCGGAAGTTGGAGTTCATTACGCGGATTGATTCCAGAAGATGAAAAACAAAATACCGTTCAGGGCAAAAGCGTTCTCCTGGATGTAAATAACAGTGTTATCATTAATGACGATCCGGATTTGATGATCGGTGTAGTCGGTATGAGCGAAATCGCGGTGGTAAAATCCGGAAACGGTTTGCTGATTTGTCCGCTGGCTGAAGAACAGAAAGTGCGCGATCTGGTGGCGGAGTTGAAAAATAGAAATGACAATGAATATATATAAACAGAGGTACATAAGATGACCAAAAAAGCATTGATTACCGGCATTACCGGACAGGATGGTTCCTATTTGGCTGAACTCCTGTTGGACAAAGGGTATGAAGTTCACGGGATTATCCGCCGTGCCAGTTCTTTCAACACCAAAAGAATAGACCATATTTACCAGGATCCGCACAATAAAGATGTGCGGTGTTTTCTTCATTACGGAGATTTGACCGACTCTAGCAATTTGAATCGCTTGATAGAAAAAATTGTCCCGGATGAGATTTATAATCTTGGCGCGCAGTCCCATGTACAGGTCTCATTTGAAGTGCCAGAGTATACCGCCGAGACCGATGCGCTGGCGGTTTTGCGTTTACTGGATGCAATTAAAGATACCGGTGTTCCCGCGAGATTTTATCAGGCTTCGACCTCGGAATTGTTCGGTCAGGTAGTAGAGGTTCCGCAGAAAGAGACAACGCCATTTTATCCCCGCAGCCCCTACGCTGTTGCGAAGCTCTATGGATATTGGATTACCAAAAACTACCGCGAAGCCTATAATATCCACGCCTCTAACGGCATTCTGTTCAATCACGAGTCCCCCCGCCGCGGCGAAACGTTTGTGACCCGGAAAATCACCATGGCAGTGGCGAGGATTCATCGCGGGTTGCAGGATTGCTTCTATATGGGCAATATTGACGCCCGGCGCGACTGGGGATATGCTCCAGATTATGTGCGGATGATGTGGATGATGCTTCAGCAGGACAAACCGGACGATTACGTTGTGGCTACTGGTGAAATGCATACCGTGCGTGAATTTATCGAGAAATCTTTTGAGTGCGTTGGGCGCAAAATCGAGTGGCAGGGGAAGGGCGTGGATGAGGTCGGCATAGATTCAACCACCGGCAAGGTGGTAATGCGTATAGACAAGCGTTATTTCCGTCCCACCGAAGTGGAACAATTGCTTGGAGACCCGAGTAAGGCCAAGCGCCAATTGGGTTGGGAGCCGCAAGTGAAATTTGAAGAGCTGGTAAAGATTATGACAGAAGCAGATCTGATCTTGCTTGATAATCCCGGTTATAAAAAAGGATTTTAAGCGATGATGGATAAAAATGCAAAAATCTTTATCTGCGGACACCGCGGTATGGTCGGCAGCGCATGTTTGCGCAAGTTTCAGAAAGAAGGCTATACCAATATCGTTACCCGGACTCATGCGGAGCTTGATTTGCGCAATCAGGCTGCGGTTAAAGAGTTCTTTGAATGCGAAAAGCCGGAATATGTTATTTTGGCCGGCGCAAAAGTTGGCGGCATTATGGCAAACAAGACTCATCCGGCAGAGTTCTTGCTGGAGAACCTGGAAATACAGAATAACGTCATAAACCAGAGTTTCCTCAATAAAGTAAAAAAATTCTGCTTTCTTGGGTCTAGTTGTATATATCCATGCAAAGCGCAGCAGCCGATAAAAGAGGATTATCTGCTTACGGGCCCGTTGGAACCGACTAATGAAGGATACGCTCTGGCAAAGATCGCCGGCTATAAACTTTGTTATTATCTGGCCAAGCAATACGGTTTTAATGCAGTAAGTTTGATGCCGTGCAACCTTTACGGAACCAACGATAATTATGATCCGGAGAACAGCCATGTTTTTCCGGCGTTTATCCGTCGATTTGTCGAAGCGGCGGCCAATAATACTCCGGAAATTACACTTTGGGGAACCGGGGCGCCGTTACGGGAGTTTCTGCATGTAGATGATGTTGCCAACGCGGTTTACTTTTTTATGCAGAACCATAATGATCCGGAAGTGGTTAATATTGGCTACGGTTCAGATATAACGATAAAAGAATTGGCCGAAATGATCGCATCTGCCGCCGGATATAAGGGAAAAATTTTGTGGGATGCTTCCCGTCCGGATGGGATGTACCGTAAACTTATGGATTCAAGCCGGGCGCATGAACTTGGTTGGCAGCCACAGATCACGCTTGAAGAGGGTATTCGCCGTACTATAATGGAATATAAAGCCAGATAAAATATAGATTAACAGACTAATTCTGCCGATCTATATAATCCTGTATCTTTACCACAGTTTTACTGCCTTGAGTGTTTTCCTGAGGCAGTTCTTTTTTTAGATAACTTCTTATCTTAAAAAACTTCTTGACTCTGATAAAAAATGTTTTTATAAAGAAATAGGGATAAAAGCAAATTGTCTTTCGTTTAGATATTTTAAATCTAAGAGATAGGCGAAAAGGAGTAAATGGTTTTAAAATATCACAAGTTGTCTTTATAAAATATTTCCAATTGCGCCTAAAGAAAACTGAAACATAAAATGGATTGTTAATCGAGCGTATTTTACTAAAAGATATTCTTTTAAACGCATCCTTTATTTCCTGTGGGGTGTCTGGTTCATAAATTAAACCACACGGAGCAAAAAATTCAGGGTATGAATTTAAAAATAACTTCAACAAACCTCTGCATTTAAAAGATTTTTCTAAATATTTAAAATAATCCCAATCAATGTTTTTCTGTTTTAAAATAAAACCAACATCAATAATCGCAGTTTCAATATTTAAAAAATCATGATGCCGGGTCGCATGATTTAAGACATGAAGTAAAATCAATTCTAAGTTGACATCTTTGCGATCAAATTCCTTCCATAGAAAATCATTTTCATGTTTTATGGTGCCCAATAAAGAGGTGTGAATTTCCAGCGCTACCTGTTTTTTAGTCTGTTGCGGCAGGTGATGTTCTGTCTGATCATGAAAATCCCGTGTAGAAAGCCACCCATGTGCGGTCGTTATATCAAAAGCACGCCTCGAGTCAGAATTTCTTATCAGTAGATCAATGTCGCAACTATATCGCAGAGCCGGATGCGGATAGATGCCGGAGGCCAGAAAAGCCCCCTTTACAAGCCTGAAGTCAATTTTATTATCATTAAAAATATGTTGCAGATCAGCAATCGCTTTTTCTCTTTGCATTGATTTTGCTGCAAATGTGACAAAATCGATTTTGCTTGGGCGAATAATTTCTTTAGGAAAAAGTTCTTTCAAATAATAATATAAAAGTCGTCTAAGATTAAAGTTATCTGCTTCGGCAATAAGCTCAATCTGTTGCTTATGAGATAATATCTGCCACCCTGTTTCTGGATGTTTGTCAAAAATACAATCCGAAAGAGTTTTTAAGAGTATTTTTGTTATTTTATTTTGCATATCGAAAGACCTATTAATTTTACCCCAATAATATACTGTATGTTTTTTTCTCTAAGAGGCAATAGAAAAGTTAAAGAAAAAACCAATAAAAATAAAGAATAAACACAAAAATCTGCCTCGTATGTAAAACCAGAATAAAAATAACATTTCATGGCAAACCATATTGTTAAATGTGTTCAAGCAAAATAGATTATAAAAAAATGTTCATATTTGAAAAAAATGGATTTGCATCTATATTAATTAAGGAATAGACAAACGGACAGCTCTCTTGAAAAATCAATCAAAAAATCGTTTATAATATTGCAGTTGACTCGTAAAAAGTTATAAAGCAAATTAATGTTTCTAAAAAAGTAAGTAGATTATCAGTTAAATTAAAGAATTGGAGAAAAGGGAAATGGCGTTTCGTTTATCAGAAAAAATAAAGCCATTTGAGAAGAAAATATATTTGTCCTCTCCGACGATGCATGGCGAAGAATTACAATATGTATCTGATGCTTATCGAACTAATTGGATGTCAACGGTAGGCGCAAATATAAACGAGATAGAACGCATTGTGGCAGAAAAATTGGATTGTGGACATGCGGTTGCCTTAGCTTCTGGGACTGCAGCATTGCATTGTGCAATAAAACTTGCAGGCGTTAAACGCGGCGACAAGGTTTTTTGTAGCGATATAACATTTAGTGCAACAGTAAATCCAGTAGTTTATGAAGGTGGGGTTCCTGTTTTTATTGATACAGAACAAGACACCTGGAATATGGATCCAAAAGCGTTAGAAAAAGCTTTTGAAATCTATCCGGATGTTAAAGTTATAGTTGTTGCCAATCTATATGGAGTGCCGGGGAAAATGGCTGAATTGCGTGCCGTGGCAGATGCTCATAATGCAATTTTGATAGAAGATGCGGCAGAGTCATTAGGTGCAACTTATTGTGGCAGACAGACTGGAACATTTGGCGATGTTGCTGTAATAAGTTTTAATGGGAATAAAATTATTACCGGGTCATCTGGCGGAATGTTGTTGACGAATCTTCTGAACCAGGCAGATAAGGTTCGGAAATGGTCTACACAAAGTCGTGAAAATGCGCCATGGTATCAACATGAGGAAATCGGATACAATTACCGGATGAGTAATGTAATTGCCGGGGTTGTTCGAGGGCAATTGCTCCACCTGGAAGAACATATCGCCCAGAAGAAAGCAATATATGAACGATACAAAGAAGGCTTTAAAGCGCTTCCAGTAAAAATGAATCCTTTTGATGCAGAAAGGAGTGTGCCTAATTATTGGCTTTCATGTATGATTATAGATCCTCAAGCCATGTGTCGTCAGGTTTATGGAGAACGTAACGCGCTGTATATTCCGGAAAACGGCAAATCATGTCCGATGGAAATTTTGGATGTTCTCGCAAAGCATAATGCGGAAGGACGCCCAATTTGGAAGCCAATGCACATGCAGCCTATTTTTCGAATGAACGATTTTATTACCAGAAATGGGAGCGGGCGGGCATCAACAAATGCATATATTGCCGGGCAAATTGAAGATATTGGATGGGATATTTTTGAAAGAGGTTTGTGTCTTCCAAGCGATAATAAGATTACAAAGGAAGAACAGGATAGAATAATTGAAATAATTAAAGCCTGTTTTGAATAAAAAATGTTGTATCTTGGTTTTTTCAAGCGTTTCTTTGATTTTTTTTGTGCATTATTTGCGATTATTGGTTTGTCGCCTGTATTTTTGGTGCTTTCTCTGTTGGGGGCAATTAAGATGAAAGGGAATCCGTTTTTTACGCAGCTTCGTCCAGGCAAGAATGAAAAAGTTTTTAGACTTATCAAGTTTCGAACTATGACAAATGAAACAGATTCGCAAGGAACGTTGTTGCCAGATGAAAAACGTTTAACAAAATACGGTATATTTTTACGCTCTACCAGCTTGGATGAGCTCCCGGAGTTATTTAACATTCTTATCGGGAAAATGTCTATTGTTGGGCCGCGGCCTCAACTAATACGCGATATGGTTTTTATGAATCAGCAGCAGCGACAGCGCCATAGGGTTCTTCCTGGATTAACCGGTTTAGCTCAAGTGTGTGGCAGAAATAATATTACATGGGAACAGAAATTTGAGTTTGATTTAGAATATATTCAAAAAGTAACTTTATTTTATGATATAAAAATTATTTTTAGAACAATTGGAAAGGTGTTGGCTCGTCGTGATATTGTTCGTGAGGGCACTGCCTCAGATATGGATTTGGGGGATTGGCTGCTGCAATGCGAGCAGATTTCAGAAGAAGAATATAGAGCAAAATTGCTGGAGGCTAGGGATATTTTGAATGTCGTGGAGGGGACGCATTGAAAAAGGTTCTTGTCGTTGCCAGTGTGATATCGTTCATAGAATGGTTTAACAAAGAAAATATTGATTTTTTACAGGAAAAATTATCCTGTGAAGTTCATATTGCCTGTAATTTTGATTATGTTGCAGACACGGATGAATTGCGCACAAAAGAATATATTGAAAAGATTAGGGCACAAGGAGTTGTGTTACACAATATTGCTTTTGCCCGTAACCCTTTGAGCAGAGCAAATATTAAAGCATATAAAGAATTAAGAAAAATAATTAACGCAGAATCATTTGATCTGATACATTGCCATACGCCTGCGGTGGCCATGTTGACGCGGATTGCAGCCCGGACTGCTCGCCGTAGTGGAAGCGTAGTGATGTACACTTGTCATGGATTTCATTTTCATAGAGCCTCAGCTATTAAAAATTGGTTGATATATTATCCCGTTGAATATTTTTTGTCAAGATATTGCGATTATATATTAACCATCAATAAAGAAGATTTTTGTCGCGCCAAGACTTTTCATTGTAGAAATGTGCGTTATATTCCTGGGGTTGGTGTGGATATCAGACGAATCCAGCAACTAGCAGTAGATAAAGCAACCAAAAAATCTTCTATTGGAATCCCGCCGGACAAACTCATGATACTTTCTGTCGGGGAGTTAATTCCCCGAAAAAATCATGAAGTGATCATTCGGGCATTGGCTAAAATTAAAAATCAGGAGATATATTATGCCATCGCAGGAAAAGGGCCTTTGCGAGAATATTTGAGCGATTTAGCTTCTAAACTTGGTGTTATAGACCGCGTGCTTTTTTTGGGGTTTAGAACAGATATATTTGAGCTTTATCATGCGGCTGACATAAGTGCGTTTCCTTCAAAAATAGAGGGACTTGGATTAGCAGGAATAGAGGCAATGGCGGCAGGAGTTCCTTTGGTGTCTTCTAATGTTCATGGTATATTGGATTATGTGATAGATGGAGAGACGGGTTATGCTGTTGCTCCAAATAATGTGATTGGGTTTGCTTGTGCGATAGAACAATTGGCTGAAGATGAATCTTTGCGTAATAAAATGAGTCAAAACTGCTTAAAGGCTGTTGAGCAATTTGAAATTACCAATGCATTATCTGCAATGTGGAATATATATCAAGAAATATTAGTATAAGGGTTTTTGTAAATAATGGCACGATACACATATCATGAAATCACGGCATCATTGACGAAGAAGAAAAATAGCAGAAGCTCATTTTGGGTACGTCTCTGGGTGCGCAAAGCATCTTTTCCGGTAACGTATTTGTTCATCAATGCTGGCTGGAGTGCCAATATGGTTTCAGTTCTATCTTGGATTTTGATTTTTGTAGCAGCGGTTTTGCTTAGCATCAATAATTTCAGTAGCATGTTGTGTGGGGTGATTTTAACGAACTTTTGGTTGGTGTTGGATTGTGTAGACGGCAACATTGCAAGAGTAAAAAAAATCAAGACTTTTATGGGTGATTTTTATGATGCTATAGCAGGGTATGGGCCATTTTCGTTTACGACAATTGCTTTGGGAATGGCTGCATATCACACATCTTTGATTGTGCCAACGGAATATAAATATTGTCTTATTTTGATAGGAGGAGCAGGCGCTGTTGCCAATATTTATATGAGATTGATTCATCAAAAATATCTTAATTGTTTTTTTGCAGGAAAAAAAATAATAGGTGAACTTGATGATATAACCCTGCAAGATACAGAGGACAAGAAAAGTTTTGCATATATAAGAGAACAAATTGATAAAAATTTTGGGGTATCCGGTTTATTCATGCCATGGCTTTTCATTGCATTGTTTACAAAAACATTTGACATTATGCTTATGTGCTATAGCCTTTATTATGTTTTGTCATTTTTAGCAATTTGTGTTATATATTGTTTGCGTGCAAGTTCTTTTGAAAAAGAGGCTCAAGGGAAAATACTTTTAAACACAAGGAAGTGATAATATGATAATAGGATATACCACTGGTGTGTATGATATGTTTCACATAGGGCATCTCAATATATTAAAACGTGCAAAAGAACAGTGTGATTACTTAATTGTTGGTGTTAGCACAGATGAACTGGTGCAGCATGATAAGCACAAAACACCGATAATTCCTTTTATAGAAAGATGTGCAATTGTTCAGGCAATAAGATATGTTGATAAAGTTGTTCCGCAACTTGATAAAAACAAGTTAGCGGCATGGGAAAAATATAAATTTAAAAAGATGTTCGTTGGCTCTGATTGGCAGGGAACACCGCAGTGGAAAGAGTTTGAAAGACAATTTACTCCTCTAGGCGTTGAGATAGTCTACTTAAAACATACAGATGGAATTTCTTCTACAGCACTCAGAGCAAAAATTTTGAAAGAATATTAAAATGAATTATCATCCTAAGGTTTCTATTATCATTCCAGTTTATAACGGCAGCAATTTTTTATCTGAAGCAATTGATGCTGCTATCGCGCAGACATATGATAATTGTGAGATTCTAGTTATAAACGATGGTTCCAAAGATGATGGTGCAAGTGAAAAAATAGCGTTATCTTATGGAGACAGGATAAGATATTATTGCAAAAAAAATGGTGGTGTATCGTCTGCTCTTAATTTTGCATTTGGAAAAATGACAGGAGAATGGTTTTCATGGCTTTCTCATGATGATCTGTATTATCCAGAAAAAATAGAAAAACAAATAAAATTTATAAATGATTTGTTATTAAAATCTCCAAAGATCAATTTAAGAAGAATTACTGTCAGGACAGCAACAGAGTCTATAGATAAACATGGCAAAGTAATAAAGACGCCGTCTTATCGCGATGTGCCAGAACATGAAAAAACAATAGATACTATTTTAAACAATATTTTAAACTATCGCTTATCAGGTTGTTCTTTTTTATTACCAACGTCCTGCTTGTCTGATGTCGGCAAATTCAATGAAAGCATTCGTACAGTATCTGATGTTGAATATTGGTATCGTTTGTTATTTGCAGGTTATGAATTTTATTGTTTAAAAAATGACATTTTAGTGCAGAATCGTTCACATGGTAAACAGGTTGGAAAAAATAAAGTACAGCTGTTTAATCAAGAAATGAATGATTTATTTATTTGGATTGCCGACCAGATGAATAGCAACGCAGAATACAATACGATTTCTAATAATGAAAAAATGTATTATTATTTAATCAGAAGAAGATGTTGTTATGCGGCTCAATATGTGAAGGAAAATTACTTAAAAAACAAATCAGCCAGCATAAAATATTATTTAAAATATCCTTTTATCGCCCAATATCATGCATTGCTTGGGGAAATGAGAAATCTTGCAAGGCGTGTTTATAGGAAAATATATGTGAAATAAGCATTTTCTGCACACATGATAAAGTGGGAATCTTGCAAGAGCATGAAAATAGTAGAAATAAATTACGGAATACACGGGAGTACCGGAAATATTATGTTGGAATTGGCTCGCTTTGTGCGCGCCCAAGGAGAAACAGCATATACTTTTTCTGCATCCAGAAAAACAATTGCACCAATAGGTCATGAATTTTTCGGCTATACATGGGAAAATCTTGCGCATAGGATTATTGGAATGAGTACTGGGATAAGCGGGAAAGGCTCTGTATGTGGAACGAGAAATTTATTGAGAAAAATAAAGCAAATCCAACCAGATATAATTCATCTGCATAACTTGCATGGCTGGTTTATTAATATACCTATGCTATTTGAATTTATTCGTGAGAATAAAATAAAAACGGTGTGGACATTACATGATTGTTGGAGTTTTACGGCACAGTGTTCTCATTTTGTTATGGAGGGATGCTATAAGTGGCGAGAAGGCTGTTGTCAATGTCCGCGATATCGTCTATATCCCAACTCTTATGTCGATCGGACACCAAAGATGTATAAGCTTAAAAAACAATGGTTTAGCAATATAGAAAACCTGATATTAGTCTCGCCCTCCAACTGGTTATCTGATCTCGCAAGACAATCTTTTTTAAAAAATTATCCAGTTAAAGTTATTCCAAACGGGATTGATTTAAACATTTTTAAACCGACATATAGTGATTTTAAGAAACGGTATAACTGTTTAACAAAAAAGATTATATTGGGTGTTGCTTCTCCTTGGGGATATCGAAAAGGATTAGATGTCTTTATTGAACTTGCTAATTCTTTAGATAAAAAAAGTTATCAAATTGTTTTAGTCGGTACAGACGAACGAGTAGATGGGCAATTGCCTTCCAATATCATTTCCATTCACAGGACTAGCAACAAAAAAGAGCTGGCCGAGATATATACCGCCGCGGATTTATTTGTAAATCCGACCAGAGAAGATAATTATCCCACTGTCAATATGGAGGCGTTGGCCTGCGGAACTCCCGTATTAACTTTTGAAACAGGTGGGAGCCCGGAGATTATAGATAAAAGTTGTGGGAGCGTGATTGCTCCAGGAGATTCAGCTGTACTAAAAAAAGAAATAGAGAGAATGCTATCAAATATGATATATTCACAACATGCATGTCTAACGCGGGCAAAAGAGTTTGAACAAACCAAAATATATGAGATGTATTTGAATTTATATAGAAAAAATTTTGATTTAGAGTGGAATAGATAGACGCGATGGCTCCATATATTTTATATATTTTTTCTCCATTAATAGTGGCTTGTTTTGTTGCCTTATTTACACGATCTACAATAAATGGTAGTGAGCAGAATAAAAAGTGCTATTTATGGATTTGCGGTATAATAATGGCATTTATTATCGGGGCTCGGCACTATAGCAATGGATCTGGAGACTCTGGAGTTTATTATGATAATTGGCTATTTATGTCGCAGGTTCCGCTTTCAATGATATGGAATACGGTTCAAAATATTGATCTTGAACCCGGATATCTTTATACCGTATGGGGATTATCCCATATTTTTAAAGATCCACAATTTGTTTTTATTTTCACCGGAATATTTTTCACCGTTACAATTTGTGTATTTGTTGCGCGTAACTGTTCTAATGTTGTGTTAGGCTTGTTGATATTCAATTGTTTTGGCGAGTTTAATTTTTTGGTTCAAGGTTTGCGTCAAGGCGTGGCTATGTGTATTTGTTTATGGGCATTAGAAAAATGTAAAAAACAACAGTTTTGGTCATTTATATTATTGATTGGACTGGCAATGTTGTTTCATGCCAGTGCTGTTGTATTTTTTCCGATGTATTTTCTGGCGAGATTGCAATTAAAAGTTAAGAGTGTGTTGTTATTTATCGCCGGTTGCACTGTGGGGATATTGTCTCTTTCGATAATATTTGACGTAATTAATTTTTTGATAAATGATGATTATAAATTGAATGAAGGTATTGATGATGGTTCTGGGGTAATAACTTTATCTATACATACATTAATTATAGTTGCAGGATTTTTGTTCTATAAGATGGGTATGCGGGACGATCCAATAAAAAATAAAACCTATGCCCTCTTTTTTTATATGACTTGTTTAGCAGCAGTTACTTTTGCAATGCGCAATATGATATCAGGGATTGCAGAGCGGGTAAGTTATTATTTTGCCTTTGCTGAAATGATAATAGTACCGAACAGTTTTGATTATTTAAAAGATGAAAAAATAAAAATAATATTAACAGTAATAGTAATTTTGTTTTTTGTGCTATTGGCTTTACACAAGGCAACATTTACTACTTTAATTCCGTATAATTTTTGTTGGAAATTGTAAATCAAAAGAGGAAAGATCAATGTTAAAAAAATTAAAAATTAAGATAAAGGAAAATAAATTACTGTCTTTTCCTGTCGTTTTCATATATCGGTTGTTAAAAAAAATATACATAATTCCTCACGAGATACGCTTATATAAAACAACAAAAATACGTTTAGAAAATCTAGACGAAAGGAAAAAAGTATTTTATATTGGGATTCCGGCGCATGCAAATTTAGGTGATTTAGCCCAAGGGGTGTGCATTAGAAGATGGATAAAAAGGCATTATCCAGAGCGGCAACTGATAGAAATTGAAACAAATGCGCTAGTCAACACACATTTCAGTTTACTAAAAATGTTAAAAGCGACTTACAGTGATGGGGATATTATAATATTTCAAAGTGGTTACACCACTACAGACCTTGGTGGGTTTGCAGATGAAATGCATTGCCAAGTCATAAAAGCTCTACCTGATGCAAAAATATTGATGATGCCTCAGACGATATTCTTTGAAAGAGAAAATCGCAGAAAACGCACTGCGCAAATATATAACAGTAACCCCAATATGTTGTTTTTGGCACGAGATAAGGTTTCATATGAAATGGCCTTGTCTATGTTTCCTGATTTAACAGTCATGCTTTATCCTGATATTGTTACAACTTTAATTGGCACTAAATTTTATGCCAACGACCGTGATGGGATTTTATTTTGTTGCCGAGATGACAGCGAAAAATTTTACAGTGATGCGGAAATAAATAATTTAATGGAACAATGTTCTGCTTATGCGCAGGTTCAAAGAACAGATACAACGAAAAATGTTGATTGCAAAAATATTATAAAAAATGCGTCGGATTATATATTGGCAGAGATAGAACAATTCTCGCATTACAAAGTTATTATTACAGACCGCTATCATGGAACGATTTTTTCATTGATTGCCGGAACCCCGGTAATTATTATAAAGACGACAGATCATAAAGTAACGACAGGTGCTGAATGGTTCAAGGGAATCTATGATGATTATGTATATGTATCAGAATCACTAGATGAGGCGGCAGCGTTGGCCCGTCAAATATACAATAGAGAATTCAGTCACCGCCTTCCGGCGTATTTTGAGGCAGAATACTATGATAAGTTGCCGGATGTTTTTAAGAAAAATAACTGTTAAAATAGGTTGGAGATAAATATGAATTCTAGTTTTCGCAGCATACAAATATTAATAGATCTTTTAAAGCAGTATGGAATAAAAGATGTTGTTTTGTCGCCAGGTGGCAGTGATATTCCTTTAATTCATTCCATAGAAACGGATGAATTTTTCAAATGTTATTCTGTTGTAGATGAACGCAGTGCCGCATATTTTGCAATGGGGGCTGCCCAGCAGAAGAGGCGTCCCGCAGCTTGTATTTGTACTTCTGGAACGGCTGTGTGCAACTATTTGGCTGGAATTACTGAGGCATTCTATCAAAGCGTGCCGGTATTGGCTATTACTGCGGATAAAAATCCTTACTATCAAGGACAGTTGGAAATTCAAAAAATCGAACAGACAAATATTTTTAATGGCGTTATAAAAAAGAGTGTTAATTTGCCTATAATTCAATCCTCTGAAGATGAATGGCTTTGTAATCGCTTGGTAAATGAGGCGCTTATTGCTCTTAATCATCATGGTACAGGTCCTGTTCATATAAATATTCCGATTGTAGGCAGAACAGATCTTTATGATAATCGTGTATTGGCTCCTGAGCGGCGTATTCGGATGGTAGACAATAGTTCTACAGAAGAAGAATGGCAAAACTATGCTCGAAAGTTGGCTACAACAAAGCGAGTTATGTTTGTAATTGGCCAAAATATTGATTTTAATAAAAATACAATTAATCTGCTGAATATAATATTTGCAAAGTGTAATTGTATATTTGCTGTAGAACATTTGTCCAATTTGCATTGCGACGGATGTGTTTACACTTATCCAGTGTCAGAGATCAATGGGGCAACAACCTTGGAAACATTAGTCCCGGATTTAGTAATTTCGATGGGAAACAATCTCTCGGCATATAATTTGCGGCCATTTCTGCGCCGGCATTATAAGACAACAGATAACTGGTTGATATCTGCCAGCGGAGAGATTCGTGATGCGTATAAGTGTTTAAGTACTGTTTTTGAAGTAGGAATTGAGGAGTTTTTACAAAAAATAGTTGCATTTTTACCACAAGAGGCTCAAAATTCTGGAGACTATAAAAGGCGTTGGGATATAGAGGTGGCTCAAATTAAAATTAATCCACTTCCTTTTTCCAATATGTATGTGGCTGGGAAGCTTGCTCCAATAATTCCAGCGAATTCAGTATTGCATTTGGCAATACTGAATAGTACACGAATAATGCAATTTTATAAATTAGCGGATGGAGTAAAAACGTATAGCAATGTTGGTGCACTTGGCATTGACGGATGTATGTCAACATTTGCCGGTCAAGCTGCGTCGACTTCAGAATTGGCTTTTCTTATAATAGGCGACTTGAGTTTTTTCTATGATATGAATGCAGCTGGCTTACGCAGCATTGGAGCCAATGTTAGAATTATTTTACTGAATAATGGAGGCGGCTCCGAGTTCCACTTTTTTATGGGAAAAGAAAAAATACCAAGCATCAATGATTATGTTTGTGCAGAACATGCTAATGTTGCAGCGGGGTGGATAACGTCTCTAGGGTATGATTATTATTCTGCGTCAACTCCAGAGGAACTGGATGCTGTGATTGGAAAATTTGGAGAAAAATCAGATCGGCCAATGTTTTTAGAAGTTCTGACAGATATGGAAGAAGATGCTCGAATAACAAAAGATTTTTACAAAGAAAACTTTAAAAATATTCCGCAGTCGCTTGCGAAAACGATTGCTAGAAGTCTGTTGAATGGCAAACAAATAGATAAAATAAAGAAAATAATAAAGATGCTAAAAGAATAGTATGAATTTTACTATTAGCGATGTTATCGCGTTAATAGATATAAAAATAGGCTTTTTTATGAATCTAAAGAAAATGGTGCGGGAAATTTGGCGTTATCCCTTCCGCATGACAATGAAAGGACGCCTTAAGAATCATAATTTTTCTATTATAAGCTCTAACTGTCTGGGGGGCGTATTATGCCATGATTGCAACGAAGAGTTTCGTTCTCCGACAATTAATCTTACGGTTAAGAATTTTGGGAAATTTGCAAAAAACATAAAATATTATTTGTCTCTGGAGTTGAAAAGCGCAGGTTATAATAAGCGAAATATACCGCTTGCCGTTTTGGATGACGTTGAAATAGTTGGGGTGCATTATTCAGATTTTACTTCGCTAAAAAAGGCTTGGGAGCGCCGACGGGAAAGAGTTAATTTTGACAATATTTTTATTATGGCCACAGATCTTGAATTAAAGCCATGCGAATATGAAATATTTGATACGCTTCCGTATCCCAAGGTATGCTTTACCTCTAGAAAGGATACTAAATATGACTGGATGTGTTACTTACCGGCATTTGAAGGCAAGGAGTCTGTCGGCGACACGTTGCAATATGTAAATTTTTACGGGCAAAGAATGTTTGAAAAATATTTTGATTGCATAAAATGGTTAAATAATAACTAAAAAATTTGGCAGTATGATTAAATAACTTTTATAATTATGAACTGGTCTTAATAGGATATATAAGACTAAGAGTAATGAAAATAGCGATGTGCGGGGGATAATAAGGGCATTATGATAAATAAATTAAAGAACTTTATACGAGAACATATATTAATAAAAAAAATTGTACCGAAAGATATTCCTGTTTATAGCAATACGCTTTTAGCCAACAAAGTGGCATTGATAATTGGCGGTAGCGGAGGCATTGGTGTTGCAATCGCCAAAGCATTTGTTGCAAGTGGAGCACAGGTGGTAATTTCTGGAACTAAAAAAGAAAAACTTACTGCAATTTGCGAAAAACTAGGTACAGATAAAGCAAAGTTTGTAATTGCAGACGTAAGAAACATTGGAGAGATTAAAAAAACTTTAGACACCGCAGTAAATCTTTTTGGCAAGTTAGATATTTTTGTTTACAGCGCAGGAATTCACTGCTCAGATCAATTTGGCAATGTAACAGAGAGCACCTGGGCCAATGTGCTGGATATTAACTTAAGGGGGATGTATTTTTATTGTCAAAATGTCGCAAACTATATGATTGAGAACAAAATCAATGGTCATATTTTAACAATAAGCTCTGCATCCAGTGCAAAGCCAGGTTGGACTCCATACGAGATATCTAAATGGGGAGTAAAAGCGCTGACTCTTGGATTTGCTGACAAATTAGCAGGATACGGTATTGTGGTAAATAGCATTGCTCCAGGACCGGTAGCAACTGATATGTTACAGCGTGGAAATGAAGACAATATATGTTGGCCTGGAAATCCTACCGGCAGGATGTGTACTCCGGCAGAGATAGCAAATTGGGCAGTTCTACTGGTTAGTGGAATAGGAGATATGGTGGTTGGCGATACATTTTATGTATCGGGCGGTTCCGGAACTGTTTGTTTGAATAAGTGATTATAACATCAGCTGAATTGGCTACTAATTCTTATTTAGCATTTTTAACGTCATGACAGATTCATTCTGTATAACCGTAGATGCAAGAGAAAGCAGATCTGAAACTTGTAAGCGGAAGCTAAAAATAGATGAGTTTATCCAAGGCAAATTGCTATAATAAGATAACATTGCTTTTTAAGTGATATGAGAATAAATGAAAATTTTAACACTATTTAGAATAAAATTCTAAAGATAGGAAAAATATGGAAACCAAGCTTGATTATTCAAATGTAAAATGGCAGGAAAACGGTAAATTGAAACTATTGATTATCGTTGGTACACGCCCGGAAATTATTCGTCTTGCTGCCGTTATCAATAAATGCAGAAAGTATTTTGATTGTCTTTTAGCTCATACAGGACAAAACTATGACTACAATTTAAATGGAATATTTTTCAAAGATTTAAAACTTGTGGCGCCTGATGTATATATGGAAGCAGTTGGAGATGACTTGGGCGCAACCATGGGGAATATCATTAACTGCTCTTATAAACTTATGGATAAAATAAGACCAGATGCACTGCTGATTTTGGGCGATACCAATTCGTGTCTTTCCGCTATTTCAGCAAAGAGACTGCATATTCCGATTTTTCATATGGAAGCGGGTAATCGCTGTAAGGACGAGTGTTTGCCGGAAGAAACCAATCGCAGAATTGTCGACATTATTTCTGATGTGAATTTGGCCTATTCAGAACATGCAAGGCGATATCTTGCAGATTGCGGATTACCCAAAGAGCGTACTTATGTAACAGGGTCTCCAATGGCAGAAGTTTTGCACCAAAATCTTGCAGAAATTGAAGCGAGTGATATTCATGCCCGCCTTGGCCTTGAAAAAGGAAAATATATTTTGCTTTCTGCTCACAGAGAGGAGAATATTGATACAGAAAAGAACTTTTTATCTCTTTTCAATGCCATTAATGCACTCGCCGAAAAATATGATGTGCCGATTTTGTATTCATGTCATCCCAGAAGCAGAAATAGACTTAAAACAAGTGGATTTAAACTCGATAAGAGAGTAATCCAACACGAACCTCTCGGATTTCACGATTATAATTGTTTGCAAATGAATGCTTTCGCTGTTGTTTCTGATAGCGGCACACTTCCCGAAGAAAGTTCTTTCTTTACAAGCGTGGGGCATCCTTTCCCTGCGGTGTGCATTCGCACCTCAACTGAACGTCCCGAAGCTCTTGATAAGGCTTGCTTTTTCATTGCTGGTATTGACGAAAAATCTCTTTTACAAGCAGTAACAACAGCAGTTAACATGAATCAAAGTGGCGATTATGGCATTCCTGTTCCTGATTATATCGAAGAAAATGTTTCCACCAAGGTTGTAAAACTCATTCAGAGTTATACTGGTATTGTTGATAAAATGGTTTGGAGAAAAAATTAATCCCGATATCAAATAGGAGTAACATTGCTGGAGTAGCAATAGTATATTGTCTGTATAATAGTCTTGAAGAAAATTGAATTTATTATGAAATGTAAAGATGATTAATCATCGATAATTGCAAACACAATATGATTATATTAGGAAATATCACACATAAAAGGAATGCAATTCATATATACTGATGTTGCATCCGTTGTTGTGGTGGTTGTAGTTAATTACGACGATTTGAAGAAGAATCTTGGGCATCTGCAATTGAATTTGTTATTGAAATGAGGTTTTAGTAGTTTCTGACACGTTGTGGTTATAGGGGCAACTTTTTATAGTGCTGTATTGGGACTAATTATAAAATATACCAACGAATCTAAATGTTGATGCTGGTGCCAGATTGTCGTTGCTTCATCTTGGAATATAACATTATGGAAATACAGTTGGGGTTATTTTTTGCCGTATCAAATCTCCGATGAAGTCTATTTTTTCTATTTGCAATCATTGACCACTGGGGTATATTAAGGAAATGTTTTTTCACCAATCATTTAAATAAAAAGTTGCCTAATTTAGGCGAGAGGCGCATTGTACTTTTAGACATAGATTGAAAATGAAACAAAGAAATATCGGAATAATTTTATCATATACCAATATCTTTTTAGGAATAGCCACCGGGATGTTTCTATCTGTATTCCTGTTAAGAAGATTAGGAGCGATTGACTACGGGGTTTATCAGGCAGTTGGGGCATTTGTTCATTGCCTTGTGCTATTGGAATTTGGTACTGGCACCGTCATGGTTAGAAATCTTGTAGCATGTCTTGCCGGGGGACGCGATGATGATGCAATAAGACGTAATATCTCAACTATCTGGATAATATCCTGTTTTTTAAACGCAATTATTTTTATTGTTTCTGTGGTTTTTTATTGTTCAATGGATTACATATATGCAAAATCTATGACGACGCCACAAATAGATGAAGCTAAAAATATATTTATTTTTATGGTTTTATATCTGATGATGTCCTTTGCGATGCAAACTCTCAGTGGAATGGCATTGGCATTTGAGGATTATTCTTTTAAAGCCAAATTATTTATATTCAGAAACGTTTCTCGAACTATTTTTATTGTTGCTATGATCTTTTGGATTAATAAAGCAATTGTAATTGCTGTTGTTGATGCTTGCATATCAATATTATTGTTTTTATATACCTTTTTCTATTGCAAGGCAAAATTTAAAGTTCATATAGATTTTTCTCATTTTGATAAAGAAATTTTAAAAATGACGCTGCCTTTTTGTTTTGCTCTTTTTTTGCAAGTAATTGTCAATCAGTCCAATAGTACTGTTGGTAAGTTTATTATAAGCGTAATGCTATCTCCGGATAATGTGACATTGTATTCGCTTGGACTATATATATTTGAAATGTCTTCAGCGATTGCGACAATTCCTCTGAGCATGTATATGCCACAGATTGGTAAAGATGTCTGTGCCGGTATTGAGGGATTGGATTTAACAAAGCGTCTAATACAACCATCCCGTCTGATTGTCATTATCGCCGGGACAGTTGTCTTTGGGTTTGTTGCGACAGGCCGTCAGTTTATGAGCATAATGTACGGAGAAGAATACATCGGTGCTTGGATAATTGCTATATTATTGTTGATCCCCATGTTTATTAATATGTCCGGAGTGTTGGTAATTAATGTTGTAGATATTAAAAACAAACGACATATATGTTCTATGATTATGGTAATAAGTACTTTAATAAACATTGTGGTTATATTAATGATTATAAAACGGTTTGGCGTCATTAGCGTAGCTTGGGCCACTGGCGGCTCTATCATTTTAATGACTATGTTAACAAATTGGTATTATTCAAAAGGTATTGGTATAAAGGTTTTGTATCTATATTGGCACGCAAACAAAGGAATTTTATGTTATCAGATAATTGGCGCACTTATTGGATATGCGGTCGGAATGGCTATTCATAATATATATTGCTCTTTTATTGCTAGTGGGGTGGTGTATTTGCTAGTGTCTTTTGGCGGATTCTGGCTTCGGGGTATGAATCCTGTTGAAAGAAATCTTTCTAAACAGCTGATTTTACGCATCAAAACAATTTATAATAAGAAGTTTAATTATAACTGATAACATTAGATATTTCGCGGTTTTATATTATGATTAAAGAAAGAATATTTTGGGTTATTAATATTTAAATATAATATTAAAGACAGGAGAAATTGCCATGTTTAATGATAAAGTTCTGCTTATTACCGGAGGAACCGGGTCGTTTGGGAATGCCGTTTTACGCCGTTTTTTGAATTCTGATATTCGTGAGATTCGCATATTTTCACGCGATGAGAAGAAACAGGACGATATGCGCCATGAATTACAGAATCCCAAAGTTAAATTTTATATAGGCGATGTTCGCGATCGGCAGAGCATAGACGGCGTTATGAATGGCGTAGATTATGTTTTTCATGCTGCAGCTCTTAAACAAGTTCCAAGTTGCGAATTTTTCCCGTTGCAGGCTGTTCAGACCAATGTTTTGGGAACCAATAATGTTCTTGAGTCGGCCGTTGTTCACGGGATAAAGAATATAGTTGTTTTATCAACAGATAAGGCGGCATATCCTATTAATGCAATGGGAATATCAAAAGCAATGATGGAAAAGGTTGCCACTGCTAAAGGGCGGGCGTTAGGTAAAAATGCCAAGACTACGGTATGTTGTACCCGTTATGGCAATGTTATGGCATCGCGTGGCTCCGTTATTCCTTTATGGGTTGATCAAATCAAGGCAGGAAAACCAATTACAATTACAGATCCTTCAATGACGCGTTTTATGATGACCCTTGATGATGCAGTTGATTTGGTTATTTATGCTTGGCAACATGGAGAAAATGGCGATTTGTTTGTACAAAAGGCTCCTGCTGCCACATTGACCACATTAGCTACCGCGCTAAAAGAGTTGTATAATTCAAATACGGAAATCCGTATAATTGGTACACGTCATGGAGAAAAACTTTATGAAACGCTTGTTACCAGAGAGGAAATGGCAAAAGCGGTTGATATGGGCAACTACTATCGCATTCCATGTGACTCGCGTGATTTGAATTATGATAAATATTTTATCGAAGGTTCTGAGGATGTGGCAAAAATTCAGGACTATCACTCTCACAATACACTTCGTTTAGATGTCGCGGCCATGAAAAAATTACTGTTGAAATTATCTTTTATCAGAGAAGACTTGGGGATTGATTCAGAAAAAATCTAAGATACGATCTGTACTTGTGCCTTATGAAAAAATTTCTGTTGCGGGAATACTTCGATACAATATCGGCAGGGAGCAATGTGTATTGGCCTAAAAAAATATGCATTGGTTTATTAATATTTTGTGTGGTGTTGGGAGGTATTTTCCGTTTTCTTGCTTGGTGGCAGGATCCGGTTATTTCCCGCGATGGGCTTGTGTATATTCAATGGGCAGAAGATTTACAGTCCTACGGCGGGGATTTTGAGCTGCTTTCACGAACTCTTGGGCAATATCCTCAATCACCTTTATTTATTTCAATTTTGGCTTATAATGTCGGTGGTATTTCGCCTCATGGCATTGGTGTTGCAATGAATATTATATTAGGGAGCTGCTTCCCGATATTGATTTTTGGAATATTGTATCAGATTGCCCGAGCGCCGGTGATTGGATTGACAGGTGCATTTTTCGCTGCAATTCATCCGACATTGATAAATTATTCTATAGAGCTGCAGCGAGAAATGGGATACCTGTTTTTTGTAGGATGTTTTTTTTGTTGTATCTTATATGAATTTCGCTATAGCAACTGGTATGCTGCTGCCGGTGCAGGAATATCTGCAGTTATAGCATTCTTTTTCCGCTATGAGGGGATAGAATTATTTCTTTTTGCTGTAATAGTTTTTGTCACAATGTTTTGCTGGAAAAAAGTTACACTGAAAGAGATATTCAATCATGTTATCATATTTATTGTTGCTTCATGTTTATGTATCGGGGGCGTTCTGGCAATAACAGGAAAAGCACCCAAGGCATGGCTTCGAGACGATCTTAAAAAAATAGAGAAATATATTCATGTTTAAATTACGCGGATAGCTGTCAATATGTTATCGAATATTATAGATGTAGCGTTTGAACCTTTTCTTATCTCATCGCTCGTGGGCATAATTCTTATTTGTATCACCCATGAAAAGGGGGAGAAGTTGCGGTTGCATAGGTTGTTGTTAATAATCCTAATCTTAATGTTATCATGGCGATTTATATTGGGGACAAAGTCAAGTCGTCATTGGGCTGTTATCATATTTCCTATTTTGACTTATAGTGGGATTTTCTGTTGGAGTATTGCTCGAAATTGGAAAATTTCGCTACTGCTGATAATAATTATAGGAGGTATTGCCATAGGAAAAAATCTACATATAAATCCATATAGCAAGTATCTGCTAAACGCATCAGAGGCAATAATTGCAGATGCCAAGAACTATAAACACCCAATTATTATAGAGGCAGGAGATTCCAGTGTGTCTAGATTAAAATATTATACAGGTATGCCTGCTATATATGATGATTTTTCCGCAGATTATATGCAGCATGAAATGCAGGGGTTGCGTGGGCTTTATGACGTTGTCTATTTGGTATTTAATGCATCTGATCGTTTAAATGTAAATAAATCCCTGGAACTGCAGCGATTTAATGCTGAATTAATATTTGAGCAATTTCGTAATCGGAAAGAAAAAGATAAAATTTATATTTATCGAATTCCGGTGGAAAAAATGTCAGAACCGCTTTATGGTGGAGAAATATTATTTCGCAATGGAGATTTTGAAGAATTAGCGCCGCAACAAATACCAGGAGGAAGTAAACCCAAATTATGGGGTACAACATATGGGCTGGGGGTACCGTTGGAGTGTCAGACAACAACAGAAAATGTCATTAACGGAACACGTTCATTGTATTTACAATACTTTCTTAAATTCACCTTATTTCCTCTTACCAGAGTAAAAATTTCAGACGATGGCATTTTCTCTTTCTGGATAGCTAATGCTGATGGTGCTACATTATGGGTAAGAGTTCATGTTGTTGGAGCCAATGGAAAGCTTAGACGCGTTGACCATTTAGTACAGGTCCCTATTAATACTAACCAAAAGCATCAATTCCAATTCTATCTTAAGGCAGATGACTATTTGCCAGATGATACAATTAGTGTACACTGGTCTATCATGTCTCCCGAAGGATGTCAAATGGACGATATAGAGTTTTATAGGAATACTAATTAACGATGTAACCGAGGTGTAAATTATCGGAGACTGGCAGGATGGTATGTTGTTACAATTCGTTGGAGATATTCTCGCAGTTTTTCTTCGTTATTGATAATAATAATTTCGTTAAGTTCCGGTAAACTCTTTTCAAGTAAGATTTTATAATCAAACGGTAACTGATGGCTGATGAAGATCTTTTCATGTGTAGTGGAGTCCTGGCCTTCTTCGGCAAGATTCAGTTCTTCATATAGCTTTTCTCCCGGACGTAATCCGCAGAATTCTATTGGAATATCTTCGTATGGGCGCAATCCGGAAAGTCGGATCAGGTTTTCTGCCAGCTCGACAATTTTAACCGGTTTACCCATATCAAGAATAAATATTTCACCGCCTTTTGCCATAGCACCCGCTTGAAGTACCAACCGTGCTGCTTCTGGAATTGTCATGAAATAACGAACAATATCAGGATGGGTGACAGGTAAAGGCTTGCCGGCTTTTATCAATCGTGTGAATAGGGGGATGACACTGCCGTTGCTGCCAAGTACATTGCCAAAACGTACTGCGGCAAATTCCGTTTTCCCCGGTTCATTAAGCGATTGAATCACCATTTCACATAATCTTTTACTGGCCCCCATTACATTAGTTGGGTTGACAGCTTTGTCCGTAGAAATAAGGACAAATCTTTTCGCTCCCCATTTTTTTGCGGATATAGCGGTATTATAGGTACCAAAAACATTATTTTTGATAGCTTCTTTAGGAGAATCCTCCATTAATGGGACGTGCTTGTGGGCTGCGGCATGGAATACTACTTCCGGGCGGAATTTTGCAAACACATCATCCATACGGTTCAGATCTCTTACTGAACCAATTAAAATTTTTATCGGCAGATCCGGGTGGGAGAGTTTCAATTCCTGCTGTAAATCATAGGCGTTGTTTTCATAGATATCGAAAACAACCAGGAGCTTGGGGGCGAAATTGGCAATCTGGCGGCATAATTCAGAACCGATTGAGCCGCCTCCTCCGGAGACCAGAATGACCTTGCCGGAAAGAAAACTCTTCACCTGGTCAAGATTCAGCAAAGATTCCTCGCGTCCCAGGAGATCGGTAATTTTAACTTCCCGAATTTGATTTATGGTAATCTGTTCTTCAACGATTTCGCGGAGGCTTGGAACTGTCAATAGCCGGCATTTAGTCTTGTTGCATATTTCCAGAATCTTTTTCCGTTCTGCGTTTGAGCAAGACGGCATAGAAAGGATAATAAGCTTCACATGATATTTTCTTACCGCTACTGGGATCATATCGCGTCCGCCGATAATTGGTACTCCGTCCAGCTTCATGCCTTTTTTAAGAGGATCATCATCAATGATTACCACGGGATTGGCTTTTAATTTTGTATCATATCCGATTTCAGCCAATAATTTTCTTCCGGCATATCCGGCTCCGATAATCATAGTTGGAGTACCTTCAAAATCCGGATTTATTCCGCGGCTTAACGGCCATTTGCGGTAGTTGCCCCAATATACTTTCAGGACTCTCGATATTCGTATGCTGAGTCGCGGTGCCAGCAAAAGAATGGTATCAAAAATAAATAATAATGGGTAAATGCCGTTTGGGATATTGAAGTCGGCAAGGACCCAAATACAGGAAACGGTGAATATAACTACACCAATAAAGTTCCATATTACTTCAGATAGAAATTCTGGAATACTGGCAAAACTCCAAATATTGCGGTAAATTCCACCCAGCACGAAAAGAATAAGTTGTACTCCTATCCATGAGAGTACATATGGGAAATAAAAATTCACACCAATTTGAAAGCCGCTGGATGATATTGCCAAGTTGTTACAAATTAAAAGCGCCATGAAATAGGCGACATTCAAAAAGAAAAAGTCAACAAATAACCAGCCGAAGCGCAATACGGTGCCGAACCAGGATCTGTTAATAAATTGAATACTCATTGTCTCCTCATCAATTATTGTATTTCAAGCAGTTATTTTCTCTAATATTTCAGCGGAAACGGGATATTCTATATTACGATTCAAAATAGATATATTTACTACAATAGAATCGCACTCATCATTTCTCCGGATTACCTCTGTTGTTAATCCTTTTAATGGACCTTCTGTAATTAGAACCCGGTCGCCTTTCTGGATACCGGGGTTGATTAAAACTCTTTCTTTCTGAGCCAGGAGTTCAAATCTGCGTAGTGCATTTAACTCTTCAATTAATTTATTTTCGGCGGCAGCAGAACGTAAAAGCTCAATATGGATAATGTTGTTATCAGTTTTCTTAAGTTCCGTCCGTTCTTCGTCATTGACCGCCAGAAATATATATCCCGGCAGCATCGGTTTCTGAGATATTACCTTTGTGCCGTGATGCATTCTGCCGACGGCCATTAGTGGCAGATAGCACATGATACCTTTGCCGTTTAAACTGAGCGCGGTTTTTTTTTCAGAACGTGGACGCAAATAAGCGAACCCCCAATATTTTTGGGGAACTTTATTTATATATTGACTTTCAGAAAGATCTTCAAAAACCACAAATTTCTCCATGCCGCAGCACCGTCATAGGAAATACAATTTCCAATGACGATCTGATTAAAAAATTTTTCACAGGCCATATCACATTATGATAAATGCAACATCGCAGTTACAAAAGGTACAGGGAGCATTTTTTAACAAAAAATTTATTGCTGAAAATATATGCTTTAAAAAGCACCTGTACACAACTACCGATTAATATAACGTTCAATAACTGAAATAGCAAATCTGAATTATTGGAATGAGGTTATAAATTAAGAAAATACAGCTTTTATTCTGTTTTGTGTATATTAAGTTAATAAACAGATGGCACATTATAACGACGTTGTATTTCCGGAGTAAAAGAGGGACGTGAAACCGGCATGTCAGGCACCATTTTGGACCCTGATACATGATTTTCTCCTCTTCCGGCCGCTTTGTGGCCTGTATTATCGTGCAAAACATGACCGGATTTCACTTCCCGCCAGTTATAATACTGTTCGCAGTAGGTCAAATTATGTCATAGCAATTGAAATCCGGTTGCAAAAATATAAAAAAATCAATATTTATATTTTTTCTTACGCCAAATAAAAGTTACCGAGTATATTTTGATAACGTTTCAGCTCATTGTCATCTGCAACAGGAAATGGCGGCTGTGGCGAATGGCAGAGACGAATCAGTTTATCCTGTCCGAATGGATGATACGGTTCCGGGTGAATTCCTGTAACATTACATAATTTCCCGGCAAGTTCGACCAATTGCAGTATATCATGATCGTCGTCATTCACTCCATGGATCAATGGAGTCCGCAGCTCTATAACAGCTCCAGTCTCATTTAATTTATGGAGATTTTCAAGTATTATTGAGTTATCCACTCCGGTAAATGCCAGGTGTTTATCCGGAGCAATACATTTTACATCATACAGCCACAAGTCGACAAGTGGGAGAATTTGCCTGATAATATCCCAATTGGCATAGCCGCAGGTTTCCACTGCCGTATGCCAGTTTTTCTCTTTTGCAAGTTTCAGAAGGGCAATAGAGAATTTCGGTTGAAATAAAGGCTCTCCTCCGGATAGGGTTATGCCGCCGCCGTTATTATAGTATGCTGAATCTTTTTCTAATGTGTCAATAACATTTTCCGCCGTCACTGTTTGACCGGAAACAGTTAATGCCTTAGTTGGGCAAACTTTGGCACATTGTCCGCATCCTTTACAAGGGTTCGGAGTAAACTGATGGATGCGAGAAGCGAGTGTATGACAACCGCACGCACAGTATTTCTCGCATAAACCGCAATTAAGACACTTTTCTTTAAAAAACATGATTTCCGGTTTAATTGAGTGTGACTCCGGATTATGACACCATTGGCAGCGCAATGGGCATCCTTTGAAAAAGACAACGCTTCTGATGCCTGGCCCATCGGTAAGTGCAAACCTGGCAATATCAAATATCACGCCTGTCATATCATGCTTCGAGTTCAGTACGGTTGATTATCATATCCTGCCACTCTTTGGACAAAGATGCAAATCGTGCCGACCAACCGGATATCCGTACTACCAGATTGGGGAAGCGATCCGGATCTTTTTGGGCTTCCCTGAGAGTCGCCGCATCGACAGTATCCAGCTGCAGATAGAACCCGCCCTGTTCAAGGAATGCTTTGAACAAAGTAACCAGAATATCCGGCGCGTTCGGCAGCTTTCGCATTCCGGCGGATAGGCGCAAATCAAGCGGGCATCCATTCGGCGTACCGGAGAAATCCATTTTGCAATATGAATTCAGCACTGCGGTCAGTGCATTTTTTTCTGTTCCAGGCGTGGGGCTCATGTTCGGAGCCAGATATTCTCCGGCATATTTTCCGAATGCGGTGGCTTTTCTATATGGAGCAAATTCAATTTCACGTCCGAAGGTACTGATCCCGGCAGGAGTCAGCACTCCGGGAATCGGTTCGGAGGCGGCGACAATTTCAGCGTAATCATCAAAAGCCGTTTTAGTCATGGCATCAGCTTCATCGTCGTCGTTGCCGTAATACAGAATAGAATTGGCGAATTCCTGTCGTAACAGTTCATTGCCGTTCCAGTTGTCTTTCAGGATTTTTACCAACTCGGAAAGGGGGAGTCTATGTTCTTCAAAAATCTTCTTTTTTATTGCTAAAAGGCTGTTTGCCACATCAGGCAACCCTCCGGCGTGAAGTGCATTTATAGTATATGATGTGCCTAAATTATAATATGGCCGACCGCTCTGGCGGCATGATGGCATAACTAAAGAGAGTACAGCCTCCGGAGCCGGATCGAAATGCTTAAAAACTTTCTTACCGGTTACCGGGTCGGTTGATTCGGCATAATGGCGGTTAAAAACTGTTTGCCGCCAATCTTTTACATATTGCCGGAGGCATTCCAGATAACGCTGATACAATTCGTCAAAACTTTCCGGGATATTGGGTGAGAACAGAGCATGTTGGAATACTTGCAAAAGATCGAACGGGGTATAGGAAAAAGCGGTTTTTCCCGGGAAAATCACTTCCCAGCAGCCGTCATTGGTAAAGTTTACGATTTCCTTTTCCGGGAATCCCATTTGGCGCAGACCATTCATGACAACATCTTCATTATATATGGAGACAATACCGCCGCCAAGAAGTTGTACATCGGCAATGCGCCGCAAGAGTTTCTGTGAGGTTTGACGATTAATCCGTACGGCAACCGGATAATCACTTATATGTAATTCTTCAATTACGTCAAGAACAAGATAAGTTGCGGCATTTTCAATATTTAGTCCGTTTTCGTCTATTCCGCTGAGGATAATATTCTGATAGTGCTGGGCATCTCCGGAGCCTGGTTCGCCGGGGTTGTACTTGCGTAGTCCGTAACACCATTCTGTGCCTTTTATCCAGAAGTGTGCAATCAACTCCCTGGCTTCGTCCAGCTGAATTTTTCCTGTTTGCAAATCATTTTCCAGATATGGGCCGAGAATCTGGTCAAATCGTCCGAGTCCACTCCAATTGCCACATAATCTTTGAAATTCAAAAAAGAGCCAGAACGACTGTAATGCTTCGCGAAAATCGGATGGTGGATTTTCCGGTACATTTTGTAATGTTTTCAGGATTGACTTAATATTTTCAGGGTTTGGCGAGTCTGAATGCCGGCGGCACAAATCCACATATCGTGCAACCCATATCCGCATTGCGGTAATTACCTGTAATAAAGCGTTCCGGAAGTTCGCCTCTTCCTGGGTTTCATTGGAGTAATTATGTAATTCGCGTTCAAGTCCGGAGAGCCCTTTGCGGATTGCATCGCCGAAATCCGCGGTGGTGTGGCTGATGGAGTAACGTCCTTTCATGCCTGGAACCTGATGCATCATTGCCGGGATAAGCGGAGCCGATCCTGCTATTTTCTCCTCTGGGCGGAAAATAAGCGGAGATTTTTGGGCGATCAATATCGCCATCATGGCATGGCGTTCAATGGGCGAAATATTGTCTGGTAGATCAAGGTCATCAATAGAAAAATCCGGCATTTGCAGTTCCTTACGGAATTGCCCGCTTAAGTATTGGGTTGCCAATGTTCTGGTTTTATCAGACAACCGGTTAACATTTTTTCTTTCCAAAGGATTTAATTCGATCATCGAACCGCACTCTTAATTTTTCATTTATATAATCATATGATAAGATACAGAAACAATAGCTATTATGCAAGAAAATAAATATCTCTTAATGATATTTTTTTTATTTGAACCGTAAAATCAATTTTTTACTTAAAAAACAAGACGGTTATTTATTTACCATATTGACATTAAACTAAAAATATGCTATATACACTAATGTGAAATTTATTTTATATTTTCGAGGATCATTTGTATAAGACCTTTTTTATTGAAAGGATTGGAGAGATGACAATTTACAGCGGAACAGTCGTAAGCGGAGCATTGGAACTTTCATCTGGCGATATCGGATTAAATATTTTTGTCGATGGTGGCGGAAAATTAATTCTGTCAAGCGGAGGGATGGCAAACGATGTTGTCATTGAAGGACTGGTTATAGTTCAGCGTGGCGGAGTGGTGGAAAACGTTGAAGCCGTAGGACCTTTTTATCCATATTGTGACGGAGGTATAAATATTTATTCCGGTGGCAGCGGCAGGAATATAACCATACATTCCGGCTATGCCATCAATGGATTTCGATTATTGGAAGAAACACATTTTGATAATGTTGAAAATGGGGTAGTTCATATTTCCGGAGCGCTTGTAGAAGATTACTGTTTCGCGGACGCATTTATTTCCAGTGGCAGTACCGCGCGCGATGTTACTGTTAGCGGTGAGGTTAAATTACATATATATGATGGTGGCAGTGCGGCGGAGGTAGACGTTAACACATGGGGGCGCGTATATGTGTCAAGCGGTGGTTTTCTGTCGGATTCAGTTGTGTCTGGTAATGCTCGGTTATTCGCCGACGAAGGAAGTGTTTTAAACAATATTTTGATTAAATCCGGAGGCTCTCTTAATGGTTTTGTCATGAAAAATGACAGCTCATTTTCTGCCATTTATGATGGTGAGTTCAATACTTCCGGCACTATATTGGAAAATTACACGGTATTAATTGATCAAGGCAAGGAAATTAATGATGTTGATGTTGGCTACAGTGGTCAGCTGAATATCGGAGACGGAGGGAAGGCTAATAATATTCTTGCGAGCGTGGGTGGTCGAGTGATTCTCACCAGTGGTGCAGAGGTGAATAATGTCATTAATAAAACTGGCTATATAATAGTTTATGATGGCGCGAAAATAAATACTATTACTAGTGAGAATAGTGAAATAATAATTTCTGGCAGTGCGGAGATAAATAATTTTACTAATAATAACGGCAAAATAATAGTTTCTGGTGGTGCGATTGTTAATGGATTCTCTCAGAGTGCAGGGAGCGCAACCTTTATGGCCGGTGCCAGGATAAACAGTGCGTATATATTGGGCTTCGGAACCGTTTATGACGATGTAGTGCTTAATGATGTGAGAACTGGCGCTTATCTTAAGGTTTCAGGAGGTGTTCTGAATAATGTGCAGAATCTCCGCTCTCTTGGTTTGTACAGCGGTTCGGAAGTTAATAATCTTTTAATCGGAGATTATATTACAAATAGCTACGCATCTACATATTTATACGAAGGAGCTGTTGCCAGTAATGTTGAAATTAGCAGCCATTCCAAGTTGTATATTTCTGGAGGGATAGCTTATGATGTGCAGGCTGGCGGGGTTTTTAGTGAAATTAGAGTATCCAGTGGCGGGAGGCTTGAGCGGGCAGCCATCTCGAACAATGCATTTGTGTATAGTTACGATGGAAGCACTATTTCCAATCTTACTGTCTATTATGGAGGATTTGCCGAAATTTGCAAAGGGGAAGATATCCGGGTTGAGAAGGGCGGACTGGTATATGTTGATGCGGGCGCCGTTGGGCTTAAAGATATAACTCTTGCCGGTGGGAAAATGCAACTATCAGGAGATGATTCAAAGCAGGCTTATATTGATGAGATTACTTTTGAATTGTCAGGAAGATTGGCTGATCCACTGATAGATGCAGATATATCCAGGATTACCTGTTCGCAATATTATCTTTCGGTGGCGGAAGATAACAACTCGCAGGAATATATTCTTTGCAGCAACAGCAATGGTTTCTCCCAGAGCATCACTGTGACCAACAGCATGGGTGATGAGCTTGGGGTATTAACGGCAGGCGAAACGCTTGTCGGGGATCGTGGTAAATACAGTCTCAGTGAAGAAAACGGTCAGCTGTTGTTGAACTACACCGCTTTTGTGGTGAATGAAAATATCAGCGGATTGACTGTGACGATAAAATCAGCGGAAGAGCTTGCAGCAGGTGATAGCTTGACTTTAACTTCGGTAAATTATACCATAAGCGACAGCCAGATCGGCGTATTTTCCGCAACGAACGGCGTATTGAATGGCGGAGCCGCGAATGTCGCCGGTACAGTCGCAGTAACCGTGACTTCCACCTCCGGGGATGGAATTGGAGCGATCTACGGCGGCGGACTTGGTTTGAACCAGAGCATTGGTGAAGATGTATTGCTGACGCTTGAAGGCGGGACCTATGGCTATATCTATACAGGAGGTTACTCAGCGGTATCCGGCAACGTAAAAACCGTCATCGGCGATGTTACGGTAAATAATAACATCTATGGCGGCACGGCTTATACTAATCCGGACAGCTTCATAAATAACGTTGGCGGTTCGACAACTGTTGAAATCTCTTCCGGCGTGATCTTGAACCAGGTCTATGCGGGTAACTATGTCAATTGCGACAACTCCGGCGGTGAAGTAAAGAGTACGGTATCCGGCGGGAGTTATCTGAATATTTCCGGCGGAACATTCACCGGTCCGGTAGTTATGGCCGGTGGTGTAGGCGTGGCAACCGGATCCGGCAGTAATTATGTAATCTCCGAAGTAAACGGAGGTACGCATATAAATGTGACCGGCGGGGAGATTTCCTATCTCTATGGCGGCGGCCGCGGCGGCGCCTCGACGGTGAATGCTGATTACGGTGCCAGTGTGGTAAATGACGGTTCGCATATCACGATATCCGGTGGCGATATAAAAGTGGTTTATGGCGGTGGCTATTGTGATGCCGGTTACAGTTATGTCAACGGCGGAGCGTCGATAACGTTGAATGCCGGCACGATCGGGACGGTCTTCGGCGGCGGCAGTGGAACCGGCGGAGCTGCTCGAAACAGTATTGTAGACAATGTGAACATCACTGTGGATGCGACAGGCGACCTGTCGATTGCCGACATCTATGGAGGCGGTAACGGGCGCGCGCAGGTAAGTGGGGATGTAACGATAACGCTTCATGGTGCGAACGGCCATAATCTGTCGATAAATGGCTTAATCTCCGGCGGCGGTCGCAATGGCGTCAGTGGAGTTGGTGGAGATCGTACCCTGCAATTTGAAGATTATCAAGGCTCGCTTGATGCGACGATTGCCAACTTCACCACTATTCGAGTGAATGAGTACACAGAAGTTGCGTTAAGCAAGGTACAAGATTTCAGCACCGTAGATACGTTTATCTTTGATGCCCCGATGCAGGCGTACGATGCAACGGCCGGAATGCTTTTAAGCGGCGATACCGTATGGGGAGGCTCGAAGCTGTTGAAGTTGAATGTGGATTCCGGTGTCTACGATGCCGAGATCGTGTTGCTCAGCAATCTTGGTAATGATATCTCGAGTTTTGCGGATGCGAATTACGAATTCAACGTATTGGGAACGCTTGAAGATGGCTATTCGTCTGGCGTAATGAGTGGAATAGATCTTGAAAGCGGTCTTGGTTCTGCGTGGTATAACGAGATAGATGAAGCCTATTATCGTCTTGAAATCGGAGAATTTGATACTTTGGCCGGGTTAGATCTCCGGTTGAAAGTGATAGATGCTTATAGTGACGAAGGCTTGCAGCTTAAGGCGCAGTTGGCATAAAGATTAAAAAGGAGTTATATTAAAGGACTAACTTTTCCGGCAGGGGGAATCACCTCTGCCGGATCAACCTGTCAGAAAGAAGGGATAAGAGATGATAGATTACAAGAAGCCGGAATTGAAAGGCTTTAACGGTTGGGGAGAATTTGTAGAAGGCAGTACAGGAACGCCGCCGCCATTCAACTGCCAGAATGCGCCTTTGGATGAAGACTGACAACTTACATGCAATTCTCTCCGCTCCGGAGTTATTGCGGATACATCTTACCGGAAGATGTAATCTCAACTGTCGGTATTGTTATGTAGATAAAAGCGTACAGGATTTGCCGTTGTCGGCATGGCTGAGATTATTGACGGATGCCCGTGCAATGCGGGTTTTCCGCCTTTCGCTTTCCGGAGGAGAAGTATTATGCTGCAATTACTGGCGGGATTTCATATCAGAGGCGGTTGCCTCTTCGATGAGGTTTTCTCTGGCGACCAACGGAGTTTTATTGGATGCAGCTGCCGTGAATTTTATTTCTGAAACCAAACGTTGTGATCGTGTAATAATTTCGCTGGACGGAACGCGTGAGATGCATGACTCTATGCGTGGTTCGGGTACATTTGATGCTGCCTGGCGCGCAATTGAACGTTGCCGAGAGGCAGGAATTAAAGTAGTTCCCAAATTAACGATTGGGAAACACAATTTTAATTTTTTAGAGGAGATTTTTGATTTCTTTTTTCATCAGAATTCTCTGCCGCCAATAACCATCAATATCGGTTGGAAAATTAATTCACGTTGTGATGGGACATTGCCGTTAGATGATATTGTAATTGTGCGCAATAAGATTGAGTCTCTGGCGGAAAAATATTCCGGAAATATGTTGAAAGAGGGAGCGTTGAAAAGTTTTCTGCACTGGCGTGACGTGGAATCTGGAATAATTGATGGAGGTAGAGATTACGCTTGTGGAGGTGTTTTTACCCGTTTAACTATAATGGAAAACGGAGATATAAAACCTTGTACGCAACATAATGAAGTGCTGGGTAATATTACCAGGGATGCTCTGCAAAAGGTTTGGCTTGAAGCTCCGGCTCTTAATGCAATGCGAAACAATTTCGGCTCTTCATTGGTGCGGTATGCCAGCTGCAAACACTGTCGTTATATAAATCGCTGTACCGGAACATGTCCGCTTACTCCAGAGTTTTGTGCCGGTAAGTTTGCTGAAAAGGCAAGTCATATTCATTAAAATTAAGCTATCATATTATTAAGATATTATTTGATAATTGTTATTAAAAAAATAGAATATTTCTGTTTTTAGATTGATTTGTTGTATTGTATGATAAGATTTTACTTAAAAAAAACTTCATTTTTTATTTTGTCTATTGACATTAAATGAAAAATACATTATAACAAATAATGAAAGATTATTTTTTCTTTAATAGCAGGCTATAAAAATCTTTTACAGGGGAAGTGAGAAAATGACGATTTACAGTGGTACGGTTGTTGATGGCGAATTCGGACTTTTATCTGGCGATAGCGGTATTGACATGCTTGTTCAGTCTGGTGGGCGTTTAATATTGTCAAGCGGGGCGCTTGCAGAGTCGACTACAGTATCAGGAAACGGCTCAGTAATTGCCTCATCAGGAGCAAAAGTTGTTGGCACCGTTGTCTCTTCCGGTGAGTTGCACATTAATGGGGAGGCCGCAGACACAACAATTGGTTCAGAAGGTTTCTTGTATGTGAATGGTTCCGGAACAACTACAAATACCGAGCTATACGGCGATATGAGAGTTTCCCAGAGTGCGACCATGTATAATACAAATATAAGATATGATGGAATTCTTAAAACTTTCGATGCAACGGTTACAGCTAGCAGCACAGTTGTTTTCAAGGGAGGAGAGCTTCACGCATTTGGTGGTGGATTGTTCTTTGACACCACGGTAAGTGGAGGTAGTGCGCATATCGCAAATGGCACAGTGGCCAGCAATAATAATATAATAAGTGGAGCACTGATCGTTAATACCTCCGGGATGGCAATTGGAAATACAGTGGAACTTGGAACCATGTATGTTTCTGCCACCGGCAGTGCAGTTGACACGACGGTTAATTCCGGAGGCGGTATATATGCATATGGGACGTTAAGCGATTTAACTGTGGTCAGTGGGGCTGAGTTGAATGGTTTTGTTTTACAGGAAGAGCTGTATTTTTCATCCGTTGAAAATGGCGTATTTGAATTTGCCAATGTATTAGTATCGGATAGCAAAGCATTTATAAACAGCGGCTGTACTGTAAGTGACATATACATTCTTTCTAACGGCGGAGTGCAGGTTTTGGATGGTGGCACTGCAAGTGCTATGATAATATCTTCCGGCGGGTATTGCAGCAATTATGATGGCGGGATAATTAATGAAATAACGGTATCGTCAGGTGGGAGTATCTATGTTTCAAGTCAAGGGGGGCTTTATGATTTAACCATACATGCCGGAGGTTCTATCAATGGTTTTATTTTGTCTTCCGATAATTACTTTGCGACCGTTGTTAATGGAGTTTTAAATCTGTCGGATGTTGAATTAAGAAAATATGGAATGGTTGTATTGTCAAGTGGCAGTACGATAAACAATATCTCAATTATTGGCAATGGCATAATAGATATTCTTGCCGGTGCAACCGTGACCGATATTGATGTAGGCTGGGGAACGATTGTTATTGAGCAAGATAGTGTAGTTGATGGCGTATATGTTGCAATGGATGGTGAGATTAATATCAATGATGGTGGTATTGCAACAGATGTAACTATTGCTTCAGGTGGTATTATAAACGGATTTGTTTTGGAAAAAGAAATGTATTCTTCATCGTTAAGGTTCGGAGAAATTCATATTTCCGGGGCATATACCTACGGAGAAGTGATGCTTGCCGGCGGTAATACGGCAGAAGATATATCATTAATAGAGAGTCGTGCTCTACTCGATGTTGTCAGCGGCGGCTCTGCCGCCGGAGTACAGGTGGACAGTTACGCCAGGCTTAATGTTTATCAGGGCGGTAATGTGTCAGATGTGACGATGGGATTCGGCAGTTATATAAATGGATTCTTTTTATTCGAACAAACTTATTTTGAGTCGATAAATGATGGAGTGGTTCATCTCTCTTCCGTTGCTGCTGGCAGTAACGCATTTGTCGGCAACGGCAGTACGGTTAAGGATTTTGATGTCGGTATAAATGTCAGTGTATATAATGGAGGTGTTGCTGACAGTGGTTATATTATGGATTCAGCCACTGCGTGTGTTTACAGTGGTGGAATTATGAATAATACCACTGTCGCCTCAGGCGGTAGTCTTTTAGTGTATAATGGCGCAGATTTAAATAATACATGGATTGCGGCAGGAGGCTCTCTGAATGGCTTTATTATGGAAGAAGACAGTACTTTTTCCGTTCTCGGAAAGGGCAAAGTTTATATTTCCGGCGCTCTTGTGCAAGATTCCGCATTTGTTGATGAAGGAGTAATAGTCAGCGATATTATTGTTAGTAACAGTATTTTGGATAGTAGTGCTGTATTGAATATTAATTATAATGGAGAGGCCAATGACGTTACTCTTCTGGAGGGTGGCGAGGTTTTAATTAACAGTGGCGCAACGGTTAATGTCCTTGCCAACTCTGGAGGTATATTAACCATCTCCAGTGGAGGGGTTTTAAATAATTATATCCATAGCGGCTATTCTGACAAGATCGTTGTCGAGTCTGGTGCCAAGATTAACGGGTTATCCACAGAAAGATTTGGATGGCTGGAGATTTCCGGTGGTGGTGAGGTAAATGATGCTCAAATAAATACTGGTATCATTTCTATTTACGGCGGCGTAATTAATGGCTTTGATAATGATGGTTCTATCTGGTTGTATAGCGGGGCGGTTATAAAAGATGGAATCATGAGAAGCAGCATGAATATGCAGCAGGGAACGAGTGCCAGTAATATTAATATTACAAAAGGAGGAAACGTCAACGTTTATGATGGAGCAATCATACAAGACGTTGTTCTTAGTGGCGTAATGACCATTTGGGAGGGAGGATCCGGGGCACAAATAATTTTGAAGGACAATGCATTTTTGAGTGTCAGCAATGATGCTTATATTTCAAATCTCATTGTAGAGTCCGGCGGTTTTGCTCACGTTTGCCAGGGAGAAGACATACTGATTAAAGACGGTGGTATGCTTTCCGTTGGCGGGACAGAGGAAGGGATAAAAGATATAACTCTTGCCGGCGGTAGTATGGAGTTGTTTGCTATGAATCCGTTGCCGATCCGTTGCGATAGTATTACTTTCGAGTTGTCCGGCGAAATGCCCAACGCCATGATAAATGCAGATATATCAAAGGTTACCTGTTCGCAATATTATCTTTCGGTGGCGGAAGGCAACAGCTCACAGGAATACATCCTCTGTAGCAACAGTAATGGATTCTCTCAAAGCATTACGGTGATCAACAGCTCCGGCGATGAGCTTGGCGCGTTGAAGGTTGGTGAAACGCTTTCTACGAATTATGGAGAATACAGTCTTACAGAGGCTGACGGAAAATTATTATTGAGTTATAATGCCACTGTGATAAATGAAGCTGTTTCCGGACTGACCGCGACGATAAAATCAGCGGAAGAGCTTGCAGCAGGTGATAGCTTGACTTTAACTTCGGTAAATTATACTGTAAGCGACAGCCAGATCGGCGTATTTTCCGCAACGAACGGCGTGTTGAATGGCGGAGCTATGAATGTTACTGGTAATGTCAAGGTGACGGTTACCTCCACCTCCGGGGATGTAATCGGAGCGATCTACGGGGGCGGACTTGGTTTGAACCAGAGCATTGGAGAAGATGTATTGCTGACGCTTGAAGGCGGAACCTATGGCTATATCTATACAGGCGGTTATTCAGCGGTATCCGGCAACATAAAAACCGTTATTGGCGATGTTACTGTAAATAAGAACATCTATGGCGGAACAGCTTATACTAATCCGGACAGCGTCATGAATAACGTTGGCGGTTCGACAACTGTTGAAGTCTCCTCCGGCGTGATCTTGAACCAGGTCTATGCCGGTAACTATGTCAATTGCGACAACTTCGGCGGTGAAGTAAAGAGTACGGTATCCGGCGGAAGTTATCTGAATATTTCCGGCGGAACATTCACCGGTCCGGTAGTTATGGCCGGTGGAGTTGGAGTTGCCACTGGTTCCGGTAGCAGTTATGTCATCTCCGAAGTAAATGGAGGTACACATGTAAACGTTACCGGTGGAGAGATCGCCTATCTCTATGGCGGGGGGCGCGGCGGCGCCTCGACGGTGAATGCAGATTACGGAGCGAGTGTGGTAAATGACGGTTCGCATATCACGATCTCCGGCGGCGATATAAAAGTAGTCTACGGTGGAGGCTATTGTGATGCCGGTTACAGTTATGTCAACGGCGGAGCGTCGATAACGTTGACTGCCGGCACGATCGGGACGGTCTTCGGCGGTGGCAGTGGAACCGGCGGAGCTGCTCGAAACAGCATTGTAGACAATGTAAACATCACTGTGGATGCGACAGGCGACCTGTCGATTGCCGACATCTATGGAGGCGGCAACGGCCGTGCGCAGGTAAGCGGCGATGTAACGATAACGCTTCATGGCTCGAACGGCCATAATCTGTCGATTAATGGTTTAATCTCTGGTGGAGGGCGCAATGGCGTCAGTGGCGTTGGCGGAGATCGCACCCTGCAAATTGAAGATTATCAAGGCTCGCTTGATGCGACCATAGTCAACTTCAATACAATCCGTATCAATGAATATACAGAGGTTGCGTTAAGCAAGGTACAAGATTTCAGCACCGTAGATACGTTTATCTTTGATGCCCCGATGCAGGCGTACGATGCAACGGCCGGAATGCTTTTAAGCGGCGATACCGTATGGGGAGGCTCGAAGCTGTTGAAGTTGAATGTGGATTCCGGTGTCTACGATGCCGAGATCGTGTTGCTCAGCAATCTTGGTAATGATATCTCGAGTTTTGCGGATGCGAATTACGAATTCAACGTATTGGGAACGCTTGAAGATGGCTATTCGTCTGGCGTAATGAGTGGAATAGATCTTGAAAGCGGCCTTGGTTCTGCGTGGTATAACGAGATAGATGAAGCCTACTATCGTCTTGAAATTGGTGAATTTGACACCTTGGCCGGTTTAGATCTCCGGTTGAAAGTGATAGATGCTTATAGTGATGAAGGTTTGCAGCTTAAGGCGCAACTGGCATAAAGCTTAAACAAGAGTTATATTAAATAATCGGTGGAGTGCAATGCTCCGCCGTTTAAAAACCTAACGAAAGGGATAAGAGATGATAGATTACAAGAAGCCGGAATTGAAAGGCTTTAACGGTTGGGGAGAATTTGTGGAAGGCAGTACAGGAACCCCGCCGCCGTTTGACTGTCAGAATGCGCCGTTGGATGAAGACTGATACCTTAAATGCAATCCCTTCCGCCCCGGAGTTATTGCGGATACATCTTACCGGCAGATGCAATTTTTTAGTGCATTAGTTTTTTAATTGCGTACGCCAAGCAGGACTTATGACAATTTGCATGTCCTGCTTGCTTTTTTTTTAAAGTTTAACCATTGCATTGATATTAGGTTTGTCATCCGATTATTTGAATTAAGGCATATCAATATCTCTGGATTATAATTGTAAAAAAATAGGACTTATGGCTATATAACCATAAGTCCTTAATTATCATGGTACCCGGAGAGGGACTCGAACCCTCACGTCCTTGCGGACAACGGATTTTAAGTCCGTTGCGTCTGCCATTCCGCCACCCGGGCGTATATCAATACATACTGCGAAGTACTCTGACCCGTTCTTCTATCGGAGGATGGGTTGAAAACAACTCTCCTCCGGGAAAGTTTATATACATACAAGCCAACTCTCTTCCACCCAGCGATTCCACCTCTTTTTTGGTGTACTCCTTACCGCCGAGTTTTTCCAGAGCCCGTGCTAAACCTTCATTGTAGCTGCACAGTCTTACGGCCTCGGCATCAGCTGCAAATTCGCGCTTGCGGCTGATAGCCATTTGTAAAAGCTGCGCAATCAATATTGCCAATGGTCGAATCAGTATTGCAACCAATATCAATATCGCAATTGCTGAACCGCCGTTATCGTTACGATCTCGGCGATCTCCGTGAATTGATTTCAGCAACAGCACCCTTTCCAATATCACTGCTAATATTAAAATAACACTGATTAGCCCAACTACAAGTTGATTCAGCATAATATCCCGGTGAATAATGTGAGAAACTTCATGTGCAAGCACACCTTCAAGCTCCTGCTCATCCATCATATCAAGGAGACCCTGCGTTACAGCCACAAATGCTCCGGCTTCTGTCAACCCGGATGCAAAGGCATTGGGAACCTGCGATGGAATGATATAAAGATCCGGGGTACGGCTGAGTCCGGCAGAAATCGCCAACCCTTCCAGGAGCTGCATGGCTCTACGTTCTGCCAAAATTTCCGGATTTGCTGCTTTTCCGCGCGCCATTCCCAGAATTGCCCATTTGGCGGTCATAATCTGAATCGGGATTACCACAAAAGAGACAATAACACCGATACCCAATCCCATTCTTACATCGCCGAGTTCAGCTCCGATCCAGTAGGATAATCCCAACACAATCGCTATAAGGATTATGATAAGAAAGAGGCTTTTCCAATAATTTTTGCGAACCTCTTCCTGCGCGAACACCGCAGAACCAATTTCCGAGTAATCAACCATAAAATCTCCGGATCAAACGATATTACAGCTGACTTATCCGCATATCGTCAGTATCTTTACGTACTGTTTCAGATATCTCAAACATTGGTTCAGCTTCCAGGCGCATCATTCCTGCAACAATATTATTCGGAATCGATACAATATCCATATTGTAGCGGGATACCGAAATATTATAACGGTTTCTGGCGTATGCAATTTTATCTTCTGCGTCGCGGATATCACCCATTAACCGCAGGAACGATTCGTTTGTTCCAAGGGTCGGATAATTTTCCGCGACAGCGTTGATAGATGGCATCAATGCATTAATCTGTTCATTAGCTTTTATCGCCTCCGCGTGATCATCGCTGGCCAGTCCGCCGCGCAGTTCGGTCAATTTTTTCAGCAGATCACTTTCAAAGTTCATCTGCATTTTTATTGAGTCGACCAAGTTGGGAATGATATTAGCTTTACGTTTAAGTTGTACATCTATTCCCGACCACGCTTCCTGAATCATCACCTTCATCCGGCGGAATTTATTATAAGTTAAAATATACCACAGGACAATAACAACAATGATCGCAACCGGAATCCATACAGCCAAATGCATTTTCCATCCTCCATTGTTTCAAAGGGAAAAAATCCCCTTTAAGGGGGTTATAAATTTAACGCCTTGTGCCGAGATGAAATCAGTGCTCAGCAGTGGCATTCGCCTTCACAATCACAGCCGGCATCGCCATAGTAGGCATCAGCGAGTTCAGTTGCTTCAAACTCTTTAATTTCATCTTTTGCTGCGGCGATAAAGTCGACAAATTTCTGGCGTGCAGCTTCGTTGTCTTTGCCGGCGAGACCGGTATTGACAAAAATCTCAAACTCTTCAGCGTTATAACCGCCGCCGCACTGCATATTGTTTTCTTCCGCAAACTGAATTATACGTTCAAAGAACATATCCAGAGCGGGATCATCAATTTTATTAAAGGTTCCGGCAACAAAAAATCCCAGTTCCTGAAATTCGGCCAGCTTTAATTTTTTACGCAAACGTTTTTTCATTTTTTCATCTCCATTATACAATTATACTAAACAATCCGTCTGAAATTACAGATAATATAGACCGCATATAATAAAACTGCAAACCTGCGCCGGAATAAAAATTTAAACTATTGCTTTTTAATCCGGTTTATGCTATATTTATAAATGTTTGGATACAATTGCGTATCCGGCAGGAGGTGATAGGTATGGTCAGAAAATATAAATTTGCATCACATGAAGATGTTTTAGGACGGTTTATTCATTGTCCAAAATGCAATGAACTTCTTTCTCCGTCCGATTTAGACTCTTTTAACTGCTGTCCTTACTGTAATTTTGTACTTGAACGCAATAATGAATTGGAAGATTTTGTGGTTGAGCCGATTGTTCAGGTATGGTTGAACCATTTCAGTAATACCCGTCCGGACGGCAGGTCATCAAGGTAAAGATCCTACAAGGCCCGGTATTTAAAGCCGGGCTTTTTTATTTTGAGAATAATTTATGCAAATAGGCGTTGGCGCTTTCCGGTGAATCAAATTCGCCATCCAGTTGTGCTTCGTAGCAGCGATGTACCATTTCCCCGAGTTCACGTCCCGGTTTCATTCCGAATGCGATAAGGTGACGTCCCTTTATTAATGGTTCCGGAGCCGCATCGGCAACTTTTAATTCTTCAATTTTATGTCTGAACCATTCAAGTGGCGGCATATCAACCGGTGTGGGAGGTCGTCCGGCGGAATCGCTTTGTGCGACGGCAAGCAGAAGATCCAGCCGTTTTACTTTCAATGCCAACCGTCGGATTGCCTTGTCCGAGGCTTTTTGCGAGAAAAATGAATATGGTTTCAAATGATTTTCCACCAGTGGAACTACCTGATCCGCAAGTTTTGCATCACGCCATAGCCGGGCGATGAATGATCTAGTGGGATCGGCTCCTGCCTCTTCATGGCCGCGACTGGTTATGCGACCGTCCTGTTCAAACACGGTTGTGGCAGGCTTGCCCAGGTCATGACACAGTACTGCCAGCATCATGATCCGGTCATCTTCACGCTTTCCGGTTCTCAGTTCTGCTGCTGCGTCCAGACAGTGCAGCGTATGCCGCCAGACATTGCCTTCCGGGTGCCATTTCGGATATTGAGGACAACGGTTCAGCGCTGCCAGTTCCGGATAGTAGTCGAGCCAGTTGCATTGCTCCAGAAAATCCAGGCCTGCCGATGGTTTCAGGCCTTGTAGCAATAATTTCTCCCACTCTGCACCCACTCTTTCTACCGCCAATCCTTCCGGGGTCATGCTTTGGCACAGTTCAATCAGTTCCGGAGCAGGAGAAAATTTGAAGCGGGCAAGGAACTGCATTCCGCGCAGAACCCGCAATGGATCTTCAACAAACGCGGGACTGACATGACGTAAAATACCATTTTGCAGATCGTTCATACCACCGTGAAAATCGAGTAATTCTCCTGAAAAAACATCCCACATCATGGCATTTACAGTGAAATCCCGTCGTGCTGAGGCATCCTGTGGAGACAGCTCTGAATCCGGAGTAATTAAAAATCCCCGATGTCCGCGTCCGGTCTTATTTTCGCGGCGTGGCAGAGAGACATCCACATCCACTCCGGATATCTTGATAACTCCGAATGACATGCCGACTAAATTAAGCGTGAATTCCCGGCTGAGCAGTTCAATAATCTGTTCCGCGGAAAGGCCGTAAAGCTCCATATCCAGATCCACGGGCGGTACGCCGCGCATGGCATCACGCACACCTCCACCAACCAGAAAAGCTCTCCCTCCGGCCTGATGAATCAGTTGACCAATGCGGAATGCACATTCCGCATTGGCCGGCGATTTTGCCCGCGCCATTGCCAGAATATCAGGCATGGAAGAACTCCTGCGCCATCATAAAAGTAAGCAGCTTTGAATCAATCCCATCTCCACGGGCAATGGCCTGATTGATAAAATCATGCAGTTCCGCTGTTTTCACTGCGAATATTTCGATGTTCTCCGAATCTTCCTGGTGTGGGGTTGGCGCTCCGGCGGCGAAGTCATAGTCATTAATCTCGACAATCGCAATATTGGTGGCTTCTCCGGATAACCCGGCCGATGAGTATACCGGACATGAGCAGAATGTCAATAATCCGTGATAACCAGTCTCTTCCAGCAGTTCCCGTTTGGCAGTTGCTTCCGGGGCTTCGCCCGGATCTATCAGCCCAGCCGGGAATTCAAGGACATATTTCCCGGTAGGCGGGCGGAATTGACGGGTAATCAATATCCGGTTGGACGGCATCAGGTGACCGATAATCATTACTGCGCCTTTTGTGTTCAGGCGGTCAGCGCTCTCCCATTCGCGTTTTCTTCCACGTTCATCGACGAATATTACTTTATTCAATGCGATAAACCGCCCTTCGCTTATAGCTATATGTTTTTCCCGGAATGCGGAATTATTCATATTTTCCTCACGCTAACGTAAATAAATTTGCATTTTAAAAAAATTGTGCTAAAATATACACAGAGAATCAAAACTAAGCAAATTTAATTCCGCTTTTTACCCTTTCCGGATTATCCGGTGTTCCTGATAGACAAGTTCACGTTTTTTCAATGTATGTGATTTGTCGCTCGTAACTTAAAATATTTTTGAGGGTAAAGCGTTGGAGCGTCAAGAATATATCCATGAATATCGCGATAACCGGCGGCATTGGCTGCGGCAAAAGCACCGTGGGAAAATGTTTTAAAAAACTGGGTGCAGCAGTATATAATGCTGATGAAATATGTCACGAGGCGATAGAGTATTCTCATATAAAAGAGCAATTATCTGCCAGGTGGGGAAATAAGATTCTGAACAGCGATAGTTCAGTCAACCGCCGTGAAGTGGCAAAAATAGTTTTCAATAATGAAAGTGAATTGGATTTTCTTACCGGGATTATTTATAATGAATTATTTAAAATACTGGATGAGAAAATACTCGATAGCGCAATGCAATGGAAATTTTTTGAAATTCCGCTGTTATATGAGGAAAATCTGGCAGACCGGTTTGATCGGGTAATTTCAGTATGGGCTCCGCACGAACTGGTTTTAAGACGTACGGCAAACTGGCCGGATGGCGAATTGGAGCGCCGTTCCGCCAGGCAGTGGGCGTCTGAGCGCAAACTTGAGTGCGCTGATTTTGGAATTGTCAATGCCGGCGGAATTGATGAACTTGAATTACAATGTTCCAGGTTGGCTCTGCAGCTTGGAATGAATAGTCTATAAAATAAATCTGGAAAAATTCTATGGAAGAACAAGAGTTAAATTTATCCTCGCCAGCCGCAGAGGCAACCCCTGAACCCGCTACTCCCAAAAAACGCCGTGGGCGTCCACCAAAAGCAAAAGCTGCTGTAACTGAATCTGCTGAGTCTGTCAAGCAGACGGATGTCGTAAATAATACTATGGAAAAAACGGTACAGCCTGAAGTAATTCCGGAGCAGCCCAAGCGACTTGAACCGATGTTTGATGAACAGAAGCCTGAAGAAAAGACGGAGGTTAAACCCCAGCGTCCGGAACCGATGTTTGACGATAATGCTGAAGCTGTACGGCAGGAGTATGCTAATTTTAATACCGCAGATGAACGTCCGCGGCAGAAGTTCCGTAATAACAAGATGCGTCGCCGCAACAACAATAATAACAATTCCGAAAACGGCAATAATAATCAGCGCAGATACAGCAATGGTAATAGCGGGAAAAATGACGGTGAAAACAGCTCTGTACCGCATCATGAACACAATAATGTTGACGAAATGGCCGAACAGGCGGCGGATCAGATAAATATCAGTGCGCTGCACAGTTCAACTATGCCTGAGCTTTATGAAATGGCTGAATCGCTGGGCATAGAAGGTATTGGTGCTTTGGAAAAACACCGGCTGGTATATGAAATTTTAAAAGCCAATGCAGAAAAAAGCGGCATGATGTACGGCTCCGGCTATCTTGAAGTTTTGCCGGACGGGTTTGGTTTTTTGCGTTCAGAGAATTACAGTTATCTGCCATGCTCCGAGGATATATATTTAAGTCCGTCGCAGATTAAGCGTTTTGCATTGAAGACGGGCGATTATATCTGCGGCCAGATCCGGACGCCGAGAGAGAAGGAACGTTTCTTTGCCATGCTTAAGGTGGAGACGGTCAACAATGATCTGCCTGAACGGAAAAAGGAGATCATTCCGTTTAACAATCTGACGCCATATTTCCCGACCGAGCGTCTGGTGCTGGAACATGATCCGGCAGATCTCTCTACGCGTGTTGTAGACATTGCCGCCCCGATAGGCAAGGGGCAGCGCGGACTTATTGTTGCTCCGCCGCGTACCGGTAAAACTGTGTTAATGCAGAAGATGGCGAACAGCATCCGGAAAAATAATCCGGAAGTAAAGCTGATTGTTCTTCTGATAGACGAGCGTCCGGAAGAAGTCACGGATATGGAGCGGAGCGTGGATGCCGAAGTGGTATCATCCACCTTTGATGAGCCGCCGGAACGCCATGTTCAGGTTGCTGAGATGGTGATAGAGAAAGCCAAGCGCCTGGTTGAGTATAAAAATGATGTAGTAATCATGCTTGACTCTATTACCAGACTTGCCCGTGCATATAATACCTTGCAGCCGCATTCAGGGAAAATTCTTTCCGGTGGTGTGGATGCCACGGCATTGCATAAGCCGAAGCGTTTCTTCGGCGCGGCCAGAAATATTGAAAATCACGGCAGTCTTACCATTATCGCGACTGCATTGATTGAAACCGGCAGCCGGATGGATGAGGTTATCTTTGAAGAGTTCAAGGGTACAGGCAATATGGAATTGCATCTGGATCGCAATTTGGCGGATAAGCGTATCTATCCGGCGATCAATCTGGAGAAATCCGGTACCCGCCGCGAAGAGCTTCTTGTTCATCCGGACGAATTGCAGAAAATATGGACATTGCGTCGGGCTATGACCGGTGTTCCTGCCAATGAGGCGATGGAGCTTTTAATCGGTAAACTGAAGAAGATTCCGACCAATATTGAGTTTTTGTTGTCGTTGCAGGGTTGATTTTTAACTTCAGGCACGATAGTTTATATTGACTGGAATTTAATACAGGATTGTGATGGAGTTTTATAGAAAATGAAACAGACCCGGGTACTGGTATGGATATTTTATATCGTCCTGTTTATTCTGATGGGATTGGCGGCGGCGTTGATTTTTCCTCTGTACAAGCAACATGCGGAGGATACCCGAGAGTTGGCCAAGTATCGTAAGATAGAGGAATCAAAGCAGGCGATCAGCAATGAGCTGGCTAACGAGGTGCATCAGTTGCAGACCTCGCCGGAAGCGGTTGAAAAGGTTGCCCGGGAAAAATTCAATCTCTGTAAAGAAGGAGAAACGGTGCTTCATTATGAGACCGCGTCTCCTGAAGGGAATTCCGGAAAAACAGAATAGATTAGTCAGCAATAAGAATTTTCAAGCGGCCATGTGCCGCTTTTTTATTTTATATGGACTACATAAAGCATATTCTGGATATGCACTGATCAAAACTTTCCTGACCGCTTAATATATCAATCTGAATGCGCAGATAATAGAAAGGCAGATGATTATGCTTTACTGTCGGAATGCGAACCGCGTCTTTTTCTGTGGTCAGCAAAAGTTCCGCACCGTTCTTCTTCGCCTTGGCGGCAAATTTTTCCACCTCTTGAACCGTATAACGGTGATGGTCGGCAAAATGTTCCGTATGAACCAGTTTTGCTCCGAAATCCTCAAGGAACGATTCAAAACTCCGGGGGTTGGCAATGCCGGAAAGAGCGGCGACCTTTTTCCCTTTCAGGAAATCCAATTCTTTGCGCAGATTTGGCGAATATACACCGGCCAGATATTGGGGCATGTGGCAACATTCGATAATCTCAGCCCGCGTGTTGTGTTTGCGGATAAAACGGCGCAAATGTTCGTTGCGATGACTGCCGGTTGACTTGGTGAGAAAAACATAGTCGGCGCGCCGGATATTCTTTATCGGTTCACGCAGAATACCGCGCGGTAGAACATGGTGATTACCAAATGGGCTGGTGGAATCGACCAGTACGATATTGATATGCGGCCGCAACCGGAGATATTGAAAACCATCGTCAAGAATCAAAGTATCAGTTTGAAATTTATCAATCGCATAAAGACCGGACTTTACCCGGTCTTTATCCACCAGCACTACTACTCCAGGAAGGTTGCGTGCCAACATAAACGGCTCATCCCCGGCATATTCGGAGTTCAGCAGAACCCGTTCTTCATCCGATACGATTTTGGGCGGATCCTCTTCTATTGTACCTGTCAACTTTATTTTCATACGGCTCCAGAACGACCGCTTGCGGCTGCGGTAACCGCGGGAGAGAATGGCTACTTTACGGCCTTTCTGATTCAATGACCGGGCAAACACCTCCACCACCGGGGTTTTCCCTGTACCACCGCAGCTCAGATTGCCGATGCTGACCACCAGGCACCCCAAGGCGTGATAACGGAAAAACCGCCGGTCATAAAGCCAGATGCGGAATTGAGTCACCATCCGGTAAAAACGGGAGGCGATAAACAAAAGCGAGGTTATTGCAATATCGCGTGGCCGCCTCTGCGGTCTGCCGACAATAAATGGCAGAAAATACTGTTCGAGTTTCTCAAAAAAAGAACGCATTTACTCCGCCTGTGGCCTTTTCCGCCTATTTCACCACCTGATTGAGCATCTTTTCCGTAGCGATAATTGCCGCTACCACCTGGTCTGAGTCTACGCCGATGGTACGCAACGGTTTGCCGCCGGGAATATCCCACATAATTGATGCTTCCACCAGAGCATCGGTTTTGCCGCCCGGGGGAATGCGCTGTTCGAAATCCAGCAGTTTCGGGAAGGATATATTTTTGCCCTTCAGTGCTTTCCGCATTGCTTTTACAAATGCGTCGAATCCGCCATCTCCAACCGCCTGTGCTTCAATTTTTTCATCATCAAATACCAGCACCACATCCGCCTTGGCCTGACAGCCCGAGCGGCTTTCCAGATGGTATGATTCGACTTTAAGCCGGTTGTGTACCGGAGTTCTTAATACTCCTGAGATTATGAACGGCAGATCGGTATTGGCAACCTGTTTTTTGCGGTCGCCCAGGCGGACAATTTCGGCCAGAACCTTTTTTCTGGTATCTTCATCCAGCTCCATTCCGAGTTCTTCAAGGTTTTTATCCAGCGAGGCCTTTCCGGCTAATTTGCCCAGTGCGTAGTTGCGACTGCGGCCGAAACGTTCCGGCAGAAGCAAATTGGCATACAGATTTCCTTTTTTGTCGCCATCGGCATGCACACCGCAAGTTTGTGTGAATACGTCAGATCCGGTTACCGGAGTATTCCATGCCGTCCGTTTTCCGGACATGTTCTGTACTGTATCGGAGACATGCTGCAACTGTTTTATGGCGATTCCTGTGGTAAAAGGCGTCATATCCTCAATGGCTACAGCAATCTGCGCCAGAGGCTGATTTCCGGTGCGTTCGCCCAAGCCGTTAATCGTAGTATGAATACCGGTGGCACCTGCTTTTACTGCCGCCAGTGAGTTGGCTGTAACCATTCCATAGTCATTGTGTCCATGAAACTCAAATTTCAGTCCCGGGAAGGCGTTGCCGAGCCACTGAAAATAACGGCTGATTTCATCCGGGTCGGCAATGCCGAGTGTGTCAGGCAGCATAAAGCGCTTGATATCTAAATCCTTTAGCGCCCGAATCATGCTGTAAACATAGCCGAAGTCTTCCCGCATGCCTCCGGTCCAATCTTCCAGATATACATTTACGCTCAGACCGCGTTCCAACGCATATTTTACGTCGCGCGCGACCTCGCTGTAATGTTCCTCCGGAGTTTTGCGCAGCTGTATAGTGCAGTGACGGCGCGAGCCTTTGGTCAAAAGATTGATCACTTTGCCGCCGCATTCGGCAATCCAGTCTACTGATTTGCCATTGTCAACAAAACCGAGGATTTCTATTGAGTCAATCAGACCGCGGCGGTTGGCCCATTCAATAATCGCTTTTACTCCATCACGTTCTCCGGCGGATACTCTGGCGGAGCCGATTTCCAGTCGGTCTATTTTGGCTCTGGTAAGCAATGTGCGGGCCAGATGAAGTTTTTCCTCCGGCGTGAAGGATACTCCGGGAGTCTGTTCTCCGTCCCGGAGTGTGGTGTCCATTATCTCTATATAATTTTTCCTGCTCTTCATTTCAAAAATCCGTTAATTGTAAGCTCTTAAAAGATATAAAACTGAATAATATAGCACATTCAGTAAAAATTACCAAATTTAGACCATCTTAATTAAAAGCTCAAGCTAACATTCCGGGTTGATTTTTTTCTATATTGTTGAAGACGCTTCCGGTATCTGCTGTAATAAAATCGGTGTCGGACAGGAGATTCAACTGCGGTATATCTTCGCGGCAGACCAGCTGCAGTTCCCACAAGCCATCCGTCTCAACCAGCTCCATTGATATGTTGTAGCCGTAGTAGTTCCAGACTGTTCCATCGCCAAGCATTCCGGAAAAGCTGTCACCATGAATGGAATCCGCTATTTCATATTTAATGCCGTTTAAATTCGTATTGAGGTTTTCTGCCCGTATTAGAATATAAGTGGAGTCGACTGCTGCCCGTGCATCGAAAGCCAGAGAGATAACCAGATTATCGGAAAAAGTCACACCGGAAGCAAATTCAAGTACGCAATCTGAGCTATTGATAGGCTGGCTGGCGCTGAAGTCAAAGTCGATAGCGGAAAGTGATGAAAAATCCGTTTCCCTGGCAAATACGCTCATAGTATAGCCGTCGGAGGATAAGCGGTCAAAGTCCATGAACCGTGCATCGAGAACGCCTTGAAAGTCTTTGAATTCCAAAACTCTGTCGCCGTTAACAATACCTCCATTGCGGCCATTGCCTGATACAATGCCGGTAATTTTCAATTTACTTGAATTGTTGCCGGAATAATTTCCGGAGAAGGTGATCCGGCTGCCACCTTCAACCAGAGTATTGGCTCCGTTGCCGCCGCCGTAAATATTGGTTATGGTAGTGGTGTTCATGGTATATCCGCGGCCTCCGCCTACGATTATGTGAGTACCTCCCCGGACAATACTGCTGCCTGCGTTTCCAGTGGATTTACCGCCCCCGTAAACCGTCCCGATGACCAGTGATTTGGTTCCCTGGCCGAATCCCAGGCCGGTCAATGCAATTTCCACTCCGCCTTCCACGATAGAACCTCCGCCGTAGTTATATCCGCCTCCGTAAAGGTTTATAACTTCGCCGCAGGTGGCGGTGATGCTGGTTCCATTATAGACAATGGCCGATCCTGTTGCCGTTCCGTCACCGAAGCCGGGAGATCCCAGACCTCCGGCATATAATTCGTGATTGATTAGCGCTCCGGCGAGCTTTACAGTTACGCCGTTCTGAACGATAGCGGTTGCCGAGGATTGACCATCTGCGGAGGTGCAAATACCGCTGCCGCCTCCAAAGACATAGTTATTGAAAGTGCCGCCGTTCAGATTCAAAGTAATTTTTCCATCAACAGTTCCGGAAACGTCTGCTGCGCCTGTGCTGTAAACCCGGCTGCCGCCGTATACCTGGGCGTTATATTCTCCAGAGGTGAACGTCATGGTAATATCGCCGACGGTGAAACCGGTATTCACCCCGGTTGAACCGCCAAAGATATAACCATTGGCAACAACGTTGTCAAAAGATATGACAGTAGAATCTGAGTTGTCGCTCATTCCATTGCCGTAAAAGGCTTCATTTATAGTTGTGTCTGAGAGTTTTACAATTATGCCTGAAGCGGAATTATGGCCGAGTCCGCCGACAAATATTGCGTCAAATACCGAACTTTCCGCCGTCATATTCAATGTGCCGGAGAGCTTGATCCCACCGGCATTGTAGCTGTTTAATCCATAAAAGTTTTTTGCAGACACATCAGTCAGGTTAACTGTCATCGCGCCGGTAATAGATCCTTCTGCACCATTGGTATTTCCTGCTGCTGCGATTGTATTATATGAGGCGCCGGAAAGATTACAATTCACGCTGTCTGCCGTGAGATTGTCCTGGTTTATCGGTCCGAAGTAATCCTCCAGAACCTGATTATTATTCAGTCGGTTATCCTGATTGAAATCGATTAACGTCTGTTCGGTGAATTTGTCAAAATCAAAGCTCATATCGGAAATCTCCATAAAATCAAAGTAAAAAACAAACTTGAAATCAAGGAAATTTAATCGCAAAATGCTCTTTTTCAAAGATTATCATGGTAAAAACACTATAAATCTGTAAAAAAGGCTTTCAAAAAATAGTTTAAAGTGGTATATTAATGAGTTTTATAGAAATTTACAGCGACAGGAGAATCGCCGCAATGAAGCAAATAAAAGTTGGTATTATCGGGTTCGGCACAGTAGGGGCCGGGGTCGCGGATATTTTATTAAAGAACGGGGATGTTATTTCGTCCCGGGCCGGAGTGGAACTGGTGCTGGCCAGAATCGCAGATTTGGACATCACGACAGACCGTGGAGTCAAAGTTCCTGCTGGAGTACTTACAACCGATGCTGATGCGCTGATAGATGAGGTTGATGTTGTAGTTGAACTTATCGGTGGTAAGACCGTTGCCAAGGATTTTATCCTGAAAGCGCTTAACAAGGGTAAAATGGTGGTTACGGCAAACAAGGCATTGCTGGCTGAGTACGGCAAAGAGCTCTTTGCCGCGGCGGAAGCAAACAATGCGGATATCTATTATGAGGCCAGCGTCGGCGGTGGAATTCCGGTAATCAAAGCCTTGCGCGAAGGTTTGGCCGCCAACCATATTAACAGTATTTACGGTATCTTGAATGGTACCTGTAACTATATTCTGACCCGTATGGAACAGGAAGGGGCTGATTTTGCGCCAATTCTTGCCGACGCGCAGAAGCTGGGATATGCTGAAGCGGAACCGAGTCTGGATGTCGATGGATTTGATACTGCCCACAAGGCGGCGATTTTGGCAAGTCTGGCTTACGGTGAATGGTTCGGGTTGGGGCCGGTATATGTTGAAGGTATCCGCAATATTTCGCAGCAGGATTTAGCTTATGCTGACGAATTGGGATATCGGATAAAACTCCTGGCCATTATTAAGCAGACTGATGGCGATGTTCAGGTGCGTGTCCATCCTACTTTGGTGCCGAAGAGTGCGCTGCTTGGCAATATCAACGGTGTATTCAACGGTGTATTCATGGAAGGCGATTTCCTTGGTCCATCACTTTTCTACGGGCGTGGTGCCGGGCGTGAAGCAACTGCCAGTGCGGTAGTGGCCGACCTGGTTGATGTGGGGTTGAATCTGGCTTGCGGCTCAGTTCACCGGGTGCCGGCATTCCGGGCTGGCAAACTCTATAAAAATGTTCTGCCGATCAGTGAAATCCGCAGCCGTTACTATTTGCGGTTGGCAGTAAGAGATGAATCCGGAGTGCTGGCCTCGATTGCAGAAGAGCTTTCCCGCCGCAATATCAGCATATCCAGTCTGATACAGCATGAAGTAGCTGCTGAAGATGGTACTGTTCCGGTGATTATTCTTACGCATATAACTCAGGAAGCGCGTATTGTGGATGCAATAAGCGCGATTGAACAGCTTCCTGAAGTAGTTGGAGAAGTCAGACGACTCCGGATTGAAGATATTTAGCCGTCCTGCCGCGGAGCTTAAACAGAGCTTTCCGCGGCTTTTTTTGCGATATGTAACACTATTGGTCAAGGATAAAAAAATTATGAAAAGAGCACATACCGTTGAAAAAATCGGCGGAACCTCGATGACGTGTTTCGGCGACGTAATGAAAAATGTTATAATCGGTCGTCGTAAAGGAAGTGAGCTTTATAACCGTATTTTTGTCGTCTCAGCTTACGGCGGCGTTACGAATCGGCTGTTGGAAGATAAGAAGACCGGTGAGCCGGGCATTTACGGACACTTTGCCATGGAAGATGGCAAGTGGGAGGAAAAACTGGAAGAAACCCGGAAGTTCATGATAGATTTAAACCATTCTTTTGCCGATCTCGGTTTGAATCTGGAAGTGGCGGATGCCTTTGTCAATGAACGTCTGGACGGTATTAAGATATGTCTGCGTGATATGAAACGGATCCGTTCATTCGGGCATTTTACTCCGGATCACTATCTGCCGGCGATGCGGGAGTTTTTGAGTGCGATAGGGGAAGCGCACAGCGCGTTCAATTCAGTGGAAATACTGCGTCATCATGGTGTAAATGCCGTGCTTGTGGATCTTTCCGGCTGGATGGAGACCACATCGCTGCCGATGGAGAAAATGATAGAAACTCATCTTGCCGGTATTGATTTTGCCACTACCATGCCGATTGTTACAGGTTATGTAAAATGCGCCGAAGGCATCATGAACCGGTTTGATCGCGGATACAGTGAAATTACATTCAGCAAGCTGGCGGTGATTACTGAAGCGCGTGAAGGGGTAATCCATAAAGAGTTTCACCTTTCTACCGGCGATCCGAAACTTATGGGGGTGGAAAATGTACGCACTATCGGCAATACCAACTTTGATATTGCCGACCAGCTTGCGGATATGGCCATGGAGGCGATACATCCTAAAGCATCCAAGGAGATGGAGCAGAAGAATATCCCGATCCGGGTTGCCAATACCTTCCAGCCGGATCATCCCGGCACGCTTATCAGCAATGACTATGTTTCGCCGACTCCCAGAGTGGAGATGATCTGCGGACGTAATGATATTATTGCGGTAGAGGTACATGATCCCAATATGGTTGGAGAGAGCGGTTATGATTACCGGATTATGGAGAATTTCTACCGCAATCACATAAGTTATATTGCCAAGAACACCAATGCCAATACGATAACCCATTATGTATCTTCGCGGAATCGCAATCTTGGACGGTGCCTTGAAGAGATCAAGGCATGCTTTCCGGAAGCGACAATCACGACGAAGGAGGTCGCGATAATTGCGGTTATCGGTTCTAATATGAAGTTGCCGGGATTTCTCTCCCGGGCGGCCAATGCTTTGGCTGAGGCGAAGATAAATGTTCTTGCCCTGGATCAGTGCATCCGGCAGGTGAACATGCAGTTTGTTGTTGCTCGTGAAGATTATAAAGCAGCTCAGATCGCATTGCATCGTGAGCTGGTTGAAAAGGAACAAAATTAATTATCGGGTTTTGTTATGAGTGTCAATTTTGATGAACTTTTTGACGCGGCTATGGCTGCGCCGAACGCAGAACACTTACAGGCGCTGTACAACGCGCTGAGCAAATGTGAAAATCCGGCTGAACAGGCGGAACTCTTAAGAATGATGCTGAGCGAATGGATGGAATCGGAAGAGGAGGATGTCTCCGAAATAGAGGCACACTTTATTCTTCAGGTTTTGCAGCTGAAGATTGGCGATAATGCTGTTTTCCGTAAAGCTCTGTCCAAGGCAGTAAAGGTATTATTGCCTCCATATATGAATAAGCCGGGTCTGGTACGGGCACTTGGAATAACCGACAGCAACGTATCCATTCACGAAGCGGTGCGCCGGTTCCGCAATTTGCTGACGGTAAACAACAATACCCTGGTGTTCTTATCCTCCATGAAAAAATGGGGTGTGATCAACAATGTTGATGCATTGGCCGGTTCGGTTGCATTTGCACCATTAGGCAGCAGTTCAGCTAACGCTATGCCGTTGGTCAATATTTTGAGTGATGGGACCATGTTCCAGTTAAGCGTTGATTCTCAGCGATTGGCGGCGATGAACGGCCGCCCGATGAATTCCGGACATGAATACCGTAATGTAGCCAAGACCAGAGCATTGAATCATATCAGTGATGAAGAGATAAAAGAGATAGCCTTTGGTTCTCTGGTACCGGCAATTGTCAGTGAAAGTGATTTTGAGAGCTGGTGGAATGGGGAAGGCGGGAACACCGTTGCGAGTGCCGCCAGCAATTTACCGGCGTCCTGTAAAGCGCGCAGTATTCAGGAACTGGAGCTGCGCTTAAAAGTTGAGGACCCCAGGGCTGGAGTTTCTCCGGAGCAGGTAACTGCCTACCGTAATTTCTTTGCCAATTTAAAACCTGCTCACATAGATCGTGATGGTAAGACATTTGCTCAGGTAATAGCACTGCTTTCCGAGCGCCTCAGTGATGAAGAAATGGCGGAAGTTACAGCTCCTCTTGCCGGTAAATGTTCGTTCCTGCCGGCCAATCCGGAAAGTGAATTGCTGGATAAATTCGTTATTTTCGGTGAACTTAATGTAAAGACCTTGAACCGGTTGTTCGCTGCTTTGAGACTGGTGAAATCGGATGATTATATGGCCAAGCTGGCAGTTCGTCTGCCTTTAAAGGCGTTGGCGGCTCTGGCGGATATGCTGCCGGATGAGGCAATTCTTCCGGCATTACAGAACGCGGTACCGACTTCGGATATCTATATGTATATATGGCGTAATCGTGCCAAACGTACCAAGCCATTGCTGGATATGATCAATATCAGCAGTGTGGTAAAGGTGTTGAATCAGACCAGAATGCCGAAAGCGTGGACTGCGGCCGTGCGTGATTTAAAAAATACGCTTATGGACAAGCCTGAATTTCATAAACAGCTTCTGGACAGTGCACAGAAAGATGTAAAACTGATTACCGGAGCCTTGCAGGCGGCGCATGTATTGGGATCTGGTGAACGTCAGAGTCTGCTGGTAAAATTCTCCCGTCTATCCCGCGACTTGCAGAGCCATCTGGAAAGCGGCGTTGGCCGGCAGCTGGTAGAGGATGCCGGTGGTGTGGAACAGCAGGCGGCTCCAGCAGAACCGTTGTTCTCTTCAGTTGCGTCATTAAAGCGGCTTAAGCAGGAATTGGATGATATAATCAATATTCACCAGCCGGAAAACCGTGAAGCGCTTAAAACTGCCCGTGCGCATGGTGACTTCCGTGAAAATGCCGAATTTGATGCTGCCAAAGAACGGCGTAATTTCCTTACCCGTCGTCGTAATGAGTTGGAACGTATTTTAACTCAGGCGCAAGCGGTGACATTCGGCGGGGTCAAACCCGGGAAACATGCGGAGCTTGGCTGTACGGTTACATTGCAATATCCCAATGGTGCAACAGAAGCATATCATCTGCTGGGCGCATGGGACGGGAATCCTGATAAGGGATATCTTTCCTATAAGACCAGACTTGGTGAGGCGATTTATCAGCATGAAATCGGTACTACTGTAGATCTGCCCGGTGGAAAGCGTGCGACAATCGCCAAGATTGAAGCGCTGACTCCGGAAATAATTGCAGAAATGGATGAACCGGAAGAAAAATAAGCTGATTAATTAAGCAGTTATTAATACAGTGCGATACAGCAAATCATATACGCTGTATCGCATTTTTTATATATGCAGAGTACGATCGGCGCCGCGGTAATTTACAGCTTCATACAAGTGTTCTTCGGCGATATTTTCTGTCCCTGCTAAATCGGCTATAGTTCTGGCAACTTTCAGAATACGATCGTATGCACGCGGGCTCAGTTTAAAGAAATTGATCGCCTGGCGCAGGATGGAGTTGCCTTTGGGAGACAATCTGCAGAATTTCTGCAATTCACGGCTGCCCATCTGGGCGTTGCAATAAATAGCAGAGCCGGCAAATCTATCCTGCTGAATTTTTCTTGCCGCAACAACGCGGGCGCGGATAACCGCGCTGGATTCTCCAGTCGGTGCGGCAAGCAGTTCATCTTCGGTAAGATGCAGTACGTCAACGTGGAGATCAATGCGATCCAGCAGAGGGCCGGAGATCTTGTTCAGATAGCGTTTCTTTTCATCCGGTTTACAGCGACAGCCGAATGATGCATCTCCCATTCCACATGGGCACGGGTTCATTGCCGCAATCAGCATAAAACGGGCGGGAAATACACAACTTCCAGCCGCTCTTGAGATAGTGATAAAGCCGTCTTCCAGCGGTTGCCGCAGAACCTCAAGAACATTGCGCTTGAATTCCGGGAATTCATCGAGAAACAGGACTCCGTTATGAGCCAGGCTAATTTCTCCAGGCATGGGTGATTTGCGTCCGCCAACCAGTCCCACATCGCTTATGGTGTGGTGTGGCGCTCGGAATGGACGGGAAGTCAATAACGGCTGTTCATTATTTAACAGTCCCATAATGCTGTGAATGCGGCTGGTTTCCAATGTTTCTGCCAACGTCATTGGCGGCAGAATGGTTGCCACACGGCGGGCGATCATGCTCTTGCCGGTACCCGGGGGGCCGATCATCAGTGCGTTATGGCCACCGACCGCGGCGATCTCCATTGCTCTGCGTGCCAGAAACTGTCCTTTTACCTCTTCAAAGTCAGGAGCATTGTTGCCGGATGTTGCTGTCGTAGATACAGGATCGGCATGAAATGGCGGCAGATGACGTTCGTTAATATATTTTTGTGCTTCCAATAAGTTATCAATTGCAATAACCGGGATATGGCCGGCCGCAAGCGCCGCTTCTCTGGCGTTCGCTCTCGGAACCAGCAACGCTTCTATGTCCGGCTGGTTGCTAACGCATATTGCGGTGGGCAGAATACCACGCACCGGACGTACTTTGCCGTCCAGCGCCAACTCTCCGGTAACCGCACATCTGGCTAGGAATTCGCTGTCTGCATGTCCCTGTGCTGCCAGAATAGCCAATGCTATGGCCAAATCAAATCCGCTGCCCTCTTTTTTCAGATCGGCCGGTGCCAGATTGACGATAGTTTCGCCATACGGCATGGTCAACCCGCATGAAGTAAGTGCTGCTCTTATCCGATCACGGCTTTCGCGCACCGATGCATCCGGCAGGCCGACAATCGCCATCGACTGCATTTCGCCGTGACTGGTGGCGTGAACCTCAATTTCTACCCGGTGGGCATCTATGCCCAGCAGTGCGGTTGAGCAGCATTTACCCAGCATATTGCGATTATTTTGCGCCGTCAACAATGGCGAACATCAGAGTAATTTTCATAACGAGCTTGCCGTTTACAGTGATCTCGCCGGAGCCTTTGCCGAAACGGGATTTGCTGGGGGGCAGGCCGATATGGCTGACCATCTGGTCACCCGGATAAACCGGAGCAAAAAATTCTGCTGAATCGATGCTCATAAAGTAACCGATTTTGCCGGCATTTTCCGGACGGGAAAGTACGCAGGCACATCCGGCCTGAGCCATTACTTCGCACAGTAAAGATTCCGGGAATGTTTTGCAATCGTCTTCGTATGCCTGGAAGAGCTCTTCGCCTCCGGAGACATTCTTTACAGAAGTAACCTGATCGCCGTCACGTTTGGCGATATAGTCGGTCAGCAAAAACGGATAACGGTGCGGCATAAAGGCCAGCAATCCTACTGTATCGAGAGCAATATCGGCATTGCGGTCGAATTCATTATAATCGCACGGCATTGTTTCCGGCCGGGATTTTTCTCTGACTGCGAGGGTTATTTTAGCCTCGCAGGTGACGCCCTGGCAGTTGGCGGTTTTGCATTTTATCACCGCCTCGCCGTTTTCAATGGATTCGACTTCGGCGGAGACTTTCATCCGGTCACCGGGCAGATTGGGTTTACGGAACTTTACTGACTCAAGTTTGCGCATATATACGTTGCGGGAGCCAGATGGATCAAGTTCTTTAGCTACTGCGAGCATGGCCAACTGACGCATCGCTTCCACCTGCATTACGCCGGGAAGGATTGGATGGCCCGGGAAATGTCCCTGGAAGAACAGTTCATTCATGGTAAGATTACGAATACCGGTGAGCTGAGTTGGACTTTCGATTTCAACCCGATCAAGCATCAGCATAGGATAGCGTATGTGCAGAAGCTCGCGAATTTGAGCCGCATCAAGAATTGTACCCATTTTTTACTCCTGTTTTTATATTAAATCAAATGTTTCCGTTCATCTGGGCGATCATCTTCTGAGCCAGAGCAACATTGCTCGGATGGCCGGGTTTCACTGCGATCACGGATGCTTTTACCCGGTGGCCGCACAAATAAAGATCGCCTATCAAATCGAGAATCTTGTGCCGGACAATCTCATTATGCCACAAAAGTTTCTCTTTGCATATAATTGCACCGTTGTTCAAAATAGCAGCATTATCCAGACTGCCGCCTTTAATTAATCCCATTGCCAGCAGTTGTTTCAGGTCGCGGTAATCGACGAATGTTCTCGCCGGAGCGATCTCCGAGTGAAACGACTCTTTGTTTACTGACAGCGAAAAGAATTGCGGATCGAACGGACAGTTGGCAAAGCTCGCGGTACAGCTGATTTTCAATTCTTCATTGCCGGGCAGGATAACCACCTGGGTTCCGCCGTTTTCCACAAAAAGTGGCGAGCTTGGCCGGAAGAACTTTGCTTCCGCATCCTGTTCAACTATGCCGGCATTCAATATACCTTCAAAAAATTTAATAGATGAGCCGTCGAGAATTGGAGGTTCCGGTCCATCCATATCCACAACTGCATTGTCGATTCCGGCGGCATGCAGGGCGGACATAACGTGTTCCACGGTTGCTACCGCGGCATTGCCGGAGGCGATTGTTGTCCCGCGGCGTACATCTACTACGTTTGTAGCCACCGCCTTTACCATTGGTGCGCCGGCCACATCAATTCTCCGGAACCATATCCCGGAGTCAATCTCGCCCGGATTGATCCGCAATGTGGCGCGTACTCCCATGTGCAGGGTTATTCCATTAAACTGGACGCTTTGCGCCACAGTATGTTGTTTTTCCATATTTTTACCGTTAAAAAAGTTTGCAAAAAAACCGATATCACGGCATAATATAATACTATAAAAGGAAAATCAAAAGTTTTTTATTTTTTTAGTTGTAAAATTATGCCGAAGAAATTTAATGTAGTTGTTGTTACCGGTCCTACTGCAACCGGTAAAACCGCGTTGGCGGTGGAGTTGGCCAGGAGATGGAATGGGGAGGTTATCAGCGCGGATTCGCGGCAGGTTTATCAGCATCTGGATATCGGCAGCGGTAAGGATTTGCAGGAGTATGGAGAAATTCCGTACCATCTTATAGACATTGTTCCTCCGGGTGGGAGCTATCACTTAAAGCAGTTTACTGTGGACGCGCGGAATGCGATACGCGATATAGATGCGCGTGGCAAACTGCCGGTAATCTGCGGCGGTTCGGCATTGTATATTCATGCTTTGCTTAAAAATTACACATTGCCGGGCGATGCTCCGGATGAAGAGGAGCGCAGAATTATTGACGCAACGCCGCTTGCCGAGCTTCAAAAAGAGTTGCAACGGCTGGATCCGGAATTTTACGCATCTTTTGCCGACCGTGATAACTTCAATCGCGTACGCCGTGCAGTTGAGATCCGGAGGCGTCCCTCTCCCGGTGAAGTTCCGGATATGGAATTGAATGCGTTGGTACTCGGTGTTTTGTTTCCGCGCAGAGTTGTTCATGAGCGAATTGAAGCGAGGCTCGATGCCAGATTGAACGCCGGATTGATTGAAGAAGTAGCTGATTTACATGATAAATATGGCATGAGTTGGGACGCACTGGAGTTTCTCGGTTTGGAATACCGTTGTGTCGCAGAGTATTTGCAGGGGAGATGCGAATATGAAGAGATGCGCTTTAAACTGCTGTGTCAGATCCGTCAGTTTGCCAAAAGGCAGGATATATTCTTCCGGAAAATGGAGCGGGAGGGGATTGATATATACTGGTTGCCTGAAGGCGATCGGGGGGCGGCAGATCGTCTGATTGCTGCATTTGTCAACGGCAAAGAACTGCCGGAACCGGAATTCCGGCTTAAGGATTTTATCAACTCCGGCGTAAGAGTTCGGAAAAGATGATCTCCAGCAACTGCACCGTCCACTCCACATCTGCCATTGCGCGGTGTGCCTGCTGGTTGTCCATGGTGTCTTTTAGCTGAAAAGTCCGTCTCAGATTCTGTAAACTGTAACTTGGCAGACCTTTGAATACCTGCCGTACCAGTTTAAGCGAATCCATGGTTTTGCCTTTCCACAGCGGTAATCCGGTACGCGCAAGGGACTCTTGAAGAAACGCCAGGTCGAATCTGGCATTATGAGCCACCAGCGTGGAGCCCTTTGCCAGATCGAGGAAGTCGTAGGCAACGGCGCTGAATTTAGGCGCATTTATTACCATGGCATCGGTGATATGATGAATCAGCTGAACCTCAATCGGTATTTTGCAACCGGGATGGATCAGCGACTGGAACCGGGTTATATGGCCGTCGGTATCGATTCTGGCCGCCGCCAGTTCGACAATACGGCAGTTTACCGGACTCATGCCGGTAGTTTCTACATCAAAAACCGTAAACGGTCCCAGTTCATACCACTGCATGGACAACTATTTGCTGTAACCGTTGGGATAACGCTGTTTCCACTGCCATGCCGATTCGATAATCGCCTCGGCGCTTTCGAGTTTTGGCTGCCATTTAAGCATCTGTCTTGCCCGGTCGGAGCAGGCGATGAGTCTGGCGGGATCGCCGGGGCGCCGCGGAGCGACTTCCACCTTAAAATCGCGTCCGGTAACTTTTCTGGTACATTCGATAATTTCGCGTACACTGAGACCATTGCCGGTACCTAAATTGTAGTGTCCGCTTTCCGGGGCATCCAAAGCCAACATGTGCGCCTGCGCCAGATCGAGGATATGAATATAATCACGGATGCAGGTGCCGTCCGGAGTATCATAATCGTCGCCGAAAATCATCACCTTGTCACGCACTCCCATTGCCGCCTGCAGGATAATCGGGATCAAATGGGTTTCCGGGCGGTGATCCTCGCCATATTTGCCGGTTGCTCCGGCGGCGTTGAAGTAGCGCAATGCCGCATATTTCAGACCGTGGATTTCATTATACCATTTGAGGATCTTTTCAAAGCAGAGCTTGGATTCGCCATACGGATTGATCGGCACCTGGCGGTCAAATTCGCGGATTGGAATCTGCTCCGGCTGTCCGAATGTCGCAGCGGTACTTGAGAATACGATGCTCTTTACCCCGCCTTCCACCGCGGCATCCAGCAGATTGATGCCATTGGCTACATTATTGCGGAAATATTTGGAAGGATTGGTCATCGACTCGCCAACCAGCGAAAATGCGGCGAAGTGCATTATGCCGTCAAAGCGTTCTTTTTTGCAGAGCGCGATAACATTATCACGGTCAGCCAGGTCGCATTTCACAAATTTTGCCCGCGGATCCACGGCATCTTCGTGTCCGGTGATAAGTGCATCTAAAACAACAACTTCAAAGTCGTGATCCAGCAGATATTCCACGCATGCACTGCCAATATATCCGGCGCCGCCGGCAACTAGAATTTTTCTCATACATCGCCTCCAACTCGCTGAAAAATTATATGAATTTTATATATAAATATAACTCTGATAACCCGTTTTGGCAAGTGTAAAAATTATTTCGTCTATTCGGGCGCATTATTCAGAGCGCAGAACCTCAATCGGATTCTGCTGTGCTGCCTTCCATGCCGGGTAGGTTCCGAATACTATACCGACGAAGCAGGCGATAGCCAGAGAGGTTATGATACTCCAGCTGGAATATACTGACGGCATGTCAGCATATATGGTAATCAGCTGTGAAATTCCGATGCCGGTAAATATTCCCAATACGCCGCCGATGGTGGTAAGCAGAACGGTTTCAATCAGGAACTGGCACAGGATATCCGACTTCTGTGCGCCCAATGCCCGTCTGGTACCGATCTCTTTACGCCGTTCAAAAACGCTGGCGAGCATGATATTCATAATGCCGATTCCGCCGACAATCAGTGAAATGCTGGCAATTGAGCTCATTACTATGGTAAAGATATTCTGGGTGGCCTCTCTTTGTTTTAACAAGTCCAGCGGTACCACCAGATCCCAGTCCTGCTTATTGGCGTGAGCCTTCTCCATATAGGAGCGGATACGTTTGGCCGTATCGTCGATATATGCAATATCCTGAACTTTGACCAGAGAAAGATCGTATTCTATTCTGGTGGAATCCGGCGCATAATTTTTCAGCAAGCTATACATAGTGGTTGACGGAATAAAGATGATATCGTTCGGATCGCCAACTTCCGGATAATTGGCGCCAACGTCATTTGAGAGTATGCCGACAATCCGGAGACGATATTTTCCTACTTTTACTGTTTTGCCAAGCAGATTGGTCTGGAGGGTAAACAGCTTGCGTTTTGCGTTTTCACCCAGCACACACACCAGGGACCGGTTCTCGTAATCTGCCGGAGTCAGCCAGCGTCCGGATATCATTTTTGAGTTGGACTCCGTCATAAAGCCGATATCCACCGCGGCCAGTTTAGTGCTTAGCCGGTTCAATCCGCGCAATATCGGCTGCCGGCTGTCCCGCAGTTTGGTGATGGAGGCGATATTATCCATTTTGGCGAAGTTGCCGATATCCTTGGTCGTCAGTCCGTAATTTACCAGTTGGGTGTTATTGCTGTTCTGCTGTTGTGCTTCAACCGGAGGTTTCTTGCTGTATACAATGATTTTATCGATGCCCAGCGCGTCCAGCTGAGCCAAAGCCTTCTGTTTTGCGCCTTCTGATATGGCGAGCATGGCAATAACGCTGCCGACTCCGAAGATTACCCCGAGGCTGGTCAGAATTGAACGCACTTTGTGCAGAAACAGGTTATGCAGCGAAAGCGATAATAAATCGCGTGGCAGAATCATTGCGTCACCTCACCGACAGTATCTTCAGTCAATCCGTCACGCAAACGGATAACCTGGTCAAAATGTGACTCCAGCGCCGGGTTATGCGTTACCATAATAATAGTGGAGCCGGATTCATGAAGTGCATGAAAGAGTTTCATAATTTCAATACTGGTCTTTTCATCCAGATTCCCGGTCGGTTCGTCCGCCAGCAAAAAGGCGGGACGGTTGCTCAATGCTCTTGCTACCGCAACCCGCTGGCACTCGCCGCCGGAGAGCTGAGTGGGCTTGTGCCCCAGGCGATGCCCGAGTTTCACCTCTTTTGCCAACTCAATTGCCCGCTGCCGGCGTTCTTTTGCCGGGACTCTGGCATAGAGCATGGGCACTTCTATGTTCTGTTCCACGGTCAGATGCGGGAAGAGGTTGAATGACTGGAAGATAAATCCGATCTTGCGGTTACGGATATTGGCCAGCTCGGAATCGGATAGTTTCTCTACTTCAATATCTTCAAGAATATATTTGCCCTCGGTTGGAATATCCAGCATCCCGAGAATATTCAAAAGTGTTGATTTTCCGGAGCCGGACGTTCCGATAATGCCGACAAAAGTCCCCTTTTTTACTTCAAAATTTATACCTTTAAGTACCGGAACCGATAATGGCCCGGAGAAATAGGTCTTTTTAAGGTTGACCAGTCGCACCAGAATATCCGACTGTGACATTGTTCTGTTTCCGGACATTGCGCTTATTTCTCTCCCTCTTTGCTCTGGAACGGGCGGTATAGATAGACTACGTCGCCTTCTTCCAGGCCGGATGTAATTTCAACAAAAGCGTCGTTGCTGCGGCCGATGGTGACAATCCGCTCCTCCGGTCCGGAAAAGCTTTTCAGGTAAACAAAAAACTTATCCTCATTTTCAAATACTGCCTCTACCGGGACAAAAAGTGTATTGGGGATTACTCCGGTAACAATATCGAGTTGTACACTCATGCCATTGACCAGCTGTTTGTCCTGGCTGTCCATCTCCACCTTGGATTTATAGACTTTGGGAGAGTCGGGATCCCAGAAGACCTCGTTCACCGGCATAGTGGCGACGTGGTCGAGTTTGCCGGAGAACTTAACGCCCTGAAGCGAATCCGGTGTGATTATGACATTGTTGCCGACGCTGACCGCGCTGCGGTACATTTCCGGTAGATCAAAGTCAACAATCAAATTACGCATATCCGGAATAGTCATTAAAACCATTCCGCGGTAGATGTCCATACCCAATTTGATCTCATTGCGGTTCCACCGTTCGTCAGGATTGCCGTAAAGCACAATACCATCCACCGGAGCCGTCATCTCCATCATTGGCAGATAGGACTGCTGTTGTGCCAGTGTCTCTTTCTGGCGGCGGATACGGGTACGCATGTTATCGATTTCGCGTTGTTTCTGAACTCTCTGGCTATTGACCTGCACCTGAACTTTTTCCAGATTAAGTTTTGCCTGTTCCACCTCGTTATTCAGTGATTTCATCTTGGTCGGGTTGTCATAGCGCAGGAATACCTTGCGTGCGCTTTCCGCACTCTCAAGTGTTTTTTCTGCATTAGTAATCGCAGTTTGCAGCGAAGAGAGCTGCTGTTCCTGTTTCGCCTGTTCATTGGCGTCAGAGGAACTGCTGGATGAAAGCTGCGTGAGGTAGTCATTATAATCAGTTTTTGCTTTGCTCAAGGCGACTTCTGCATCCTGAATTTTTGTATCCAGGTCATCGCGGCTTGAGCGCAATTCATAGCGGCGGTATTTCCGCAATGCGTCCAGTGCCTGATCAAGGCGGTCATGAGCAGTACGCATGCTTTCTGCGCCGGTACTTTCCTGAATGGTCTGATCCTGAAGCATCACGTCGAGTTCTTTTTCCAGATTGTCCACTTCTACTGAAAGGTCGTTGATTTTATTTTTCAAATCCTCAGAGTCAAATCTGGCGATTACATCCCCCTCTTTAACATGGGTGTTTTCATCAATGATCCATAGAAGTTTGGTGGACATATTTGCTTCAAGCCGCAGCAGGTATTTTTTTCTGGCGTTTACCGTCCCTGAGACGGTAACGCCAAGAGTCAGATCTCCGCGGTTTACCGTGTATGTGCGGTCAAGTGCACCGGAGGTATTGTCCTTCTCGGTGTCCTTGTCGCCGCATCCGCCGGATGGTATAATCATGGCGCCAAACAGTGTGGCGAGCATGAATATTTTGGAAAATATGCTGTTATTTTTCCTCATTCGCGGAATCCTCTTTAAAATCCCTCATTCCGGGAGCATTTTCCAATTCTTCCTGAACCTTTTCGATGGTGGTTGTAGTTGGCGGGAATGTTACCGGGTCTTTAATTATATCGCCTAGCTGCAAACTTTCCTGAGCCTGCTGTTGAGGATCATAAATTATGCCGTCAAGCAATTCTTCCGGAGAGAGAATAGTGGCGCGCATAATAAATACCAGCTGAACCAGCTCTTTGGTATTTGATTTGGATGTAAAGAGTTCACCTACCCATGGAATATCGGATAAAAACGGTGTTCTCTGCTCGTTTATCACCTCGCGTGTATTGAATAATCCACCCATCATGATTACCTGTCCGTTATTGACAGTCAGATTGGTATCAATGCTTCTAACGGATATAATCGGTACCTGATAAGAGACATTGCTGGCAGTAATCCGGTCATATTGCAAGACGTTGGATACTTCCGGGTTTATATTCAACAGAACGGAATTGTTATTGATGATTTTCGGCGTTACCCTTAGTGTTACCCCGATATTGCGGTATTTGGTTGAGAATGATACAGTTGAACCGTTCTGCGACTGTTCCTGAATCGGGATTTCCTGCCCGGTATTGATAGTTGCGGTATCGCCGCGCGAGATAGTTATATTCGGCGATGAAATGATCTTGGCATCCTGTGCTCCGAGCAGCCATTGGAAGAAGACATTGATATTGTTATTGTCTGTTGCATATGGGTAAAAGTTTACCACAGCTCCGCTGTTTTGGGAATTTTTACCTATAACTTCGTTCAAGAAGCCTGAGCTGCCGGTCATATAAGCGTCTTCGCCCTCGGTATTCCAGCCTTTTTCGCGTTGATTGAAAGAAAAAGAGAGATTTCTCTGTGATTCATCTGTAATCATTACTTCAACCACTTTGGCTTCGATCAACACTTGCGGGGCGGGAGTGTCGATTGCGGCAATGGCTTTACGGAATACCGGCATACGCTCTGTGCCATCTACTACCAGAATTTTATTCTGTTCGCTGTTATATTCCACATACCCGTTGTTTGAACATACGGCATCCAGCGTTTGCGCCATTTTATTGGCTGTGGTATTACGGCAGAAGTAGATTAAAGTGGATTTCCCGTCGACGTCAGGAATTTCTACAAAAGTCGGCTCATCCGGCGGCATAATCGTTCGTTTGCCCAGTGCGGTAGACGGTGTATGAAGCAACTGTCGCAACTCCTCCACCACATTTTGAACGTTGATTTTGCCTTGTTCGCGTGCCGCCTCATCGCGTACTATCGGCTCGGTGTTGCTGAATGTGTTCAGGTCATTTTCCTGTCCCAATGCCGTGTGGGTCATTGCAGCCGCAGTCAACAGGAAAAGACAAAAACTGCGTGATTTCCTCATTCTTTACTTGTCCCGGAAGTTAAAATTGTATTTTTATATAAAATGTCTTAATAATCGAGAATATTACCGGTAATTTATATATTCATTATGGTTATTACAAGCTGTTTTTTGGTAAAAAATTACTTATTTAATTCTTTATTTGCCAAAACAACTCTTTACGGATTGATTTTATTGTTAAATCAACACGGAAAAATAACAGAAACCCGACTTGTTTTTGCAGAAGTATCAATAACGGAGTATATTATAGTTATAATTTTTTATAATATAAACGGTAATGGAAATGTCTTTAAAAGATAAAAGTATTGCGGTAATCGGGTTGGGGTTGCTTGGCACATCGCTGGCAATGGCCTTGAAAGGCAAGTGTCGTGAGCTTACCGGTTGGAGCCGTCAGGAAAAGGTGCGGCGGTATGTTCTGGACAACGGCATTGTCGATAATGCTCCGGAGTCGCCTTCAGAGGCGGTATGCAACGCGGATATTACTGTATTGTGTCTGCCGATTCCGGTAATATGCGACTTTTTGCGGCAGCATGCTGGCGATTTCAAATCCGGGGCGGTGGTAACAGATATCGGCAGTGTTAAGGGGATAATAGTTCGTACTGGCGAAGAGGCGTTAACGCCGTCAGGAGTAAAATTTGTTGGTTCTCACCCCATGGCCGGCACTGAGAAGACGGGAGCCTTTGCTGCTTTCCCTGGACTTTATGATCATGCCGAGGTCTTCATTACTCCGACAGAGAATACTGATGAGAGCGCATTGTCATCCGTGTATGCTCTCTGGAGTGCCGTGGGGACTGCGATAAGAGTAATTACTCCGGATTACCATGACCGGCTGGTGGCACATACAAGTCATATTTCACATCTTTTGGCATTAGGTATAACATTGAGTGTTTTGAATGAGGATGATCCGCAATTGCGGCGAGATCGTTTTTCCGGTTGTGCCACCGGTTTTCGCGATACCTCCAGAATTGCCTCCTCGTCGCCTTCTATGTGGCGTGAGATAATTGAGGCTAACCAGCAGCCGGTTTTGGAGGCGATAGCTGAATTTGAGCGTTATTTCAATGAGATAAAAGAGCTGATAAAATCCGGCCGGTTTGATGAGTTTGAAAAACTTTTTGCCCGTGGCAAGGAGCTGCGGGACAGCTGGATAGCATATAAAAATTCCGAACATAACTGCAAGTGGTGAAGAAGATGAAAGATTTAGTGGTAAATGTTGAAAATGCGACGGTGCGGGTAAAAGGCCGGGTGATTCTTGATAATCTCAGTTTGCAGATTAAACGTGGTGATCATCATTTTATTCTTGGAGCGAACGGAGCTGGAAAAACGACTCTGGTCAAGATGCTGATGGGTTTTGTCTGGCCTTTGTACGGGGCAAAGATTGAGATTCTCGGTAAACTGTTCGGCAATTACAATCTGGCAGATTTAAGGCGGCGCATTGCGTGGGTCAGTCCGTTTTTTCAGCAGTGGGGCAATCATGACAGTACCGGCTTGGATTTGATTATCTCCGGAGTGGACGGGACGCTGGATCTATTCCGCAAGCCTACGGATGCTGAAGTTGAAAAGGCCGAATCTATTATGCGTGATTTGCGTTGTTTGCACTTGCGGGATCAGAACTTATTTACCATGTCAAGCGGAGAGCAGATAAAGATACTTATTGCCAGGGCGTTTATGACCGATCCGGATCTGGTTATCCTTGATGAGCCAAGCGTCTTTCTTGACATTACCAGTCGTGAATATCTGCTGCGCGAAGTAAGTGAGCTGGCAAAACGGCGTGACGATATCACCATAATATTCATCACTCAGCGTATTGAAGATATCATGCCGGTTTTCAAGCATGGTTTTATCTTGAGTCATGGCAAAATTGCCGCATCCGGCAGCCGTGAAGAGGTTATTACGCAAGAAAATCTTCTACAGGCATTTGGAATGCCGATAGATTTCACGATCTCCAAATCAGGCCGTTACTGGCCGGTTATTGAGTAAACTGGGAAATCCAGAATCCAGGCCATTTCGCGGTAATAGCGGAAACGTTTTGCCAGTTTGAGCATCCGTTCCCGGTCTTCCGTGTTGCCGGCTATGACGAAACACTTCGCGTTGGAGGTGAAGAGTTCGACATAGCCGAGGTGTTTTCCTGCCGCCTGAAGCAATTCAGTCAATTTATGCGGATTGATAAATTGCAGATTCATGGCAACGAAGCCACCGGGGGCCAGAATTGCTGAAATATGCCGGAAGAAATTTTCGGAATATACCGTTGTAACCGGGTCGCTTCCGGAGAAAATATCGCATAAAATAAAATCATATTTCTCCTGTTTTTCATCTGATCCGGCAACGAAATCTGCGGCATCGGCATTTACCAGTGTAAAGCGGTCTGCCGGCAGATCGTTGAGAAAATACGGCGACATAATTTCAATAGTTTCACGGGAGAGTTCAACTCCTGTTGCCCGGCATTCCGGATATAGGGTTAGCAGGTATCGCGGTATTGCTCCGCCAGCCACTCCAAGAATCAGGGCATGTTCCGGTGATCGGGTATCAAAATACAGCGGTATAAGAGCGGAAATTCCTTTCAGGTATAATTCCCCATGAGGTTTGTTGTCAAGTGGAATAATTGAGCTTATTCCGTAGCGGTGGCGGATTGCCCGCTGGCGCGGCTCCTGCCAGAATTTCAATGGGTAGATGTCTACTATATCCATCGTGGTTCCGTCAATTTTACATTGAAATACTTTGCGGGTGAATTTATAGTTCCGCATTATCCATATTCCGGCCGCGATTGCGGGTAAAAGAGCAAAAAATGTTCCTGTTATGGATAGTTCACCATAGTAGAAAAGCAATACGGCCATAATCGCATAAAGCAGTATGGTGCCTGTCAAAATATATTTCTTATATCGTCCGAGAAAATTTTTCATAATATGCTCCGGGATAGTTTCTCATAAATATAGTCATTGCCGGAGCTGTTGGCAAATTTTATAACTGCAAAATAGAGTATCGCGATAAAAATTCTTAACATAGGATCGGGTGGGCGGGAAATTGCGCTATGTACAGTAGACGTTTTCCAAATGATTAACGGTGGTGCATAATATTGGTCTGAATCTTAATTGTAGGGAGCCCCAATTTTCCATAAAACAAAAAAGCCACCCTGAGGTGGCTTGGAATTTTAATTGGAGCGAGTGACCGGAATCGAACCGGCGACAATCACGTTGGCAACGTGATGCTCTACCAGCTGAGCTACACTCGCATCGCTTGCTATGCCTTTAAATTAGACCATTTTTTGCAAAAAGCAAATGCAGAAATGTAAAAAATCAAAAAAAACCGCTTTTTTGGAGCAGAAATCATGGTACAGCCAGGAAACGTTCATCTCCGGCAAAGAGTTTTAACAGTACAATAAGCGAATATGCGCTGGAGCGTGAACATGCTCCGCCCCGGCCGTATTCATCCATTCCGCCTTCAAGATACGGATACATACTGGCATTATTTTGTCTGGAAAACAGAGCTTTCAAGGCGCGGCATTCTGATTCTCCGGTGAAATTATGCGGTACGTTCAGTTTTTCCGCTTCCAGGACGGTATTAAGAACCACCGGAATTCCGGCGCAACTCTGTTCAAAAAATCCATCCGGCTGCTGGTCGCGGGCAACGGCTGCGAGAAACTTTTCCGCGCCGTCAAGGAATTTCCGGTCTCCGGTAGCTTTGTAAGCGCATAGAAGTCCCAGAGATGTAAGGTCGTCATTAGATTTATGCAGTCCGCCCTGCGGGTCGTTTTCTGGTACGCTCATGGTTGCCTTGATAACAGTGCGATAGTAGCCGTCCGGCTGCTGGACATATTTTAAATAACGTTCAGCAAAAGATACATACCAGTCGCCAATCCATTTCTTATCGCCTGTAGCTTTATAGAGGTGATAAAAGAAATTCAAGCATCCGCCGTGAAAATCGCCAAGTACATCGTTGCGCATAAGAGCCGAACCATCCCGCCATGGCGGTTCCAGATCTACTCCCCATAAAGGCAGTCCATCTTCATCCTGACCTTTCCGCATATACCACTCAGCCCACAGCACTGCCCGTTCAAGATACTCTTCTTCCCCGGTGACGCGATAGAAATCGACGAACCCCCATGCACCGGATAGCCCATCACGCACATAACACCAGGTACTTTGTGGGGTATGTTCGCGCAGTGCTCCGCGATGTTCAGGTATAAACGGGTCGAAGATCTGTAAACTCTTCAGGTAAACCCCCATTTTTTGTGCCGCATAAAGATAGCGCTGATCGTCAAACACTTTAGCCGCGCTGAACATGCCCATGGCTGCAAACGCAATGGCCCATTCAGTCGCGGACAACTGTGGAATGCCAAAAGCGTCATATTCAAAAAAGAAACTTCCGGCTCCGGGTTCCCAGTCCCGGAAGCGGATCTGATTGCGCAGATAATATTCAGCGATGCCGTGGGCACACTTCATGCCGGCGTCAGAGAGTCCGGCAACATTTTCAATAATACTCATAATTAAGCTCCTCTCAATGTAATTATTTTGCCGCCGAGAGGAAGCGGTCTTCCCCGGCAAATAGTTTCAAAAGAACAATTAAGGCGTATGCACTTGAACGCGTGCATACTACGCCGTCGGAATATTCATCCAGCGCGCCACGCTTATTCGGGAAGATATCACCCGGATCCTGCCGTTTGTAAAGGGCCCGCAGTGCCTCTGCCGCCTGCTCAAGCCGTGATTTGGGCCATGGACCGAGTTCTCCTTCCGACTCCAGAAGGATATTCAGTACCACCGGGATCCCGGCACAGCTCTGTTCAAAAGAGCCGTCTGGACGCTGTATAGCGAAAACAGCCTCAATAAAATCGTGAACCGCATCTAGAAAATATTTTTTCCCTGTAACCCGGTAGGCGGCCAGCATGCCGAGAGATGAAAAGTCGTCGTTAGATTTGTGCAATCCACCCTGAGGATCTTTATCTGGAACTCGCCCGTCAGCTTTGAACACGGTTTTGAAGAATCCATCCGGCTGTTTAGCATTAGCGATATAGAATTCAGCAAAATCCTCGAAACGTGAGTCGATATAGCGGCGGTTACCGGTTATCTGGTACATCCGGTAGAAGAAGTTCAGTATGCCGCCGGTAAAATCACCGAGCATGTCATTGAGCATAGGTGGCGTACCCTCTGAAAGCGGAGGAGCGAATTCAACTCCCCACAAAGGCAGTCCCTGTTGATCAACTCCTTCGCGGAAGTACCACTCTGTCCACAATTCCGCCCGGCGCAGATATTCCTCATTGCCGGTAACCTGGTAATATTCCAGAAATCCCCATGCCCCGGTTATCGCATCCTTAATATAACACCATGGAGTTAACGCAGTCATCTCTCTGATGGCGCCGTAATGTCTTGGCAGATATGAGTCAAATATCTGCAAAGAACGCAGATAAAAGATCATTTTCTCTGCCGAATAATTGTACAGATCGCAATTGAAAGCCCGTCCGGCGGCCATCTGCCCCATAGCGGCAAAAGCCAGCTGCCAGTTGGTTACTCCGCCCGATGGCTGTCCGATAAAGCTTATGGCAGCCGGGAAGCTCCCTGCGGCGTGGATATAATCCTTGTACCTAACCTGATTATTGACATACCATTCAGCGATTCCTTTTGCGCATTTTAATCCGTCTTTGCGCAGACTTTCCAGTGACTCCACCAAAAGTGACATCATCCCTCTCCCAGGTATTATTGGTTTAGTTATACTGTGTTGTTTCAGTTATACCATAACGCCTAATCGGTATAAAACCAGTATAAAAATTATGAAAAATCGTTTTTAATTCATTGACTTTGTTAATGAAATAACATTTTTATTTTTTAATGCTTGACTTTTATATAAAATTATGTTATCTTTAAATATAAAACATTTATATAACAAAAGAATAACAAAACCAATGGCGAAACTGGAAACATTAATATCGGAAGTTGCGGCAGAGATCTCTCGCGGGGTGTATGGCGGTCCCGGTGATAAGTTTATTACAATAAGAGAGATGTGCATGAAAAAAGATATATCGCTGAAAACCTCGTTTCTGCTGTTTGCTGCCCTGCGTGATATTGGGGCAATCGAGAAGCGCAGGAAGAGCTATTTTATTCTCGATGGATTGCAACGACCAGGTATAACAAAGCAAAAACCATTGATCGGCTGCGTGGTCACTGCTTTGGAAAGTCCATATTTCAGTAAATTGGTTCGATATATAGAAGAGGCGGTAAGCCAATACGGTGCGAGTTTGCTTATTGCGTCAAGTGAATATAATTTTGAGCGTGAAAGAGCGCGGATTACCGGATTTCTGGAGCATGGCGCGTCCGGCCTGTTGATTTGCCCGTGGGCGAGCGAGGAAGAGGAGAGCTTTTATCGCAATATAGATGTTCCGGTGGTGATGATAGGTCATAAGCCTAAAAGTGTAGCTGTGGATGCGGTTATGGTGAACAATCAGACTGCGGCGCAGATGGTGGCAGGACATTTGATGGCACGCGGCTGTAAAAATTTTGCTTATATCGGCCAGCGTGGGGTACAGCGGGATGAGCGCCTGTTCGGATTCCGTTCCCAGCTTTATGCGCATGGGATTATGCTGAACGATAATGATATTGTGATGACAGACTACGCCAATCAGGAGCAGTGTGACCGCGATATTGTGCAATTGCTGGTGAATCGCCGTCCGGGAACCGGAATTTTCTGTTATCACGATCTGTTTGCCGCCAGGGTGATAATGCATTGTCACAAATTGAATATAGATGTACCCGGAGATATCAGGGTGGTTGGTTTTGATGATCTGCCTATGGCTTCGGAGCTTTCGCCGGCATTGACCACAGTACGCTATCCGATAGAAGCGATGGCGCGGATTGCTTCGGAGATGCTCTATGCCAGGATGACGCTGGAGAATGCCGCCGAACCGGCATATTCATATTTGGATTCTGAACTTGTGGAACGGGAGACAACCTGAGTTCACATATATTTTACAATATAACAAAAGACAGGAGATTTTTTAACATGGCGATTACGCAAACCGCGATAAGCTATTATGGCTTGAATTATGTGGAACATGCGGCCGAGGATTTCCGTGAAATGCTGGATCACGGCTGTACCACGGTTATTCTGGCGGTAACGGAATTTGACTTTGATTTCTGGCGTCCCAATATTCCTAAGATTGTAGCCAAGGCGCATGAGTTGGGGCTGAAAGTTCTGTTGGATCCGTGGGGGATCGGCAAATACTTCGGTGGCGAACAGGTGAGCAAATTTCTGCAGAATAATACTGAAAACCGTCAGGTCTCCGCTTTGACGGGTGAAAAACTGCCGTATGCCTGCTTCAATACCAACAGTTTCCGGGATTATTTTCAGAATATGTGTCTGGCTCTGGGGCGTGAAGCCGGAGCGGACGGTTTCTTTTGGGATGAGCCGCACTACGCATTTCCCAAATCTTACGCATCAATTACCGGCGGCGCGGGTGAGGATTGGACCTGCCGTTGTCCGGTGTGCATGAAGAAATTTTATGACTATTACGGTTATGAAATGCCGAAGGTAATGAATGATGACGTCAAGCAGTTCCGCTGGCGCGAAGCGTTGTTTATTCTTGAAGATACCTCGCGTAAGATCAAGGAGATCAATCCGGAGCTTGAAATAACCTGTTGTGTTCATGCCACATTGAACACCTACTATGTTACTGAATATCGTGGGTATGACAATTGGGACATGGTTGCGTCGAGTCCGTATTTTGACGTTTTTTCCACCACAATTATCGCGTGGGAACTGCCGGAAGGATTTTTTGAAAATATTACCCGTCGTACGGTGGAAATGGCGAAGAAGTATGGCAAAAAATCGGAACGCTGGCTGATGGGATACTTTAAACAGCCGAAGGATTTTGAACAGGTTGATAAAGTAGTTGATATGTATGAAAAGCTTGGCGTTGACCGTCTGGCGGCGTGGACTTACCGCGGCGGCTATGGTACGGTTCTTGCTGCGCCTGATGCGCTGAAGCTGTGGGATAAGATCGGCGAAAATTATAAACGGGTATTGAAAAAATAGGATATTTACAGGATGGAAAAATTTAACGATTTAGGTTATGTCGCTGCTGCTTTTGCCAATATACAGGAGGTATTGGAAAAGCAGGCGGACAATATCCGTAAGGCCGGGGCACTGATGGCTGATGCAATTGAAGCGGATAAACTTATCAGTGTCTATGGCGGCGGCGGACACACCACTCTGGTTATGGGAGAGATGTTCTTCCGGGCCGGAGGCTTGAGCAATATCAACCCGATTATGGAGACCGGGTTGTCGGTCTTCAACCAGTCGCTTAAGTATCTTGAGCTTGAGCGCTGTGTGAATTACGGTGCTGCGATTATGAAATATTATGATCTTAAAAAGGATGATCTTTTAATAATATTCCATAATATCGGTATAAATGCCGCGACGATAGATGCAGCGTTGGAGGCGAAGAAGAATGGCGTGAAGATCATTGCTGTATCCAGCTCTTACTGGCAGAATGAGATGCCGGCAGATCACTTTATCAGACATCCATCCGGCAAAAATCTTTTTGACCTGGCTGATGTGTGCATAGATGACTACAATCCGGTTGGCGACTCCGCAGTAAAAGTGCCTGGGTTTGACACTGCAATTGCGCCGATATCCAACGTAGTGGATTTTACTATTGCCCATCTGCTGGAAATAGAGTGTGTGCGTGAATGTGTGGCGCGTGGAATCACACCTCCGGTATGGCGCAGTGCCAATGCACCGGGCGGGGATGAGTTCAACGCCGCGTTGATAAAGAAATATAAACCATTAATCAAGAATCTGTGATCATGAATGCAAAAATGAATGAGGCTCTGGCATTTCTGTCGGAGAAGTACAGTGTGCCGCATGGTGAAATTGTAATGGACGGCGGTCGTTACAAGGTAATTGCTGCCGATGGTACAGCGACTGCGCTGTTGCCGTGGCGGGTTGAGCGTCGTTTCTTTGAATTGAAGAATCTGATATTGAATAAGACTCTGGAACGTGTTTCTACTCTGCGTTTTGCCTCTATTACTGCCGGAGGTTCCTTGAAGGAACAATTGGCGCGTGAACTGGATCTGGCGGCATGGATGCTGAATGAAAAGATAATTTCCCTCTATGCTGTATGCGCAAAAGATGTTGCGGCCAATGTTATTGTAAAATTCGGCAATGATGTCAGCGCCAGTATTGAATGCAGTACAAAACTGCCGGCGGACGGCAGACCGATAGACCGGCATGAGATAATTGCCGGACGCGGTATTGCCTCTGACCAGGCGGTTGACACCCAGATTCCGCAATACTCTATTTACGCTTTTACCGACAAGGGTGAAGAGCGCTACACCGATGTTGACTCCGAACTTTTCGGGTTCAGCAATGATGAAATATGGATAATCCGTGCGGCGTTTGCGGTATTGAGCAATCCCGGATTATCGGCGGAATGGAACAGTGCGGAAAAAACCATGAATGAACTGGCTGCGGCGGTATTTGAATCTGACCGCTCAGGTTCGGTAATCAAGTTTTGATTGGGGGTATGAAAGATGAAACCGGTAAAAATTGCAATGATGTCACTGACCCATGGTCATACCCGCAAATATTATCAGACTTTGCGCGACAACAGTAAGCTGGACTGGGTTGCATCCTGCGCTGAAGATCAGACGGCGAAAGATGTTTATGAACTCTATAAAACAGGTGTTCCGTGTTATCTGAGCGCGGAAGAGATGTTTGAAAAGCATCCGGATATTGAGGCGGTAGTGTTGGCTTCGGCCAACAGCAAGCACCTGGAACAGGTTAAATTCTGTGCTGAACGCGGCATCCATATACTTTCGATGAAGATTCCAACCTTCAATATGGAAGAGTATGATGAGATGATCCGTATTTGCGACAAGGCCGGAATTGTCTGCCAGGTTGAATTGGAAATGCACTATAATCCGGTGGTGATCCGGCTTAAGAAGTTGCTTCAGGATGGGGTTATTGGTAAAATATTGTCGGTTCAGGCGACCAATATCACGCTCTCTCCGGTATGGGCATTCCCATGGCAGGGGAGTCCGGAAGCCAGCTTTGGCTCCCGTGTTCCGTTAAAGAGTGGAGATGCCCGTTTCCGTGGCGGTGCGTTGTGCGACCATCCGCATATCTTCGACCTGGTACGTTGGCTGACCGGTGCGGACTTTAAGACCATCTATTCTGCGGTTGCTCCGAATCTGCGTGAGGATCTGGAGGTTGAGGATATGCTGCTTGTAAACGGCAAAATGAGTGACGGCACTGCATTTTTGTTTGATCCGTCCTGGTCGCGCATGGAAGAACGGCTCAAGGTTCCCGGTCCTGGTTGGGAAGTGTTCCCGAAGCGCATGGAGGTAAATCTTACCATTACTGGCGAAAAGGGTGTGCTGGTGTGTGACTGCTTCGGTCCGAATGTCTATCATAACGGTGCTCCGAACGACCGTTATACGGTTCAATACACCTATTTTGATGAATGGGTTGGTCTGATAGATGAATTTGTCGATTGTATCCGCAATCACAAGGAGCCGATGATCAATCTGAAATGGCACAAGCAGACGATAGAGGCGATGAATGCCTGTTATGAAAGTATTGCTGAAGGTTCACCAGTGAAGCTCGGCTGATTACTTGAGAAAATCAAAACACCTCTTGCGACATTATACCGCAGGAGGTGTTTTTTTATTGCAAGGCTATACAAAAAAAGCCGCTCCATAAAAGAGAGCGGCTTTTATCATAAACCGGATCAATGACGGCGCTGTTTAGCTTTGCGCTTGACTTCGCTCGGTTTTTCGTAGTGACGACGGTTGCGCAGATCTTTGAGGGTGCCTTCCTTATCCAGCTTCTTCTTCAGGCGGCGCAGAGCGCGGTCGATCAATTCACCTTTCTTAAGACGAACTTCTGTATGCATTTGTATTCACCCCCTTCAGCGCATGTTAAAGGTTTCTATCAATATCAACCGGAACCCGTTTCCGATCAAATTATATTTAATTAATCTAGCACAAATTTTATAATATGCAAATCTGAGTTTTTATCAATCCGCGGCGAATCCGGCTTCATCGGCCAGCAGGGTTTTGAGTTTTGTCAACGCCTGGTTCTGAATCTGGCGTACCCGTTCTCTGGTTCTTCCGATTGCCTGTGAAACCTCTTCGAGGGTTCGCGCACGATATCCGTCAAGCCCGAAACGCATTTTCAGGATCAACTTTTCCCTGGGTTCGAGTTCTTCCAGCAGGTCAACCAACCGGTCGACTGATTCCACGTCCCCGAGAACCTGATCCGGAGTCATTGCCCGGCGGTCTGGAATAATATCCTGGAATTCGCCCTCTTCGCCCTGCTGGATCGGGTCATGCAGACTGAAAGTACGCAGATCTGCCAGTCTGAGGCCGGTCACAGTGCGTTCGGAGAAGTCCAGATGTTCCGCCACTTCGCCGTCGGTAGGCTCGCGGCCGAGCATTTCAGTCAATTTCATTCTGACAGTTTTAATTTTATTGATTTTGCCAGCCGACTGTACCGGAATACGGATAGTACGGCTCTGGTTGGCCAAAGCCCGGCGCATCGACTGTTTAATCCACCATGCGGCATAAGAGCTGAATTTCGCACCTTTTGCCGGGTCGAATTTTTCCACTGCACGCATCAACCCGATATTGCCTTCGCTGATCAGGTCAAGCAGAGGCAGCCCCAAACCTTTGAAGTCGTGAGCGATTTTCACTACCAAACGCAGATTGGCTTTTATCAAAGTGGCGCGAGCCTCTTCGTGCGCGGCGATATCGCCGTTATGAATGGCTTCAGCCAGATCCGCCTCTTCATTTTTGGTCACCAGAGATATCTGACCGATTTCGCTCATGTATACTTTCATGGTATCGTTTCTGGAGCCGACACCACCTTTGGCTTCCAAAGCGCTTTTGCGAGCCATCTCTTTTTCCCGTTTAGTACGCGGGCGGCCTGAGAGCAGCTCTTTCTTCCGGAGCCGGGCCGGTTTTACCACAGGTGCAACCGCAGCAGGCTGTTCTATTGTTTCGTCTTGCGGTATTTCCTGAGCTGCGGGCTGAGCTTCATCAATTTGAATTTCGCCGGCTTCCGGAGTATTTTCACCCTGATCCGCAATGATGTCATCGGCTTTAGCAGAAATTGTTTTCTTCTGGCGTTTTGCCGGACTTTTCTCTTTAGCTGCAACCGGTTCAGAACTTTCCCCGGTTTCCGCAGTCTTATCCGGTTCCGTATTTTTTGCACTTGTATCAGCTGCGGTCGATTTCCCGGAAGAGCTTTTTGATGTTTTTTTAGCCGTGCTTTTGTTGTCGCCGGAATCCTCTATGACGGTAGACTCTGCGTTTTCAGCCGCGGCAGGGACATCGGCAGAAGCCGCCTTTGTCGATTTCGCGGATTTTTTTGTGGAAGTCTTCTTCTTTTTGGGTTCGAGGGTCGTTTCCGCGCCGTCTTTTTCCGGTAGTTCCTGATTCACTGATTCGGTGATATTTCCGGTTTCCGCCGGGTCAGCGGATTTTCTGGCAGCCTTTCCTGGCTTGGCCGTTTTTTTTACAGATTCTGTCATAAATACTGTTTTGACCTCGATTAATTAGAAAACCATATTTAACTAAACAGGTTCGCAAAAATACGAACCTAGTGTTATATTACTGAATAAAGTGAAATTGTTTCAAGAATTTACACATTTCCGAAATATAATATAACATTGTAATATCACTTTGTAAAGCGGTAATTTTGAATTGGAATAATAAAATTGCAGATTTTTTGCGGACGGTGCCGTCAAAATCGGCATTCAGGCAACTGGACGAAGAAATTCTGCCATTTGCCGCGTGGACGCAGTATGCTGCGCCGCAGTTGCTGCTGGTTCCGAACGGTGTTATGGCGGAGAAGCTGGCGTCGTCGCTCAAGTTGCTTGGCGGTGCGCTGGGAGAGAATCGTAAAGTTGTTCTGTTGCCGGAGTTGCCGGGCGGAAAACTTCGTACTCCGGAGTTGGAAGCGGAGTTTCTTGCTACATTATTCGGGGTGTTAAAGGAGTGCCCGGATTACATTGTTGCTGCCGCGGGGGTATTGATTCAGTCTGCTCCGCGTCCGGAGGTGCTGGCAGATAGCGAGCTGGTTTTGCGTGCTGGCTCCAAGGTGGATTTTACCGCTTTATTGGATCGGTTGGTAAAGTGGGATTACGATGATGAATTTGAGGTGGTATCGCCGGGAGAGTTTGCCAGGCGTGGAGGGCTTATAGATATTTTCAGTCCGGCCCATCCGTTTCCTGTCCGTCTTGATTTCTGGGGGGATCAACTGGAATCCATCCGTCGTTTTTCTCCGGAGACGCAACGTTCTGATGGTGCGGTTGACGAGTACCGGGTTATCGCCTGTTCAACGCAGGAGCTGGACAATGGCGGAGCCACGGTAGCTGATTATGTCCGCAAGCTGAAGCTGGAAGTAAAACTTATTTATCCGGAACTGTGCTACAACCAATTAAAGACCTACTCTTCGGCGGAGAAGTTATCTGAATTCATGGTCGCGTATGGTCGTCTTCCGGTTAAGAGCGTGACAGAGTGGGGGGATATAGCCGGAGGAGAAGGCAGTAAAAAAGGCGGCAAAGCAAAGTTATTTGGGTGTTTTCCCGCGGTAGCGCATCTGGTTAATCTTCTGCCGGAAGAGATTGTGGAGAGTTCACTGGAGCTGTTGCGGGAACAGATTTCCGGCCAGATAAAGCAATGGCTGAATACCGGTTATACGGTTTTTGTGGGAGTAGGGGCGGACGAGGCGGCGAAGGAGCATGTCGCCCGCTGGCGCGAGGTTTACGGAATTGCGGACAATGCATTGATTCCGGTTGCGGCATTATTGCCTGCAGGGGTGATTTTTCCGGAATTAAAACAGGTTTTTTTAAATGAAAAGGAGTTGTTTGCCGCCAATCTTCAAAGAAAGGTCCGATCCGGTTCCGGTGCGGTGACGGCTGTGCCTCCGCGCCGCAAGCTTAAGCTGGATACCTCCGGAGTGATTGCCGACCTGAACGAGGGGGATTATGCGGTGCATCTGACATATGGGATCGGCATATTCCGTGGTATTCGTATTCTGCAATCGCACGGGGTCAAGCGCGAAGTGATGGTGTTGGAGTATGCGGATGATAAGCTGCTTTATGTCCCGATGTATCAGTCGCATCTTATTTCGCGTTATCTGGGTTCTGCCGGCAAGGTTCCGCTTCACCGGTTGAATTCCCGGAAGTGGCAGAATGACAAAAATGGCGCTATGCGTTCAGTGCGTGAATATGCGGCGGATCTGCTGCGTATGCAGGCGGTGCGTTATAATGCTCCGAATCTGCCGCTGCCGCCGGAGGATTATGAGCAGCTGGCATTTGAGAACGGGATAGATTTTGAGCTGACGGTGGATCAGCAGCGTGCCATTGCCGAGATCAAAGCGGATCTCAATGGTGAACACCCGATGGACCGGCTTTTGTGCGGGGATGTCGGTTTTGGCAAGACCGAGGTGGCAATGGTTGCGGCGTTCCGGATGGTCTATGCCGGTTATCAGGTGGCGGTTCTTGCGCCGACTACGGTATTGGCGCAGCAGCACTTTTACAGTTTCCGGGAGAGGTTTGCCGAATACGGAGTGAATATAGATATGCTGTCGCGTTTCCGCAGTGCCGCAGAGCAGAAAACAGTCATGGAGCGTCTGGCAGATGGAACGCTTGACATTGTTATCGGTACTCACAGATTATGCCAGGGAGATATAAAATTTGCCAATCTAGGTATGGTAATTATTGACGAGGAGCAGCGTTTCGGAGTAAAACATAAGGAGATACTGCGGCGTTTGCGGGCGGATATTAACGTATTGAGTATGTCGGCAACACCTATTCCGCGTACGTTGTATCTGGCGATGGCTGGAGCGCGTGATCTTTCAACGATAATGACAGCTCCGATGGCGCGTCTTCCGGTCAAGACGATCATCTGTGAAGAGAATGATAAGGCGCTGTTAAGCGCTATAAATCTGGAACTCAACCGTGGCGGGCAGGTCTATTATCTGCATAACCGGGTAAAGACGATAGAGAAGTGTGCGTTGCGCCTGAAGGAGGATTTCCCGGCGGCCAGAATAGCCATTGCCCATGGGCAGATGGATGAGGATGAACTTGAATCGATAATGGCATCGTTTATTGCCGGAGATATCGATATACTGGTCTGTACTACCATAATTGAATCCGGTATGGATGTACAGAATGCCAATACCATTATAATAGAGCGGGCTGACCGCTTCGGACTGGCCGAACTTTATCAGCTGCGTGGCCGGGTTGGCCGGTGGATCAATCAGGCCTACGCCTGTCTTCTGCTGCCCAGGGCTGAGATGATGACGCTGGACGGCCGTAAGCGGATTGCCGCCATTCGCCGTTATACTCATCTTGGCGCCGGGTTCCAGCTGGCGCTGCGGGATCTGGAGATAAGAGGATGCGGCAATTTGCTTGGCAAGGAGCAGTCCGGCCATGTAAAAGCGATCGGGTTCGAATTATATTGTCATCTGTTGACTAACGAGATAAAAGCGTTGAAAGGGGAGAAGCCGGAATTTCTGCCGGAGGTGGAGATATCGCTTGATTTTGTCGCTTTTACCTGGGAGGAGCAGGATGGAATGGTTCCGGCAGGCATTCCGCCTGAATATATAGAAAGCGAACGGCTCAGGGTGGAGGCTTACCGCAAGCTGGCGCGTGCGGTGAGCGAAAAAGAGCTTAATGACCTGCGCGATGAATTTTGCGACCGTTACGGAAGACTGCCGCGTCCGGCGGAGAACTTCTTTGCACTTACCCTAATAAGGATACTGGCGGCGCAGCGGGGGTATATATCAGTAGCTGCAATGGGTGGAACGGTGCTTTTCCGGGATGGAGCTGGACATCCATTCCGGATTAACGGCAAACTGCCGCTGCTCGGGCATACATTAAAGCCGGGGCAGAAGCTGGTGCGGATGGTTGAATTTGCCCGAAAGTTGGGGGATACGGTTTAAAACTGTTGTCCGGTGTGATATATTATAAAATATATTCATCAGAGATGGAGGCTTGGGATGCAGGATTATCTGGAGTTTTACAATAAAAAACTTGAAGAGCTTAACTCCAATGCCCAGAAGCGCAGATTGTTTCCTGCCGCGGTTCTGCCTGGCGGTTATGCCGGTTCGAATGGTAAAAGTTATATAAATTTCTCCAGTAACGACTATCTTGGCGTGGCGGGAGATGTTGATTTGAAGCGGGAATTTTTCTCGTTGTGTGCGGATGAGTTGCCCGGATTGGGTTCAACCGGATCGCGGTTATTGGGCGGCGATTCGCTTGAGGTTGAGGCGCTGGAATGCGGATTAGCTGATTTTTATGGTAAAGAGGCGCTCTCTTTCAACTCCGGATATCATGCCAATACAGGCATATTGCCGGCTCTGACTACGCGTGATTCGATAATTTTGGCCGATAAACTCGACCATGCCAGTATAATCGACGGGCTGAAACTGTGCAACGGGGAGTTCAAACGTTATCGTCATTTGGATTATGAACAGCTTGAAGGAATGCTGGCTCAGGCGTACAAAGATGGCCGGCAGGCGTTTATTGTTTCGGAATCGGTATTCAGCATGGATGGCGATGAAGCGGATATACGGAAGCTGGTTGAGCTTAAAAAACGTTATTCTGCGGTATTGGTGATTGATGAAGCGCATTCGGTTGGCGCAATGGGACCGGCCGGGCGTGGGGTATGCGCCGCACTTGGAGTGTTGGATGATGTGGATGTTATGATAGGTACTTTCGGAAAAGCCTTCGGCTCAATGGGCGCATTTGCAATCACCAACAAAGTTATAAAAGAGATGCTGATAAACAGGATGCGTTCGTTTATCTTCTCTACGGCTCTGCCGCCGGTCAATGCCAGGTGGACGCGATTTGTATTGGAAAAGATGCCTGATTTTGAAGAACGCCGGAAAAAACTTAAGCGGCTTTCAGATGCGGTGCGCAACGTAGTTACAGAGTCTGGCTACCAGAGTCTGGGCGATTCACATATAGTGCCATTGATAGTCGGGGATAATGGTGAAACACTGAAATTGTCCGGCAAATTGTTTGAGAGTGGTATTCTCTGCGGTGCGGTTCGTCCGCCAACAGTTCCTAAAGGGAGTGCGCGGTTGCGGTTCAGCATGAATGCCGCGTTGGATGAAGCTGTGCCGGAACGTTTGAGAGAGGCTTTGAGCTGAGATGGAAATATGCGCATTAATGGAGAGATCCCCGGAGCGGCTGCTGTTGGTATTTGACGGTTTTGGCGGTTCGGCATTGCGTGGCGGTGCGGTACCGTTGCCTGCTGACGGTTTTACGGTATGGAGTGTATATGATTACCGGAGCGAGGATTTTCCGGTGGAGAAGCTGAAGTCGTTCCGCGAGATACATCTGGCGGCGTGGTCGCTTGGCGTCTGGCAGGCGGCGCGGGTTCTGCGTGGAGTCAAGCTGGCATCAGCAATTGCTTTGAACGGTACATTGAAGCCGATTGATCCGGAATACGGTATTGCTCCGGAGATTTTTGCTGCCACACGGGACAATTGGAGTGAGGCTGCGCGGCTTAAGTTCAACCGCCGGATTGCATTGCCGACAGAGTTTGCATCTCCCCGTCCGGTTGCGGAGGAGCAGGAGGAGTTGCGGCTGCTGTTTGACCGGATATGCGGCAGTGCCGGGACTCCGGAAAATATCTATAAACTGGCGGTGATAGGGACAAAAGACCGGATATTTCTGCCGGAGAACCAGCGTGCATTCTGGCGGACGACTGATGTAAGGACAATAGAGCTTGATGCTCCGCATTTTTTATGGGATAAAATCGAAAGCGTGGAAGATATTGGATAAGAGTTTAATACAAAAACGTTTTTCCCGGCGGCTGTCCAGTTATTCCGGCGCGGCGCTGGTGCAGCAGCGGATGGCGGAACATCTTTTGGAAAACGTTGATGATTTTTCCGGCGGACGGACGGGGTTTGACCGTATATTTGAGTTTGGTTGCGGAGCAGGAACATTGACCGGGAGAATTGTAAAACGCTACCGCTACAGGGAGTTCTTTCTCAATGATCTGGTGCCGGAGTGTGAGAGTGTAACGCGGGAGTTGTCGGACAACAGTGAATTTATTCCCGGAGATATTGAAAAAATATCGTTTCCGGATAAGACGGATCTTGTCATTTCCGGAGCCACACTGCAGTGGGTGGATGATATTGAGAAGATAATGCAAAAAGTGCAGAGTTCGCTTGCGCCCGGAGGAATATTCGCTTTCAGTACATTTGCTCCGGGTAATCTTCGGGAGGTGAAGGAGATTACCGGATGTGGTTTGGAGTATATTGAACCTGTGGTGCTGGAAGAGCTTGGCTATCGTTATTTTAAATTGCTTAAGTGTATATCAGAGACGATTGAACTGGAATTTGACACCCCTTATGAGGTATTGCATCATTTGCGGGAGACTGGTGTTTCCGGGCTGTCCGGAGCGCCGCCGGGCAAAGGTTGGCTCGATCGTTTCAGCCGGGAATATTCGGAACGTTTTTCCCGCAACGGCAAAGTGAAACTCACCTATTGTCCGGTATATTTTACCGGCAGAGTGGAGGAATAGAGTTATGAGTATATTTTTTGTATCCGGCATTGATACTGATGCCGGGAAAACCTATGTTACCGGAGCTTTATTGAAATATCTGCTGGATAATGGTATAAAAGCGATTACATTCAAGTTGATTCAGACTGGCAGTGATGACAATAGAAGCATAGATATTGACGCTCACCGCCGGATTGCCGGCATGGCGGAGACGGATCTGGACAAAGCCGGTTTGACCCATCCGCAGGTCTTCACTTATCCCGCCTCACCGCACTTGGCGGCAGAATTGGATAAAAGAGAGATTGATTTTGCCGCCATCGAAGATGCGCTGACCCGGGTTGAAAAAGAGTATGATGTGGTTCTGGTGGAAGGGGCCGGCGGTCTTATGGTGCCGCTTACCAGGGAGCTGCTGACGGTGGATTACGCTACGGAAAAAGGGTGGCCGCTGATACTGGTAACATCGGGCAAACTCGGTTCAATAAATCACACGTTACTCTCTCTGGAGGCCGCGGCGAGCCGGGATATGAAGATTGCCGGAGTAATATACAATGATTATCCGGAGATTGACCGGATTATCGAGGACGATGCAAAAATATATATGAAAGATTATATTGCGAAACATTATCCCGGCTGTGCCTGGTGCCGTACTCCGGTATACCGTGAAAACGGTTTTGATGGAGAATTGGATTTTTCCGCGATATTCAAACTTGGGTGAATAATGATGAATGCAGCAGATTTGACAAAATTCGACCGTGAGCATGTCTGGCATCCTTATTCCGGAACGGTAAATCCGCGTTATTGCATAGAGGCGGTTTCCGCTGAGGGAGTGGAAATAACCCTGGCTGACGGGCGTAAACTGATAGATGGTATTTCCAGCTGGTGGACGATGGCGCATGGTCATCGTCATCCGAAGATTGTAGAAGCGATGAAGCGTCAGTTGGAGGTTATGCCGCATGTGATGTTTGGCGGCTTCACCCATGCCCCGGCGGTGGAACTCACTGAAAAACTGCTGAAACTTGCTCCGGAAAAGATGCACTGGGTATTCTATTCTGATTCCGGCAGTGTTGCGGTGGAGGTGGCGATGAAGATGGCGTTGCAATACTTCTATGCGCAGGGAAAGCGGGAAAAGTGTAAATTTCTTTCCGTGGAGCACACCTATCACGGTGATACATTCGGTACTATGGCATTGGGCGGCGGAGCGGGGTCAATGCATGAATATTTCAGTTATCTGTTAACGCCGCATTTTACCGCAAAGGCTCCGAGTCTGGGGTTTGACAACTTCCAGCCGGGGGATATTGAAGATATGCGCCGCATTATGGAGCAGCACAGCGGTGAGATTGCCGCGGTAATTCTGGAACCTGTTCTTCAGGGCGCAGGCGGAATGCGGATATATTCTCCGGAATATCTGCGTCAGTTGAAGAAACTTTGCGAAGAATTTGGCATTCTTCTTATATTGGATGAGATTGCCACCGGATTCGGGCGTACCGGTGAGATGTTCGCCGCTGATTATGCCGGAATTTCACCTGATATTATGTGCGTAGGCAAGGGATTGACCGGCGGACATATTACGCTTGCGGCCACGCTGGCTGCGGATGAAATAGGGCGGGTGATTTCCGGTGGGGACCCCGGAGCTCTGATGCACGGTCCGACATTTATGGCAAATCCGGTCGCCTGTGCCGCGGCCAATGCTTCAATGGAGTTATTCGGCGAATATGATTGGCGCAGCAACGTGAAGGCGATTGAAAAACAGTTGCGGTGCGAGCTTGAACCATTGCGTAAAGAGGCCGGAGTGGCTGACGTCCGGGTATTGGGGGCAGTTGGCGCGGTGGAATTGAAAAATGCGGTGAATGCCGATGAGTATACCAGAAAATTCGTTGAGCTTGGCTGCTGGGTGCGTCCTTTCGGGAAAGTGGTCTATCTGATGCCGCCGTTTGTCATAACAGAGTCACAGCTCGGTAAACTTACCTGGGCGGTAAACAAGGTTATAAGAGGTAATTAAGTTGATATCGACGCCGAAGATCATTCCGCTTCCGGCGGTGAAAATGCCGGAAAAAGAGATATTTATCCGTCTGCGCACACGGGTGCAGGATCTGCCGGAATCGGATTACCGGCGGATTGTGGAAATTATGCGCCGCGGTTTCGGATACTGCCGTTTCAGCGGATGTTTCTGCGAGGCGGATATAAAGGTTGCGGATGGCGTGATAACACTTAATGATGCAGTAACGTGGAAGTCGGAAAAATTATCGGCAAATCTGGCGGATTGCCGTAAGCTGATAATTTTCGGTGTTACGGCCGGCAGAGAGATTGTCGAGCGTTCGATAGCGGCGTTTGACAATGCGGTTGCTTCGGAGGGGGCGATTTTCGATGCGGTCGGCAGTGAATCGGTTGAGGCCGCGGCAGATGCGCTTGAGGATTATCTCAGACGGCAATATGCGAGAACCGGCCAGATTCTGGTAAAGCGCCGTTTCTCTCCGGGCTACGGGGACTGGGCGCTGACAGCTCAGAAAGATATCTTCAATATTCTGCCGATGGATAAAATCGGGGTGAAATTATCTCCGGAGCTGATAATGGCACCGGAAAAGAGTATTACTGCGGTAATCGGCATAATTAATCCGGGAGACGCAAAGGATAATGAATAAGAGTGAATTTCGCAGGCTTGTAGAGCAGAAGACAGTTATTCTGGATGGTGCCACTGGTACTGAATTGGCCAAACGCGGTATGCCTGCCGGGGTGTGCCCTGAAGCATTTGTAATGGAGTATCCGGAGACAATCATTGATATTCACAATGCCTATTTTGCCGCCGGAAGTGATATAGTCTATATCCCCAGTTTTGGTGCGAACCGTTTAAAGTTGAAAGAGTTCGGTCTTGATAACAGTGTGCGGGAGATCAACTGCCGTCTGGCAGAGATTGCTAAACGTAACGCCGCCGGGCGCGGTTGGGTATTCGGGGATATTTCGCCGGTGGGTGAATTTCTCAAACCTTGGGGTAATCTGGAGTTTGAGGAGTTGATTGCAATCTATGCGGAACAGATTGCCGCACTGGCTGAAGGCGGGGCAGATGGGTTGGCGATTGAGACGATGCTGGATTTGCAGCAGACGCGCGCAGCGCTGATTGCGGCGAAGGAGACCGCGCCTGAGTTGCCGGTGATCACCACTTTAACCTTTGACGAACATGAGCGTACATTGTCGGGCAATGATCCATTATCTGCATTGATAACCTTGCAGTCACTAGGGGCTGATGCATTCGGGTGTAACTGTTCGACCGGCCCGGAATCAATGATCGAGTTAATTCGTAAGATCAAGCCTTATGCCGCGGTGCCATTGGTGGCCAAACCGAACGCCGGTATGCCGAAGCTGATTAATGACAAAACGGTTTTTGAGATGACTCCGGAGACTTTTGGCAGTTTTGCCGATGCGATGCACGAAGCCGGAGTTAATATTGCCGGCGGTTGTTGTGGATCTTCGCCCGATCATATTGCCGAATTGGCTGCCAGACTGAAAAATTTGCCTCCTCCTCCTGTAGCCTGCACCAGGCCTGGGATGGTGACATGTGCGGCCGGCAGTGTGGCGTTGAATGATCATGCCGGATTGAAAATTATCGGGGAAAGGATCAATCCTACCGGGAAAAAACGTTTGCAGGCTGAACTTAGGGCTGGCTCGCTTGAATTGGTGCGTGATTTTGCCCGGCAGCAGCTGGAACAGGGGGCAAAGATACTTGACGTGAATCTTGGCCTGGGCGGAATAGATGAAAAAGAGATGATGTGCCGGGTTGTGGATGAACTCTCCACGGTTATCATTGCACCATTGTGCATAGACAGTACTGATCCTGAGGTGATGGAGGCGGCATTGCGCCGTTATCCGGGGCGTGCACTGGTAAATTCTATTTCGGCGGAAAAAGACCGGATAGAGAAGCTGCTTCCGGTGGCGGCGAAGTACGGTGCGGCTCTGATTCTTCTGCCGGTGGCGGATTCCGGTATTCCGGAGACATTGGAGGAACGCATATCCACGGTTGAGTACATTCTTGGCGAAGTATTAAAATATGACAATTACACTAAAGATGATGTAATTGTCGATGCATTGGTTATGACGATTGCTGCCGGAGGGACGCCTGGCCTGACTACACTGGGATTGATAGAGTGGGTTACAAATACTTTGAAAACCGGCAGTGTGGCGGGCTTGTCAAATGTCAGTTTCGGGTTGCCTGAACGCGGCATGTTAAACTCGGCTTTTCTGGCTATGGCGATGGCCAAGGGGCTTACCTGTGTTATTGCCAATCCGGCCAGTGAGCAGGTGATGAATATGGCGGCTGCCGGCGATGCTCTGTTGGGTGAGGATGAAAATCTTGTCCGCTATCTTGGTCGTTTCACACCTCAATCGGATGAGCCGCATGAGCTTGCAACAGATCCGGTTTCGCGGATAATGGATCTTGTGATTTCCGGGAAGAAAGAGTCGATAGTCGAAGCGGTGGAGCAGGCGTTGGCTTCCGGTATTGAACCGAATGTAATAATGGATGACGCTTTGATCGCCGGGATTAATAAAGTTGGAGATTTTTTCAGTTCCGGCAAATATTTTCTGCCGCAGCTTCTTATGAGTGCCGATGCGATGCAGTTGGCGATTGCCCGTATAGAACCTTTGCTGATGCGTACAGAGGTGACGGAGAAGCGTCAGACGGTTGTAATTGCTACAGTAGAAGGCGATATTCACGACATAGGTAAAAATATAGTTGCTTTAATGCTGCGCAATTACGGTTTTAAGGTTATTGATCTGGGGAAGGATGTTCCTGCTGCAGCAATAATAGATGCAGTGAAACAGAATAAAGCCGAATTCTGTGGTTTATCGGCATTGATGACCACTACGATGCCGCGTATGCGTGAAGTAATTGAGCTTGCCCGTGCGTCCGGTCTTACGGAAGTAAAGTTTATTATTGGCGGCGCTGCGGTTGATGCGCATTATGCGGATGAGATTGGCGCTGAATATGCGCACGATGCTATGGACACAGTAAAAATCTGCCAAATTAATGTTGAATCGTAAAAATTATATCGTTTTAAATTTTTTATGTTATAATTTTTTGTAATAAAACTTTATTCACTGCTTGCAATTGAGTTTTTTAAGCCTACAGTTATCTTATGAGTTTTCCTGATGTGGTCAGGAATGGGGGTTGTAATATAAAAAAAGGAATCAACTCGATGGGCTTGAAAAAGTTATTGCTGGGGGCATTGCTGACGGCCGGATTCTGCGTTACGGCGGCGGAACCTTTGTCGGTCAAGATGTCCAATCTCGGGTTGGAGATATTGTCTAAGGATTTGGGCAATATTTCCATGGGGTCAAGGATTGTAGCGGTGGAACCGCCATGGGTGCAGCTGCGTTTTTACAGCGTGTGGGCGCAACTGAATTGTATCAATCAGGGCAACACGGCTGAAATGAAGCAGGCGATTGACACTGAGGCTTTCAAGATTATCAACTATTCTGCTGTGGCTGATGGTAATACTGTTACAGTCAAATTTTCCGGAGAGTTGCGTGAAGATGTGCCGACAGCGGTAGAATACAGTATGTTTGCTGTTCCGGCATTTCTGTTGGCCGGCTCTTCTTATACTGTTACCTATTATGATGGTGCAAAATCGAGTGGTACAATTCCGCAGATCGGGGAAAACACCACCAATGCTTTCATCAAACGTGCTCAAAAGGTTGAATTTGAGGGTACATATGGTAAATTGACGGTTGAATCTGTAAAAGGACCGTTGTTTGATGTGGTTGACCGTCGTCTTTATACATTTGAAGGAGAAAGCGTATTCTGGTTCGGCAAACTTGTGGATGAAAAAGAGCCACTGAAGTTTGGAGAAGTTTATGATTCCGAATTGAAATTTACGTTTGAGCCTACCGGTAATACTATTTTTGCGCCTGAACTGGCCAATATCAATGATGGTTTGCCAATGGAGCAGGTGGAAGATGAAAACTTCTATGAAGAGTATGAATTTGATCTTCCGACCTATATGCCGCAGCCGAAAGAGATGGTGGTTTACGGTATTATGGATGAGGCTAAATCATTCAAAGTCGGTAAATTCTCGGAAGATGTCTCTGAAGAGGACCGCGGTTATCTTTCCAAAGCGATCAACTCCATAGATGATGCCGGGGAAGATGGTGCCCGTCCGGTAAATATTACATTGGTATTGGATGATCCGGCGATGCCGGAAAGTGAAGAAGGCTATATTTTAACGGTAACTGCTGATGTTGCCTCGATCAGAGCCAAGACTCCGCGCGGAGCATTTTATGCGATTCAGACCTTGAAGGCGATGCCTCAGGATGAGATGTATGTTGTCCGTGACTGGCCGGATTTGGGATTGCGCAGCGTGCATCTTCTGGCAGCAGAAGAGACTCCGACATTCCATAAGTGGATGGTGGAAAATATTTTCTCGCGTTACAAGCTGAATAAGATTATTCTTGAAGTTGAATATGCACAGTGGGATACGACAAAGAATCTGCATCAGCCGCGCACTGCTACCAAAGACGGGCTGCGTGAATTTGTTCAGGTCTGCCGGGAAAATTACATAGAAGTAATTCCGCTTTTCCAGACATTGGGGCATCTGGAATGGTTCTTCTACAAGGGGCAAAATCTGGAGATGGCGGAGGATCCAAATGTTCCATACGCTTATAATCCAATGCATCCCGGGGTATATCCGATAATGGATGCGATTCTGGAAGAGATTATTGAAATTTTTGATTCCGAATATATTCACATCGGTCATGACGAAGTGGATATGATCGGTCGTTTCCCGAACCGTCCGGAAAATGTTGAGCGTGGGATAGCCAACGTGGTGTATGATGATATTATGCACTATTACGACTGGGCGAAAGCTCACGGTAAAAAGCTGATGATGTGGCATGACATGATGCTTTCGAATCAGGAGTGCCCGAATGGTTCCGGTATGCACATCGACAACGTCAAGGAGGCTTTCCGCGATCGTCTGCCGCGTGATATTGTGATTGCCGACTGGCAGTATTCCGGCAACAAAGCCCATGCTGAATACAAAGATGTAAAACTTCTGATGGATGAAGGCTTTGAAGTTATCGGCTGTACCTGGTATGAAACTGACAATGTTGAGAACTTCACCAAAGCGATCAAGAAGTATGGTGCATTGGGCATGATGGGTACCACATGGACTGGATATTTCTCCGGTTGGAACTCATTTGATGAACATTTCCATCAGATGGCCACCTATCCGCGGGTTGGCGCCTGGGCTTGGACGGTAACGGATGACAATTACGCGTTTGGCAATTATCATGAAGTGCTTGCCGATATTCTTATGAAGAAAGCGCCGTGGAGCAGTGAAGAAGACGACACTGCGTCGGAAGGCCGGCTGGTCAACCTGAACAAGGTAGTCAATCTTGCGCTTCCGGAGAACTGCAATGTATTTTTGGCCAATACAGATTTTGGTTTACCGTCCGCGCTTACTCCTGGAAAGGTGATGCGTGCCGGCAGTGCTGACTTCCTGATTCCGGAGCGTGATGGGGAATTGGCCGTGATTGGTATCAAGTCGCGTCAGAATGCCAATCTGCCCGACAGCGTATCCATAAAATTGGATACCAAGGCAGAAAAGCTCTATTTGTTGCATTCGCATATCGGTCCGAGCGTGCCTAATTTTGACCAGGAGATTGCCCGGCTGAAGCTGGTCTATGCCGATGGGACATCGGAAGAGCTTCCGTTGATATTCGGGCGCAATATTGGTTCATTCAAGGGAGAAGCCAGCAAGAACCTGACCAGAGCCAATGTGCTGGTCACTCCGGAAGGAAGAATCTGGTATACTGTCTGGGACAATCCGCATCCGGATAAAGAGATTGCGTCGCTTGATATTATTTCAAGCATCATGCCTTACTATCTCTTCGGGCTCAGCTTGCAGTAACAGCTTTGAAATAAGCGAATAAAATTGAAAGCCGCACTTTAAAAGGTGCGGCTTTTTTCATTCTGTTGTTTTCCAATAGATAACGCTGTGGGATGGTAGAAAAATTAATTTGAAAGATCTTTCATAATAATATCAACTGCATCATCTAAAGTTATCTCGGCTTTAAAAATCTTTTCAGATATTATTTTCAGATAATCCCTGTTTCGCCACCACTGTCGCATTTCTTGTTCTCCAAAATCGGAGCGTTCTTTTCTGGTTGTATGCCGTTTTAATGTTTCTTCAAAAGAGAGATCATAATAATATGCGTATATTCTGTTGCCGAAAATATTTACAGCCTGTTTGAATAGAGGTTCATACCAATCGGCATAGAGAATACCTTCAAGAATAACATGCCGGCAATGACTATGTCCGTAATTCAATAAATCGGCAAGCAATGATAATGCCGGGGTATCCTGCCCATCGCGAACATATAACATCTGGCGTCGGACAATATCCTGTGATATTATCAATGTATTTCTGCCAAGTCTCATCTGTAATTCTCTGGCAGCGGTTGATTTCCCGCTGCCAGAATTACCGCGTATGATTATAAGACGCGAGTCGTTATCCATGTTGTAGTTTTATTTATCGACATGGTTAATCGGTTCTGTCGCTGAAATCACGATAAAGTGATCGCCCTCGTTCAACTGGATGTTGAAGACGTCGTTCTCTTTCTGAACCGGTTTCATGTCGACAATTACATTTACATCGCCAGTATTGAATTTCAGAGATGCATTAATCTCTTTTTCCGTATGAACTGTTCCGGCATAATAGTATATGGTGTCTGTCGCCCGCGGCTGTTTACAGCCTTTGAGCGTTGTTCCCAAAAGTTCCAGTCCCGGAATATCCGCCGGAGCTTCTGTTGCATCGGGGAAGGAGAAATCACATCTGTCAGTGCTGGCTAAATAGGTATGATCATTGTATTTAACGCTTGAAGCATTGACGGACAGTATCCGGAGCAGTTCATTTTTACTGTTAAACTCAACTGCTGTTATTTCACCATTAGATGCTATGCCTCCGGCCTTGATTTCATCGGTCCCCCGGTTGGATAATACAACTATTGTATTGCCGTTTTTGAGTTTTACCTGAGCGGCAATCCCGTTACCTTCGCACTTAAGTTCGGACATTTTTGCCCGGGTTGCGCGGGTTGCCGGGAGTTCACGTATCTGCATTGCCACAACGATATCTTCAGAGGTAACCTTTTCCGTGGTATCTCCTTTGACGTGCCACTCTTTGACTATGGTACTCTCTTCCAGTGGTTCGTTATTGCCGCGCGGGCGTACCGGCAGAACCGGATATCCGGTGGAGGTGGAAAGTTTAAGCTGCGGATGCAGGATTTTGGCATAAAGTTCCGCTTTTTCCCCGACAATATCGAAATAGTATTCCGGAGTGGATGCAAACAGAGGATATGCGCTGTGAGCGACATAGCTCAGTTCGACAGGCTGACTGGCTTCAATTAAATCGTGCGATATGATAATCTCCGGTTTAATGAAAATTACCCGGCGGTTCCAACGGGAAAGTTTTCCATTATTTACAGTTGGATTACCGGCTTCACCTGACATATATGCGAAATTGCGGTCATCATAAAAACGTCCGAATTGTCCGCCTGCGCCCTCTTTCCTGCCGTCCTGATCCTGATTGTCAACCAGAATGGTATTATGCGCTTTGGTGGTTATGGAGTAGCGTTTAAAATGTTCACTGCCATAATAGTCATAATATCCGGAGTTGATCAGCAGTTTATCGCCATAGGCGTTGATTAAGATTGCGTTCTGATCATCATGCTGGTGGCCGCTGGCAAAAGGTCCGGCGTGGAGTGCCACGGTCACGTTGCGTAATCCATCAGCAAGCGCGGTATTGACTATGCCCCAGCCGATGTAGCGATATAGAACTGACTGCGGCAGTTTTACCGGTATTTCTGGCGCAATGCCGTTCAGCGGTGCTGGGGTATTACTATACCATACACCGTATGGACTGTTTGACGCGACAGCCAGGCCCTCGATATAATTTCCGATACTTGGTATCGGGCCGGTAACGCTGTGATTTGGACGGCTGCAGTTGGCGAATGATACGGCGTATGAATTGGGAATGCAGGTATATATGGGGAATAGGATAGTTTTTCCCAGCCATGCGTGTTTAAACAGATCAATGCCGCAGGCATTTTTCATCATTTCGCCGTACAGCTTCAAAAAGTTGCCGCCGTAGCTCCAATAGCTTATCCCCTCGCCGTTTTCTCCCTGAAAACCCTGAACCGCCAGAAACAGACCGATATAAAGCTGACGGGAATACTCTACATATTCAAGTGCCATCGGTTCTTCTCCGAGCAGAACCAGCCCTCCTTCTCCCATACCGAATATGGATAGCCATGAGTGGTTATTGTATTCTCTATTGGTATTGCGTGGGAATGGGTTAAGGTCAAGCCAGACTTGATTTGCCCGGTATGCGATCATATCCTTCAGCGGTTTTAGGGTTTCCTGCGGATACTTGTCGTGCAATGCGTCATAGGTATAGTCCAATCCGCGCTGGACATGATATGCGCCGATGTCGCCTGCGGCGTGGCCGCTGCCGTCATTGGGATTCCATTCGCACACTTTTAGTGCATACTCTAGCAGTTTGGGTGCAAGAGATTCGTCGCCGGTGTGGACATATATTTCCGCCATGGTCTGCAACCTTTGCCCGGTGGCGAGTACCATACCGTCATGTACTTTGCCATACCAGGAGATAAAAGACGGGAATCTTGGGTCGCCTTCGCGGAAACGCGGTGGATTGGACGGAACCTTGGTATTATAGAGTTTTTCGAACTCTTTAAGCATATTCTGACGTTCGCTTTCCGTCAACTCTTTTTTCTGAATCAGCCATGGTCGTTTTTTCCCCTTCATGGTTTCCAGAGTAACTGGTTCAGTCATAAAGCGGTGGGCGGATTCTCTGAGTCTTATCGGTACAGTAGGCAGATACCGTCCGTCCTGGCTTTTGACGCGGTAATACCAGAGGCCAGGAGTCATAAACTCTTTTGGAGTGTAAAAGTTGCGTTTGGTAACTATGGAAGTAGTCTCTTCCGGCGGAAATTCTTTATTCATAGAATATTCCAAAGTTACTTCCCCCATTCCGGTCCGCCAGTTGAAAAATATTGGATTGGCTTCGGAAAAGAGTTCTTTAGGCTCTTTGGCAAAGAATTCGATATCGTCCAGATCCATTTCCATAACGGTTGCCGGAGCGTTATCCGGCAGCTGGATAAACAGGATAATCTTGGTTAAGATAGATTTTTCGTCCAGATCGCCGCCTTTGCCTTCGATTTTGGTCATGCCATTAAAATCAACTTTAAACGACTGCCACTCGCTGTTGTTGTTTCCGGCGATTTTTTTAAAGAACTTTCTTTTGTCTTCAGTTTCCAGTTCCAATCCGATAAGCCCAATATTCATGTTCTCGCGAAGTTTGAATGCAAGATACATATTGGGATTGTAGAACATATTGATTTCCATCGGCAGGGCGAGTCTGCTTGAAGGCTCTTTGCCCGAAATTCTCAGGAAGCCGTTTATATCTTCATGTAGAATTTTATAATTCAGCTGCGAGAAATCCAGGAAATAGTACAGTGGCTCCGGCATCCATTCAAAATCGCAGAAAAAATTATCAATGGTTGGGCGGCTCCACAGGGTAATTGCGCTGAATGCTCCCAATACCAGCGCAGCGGTTTTAGTTTTCATAAAATCGACTATTCTCCTTCCAGAATGACCATGGCCACGGCGTAACTGCGCTCATGACTGATGGACAATAATATTTTTTGGGCTCCGAGCTCTTCCATGCGCTGTTTTGCTGCGCCGGATACAGTCATTTGCGGAGCGCCAGATTCGTTGCTTAATACCTCAATATCCTGGAAAGAGCAATGTGCTCCGATCCCGGTACCGAGCGCCTTGCTGAGGGCCTCTTTGGCGGCCCATCTGCCGGCCCAGAAAGAGACGGAGGCCAATCTTTTTTTGGTATCTCCCATTTCGATTTCGGCGGGGGTATATACGCGCTGTTTAAAACCGTCGCTGTCCAGGGCATGACAAAGCCTTGCCCGTTCGACGATATCGATTCCGACTCCTTTAATCATAATTAAGCTCCTTTCTTCCGTCGTCCAGACGGCGGTTAGCTGGAGGCTTCTGCGGTATTGGCATTTTTAGGTGCCCAATTGCCGCGCATGCGTACCTTGGGCAACCGGTCATTGCCCTTCAACTTGCATTTTTTTGCTCCAAAAATCTCTTCCACACCACGGATATATTCCGGCGATGCGGTGACCAGAATACCGGTCTCAACATAAATAATTCTTCCCGGATTATCGACCGGGGTTATACCGAAAACGACTCTGCTGGCTGTTCCGGGAAAATCGAGGTTCAGTTTTTTCAACCGTTCAAGTTTTTCCCGTGAAATCATATCGCTGTCGGAAAATATCAATATTTCAGCGGTATAATTAGCCATTGCTTCCTGAAATTCATGTACCGACTCTATAATCAGCCGGGCTTTTTCTCCCACGTCCCGTTTACTGGAAATCGCTTCAAAGAAGACCACCTTGCCTTTTTCGAGTTGCATTCCCTGGCTGTTGATTGAGGCAATTGCCCGTTCATACATCATGCACTCTGCTGAGCCGTCCAGACCCTCAACCTCAACAATAAAGTATGGTTTACCATCTTTTTTAGTGGTCTTTCTGGTGATATTGCCGATCATTCCGCCGAAGCGTACGCCGACATTATCATCCAGATGTTCCAATGCATTAAGTTTTATGGTACTCAACGATTTAATTACATCTGCGTATTGCAGCAGCGGGTGTCCGGTAACATAGAATCCCAGCAACTCTTTTTCGCTTTTCAGGATTTCCTCTTCATCGAATTCCGGGATATTCGGTACTGGAATGCTCTGAATTTCCTCCCGGTCGTTGCCATCGAGCAGTTCAAAGAGCGACATCTGTCCGCTCTGACGGTCGCGTACTCTGGCCTGAGCGTAGCTAACAGTCGGCTCTGCGATAGCCATAAGCTGGGAGCGGCGCAATCCGAACGAGTCGAACGCTCCGGCCCGGATCAGATTTTCCAGCATTCTTGAATTGATGGCATCGCCGCATCGTTCGCAGAAATCGGTAAAGCTGGAGAATTTTCCGCCTTCATTGCGGGCGGCCAGGATCGCTCCGGCCGCGGCTTCGCCGACGCCTTTAATTGCGCCGATTCCGAATCTTATATTATCGCCGTCCACCCCGAAATTGATCAAACTGGTATTGACGTCCGGCGGCAGCACCTGGATTTTCATATCCCGGCATGCGTTGATCAAAAAGGCGATTTTTTCTGCGTCGCGGATTTCGCTGGAGAGCACTGCCGCCATAAATTCTACCGGATAGTTGGCTTTCAAGTAGGCGGTGCGGTAGGCTACCACTGCGTATGCGGCGGAGTGTGATTTGTTGAATCCGTATCCGGCGAACAACTCAATTTTATTCCAGATCTGGTTGGCCAGATTTTCATCGATATTATTGGTTTCCCGGCATCCGTTGACAAATTTCTCCTTCTGCTCCTCCAGTACATCCTTTTTCTTTTTACCGATGGCGCGCCGCAGAATATCTGCTCCGCCCAGGGTAAATCCGGCCAGAACCTGAACCACCTGCATAATCTGTTCCTGGTAGAGCATAATCCCATAGGTTTCCGAGAGTATGCCGGCCATTTTGGGGTGGTCATATATAATGGCTTCCGTACCTTTTTTACGGGCGACGAACTGCGGAATGAACTGCATGGGGCCGGGGCGGTAGATGGCCAGCAGAGCGATGATGTGCTCAATGGTATCTACGCCGAAGTTGCGGCAGAGGTTCTGCATACCTTCAGATTCCAGCTGGAACACGGCAATGGTATTGCCGGCACGCAACAGGTCATAGGTTTTGGGGTCATCCAGCGGAACTTCGTTAAAATCGATATCTATGCCGCGGTTCTGTTTGATAAGTTTTACCGCGTTATGGATTACGGTAAGAGTGCGCAGTCCCAGGAAGTCCATTTTCAACAGTCCCAGACTTTCACATGGCACGGAGGGGAATTCGGTAATAACCTCGCCTTTTGCGCCTCTGGCTAAAGGTACGAGATTATCCAGTTTCTGGTCGCCGATGATCACGCCTGCGGCGTGGATACCGAGCTGGCGGTTGATGCCCTCCAGTACTTCAGCATATTCAAATACTTTGGCAACTTCTGGATCATCCTTGATCATCTGATCGAGTTCCGGAGTTGTCTGGCGGGCTTTTTCAAGCGTCATTTTGGGATCGCCGGGAATCAGTTTGGTTATGCGGTCGCCAAAAGCGAAGTCGTGGCCGAGTACGCGGGCAACGTCTTTGATTACGGCTTTGGGTTTCAGGGTTCCGTATGTACATATCTGCGCCACGGAATCCTTGCCATACTTATTGCGGACATACTCAATAACCTCCGGTCGACGGTCTTCGCAGAAGTCGATATCAAAGTCCGGCGGGCTTACGCGTTCCGGATTGAGGAAGCGTTCGAACAGGAGATTATAGCGCAATGGGTCGATATCGGTTATTTCGGTCAGGTATGCCACTACGCTGCCTGCGCCGGAGCCGCGTCCCGGTCCTACCGGAATATCCATACTTTTGGCATAGCGGATAAAGTCGCTTACCACCAGAAAATAGCTGGGGTATTTGGTTTTGATGATAATGCTTAATTCATAATCCATGCGCTTGAGGAGCTGCTGTTGAAAATCGTTCAGATTTTCAGCATTCGGGTCAAAGTGATAGCGCTTTTTTATGCCTTTCAGACAGATTTCGCGCAAGACGTCGGCCTGAGTTTTATCCGGATCATCCAATTTGAAAACCGGATAGTGATTGGCTTTGGGCACGAATTCAAATTCCACATTGCACCGTTCAGCGATTGCTCTGGTATTGGTTATGGCATCCGGAAGTTCCCGGAAGATGTGCTGCATCTCCTCCGGGCTTTTAAAATAGAATTCCGGTGCGCAGAAGCGGAATCTTTTAGGATCGTCCAGCGTAGTCTGGGTCTGAATGCACAACATAACTTCATGAGCTTTGGCATGCTCTTTTTTCAGATAATGTACGTCATTGGTTGCCGCGAGCTGCAGGTTGAACTTTTTAGCGAGTTCAATCAGTTTGCGATTAACCGTTTTTTCCTCCTCCATACCGTGATCCATCAGTTCGAGGAAGAAGTTCTGCGGGCCGACGATTTCAACAAATTCTTCGATTGCCTTTTCCGCCCCATGTATATCGCCGCGCAGGATGTGGGCGGGAATTTCGCCGCCAATGCAGGCGGAGAGGATTATCAAACCCTCTGAATACTGGCGAAGCAGCTCTTTGTCAATTCTCGGCTTATAATATATTCCGGTTGCGAACGCCTCGGAAATAAGATGACACAGATTATGATATCCGGTATTATTTTCCGCGAGCATAAGCAGGTGATAGCCGCGCTGATGTTCCACAATCGGGTTGCGGTCCAGCCTTGAGCCGGGGGCGATATACATTTCGCACCCGTAAATCGGTTTGACATCGCTTTTAGCGAAAGTGTTATGTAAATCGATGTAACTGCCCATATAACCGTGGTCGGTCACTGCCACGGCGGGCATTTCATATTTCTGAGCCAGTTCAAGCAGGCCTTTGGTGGTGCATGCACCGTCAAGCAGGCTGTAGTGGCTGTGAACGTGAAGATGTACGAAATCAGAACTCATTTCCGCATCCCGGATTCTCAGAACTCATCGTCCAGGATGGACATTTCGTCTTCAACAAATTCAATTGCCTGGCGGCATGCGGCGGCGCGGTGGCTTATCTTGTTCTTTTCATCTTCGCTCATTTCGCCGAAGGTTTTATCAAAGCCGTCCGGCAGGAAAACCGGATCATAGCCGAAACCGTTATTTCCACGCGGAGCGTCGGTAATAACGCCGTAAACGTGTCCGGTAAAAGTAGCCACGGCTTCGCCGTTTACGGCGATGGCGATGGAACAGGTAAAGCGTGCACGACGGTTCTCCTTGCCTTCCAGAGCTTTCAGTAATTTTGCGATGCGTTCGCTGTCGGTTGGCGCATATCTGGCGGAGAATATTCCGGGGGCGCCGTCGAGTGCTTCGACTTCGAGTCCGGAGTCGTCGGCAAATGCCGGTACGTCGCAGTATTTACATGCGGCGACTGCCTTTATCTCTGCATTTTCCTGAAAAGTTGAACCGGACTCCTCCACTTCGGTATATCCGGGGTAATCGAGCAGGGATTTTATTTCAACATTCTGATCTTTCAAAAGCTCACGGTACTCCTCCACCTTATGAGCGTTTTTAGTTGCAGCGACAATATATGACATAATTGATCTCCTGATTTTGAACAATGACTTTTTTATAATATATTAACCCGGAGAGCATCAATTATCAAATATCGGGAAAGAGAAAATGACGAAAATTAACTCCGTTTGCAATAAGCTGAAAATGCTGGGAAAAGTCCGGATTCTTGCCGGAGTCAGCGGTGGTGCGGATTCAATAGCGCTTCTGCTGTTGCTTTTGCGTGCGGGGATGGATATACAGGTGATTCATTTTGAGCATGGTATCCGCGGAGCGGACAGTGTTGCGGATGCCGACTTTGTGTTAAACTTCTGCCGCGAGCGTGGAGTCTCCTGCCGGGTAATTCCGCTCGATGTTCCGGGTCGTATGCGGCGTGGGGAAAATCTGGAAGCGGCGGCCCGCCGGATGCGGCTGGAAGAGTGGCATAAGCTGGCATTGGAGTTCCCCGGGTGTATTATTGCCATTGGGCATCATCGTGATGATGCAATTGAGAATTTTCTTCTGCGGTTTGCGCGTGGGGGGAATCTCTCCGGCTTAACCAATCTGCGGACAAAGAAAGAGCTCGGCGGATTGCGGATTATCCGTCCATTGCTTGAGCTGTCCCGGCTGGAGATAGAGAAGTTCCTGCTCGATGAAGGGGTGGATGATTTCCGGACGGATTCCACCAATCTGGAGGACTCATATCAGCGCAATTTTCTGCGTAATAACGTATTAAAGCCGTGGCGCAACAAGTTTCCCGCGGCTGAATCAGGATGGGTGAGATCGCTTGCGGCATTGAGTTTGGATGCTGATTTTCTTATGGAGAATGCGGAAAAACTGGCTGAAGAGGTTGTGGAAAAAACGGTGACACCGCTGTGTTTCTGGCGCGGACTGCATCCGGCGATGCTGCCGCGGGTATTGAATATTTACCTGAATGGAGATGTCAGGTTTACCGCCGGGCGGTTGCAGAAGCTGACAGAGTTTTTACAATCCGATGTATCCAGAGGCAAGTTTCAGTTCGGGACACAGTGGTGGATAAAAGAGCGAGGGCAGTTGATTTTACATGATCCGTCAACTTCCGGCGGTGGAGATGCTGTTGAGTGGAACTGGCGTAAGGAGCATGAGTTTTACGGTTTTGCAGGGGTATTTTCTGCACATATCCATTCAACGCCACCAGAAAAATTTATCCGGGATCCATTTCATGCCTGGTTCAACCTGGAACAACTTCCGGAGAGTCTGGCAATAACCACGCGTACTCCGGGGGACGCTTATACCTCATTTGGAGGTATGCACCGGAAAATCAAGGAGCTGTTTTGCGATAAAAAAGTTGGCGTACTGCAAAAAGATAGTCAGCCGCTGGTCAGGTGCGGTGGCACAATCATCTGGATTCCGGGGCTGGACAACAGTAATTTTGCACCGGCGGTATCAGGGAAGCCGGTGGTTGAACTGATTTTCCGGTGTGACGATTAAGATTGCCGGCAGACTCTGGCAAAATTGCATTTACTGCAAATATCTCTCGGGGCGCCGGAGATGGCGAAATATGCCTTCCTGGCGATAATTTCTTCCGGAATAGCCATGGCAATAGTCTCAACTTCTTCGCCAATTGTTGCTGCGGTGGCGGAGAAATTCACCGCTTCAAATTCAGGCGACCACAATTCTCCGGTAGTAATATTGTAGAAAGAGGATTTAACCGCCATTGCCGGAATACGGCGGATGCGGCAGGCATAGTAGCGGTGCATTGCGGCTGAGTCGAGCATCCGGTCTCCAGTCAATTCCAGAAAAATATATTCCTGTCCGGAGCAGAGCATGGCGAAAGGGGCGGTGTATATAATTATATCGCCAAGCATAAATTCAAGCGGCTGGTCGATAAAGACCGTACGGAATTTTTGACGTCTCATAAAAGGTGCCAATTCGCTGTGAATCAGGATCTTTCCTGCGTTGATCACGGATTCGGCGGCGGCGTCACGGATCTGATTGAAAGTCATACCGTGGTAGACCTGCTCATAAAATGTGATGCGTTCCTCCGCCATATCGAGGCTCCAGCGTTTCAGCAATTCGTCTTGGCATTCCATTGCCGACCATTGCAGACAGAATGCCTTGTACAGTATTCTGCGCATCAGCCGGTACAGATAATAATCTGCGGATTGAAGATTTTTATAGAACCACAGTTCGCGGGTTTCGGTATCTGCATCCGGAGCGAAACCGCCCGCCGAGGCGTAGAAGTGGAGAAAATACTCTCTGCGGCACCGTTTAAAACGGCGGACGCGGCTCTTGGACCAAACCAGCTCTTCCATTTATTTTTTACGGCATAAGGTAGAAAAATTTTCCCCGGTTTTCAAGCATGACCTGTTCAGATTGAGCTCCCGGGAGCGAAACTTTGACCTCTCCCGTTGCGGCTGCCTGTCCGGTAATGCGCCGGAACATAGTTTTCCAGTCGATATCTTCCGAGCTGAAACTTACCTCGTAATTGTTTTGGATTCCGGCCGTTTCGGCGGCGTATTGGATTGCGTCGTCCAGAGAGCCGAGCTCATCGACCAACTTTAATTCAAGCGCCTGTTCTCCGGTAAAAACTCTGCCATCGCCAATGCTGGAATTTTTAATCTCCTCTTCGGTAATATCACGTCCTTGAGCGACAACTTCCACAAAGCCCTGATAGATTTGAGCAACCATTTTTCTGGCGATTTCCGCGGCTTCCGGCGTAGTTGGAGCGCCGCCTGCGAGCATGGTTTTATTCACTCCCGAGGCGAAATTTTCCTCCTGCACACCGATTTTATTGAGTAAATCATAATATTTTATACCTGAAATCAATACGCCGATGCTTCCTGTGGTAGTGTAGCGGTTGGCAAAAATTCTGTCACATCCGGCGGCGACATAATACCCTCCTGATGCCGCCATCACCTCCATGCATGCGATCACCGGTATGTCCTCTTCGCGCAACTCCTGGATTTTGCGGTACAATATATCTGTGGCGACTACTTCTCCTCCAGGGGTATTGAGTCTCAGAACGACTGCTTTGACATTTGGATCCATTGCAATATCATCCAGCTGATTACAGATGTGTTTGACGTCGGCGACAGAGCTGCCGGCAAATCCGGTGTTGTCCTCCAGCATAATGATTCCTGCCACATCAATTACCGCAATCTGGTTGGGGTGTTCAATTTTCACCGTAGATTTAATATTGGATGCCGCTACGACACATAAGATAATCAGAAGAATTACCGGTGTAACTGCTGCGATAAATGCGGCCAGACATCCTATTCCCGCAAATCCCAGACATCCGATACCCTTTCTGCGGTTTTCATTGCAATCTGCTTCATTCATATCAATATTCCTCCATGGTTATTTTGCTGTAAATAACTGCGGCGTCCACTATGGGGAAGTGGCCGCAGAAGAAACTCAAACAATTGGCCTGGGCGGCGGCGAGCGCGAATTTAAACGCCTCCTCAGGCGGAGTATTGCGCAGCAGTTCGCTGAAAAATATTCCGCTTGCAGTATCTCCTGAGCCGAGCGGGCTGACCACCTTATCCAGTTCAGGCAGGGTATAGCGCCATCTTCTGCCGTTGGCGAACAGCCATGCCGGATTAGGGCCGTCAGTTATGCCTGCAACCGGAACTCCCAATTCCGGAATAGTAGCCAGAGCTTCCCCGGCATCTCCTTTGCCGGTCAGGCGCTGAGCTTCACTTATATTGATTTTCAAAGCGTATGCTTTTCCGGATTCCAGCAGCGGGCGGGCGAATTCCGGGGCGTCAACTAAAAGAGGTTTATTCATAATATCCACTTCTGCCATCTTGTGGTAGAGCTGCCGGCTGGAATTGCCTGGGGCGGTACCGCAGATTATAATGCCGTCGTATTGTGGAACGAGTTCGGCGAATTTAGTGATATAGCAGTTGATCTCCTCTTCCGACGGTGTACCGGCCGGTTCAATTATCTCGGTCATTTCGCCATTTTCCGACAGACATGTGGTACAGCATCTGGTATTGGCGGCGGTACGGATAACGACGTTGTCGATATCGTCGGCTTGCAGTCTGGCTGTAAGTCTGGCGCCGTTCTCGCCTCCTGCGAATTGCAGAACAGTGGATTGTGCCTGATGCCAGGTTGCAACTGCCCGTGCACTGTTTATTCCTTTCCCTGAGGCGAATTCCCGCATTGAATGTGCGCGATTGACTTCGCCCTGGATAAAGTTGTTGAACATTAAAGTTTTCTGCCATGCCGGATTGGGTCCGGCAATCAGTATTTTTGGTATATTATTATTAATAGACATATTTAAAAAATCAATAGATTTCGTTAATGGATTCATCTTTTTCCGCGATCATGCCGATGATGCGTCTGGCGGCTTCGCACTCCGCCAGTCTCCGGTTTGCGCCGATTCCTACTGCACGATAGTCGTGAACCACCGCCTCGCACGAGAAGGTTTTCTGGTGATCCGGGCCGGAAGTAGACAGTACCCGGTATTGAGGCGCAATATTCCATTTTCTCTGTGTGTATTCCTGAAGTGTTCCTTTGGGATTCAGGGTAGCTAGCAGTTTCTGCGGCTCCGGATAGGTTTCGTGAATGGCGGATAGAACAAATTTTCTGGCGGCCTCCAGGCCGCCGTCGAGGTATATGGCTCCGGCTACGGCTTCAAAGAGGTCGCACAAGGTGGAATCGCGATCTGCGCCTCCGGCCTCTTGTTCGCCGTGTCCGATGAGCAGAAATTCGCCCAGACAGCGGTTGCGGGCCAGCGTTGCCAATGCATCCTGCTGAGCCAGCGCCGAACGCAGTTTTGTCATTACGCCTTCGGTCGCATTGGGGTAGGTTTTATAGATATATTCTGTTATAATGATCTCCAGAACCGAATCGCCCAGGAACTCCAGCCGTTGATTATCATATTTCAGTTTAGTCTCTGCCGCATATGAGCGGTGAGTAAGCGCCTGCCTGAGTAGAGCGCGATCTTTAAACTGATAATCGATGAAGTTTTTTAATTGTTCAATATCAGCCGGCATATTCAGATTCCATTTCAAGTTGTGCAAATTTACAGATAATAAAAACCAAAATCATAAAAATACAAAGAAAAACATGTAAAAAAGGCGGTAAAATGGCTTTATTCCAGTTTAGCGGCAATAGCGGTATGGAATTTCGTATCCGGAGAGAAAAAGATAAAATCGTCTCCGGTCGCTTTCCGCCATTCATTGACAATTGTCTGCGGTAAACGTGGATCGAGAGATGCAATTGACCCTTGATGCAGGGTGCCGGCCCGTCCTTTCCATTGAGCCGCTCCGGCAAGTTTGCCGTTGGCATCCATTACGTCATATTTGCTGGGCTGGATAAAGCAGCGCATAGAGCCGCGGTCATTGACCTGACTTTGTTCCGGCTGCAGGTGGATATGTTCAACTCCAACTTCAGTTAATGCTTCGGCGATGATGGAGTGAATTTTCCGGTAACATTCATCACGGCGGATCTTGTTCCACGGGTGCTCAACTGGCAGGATTACAGTATATGCGGTATCCTGGCCGTGCTGAACAATGCCGCCGCCGGTGGGACGGCGTACAGCCTCCGGGGTTGGCAGCGGCTGACTTTTGCCGCATGTCACTGCCGGTTTTATCCAGTAATAAAAACGCAATACCGGGGTTGCCGAGTGGCCGAAAATTTCCAGAAGCGTTTTATCGGCCGCCATATTCCAGACAGCGGAATGGGCCGAATCAAACCATATAACAGCGGTCATAAAGGATACCGTTCCTTATGTGCGGCGATCTGCCGCAGGTAACGTTTCAGGATAGCAGGATTAAGTTCAATTTTTGCCGCCTCGTTGTAGGCTGAGCGGACGGTGCTTTCGACCCGTTCCTGTTCTATCTGGATATCGTTCTGACGGCATACCTTGATAAAAGAGGTGATTATTCTGGCGACTTCTTTACATCTTTTTCTCATCGACACAGGGCCGAACTGTACTCCGTCGAAATCGAATAATCCGAGTGCGAACTCCATATCTGACAGTTGCCGCATCAGGATATTCTGCATTTTCATATCGCCGTGAACTATATTGTGGCGATGGATTTTTGCCGCCAGTCTGGCGACGGAGGTTAAAAACCCGCCGATTACTCCGTCTGCGGCGGCAAAACTGATCTGTTCTGCCACGGTAAGCGGTTCCGGATATGCAACGGTGATTATCGCCTGACATCTGGTAAAAAAAGAATCCTTTCTTTCCAGAGCCATTATCAGCTGTGGTACGGCAATATGGAGTTTCAGCATCTCTTCCGTGGCGCGCATGGTGCGGAACGGGCGCGGCATACCGAAGAGCTGGCGGAATTTGCGTTTAAAAGAATATGCGTTATATCGTTTAATAAAAAAATCCGCCCCGTTCAGTGAAAAGATTCCGGCGGTAGTTCCGAGAGAATCTTTTGCTGTCCGGGCGGAGTTCAGAATTCCCTCTACATCGAGGAACCGGTCAATTTCCGTTTCATCGAGAGAGGCGAGGCAATATCCGTAACATTTCTGCCGTTTGAACGCGCGCAATTCTCCGCGTATTTCTGATGCGGGAAAAGATTGCGATTCAAGCGGCAGCGTCATTGTACCTGGTGTCAGAGGTTTTCTACGACCAGATCGCCGACTTCAGATGTGGAGTAGCCCATTTTACCGGCGGACTGGCTCTTCATCTTCTTGGCGGTGACGAATTCGACGGATTTTTCAATATCCTTGGCCGCTTCGGTTTCGCCGAGGAAGTCGAGCATCATTGCACCTGCGAGAATAGCGGCTACTGGGTTGATTACGCCGAGACCGGTATATTTAGGCGCGGATCCGCCGATCGGTTCAAACATGCTTACGCCGTTGGGATTGATATTACCGCCGGCGGAGACGCCCATACCGCCCTGAGTCATTGCGCCAAGGTCGGTGATGATATCGCCGAAGATGTTGCATGTTACGAGGACGTCAAACCATTCCGGATTCTTGACCATCCACATGCAGGTAGCGTCTACATGGCAGTAAGCGGTTTTGATATCGGGATAATCCTTGGCAACTTCATAGAAAGTGCGTTCCCAGAGGTCGAATACGAATGTAAGAACATTGGTTTTACCGCAGAGGGTGACCTGTCCGATTTTGCCGGCGGCGATGTCTTCCTGCGAGAGTCCGCGCCACGGAGCGTCTTTATGGCGTTTGCGGGCGGTTTCGAAGGCAAAGCGGACGCAGCGTTCCACCTGCATATAGTTGTAAACCATGGACTGTATGGCGACTTCGCTCTTAGTTCCCTTCTGGGAGATGCCGCCGATACCGGTATAAATGCCGCCGGTGTTTTCGCGTACGACGACGTAGTCGATATCTTCCGGACCTTTGTTGGCGAGCGGAGTTTCTACTCCGGGATAGAGTTTTACCGGACGCAGATTGATATACTGGTCGAGGTCAAAGCGCAGTTTAAGCAGGATACCTTTTTCGAGGATACCCGGTTTTACTTTGGGGTGGCCGATAGCGCCCAGGAATACCGCGTCAAACTTCTTCAGAGTTTCGGCGGCATCTTCCGGCAGGACTTCGCCGGTGGCCAGATAATGTTCACCGCCCCAGTTAAAGGTGGTTTTTTCAAATGCGAAGCCGTATTTTGCGGCGGCTGCATCGAGTACTTTCAATCCTTCAGCCACAACTTCCGGACCGGTGCCGTCGCCGGGCAGAACGGCTATTTTGTAAACTTTCTTTTCCATGATAACTCTTTCCGGTTTTTCTGATTAAAAAATTTTTCTCCGGGCGGAAAGCAGTTTCCGCTCAGGAGATATAAATTGTTAATTATTAATGTAACGTGTTATATGCCGGAATGCAAGCAATAAGGGTTAAAAAATTCTCCCCGGCACTTGAATATTACCGTCAAATAATGTACCTTAATAGTTGATTGAAGAGCTTTATATTGAATTGTAGAATGGTTGTTTATCAGCAAGGGGGAAATTAAGGAATGGAAACAAGAAAAAACAGTGCGTTGAGTGTTGCCGCGGTGGTTGTGGTGACTTTGATTATTTTCGGTGTGCTTCTGTCGGCTTATATTTATAATGACTGGTTCCACAGCATATTCATCAACAAGCCGGCGGATCAGCAGGTTATAGGTGAAGTTCCGCAGGCCAGCAAAGAGAGCATTGCCGCATATAAAGAGATGATTGGGCTGATGGTGTTCGGGATATTCTCGGTTATGATCAGTCTTCAGGTGGTGATTTTCGGAACAGCGATAATTGTCGCGAAAAACATTATAAAGTCGGTTGGCGAAGCGAAGCTGAAACTTAAGAAGCTGGAAAACGCGGAAATTTTCTTTGACCTGCCGCTCTATGCCGGGTTATTTGGTACGGTAGCGAGTTTTATGGTGATTGCATTCAGCCGTGAATCGAGTCTTCTCATCGCCTATTCGACCACGCTTATGGGGATTATTTTCAGCGTACTGCTCCGGGTATCGGTACTGTATCCGGCCAAACGTTCTCTGCTTAATGAAGTAAAATAAAGAAGTCGGGAGCGGAAAGTGAATAAGTCGGTATTGATAGTAATTTGCGACTTCGTCGTACTTTCGATGATGACGCTGATAATCGGGCTGAGCGGTCCGCAGCAGGGTGTTGGAGGCACAGGGCGTTCCACATCGGACATTGCGGCGAGTTCGGTGCTTCTGGAGGCGTTGACTGAACGCAGTATTGAATTGGCGCGGGTGCGTCAGGAGTTGGAAGAGCTCCGCCGACAGCGTGAACTGACTCCGGATGAAGTAAAGAAGCTGGAAGAGCTTACGCGTGAATTGGCGGCGAACATGGTTAAATCCGATGAGCTTGCCAAGGAGCAGTCGCTGACGGATGAAACCCGTGGCGAGAAGAGTGCGGCTGAGCTTCAGCGTGAATTGCAGGAGGCGGCACGGCGTTATGCGATGCTTGAACTGGAAGCGAAAGGCGCGGCAGGCGATGCTGAGTATTACAAAGAGCTTCTGGCCGGCAAAGAGGCGGCGATTGCCGAGAATCAGGCGGAATTGAACCGTATGCGTCAGGAGATGCTTGAAAGCGGCAAAAAACTGACAGAGAAAGAGAATGAATTGATAGAATCCGGCAATCAGGTTGTTGCGGCGCAGCAGGAGTTGATCCGGACTAAAGCGTCGCTGGCTGAGACGGAATCAGCGTTGGCCAATGCCCGCAGTATGCTGGATCAGCGTGCTGGCGAATTGAATATAGCCAAGAGTGAATTGGCCAAAAGTACCGGAGAGATAACGGACTATCAGGAGCTTATCCGGCAGACTCAGTTGGAGATGTCGTTCATTTCCGGCAAGTTGTCGGCAACGGAGCGTGAACTTGCGGAGACGCGGAGTCAGCTTGAGGTAACGCGCCAGACGGCGGGCAAGCATGAGCTGGAGGCGGCGGATGCCAAAAAGCAGTTGACCAGTCTGCAGGGAGTGCTTAAGAAAGCGGTGAATGATCTTTCCGAAGCGAAGAGTGAGGTCAAAGACCTGCGCGGCAAGGAAGAGGAGTTTATGGCTTCCAAAAAGCAGCTGGCGCAATTGCAGGGAGAGGTCAAGACCAGTCAGGCTGAATTGGATGCGGCGCGGGAGCGTCTGGCCAAGGCTGAAGCGGATCTCCGCAGTGATGTTTATGAACACTATTCCGATGCGGTGCGCAAACTTTCCGTGCATCTGGCTGAACGGCGGACGCTGGTGGATCATCGCAGTGACTTCAGTTTTTATCTGCCGGAAGTGGAACTGGATGGCCGCAGATTTCTTATTTCCGAACTTCTCTCAGTAACCGACATGGGTGAAATCAATACACCGTATAGCCGTATTTATGAGTTGGGCTTTGCGGTAGATAAGGATCGTGGAGTGCGGCACTTTTACAGTGTGAACGCAGATCCGCGTCTGGTATTGCTTGAAGTTGACAGTGTTGAAGGTGGCAAAGCCTTGCCGGTAATCCGTTACAGTGAACTGAAGAAGCGCGGGTTGCACGACCTGTATTTATTTCGCAAGGGGGCGTTGGGCAGTGAATCGGCGCCGCTGGCGGAACGTGTGTCGATGGACATGGTAGGGGATGAGCCTTATTTATACGTCCGTAATTCGACCAGCCGTTCAAACAGTGAGTTAAAAGCGGAAACTGGAGATTTCATTTTAACCAAGCAGGGTGAGTTTGTCGGTGTGGTTGTTGCGCTGGAAAACTTTGATTTGAACAGTAAACAGGAAGCGCGGGTTGCTCTGTTCCCGGACAACTTCAAATTGGATGCGCTTACCGAGGTTCCGCTCAACAAGCAGGGTGAATACTTTGCCGGATTCATTGCCGGCATGGAAGAGTTGTTCCGCAAGGTGCAGTTGGCCAACCGTGTGCAGAGAGTGCGTAAATAAGGTTGATTATTTTTGGTCATGAATAATGAGCCGGAAAAAAAAGTGCGGTTTGATGAAGATGCGACTCTGAATGTAGAGGCTGCGGTTGAGCATATTGAGCGCCAGCTGTCTCCGGATGAGTTGCGTAATATCCTGGATTTGAAGCAACCGGATCAGTTCGGGGATTTTTCGGAAAACAGCACAATAGGCGTTGGCGGCATCGGAGCGGTATTTGCCGTGCATGATTCGCAGTTCAACCGTTTGGTAGCATTGAAGGTGCTGCGTCCGGCTTATCGCAATGACTCGAAATATATTGACAATTTTGTCCGTGAAGCGCGTATAACGGCGCAGATCGATCATCCGAACGTAGTGCCGGTGCATCAGCTTGGTGTATTGAAGGATGCCGGCGCTTATTTCACGATGAAGCTGGTTGAGGGTGAGAATCTGCGGGTTATCCTGAAGAAGCTGGAGAGCGGCGAACCGGAATATCTGAAAAAATACACGCTCAACCATTTGCTGGACATTTTCCTTGCGGTATGCAACGGGGTAAGTTTTGCTCACAGTAAAGGGATTATCCACCGGGATTTAAAGCCCGGGAATGTCATGGTCGGCTCCTATGGTGAAGTTCTGGTGATGGATTGGGGGTTGGCCAAATACCGTGCGGATCAGGATTCGGCCACAACTGGTCAGAAGATCGATTTGAACAGTGAAATTTTCCAGGCGGTGGACAACGATGTAAAGACGCAGTTTGACACTATTGCTGGAACACTGCATGGAACTCCGGCATTTATGGCTCCGGAACAGGCCAGAGGCAATTCTGAAGAAATAGACGAACGTACGGACATTTACGGTCTTGGTACAATTCTGTACTCTATATTGACGTGGAAGCGTTCGCGTTTTGATCCTGATTTACCTGTGGAAGAGATATTGCGCAAGGTTGTTGCCGGAGATTTTCCGCCTCCGGGGAAAGCTGTTCCCAGGAAGCGTGTGCCGGTTGAGCTGGAGGCGATCTGCCTCAAGGCCATGGCGCACGATAAAGGGGATCGTTATCTATCGGTACAGGGATTGATACGCGATATACACAACTATCGTGAAAATTTTCCGGTCAGCGCCTATTCAAACAAGGTATTTTACCGTGGAATTAAATACTGCCAGAGGAAGCCGATGCTGCCATTCAGTATTCTGGTGGGATTTTTTTCGATAATGATGGCGGCGATCATTATGGCAGTTGCGGCGGTATTGCGGGCCAATCCTGTTATTGAGACGATAGACGAGCATATAGCGGTTGGTGATCGTGAGATGCTTGAGGCTCAGGAGCTTGCCAACTACCGTAAACAAATGATTGCAGACGGTGGTGAATTGAGTTACAGTGAAGCTCAGGAGCTGCGCAGTCGTATAGATGAAGCAACGACAGAAGCGGAGAAGCGTTATCTGGTTGCCCGGGATCTTCTCACTCAACTTGAAGGGGCAAATATTTCTCCTGAGCGTCTTAATGCGGCGCTTGGAGGTATGTTTGCCAAGCAACTGGAACTTGCGTTGCTACTGGAAGATTTTGACGGAGTGAGAGACATATACGAGCGCATTAACATTCGCAATTCCGGTCTTCGAGCTTATATGGCGACGATGTATCCTGCGTTGATGGAGCAGGTAAGTCAGATTGTGCGTGCGGAAGGCTATGTGGAATTTGCGGTTGAGCCTGCTGATACGGAGATAAATCTCTATCGTATGGACATTTCTGGCAAATATACGGATGGCGTAGGCGGTTATGAACTGCTGGGAAGCGCGACCGGGAGTATGGAGATGCCGTTGAGTGAGGGGGGCTATCTGGTTCGTCTTAACAGTCCGTCCGGAGTTGAGGTTTTTTATCCTTTACTGATAAAACCGGGGGATTATCTTGAGAAAACGCTGAAGATGCCTGCTGAAATTCCTGAAGGCACAGTGTATGTTCCCGGCGGTGAATTCCGTTATGGTTTTGATTTTGCGCCCGGGTTGTACCGGAAAGAGGATTTACCGGGATTTTTCATCGGCCGGCATGAAGTCACATTGGGAGAATATCAGAAATTCTTCAATGATTTGCGGGATGAATTTGAGCGTAAGAAATATATGCCGCTACACATATTCTCCAAAGAGGAGCGTAATTTTGAGCCGATATTCCAGGTGGATGGCTCAATTCGTGCGCCGTTTACGGCGGACATGCCGGTGACAGGTATCAACTATGAGGCAGCAGAGGCCTATTGCCGCTGGTATGGGGAACAGCACGGGGTAGTTTGCCGTCTGCCGTCGAATCTGGAATGGGAGAAGGCGGCTCGTGGTATTGATGGGCGGAATTATGTATGGGGTAATTCGTTCAAGCCGGAAAATGCATTATATTTGGAGAATCCTAAATTAAAAGAGTATATGAATGGCGCAGAAGTCGGGTTATTTCCTTTGGACTGTTCGGTATATGGTGCGATGGATATGGCAGGCAACGTGCGTGAATATGTAAGCAGTGAGGATGAGAGTTTTCCGCGGATGGTCAAAGGCGGCAGTTTTGATACTACGCAGTTTACGCTGATGTGTGCAGCCTTTGGCCGTTCTTACGAGAATGAGAACGACAGTGGCTTTAGAATTTTGATAGAGTCGGACAGTAATTGAGGATATATGATTGATTTTATAGGGGTTGAGAAGAATTTTGCGGACAAGACTATTCTCAACCGTATATCATTCCGGATCAATTCCGGAGAGCGGGTTGGACTGGTTGGGCCCAATGGGGCGGGCAAGAGTACGATTTTCAACCTGATAACGGGGGAACTCACACCTGACCGGGGTGAGGTTGTAATTCCCAAGCGGATGCGTATCGGTTACCTGAAGCAGCAACTGCTGGCGAGTGATCTGGATTGTCCGTTGCTGGATTACACGGCGGATGCGGTATCTGCGATTGCGGATATTTCATCAGAGATAGAGGAGATCGAGTCGGCGCTCGAGCGTTACCCGGCTGAATCGGAAGAGCGCCAGGTGGCATTGAACCGGCTTGGGGTATTGCAAACGGAATTTGAGCATCTGGGGGGATATCGTCTGCGTCCGGAGGCTGAAGCTGCATTGTGCTCTCTGGGGTTCAAGCCGACAGACATGGGGCGTCCGATGAATGATTTTTCCGGGGGCTGGCAGATGAGGGCGACGTTGGCGCGTACACTTATAGCTGATCCGGATATTCTTCTTCTGGATGAACCGTCCAACTATCTTGATGTGCCGGCAGTTGAGTGGCTTTGCAAATTCCTGCGTTCTTACAAAGGCACGATAGTATTGATCTCCCACGACCGTTTTATGCTGGACAAACTAACTTCGGTAACTCTGGAACTTTCAGATGGTCAGATTACCCGTTATAACGGCAGTTACACGGTATATCGTGAGGAGCGCGAGGCGCGTAAGGTGGCGCTTGATGCGGCAAAAAAGAATATAGAGAAGCGCAAGAAGGATCTGGAGCGCAATATAGAGCGGTTCCGCTATAAGAGTTCGAAGGCGTCGCAGGCGCAGTCGTGGCAGAAGCAGTTGGATAAGATAGCGGATGTGGTGACGATTTCTGATGATTTGAGTTATCGTGGAGCGATAAGATTTCCGGAGCCGCCGCCATGCGGAGCTGAAGCGGCGCGATTTGAACATGTAACGTTTGGCTATGATCCTGCTAAACCGGTTTTGCGGGATGTTTCGTTAAATATCAACCATGGAGAAAAGATAGCGTTCATCGGTTATAACGGCATGGGCAAGACCACGTTGCTGAAACTGCTTGCTGGGGTGTTGAAGCCGCAGGAGGGGCGGGTTGTTCCGGGGCACAATGTTATAATCGGCTATCAGGCGCAGGAGTTTGGGGAACTGCTGCCGGGAGAGATGTCGGTATTTGACGTGGTGCGTGCCGCTTGCGGGCGTGATTTCCCGGTGGCATCGCTGCCGAATGTGCTTGGCAGTTTCGGTTTTTCCGGCAGAGACCAGTCGAAGCTGTGCAAGGTGCTGTCCGGTGGGGAGAAGATCCGGCTCTGTTTTGCCAGGATATTTGTCAATCCGCCGAATCTTCTGGTATTGGACGAACCGACGACGCACCTGGATATCTCGGCGCGTGAGATGTTGCAGAACATGGTAAAAAGCTACAAAGGGACGGTATGTTTTGTCAGTCACGATATTGAATTTATCCGTGGTACGGCGGAGTTGATTTTTACGGTTACGCCATCAGGTGTTCGTAAATACTTCGGTAATTACGATTATTATACGGAGAAGTTGGCACAGGAGAATGCTGCCGCTACGCCGGTGACGGCGGCGGAACAGCCGCGGGGGGGAGCATCGGATGCCAGGAACCGGCGTCGTGAACGTGCGCAGGAGCGTGCGCGTTTAGCGCCTTTGCGCCGCAGTCTGGAACGCAGGATTGCTGCGGCAGAGGCGGAGATAGATAAAAAGGAGGCGCGTAAAAAGGAGCTGCTGGAGCTGTTGTCCGGCGGAGGGAATGTTGATTATGCCGGTTGCAACCGTGAATTGGGCTGGCTGGATCATGAGATAGAAGAGTTATCTGCCGAATGGGAATCGGCGGCTACTGAATTAATGGAACTACAGGAAAAGACGGCTGAGCAGGAGAGGTAAAATGGAATATCAGCGTTTTGGCAATTATATTTTGATGCGTGCAGATGTTGATGAAGAGGTAATCGAGGCGATAAAAGCGGTTATAAAGCGTGAAAATGTGGAATTTGCGCGGATAAGCGGGATAGGTCTGGTAAGCAAAGTGACGTTGGCATTTTATCATCTTGAGAACTACGAATACCGTTACAACTATTTTCCCGGTTCTTATGAAATTACGTCGCTGCAGGGCAATATTATGAATTTTGCTGATGGCGACATCCATGTTCACACACATGCAACGATTGCGGACCGTGGGCATCGTGTTTACGGCGGACATTTAAAAAGTGCCTATGTGGGAGCGGCTTTTGAAGCGGTTATTGACATTATTCCCGGCGAAGGCGTTCACCGTATAATTTCTGAAAGTTCCAAACTTCCGGCTGTGGCTTTCAGCAATGGAATAAAGGTTGACTGCAAAGTTGTCCGGCATGAAGAGCAGTGAAAACATTTTTTATAATTGCGCATTGCAAAAGCCACGTCATATGTTATATTAAAATGTATAATTGTTGACAGATAACGTAATGGGCGTAATATAATGGATTTCGACTACAGTTTTGACCGTGATGAACCGCGGGTGAAGATGCCTGGCGGCGGGAACCGCCGGCGTTGGCTTTTTGCTGTAATTTTTACAATTATTTTACTTATTTTAGTATTTCTTTTCCGTCCGGAGAGTGACAGCATGCCGGCAGATGAGCAGCCGGCTACTGGTGCGGCTGAGAGTTCAGAGACCACAGAAGGTGCGGTTGAGAGCGAAAATAGTGGCAGTGGTTTGAGTTTTACAGCTGATCAGTCGCGGGTGTTGAGCGAAGCGTCGCGTAGTGTTGCCGGGAATCCGGTGAAGGCGAAAGCGATGGCTGGTAATCTGTTGAAGAATTTTGCTGTTGGCACTCCGGAATGGGAAGCAGTGGCGGATGTCATAGGCAAGGCGAACATCAAGATAATGATGGATAAAGTGCCTTGTGATAAAAATGTAGAGTACACAGTGGTTTCCGGAGACAGTTTTATACGGATATCGAATAAGTTTGACACTACCAATCTTCTGATCTGGAAGGTGAACGGCATACCTGAGAACTCGAGTCATCTCGGTATTGGTGACAAACTTACGATTTACAAAAATTCCGGTTGGCATATAGAGATACTTAAGTCCAAAGGTTTGTTATGTGTTTACGATGGTCCGGAATTGTTCAAGGTTTATAGAGCTGGAATTTCCTCCAAGAATCCGCCGGCCGGGGAATATACATTGCCCGGGTCGAAGAAGCGGGTAATGGATGCCGGTGGAGACCGTAACAATCCTTACGGCAGTCGTTTTATGGGATTCAACAAGAGTGAAGCCGGCGGCATACATGGCTGCTGGGATGGTGATGATGTGCGCAAGCCGTTCAGCGATGGTTATATCCGGTTGAGCAACAGTGATATTGAAGAGCTGTATCTCTATATTCCCGGTGGAACCAAGGTAAAAATAGCTGATTAATTTCAAGGCGGAGATAATCATGGGTGAAGTTTATTTAGAGTTTGAAAAACCGATTGCGGAATTAAAGAAGAAGATAGCGGAATGGGAAGAGCTCTCCGCTACTTCCAATGTTGATATGTCGGCGGAGCTTGATATGCTCAGGAACCGTTTGAATGAAACGGTAAGTACGATTTTCTCCAATCTTACGCCGTGGCAGCGTGTACAGTTGGCGCGTCATCCGGAGCGTCCTTACACTCTGGATTACATTGAAAGGATATTCACAGATTTCATTGAACTGCACGGTGACCGCCGTTTCAGCGATGATAAGGCGGTGGTTGGCGGATTTGCCAAATTGGATGGGAAGCCGGTTATGGTTATCGGTACGCAAAAGGGGCGTGATGTCAAGAGCAATATGATGCGCAACTTTGGCTGGCCGCATCCGGAAGGGTACCGTAAGGCTCTGCGTTTAATGCATATGGCGGATCAGAGCGGAGTACCTGTTATAACCTTAATCGACACTCCCGGAGCATTTCCCGGGATTGCGTCGGAAGAGCGTCATATTGGTGAAGCGATTGCGCTGTGTATGCGTGATATGTTCAGTTTCAAAGTGCCGATAATCGCAGTGATTATTGGTGAAGGCGGTTCCGGCGGAGCGATTGGTATCGGGGTAGGCAACCGTATATTGATAATGGAAAACGCCTATTATTCGGTCATTACTCCTGAGGGGTGTGCGGCGATTCTGTGGAAAGACCGTAAATTTGCGGAAACGGCGGCAGAGGCGTTGCATCTGACTGCGCATGACCTGGCTAAGCTGGGGATTGCGGATGAGATCATTGCTGAACCGATGGGCGGTGCGCACCGGGATATGGATGGTGCGGCCAAGGCGTTGCATGAGGCGTTGTCGCGTCATTTAGGTGAGCTGCGTCAACTGTCGGGCAAGAAGCTGCAGGAAGATCGTTACGCAAAATTCCGTGCGATGGGGCAGTTTATTGAAGATACTCCGGCGGCGGAGACGGAGGACGTGGTCAATGAATAAGATAATCCGTCCGGCGCATGAAAATGATGTTCTGGCAATTTATCAATTACTGGCGTTTTATGCGTTGAAGCAGATCGTTTTACCGCGGACAGAGGCGGACATCCGTTATTATCTGGCCAACTTCACGGTTTGCGAGATTGATGGTGAATTGGCCGGTTGCATGGCGGTGCGTGATTTCGGCAATCGTCTGTTTGAGGTTCGGTCTTTAGTGATAAAGAGTGAATATCAGGGGCAGGGAATTGGCGGTGAGCTGGTTTCCGGAGCGATAGCCCGGCTGAAGAGCAAGTACGATAAATTCAAACTTTTTGCGCTCACTTACAGAGCCAACTTTTTTATCCGCAACGGTTTTGTAAAGGTCAACAAAGAAATGTTCCCCGAGAAGATCTGGAGCGACTGTATGTTGTGTCCCAAGCATGACCATTGTGATGAAGAAGCGGTTCTCTATGAATACGAAAAAGGCCGTATCGGGTAATGCGGCTGTGCCTGGCGACAACGGTGGCGAGCCGCCGCTGGAGTGCCGGGTGGTAAAGAGTATAATTTCTGCAAATGATGCCGGCAAAAGTTTACTGGAACTTTTGACCGGCCGTTTTTCCTATCATTCCTTTTCTGAGTGGCGTACCATCATAGATCGTGGTCTGATTACCCTGAATGGGGTAAAGGCGTCTTCTGAGGCGATTCTGACGAAGGGTGACATTCTGGAGTACCATGTGGCAGATATAGCCGAGCCGGAGGTTGATGCGTCATATGCTGTTCTGTATGAGGATGCAGATATTCTGGCTGTGGATAAATCCGGTGATCTGCCTTGTCATCCGGCTGGTCCGTTTTACCGTAATACGCTGTGGTTTATCTTGAAGAAGCGTTATGGCGAGGTTTTTCCGGTAAATCGTCTTGACCGTGAAACATCCGGCATTGTACTTTGGGCAAAGAACAGTTCTGCGGCTTCTCTACTGGCGGCTCAGCTCGCATCCATGCGCAAGCGTTATGTTGCGCTGGTGCATGGGAAATTCACAAAAGAGATAGATGCGAGTGGATTTCTGGAGCGTGACAATGCGAGTATTGTCCTCAAAAAACGCTGTTTTGTCTATAATGACAGTGGCAGCGGGCAGCGGGCGGAGACGCTTTTGCGTCCGGTCTGGTGGAATGAAAAATACTCTCTGGTGGAAGCGCTGCCGCGAACCGGCCGTCTGCATCAAATCCGGGCGACGCTGTGTTCGCTCGGGTTTCCGCTGGTTGGTGATAAACTGTATGGTATAGACGACACGTTTTACTTAAAGATCAAAGACGACCTGTTTACTGCGGAGGAGCGTGCCGCACTGCTGTTACCGCGCCAGGCATTGCATGCGGCAGGATTGGAATTCAAGCATCCCCGCAGTGGTGATGTTATTCATTTAGAGTCGCCTGTTCCGGCGGAATTTTCAACATTCCGGCAGATCGGGGATATTGTCGGCGAATAGTGACATACTGCTGGCGCGGGCAATTTTAACCTCGACCAGGTCGCCGATTTTTATTCCTTCCCATGGGGCGAACATCACCGATTTTGCAGTAGAGGTCTTGCCGCACCATCTGGCCGGGTTGCGGGAGCTGGGGCCTTCAGCAAGTACCTGTTGAACGGTGCCTATAAGTGCACGGTTATGAGCCAGAGATCGTTCGGCCAGGTCGGCGAGCAGAATCTGATTGCGCCGTTCTTTTTCCTCCTGCGGTACATTGTCTGCTGTTTTGGCGGATACGGTACCGGGTCTGGGGGAGTATTTAAAGATGAACGCATTGTCAAAGCCAACTTCATTCATCACATCTCTTGTTGCGCAGAAATCCTCTTCGGTTTCACCCGGGAATCCGACAATGATATCGGTTGAAAATACAATTCCCGGCACAGCTTTTTTCAGCTTATTGACAATTTCCAGATATTTTTCTGCAGTATAGTGGCGGTTCATTGCCTTGAGGATGCGGTTGGAGCCGGATTGCAACGGCAGGTGTATACTGCGGCATATTTTGGGATTGTCGGCAATGACCTGAATTAATCTGTCGGTAAAATATGTCGGGTATGGTGAGGTGAATCTGATGCGTTCAATGCCGGGAATCTGTGCGGCTTTGGCCAGCAGTTCACCGAAAGGCGAGACATTATCCGGCGGAGGAGTGATTACGCCGTTCAGTCCGAACGCGGCGACATTCTGTCCCAACAGCATAACTTCGCGTATCCCGTGCTTTGCCAACTCCCCGATTTCATTTAAAACATCTTTTTCACTGCGGCTCATTTCGCGTCCGCGTACATAAGGTACAATGCAGTAACTGCAGAAACGATTGCATCCGCGGGTTATGGCTACCTGCCCGAAGATGGAGTTCATGCCGTCAAACAAGTGTACGCCCATACCGGTGAGAACGGCTTCAGAATTGGACAACAGCGCCTGCTGTTTCCGGTCTTCGCGGAGAGACTCGACCAGATCAGGCAGCTCGTGAAGCTGGCCGGTACCGAGGACGAAGTCGATATGCGGCAGTTCCTGAAACAGTTTCTCCCCGTGGTTCTGAGCCATGCATCCGATAACGCCGATAATGATATGTTCGCGTCCGCGTTTAAGTTTTTTCATGTGCATGATTTTTCCCAGAGCCTTGCGTTCGGCCTGTTCACGCACACTGCATGTATTGAAAATAAGCAGATCGGCATCATTTTCGTTCTGGGTTATCTCCCAGCCTCTGGCGGATAGCATACCAGCAAGAGCTTCTGAATCGCGCTCATTCATCTGACAGCCGTATGTTTTGATATAAGCCTTCATATTGCGGGGACCTATTTCAAGCAGAGGTTGTCGCGGTGAATAATTTCCTCCGGTACGTCATGACCGAGAATGGCGGCGATTTCCGGAGCTCTCAACCCGCGTATTTTATAACTCTCTTCGCTGGAGAAGTTGACGAGGCCGCGTCCAAGCAAAATTCCGTCGCGGGTGGCGATTTCCACGGTATCTCCGGCGTCAAATATACCGATAACCCGCTTTACTCCGGAGGGGAGCAGGCTTGAACCGTCTTGGGTGAGAGCCTTTGCTGCACCGTCGTCGATAACCAGTCGTCCGGATACTTCGGCAAAGGAGTCAATCCACAACTTTCTTGAGTGGAGTTTCGCCGCCTGCGGGAGGAACAGCGTGCCAACGTCTTCTCCAGCCATAATTTTATCGAGGATTTCCGGATCGCGACCGTCGGCGATCCACAAATGGCATCCGGCGCGGGTAGCCAGCGCCGCGGCGTTGAGTTTACTGGTCATGCCTCCGACGGAGAATTTCGGGTCATCGGTTCCCATGGCATTGTCCATAACTTCAGCGGTAACTTCCGGGACAACGCTGATGCGTTCGCCGAGTACGCCGTTTTCGCTGCGCCGCAGTCCGGATTCAGTGGTTAATATGATGGTCAGCTGAGACTGCGTCATAGCGGCGAGCATACCTGAAAGGATATCATTGTCGCTGAATTTCAGCTCATCGACAGAGACGGAGTCATTTTCGTTGACAATGGGCAGAATATTGTGAGACCACAGTGACTGTATGCAGTTATGAACGTTGAGATAACGGTCGCGGTGGCGCAAATCGTCGCGTGTAAGCAGCAGTTGAGCGGCGAGGAACCCTTCTTTTTCGCATGCCTCGCTGTAAAGGCTCATAAGTTTGCCCTGGCCGGTAGCAGCGAGTGCCTGGATTTCAGCGAGTTTGCGAGGACGTTTTTCCATGCCGAGGAGTTTCAATCCGGTGCCGACGGCGCCGGAAGAGACTAAAAGCAGTTGGTAGCCGGCATTTCTCATTCGGGCGATACCGCGTATAAGAACAGGTATCTGTTCCGGGTCGGTCAGGAGCCGTGTTCCGGCCTTTACTATAATTTGTCGGCACGAGGCCATAAGTTTTTTACGTTCGTTCATAAAATATCCGAATTGTTGAGATTATTTATAATAATATAAGATAAGTTGGTGCGGTTGGCAAATATGGGGTGGATTAAAATCCGATAAATTGGCAAAATATCCTTGAAAAGGAGCCGGAGGAATATTATTGTTATAAGTTTTTCAAGAGAGGCCATATAAGATATGAAATTGAGATGTAAAAGTTGCCGTCATGAATTTTTATCAGACGAACTGGCGGATTTTGATGGCCATTGTCCCTCCTGTGGAGCGGCAATGGCGGGTGATTTTTCCGGGGGCTGTATAGATGAGTTTCAGGTGCTGGCGGAACTTGGGCGCGGCAATAATGGTGTGGTGTTTCTGGCCCGTCAATATGGGGTGAACCGTGAGGTGGCATTGAAGATAATGCTGGAGGATTCGCTCAAAGAGGCCGATGGGGTGGCGAAATTTTTCAGTGAAGCGCGTGCAGTGGCAAAATTGAACCATCCGAACATAGTGCAGGCGATTGCGGCGGGCAAGATGGAGTCCGGTAATTTCTATTTTGCAATGGAACTGGTGGAAGGGCCGTCGGTGGAGAATTTGCTGGATGCGTCCGGTGCACTGCCTTTTAGTGATGCTCTGGCAATTGGTGAAGCTATTGCGCAGGCGATGGCCTACGGTTGGGATAAGCGTGGTCTTATACACGGGGATATCAAGCCGGGGAATATAATTTTACAGCATGGTAAGACGCCTAAGCTGGCGGATCTGGGGCTGGCGCAGTTTCACAAAGTAGTTCCGGGTGACATTATGGCGACGCCGTTATATGCGCCGCCTGAGGTTATCCGCGGTGATTTTGCGCACATGTCCTTTTATTCTGATATTTACAGTTTTGGCGCGACATTGTACGAGATGTTTTCCGGCGATCCGCCATTTCCCGGCAATGATATAGATCTGGTGCTGAAAATGCAGCTGGAGCAGACTCCGGAGTCTCTGGTGGCGAAACTTGGATTATTTCAGCCGGAATTGTCGGAATTTATTGACCGTATGCTGGCCAAAGATCCGTCCGGTCGTCCCGGTTCGTGGGATGAGGTGGCGGATTTTCTCTCCGCAATGTACGAGAAGCACAAAAGTTCCCATTAAATGATACACTGATTTTGTTTAATGAAGAAATATTTTCATGTTTGAATTTCTTTTCTGAAAATTATGCACTATTGTAAAAGAGTGTGTGTGCCTGCGTGTGTGAAAAGTAAATAAATAGAGGCAGAGGAAAAATGAAGGATCGAATAAACAGACATGAAAATGCGTTCATTTACTTTAATAGAACTTCTGGTAGTTATTGCGATTATTGCGATACTGGCGGCAATGCTGCTGCCGGCGCTTGCCCAGGCTAAATCGCTGGCTATAAAGACGGCATGTGCCGGTAATCTGCGGCAGATCGGATTGGCATTTGCAATGTATGCCGGCAATCACAACGGCTGGGTCTGCACAATGGGGGACAATGGTTGTGAGTGGTACCGGATAGGCGGTATGGCCCATGAGTTGGGGTTGACGTCATCCGGCAATCAGCCCGGGTTGTACACGACGTTGGATGATGAGTTGCTGAAAGATCCGAACCGGCGCAAAGTTACGCTGTGTCCCGGCAATGCTGATTTCAACAAGGTTAATCAATCAATCTGTTATGGTGCGATCTGTCCGACGAATGCCGAGCTTATTTCTGCGGATTACTGTTATGCCGACTCCAAATTCGAGCTGGTATTGGAGCACCGGGTAAAACCGACCTTCATAAATTTGAATGGCTGTCCTGCTCCGTCGAATTATCTGTTGATAGCTGATTCGGCGCTGGGGCCTGACTGGGATACATTTGATCTGGATGGGTGGACCACAGGAGGTCAGCGTTCATTTTTCATCCGCGAGAGTGCGGGTGATTCCGGTATTATTGCGCGTCATAATCATCTGGCCAATATCTGTTACGGGGATGGCCATGTGGATGACAGCCGTGACCGGAACAAACTCTATGAGTTGTCTCATCTGCATCAGATGCTGGATGATGGCGGTTATACCATAGTTGGTTTATGCGGTCATGATCATGGGCATGACGATGATCACGACCACGATCACTGATTTTCAGTAAAAAAAGCGCCGGAATTTCCGGCGCTTTTTTTTATCCGAGAACGGCGTCGCAAGCCTCTTCGAGAACTGCGAGTGATTCTCTGAGAGCCTCTTCATTAATACATAACGGCGGTGCGATTTTTATGCACTCTCCGCCGGTGCCGACTGGAGCGAACATCAGCACGCCGCGATAAAGACATGCGAGGTTGATTTTCTTTGCCGTTTCCGGGTCTGGCTGTTTATCTTTTGTAGTACAGCGAATACCGCCGACCAGTCCTTTTGCGTATGCCCAGGTGAGATGATCCGGATATTTTTTCTGAATGCGCGTGACTTCAGCGTAGAGAATTTCGCCGAGTTTGGCGGCATTTTCAGTGAGTTTTTCATCTTTGAGGATGCGGATATTTTCGAGTGCGGCAGTAACGCACAGAGGCGATCCCGAGTGGGTGGAGGTCATGGATCCCGGCGGATAAATATCCATAATGTCCTTGCGGCCGATCACCGCCGACAGCGGCAGGGATGAGCTTATGCCTTTGCCGCACGGGATGAGGTCGGGTGTAATGTTGTAGTGCTGGAATGCAAACCACTTTCCGGTGCGTCCGAATCCGGACTGAACTTCGTCCATAATCAGCACGATATCGTATTTACGGCAGAAAGCCTCGAGTTGCTGTGCGTATTCTACCGGGAGGAAATCCGGTCCGCCGCCCTGATAGCTTTCACTCATAACTCCGGCGATCTCATCCGGCTCAACGTTATTGTTTTTCAGCGTTTCAAGGAAGAGGTTGAACGAGAGATCTCTGGTGCGGAATCCATCCGGGAACGGCACCTGAATAAAGGTCCGGTCGCCGTCCACAATCCACTCTTTCTGGTTATTCCATCCTCCGGCGAGCTGAGACCCCATGGTGCGTCCATGGAAAGCGGAGGTAAAGCTGACAAAATATTTCCGCTTCGGGCCATATTTTTTCAGAGCATAAGTTTTAGCGAGTTTAATGCAGTTTTCGGTTGCTTCTGCTCCGGTTGAGAGCAGGAAAACCCGGTAATTTTCCGGATCCGGCGATAACATCCGCAATTCTTCGGTCAAATCGATCCGTTTTTCATGGACAAAAACATATGTTGCGAGCAGGCTCTGATCAATCATCTGTTTGAGGGCAGCCTTAATTCTGGGGTGTCCGTGTCCGGCGTTGGTGATGAGTACGCCGCTGGACCAGTCGATCCACCGGTTGCCGTAGGCGTCTTTAACGGTGAATCCCTCCGCCGAGTGCCAGATAATCGGCGGCTGTCCGCTCATTGAGCGGGGTTCATTTTTATGCAGTCTTTCAAACAACGGCAGTGACTCCGGTACCGGGATTGCGGTTTTGATAGAGCGGTATTTGGTCTCAATATGCGGTACTTCCACCGGTGTAAATGAATATTCAGCCATAATTTCCTCCTGATTATGTAAAAGGTTACTTTAATCTCACTTCCGGAATAGCGTTATGATAATCGATCACAGCGAATGCTCCGTTATTCATAATGGAGAGCCGTGCGGCCTCCTGAACCAGCTCATTGTAGCTCGAATTTGCCGGAGTGGCGATAATGCCGCACATATCAGCGGAGCGTATGGCGTTCCGGCGGATATTGATTGCATTGCTGCCGGAATTGGCGGCGGCATTTTCAATATCTCTTGCGGTGGAGCAGATGGCGGTGATGGAGTCGACGCCGTAGCCGACGGGTTTAGCGCCTCTGCCCTGATATGCGACTTCGCGGATAAAATCCGGGCTGAGGTATTGGAATTTTTTGATATTATCGGCGATAAAGCAGCTTTCCACGCCACGGTTCTGATCGTTATGCGCGAGGAGGCCTGAGCAGTCATTGCCTTCAAAATACATAATAAGACCCTGATCGTTGCTGCCGCCGGCCTCATCGGGATATCCGAGTCCGTTATTGATGGAGAGTATTGCGCCGTTATCAAAAATCACTCTGCCATTGCTCCACAGGAATCCGGTATTGCCGTTGGGGAACCGGCCTTTTCTGCCGGAGACGGAGATCTCGACCGGTTTTAATCCGGTGATAAAACATACGAGGTCAACATAGTGACAGCCGATATATACGAACGGGTCAGTATTTTCGCAAGTAAACCAGTTCTGGAAATTGGAGTGGCGGTAGTAGTACGGCTCGATCAGCCGTGCTTCGCCGAGGGCGAACTCTCCATACAGTCCATCGCGATAATTTTTGCGTGCGGCCATGGCGCGCCGGTCGAATCTCTTGTGGTATTCGATGCCGACAAAGCATCCGCGTTCGAACGCCTCCTGTTCAATCTCAACTGCTTCAGAATATTTGAGAACCAGCGGCTTGACGCACAGAATGTGCTGATTGAACTGCAGAACGCCTTTAATTGCCTGATAATGAAGTTGATCCGGCAGCGCAATAGCGGTTATCTGGTATGGTTTGGCATTGGCGAGCACTCTCTTATACGCATCCGGTCCGCATTCTGTCTGGGTATGCGGGAATGTATGGAAGGTCTGATCCGGGAAAGAACGTTTTATAGATTCTGAGTTTTCGAGACTTTTGAGCGCTTCCCACCGCATATCGGTAACGGTTATTTCTCCTATAATGCCATCGCGCCGCATCTGAAGCGCGGCCGGCAGAATCAGGTCGTTTACAATCATTCCTGCACCGATAATGGTCAGATCCAGTTTTTCCGGCATATACACCCCCATGAAGTTGTCGGTTTTTGTTAAATTTATTTACAAAAAATATAATCCGGCAACCCCTAAATACAACCTTGGAATTAAATATTTTTCTTTAAATGTTAGATTTTATAACAAACAAAGATGACGGAAAGGAGATTTCGTATGGGAGTTTTCCGTTAAAGATATCTATTATTCTTCAAAACTTTTGCGCCGTTTGGCAATCATAAAGACGCAATTTACCGCGAGCATGTTCGGCCATAGGCGTGAAAGGCGGTGTTCCTTGCGGTTTTGAGCTGATAGCGGAATAGTTTTAAGGATCTTGAAATCGAGTTCCCGGCACAGATGTTTGAAGTCCTTGAGGGTTCCCAGGTGGATATTCGGTGTGGAATGCCACTGATGCGGGAGCCGTTTGGAGACAGGCATTTTTCCGTAAAAGAGGATCTGGAACCGGTTGCGGATGTGGCCGAAATTGATTACGCCGACTATGGCATTGCGGCCTATGCGCAGCATTTCCTGGAGCAGCCGGTGCGGATATACCATCTCCTGCAATGTGCATGACAGGATAACGTAGTCGAAGCTCTGATCCTTGATAAAATCGAGTTTTTCATTCAAATCGCCGTGGATCACGGGTACTCCGGTATCGATACACTGGATAATTGCCTCCTGGGAGATATCGATTCCGAGGGCCCGTATATGTTTGGTTTCGACGAGGTATTTCAAAAACAATCCGTTGCCGCACCCCAGGTCGAGTACGCGTGCTCCTTCCGGAATCAGGTCGGCAATCGCCATTAAATCGGGGCGTTCCTGAACATATTTTACTGCATCATTTGCATTCATCTTTGCGCCACTCCATAAGTTGATTGCGGAGGAAGTCGGAGACAATTCTTCCCAGGGTTTCTATTTCGAGCAGAAAAGCGTCGTGTCCGTAGCTGGATTCTATTTCGCAGAAGCTGACTTCCAGGCTGTTGTTGAGCAGTGCCCGCACTATCTCTTCGGACTGCTTGGTAGTAAAGAGCCAGTCGCTGGTAAAAGATACCACGAGATAATTGGCTCTGGCTCCGGCAAAAGCCTGAGTAAGGCTGCCGTTTCCGAGGGCTGAGAGGTCGAAATAATCCATTGCCTTGGTAATGTACAAATAACTGTTGGCATCGAATCGCTCAACGAATCTCTGTCCCTGATAACGCAGATAGCTTTCAACGGCGAAATCGCGGTCGAACTTATAGGTATAACTGTTGGAGTTCTGCAATCCCCGGCCGAACTTTTTAGCCATGGATTCGTCGCTCAGGTAGGTAACGTGAGCGAGCATTCTGGCGATGGACAATCCGTGTTCTGGAGGGAACTCATCATCGTAGTTGCCGTTGACGAATTCGTGGTCGTACTGTATTGCCGAGCGTCCGATCCAGTCAAATGCGATACTCTGCGGGGATAACTGTGCTGTGGTGGCGATAGCCGCGACCGAGTGAACCATTTCCGGATATGATATGGACCACTGCAGTGCCTGCATCCCCCCCATTGATCCACCGACAACGGCAAGCAGTTCCGGAATTTCCAGATATTCGATCAATCTCTGCTGAGCTCTGACCATATCGGCTATAGTAAGTACAGGAAAGTCGAGATTGTACGGTTTGCCGGTTTCCGGGTTGATGGATCTGGGACCGGTGGAGCCAGAGCATCCTCCAATAACGTTGGAACAGATGACGAAATACTTATTGGTATCGATAGGTTTGCCCGGACCCACCATTTCGTTCCACCATCCGGGTTTATCGTCGCTTGGCGAGTGATATCCGCATACGTGTGCGTCGCCGGACAAGGCGTGAAGGATCAGGATTGCGTTGCGTTTATCCTTGTCAAGCTGGCCGTAAGTCTCATATTTCAGAGTGACATTGCGCAGAGTGCGTCCGCAGTCGAGCGGCAGTTTATCGTCCTCCTCCACGGCGAAGAGGAACTCCTTTGGCGTAACTATCTGTTTAGAAGTGTTCAAAATAGCACCTCCTTATGCAAAATTAAATAAGGAGTATTAATATAGTTTATATGAGCGGGAAATACAAGAATTATAAAAATTTTTAAGATTTTTTCGGTCCGAAGCGGTTTTCTGTACCGTTAAGTAGTCTTTTGATGTTGCTCAAATGACGCAGTATGGCTGCCAAGCCGAGAATATATAGCAGAACCTGCACCGGCACAGGCAGTACCCACCAGTTGAAATAGTTGAATACGGTTGCGAGTACCGGAACCGCGATTGCGGCGAGGATGCTGGCCAGGGATACATACCGGAAAGCGAGGAAAGCGGCGGCCCATATAATCAATCCACCGATGCAGGCCGGTGGAGAGAGGGCAAGTATACCGCCCGCCGCGGTGGAGATGCCTTTCCCACCTTTAAATTTGAGAAAAATCGGGAACATGTGCCCGACTACTGGTGCGACCATGGCGATAATGCGGAAGCTGCTGTGGTTGGGAATGAAGCCTCTGGCTTCCAGAATAATTACAGCCAATACGGGCAGGAATCCTTTCATAAAGTCGAGGAAGAAGCATATTTTTCCCTGGACTGGGCCGACCACGCGGGTAACGTTGGTTGCTCCGATATTGCCTGAGCCCTCTTTACGGACGTCTTTTCCGTAGAGTTTGCCGATCAACAGCCCCCACGGTATGGAGCCGACAAGATATGAAGCGAGAAAGATAACAGCTGCATACAGTATATAATTCACGGAAAAGCCTCGTTTTTATATTAATTAGTGATTGATTTAAATATAAGATATGCTATTTTCAATGAAAGTCAAGCGAGGTATTGTTGAAAGAGGCGGGGTGATGAACAGAGCGAAACTGATGGTTGCGGCGAGCGGTCGCAACAGTGATTTGCGCTATGCGGTAAAATTTTCTGCACCGGATGAGTTTGTTTTCATAGAGATCGGTGGCCGCCGCGAGATTGTGGTCAGCGCATTGGAATATGACCGGGCGCGGTCTGAAGCGGCGCACGGGGTGAAAGTGCGTGCATTATCGGAATTCAGCGGTAATGATCATCTATCTGTGATTATGGAATTGGCGGCGGAACATGGAATAAAAGAGTTTCTTGTTCCGTCGGATTTTGCCATTGGTCTTGGGGATGAACTGCGCCGGAGGGGATTGAGTGTAACTCCTGAAGGCGGATTATTTTTTCCGGAGCGTGAGTACAAGGTTCCGGTGGAGATGGACGAAGTTCGCCGCGGGATCCGTGTAGCAGAAGCGGGGATGCGCCGGGCGTTTCAGGTGCTGGCGGAGTCGGAGATAATGAATTCCGGAGCGCTGTATTGGGCTGGAATGCCGCTGACCAGTGAGATTTTACGGACGGAGATAGTTTTAGAGTTTGTCCGTCATAACGCGTCGGCGGATTCGACTATTGTTGCCGGCGGATTACAGTCGGCGCAGCCGCATTCCGAGGGTTATGGGCAGCTGTACGCCGGTTGTCCTATTGTAATGGATCTCTTTCCGAGGTTGAATGACTCCGGCTACTGGGGTGATTTAACCCGCACGGTGGTTAAGGGGAAAGCGCCCGATATAGTCCGGCGTGCGTTTGATGCAGTGCTTTTTGCGCGTGACGAGGCCAAACGGCGGCTGAAGTCCGGAGTAGTTCCATCGGAAGTGCATAATTTTGTCACGGATTATCTGGCTGGAGCCGGATTTCCGACCGGCTGCGACAATACCGGGAACTACGGGTTTTTCCATGGACTCGGCCATGGTCTTGGGTTGGATATACATGAGGAACCGCGGGTCAACAGCCGCAATCACGAGCCATTGAAAGGTGGGGAAGTGGTGACAGTTGAGCCTGGGGTCTACTATCCTCAATGGGGAGGTATACGTCTTGAAGACGTAGTGGTCATTGGGGAAGAAGAGAGTATATGTTTAACTGAAATAGAAACATTTCTGGAGATTTAGTATGAGAGAAATTTTGTTGTTGTTGGGGGTGGTGCTGACGGCCTTCTCTCTTGCCGGAGCAGAGTCGTTGAAGGTTGACGCCACCCGCCGGGGATTTCTGATCAAGAGTGAAAATGCTGATATTACGACTATGACTTCGGTAATAGTCTGTGTACCGCCATTCCGTGAGAAGCATTTTTATAATGTGACGGATGATATAGATTTGGTAAATACCGGCGACTATTCGGCGATTATCCAGAAAGGTGCGAAGAACAAGGTTGATATTGTTGATTACTCGGTCACGCGTGAAGGCGATTCGCTTATTCTGTCGCTGGTTGCCGATCTTACGCACAGTGATCCGACCGACATGGAGAACACGCTTCTGGTCACTCCGGAGTATCTTCTGAGCGATGCCGACTACACGGCTGTTCTGGCTGACGGCAGTGAAGTTACCGGTCATATTCCGCCTACATTTGAAGGCGAGATCGAGGTTCGTCATGTATTTGAGAATGCGGTAAAGGCCTCCTTCACGAACAAATACGGTACTCTGACTTTGGAAGTCCTTGCCGGGCCGCCGTTTCTGGTTGGCGACCGGCGTGGAGTGGTGTTTGAAGAACGCCGCTGTTTCTGGATCGGTCATCAGGTGCCGATGTTTGAGGGCAAGCGTTATGACAGCAAGGTTAAGCTGACTTTTGAGCGTGCGGAGAATCTGAGCAAGGCCAAGCCGTCTGCCTCTGCTCCGGATGCGGTTGTAAAGACCACTGCGGCTGCCGATGCGGTAATTGACTACAATTTTGATTATCCACTGTATCCGGCGCCGAAAGCTATGGAATTTTACAAGGATAAGTTTTTTATGCCGTCTGACAGTGTAAGCTGTTCGATTGGCGGAAACGATGCCCGTTTGAACCGTGCGGCGGAAAAACTTTTCCGTGGTTGGGGGATGAACCTTGTGCCATCGGAAGGCGATGCGCAGTTAAAGATATTGATCTCCGCTGAAGGGGAAGGGATAATGATTCCGCCGGACAATCCGGAGGGCTATCTGTTGAAGGTGGATGAATCCGGGATAAAGATCTATGCGCGTACGGAGAAAGGTGCGTTCTATGCGCTTCAGACATTGCGTGGACTCTATCGTGACAACAAGTTCAAAAGTGCGTTGATCCGTGACTGGCCGGATATGGAACTGCGTGCGGTGCACTTTATGCTTCCGGACCGTGATGCCTACGCTCTTCTGAGCCGTATGATAACCGAGGTAATGGTTCCGATGAAGATGAACATGTTCATCATGGAGTGTGAATTTGTTCACTGGGAATCAATTCCTGAGTTGCATGTAAAATGGGGTATGACGAAAGAGGATTGCGAAAAACTTATTGCGTTGTGCGAAGAGAATTTCATTGAACCCATTCCGCTCATGCAGACTCTGAGTCACATGCCGTGGCTCTTCTCGAACGGTCAGAACCTTGACATGTGCGAAGACACGCGTAATCCTTATGCTTACTTTACGAGTCATCCGGATCTTTATCCATTGATGGAGAAGGTATTTGATGAAGTGGTGGAAACATTCCACAATCCGCGTTATCTGCACATAGGTCATGACGAGTTGTACACCTGGGCGCAGTATCCCTGCCGTCCTGAAAGTATAGCTATCGGGACCAAGAAGCTGGTTTACGATGATGTAATGTGGTACTACAACTATGCGAAGAAGCATAATGCGCAGATCATGATGTGGCACGATATATTTGTGACACCGGAAGAGAGTCCGGAGAACGGTCATGGTGGCGGTGCGCCTGACTGGGTGGATCAGATCCGTCCGGATTTGCCGCGTGATATTGTTTTCTGTGTCTGGCGTTATGCGGGCAAGACCACTGAGTTTCTTGATCTTGAACATCTGGCGGCCGAAGGCTTTGAAGTTATGGGTTCATCGTGGTTTGAGATCAACAATGTTGAGCGTCTTACGCTGGAGACCAAGCGGGTTGGTGGCCTTGGTATGATTTCGACCACATGGATATATCCTGTTCTTGACAAAAATGGCAATATAGAGCGTGGCTGTTTCAATGCGTTGGAAAACTGGTTCATACAGGTCGCACCATATACCCGGAGCGGAGCCTGGAGCTGGAACAGCAATGCTAAAGCGAATGCCGGTCTTAACGGTAAAGAGTTGTTTGCCTCTCTGCTTGAAGGCAGCCGCAACAACGGTACCATGGCGGGAGAGTTGGTTGATTTGAGCGGTATTGCCAATATTGGCGTCAATAATACAGACAAACCGTTTCTCATCGATGAGCTGTATGGCTTTGATATATTGAAGCCCGGCAAAATGCGCGTAGGGCGTGTCCTGTTTGACATTCCAGCCAAAGGTGATTCTGCCGGTGTGATTGCATTGAAATCCCGTTTGAATCCTGAGTTTCCGGATAAGGTTACAATCAAGCTGGACAATGTGAAGTGTGATGAATTCTATTTCCTCAACACTGCGTTGGGAATACAGCCGGTTCCCGGTGCGGTGGTAGCCAATTACATCATCACCTATGCCGATGGAGAGGAAGCGGTTCTTCCGGTGCGTTACCAGTATGAAGTTGCGCCTCCGGAAGAGGATGTAAACTACTTCCTGAGTACGGGGAACCGGTTGAACTGGCGTTTTGGTACGCAGAATATGAGTTTATTCTACTCAACGTTTGCCAATCCGCGTCCGGATGTTCCTGTTACGGCGATAACTGTAGCCGGAACGGAGGAAGAGTATCCGTTCTATGTTTTCGGTATATCGTTATCTGAGAAGGCGGAACAGCCTTAAAAACTAACTTGATAAGATAAAACAAGCTGGGGAGGGAGGGAAATGAAAGCTGTTAAACTGTTTGGTTTGGCGCTGTTGGTGCTGCCATGTATATTGGTGGCGGATTTCATCACGCCTGAAGAGGCCGGATTTCGTCATTGTGCATTGATCTACCATCACAATGGGGTGAATGCAGACTATTTCAAGCCGATGCTGGTTAAATATGATGGAGAAAATCCGACGTCGCAGCCTGGATTTGACATGTTTCTCTTTCTCTCTTATTCCATACCAAACGGCAAAAGAACGGAGATGAGTCCGACTGATATGGCCGACTGGCAGTGGATAATCGACGACTACTTTGGTGAAAATGGTCATACAGTCGGCCTGGCGCAGGCGATCCGTGAACTGCGTGGAGAGGTTGGAGAGCCGTCCGGGAAGATCCGTGCAGCGTTCTGTGTGCCGTGGATAAATCCGGAAGTAACGGAATTTGGTGATGTTGATGGCGATGGTGTTTCCGAAGATCTGTCGACAAGCGAGGGGCGTGAAGCGGCGATAAGGTGGTATACTGCTTCTATCATCAAAGAGCTGGCAAAATATCCGGAGATAGAGTTATGGGGCTTCTATCTGATGCGCGAAGGTGTCAGTGATTCTGAGCGCTATATTGCCCGTGAATTGAGTAATATTGTACACGATCTCGGTTACCGGATGCTGTGGATTCCCTATTATAACGCGGCTGGTTACGAGAAGTGGCGCGAGGCGGGATTTGATGCGGCCTTTTTTCAGAGCAACTGGATGTTCACTCCTTCGCAGCGCAACCGGCTGTGGAACACGGCGGACCGGGCGCAGCGTTATGATGCGGGTATAGAGCTTGAGTTGTACAGTACCACGCCCACGCCGCGTCAGCGTCGTATTTTCTGGGAGACTATGGAAACCGGGACATTGTCTGGTTTTCAGGATGGTGCGTGCGCCTATTATTTCGGTGATGGCTTTAATATGCATGTGGATAAGGATCCGGAGAACCGTGCGCTCTATGCGGCGTGGATGGATTTTGTTGCAGGCAAGCCGATTACAGCTCCTCCGGTTGGGGAGTGGGAGGTTGACTACCAGGGTGATTGTATTGAGGTGGTATACCATTTGGATGCGCCCGGATTTCCGGTGGCGGTGGATCTGACTCTGGATACGGATAACGCCTCATATTTTACAGGAATTGCGGAATTATTCGGGCGCAGAGCCGGCGGCGACTGGCGTCCATTGGCCTGGAAGGTGTGTGACAGTCCGGATGAAGAAGATGTCCGTTATCAAAGCGTGCAGGTAAAGCTGCTGCCGGAAGAGTTGGATGAGCTCAAATTTGTATTGCGTCCGAACCGTGAGGCCCGTCCGTGGCCATCGGTGATGGAGTGCAATGTGCAGTTGGATTCTGCCGGGACGGCTTTTTCCAAAAGTTTGAACCGCAAATACCACAGCAGTGTTGATGAAGTAGCTGCTCCACTCTATCCGGACTCTACCGGTTTTGAGTTAAGTGACGGGGTGATTGGCGGCAGCTGGGAGAATTATGTCGGCTGGTTTTCCAACGATGGCCGGGTTACTTTAAACATTGAGTTTGCCGGAGAGTGCCGTTTTGACGAGATAAGAGTGTATTCGCTGAAGGATGGTAATTCAAGCATCTATCCTCCTGCGGCGGTGGAGACCCGTTGGGGGAATGATTTCCCCTCTTCTGCGTATGACGGCTTTGGTGCATTGCCGGAAGAGCTGCTGACCCGGGAAAACGGCTTCCGTTATCTGGCGGACAAGGGTTATGTGCAGATTCGGCTTCCGCATATGGCGGACAGCAATTTTGTAACGCTGCTGATAGATCCACATGGTTGGTTTTTTGCTTCGGAGATAGAATTTTATCTGAATGGAATCAAGTGCGAGGTCCCCTTCAGCTATGATTTTGAACCTGTGCCGTCAAATCCGTCTGTCAAACGTGATGCTCCCGGTCTTTATGAGGATCCGGGCGACTGGCTTACCGATGGGGAGTATTCATCTTTTTACAGTGATGGAGCGGTAGGATTTGTCAATGAAGCTCCGCGTAAAATTGCCATGGATCTTGGCAGTGTTATGCCGGTGAATGAGATCCGCTGTTATACCATAGGAGGAGGTCATGCCGGAATTCTTGCTCCGGCTAAGATCACGGCCTGGATTTCCGCCGACCGGAAGAACTGGGTTGAACTTCCCGCAGTTGCTGGCGGCGATGAAAACACAGGCGCGAATCTGGTGAAGGAGTTAAAGATCCCGTGTGATGGCCGGGAGGCGAGATTTATCATGCTGGAGTTTACTGCTGAATCCGGCGCATGGTGTTTTGTGACGGAGATCGCAGTTTATTAATTCTTGACGAAGCCGCCTTGATGGTGTAAATTACTCTTATTATATTATTGCATAACCGGCTGACAGCCGGGAAGGAGGAATGCTATTATGGCTGAACATTTTGGCGGCATGGCCAATTTCACTCCGCGGGCGCAGCATGTACTGGTGCTGGCGCAGAAGGAGGCGGAGCGTTTTAATCATGATTTTGTCGGAACGGAGCATCTGCTTTTAGCGTTGCTGGCTTTCAACGAGGGAGTTGCGGTAGAGGTACTGCGCAAGATGGGGTTGAATCTGGACGAACTGCGTCTGGAGGTGGAAAAATCCTGCGGGGCGAGCGGCACTACGAAAGTAAGCGGTTATATTCCATTGACAGACCGACTTAAACGGGTGCTGATACTTTCTGCGGCTGAAGCGCGTGGAATGAATTACAATTTTATTGGTACAGAGCATCTATTACTTGCGTTGCTGCGGGATGGTTCCAGTGTCGCGGCGCGTCTTCTGCAGAATCTGAATATCAATTTGAAGGCGGTGCGGCGCGAGGTTCTGAAGGCGCTGGATTCCGACTATATTCCTGACGATGATGAAGCAGATGATGAAAACGAAGTTTCTCCGGATGGCGGTGGTACTCCGGGGGCATCCAGTCAGGGTGGTGAGTGTCCGACTTTGAACTCTTTCGGGCGCAATCTCACGGAGTTGGCGCAGAATGGTGGTCTGGATCCGGTGATCGGGCGGCGCAATGAGATAGAGCGTATTATACAGGTGCTTTGCCGCCGGACGAAGAACAATCCGGTTCTAATCGGGGAGGCCGGTGTAGGCAAGACGGCGATACTTGAGGGATTGGCGCAGGCGATTGCCGACCGCCGTGTACCTGAGCTTCTGCTGGACAAAAAGATCTACGCACTGGATCTGCCTTTGATGATTGCGGGTACGAAGTACCGCGGTCAGTTTGAAGAGCGTATAAAGGCGGTGATTGACGAGGTTCGCAACTCCGGCCAGATAATTCTGTTTATTGACGAACTGCACACGATAGTCGGTGCCGGTGGAGCAGAGGGTGCGATGGATGCGGCGAACATCATAAAACCGGCATTATCGCGCGGCGAACTGCAATGTGTTGGGGCCACTACGCTGGACGAATACCGCAAAGGCATAGAGAAGGATGCGGCGCTGGAGCGTCGTTTTCAGCCGATTATAGTCAATCCGCCGACAGTGGATGAGACGATCGCCATACTTGAGGGGTTGAGTAAAACCTACGAAGAACATCATCATGTTGTTTACACGCACGATGCGCTGGTGGCGGCGGTGCGTCTGTCGGACCGTTATATAACCAACCGCTTCCTGCCGGACAAGGCGATAGATGTGCTTGATGAAACTGGCGCGCGGATTCGGATATTGAATACTCTGCCTCCTTTGGACACCAGTGAATTGCAATCGAAGCTGGAAGAGGCGCAGGCGAAGAAACGCCAGGCGGTGAGTGACCAGCAGTTTGAGCTTGCGGCCAGTTGGCGTGACAAGGCTGAGGCGATTGCAGACGAGATTGCGGCGGCGGAGAAGAGCTATCGGGAGAAATCGGCGGCGAACCGTCCGGTAATAGATGCCGGAGCGATTGCGGATGTTGTAGCCAAACTTACCGGTATTCCGGTGCAGCAGATAGAGTCGAGTGAAACGCAGAAACTTCTGCATCTGGAGGATGAGTTGAAGCGTGTGGTCATTGGTCAGGACGAGGCGGTGGCCACGGTGGCGCGTGCATTGCGTCGCAGCCGGGCGGACTTAAAGGATCCGGCCCGTCCGATCGGGTCATTCATCTTTCTGGGGCCGACGGGAGTGGGCAAGACATTGCTGGCCAAGGAGCTGGCGGAAATAGTTTTCGGCAGTCCGGATGCGCTGGTGCAGGTGGATATGTCGGAATATATGGAAAAATTCAATGTTTCGCGTCTGGTTGGTTCGCCTCCGGGTTATGTCGGACATGGGGAAGGTGGCGAGCTGACTGAAAAGGTGCGTCGTCGTCCTTATTCGGTGGTGCTGTTTGACGAGATTGAAAAAGCGCATCCGGATGTTGCGCATCTTCTGTTGCAGATACTTGAAGAGGGTAAGCTGACAGATTCACTGGGACGCCGGATCGATTTCAGTAACACTGTGGTTATTATGACGAGCAACGTCGGTGCGGAGCAGTTGGTCAAAGGCAATACTGCGTTGGGCTTCTCTTCCGGAAACACGGCTTCTGAGGCGGCGAAAGCGGAAGAGCGTCTGCTTGCGATAGCGAAGAAGCACTTCAAGCCGGAATTTCTGAACCGGCTGGATGATATTGTGCTCTTCCGTCAGCTTGGCAAAGAGGATCTGGTGCGGATAGTTGATCTTGAGATCAGTGAAGTTGCGTCCCGGTTGAAGCAGAAGCAGCTTGAGCTTGTGGTTGCTCCGGAGGTAAAAGATTTCCTGATACAGAAAGGTTATCAGGTTGAATATGGTGCGCGTCCATTGCGCCGGGCGGTTCAGCGTTATCTGGAAGATCCTCTGGCGGAGGAACTGTTGAAGGGTTATTTCCGGGATGCGGCGCGGATTCGTGCAGAGATGGACAACGGCAAACTGCTGTTTTTTCCGGAGAAGGCGGAGAAGAAGCCGGCGGTTAAGCGTCGGCGCAGCTCGGGAGAATCCGGGTCAAAACGTCCGCGTGGCAAGCGTAAAGAAGATCAGGAATGAGCGAAGAGTATTTTGACGTTTACAACGCCGCGGGCGAACATATTGGCCGTCGTCTGCGGCGGGAGTGTCACGGCAATCCGGAGTTGATCCACCGGGCGGTGCATGTAGTGATTTTCCATCCGGAAAGGCCGCAGTTATTGTTGCAGAAGCGCAATTCTAAAAAAGACATTCAACCCGGCAAGTGGGATACTGCGGTTGGCGGTCATCTGGATGCGGGGGAGGACTATCTTACTGCGGCGCGGCGTGAGATGGGGGAAGAGCTGGGTCTGCGCGGTGATTTTGAATTGAAAGAGCTGTTTGACAGCAAGATCCGCAACGATATAGAGTCTGAAGATGTACGGGTATTCGGTCTGCGGCACAGCGGACCGTTTACAATCCAGCCGTCGGAGCTTGATGCGGCGGAATTCTGGGATTATCCGGAGTTGTTCAAGCCGGAGAACCGGGTGGAATTCACGCCGAATCTATGTGCGGAGCTGGATAGGCTTAGAGAGCTCGGCTATATTGTTCTGCCGGATGACGATGCGCCTCCGTCCGTCGGAGGGGAATCCCGGCGGCTGAAGACTGACGTGCTATCGCTTATCGGTGCGGTTGTAGTTGGGGTGCTGTTTCTTCTGGCGCTTGCGGCGCCATTGCTGGCGAATGGCCGTCCATTTTTCATATTCAACGGTGGGACTGGAGAATGGAGTTTTCCATTTTTAAGATATATCTTTGCTCCGGATACCACCGAGGTAGTGATAGAGAAGCTCTTTAATTTTCTGTTGCTTTATCTGCCTCTGCTGGGGGTGGTGCGGCTGATATTCCGTGGCCGCTGGCGGAAAACGGCCGGATTAACTTCAGCGGTTCTGCTTGCATTGCCTTTTTTTCTGGTTCAGCCCAGGTTGGATAAAACAGATTACCGTGTGCTTGTGGAACATCTGCCATCCGGGTCGCGATACTGTTTTGCCCCTATTCCCTATGGACCTTATGAACTGGTAACCGTGCCGTACGCCGCGCCCTCTTCCGCTCATATTTTCGGCGGGGATCAGGTTGGGCGCGATGTTGCCAGCCGGATGCTGTATGGCGGGCGTGTTTCGCTGGCGGTTGGTATCGGAGCCACAGTTATAGCGCTTGGGATAGGCACGGTTATTGGACTGGTGTGCGGATTTTTCGGCGGCTGGGTGGATATGGCGGTAATGCGTGTGGTGGAGATAGTGATCTGTTTTCCCACGTTTCTGCTTTTGCTGATATTGATGGCGATCTTCCGGGATTACAAATTTGAGCAATCGATACTTATAGTTATCGGGGTAATCGGTTTAACCGGCTGGATCGGGGTATGCCAGCTGGTGCGGGGGGAGGTTTTGCGTCAGCGTGAGCTTCCTTATATACAGAGCTGTATAGCTTCCGGTATATCAACATGGCGGACGCTTTTCCGGCATCTTCTGCCGAATGTGGCAGCTCCGGTGATAATCACTTTTACTTTCAGTGTAGCCGGGGCGATTTTAGCAGAGAGCACGCTGAGTTTCCTTGGTTTCGGGGTGCAGCCGCCAACGGCGAGCTGGGGAGGGCTGCTGCGCCAGGCCTATGAGAACCCGCTGGATTACTGGCATTTGATGGTGATCCCCGGGGCGGCGCTGTTTTTTGCGGTTTGCGGGTTCAACTTTACCGGAGAAGGGCTTCGGGCAGTTCTGGATCCCAAGTCGGGTGTATCGCGCTGATATTAAGGTTGCTTGTAACCCCATTCGAGAAGCTGGGTAGCGCAGTTGTTGCGGTCGGTACCGGAGGCGAATCCGGTCAGTACGAGGAGGAGTCTTCTTCCGTCGCGCAGACAGCTTACGGTGATACATGATCCGGCGTTTCTGGTATATCCTGTTTTCATACCGTCCACGCCTTTGACTTTACCCAGGAGCCGGTTGGTGGAAGCGTAGACCATCTGACGTATTTTGCCGCCCTTGGAGCTGGAGAATTCGAGATAAAGCGGATATTCCAGCAAGCGCTCAGCTACCAGAGCCATACCTTCGGCGGTACTCAAACAGTCACGTTTTTTCGCATCCGGCAGACCGTTCGGTGTATAGAATTTAGTTCCCGGCATATGAAGCTCTTTGGCCCGTTTATTCATCATTTCCAGGAAATTGTTGATATCTCCGCCGCCGACATATTCACCGATGGCGTAAGCGGCGTCATTAGCGCTTTTAATAATAACAGCCTTCATGTAGTCGCGCAGAGCGAAGACCTCGTTTTCGCGCAGATATACGCTGCTTTCGCCCACCATACTGGCGGCCTTTGATACAGGCAGCATAGTATCCAGAGTTATTCGCGGGTCAGCCTCCATTTTTTCGAACAGCAACAGGATCGTCATCATTTTAGTCATGGAAGCGATCGGTACAGGTTTATAAGCCTCTTTTTCCCACAGGACCTGATGATTATTCATATCAATCAGAATACCTGATCTGGCTCTACTGGTCAGTGGAACCTGTGCGAGATATCCTGATACAGCTCTGGAGTAGTCGAATCCGGTACCGAACATCGGGTTATTTGAAGGCACCCGGAACCGGTATGATTTATTTCCTGTTACTACTGCTGCCGGTCTGGCCATGGAGATATTTACGGCGCTTTCCTCAACCACTGGCTTAGGAGGTGGAGGGACAGCGATATCAGTCAGGGTATCTTCGGCCGGGATAACGATATTTTCATTAATTTTAATATCATTATCTGCTGTTCTCTGCGGCTCAACGATTACAACATCAGGCACAATTCCTGTTTGTGCATAATCTGCCCGGAGAAAGAAGTAGTAATATGCGATGGCTATATCAGCAACGGCAAAGACCGCGATAAGCGCGATCAGTTTTATTTTTGCCGTCCGGCTCATAGGCGGAGCCTTTTTAACCGGAGTTGTTCGCCGTTTGATATTTCTAGCCATCGCTGTACCGTAGTTGCATATTAATTACGCTTTTACCGCGGCTCTATTGAGAGCGGTAAAGAGTGCTGCCAGTGCGGCGCGGTCGATATTGGAGTGAATACCAACGCCGTACACGAGGTTTTTGCTACCGCCGAAGCTGACGCCGACAAAAGCGATAGCCTTGGCGCTGGCGCTGTCTCCCATCGTACGTTCGGAGAAGTCGCGCAGTTCAAAATCCGGTACGAGCGGACTCTGGCGGAGTGCGTGAACCACAGCTGCGATCGGGCCATTGCCCTGATCACTGAGTTCTACTTTATGCCCGTCATAGTCGAGTACGAATTTTACTCCGATCAAATCTCCGGCGTCCTCCAGTATTTCGCGCTGATAATCGAGCATCCGGAATGGCCCCTGGATATTGACGAAGTTGGTATCGAACAGCTCTTTAAGTTTTACGGAATCGATTTCGCCTCCTACCTTATCCATATAATCCTGAACCACTCTTCCGATGCACGGGTGCATTGCCTTGGGCGGATATATTCCGTACTCTTTTTCCAGGACATAAACAATACCGCCCTTGCCGGACTGGCTGTTTATGCGGATCAGTTTTTCGTAGGTTGCGCCTACATCGGCAGGATCGACATGCAGATAAGGTATTTTCCACCCCTGGTGGAAGAATTCGCTGATCTCCTCTTTCCGGTCGAGCCCCTTGCGGATAGCATCCTGATGAGATCCGGAGAAGGCGGCGAACACGAGTTGTCCGGCATACGGGTGGCGTGGATGCACTTCAATGCCGCTGGCAGCCTCAACGGTGCGTATAACCTCCTGCATATCGCTGAAATCCAGCCCGATATCGATTCCGCGCGAGTGCAGATTCAGTGCCAGTACGGCCAGATCCACATTACCGGTGCGTTCTCCGTGACCGAAGATGGTACCTTCGACTCTGGTAGCGCCGGCCATCAGTGCCATTTCGGTGGCGGCGATAGCGCATCCCTGGTCGTTATGGGCGTGCAGACTGATGATTGTCTCGTCAGTATACGGATAATGTTCGCGGAAATACTCGATCATATCGGCGTACTGGTTGGGCGGTCTACGCTCAACGGTAGCGGGCAGATTGAGGATAAATTCGCCTGGTCTTGTCGGCTGCCATGTCTCTTTGACGCTCTTGCATACATCGATAACGAAATCGAGGTCGCTGTCGGTAAACTCTTCCGGAGAGAACTCATAGAACACATGTTCCATGAGACCGGCCTTTTCGACAGCGTCGCGAACCATGGCGGTTCCTTCGATAGCCATCTGTTTTACTTCGTCGCGATTTTTATTGAAGACGAATTTGCCGTGCAGGTCGCTGGTAGCGACGTAGCAATGAACGATAGCCTTCTTCACCCCTTTCAGGGCTTCGACAGTGCGGTCGATCAGGTGCTTTCTGGCCTGAGTCAGGACAGATATGCGCACGTCATCGGGGACGAGGTTCTCCTCTATCAACCGCCGGCAGAAGTCAAAATCCTCCTGAGAGGCGGATGGGAATCCCACTTCGATCTCTTTAAATCCTATTTTGACCAGCATTTTAAAGTAGTTGAGTTTAGTATCGCTGTCCATCGGTATCGGCAGAGCCTGATTACCGTCGCGCAGGTCAACGCTCATCCATGTCGGAGCCTTGGTCAAAATATTATCCGGCCACTTCCGGTTGGTAATTTTAATAGGTTCCGGTTGTCTGTATTTTGGAAACTGTGCCATAATTTTATCTCCTGAAAACTCCTCTGTTTAAAAAATATGCTGTTGATTACAGAGGTAATGATTAAATGAATAACTTAAAAAGCTCTTGACTGATTCCACGCTGACGCACATAATCCGACCGGGATAACCGGTGGACGTCAAAAACCGGCTGCGCCAGCGCTGCTAAGTCGTTCAGGAGCGCGTAGAGAAGAGTGGAAAATAACGGCACGAACCATCCACCCGGGCCATACGCCCGAGGCGGGATTCCCTGAAGGGATAGAGTTGTGTTCCGTCATGCAATACATAAAAATCACCTGTTTATTTTGTCCTATAAATATACAATAAAATATGAATCTGTCAAGTACGGGGAGAAAATTATGGTGTGAAAATTTTAAAATCTGTCAAATGGTGCTATATTTAAAAATATGTATATTAGAGGCAATGTATCATCACAGCGGAGGTCTGGATGAGAAAAAGAGCGATTTTTTTGGTAAAGAACTGGAAAACAGAGGTATTTGCATATATATTATATGCCTGTTCTGTGCCTGTGGTCTATCTATATGGCATGAACGGTTCGGTGGCTTATGCTGCTGAAACAGGTGTTTTTTTAGCCTCTGGCGATGCGCAAGCTGCCGGGGGTGTGGAGATTATGCGCGCTCCAGGGTTGTCCGGGCTTGATGCCGGAGATGGGGCGTACGGTGCTGCGGAAGCGGCACCTGCCGGAGGGACAGGGAAGGTTCCGGCCGGCGGCGGGCTCATAAACGGCTCCGACGGGAGTGGCGTTTATGCAGATAACCCGTCACAATCAGGCGCGTCCGGATCCGTCGGGCCGGCGCGCTCGGGTGCGGTGCAAGGGAAGGCAGCAGTACCTGAAGGGGCTGACCGCGAATCAGCTCCCGTGGATGGCGGCGTTGCGGAGGTGCGAAGATCCGCTGCTGCAGGCGACGGGCAAACATCATTTGTGCGGGTGACGGCCAAAGTGAAAGATGCAGAACTTCAGGCTGAACTCATTCGTCTGAATGATGAGCTGGCTGCTTTGAAAGCGAAGGTAGCCGGGATTGAGGCGGAGCGATCCGCCGCGTTGGCTGAGCTCGACTTAGTGCGAAGCGGGCTTGGCGAGTTACTTGAAAAATTGCATGACAAAGATCAGCAGTTATCGGCCTTGCAGCTGAAATTTGCCGGAATGCTCGACGCGGGTGGTCGGAGTGAATCCGGTGAACGGGAAGTTCAGCTGATGGGAAGGTACAAGGCTCTGGTTGATCAAGGTGGAGCGCTTGCCCTGCGTTTTACCGAGTTTTGCAAGAAGGTCGACTCTCTGGCGTCGGCTATGGATCTGGATGAGGTTCAGCGAGCTGAGCTTCGTTTAACCATGGAGAATCTGTCTGGAGAGTTGCAGAAGTTCAGCGTGGCTCTGGATTCCGGGAGTGAGGAAGCGAGTTTCAGGAATACCCGCATACTTGCGATAAACCGTGATCTTGGGTTGGTAGTGCTGCCGGTAGGAATCAATCATGGAGTATTTAACGGGTTGATGATGTATCCGGTGGGCGACCCCTCCACTGCGCTCAGAATAATCAGTGTCCGCCCGAATGTGAGTGGTGCGATTGTGGTATCTGGTGAAATAAGCCGGTTATCGTCTGGGCAGGAGGTCCGCGCAGACCGCGAAAAAACAGAATGAAATATTGAGAAAGCGACTATGGAAGTAAGAGCTTTAACCAAGAATGTACGAATCAGTCCGGAAAAGGCGCGTCATGTATCGCGTCTGATCCAGGGGCTGAGCGTGCGTGAAGCGTTGGCTATTTGCGATCTGAGTCCCCGTAAGGCGGCGCGTTTGATCGGCAAGACCCTGCGTTCAGCGGTGGCGAATGCCGAAAACAATGCGGAGCTGTCGAGCAAGGACCTGAAGGTAAAATATGCCATTGTCAACGCCGGCACGATGCTGAAACGGTTCCGTCCGAAAGCGCGTGGATCTGCCGGTCGTATTCGCAAGAGAACGAGCCATCTTGAAGTCGTTCTGAGTGATGTCTAATAGGAAAAGGTGAAACTGTGGGACAGAAAGTAAATCCGATTGGCTTGAGAACGGCGCTGACCAAGGATTGGGATTCGCGCTGGTTTGCCAACAATACGATGTTCAGCAAATGGCTCCTTGAAGACTTGAAGATACGCAAGTATATCAAAGAAAAATTTGCGGCCGCGGCGATAGCCCGCGTAAAGATAGAACGTTCAGCGAGCCGGGTCCGTGTGACGATCTTTTCCGCCCGTCCTGGAGTGCTTATCGGCAAGAAGGGTGCGGAGCTTGATACTCTCCGTCAGGAGATCAGCAAGCTGGTAAACAACAAAGAAACGAAAGATGTATTTGTTGAAGTATCGGAAATCCGCCGTGCGGAAACGAATGCTCAGCTTGTAGCTGAGAACATAGCGTTGCAGCTTGAGCGCCGAATTGGATTCCGTCGTGCTATGAAGCGTGCGATTCAGGTAGCGATGGAAAACGGAGTAGACGGTATAAAGGTGAATGTATCCGGCCGTCTTGGCGGAGCCGAGCTGGCTCGTTCAGAGCAGTATAAAGAAGGACGTGTGCCGTTGCACACATTGAAAGCCAAAATTGACTACGGGTTTGTTGAAGCCAACACCCCGGCAGGTAAGATAGGCGTGAAAGTATGGATTTGCCGTAACGAGGCGATGGAGGAAGAAAACAATGCCACTAATGCCAAAAAGGGTAAAGTACAGAAAGGTTCAGCGCGGAAGTAATGCCGGTCTTGCCACAAAGAACAACAAGATCGACTTTGGTGATTATGCGCTGCAGGCTGTAACCCGTGGATATGTAACAAACAACCAGATAGAAGCGGCTCGTGTGGCGATCAATCGTCACCTGAAGCGCCGTGGTAAAGTCTGGATTCGTATGTTCCCTTATAAATCGTTTACCAAGAAGCCGTTGGAAGTACGTATGGGTAAGGGAAAAGGTAACGTAGAGGGCTGGATGGCTCCGGTAAAACCCGGACGTGTATTATTTGAAATATCCGGCTGCAGTGAAACGGTTGCCCGGGAAGCGATGTCCCGTGCGGCGAACAAGCTTTGCTTGCGTTGTAAATTCCTGTCGCGTGAATCTAACTAGGGGGAACAGCGATGAAGTACGAAAAAGTCCAGGCGATGACTGATGCGGAACTTGCGAATTCACTCGAAGAATTGCGCCGGGAAAAATTGACCTTGAAGATCCAGTCCCGTACTGGTCAGCTGGAAAAGAGTGCGCGTGTGCGTGAAGTCCGTCGTGACATAGCGCGTGTTCTGACCGAGCAGGCGAGTCGTGCGGCCAAGGCGAACAACTAATCAAGTAAATTCTGAGTGTAAGCTATGGAAAATATAGAAAAGACCCAGCAGCGCGGTCTCCGCAAGGAGCGCGTGGGTGTGGTAAAGAGCGATGTACAGGACAAGACCATAGTGGTTGAAGTATCCCGTCGCACGCCGCATCCGCTGTATAAGAAAGTGGTAAAGGTGCGTAAAAAGTTCACCTGCCATGATGAAAAGAACGAAGCGAAGGTAGGCGATACAGTTCGTATTGTTGAAACTCGTCCGTTGAGTAAGAACAAACGTTGGCGTTTACTTGAGATCATCAGCCACGCGGAATAACAACTCTGGAGAAGAACAATGATTCAGATGCAGACAAAATTGGATGTCGCGGACAACTCCGGAGCTAAGAGCATAGTAGCGATTACGGTGCTTGGTCAGCGTAAGCGTTTGGCTCAGGTAGGCGACATTATTACGGCGACCGTAAAGGAAGCGATTCCGGATGGTTCCGTAAAGAAGGGTGATGTGGTAAAAGCGGTTGTAGTCAGAACGAAATACAAGATTCGTCGTCCGGATGGATCCTATTTAAGTTTTGACAACAATGCAGCAGTTATCATTGACGGGCAGAAAAATCCGGTAGGTACCCGTATATTCGGGCCGGTAGCGCGTGAATTGCGTGACAAGGATTTCATGAAGATAATTTCGCTTGCGCCGGAGGTATTATAATGAAGAAGTATCATGTAGCCAAGGGTGACAAGGTAGTGGTGATAGCCGGATCCTGGAAAGGTGAAGAAGCCACGGTTCGTGCTATGCTCCCGAAGAAGGATCGTGTCGTTTTGGAATTCTCCGCGTTTGATGCGAAGAAGCGTGAAGCGGCAGGCAAGCGCAGTGAAGTTGGCAAGCGTACGGTGGCGAAGAGCCGTCGTAATCGTCAGGAAGCCAATCCTGGCTTGATAGATCGTGCCGTATCGGTGCACGTTTCGAACGTAGCGCTCACCGAGGAAGGCAAGAAGGCTAAACAGGAAAAGCAGGCGGCGTGGCGAGCCAAAAAAGCCGGCGCTGCTCAGGAGTAATTCGAAATGCCTGACATGCTGAAAAAATATAACGAAGAAGTGCGTGGCGAACTTCAGAAAAAGATGGGCTACAAGAACGTTATGCAGATTCCGAAGCTGACGAAGATAGTAATCAGCAGTGGTATGAGCAGCGGTTGTGAGCGAGATGCTTTTGCTGAAGCGAAAAAGCAGATCAGCTTCTTCACCGGTCAGATGCCGGTAATAACGAAAGCTCGTAAGAACGTGTCTAACTTCAAGTTGCGCGTAGGGATGCCGATTGGGGTAATGGTAACATTGCGTGGCCGTCGGATGTACGAGTTTCTGGATCGTTTTGTACACAACACTTTGCCTCGCGTCCGCGACTTCCGTGGTATCAGTCCGAAAGGGTTTGATGGAGCTGGCAACTACAATGTAGGTGTGCCGGATGTAGCGGTATTCACAGAAGTGGATCAGGACAAGCTGAAATATCCGCTTGGTGTAAACATCACCATGGTAACGACGGCGAAGACAGATGCTGAAGCGCGTGAGCTTCTGCGTATGTTGGAAGTTCCTTTTGCGGAATAAAGTTAAGGAAACAGAATTATGGCAAAGAAAAGTTTGATAGTAAAATGCGAACGTGGGAACAAGTTTCCAGTGCGGAACTACACCCGCTGCAAAGTATGCGGACGGCCGCGTGCTTTCATCCGCAAGTTTGGTTTGTGCCGCATCTGTTTCCGGGAGCTGGCCAGTTCTGGTCAGATTCCTGGTGTAACCAAGGCTAGCTGGTAATTTTAAGGAGAGTACTGAAATGAGTTTACAGGATCCGATTGCCGATATGCTTACCCGGTTGCGTAATGCCGGAGCCGCGGGATTGAAGAGTGTGGAGATGCCGGGCAGCAAGGAAAAGGTAGCCATAGCTGAAGTAATGAAGAGCGAAGGTTACATCAGTGATTACCGGGTAAAGGAAGACGGGAACAAGCGTTTTCTTGCGATAGACCTGAAATACTATCAGGGCAAGCCGGTGATAGAAGGTCTCGAACGGGTGAGTAAGCCGTCGTGCCGTATATACTGTGCGGTAAAGGACATTCCTCAGGTTCGGAATGGACTTGGTACGGTGATACTGACCACTCCGAAAGGGATCATGAGCGGTAAGAAAGCAGCTGCCGAGAATGTCGGTGGTGAAGTGCTTTGTTACATTTGGTAATAACTAAGAGCCAGAAAGATTGATATAGAAAATGTCACGAATTGGTAAGAAGGCGATTGACCTGCCGAATGGGGTTAAGGCCAGTGTTGCCGACGGTGTCGTGACGGTGGAAGGTAAGAGCAAACTTACTTTAACTTTGCCTCCGAAGGTAGAAGTTGAAGTACAGGAAAAGCAAATTTTTGTCCACCGTACGGATGACAGCCGTACATCGAGTGCGATGCAGGGTCTGGCCCGCAGTTTGATCAACAACATGGTTATTGGTGTGGTCAGTGGGTTCAAGAAGGAGCTTCAGATCATCGGGGTAGGTTACCGTGCGCAGATGAGTGGTAACAAGCTTACGTTGAATGTAGGTTTCTCACATCCGATAGAATATGTGATACCTGAAGGTGTCAAAGTCACGGTGACTGACAACGTTAAGTTGACGGTCGAAGGCGCCGACAAGCAATTGGTCGGGGAAACAGCTGCGACGATCCGTCGTTTCCGCAAGCCTGAGCCTTACAAAGGCAAGGGTATCCGTTATGTGAATGAACAGGTTATCCTCAAAGAGGGTAAATCTGTCGGATAAGTCAGAGGTAAATAGATGGCTGTCAAGGATAAGAAAGAGTTGCGTATTCGTCGTCATTTACGGATTCGCAAAAAGATTTCCGGCACTGCTGAGCGTCCGCGTTTTGTGGTCAGTATTACGACCAACAACATCTACTGTCAGTTTATAGATGACGTAAATGGAGTAACGTTGGCGTCCACCAGTACCTTAAGTGCCGAGTTCAAGGCTGCGAATGCGCGTCCGAATCTTGCCGGTGCGGAACTGTTGGGTAAATTGGCTGCTGAACGTGCGGCAGCTGCCAACATCAGTGAAGTGGTATTTGACCGTTGCGGATACAAATTCCATGGTCGGATGAAGGCTATTGCGGATGCTGCGCGTGCAAACGGGCTGAAATTTTAGGAGCTGACACATGGCTAAACGTGAAAATTTTAAGAACGAAGAGGTCAATAGCGATATCAACGAAAATGTTATCTCTATTAACCGTTGCAGCAAAGTGGTCAAAGGCGGCCGTAACTTCAGTTTTGGCGCGTTGGTAGTTGCCGGAGACGGCAAAGGGCGTGTTGGCTATGGTTATGGCAAAGCGAATGAAGTTTCGGATGCTATCCGCAAGGGTAACGAAGCTGCGCGCAAGAACATGATAACGCTGCCGTTGAAGGGTGGCACGCTGCCTCATTCAGTGGAAGTTAAGTTTGGTGGAGCCAAGGTACTGTTAAAGCCGGCGAGTCCCGGAACGGGTTTGATTGCCGGTGGTGCGGTGCGTGCGATACTTGAACTTGCCGGAGTAAAGGATGTTCTGGCGAAGTCGTTGGGTGCCAGCAATGCGGTCAACGTAGCCAAAGCTACATTCAAGGCGATTGAAAGTCTTTCCAGTCAGGAAGATGTAGCGACCCGTCGTGGGGTAGAATCACTTTAATGCGAGGATATGACAATGAAATTGCATGAATTATCTCCGACGCCCGGTTCGCGTCAGCGGCGCAAGCGGGTAGGTCGCGGTGACGGTTCCGGAATGGGCAAGACCGCCTGCCGTGGAGAAAAGGGGCAGAAATCGCGTACTGGTTCAACGATCCGTCCGTTCTTTGAAGGGGGTCAGATACCGTTGTTCCGTCGTCTGCCGAAACGTGGGTTCAAGAATCCTGACCGTGTGGAATACAACCTGGTCAATCTGAATGTGATCGAAGATCATTTTGAAGCTGGATCCGTGGTTGATCTGGAAGCGTTGCGTTTCCTTGGTCTTATCGGTAAAAACGATATGGGATTGAAGGTCCTTGCCAATGGTGAGCTCAGCAAAGCTGTAACTGTGAAAGCGGAGAAATTCTCTGCTGCGGCGAAGGCGAAGATTGAAGCTGTTGGCGGGAGCTGTGTAGAGCTCAATGCCTAATGATTGAAAGTACGGTTTTTTAATCTGTTGCTTCGAATCGTACAGCGGAGCAATTTATGGTTAAACCATGAATTGCGCCGCTGTTTTTTTTTTAAAGGTGGGGTACAGAGGTTATTTTTCGCAAGTAAATAGTTGTTTTGCCTTGATTTTTTGTATAATTAAGTTATCTTTATAAGTTATAATAATATCGTTTTTTTTAACAGTTAACAATAAAAAGTTTGGATAAAGTTCATGATAGCCGCGTTTCTGAATATTATAAAGATAAAAGAGCTTCGCAATCGTCTGTTGTTTACAGCCGGAATAATCATACTGGTGCGTGTGGCCTCGGCCATACCCTGTCCCGGGGTGGATCCCACGGCGTTGAAGATGTTCATAGATCAGCTGATGCAGTCGGAAGGCGGTGGCATAGTGCAGACGGTGAACCTGTTCTCCGGGGGCGCGTTGGAAAAGTTTGCGATTGCGGCGTTGGGGATTATGCCTTACATCTCGGCGTCGATCATTATGCAGATACTGATGCCGGTATTTCCGGCGTTGGAAAAGCTTCAGCGTGAAGGTGAAGCCGGCCGTGGGAAGATCAGCCAGTACACGCGTTATCTGACGATTCTGATCTGTCTTATTCAGGGTTTCATGATTGCGTATACGATAGTGAATCCCCAGACGCTGGATATCAATTTAGGTCGTAAGATGTACGATGGTTCGCAGTTCGGCTTTATGTTTATGACGATAGTGGTTCTGACGGCTACGACCATGGTTTTTATGTGGCTGGGGGAACAGGTTACCGAGCGTGGTATCGGCAATGGTGTATCGATCATCATCACGGTTGGTATTATTGCGAGAATGCCGCAGGCGGTGATAGAGTTGATTACGATGACCTATCAGGGGCACAGCGCATCCGGCAGCAACTTCCGGGTAGTGCATCTTCTGATACTTCTGATAATTTTTGTTGCGGTTACAGCGTTGACGATTATGTTGACTCAGGGCTATCGCAAAGTTCCGATTCAGATTGCGCGTAAGACGGTTGGTTCGCAGGTTCGCGGCGGTACGACTTACATGCCTTTGAAGGTAAATTTGGCGAACGTAATGCCGATTATTTTCGGTGGTATGTTCATGATGATTCCGGGGCCGGTATTTGGATTTATTGCGCAGCGTTGGGAAGCGGGTTCGTCAGTATTCTATGCGTTGAACAGTGCGTTCAGCAATCACACGAGTGTGCCTTACATGGTGGTATATGCGGCGCTGATTATGGGATGCAGTTTCCTGTGGGTGGCCAACATCTTCAATCCTGGTCAGATATCGGAGAATCTCAAGCGTGACGGAGCGTACATTCCGGGCATTCCTCCGGGGCAGGCTACGGCGAAATATCTTGACAGTACGATGACCAAGGTTACCTTTGGCGGTGCGGTATTTCTCACGGCGCTGGCACTGTTCCCGACGATTCTCACAGAGCAGTTCGGTGTATCGTTTATAGTTTCCAGTTTCTTTGGCGGCACCAGTATACTTATTATGGTTGGTGTGGTGCTGGAAACGATGACTCAGCTGGAATCGCATTTGACTATGCGCAACTATGATGGATTTCTGAAGAGCGGCCGTTTGCGCGGCCGGCGTTAAACTCCGAATAAAGAGGAGGCGGCGATGGTATCCCGTGTAATTGCCATAGACGGACCTGCGGCGTCTGGTAAGAGCAGTGTAGCGTCGCGTGTGGCGGACTATTTTGGCATTCCTTATATCAGTACCGGCAGCATGTACCGTGCGATAGCTTATGTAGCGTCTGGTGAAGGTGTTGACTGTGGTAATGCCAGTGCTGAGCTGCTGAAGCCGGTATTGAGCAAACTTCAAATGAGTTATGTAGCCACTGCCAATGGCATGCAGCTATGTGTAAACGGCAAATTTCCCACCTCTGAACTTCGCAGTGAAAAGGTAGCGGCGCTTACCAGTGTTATTGCAGCTATACCGGAAGTACGTATCTGGCTGAGTGTAAAGCAGCGTGAGCTTGCCGGTGCCGGCTGGATAGTGATGGAGGGGCGTGATATTGGCAGTGAGATTTTTCCTGATGCGGCGATGAAGTTTTATTTAACTGCTTCGCCGTGGGTGCGTGCCAAACGCCGTATGGCGCAGAAAGGGGAGACGGTATCGGGGGCGACGCTGGAAGAGGTTGCTGAAGCGATATCGGCGCGTGACCGTCAGGACTCGCAGCGGAAGGTCAGTCCATTAAAGATAGCCGATGGAGCGACGGTAATCGACTCGTCGGATTTTGAATTGGATGAAACGGTTGGTGTATTTATAAAATTAATCAGTCGTCACCGTTGTGAATATCGGGTGCCATATGCGGACACGGATCAGATGGGGGTGGTCTATTACGCCAACTATCTGGAATATTTTGAGCGTGGTCGTACGGAGATGCTGCGTTCGGTTGGCTTTTCCTATCGTGATATGGAAAAGATGGGTGTATTCATGCCGGTGGCGGAGGCGACGTGCCACTACTATGCTCCGGCGCGTTATGATGATCTTTTGACGATCCATTCGTGGATAATCTCGGCCCGCGGGGCGCGGATGGTGATCGGCAGTGAAATTTATTGTGGGGATAAACTTCTGGTGAAGGGTTCGGTAACGTTGGGCTGCATAGACGGCAGTCGTAAGCTGGTGCGTTTGCCGGAGAATCTGATAAAAGCGTGTTCGATTTATCTCGAGCGGGAGGAGAAATAAGGTGGCTTTTGTAGATCCTGGAAAGTTATATCCGCTGTTATTTGCTCCGGTGTATATGCCGCGTGTTTGGGGCGGCAGTTTAATGCGTGAGGTTCTGAACAGGGATGTACCGGAGAATGTGCCGCCTTTTGGTGAAGCGTGGGATATAGTAGACCGTGGAGATATTCAGAGTGTAGTCCGCAACGGGGCTTTAGCCGGGAATACATTGAATCAGCTGGTAAATTATTATGATCATCTGCTGCTTGGAACCAAGTGGAATGGGGCTAAGCGTTTTCCGTTGATAATCAAGCTGATAGATGCTGGTGAGCGGTTGAGTTTGCAGGTTCATCCTGACGAAGCCTACTGTTCACGCAATGCCGGCAGCGGTTTTGAGCCGAAGGCGGAGATGTGGTATGTAATAAGTCACCGTCCGGGAGCGCGTCTGATGGTTGGGTTGAATCCGCGTGCCACGCGTCAGCAGATGTTAAGTTTAATGAATTCGCAGGAAGTTGAAAACTGCCTGCAGTGCTATCCCAGCAGCAATGGGGATGCCTATTTTATACCGGCAGGTACGATTCATGCGATAGATGCGGGCAATCTTCTGCTGGAGGTGCAGCAGAACAGCGACTGTTCGTTCCGTTTGAGTGACTGGAATCGTTGTGATGAGAACGGCAATCCCCGTGAATTGCACACCAAGGAGGCGTTGGAAGCGGTAGATTTCATGAACCGTACTACTCCGCGGATTCCCGGTGTGGTGGATGAGGTGGAACACAACCGTAAATTTGCTCTGGTGAACCGTTCACCGGCGTTTACGGCGGACATATTAAAGCTGCGTAACATGTGGCGTGATGATACCCGCAACGGGTTGAGTTTTCATCTTTTAACTGCGATAAACAATCCGATAAAAGTGGGCAGACACTCGGAGAACGAGGCGATGGTTGAAGTTGCTCCCGGGGAAACGGTGCTTCTGCCGGCGTGTTTCGGTGGTTATTTTATTGTTCCTCAGCGCAGTGGAGCGACGGATGTTATCCGTACGACGCTGTAAAAAATTAACTTCATTTGGTATATAATCATGTTTCAACTGCTTAATGATCTGGCCGCGCATTGGCGGAGTATGTTTCCGGAGGCGAATCCGGGAGAATTCAGAATTGTTCCGGAGAAGTGTCCGGAGAACATGGATGGCGAGCTTACGGTGAATGCGTTCCGTTACGCGCGTTTATTCAAAACGGCTCCGGATAAGCTGGCTGAGCTGTCGGAAGAGTTTCTGTCCGGGCATGCGGATGTTGAGAAGGTCAGCCGTGTAAAAGCGTTTGTAAATGTCACTCTGAATCCTGCGGCGCTGTTCCGTGATACTCTGGCTGACGTTGCCGGCTTGCTGGGTGAAGCAGAGCTGGATGTGGAAAAGCGGAAACGGATTCTGATTGAATATTCTGCGCCGAATACCAATAAGCCGCAGCATCTCGGGCATGTAAGGAACAACACACTTGGCATGGCGGTCTCATCGCTGTTAAAGCGGGTGGGCAATGATGTTATTCAGATCAATCTGGTGAATGACCGTGGGATACACATCTGCAAATCGATGATTGCCTATCAGCGTTTCGGGGAAGGGACGACTCCGGAGAAAGCCGGCCGCAAGGGCGATCATCTGGTTGGCGACTTCTATGTCCGTTACAATGCGGAATTGTCTAAAGAGATCAAAGAGCTGCGTGCGGCGCAGCCTGACTTGGCGGAAAAGAGTGACGAGGAACTCTTTCTTTTTACGGAGATTGGCCGTGCGACGCAGCAGATGCTGCAGGATTGGGAGGCTGGCAAGCCGGAGGTTATTGAGTTATGGAAGAAGATGAACTCATGGGTATTTGCCGGTTTTGCAGAGACCTACAAATCGATGGGTATCAAGTTTGACCACACCTATTTAGAGAGTGAAACCTATCTGCTGGGCAAGGATATTGTAGCCAAATGTCTGGAAAGCGGAGCATTCTGCCGTCGTGATGACGGGGCGGTGATCTGTGATCTGGGTAAGAAGTTGGGACAGAAGGTGATGTTGCGCTCGGACGGTACGAGTGTTTATATTACGCAGGACCTGGGTACCACACTCAAGAAGTTTGCTGATTATCATCCGGATTCGATGATCTGGGTAGTTGGAGACGAGCAGATCTGGCACTTCCAGGTGCTGTTTGGAGTATTGAAAAAGCTGGGATATCCGTGGGCGGATCAGCTTTATCACCTGGCATACGGGATGGTTAATCTGCCGTCAGGTAAGATGAAAAGCCGTGAAGGCACGGTGGTGGATGCGGACAATCTGTTTGCGGAGATGAGCGATCTGGCGTTTGCGGGTTGCCGTGAGCGTAACAGTGCTGGTGAGCCGGACGATGTTTTGCGTCGCCGGGCGGATATAATCGGCATGGGAGCATTAAAGTTTATGCTGCTTAAGTTCAATCCGAAAACGACGATGATGTTCGACCCGCAGTCGTCGATCAAATTTGAAGGTGACACCGGTCCTTATGTTCAGTATGCCTGCGTGCGTATACACTCGATTCTGCGTAAAGCGGAGGCGGCCGGTTTGGATTACAGTGCACCGGACTGGGGATTACTGAGTGCGAAAGCGGAAAAGAATCTGGCAATAATGGCGGCGTTCTATCCGGTACAGCTGCAGATGGCGGCGGAAAAACTCGACTGCTCGGTAGTGGTGGAATATCTGCTGAACATGGCAAAAGCGTTCAATCAATTTTATCGCGAATGCCCGGTATTGGCCGGAGATGTGCCGGATGATTTGAAGAAGGCGCGTCTGGCGTTGGCGGCTTCGGTTCTGAAGGTGTTGGAAGACGGGCTTGCTACGCTGACAATCGGCATTCCGGATGCGATGTAATTGCGGATAAGACAATATAAAAAAAGCGGAGAATAGTTCTCCGCTTTTTTTTGTGTTTATAAATCAGTCGATTAGAGTTTCGATATCTTCGAGTTCTGTGAGCAGGAATTTACCGTTCTTACCCTGTGCGATGGAGTTGCGGTTTACCACGATCTCCTGTTCAGCGAGGGTTTGAGCGAAGAACTCGATTCCGGATGAGCTGTTGGAGGTTGTATTCAACTCCGGCATGGGTTCGAAATAGATTTTTCCCGGGCTTTCCCATGCGGCGACTTTGCGGTGCGGCACCAGACATAGTTGCAGGAAAAGGGAGCGCAGGAAAAGGCATTCAGCCTGTTTTTCAGAGTATTCTCTCAGTTCATAATCGTTACGGATGGCCTGATTTTCCCACTCTTCGGGCGATATAATCTCCTCCTGCAAATCATTTTTGCGTAGCATAGTGAGGTGATCGCCTTTGATTACTGGGGTAACGAACTTGTGATATCCGTCAAGGATCTGCCGTCTGCGTTTAGGCCATTCGGCGAGCCGGCGTTGAGCCTCCTCGGCGACTCCGTTCAGGAAGAACTCTTTAGCTGCGGCGGTATTGATAGCGATATTGGTACCGGTAATGGCGAGCAGCATATCCTCTTCGGACAATCCTTCGCGCAGTTCCAGAACAACGCGTTGCATCCGGCGCAGCTGTGTTGGGGAGAGCTCCTCTTCTTTGGTGATATCGATAAGATCGACCAACACTATTTCGCCCATTTCAGGTGAAAATAACAGATTTCCCAGATGTAGGTCGTCGTGATAAAAGTTGCTGCGGAAAAATAGCCGCAGGAAATCGGTCAGCAACGCGACAAAGTGTTCATATTGTCCGTCGGCGTAGACATAGTTGCGATAAAAGTAGTCATGAACGCTTGAAGCGCCGGGGAAAGCTCTGGAAACGAGGATATTTCTGCTGCCGCATGCTCCCCACCCCAGATATTCCACAGTCGGGATAGACTCTTCTTTGAGCAGTTGAGCGATTTCGAATTCGCTTTCTGCTTTGGGGAACAGTCGTGATTTAAGCTGTCGCAATGGCGCATCCGGATGTTCTATTTTAAGAAAGAGGTCGTCTACTTGGTAGACAGATCGCACATCATTGTATTTCACCCGGTTTTGGGGTAAAAGCTCCACATCATTGCATATTCTGTTGAGAGTGTCCTGGTCGCTGATATGCCACTCCCACTCATGCGGATTCCATAATATACCGTCGCTTTCGCCGTCACCGTCCATAAAATTATTTACTCCATTTTATTTACGATTAAAAAATTTACGCCGCCGAACCTTCTTACGGCGCGCTGAAGTGGTGCCGCAAGCAGGAATTCGCCGAGTGCTCCGGGGTGATCCGGGATTTCCCAAACCAGCTTTGCATTGGCGGCGAAGATTTTAAAATCGTTATTGTTCATTAACTGTTTAAATTCGTTAAGCGACTCTGCATAAGGCGGATCGCCGAAGATAAGATCAGGGGGGGCGCCCTGCCAGCGCACCCGGCTTACGGGGGAGTTGACAATATTAGTAGCCACGCCCGGCACACTGCGCCGCACTCTATCGATATTGCGCTGTATAAAGTCGCAGTGATTCTTCTCCAGTTCGACGAACGTCACAAGTTTAGCACCTCTGCTGGCGCACTCCAGTCCGACAGCGCCGGATCCGGCGAAAAGATCCCATACGACGAATCCATTGATAGCGCCCAGACTGTTGAACAAAGCCTCTCTGGCCCGGTCTGCGGTAGGCCGGACAGCGAGGCCCGGAGGAACGTCAAGAGGTATACTTCTGGCGGCGCCGCCGATAATTCTCATAAACTATTCCCACTCGATTGTCGCGGTTGGTTTCGGAGAGAGGTCGAAGCATACGCGGTTGACGTGTGGTACTTCGGCGAGGATGCGTTTAGTGATATTCTGCAGAACCTGCCATGGCAGCTCCGGCACCTCTGCGGTCATTGCGTCGACGGTATTTACGGCGCGCATGATAACCGGCCAGTCGAAGCATCTGGCATTATCTCTTACTCCTACGGATTTAAAATCCGGAACGATGGTAAAGTATTGCCAAACCTTGCCTTCGAGACCGCATTTAGCGAACTCTTCGCGCATAATTGCGTCGGATTCGCGTACGGCTTCGAGACGGTCGCGGGTGATAGCTCCGAGGCATCGTACGCCGAGCCCGGGGCCGGGGAACGGCTGGCGGAAGACCATATTATCGGGCAATCCGAGAGCCTTGCCGCAGGCGCGGACTTCATCTTTAAAGAGCATTTTAAGTGGTTCGACCAGTTCAAACTGCAAATCTTCCGGGAGTCCGCCTACATTGTGATGGCTTTTAACCATCTTGGCGGTCTTGGTTCCGCTTTCGACGATATCGGGATAGATGGTTCCCTGAGCGAGGAATTCAATGCCGTCGAGCTTGCGGGCTTCTTCTTCGAATACGCGGATGAACTCTGCGCCGATAATCTTGCGTTTTTCTTCGGGATCTGCTACTCCGGCGAGTTTATCGAGGAAGCGGTCGACGGCGTCGACATATATCAAATTGGCATTGAGTTCGTTTCTGAACACCTGTACCACCTGTTCTGGTTCTCCCTTGCGGAGGAGGCCGTGGTTGACGTGGACGCAGGTAAGCTGATTGCCGATTGCCTTGATAAGGAGGGCGGCGACGACGCTGGAGTCAACGCCGCCGGAGAGTGCGAGCAAAACTTTGCGGTTGCCGACCTGTTTGCGAATTAGTTCGATCTGGTCAGCGATAAAGTTTTCCATATTCCAGTTAGGAGTAGCTTTGCACTGATCGAATACGAAAGAGCGGATGGCGTCGGCGATTTCGCCGTCGCATTCAGGCATGGGATTGATCTTGCCGTTTTCGTTGTAGTCAAAAGTATAGATGGGGAATCCGGCGTTTTTAACTTCGTCGGAGAGGCCGATTTTAACGCCGTTGACCACGTCGTTTGGTCCGCCGTTGGCGATAATACCGCGGACATTTGGGAGAGCCTTGAGCTCACTTGCGGTGATATCGAAGTTGCAAATTTCGCTGTAAACGCCGAGTTTGCGTATAGCGCGGGCGACGTCGGTATTGCGGGTGCTGCCCATATCGAGGACAACGATCATATCCTGTTTCATATTTTTCTCCTGAGTTAGGCGCGGTTATCCGGGCTAAACATTTTTTATTCCGGAATAATAAAAAGCTGTTTCGCCTTATACTATAGCAACTTTTTAAAAATTAACAACATATTGCGTTGGCAAAAGGCGCAATTATTTATGAATTATATTTTCATTATCGGCACTGGAAATATGCGGGAAGGATTTTTTCATAAAAAAAGACAGCCTTCCGCCGGTATAGATGTCAGCTGTCTGTTTTATTATTTTCAATCTTTTTACGAGATTTTATGAAGTTGTGCTTATTGTTCGGCCAAACTTTTTATTTAGTACAAGCAGTCCAATCACAAGAACAACCGGAAAAATTGTGGCTGAAAGTAATCCTGTTTTAAGGTTGCCGCCAGCCATTTCGGAAAGAGTTCCAACCATAGTTGGACTTACCATGGCGCCCAGATCTCCTGCCAGCGCCAGAAAAGCGAACATTGCAGTACCGCCTTTGGGACATTTCAGCGAAGAAATGCTGATCGATCCCGGCCACATAATACCGACAGCCAAACCGCAAAGTGCGCATCCGGCAAGGCCGAGAATCGGCAATGAGGACAAAGACGCCAGCAAATAACAGCATGCGCACATAATTCCGCAGGCGAGCATAACTCTGGTTAGATCAAGTTTTTCGCTGAACTTTCCGTACATCATTCGTGCAATACCCATAAACATTGCAAACAAGCATGGTCCGGCCAGATCTCCGACCGTTTTGGACACGCCGATAGCAGCTTCAGTAAATGCCGAAGCCCATTGCGCCATACTTGCCTCCGACGCTCCCGAACATACCATAAGTAGAATCATCAGCCAGAATATAGGAGTTCTCAGCAGGCTGCTTATACTCATGCTTTTTCCGTCTTTAACCAGTCGTTCTATGGGGCATGAAATAAAGTTGAAAGTATTATATAGTGGGACTGATGCCCACAGGAAAGTAAGTATTTTCCAGTTTTCCACACCAAACAGAGAGAAGAAGAGTGTAGAGCCTAAAATAACGCTCATCGCTCCCCAGCAATAGAAAGAGTGCAGCAAGCTCATCATTCCGTCCTTATTTTCAAACGGACAAGCCTCAACAATGGGGCTTACTAAAACCTCGATGAGTCCACTCCCCACAGCATAAAGTACTACTGAAATCAGAATGCTTGCGAACGGAGAAGGCAATAGTTCCGGTAATATAGCCATCAAAACCAGCCCGGCCGACGATAATATTTGCGACACAACTACACATATGCGGTATCCTATTTTATCTGCAAATCTGGTAGCGGCGAGATCAACAAGTAATTGCGTCAAATAGAACACTAATGGAATCATTGCGATCTTTTCAAAAGTTATATCGTAAGTATTTTTGAAAGTCAGAAATAAAAGAGGGGCAAAGTTTGCGGTTATAGCTTGTGTTACAAAGCCCAGATAGCACGCAACAAGTGTTCTTCTATAATTTGGTTGTTTACTCATAGTACCATCTTCTATCTATGGTTGAATTTTGCCTTATATGATAGCAGGCTTTAAAAAATAAACAACACATTTTTGGGTAAAAATCGGCAATTTTTTTGCTGGTTTACTCTGCCATTGCCGTTGCTGATACCGGAGTTGCTTTTTACCATAAAAAAACAGCCGCGGATGCGCATCCGCGGCTGTTTTGCATATTATTCCCACTCGATGGTGCCCGGTGGTTTGCTGGTGATGTCGTAGACAACGCGGTTGACGCCGGCAACTTCGTTGATAATGCGCGAAGATATCCGGCCGAGGAGGTCGTACGGCAGGTGAACCCAGTCGGCGGTCATGCCGTCGGCGGAGTCGACCGCGCGCAGGACGATCACATAGTCGTAGGTGCGTTCGTCGCCCATTACGCCGACGGTGCGCAGGGGCAGGAATACGGCGAAGGTCTGCCAGATGGAGAAATAGAGTCCGGCCTTTTTAATTTCGTCGACCACGATTTCGTCGGCATTGCGCAGGATATCGAGTGTTTTCTGTGATACAGCGCCGAGGTGGCGTACAGCGAGTCCGGGTCCGGGGAACGGCTGGCGCATCACCACATCTTCGGGCAGTCCGAGCTGGCGGCCGACTTCGCGCACTTCGTCTTTAAAGAGTCTGCTCAATGGTTCGAGCAGTTTGAATTTCATTTCCTTGGGGAGTCCGCCGACGTTGTGATGACTTTTGATCATGGCGGATGGGTTGCCGTCAATCGGCACCGACTCAATCACATCGGGGTATGTGGTACCCTGAGCGAGGAAAACGGCATTTTCAATGGAGTTTGCAGCTTCGTCAAAGACCTGGACGAACTCTCTGCCGATAATTTTGCGTTTACGCTCCGGCTCTTCAACTCCGGCGAGTGCGTCAAGGAACCGTTCAGTAGCGTCGACATATTTAAGATTGATTTTAAAATTTCTGCCGTATAATTCCTGAACTCTTTCAGCCTCGTTTTTGCGCAGGAGGCCGTTGTTGACAAAGATGCATGTAAGCTGATTACCGATAGCCTTATGAATAAGTGCGGCAGCGACGCTGGAGTCGACGCCGCCGGAGAGACCCAGAATCACCTGTTCGGAACCGACGGTTTTGCGGATATCTTCAACCGCCTGATCGATAAACGAGCGCATAGTCCAGTTGCCCTTGCATCCGCAGATTTTATGGCAGTAGTTGGCGATGATCTCTTTACCCTGAACGGAGTGAACCACTTCCGGGTGGAACTGGATACCGTAGAGGTTGCGTTCTGGGAAGCATACTGCGCCATACTCGGTGTTATCGCTTACCGCGAGTACCTCGATTTTTCCTTCGGGGAGTTTCACCACCTTGTCGCCGTGCGACATCCACACAACGGTTTCTGCGTCTACACCGGCGAAGAGATTGTCAAAATTCTTCACTTTGAGGACAGTTTTGCCATATTCGCGGGCCTTGCCTCTGGCGACTTCGCCGCCCAGTGTTACCATCATAAGCTGGAGTCCGTAGCAGATGCCCAGCACGGGAACATTGAGGTTGAATATTTCCGGATCGCACTTTGGTGCGTTTTCGGCGTAGACGCTGGAAGGGCCACCTGAGAGAATAATGCCTTTAGGATTTTCGGCAGCGATAATGTCGGCGCTGGTGTAATAAGGCAGGATTTTGCTGTAAACGTTGCATTCGCGGATCCGGCGTGCAATTAGCTGACTGTACTGCGAGCCGAAATCCAGAACTATGATAGTTTCTGTTTGTTCTGACATAATTTATTTTCGGACTGGTTATTTTTAAGATTAAATTTTATTTCTATAATGTAATGCCGAAAGTGGATATTTGAAAGTGCTTATCTCTTATAATATCAAAGTTTTTTAATATTGCGGCATTGAAAAGAAGAGAAAACCCGTTATCTTTAATAGGAGTTTTATAATTCGCTTCAGGTTAAGGTATAAACGGTTCAGTTGAGGCGGAGCAATATTTTAACAGTTAATTCCGGAGTGCGGTAGTAATCATGGGCGACTCATTGAATAAGCGTGAAAATTGGAATGGTCTGATTGGTTTTATATTGGCTGGGGCCGGTTCTGCGGTTGGTCTGGGTAATGTATGGAAGTTCCCGTACATCACCGGCATGAATGGCGGCGGAGCGTTTGTAATGATCTATCTGTGCTGCATAGTGCTCATAGGTCTGCCTTTAATGCTTTGCGAGATAGCGATCGGGCGTAAAACGCAGAAGAATCCATTTGGTGCATTCCGGGCATTACATCCGGAGAAGACGCAGGTAGCGGTATTTTTCGGAGTGGCGATGCTGTTATGCGGAGTCAGTCTGCTGATACTTGGCAGTTACGGTATGGGTATAATGCTGGTGCTTGGCGGAGCGGCGGTGATAACGTGGGGCTGGGCGGCGGTAGGAGCGCTTGGAGTATTGATACCGGTGCTTATTATATCGTATTACAATGTGGTTGGGGGGTGGACGCTGATATACGCGGTGGAGTCGCTGGTTCGCGGCGGAGCGCTGGCGGATGCGCAGTTTACGGACGCGCACTTTGGCGTAGTTGCGAGCAGCTGGAAATATTCTCTGGCGGGAACCGGGATCTTCAGTATATTTGTACTTCTGACGGTCTGGTTTGGGGTAAGCAAGGGAATTGAGCGTGTAAGTAAAGTATTGATGCCGCTATTGGTGCTGATGCTGATTGCGCTGATAATCCGCAGTGTAACGCTGCCGGGTTCGACAGAGGGGATAAGTTTTCTTCTTACGCCGCATTTCGGCAAACTTACTGCGGCTGGAGTGCTTGAGGCGTTGGGGCACGCCTTTTACACTTTGAGTCTTGGGATGGGTATTGTGATAACCTACGGCAGTTACCTGCCCAAGGAGCGCAATATACTTGGTGCTTCGATCTGGATTATCATACTTGATACTACGATTGCGCTGATGGCCGGTCTGGCGATCTTTCCGGCGCTGTTTGCGGTTGGAATGGCACCGGAAGCGGGGCCTGGTCTGGTATTCAAGATAATGCCGGTAACGCTGCATTCGTTCGGGGATGGGCTGGGAGCGTTATGGTGTTTCCTCTTCTTTGGTTTACTGTTTATTGCGGCGCTTACGAGTTCGATCAGTCTGCTGGAGGTTCCGGTAGCGTTCTGCATGGACCAGTTGAAATGGCGTCGCCGTACTGCGGCTGGGGTATCATTTATTGTGATTTCGGTACTGAGTCTGCTGTCGGTATTTGGGGCGGCGAACTGGGAGAATATTCTCTGGGCGAAGGATGCGATTATAAAACTTATGGGAGAAAGTCATCTTTGCGGCAGTTTCTTTGATCAGATGGACATATTCTGTTCGAACTATCTTTTGCCGCTTTCCGGTCTTTTGACGTCGCTGTTTGCGGCGTATGTATGGAAGAGCCGGAACTGCCTGGCGGAATTGCGTCAGGGGGCAGGAAATATATGGGACACGAGCATCTGGCTGGCGATAGCCGGATTGCGTGGTGATGAGCATGTTCCCGGCCGGAATCAGGTGATATTCACGCCGGCTCTGCTTTTCGGGATTTTCATACGGATATTTGCGCCGATAGCGATAATAATCTGTTTTATGAACGTGATCGGCTGGATTAATCTTACCTAGTTATGTTTGACACTGAAATTACTGAGCGCAAGATAGTCCAGCGTGCGATGATAGTTGGCGTCCAGTCGCCTGAAGAGCGTGACACGGTAATATCTGAGCATCTGGATGAACTTGCGGAACTGTTAAATAATCTTGGCATAGAGACGACGGGCCGGCAGGTGGTTCGTCTCCGTACGGTACATCCTCAATATCATGTTGGCAGCGGCAAAGCGGAGGAGATTGCCGGTCTGTTTCATGAGTGGGGTTGCGACGTATTGGTGTTCGACACGGATCTGTCGCCATCGCAGCAGCGCAACTGGGAGCGTCTGGTGAAGGCGGCGGTGATCGACCGCCGTGAAGTTATTCTGGACATTTTTGCCGAGCGTGCCACTACGAAAGAGGCGATACTTCAAGTAGAGCTTGCCCGTCTGGAATACTCGCTTCCGCGGCTGACGCGGGCGTGGACGCACCTGTCGCGCCAGCGTGGCGGAGCCAAGGGTACGCGTGGCGAGGGGGAGAAACAGATAGAGGCGGACCGCCGTATGGTACAGCACCGTATCACCGCATTAAAGAGCGAGTTGGAGCAGATACGCCGTCAGCGGTCGACGATGCGCAAGAACCGTCAGCGCAGTGATGTTGCCAAAGCGGCGATAGTTGGTTACACCAATGTAGGAAAATCCTCATTGCTGAATGCGTTAAGCGGTTCGGACGTGCTGGCGGAGGATAAACTGTTTGCGACGCTGGATCCTTCGACGCGCCGGGTTGTACTTCCCGGCAATACTGAACTGATAATGACGGACACTGTGGGTTTTGTCCGCAAACTTCCGCACATGCTGGTAGAGGCGTTCAAATCGACGCTGGAAGAGGCGGCGTATGCTGATTTTCTGGTGGTGGTGCTGGATGTTTCGAGTGAATTTCTTGAAGAGCACTGGGAGACCACGATCAGTGTGCTGAACGAGCTTGATGCGGCGGACAAAGAGATGATAGTGGTCTTCAACAAAAGTGATCTGGAGCACGATCAGGTGCTTGAAGCTCGTGCGCGTGGATTATTTCCGCGTGGATTATTTGTTTCGGTCAAGAGCGGCCAGGGAATGGATCAGTTGAAATCGGAGCTTGCCTCGATGGCGCGGCGTCACTGCCGTACGTTAAAAGTTCTGCTGCCGCCCGGGCGTTCAGATCTGGCGGCCCTGGCCTATGCCAGGGGGCGGGTATACGAATCGGAGTACGATGAAGAGGGGAATCTCCGGCTGATATTCAGTATCGGAACGAATCTGGAAGAGCGTTATAACTCCTACATATTGAATTAGTGTTCAAAGAGGGGGCTTTATTATGAAAAAGGTTATAAGCAGATTAAGTCTGGTGTTGCTGGTATATTTATTGATTTATCCGGTATTGGTTTACGGCCAGGGAGTGGACAACCGTGAGGCCTGGGCGCTGTGGAACTCCGGATACGAGAGTTATCTTGCGGCGAAGACGGCCCGTGCGCGCGGGGATTTCAAAGGGGCGGAGCAGGCTCTGTCCAAAGCCCGGGAGTGTTACTTGAAGCTCAAGGAGTTGCGTCCGGACTGGAAGCAGGAGGTTATAGATGCGCGGCTTGAATTATTGAATACCGAGCTTGCCGCGATTAATGGCAGTGCGTCTGAGCCGGAAGAGAAGGCCGAAGTTGCGGTTGTTTCAGGCGGGCGGAATGAGGATCGCCGCCGTTTGAGTTTCAGCGAACAGCAGTTGTTGCAGAAAGAGGTTGAAGAGTACCGCAAGCTGGTGATACAGCTGACTCAGGAGCTGGAGACAATGCGTTTGAATGCGCAGAAGGACAATGCGAACAGCGAAGAGCTGGCGAATCTACTGAAGGAGAATCGTCAATTGGCGGCGGATTATGCGCAGCTTGAGCGTCAGTATAATACCTTGGAGTCGCGTATAAATATGCCGGATGCGGAGAAGGACGATTTGCGTACGCGTCTGGTTGAGGAGCGGATAAAGTCTGAGAATCTGAATCAGCGCATAGCGCAGCTTGAAAAGGAGAATGTGAATATCCGCCAAGACTCCGCCGGGGCCTACCGTGAGCGTAATGAGTTGCGGCTCAAGGAGCAGGATCTGAACACCCGGATCCGGGCGCTGGAGCGGGAGCTGGAAGAGCTGCGCAACCGTGTTTTTTACGATGACAAAGACCGCGCGGATGCGGTGGCGAAACTGGCGGCCAGAGACAAGGAGATTGGCGAGAAGGCGCGCCAGCTGGAAGAGCTAACGGGAGAAATGACCCGGTTGAAAGAGCTCTATAACAACTTATTGAATGATCCTTCGATTGCTGGGTCGGATGGAGCTGCGGCGTTGCAGGAGAACATTCGGCTGTATGATGAAGTGCATCAGCTCAAAGAGGAAAACCGCAATTTGGTTGCGGAGGTTTCCGGGTTGAACGAACAGCGCCGCGGGGCGACGCTGGAGATGACTCAGCTTAAGGACTCACTGCGTATGCTCCAGGAGCAGGGTAAAGCGCTGGAGGCGGAGCTGGAGTTCTGCCGTAATCACATGAAGGCCGACGGCGAGGATCTGGGAAATCTCCGCGCGGAGAACAACACACTGAAGGAACGGGTTGGTTCGCTGGAGAACGATCTGGTAGAGCTGACCACCACAGTTGAACAGCAGCGTAAGCGTCTGGAATCCGGCAGTAACAATGTGCAGAATCTGATTGATCTGAACACACAGAACCGTGAGTTGGCCGGACAGCTTGCGGCGGCGGAAAGTGAATTGAAACTTCTGCGTTCGCATGTGGAAGAGTATGAAAAACAGCTGACCTCGCAGAATGAACTGGCGAAGAAGAGTCACGATAAAGCGCTGGCAGATTTGGCGGCGGCGCAGGCCAAGATCCAGTCGATGAGTGTGGAGATTGCGTCGGCGGAAGAGCTTAAGAAGCGTCTTGAAACGGTGGATGCCGAATCGCGTATAGCACAGGAGAAGCTGGCGGAGCTGCCCAAGGTTCAGCAGGAGTTGGCGGCGGTACAGAAGAAGAATCAGGAGCTGACAACTACGCTGGAGCAGTTGCGTGGCGAACACTCCGGCAGTGCAGCGCAGTTGGCGGATCTTGGTGCGGAAAACAGTGCACTGAAGGAGAAAGAGAAGAATTTGACTGCTGAGATTGCCCGTTTGGAAGAAGAGGTTAAAACGCTTACCGGAGAGCTGACCGAAAGCGGTGAGTTGCTGGAAAAGTTTTCCGGGAAGAGCAGTCGTGAAGAGCAGCAGGCGTTACGAAAAGAATTGGATGATTTAGCCGCTGAGCGTCAGGCGCGTCAGGCGCGGCTGGCGGAATTGCGTCGTGAAGCGGAAGAACAGCTGGCGCGGGAAGCGGCGTTGACTGCGGCGCAAGGCCAGGAAGGGGGCAAGATAGTTCCTTTGAGTCTTACGGAGCAGATAAAGAGTCACCTCTCCGGCGGGGAGGATGCGGTCAAGCGTGGAGCGGTGGAAGTGGCGCTGTTCCACTATCGTAAGATACTGGAATTGGAGCCGGATAACCGTACAGCGGTGCGTGAGCTTGGGTTGCTGGAAGCCGGCCGGGGGAACCGCGGGGCGGCGCGTGAGCTTTTAGCCCGGTCGTATGGCTGGGATGGTCTGGATCTGGCGGTGGTAAAGGCGTATGCGGGGCTGCTTTTAGCGGAGCATCAGCCGGGCAACGCATTAAGTGTGCTTGCCGGAGCGGTGGAAAAGAATCCTGAGGATTATGATCTTTTATATATGAAAGCGTCTGCGTTGGGAGAGACAGGAGAGGTTGATGCATCGCAGAAGCTGTTCAATCAGCTGTTGTTATTGAAGCCGGATCGTCCGGAGGCGTACGAAGGGCTGGCGGTACTTCTGGCGGAGAATTTTGCAGATCGCTTGGAAGAAGCGGCGCAATATTACAATAAGTCGCGGGAAAATGGCGGTGGATTGAACCGTTATTTAGAGAGTGCATTGGCGGATTATCTGGCGAAGGATGATGAAACGGTAGAATTTCTGTACAGTGCGGCTGCGGATGCGGAAAAGTCGGGCGACTGGGAGTCGGCGATGTGGTTTTATGTGCAGCTAACAGAGCTTGAGCCGACGCGTGATCTGGCTAAACTGAATCTGGCGTGGACTCTTCTGGAGCAGAAGGATTATGCAGAAGCCGCGGAGCGGGCATCTGAGGTTGATACGCCTACTGGTAAAGCGATAGAGGCGTTATCGCTGGTATTGTCGGACAGTGGCAATATTGAAGCTGCGCTGAAGTTGAGTCCCGGCGGTAAAGATCTTGAGAATGTGGATAAATTCTGGAATCGGATAGGTATATTGATGAATGAGATAAAGGATCGAAATGCGGCGGGTAAATTGACGGAATTATTTGCATCGTGGCAGTAAAAATAGGTTATAAACAGTCAAGAGGGTTAATTTTTTCGTGAAATAGCGGCTCTTGTCTTGATTTTTTATTTCTTTCATATTATACTTAAAAAGTGAGAATATAAAAGAAAACTGGAGTTTTTTTATGAGAAGATTCATCGTGCGGTCACGTTTTACGTTGATAGAGATGATGATGGTTTTAGTGATAGTGATGGCTATGTCTGCGTTCAGCGTGGGGCTGTACAACTATACGCGCAACATAATGGCAGAAACGAAGACGAAAGCGCTGATAGTCCGTCTGGACACAGCTTTCCGCGAATTATACGAGATTTACGGAAAATATCCATCATCGAGGCAGGATGGTACTCTGCTGTTTCCGGACATATCTGATGATCTTGATGATGAAGATGATTTAATAGCGACCCTGCGGGATGAGAATTACAGTTGTCTAAAAGGTCTGCCTGATAATTATATAAAAGATTTTATCAACAAGCTGGATCTGCCGAATCTCATTCGTGAAAATGGTTGGGAGATTTCAAGTGGGACATATAATGGGTATTACTGTCTGCTAGACGGGTGGGCTCATCCGCTTTATTACAGTCAGCCCGGCAAATGGAACACACAAAGTTTTGACTTATGCAGCTCCGGGGCGGATGGTTTTGCGTTTGAGATAGACTTATCTGTCGAGCCCGGTAATGGCGAAGAGTCTGATTGGGAGGAAGAGTGGGCTTCCAGTGTGCTGACTGGACCGGATGATACTAGTATCTGGGATGATAGCGAATGTGTTTTAGTGGAAGACGCCTATGATGAGAACGACGGATCGGGGAAATTGCGTTTCAGCTCGGTCTATGGTGATGATATTACAAATTTTTAAAATATAAGGGAAACTGGGGAAATGAAAAAATTCACATTGGTTGAGATACTGGTAGTGATAGCGGTTATAGGCATTCTGGCCTCGCTGATCCTGCCTGCGGTAACAGGGGCGAATCAGCAGACGATGCGTTTGAAGGCGAAGGCGGATGTCAGCAACATCATGTCTGCGATAGTGAAATACGAATCGACCTACGGCAAGTTGCCGATTCTCATGGACGGAACTAAGCCTAACAGTAAATATTTTGAAGATGGGGACGAGCCTAAAAAAGGCCGTCTCACCAAGGAAGGCTATTATGCGTTGATTCAGGCGCTCAGCGGAGTGGACTTGCTGGACGACAGTAAGGATGTAGTAGAATTGGGAGATGATTATATCAACATAAGCGATACCACCGGCAACACTTCTGACTGGGCAAAGGGTGCCCGTGCAATGAATCCGCGCAAAACTCCGTTCCTTGATGTACCTTCTGATTTCCCGAAGAATGGTTTTGTTGATCCGTGGGATAATGAATATGTTATCGTATTGGATTATGAAGTAGGTGCTGGTTCTTCCGATAAATATGGTGATACAGATACTTTAATTTCCGCGTATGACAAAATTATCGAGCATCCTGCGCTTGAAGCTACTTTTGACGGCAAAAATATCACTTGCGCGAGTAAAAGCGGTATGCTTGAAGTAACCGAAGAAGGAACTAAAGTTGAAACGCAGATACCTGCGCAGGTCAGAGCGAATATTCTGGTCTATTCCATGGGGCCTGACGGAGTGGATGACGGTGGCCTGGACGTTACCGTGACCAATAGTTTTGACGATATCAATTCGTGGAGTGAATTGCAGTAAAGAATAGCTTGGCGGGCGGGATAATGCGAAAACGTTTTACACTTCTGGAGATGGTGGTCGCCATGCTGATAGTTGGCGTGCTGCTAAGTCTGTCGCTGACTGGGCTGGAGAAGCTGGCGACGGCTGAGGCTATGCAGACGGCGGCCACTCGCCTGGAGAATGCTGCCTTAAAGGCGCGTTCCAAAGCGATTATAGAGGGGCGGGAGCAGGACACCTATGTTGCATTGCTTTTGCCGGACAGCAATGAATTCATCAATGTTGGTGGATTGCCATGCCGCAGTTACCGTATCTGTACGGTCAAGAAAAAGGATACTGGCAGCAGTATCTCTTATGAATTTAAGGGATGGATCAAGAATGAAGACTGGCAGACGTTGGGTACTGGTATTGTAATTGTTGGTGCGAGTACGGCGCAGCGTGCAAACCTTGCGGTTGATGATGAGATTGATGAAGATAACAGCTATAAAATTGAGAATGAATCTTCCGGTAAAAAGCTTAAAGGGGTTTCTGTTCTGCGTGAAACAAAATTCTACGATTATAATGATGGAGAATACGGTGAAGAGGTATCTTCTTCCGATCTTTCGGCGGTGAGTGACATCGGTTATATCACAGGAGTACCGGGTGCTCCTGCTAATGGCTGTCCAGGTATAGTGTTCAATAAATACGGTAATATTGTGAATGCGGTGAATCTGTGTCTGGTTTTGGCGGAGGGCAATGTACTGGAGTCGAAATACAGCAACAGTGAAAATGTTTACCGTTTCCGCAATGTATTTACAGATACCAAGAATGGAGATCTTTATTTAGGCAACTGGGTGGAGATAACGTTCAATATATTTACCGGTCGTCCCAACATCAGGATGATGGGTGAAGATCAGCCGTAATTTGAGGAGTGTAATATGTTGCTGAGAAGGGTTCGTCATTATTTTAATATGATAGAGATCACTCTGGCGATAGCGATCATGGGGGTGGGGATAACCTCTCTGATGGTGTTGTTGCCGGTGGGGTTGCGTAATTCGCAGGAGAGTATATCGAACAACTACGTTCCGATAATTGCCGATTATTTTTACGGTCTGATCCGTACGGATCTGATATTCCGCCGTACAACTGAAAAGATAAAACTTCCCGGTGTAAGTTCCGGCGAAGATGAATCTGGTTCGTCTGGTTCTGATGGGGTCAGCTATTATGAATATGAATCATTAACCAGCTCTGTAATTGATGATTTTGAAGAAAAGAGCAAATTGGATGAATTGCTTTCCGGTTCCGGTTCAGATGCCAATACGATATTGTCAATAGATGAGGATGGTGAAATAGAAAATTTCACCTGGATGTTTGATTGGATTACAGCCGGCTCAGACAACGAGTTGGAAATAGACACAGATGGTGACAATAAATTGTCCGGTGTAAAAAATCAGCCGGTAAATATTTTCTATCACGATACAGATACCAGTGATTATGTCGTGGTTTTCCGTTCCAAATCGGAAACCGGTGATGGATTAACCTATGATATGGTTGATTTTGCGGCGGAGGTAAAGCTTTTCAAAGATGATGCGCTGAATATCAATGGTGTTTCAAAAAGCAGTGATGATCTGATGCGTGTATATATGCACATATCCTGGCCGATAGAGCTTCCGCTGAGCAAGCGTCAGAGCCGGGTTTACGTATGGGATGTAGCCAGAGGAGTTTTTGAATAATGTTCTTGAGATTAAAAACAGCGAAGAGATATTTTTCTCTGGTTGAACTGATGGTGGTAATCGGGCTCTTCTCGTTTTTCATAGTTATACTGACGCAGTTTCTGTTAAAGGCTACGGAATTGTGGCGTTATACCGAGAGTGAGACAGAGATCAATGTTCAGGCGCAGACGATATTTGCTACGATGGACAATTTATTTGAGCAGGTTTTTATTCCTGAAAAACTTCCGACATCGTCAACTGGTGAAGCCGTATCTGGCTTTGTAGCAGATTTGCAATTAAAGCCGAGTGGCGTTTCCGGGTCTGGATATTATTATTTGGATCCTATTTCCTATGATCCTGATGACAATGAAAAGTGGTATGAAAATGCTCCTATGCTCGTTTTCCCGGTTGCCTCGGAGATGCGGCTGGGTAAGTCGGAGAGTACGAACTTTTATATTGCCGCTATAATGCGCAACGCCAAGGATCAGTTAGTTTTGCGTACAATTGGCGACAAAGGTTTTGATTCGACTACTGACGGGTTGAAAAATCTGCTGGCGGCGGATCATGATAATCTGCTGAAAGCTTTCCGAGGTGATCCGGATAGTGACATAAGTCTGTCTTCCGGTGGGTCTGGTGCAGGTAGCGGTACTTATACAGATTCTTTAATTCAGGTTATTGCTGACAATGTGACGCAGTTTACCGTTTATCCTATGGTAAGTCTGCGGGAAGATGCGGATGATACGCTGGATCCTAACGATAAATTTGGTCTTATTCCGGTCTCGCCTGTGCCTGATTCGGTAACGGCCGCCCATCCGTTGATGGGGGTGCAGGTTGAATTTTCGTTGCTCAGTCGTGATGATTATGACACATGGAATTCTATGTGGGTGGATCGTGAAAACAAACCGGAACCGGACGCGGCCAAGTCTTTCCGGCGTTTGCATGAAAAGACATTCAGCCGGATATTTGTGTTGAGATGAATGGGGGTGTATGATGTGCACAGGAAATAAGAGAATGGAGCGGGAGCGCGGCGTAGCGTTGATTTTTACGCTGGCGATGCTGGGGTTGTTGATGATGCTGTTGCTGGCGTTTGTCGGCAGCATGTCGGTAAAGAAGACAGTGTCGAGCAATGCGGCGAACAAGCGTCAGCTGGATTTGCTGGTAAATTCCGCGGTATCCCGTTTACGTCTGCATCTTGAGGCCAGTGAAAAGGCTGGAAAAAACCTGGATGAAACAGTCAGCAGTACGGATGACAGTGACACTTTAAGTGATGGTTCATCTCCTGGTACGGCTGCCTCCAGCGCCAAATCTTCATTTTCCAAGATAGAGTTTGAGTGTCCGGAAGGCGATGAAACTCTGTACGATACGAATCTGGTATCGGGGCAGGAGGACGAAATCGAATGGATTTGTGTAAAGGATCCGGTAAGTGACAGTTACTTCGGCCGGGTTGCCTATGCGGTGATACCGAATGTGCATCCGATTCTGGATTTAAAGTCTTTGGGGACAGAGATACGTGTCGGGGATCAATACAATGAATTAAATCTGTCTGACTTTTCGAATGGATTTAAATCGGCCGGTACCGTAAGTGTAGACAAATCAAATATTCTGAATCGTGATGCGTATGCGGTCTTTTACAAAGACAATAGCTTTGACGCGGAGCACAGTAACTTTCTGAATATTTTCACCACAGCCAACGGACTGAATTCAGAAGACACCTACTTATATCGTAACCCCAAAACTGCCGGCGGTCAGTATCGTGACTCCGTCTGGCGCCGTTTTGACCTTGGGAATGATGTTCTAGTGGATTACAACGGAAATGCCTTTAAGGACATGTCGTCGGAGGATCGTGTAGAGGCATTGCTTGGCTCAAGTGGAACAACAATATCTGTCGACAGTAACCAGATGCGTTATTTTGACAGCAATGACAAGATAAATAATCCTGATTACAGGAACGCCTATGTGCTGCCGTTTTTCAAGAAATTTGACAATTCGACCACAGATGAAGTTGGCAGCAGTGAATACAAAGGAACATTTGAGAGTGCGGATCAGCTACGCAACCAGGTCGCGGCCAATCTGATCGACTATATTCTGGATGAAGATCAGACGGTTACCAGTGATGTAACTCCGGAATCTGAAAACATTACAGAGAATGGTATAATCGGCACTCCTCCGGCGGAGCAGGGATCTTGGAGATTGGATATAAGTGATACAACTCCTAGTACCAACAAGAAATGGCCGGAATACACAGGGAACAAGCGCACGCTTTATTTGAACGAAGCTGGCTTTGCGGCTTGGATTGAATTGGATCCGCGTACGGATTCATTAAGCTGTAAAGTGTATACGATGCCGATGGTGGAATTGATCGACATCTATGGTCTTGGGTCAAAATCCGGGAATAACATTACAGAGATTGCCGATGACTATTGGATGGGTGTAGCGGGTAATTTTTCCTTTGATATAACAGTTCAGGTTGGCAACAACAGCTATACCCGTACTATTGATATAACCTTGCCGAACAAGTACGTCAAGCCGAGCGAATATATTGAAAGCAGCGGTCTTGAGGGGATGTATTTCATTCCGCGCTGGTCTACTTCGGAGTTGACGGGGAGTGATTTTGTCCACACTGAAAACATAAATTATGTCAGTGGAGATGCGCAATACGCCTATATTGATCTTGATAATGTAAAAGTTGATATTACAGCGGCAAAGCTTTTAAAAAATACTGCCGGTGATTTTGTGCCGGTAGACTTTGCCAAAATAGAGAAGAATATCAATACAGATGTTGATCCATACTCTATTACTCTTTCGTTGGGCGGAGGCGTTCATGATGTCACGCTTTACGCCAGTGCGTATACTAATGATCCGCGTCAGAATCTTAATAATGAAGACTGGGACAATGATGCGCCTGCATTTATAGAAGGTACCCCAGTTCCGACATCTGGTTATACGGATATAAACTCATTCAAGAGCAGTTCGAATGACGCGACCTCTTTTGGCAAGGTAAATCCGCACGACTATGATGATGTGATGGATGAAAAGAAGGATCGCGAGGATAACATTCGCGAAGCGGTTGGCGACAAGACTGGAGCATGGGAGATAGCCGCCTCATTTGAATCTCAGCCTGAAGATCGTCCTATATCTACTGCATATATTCGTGAAGCGCCGATCCGTTCGCTGTGGGAGTTGGGTTTCATATCCCGTGGTATAAAGTGGCAGACGATCAATCTCAAGACGGTTCAGGCGGATTCAGAATCCGATGTTACATCATTTGACCCGAGTTATGAAAAGGGAGATGCGGAAATTCTTGACATGGTCTGTCTGAACTACAAGAATTCGCCTAAGTTTGACATCAATGCCAAAAGCACCAGTGAGGCGGTATCGGCCAATGTGAAAAAGATTTGGAAAGGGCTGCTTGCTCCCACATCATCCAATCAGACGCTCAAGATCGGCAATCCCGGAGGCGACACCAGTGCAGACGAGGACAATAAGGATGTTCTCAACTACGGGGATAATGAATTCACTTTAGCGGCTGATTATAATGCGGAAGATGTATTCAAACTGATCCCCAATGATGCAGATGTTGAGGTCAATGATTCAGATTATTATTTCTTTGATACTGATCGTAAATCATTCCTGCGTCGTTCCGCTATGGCTCCGGCGTTATACAAGCTGGCGATGGATGAAGACTCGGATATTGATACCGATGCCAAGCAGGAGGCGCTGATAGGGAAAGTAATCGGTCTTACCGACGCATACATATATCCTCCGGAGGTTCGGGTAATTGTGGTGGCGGAATTGCTCAGCCAGCAGAATGCCACAACCGCGATAGACTCGGTACGGAAACTTGTAATAATGAAGCGCACACCGGACGGGCGTTATATACTCAGCGAAATCCTGCCGCTGTAATTGAAATGACTAAAAGTAAAAGCTCCGGGGATTTCCCCGGAGCTTTTTCATATATGGCTTAAAAATGCGTTTTAAGGCGTTTCAGAGGTGGGGAAGCAATATTTCCATAATCTTATCCGGCTCGCACATTCTGCCCATTCCGGCTGCGCCGCAGGCCACATGTCCGGCTTCCGGGCCGATGAACTGGAATCCGCGTTCTTTAAGTTTGGCAATATTCTCCTGTACGGCGGGATTATTATACATGCGTGGATTCATTGCGGGAGCGATGAACACCTTGCTGTAAAAGGTCAGCATAAAGGTTGACAGTGCATCGTCGCCAATGCCATTGGCGATTTTGCCGATGATATTGGCGGTGGCGGGTGCGATTACGGCGATATCGGCACGATCGGCGAGCGCCACATGTTCGGGGCGCCATTCCGGGATATTAAAGAGGCCGGTAACCACCGGATTGCGGGACAACGTCATAAAAGAGAGTGGAGTAACGAACTCTGTTGCATTTTCGGTCATAATGACATGCACGTCAGCGCCCGCCTGAGTAAGTTTACTGCAAAGTGCGGCGGCTTTGTATGCGGCGATACCTCCGGATACACCGAGGACAACGGTTTTCATAAGTTTACTCCTCCCACTGTCGTCTTTTGGTGCTTAACTTAAAAGATGAGATTAGGCTGAGCATCTCTTCTGCTGCGAGCTCGAGGTTGTCATTTACGATAATATAGTCGTAAAGATTGGCGAAAGAGAGTTCATGTTTAGCCTTGCCGATGCGCAGGGCTAACTGTTCCTCGGAGTCGGTAGCGCGTCCGCGCAGTCTGGCCTCGAGGATCTGGAGTGATGGCGGTACAATAAAGATGAATTCGCACACATTAGCGAGCAATTGATCTTTTTTGCAGGCCTCTCTGATCTGCATAGCGCCTTGAATATCGATATCGAGGAATACGTCATATCCGTTTTTAACCGGGTCGAGCAGTTGGCTTTTCAGGGTGCCGTAGTAGTTTCCGAACACCTCAGCATGTTCGACGAATTCATCATTGGCGATACGTTTTTCGAACTCCTGGTGGGATAAGAAAAAGTATTCCACGCCGTTTTGTTCGCTGCCGCGTGGATTTCTGGTAGTACATGATATGGAGAATTTGATTTCCGGCAGAGCCTGCAGCGCTTTGCCGCACAGGGTGGATTTGCCCACGCCGCTGGGGCCGGAGACAATAATTGCGCTTCCGTATAGTTGTTTCATTTTGCGCCCTCACACTCGTTTTCCCATCCCGGGAAGTTCCATTTTTTAGGGAAGTTGCGGCACTGTTCCGGCTTGACTTTTTCGATTGCGCATGCCGGAACTGAGCCGGATTCGTCCAGATAAATACATCTTCCATCCGGTTTTTCCAGCAGAGATAGAGATCTGCGGTCGGCGGTCAATCTGGTATACTGCTGAATAAAATCGTTAACATCTATGGCGAGGAATCCGGCGATATCATTGATTTCCTTTTCGCTGACTCTCACCGGCCCCGGCCACCGGCAGCAGTTGCCGCATCTTCTGCACTGAAAATCAGTAACCGAAGTCATCGCTGGTAAGGTCGTCGGCGCGCAGGTCGATAAAGAATATACCGGTCACGAAGTCGGCGAATTCCACCGGATGGATATAGAGTTCGCCTTCGAGCAGGAGTCCGAGAGCTCCGCCGATGCGCCAGAAGTCGCGTTCGCCGTCATAGAAGTCGTACAATTCGCTCTGGATATCCGGTACGCCGAGGGCGACCTGCTGATAACTTTTGACGCTGCCGAGCAGTCCGGTGCGTGCGAGTTCCTCCTGCTGAGCGGTAACGAGAGACCAGTACCATCCGTTTCGCATTCCGATGCCGTACTGGCGGTCATAATCCTTGATTAGTCCGGCGGAGTATCCGATGCCGCCGCCCACCTTGCAGTATTCGGTAGCCATGAGTTCGCCGCGAACGGTGGATCCCAGGCTGACGCTGACGGAGAAAGTATCCAGTGCGTCGAGGACGCGGTTAGCCGGCCAGAGGGCGATTTTGCTGACGATAGAATCGGCTTTGGCGCTCTGAACGAATCCGAGAGCGGCGGCAATGCAAAGAGCAAGCAATAATTTTCTCATAAAAACACCTCGCATAAAATTCAATCGGTAATATTTTGTGAAACACTATAAGTTAATCTAAAAAGTATCTTATTCAAGTTTCCGGCTGAATTAATTTTCCATTAAATGCCTTAAAGTTACGGCGGCGCAATATGCTCCGAACATGGCGGGCAGGTATGAAATGGTGCCCGGTTTACCGTCCGGAGTGTATTGGCATGATGAAGGTTCTTCGGAGGAGAAAACGGTAATTACGTCGGGGAACACGGCTGTTTTCTTCAATCTTGTGCGCAGAGCCTTGGCCAGACCGCAGTGATGAGTCTTGCTCAATTTTGCTATATGTATCATTGATGGGTCAATTTTTCCTGCTGCGCCCATACTGGAAACCATGGGGATATTGCGTGCGAAGCATTCCGCAATGAGGCATGCTTTAGTGGGGACAGAGTCGATGGCGTCTACAACGAAATCGAAATTTCCGTTCAGGAGTTCCGGCACATCTTCCGGCTCAATAAATTTTTCTATTGCAGTAACACAGATATCCGGGTTGATATCGTTCAGCCGTTGCTGCATTACTTTTACTTTGGGTTGATGCATAGTGGATTCAAGCGCGAGCAGTTGCCGGTTGCGGTTGGAGATTTCGACGCAGTCTCCGTCGACTATGGTCATATTGCCCACTCCGGCTCTGGCGATGAATTCGGCGGCGAACGCCCCCACTCCGCCAACGCCGACCACGAGGACATTTTTGCGGCTCAGCCGTTCAACTTTTTCTTTGCCGAGCAGCAGCTCACTGCGTTGGAATATCCACTCTCCGTCCATTGGTAATAAACTCCGTAAAATTTCTGTGCATAATGCTGCATAAAGTTTCAATGCTGATGTTCAATTTTTCTGCGACACCGGCATAAAATTTCTCATAATCTATAATCTCATCATCGCTTTCCAGTGCGATCCGGTTAAAGAATTCCGGATTATTGCGGAAGAAATCCATAATCCACGACCGCTGTTTTACTTCAACCGGACTTAAAGAGATAAAACGGTTTTCTGCTTTCAGTTGAAATTTCAGCTCTTCCAGACTGCCCTGAAAGCGGTGCATTAAAACCATGCCATCAAATCTCTTCAATGCCCGGTTGATTTCCGGATATGCTCTCACACAGTGAATCACCACTGGTTTGTCATATTGCTCTGCCAATCTCAAGAGTGAGTTGAATTTCTGCTCCTGCTCCTGAATTGGCATATTCAGCCGCCGGTCGAGTCCGATTTCGCCAAGGGCGTCAAAACCATCCAGCGTTATTTCGGCGGGCATATCCTCGCCTGGCAGGATTTGGAGCGAGGATAAAACGCCCGGAATCTTTTGTTTTGCGGAACAAAGTCCGGTTACGCCGGGTGGCATAACGTCTCTGTGGGTATGGAAATCGAAAAAATTGTTCAAAACAGTTTTATCCTCTTCACATATTATACTCGTCTAGTCTCCGGTAGAGTGTGCGCCGGCTTATGCCGAGTTTTTTAGCGGCGAGGGTGCGGTTGCCGCCGCACTCGTCGAGAGTCTTGAGGATCAGAGCCTTTTCATGATCGTCAATGGTATCGCCGTTGGCCTGAATCATGGTATTGGCGCCGCCGGATGCGTCGCGTATATTGCGTGGTACGTCATTGATATCGAGATGATTTTCGCGGCTGAGGACCACCATGCGTTCGATGCAGTTGCGCAGTTCGCGGATATTGCCCGGCCACGGATATTGCGTCAGAATCTCCATGGCTTCCTGAGATATCGTCATAGTTTCGCGGTTATTTTCGGTGGCGAAGTGGTCGAGGAATTTTTTCACGAGAATAGGTATATCCTCTTCGCGTTCGCGCAGCGGCGGCATTTTGATATTTACCACGTCGAGCCGGTAGAAGAGGTCTTCGCGGAAAGTTCCCTCCTGAACCATCTTATACAGGTCGCGATTGGTAGCGGCGATCAATCTTGCATCGCTGTGGATTGGTTCGGTGCCGCCCACGCGTTCAAAGGTGCGGGTTTCGAGTACGCGCAGCAGTTTCACCTGAACCTGCGGATCAATTTCTCCGATTTCGTCGAGGAACAGGGTTCCGCTGCCGGCGAGTTCAAACCGTCCTTTTTTCTGTTCCACTGCGCCGGTAAAAGCGCCGCGTTCGTGTCCGAAGAGTTCGCTTTCGAGCAACGTTGCCGGCAGTGCGGCGCAGTGAACGGCAACGAAAGGCCCGTTGCGTCTGCTGAGTTGATGGATAGCCTGGGCGGCGATCTCCTTACCGCTGCCGCTCTCTCCGGTGATAAGCACGGTGGATCGTGATGGAGCGATCTGCTTTATAATTTCGGTAACTTCGTGCATAGCGGGTGATGCCGACACCATCTCTTTCCAGTCGAATGAACCCGAGAGTTGACTTTTAAGTCTGTTATTTTCCAGTTTCAGTTCTCTTGATTCAGCTGCTCTTTTAAGTACGATATCGAGTCGGTTGAGGTTGATTGGTTTTTCGACAAAGTCGAACGCACCGAGTTTCAACGCCTCCACTGCCGATTCAATGGTTCCATATGCGGAGAGGACAATCACAACCGTCTCTGCTTTTTTGGAAATAGCGCTTTTCAGTACCTCCATACCGTCGGCGCCCGGCATTCTGAGGTCGGTCAGAATAAAGTCGTAATCGTTATGCTTAATGAGGTTGAGAGCCACGGTGCCGTCCTCTGCCGTAGTAATCTGGAAGCGTCGTGAGAGGTAACGGCTGAGCGCTTCTCTGGTAGTGCGTTCATCGTCGGCCAGTAACATGGTTGGTTTACCGGTATTCATACACTCTTACTCCTCGGCGGTTGGGATTTGCGGCGGCAGGTGCGGTTTAGCATCCGGTCGTGGGAAGCGTATAGCGAATCGGAGGCCTGCGCCCGGATCGGTGCTGACGCTGTACAGGGCTCCGTGTTCATTGAGAACGCGCTGAATAATCATCATGCCGATGCCTGATCCTCCGGCCTTGAAAGTTTTAAACGGGTTGAACATCTCCTTAAACTGTTCCTGAGTAGCGCCGCCTCCGTTATCGGTAAAGACGAGGTTGAGGAAATTATCGTCGGCAGTCAGATCGATAATAATTTCCCCTCCTGAGCTCATAGCCTGGATTGAATTTTTCAAAATATTGTAGAATGCCTGTTTAAGCTGGCTTGCGTCGCCCATAATTTCCGGCGCTGATTCCGGGAAATTGATTTTGACTTCGATCTGTTTAAGTTCAAATTCCTGATGCATAAAATTAAGGGTTTCCAGTACGGTTCCTGGCAGACTTGTAAGAGTCAGCTGCGGTTTTCCCGGCCGTATTGCGTGCAGGAACTGATGGATAATATTATCGAGCCGTTCCACCTCCTGGCGGCATGAATGGATCATGCTTAGGGTATCACTCATTTGTTCATCGTGATTATTTTCTCCGAGTTCCTGTTCGATAATCTGCAAATTGAGATATAGGCTGTTGAGTGGGTTGCCGATTTCGTGAGCCACGCCGGCGGCGAGCAGGGAGACAGCTCTTGCGGTATTCATCTCCAGTTCTTCGCGGCTGCGCTGTCTCTGTTCGGTGATATCGCGCAGGATAACGAGAGCGCACGACTCGTTATTGATTTCCTGTGGCGAGAGGTACATTTGCAGAATTCTGGGTTCCGGGTAAGATATTTCCACCTCTTCGCGGCTCATTCTGGTCCATTCGCGGACATTTTCCTGCAAAACCATGCGCCAGTTCACTCCCCGGATAAAGTGGGAGAGTCTGAGTTTGGTCAAATCGTCCGGCAGTCCCAGGAGCTCTTTTGCCTTGGTATTTCTGTATCGTATGGACAGATTGCGGTCGATAACCAATATCCCCTCGTCCACGGAGTTGAGAATAGTGGAGAGGAACCCTTTATCTTTGCTGAGCCTGAGCATATAAGCCTGAAGGCTGTTGCCGTCCATCGAGTCGATGCGTTCGATAATGCGGTCGATAAAACTTTTTTTGTCGTTCATAATCTGACTCCGGAAAAACTTTCAGTGTCAAAATGACACACTTTTAAAAAAAGTCAAATTTTTTCCCGGAATCAGAAGATAATTTCCGAATTTTTTCCGGTTATGCGGTATTCTGCGCCGTTTGGAGTAAGGGTTAGGTGGTGGAATTCTCCGCCTGACCGGTTGTAATAGAGGGCGGCGTCGACGGTAATGGAACGGTCTTCATTTTCGTGCCAGTTATGTAATTCGAGCAGGAATCCCGGTTCTCCGGTTTCGGCGTCGGTAATTTTAAGCGGGGTAATTTCGGCGAATTCTATAGGGCGCAGTTTAAGTTTCCGGAGCTTAAAATTTCTTGTGATGCCCTGTAATTCCGGTTCGCTCATATCGATAAAAATTACGGTATTGCGGTCGGAGAGGAAATATTTAAGGACGCACTCTTCAGCCTCTTCGGGCATTTGAGTTTTGGAGTTGTTCCAGATGCATCCGGAAGCCGTCAGTATGAGAAATAGAGCCGCCGCGGCGTTAGCGAAGCGGCGGCCTGCCTGGATCCTCATTTTGCCTCGTACTTGTCGGCGAGTTTTTTGAGCGCGGCGATCTGTTTATCGCTCAGGGTCTTACCGTTATTGTACTGGTCTGAGAGCGAGTGATAGAACGCCTGATCGTCGTAAACCCGTCTGCCCTGCTTGACAGGTTCCGCCCACTCCTTGACGTTGGCCAGTTTAGCGAGCAGCTGTTCAACTTCGGCCTGGTTTCCCGGGTTGGCGGAGTTATTTTCGGGCTGTTCCTCGATTTTGAGTTCGCTGGCGACCATATTGAAATCGGATATGGAGTCGCGGTATTTGATGGCGAGTTTTTTGAGTACGTCGATCTGCTTATCGGAAAGCACTCTGCCGGACTCTACCTGAGAGTAGAGGGACTGGAAGAATTTTTTATCGTCAAAGGTTCTTCCTCTCCGGCCGGCTGGTTCCTCCCATTTTACGTCATTGAATGCCTGGAAAACCTTCAGGAGAGGAGATTCTCCTGCGAGTTTAATATTTTTCTCTTCATCGAGCCGTTCCTGAAGGGCGGCCAATTTTTCCTTGGCGGCTTTAAGTTCCTCCGTTGCGCCTATCTGTTCGGCTACGGCGTCGAGATTTGGTATCTGGTCGGCGTATTTAGCTCCGAGTTCGACGAGTGATGCGAACTGTTTGGGGGACAACCGGTGATTTCCGGCGTATTTCTGAGCGATAGAGTCGTGGAACTTCTTATCGTCGTATGTCCGCCGTCCCACCTTGACCGGTTCATGCCATTTGATATCTTTAAAAAGGTCGAGCAGCATTTCGGACTTATCTGCGTTTACTGCTCCGGCTGCCTTGGCTTTTTCGAGCCATGGGGTAAACTGGTCGTAGAATGTGTGGAGCATATTGGTCCATTTTACCTTTCCGTCCTCAATCCGGTCGAGCTGTTCCTCCATCTGTCTGGTAAAGTCGACCTGGAAGAGTTCCGGCAGTGCGGCGACGAGGAAATCGTTGACCTGGAATCCGAGTTCGGATGGGTATAGCGAACTTTTTTCGCGCACCACATAATTTCTGGCCTGAATAGTTTTAAGGATAGTGGCGTATGTGGATGGTCTTCCGATGCCGTTTTCTTCCAGTTCCTTAATCAGGCTGGCCTCGGTATATCTTGGTGGTGGTTCGGTAAACTTCTGTTCCGGGGTAATTTTCTCTGCGGTACAGAGTTCATTTTCCTTGAGGGAACTCAGGAGCCGCATCTGTTCCTGAGCCTCCTCTTTTTTGTTATCCGGGAATACGGCGAGGAATCCGGGGAAGAGGGTAACCTGCGCATTGGCGCGGAAGGTATACCGGTTGCCATTAGCTCCGGTTTTGGTTACATCCACGGCGAGCTGTTTAAGTTTCGCCGGAGCCATCTGGCTGGCGACGAACCGTTTCCAGATAAGGGTATAGAGTTTATGCTGAGCGCTGTCGAGAACGCCTGCGAGGCTCTCCGGGGTACGTCTTACGTCGGTTGGGCGGATAGCTTCGTGCGCCTCCTGAGCCAAACCTTTACTGCGGTAGTGGTTGGGAGTTTTCGGGGCGTATTCTGCGCCGAAAGTCTCTTTGATATACTCGATAGCGCTGTTCTGCGCTTCTTTAGCGATGTTGACGGAGTCGGTTCTCATGTATGTGATGAGACCGACGGCGTCGCCCTTGCCGAGATCCACCCCTTCATATAGCTGCTGAGCGTAGCGCATGGTTGCGGAAGCGGAGAAATGGAGCTGGCTGTTGGCGAGCTGCTGCATAGTACTGGTAGTAAACGGCGGCTGGGGTGAGCGCTGGCGGTGTGTTGCGTTGATGGAAGATACGCTGAACCCGGCTTTGCCGTTGAGTTCGTCAACGATCTGCTTCATCTGGTTTTCGTTTTTGATATCGCAGTCGTTTTCGTTGATTTTGTTAAGTTTAGCGGTAAATTCCGCGCCTGAACCTGCGAGGAAATCGGCGGAGATATTCCAGTATTCCTGAGGTACGAACGATTGTATTGCGCGTTCGCGTTCGACGACGAGTCTCAGGGCGACGCTCTGAACGCGTCCGGCGCTGATTCCGCGTACGATTCTGGACCACAAAAGCGGGCTCACCTGATATCCGACGATGCGGTCGAGAACTCTTCTTGCCTGCTGTGCGTCGACCAGATCCATATTGATCGCGGAGCTGTTTTCGAGAGCTTTTTCGATAGCAGAGCGTGTAATTTCGTGGAATGAAACGCGTTTAAAATCGTGTTTAAAATCGTCCTTCAAAACTTCGGAGAGGTGCCATGCGATGGCCTCTCCCTCGCGGTCCGGGTCGGGAGCTAGGTATACTTCCTGAGCTTTTTTAACAGCGTTACGTAAATCGGCCACCACTTTTTTGCTGCGTGGATTATCGGTATAGATTGGGGCGAAATCGTGCTGAACGTCCACGCCGAAGCTGCGTTCCGGCAGATCTCTCACATGTCCCATAGAGGCCATTATTTTATAGTCGGAGCCAAGCATACGGCTGATAGTTCTGGCCTTTGCCGGCGACTCTACAATCAGAATTTTCTTTCCCACAATGGAGTATCCTTAAGTTGGCGGTTTTAAAAAAACATAATCCTTTTTACGTTGCCTCAATCCGGATATTTTGTCAAGTTGATGAATGTAAAAAAATAAAAAAATCCGGCTCATATATTGTATTGGCGTGCAGTTGAGATATATTATCTCAAAAATACGGAAGTAAAATTGAACAATTTTTTGGTAGAGGAAGAGATATGACAATGAAACTATCCAGGCTGTTCCATGCGGTGTTGCTGATTGCGGCCGTGCTGCTGTTCGGCGGCTGCAGTACATTGATAGAGCCGGAGAAGCATCCGGCGGATATAACGCTTGAGGAGTTGGAGGCGCGAATGGGCAATGCGATGGATCCTCATCGCCGTTACCGTGATGCGGACAGTTATCTTCAGCACCTGGTGACGCGTCTTTCGACCTGGTATGGTGGAGCGGACATATTGATGAAGGTGCGTTATGAGAAGCCGGACAAATTCCGTTTTGACTACATAATGGATGGCAAGCCTTTAACTTCGATGATCTACAATGGCAGTGCGGCGTATGTAGTAAATTACAAAGCGAAAGAGACGGTGAAGCTGAACGATGAAGAGTTTGCGAAGCTGACGATGTTCCTGCGTCTCGGTCAGCCGGACAGCACCTATTCGAATGCGTTTCCGCTGGTTGAGTTGTACGAGTGTGAGATCGAAGGAGTTCCCTACTATTGGATCCGCTGTTATTTCAATGTAGAGAGCAAGGGCAATCCGTACGATGTATTTGTGGACAAGGAGAGTTATCTGATCAAGCGTGTGCAGCTGAATACCGGTCGTTACGGTGAGTACACGGCGGAGATAGAGAAGTATTCGGAGTTTGACAGTGTAATAATTCCTGATGTATTTGTCTTCCGTCAGAATGGTCTTGTGCAGGAGTGCGATGTGGTTATCTACAAACTTGATGCCAATATTGCGGACAATGCTTTTGATTTGCCGCCGTACAAGATAGTAGAACAGGCGGACAAATGATCATCTACATTTTTGCTGATCTTGAGGGGATATCGGGGATCAGCGGTGATGCCTACGTCAACGGGGAGTTTGCCGCGGCCGGCCGTCAGCTGATGGTGGAAGAGATCAACCTGTGCGCGTCGGCCTGTTTTGAAGCGGGGGCTGACCGGGTTATAGTGCGTGATGGTCATGGCAGCGGGGTAAACTTCTCTTCGTCGCAGCTGGACAGCCGTATAGAGCTGGTACAGGGTGCGACGCCGGGCAAACGTTTTTTCGGGCTGGAAGGAGCGTCAGGTCTGATTTTGCTCGGTTATCATGCCATGGCCGGAACTCCCGGGGCGATACTGGAGCACACCTACAGTTCAAAGACGATAATGAACCTCTACTTAAACGGCCGTCCGGTGGGCGAGATTGGTCTGGATGCGGCGATAGCCGGGGAGTACGGGGTGCCGGTGATTCTGGTTTCCGGGGATGACAAGGCGTGCAGAGAGGCGGAAGAGTGGATACCCGGGGTGAGAACATGCTGTGTCAAAGAGGGATTCGGGTGTAATTCCGGTCTGCTTTACCGCCGGGATTATACGGTTAAGCTGTTGCGGGAAACGACATTGGCTGCGGTAAGGAGCGTTGCGGAATTCAAGCCGTTGAAGACGGATTATCCGGCAACGGTGCGCTGGGATCTGTGCGAACGTTGTCCGGTTCCGGTGCAGGCTGGCTATGAAGTGCTGTCCGGGCGTTCCTACCAGCATACCGCGGAAACGGTGGAAAAGGCGTTTCTGGGTTAACAAAAGAAGTTGTATTGCAATAAAAAAAGCGGCGGGATTTGAGTCCCGCCGCTTTTTGTTATCCATGGTCTTTTATTCGTTGAAATTGGGGAGGAATGCGCCCATTTTCTTAAGTCCGCGCTGAAGTTCTTTAACATCGATATCGCGAACCATGCCGTTCTTGGCAACGGCGAGAGCGGCGGCGAGTCCGGCGGCCTGACCGAGGATGTAACATCCCGGCATAGTGCGTACGGAGGCCTGCATATACTGGTCGGAGCTCACGCAGCGTCCGGCGACCAGCATATTGTCAAAACTTTTGACGACAAGCGAGCGGTATGGAATACCGTAGCTTTCGCCCGGGGCATAGTGAATGCTGTAAAGTTTCTGGAATTTTTCCTGTTCTTCCTTGTCGGTGGAAGACGGGTGGATATCCACCGGATAGCAGTAGCGTCCGATTTCGTCGTCGAAGATGCGTTTGGTGCGGTAGTCTTCGATACAAAGGATATAATCGCCGACGGCGCGTCTGGAGGCGCGCACGCCCATAATAGACGCGGTGAAAGTGAGTTCTGTTCCCTCATATCCCGGGACATACTTGCGGTAGAAGTTCTGGAATTCGACGGACTGCTTACGACCTTCGACCATACCTGCGGTAAGTGACTCTTCGCTCAACGGATTAAGTCCGAAGATATGTCCCATATTGCCTCCGCCCAGAGTATTGGCGGTCTGGCTGATGCCGGTGTGATGCGGGTCGTTGTTGCGGAAGATGTGGTCGTCGAAAGCCTTGAGGAGCTGCTGATATACCGAGACGCCTGAATTGCGCAGTTTCTGCCAGTCGATATTGGCCCAGTGGCTGCAAACGGTACCTGGCATAACTTCGCCTTTTTCGTTGCCGTACATATACTCTCCGCCGGCGCGTGTGGTAAGTTCAGCGTCGCCAGAGCAGTCGATAAACACTTTTGCTTCGATGGCGAAGATGCCGGACTTGCTGCTGAAGATGGCGTGGGTGACATTTCTGCCGTTGGATTCAGCGCCGATGAAGTCGGTAAAGAAAGAGAAATCGACACCTGCTTCGGAGCACATATCGTCATATATGCGTTTAAGTTTTTCCGGGTTGATGCCTCGTCCTCCGGAGCAGAGGTTGAATTCGGCGTTCATGCGGTCTTTGATTTCGCGTCCGAGTCCGTCGGCGCAAAAGTTGATACCGTCGGTAAAAGTCATATATACGGGTACGCCGCCGGCGGTGCCGAGTCCGCCGAACATGCCGAGAGCCTCGGCGAGATACACTTTAGCGCCCGCTCTTGCGGCAGCGACAGCGGCGGTCACGCCTGCTGCTCCGCCTCCGACGATACAGATATCAACGCTTTTTTTAACTGGAATTTCTCGAGAGAAAAGCATAGTATACAGTCTCCTTGTTATAAATTATTTTAATCCGATATATGGTAAGTTCCGTCCATTTTCATTAGAGTCGAGCCCGTATCCGACCAGATATGAATCCGGGGCGGAGAATCCGACCCATTCAGCCTGAGTAGCGGCCGGTTTTTGCAGTTGTTTCTGAATCATGACGCACGAGCGTACCGATGCCGGGTTCATGGAAGCGAGATAATTTTTAACTCTCTGGAGAGAGAGTCCGGTATCGAGGATATCGTCCACCACGAGTATGTGGCGGTTTTCGACGGGCAGTTTAAGCTGGCTGCGGAATTTGACCTGGCCTGAGCTTGCGTCATTGCAGTAGCTTTGAACCGCGATGGAGTCGACCCACATGGGTATGGATATATGACGCATAAGGTCGGCGGCGAACGGGATAGCTCCATTCAGAATTACGATTAAAGTAAGTTCCTTATTCTGATAGAAAGAGCTGATTTCCCGGCCGAGTTCAGCGACTCTTCCGGCGATTTCATCCTGACTGAAAAGGGTCTGCAAAATAGTCTCCTTTATTAACTGGTTATCAGGGGTAATCTAGCCTAAATGCGGAAAAAATCAAATAGTCCGCTTGACAAAAAAACAACAGTGGATTATATTTTTTGACATTGTGTAGAAAAAACATTGGGAAAGAAAATGATTTTGAACGGCAAAAATTATAACAACACCTGGGGTTGGCGCTGGCGTATTCCCGCCGGAGCCGGTGTTGTCGTGCCGTAATTCAAGGTTTAAGAGATATTGATATAATATTGAGATAACAAAAGATATTCCGGATTCAGGCGGGTTGAATGAAAAAAGTTCAACCCGCTTTTTTTGTGTCCGGAAGAGGAGAAAAGGAAGCAGATTATGAGGTTTGAAGAGTTTAAGGAGCTGTCGGAGAGTTACAATGTGATTCCGGTGTACCGTGAGTTCATTGCGGACATGTCGACGCCGGTATCGGCGCTGGCAGGGCTGATGGGTGAAGACAATATTTTTCTCTTTGAGAGTGTGGAAAACTCCGAGCGTTTCGGGCGTTATTCGTTTATCGGGTTGAATCCGCGCGGGATATTCACGGTGGAGAAAGGGGTTCCTTATTACAGTGATGCGTCTGGCAAGCGTGAGCTTGCGTCTCCGGAAGGGGCATTTATGGCGTTGAGGGGGCTGATAAAGGATGTGAAGGCGCCGGAACTGCCGGGGTTGCCGCCGTTGTTTGGTGGTGCGGTTGGTTTCATGGGATATGAGACGGTGAATCAGTTTGAAGTTCTTCCGGAGCCCAAAGGGGAACTGGACACGCCTGAGAGTGCCTTTATGCTGACGGATGAGATGGTGATATTTGACAATCAGCGTCATACGATGTTTGTGATAGCGTGCGTGCGTCCGGCGGAGTTTTCCGGTTTATTTGAGGCGTACAACTATGGATTATCGCGTATTGAGTCGATACGCGTACGGCTTGCCGGTTCCGGCAATCCGCCGTCTCAGCCGGTTAAACATACCCGGTGCCGTCTGCGGCCTGAGATCGATCGTGAGGCATTTATGGAGAAGGTGGAGAAGGCGCGTGATTACATACATGCCGGCGAGGTTATCCAGCTGGTGCTGTCGCAGAAGTTCACGGCGGAGCTCACGGTGCCGGAGCTGGATCTGTACCGTGCGCTGCGTCTGGTCAATCCTTCGCCATACACTTTTTACATGAAACTTGGCGGGCAGACACTGATCGGTTCATCGCCTGAGACGTTGATCAAGCTGGATCATGGAGTAGCGACGTTGCGTCCGATAGCCGGCACGCGCAAGCGCGGGGTGGACAAGGCGGCGGATCATCTTCTGTCGGACGAACTGCTGAGCGATGAAAAGGAGCGTGCAGAGCATCTGATGCTGGTGGATCTCGGGCGCAACGATCTTGGCCGGGTTGCGTTGCCGGGGAGCGTACAGCTTAAAGAGTTCATGACGGTGGAGCGTTATTCGCATGTAATGCATCTGGTTTCGACGATAGAGGCGCTGCCGGATGCCGGTATTGATGCGTTTGACCTGGTACGTGCGGCGTTTCCGGCTGGAACGCTGTCTGGTGCGCCGAAGGTGCGTGCGATGGAGTTGATACATGAATTGGAGGACTCTCCGCGCAACGCCTATGGCGGTGCGGTGGGTTACTTCAGTTATTCGCAGAACATGGACTTGGCGATAACGATCCGGACGCTGATAATCAGGGATGGCAGGATAACGGTGCAGGCTGGAGCTGGTATAGTATTTGACTCAGATCCGGCGAAGGAGTATGAAGAGACCTGCAACAAGGCGGCGGCGCTGTTTCAGGCGGTCAAACTTGCGGCGGACGGGCTGGAAATATCGGGAGATGAAAAATGATTTTTGTATTGGACAACTTTGATTCTTTTACTTATAACATCGTGCAGTATCTTCAGCAGCTTGGCTGCGAGGTGGTAGTGCGGCGAAACAATGCGGTAACGGTGGATGAGGTTATAGCGATGAATCCGGAAGCGATTGTGCTGTCGCCCGGTCCTGGTCGTCCGGAGAAGGCGGGGATAATGCTGGAACTGATCGACCGGGTAAAGGGGCGGATACCGTTACTGGGGATCTGCCTTGGGCATCAGGCGATTGGTCTGGCGTTTGGCGGCAAGGTGGTAGGCGCGAAGAAGATCATGCACGGCAAGATTTCGGAGATTACGCATGACGGGAAAGGTGTATTTGCCGGACTTGCTTCGCCGTTAAAGGTGGTGCGTTATCACTCGCTGGCGGTGGATCGCGAGAGTCTGCCGGCGGAGCTGGAAATATCGGCGCAGGCGGAGGATGGTGAAATCATGGCGATGCGTCACCGGGAACTGCCGATAGAGTCGCTGCAATATCATCCGGAGTCGATATTGTCGTCGGGCGGCAAGCGTCAGCTGGCGAATTTCCTCAAGCTGGCGGCGGATTTCCGCGGGGAGGTGCGTTAAGATGCTGCGTCGTTTCATAAACAAGCTGCTTGGCGGGCGCAACCTCTCGGCGCAGGAGATGGAGGAGGCGTTCACGGTTCTTACTGGCGGCAAGGTGTCGCATGTACAGATCGGTGCATTTCTGGTCATGCTGGAGAAGCAGGGGATTACCTTTGACGAACTGGCGGGTGCGGCGCGGATGATGCGCCGTGCGGCGGCGTTTATCGACTGTGGCCAACGGGATGTAGTGGATGTGGTTGGTACAGGTGGAGACCGTTCAAACAGCTTCAATATTTCGACTACATCGGCATTTGTGGCGGCGGGCGCCGGTGTACCGATGGCGAAACACGGGAACCGTGCGGCGACGAGCAAGTGCGGGGCGGCGGATGTTTTAGCGGAGCTTGGGGTGAATCTTGATGCTCCGGCGGAGGTGGTGGAGAATGCGATAACCGAACATGGAATCGGTTTTCTCTATGCGCCGAAGATGCACCCGGTGATGGCGAAGATGAAGGTGGTGCGTCACGAGCTGGGCATTCCGACGATTTTCAATTTGCTTGGTCCCCTGACCAATCCTGCGGGAGCGCGCAGTCAGGTTATCGGGGTCTATTCTCCGCGCCTGACGGAGCTTTTTGCGGCGGCGTTGCGTGAACTTGGCAGCCGCCGGGCGATGGTGGTGCATGGTATGGACGGGCTGGATGAGATCAGCAGTTGTGCGCCGACGCGGGTTTCGGAGTTGAAGGATGGGGAGATCCGCACCTACGAGCTTCTGCCGGAGATGTTTATAAGTCAGAGTTACAACCGTGGTGAACTGATTGGCGGTGATGCGGCGGTGAATGCGGATATTCTGCGTTCGATATTGAATGGGCGCGAACAGGGGGCGAAACGTGCGGTAGTGCTGTTGAATGCCGGAGCGGTAATTTACGTTGCGGGATTGGCGGCTGATCTGCGTGAAGGGGTACGCATGGCGGCGGAGTCGATAGATTCGGGAGCGGCGGCGAAGAAACTCAATGAGCTTATCGAGGTGACCAATGGCTGAGGATATACTGGAAAAGATCGTTGCGCCGTTAAAAGAGAGTCTGGCGGCGGAAAAGGTGCGTTTTCCGCAACCGGAATTGGAAAAGCTGTGCGATAAGCTGCCGGAGAACCGGCGCAGTTTCAAGCGGTCGATCACGCGTAACAGTGGACGGATCCGGGTGATAGCGGAGTTGAAGAAGGCGTCGCCGAGCAAAGGGGTTATCCGGCTGGATCTTCCGGTGAGCAAGCTGGCGTGCGAGCTTGAACAGTCGGGCGCGGCGGCTCTGTCGGTGCTGACGGAGACCAACTTTTTTCTGGGGTGCCGTGAGAATCTCATGACCGCATACGCGGCAACAGAGCATATTCCGGTTTTGCGCAAAGACTTTATAGTGGACGAATACCAGATTTTCCAGGCGAAGCTGTGGGGTGCGAGCGCGGTACTGCTGATTGCGGCGTTGCTGCCGGAACCGGAACTGAAGGCATATATCGGTCTGGCGCACGGGTTGGGCATGGATGCCCTGTGCGAGGCGCACAATATGCAGGAGGTGGAAAAGCTGTTGTCCTGCGGTGCGGATATAGTAGGGGTAAACGCCCGGAACCTGCGTGATTTTTCGACTTCAGCGGCGGGAGCGGCGGCGATTATAGAACAGCTGCCTGCGGGTGTGGTCAAGGTGGCAGAGAGTGCAATTATTACAAGCGGAGATTTAGCGAATGCGGAAGCGGCGGGTGCGGATGCGGCGCTGATCGGAGAAGCATTGATGCGTTATCCGCATCCGGGGGAAAGGTTGAAAGAGCTTTATGGAGATTAAGATTTGCGGACTCACCCGTCCGGAGGACGCGGCCTTGGCGGCGGAGTTGGGGGCGGACTACTCAGGGGTGGTCTTGTACCCGGGGTCGCCGCGTGGAGTTGGAGTTGAGCAGGCGGCGGCGATATTTGCCGCGGCTGGGAGTGCATTGCGGGTCGGTGTTTTTGTCCGTCCGGGGATCGAACTTCTGGATGAGGCGGTGGAAAAGGCCGGATTGAATGTAATCCAGCTGCACGGCGGTGAGAGTTATGAATATATAAATGAAGTAAAAGAACGTTTTCCGGGTTGCCTGGTCTGGGCGGCGCGGCACATAGCGGATGCTGATGAGATCGAGTCGGCTTTGAGTTGTCCGGCGGACCGGCTGGTGCTGGATGCGGCGAACGGTGGTTCGGGCATGGTATGCGACTGGTCATTGGCGGCGCGGGTTGCGGCGGCGCGTCCGGTGATGCTGGCCGGCGGTTTGAACGCCGGCAATATAGCGGAAGCGGTGAAATCGGTCAATCCGTTCGGGGTTGATCTCTCCTCCGGAGTGGAATCGGGGGAAAAAGGAATAAAAAGTCACATTAAACTTAAAGAAATATTTAACATATTGAGGGAAATAAGATGAAACACGAAACCCATTACGGTATTTACGGCGGCCAGTATGTGGCCGAAACGCTGCTGCCGACGCTGCACGAGGTGGAGGCGGCTTATGATGAAGCGATGAGCGATCCTGAGTTTCACCGTGAATTGAATGATCTGTTAAAAGATTACGTCGGGCGTCAGTCGCCATTGTATCATGCAAAGCGTCTCTCGGCATATCTTGGTGGAGCGCAGATCTATCTCAAGCGTGAGGATTTGAATCACACGGGGGCGCACAAGATCAACAGTGCGTTGGCGCAGGCTTTGCTGGCGCGCCGGATGGGTAAGACGCGGTTGATTGCGGAGACGGGTGCAGGGATGCACGGGGTGGCGACGGCCACGGTGGCGGCGCTTTTCGGGATGCAGTGCGACGTATTCATGGGTGCGGTTGATATCGCGCGTCAGGCGCCGAATGTGGAGCGGATGAAGGTTCTTGGGGCGAATGTGATTTCGGTAAGTTCCGGCTCTGCCACGCTGAAGGATGCGATGAATGAGGCGATCCGCGACTGGGTTGCCACGAGTGAATACACCTTTTACATTATTGGCACGGTTGCCGGACCGCACCCGTATCCCATGATGGTCAAGGAGTTTCAGAGTGTTATCGGGCGGGAAACGCGGGAGCAGATTCTGGCGAAGACGGGGCGTCTGCCGGATGAGGTGATCGCCTGTGTCGGCGGCGGCAGCAATGCGATGGGTATGTTTGCCGGATTTCTTCAGGATGAATCGGTAAAACTTACTGGCGTTGAGGCTGGTGGTGATGGAGTGGAAACCGGCCGTCATGCGGCGAGCATCAATGGCGGTGAAGTTGGTGTTCTGCACGGGAGCAAGAGTTATCTCTTGCAGACCGGGGATGGTCAGATAGTTGAGGCCTACTCAGTCTCGGCCGGTCTGGATTACCCTGGGGTTGGACCGGAACACTGTTATTTAGCTGATACTGGCCGGGCGAAGTACGAGGTGATCAACGATAGTGAAGCGGTAGCGGCGTTTGATCTGCTGAGCAGGATGGAGGGGATCATTCCGGCGTTGGAATCGAGTCATGCGATTGCGCAGGCGGTCAAGAGTGCGCCGGGCTATTCTCCGGATGGAATTATTGTGGTATGCCTCTCCGGGCGTGGTGACAAGGATATGGACAATGTAAAGAGCTATAAAGAAAGGGCGGGTTTGAAATAATGGACAGATTTGAAGCGGTATTTGAGCGTTGCCGGAGGGAGAACCGTAAAGCACTGGTAGTGTATATGACGGTCGGGTTGCCGGATGCGGATCATGCGGAGGAGCTGTTGTGCGGTTTGATCGAATCGGGGGCGGACATAATTGAACTTGGTGTGCCGTTTTCGGATCCGACGGCGGATGGAGCGGCGATCCAGGCGGCGGGTCAGCTGGCATTGGCGCAGGGGATCAATCTGGAGAAGATCTTTGCGATAGCCGGACGTGTGCGTGCGCGTTATCCTGAGACGCCTTTAATACTTTTCAGTTACTACAATGTAATATTCCACTATGGACTGGAGGCGGCGGCTGCGGCGATGAAGAGTTGCGGTATCGACGGGGTTCTGACGGTGGATCTGCCGTTGGAGGAACGGGATGAATTTCTTCCTGTGTGTGAGAAATACGGTATAGCCTTTATTCCGTTGCTCTCTCCGGCGACTGGTGATGAACGTGCGGAGGCGATATTGCGCGGTATGCGTGGTTTTGCCTACTGCATCACGTTGCGCGGTGTGACGGGTGCGCGTGAGTCGCTGCCGGCGGAGCTGGGGGACGAACTGCGTCGATTCAAACGTCTGGCCGGGGATCTGCCGGTAGCGGCGGGTTTTGGTATTTCGTCGGGGAAGATGGCGAAAGATGCGGCGTGTTATGCGGATGCGGTGGTAGTTGGCAGTGCGGCGGTCAAGCTGGTCACTGGAGCGGTGGATGGGGCGTCAGGAATCAGTGCCGCCTGTAAATTTGTTAAAGAACTGGCGCAGGCGTTGCGTGGGTGAATTACTGTGTCAGGGAGACTTTTTTTGAGAAGATCTGCTTATCCTGATGATCTTTGGGGAAGCATTGCATTTCCCACTCAAGTATAGAGGAAGAGTTTCTTGAGAGGTTGGAACGCAGGATATATTCTCCATTTTCTCTGACGATATTGAGCCGGATGACATCGGATGCATAGCGCACGGTGTCGCCGGCCATTTTTTCTGCCATCTGATTATTGGCTTTTATTTCGATGGTGGCTTCAGCCGGCACGGTTCCGAGCATAGCGAAGCTGAAAGAGTCGGTCATTAAGTTAATTGCCTTTCTGGCGGAGTAGTTCTCTTTTTCCGTCACCTCGAACTGAACGATATCGCCTTTTGGCGGTTCGCCATCCGGGATGGAGCTGCAACCGGCTGCGGCAGCAGCGGCGATAATGAAAACGACATGGGATAATTTCATAGACATAACTCTTTTCTTTTTCAGAAAAATAGGTTAAAAAAAAGTTTTTTCAAACGCGAACAGTCAAAAAAGGGCTGAAAAAAATTGCCGAACCGTCGTATTGGTGCTAATTTAAGTTTAACAACAAAATTGGAAAGGCAGTTATGTTCAGGATATTTCCGGGGGTAGTGGTATTTATTATGGTTTTGTCTGGTTGTGCGGGAGATTCGGCTACCGGGTCCTATGATTCGATGCGTCTTTTTGTGGACTCTATGCCCGGCAGTATGGCGATGCGTCTGGCGGAGTACGAGGGGCCGGAGCGTCATCCGGTGATAGTGATACATGGTTTGCTGGGAGCAAAGCTGATGAACCGTGACACGGGGCGTATGGTCTGGGGGGAATTTTCGCGCCGTTCGTTTGATGATGAATTCATGCGTTCAATCAGTCATCCGATGCGTCCCGGCGTGCCGTTGAAGCACATCCATGACAACATAGTTCCTGCCGGTCTTTTAAAGTCGGCGGAGATCAAATTTCTGGGGATAAAGTTTGAGCGTCCCGGTTACGGTAATCTTATAGACATACTCAAATCGGCGGGTTACGCGCTGGACGGCGAACCGTTGCCGGAGGGGAAGCACTACCATACGCTTTTCATATTCACCTACGACTGGCGGCGTGATCCGGTGGAGAATGCGGCGCGATTGGCGGATTTCATCCGGGAGAAGAGCGATCAAATGGCGAACATCTACCGTGCGCGCTACGGTTATAGTAAAGAGAAGGTGAAATTTGATATTATAGCGCACTCCATGGGGGGCTTGATCGCCCGTTACTATCTGATGTACGGCGGGGCGGATCTGCCGATGGATGACACACCGCCGCATCTGACCTGGGCTGGAGCGGATTACATTTCCAAGCTGGTTATAGTTGGAACTCCGAATGCGGGTTATCTGGATACGGTTATAGAGATGACTGGTGGACTTTCGGTGAGCAGTGCGGCGCCATTGATTCCGCCGGGAGTGGTATCGACGTTGCCGTCATATTACGCGATGCTTCCGGCAGCAGCGGCTGGTGGTGAGATAGTGGATGATGCGGGAAACAGGGTAGATATTTTCGACTATGACTTATGGGTAAGGAACCGCTGGGGGCTGGCGGATCCGGATGAGGATGATACGCTTGAACTGCTGTTGCCCGATGTGGAAACCGCGTCTGAGCGGCGTAAAATAGCGCTGGATCATCTGAAAAAGTGCCTTGCCCGCGGCCGTAATTTTGCGATAGCGATGGGGCAGGCGGTATCGGAGCCGGCTGGGGTAAGGCTGGCGTTGTTTGCCGGAGATGCGGTATCGACCCGTGCGCTGGCGCGGATCAAAGAGAGTGGCGGGCTTGAGGTGGAGAGTTTTGCCATAGGTGATGGCAAGGTTCTTGCTTCGAGTGCCCGTTACGACCGTTTTGATGGCGGTGGCTGGCAGTTGCATTACGATTCGCCGATAAAGTGGGAGAGTACGATCTACCTTCCTGCGGCGCACATGGGTATAACTGCGAGCAAGACCTTCGGTGCGAATCTTCTGGGCTTTCTGCTGTTGACTTCGCCGGACAACTGGCGTGAATTCCGGGATTAGTTGACGAGATAATCGTCCTGGAATTTAGCGATACCCTTCTGAATTTTCTGGGAGATGCGTGTAACGGTCTCCTGTACATTGCGTTTTCTGGCCATTTTTCCTGCGGCGTTGCGCAGAGCGGCTGCGGTTTCGTCGTGATCCGGGCGTTCTCCCGGGTTGGGGGCGAGCATGGCGCTTATGGTGTTAAACAGGGCGTCGTCGTGGAATGCGGCGAGATTTTTCATTGGTGGAATAGGGCTTTTCAGCTGCCGTTCAAGCAGATCCAGTTCGCTGGCTTCGTCGACATACCCCATGGGGTGGCGGTTGGTAAACAGCATAAAAAGTACCACTCCGATGCTGTATATATCGGCGGGGGCGGAGATCTCGTAATCGCGCAGGCGTTCCGGTGCGGCGAAGATGAATTCGTTCTGCGGCATAATTATATCCGGAGTAGCGTATTCCCGGGGGCGGAAATTAAGCAGTTTAAGTCGTCCCTCGTCGGAAAATACCAGGTGATCCGGAGCGATATTGCCGTGAGGCGCATTTTTTTCTTTATATGCGATTCCGAGCATTTCGACGACCTCGGCCATAGCGTTGAGGGCGACCAGCGGGTCGGTACGTTCGGCCGGATCCTCATTGAATTTGAGTTTGCCGCCCGGCAGTAGTTCCATCACTTTGAAATCTCTGTTATCGAGGAGACATGCGCGGTATATCTCCATGGTGTTCGGGTGTTCAACGGCGGTCTGGATCTGGGAGTCGAAATACAGCGCCCGTCTGGAGTGCTGGTTAAACGACTCATCCTCTTTGCTGACGCGTGGAATTTTTATTGCAACGGAACGGTCGAGCAGTGGATCCAGAGCCAGGTATACGCGTGCGGTGTCCGAAACGGATATCCGGTCAAGCAACATATAATCGCCGAAAGGTCTTGGCACATGCAGTTCTGCGCCGCATCCGTCGCATTTGTATTCGCTGAAAGGGGTCATGCCGGAGAAAGAGACTCTTTTTCCGCACTGGCGGCAGCGGCAATACTCCTGCGGGGCGGATGTAATCTCGTTGCCGGGCAGATACAGTGGTGATTCGCTTGAGAAGAGTTGGTTCATAATAGCATCTCCTTTATCCGGTTACGAAACGTCGCAATTGGCCCATGCGAGGAGGTCCGGGTTATACTCTCTTATAGGAGTATTCTCCTGAATAATCAGTGGTTCATCCTGTATAGCGACATGAATTTTGATATCATTGCGTCCCATCAGACCGATAATTCTGGCGCACTCCTGAGCCGCGATGGAGTATGTATTGCATTCGCGGGAGACGTGAGCGAGTATAACGCTTCTGGTCTCGGCGGTTACGAGTTTAGCGAGCGCCTCGGCCGCGTCGCGGTTATTGAGGTGTCCTGAAGCGCTGAGAATTCTCCGTTTCAGGTTGTATGTGCGGTTGGAATTTTTAAGCATTTCCAGGTCGTAATTACTCTCCCATACAATGGTATTGCATCCGGTCATAGCTTCGACGACGTTTCTGGATACGATACCCAGGTCGGTAGCCATACCTATTTTTGATTCACCGTTGCTGATAACGAACCCGACTGGTTCTACCGCGTCGTGCATAACCGGAAAGGTTTTAATATTGAATCCGCACAAAAGGAACGAGTCTCCCGGGGAAAATATTTTAAATCTGGCTGGCAGTTTCTGTTTCTGTTTAAGATAATTTGCGGTTCCTGCGGAGAGGCACACGGGTATATTCATGGTATCGCAGAAGACCTTGATGCCCTTGACATGGTCGTCATGCTCATGAGTTACGAGTACGGCCTGAATGGACTCCGGCTTAATTCCGGCGATCTCCATCCGCCGCAGCAGCTCTTTACGGCTGAATCCGGCGTCGACCATAATATTCAACCCTTTGCAGCCGAAGACGAACGCATTGCCTCTGCTGCCGGAGCCAAGCGCAGTAATATTGATACTCATAAAAATCAAACTCCCGATTAGAATAAATTTAACTCACCGGGGCAGGTTTTTCAAGGGTACCCGCGGTAAAAAAATGTCATAGTGTAGTGAGGTAATGGAAGTGGTTGCAAGAATTGAAATCCGGTTTATATTATAAAAAAGGCATAGAAAAAACGGGGATAACAGAGACGTGTCGGATCAATTTTTCGGAATAGAGCAGCAGCAGAAGCAGGAGCAGACGCTAACTCCGCAGCAGCGTCAGTCGCTTGAGGTACTGGCGGCGCCGCTTATGGAGTTGCAGGCGCGTCTGAATCAGGAGGCGCAGTTGAATCCGATGCTGGAGGTTGAAGGTCCTGCGCTGGAGTATTCTGTTGGAGATCCTTTAAGCAATGCGATTGCGGCGGAGGATCGTGCGGCGGCGGCGGACATGGATCCCGAGGACCGGGAGATGGAGGAGCTGTCGGCGGGGATGGACGGCTGGCTGGATGCGCTTCCTTTGGGTGACAGTGATTCCGGCGAAGCCCAGGATCGTTCCCGCCGTCGTGACTTTGCGTTGAATTCGCTTACGGTATCGGGGAACCGCCAGGATTACCTGCTTGAGCAGCTCCGTTTTGCGGATGTGCCGGAAAAGCTGTTCCGTGCGGCGGTGGAGGTAATAGGTAATCTTGATGAGCGTGGTTTTCTGCTGGCGACGGACAAGGAGATAGCGTCGGGAGCAGGCTGTGATGAGCGTACGGCGGCGCGTGCGGTAAAGCTGGTGCAGTCGTTTGAGCCGCCCGGGATAGCGGCGCGAACGCTTGAGGAGTCGTTTCTGATTCAGCTGAAAGCGAAAGGCGTTACCGACCGTATATTGCTGGATATTGTATCGCGACACATGGATCTTCTGGCGCGGAATCAGATACCGCAGCTGGCGCGGAATTACCGTATAGGCGTGGACGAGTTAAAGAGCAAGCTGTCGGTATTAAAAGAGCTGAACATGCGTCCCGGCGCCTCGCTGGACAATGCGCCTGAGCTTACGGTTGCGCCGGAGTTTATAGTCAAACGTCATGGGCGTGAGCTGCTGATAGTGGACAATCCCGGAGTGCTTCCCCGGCTCCATATATCGAGTGATTACGATGAAATTCTGCGGAACAGCGGTACTCCGCCGGAGGCGAAGAAGTTTCTGAATGAGAAGCGTACGGCGGCGGAACAGCTGATCCGTGCTCTGACGCAGAGGGAGACTACGCTGAGGCGTATTACGGAGCTGCTGGTATCGATGCAGTATGATTTTTTCTTCAAGGGGCCGAAGGCGCTGAAGCCGCTGACGATGCTTCAGTTGGCGGAGAAGCTGGATCTGCATGAGACAACGGTGAGCCGTGCGGTAGCCGGCAAATATCTCGGTACGCCGTTTGGAGTAGTGGAATACCGTTCATTTTTCTCCGGCGGCTATGTATCGAGGGAAGGGGAAGAGATAGCGTCCGGGGGCGTCAAGGAGAAGATCCGAGAGGTTATAGCCGGCGAGGATCGCCGCAAACCGCTGTCGGATGAAAAGATTGCGAAGTTGTTGAAGGAGTCCGGTCTGGCGGTGGCGCGCCGCACGGTAGCGAAGTACCGTGAGGAGCTGGGGATATTGCCGACGCATTTGCGCAAGGAGTTTTGATATATGGAATTGTTCAGAGAGATGTTAAATCGTCACGGTCGTTTTTTCAGGCTGCTGCTGATGGTGCTGCTGATAATGGGTGCAGCCTATTTTTACCGTTCACTGATCGCGGCGCGCGAGGCGCGTCTGGCGAAAGAGTATTTTAAAACGGATTTTGTACCTTATACGATAGAGGATGGCATAATCTACTCATACATCCGTGCGGTGGCGGCCGGAGATGATGTAACGCACGATACGCGGATTGCCGGAGTCGGCAGTTACACGGTGGATGAGCAGATGTCGCTTAACATGGAGCGTTTTCTGGGCAATGCGTTAAAGTTGCGCCGGATGCTGTCCGGGACTCCGGCGGTAGACGAAGCTGATTCGGTATACGAGGACAATCCCGGGGAGACGTTATTTGTGCAGAAGGTTCTGCGCTGGTGGGTGGCGTTGATTCCGGCGGGGATATTCATAATTGGTGTAGTAAGCGGGGTTCCCCGCTGGCTGTCATTTCTGGCGGCGCTGCTCTATGTGGTATCGGCCGGGGCGATGGCGCGTTACACGGGTGAGAACCTTTTAAAGGGTAACTTTGCCATGCCGTTCTTAGTATGGGGTCTGGCGTTACAGTTATCCTGGCAGCTGCATCCGCGCCGTTGGAAGCTGCTTGTACTGGCGGTGCTGGTTTACCTGGCTGCGTCGAGCTGGGACGCGGCGCAGTTATGGTTTGGCATTATGGGTGGAGCCGAGCTGTTGCGGCTGCTGTTAGGAGGAGCTGGAAGCCGTCGCCGGGGTTGGAGTTTTCTGGTGGTGCTGGGAGGTCTGGGCCTGGCGTCGGTGCTGTCGCCATACTGCCGGGCGCATCATCTGCTGTTATCTCCGGCGGTATTGTGGATACTTCCCTGTGTGGTAATACTGAATCTGCGTTCTGCCTGGGGCTGGCGCGGCCGCTGGGGTTTGGTGGCGTTGCTGGCGTTGTGTTCATATCTGGCGGTGCACGGCAGTGTTTATGCGGCGGATTACAGTCACTTTACGGATCTGTTGTGGGCGAAGTTAAGATATCTCAACCACAAGCCGGAGGATCCGCTGCTGCTTAATTTTGAACAACGTTACTTATGGACTCCGGCGTTGCAGTCGACTACGCTGAGCGATGCGGTAAAACTGTTTCCGCTGATATTGCCGCTGTCGTTTGCCGGCTTGCTGTGGGGGGGGATAAAATTCTGCCGTCGCGGTGGTGTGCGTCTGGGGGGCTATGCGGTTTCCGGGGTTATGTTCATAATTTATCTGGCATTGTTCATACTGTTCTACCGTTTTCATGAATTTCTGGCGGTGGTAGCGGTGATACTGATTGCGCTGTCGTCGGGGGTGGTGTTGCGTGGCCGTGGCCGGACGGCGCGGATAATATTGGCGCTGGTATTGATTGCGGTGATATTGTTTGAAGGGTTCTGGCGCTGGGGGATGGTGCGCCGGCATGCGGGCAATCTGCATCCGACGGTGGAGCTGGTGCGTTATTTGCGGACATTGCCGGTAGATGGCACATTATTTCTGGCGAACATGGATCTTGGTGGTGTATTGAAAGCGTATTGTGATGCCGGTATAATAATCCAGCCGAAGTTTGAATTGAAAGAGGTGCGTGATCTGGCGCGGGATTACACGATGCTGCTGTTTGATCCTGACGAGGAGAAATTTGCGTCATGGTGTGCGGAAAACGGGATTCATTACTTTATATTTTCGCGTGGAACGAGTGACTGGTCTCCGGAGCAGTTCCGTGGATATGTATCTGCGTCGCCGCACATTTACGGAGCCCGTTACATGGCAGGAGTGCGTGGTGCACCGCATCCTGAGAGTACGGTTTTCAAGTGTGAATATGCGCCAGACCGGCTCAAATATCTGGTAAAGCTGGATATTCCGGAAGAGTATTATGAGTTGGAATCAGGGTTTTATATTTTCCGGGTAGTCTGGCCGGATGAAGTTATGCTGTCTGAATTTGATAATGAATCTGCGTTATCTGCGTTGAAAGATTATGATTACGATGCTGCTGCGGATCTGGCCCGTTCGGCCTACTATCACAATCCGGTGTACAGTAATTACGAGACATACTGTAAAATATTTGCGATGTTTCCTCCGCGTCCGAGCCTGGAATTTTATCTTGGCTCAGGAGAGTAGGATTAAGATTTATTAATTGGTTTTGTGGTAAAAAGATAGGTGTAATCTTGAAATCCGGGTCTATCTGTTATATATTTAATAATGTCAATGGCGGTAGACGGTCGCCGGTATATTTGCTATACTGGAGGAAAGTCCGGACTACACAGGGCGGGGAGTCCGTTTGTTAAAGGCGGATACTGCGGACGATATTCCGCAGGAAGGAAAGTGCAACAGAAAGGAAACCGCCGGGCGATTGTCCGGTAAGGGTGAAAAGGCGGGGTAAGAGCCCGCCGGGCGTTTAGCGGAAGCGGCGTCGCACAGGCAAACCCCTCCCGTAGCAAGACCAAATAGGAAGCGAGCCGTTGCCCGCGGCGTTATCAGCTTCGGGTTCTGGTCGCGTAAGACAGATGATCGTCGCGGCTGCTGTCAGTAATCTGCGGTGAGCCGAACAGAATCCGGCTTATTCCGTCATTGGCGTTTTTTTACATGGGTGACTAAAAAAAGTGTTAAATTAATTTTTAGGGATTTATAATGAAGTATGTGATTTTCAGTGACGTACACAGCAATCTGGAGGCGTTTCAGGCGATGCTGGAGGTATGTCGCAGAGAGGAAGCTGAAAAGTTCATTTGTCTTGGAGACATAGTTGGTTACAATGCCAGTCCGAAGGAGTGTCTGCACCTGTTATGGTCGCTTGATCTTATAGCGATGGTGCGTGGCAATCACGACGAATATGTAGCGTTGGATGACATGGAGATGTCCGGGGTCAATCCCAATGCGCGTTTAGCGGTAATCTGGACTCGTTCGCAGCTTTCAGCGGAAGAGCGTGGTTGGCTTGGTGAATTGCCGTTGCGCAGTACGCTGCCCGGGTTGCCGATAACGATAGTGCATGCGACGCTGGATTCGCCGGACACGTGGGGATATGTATTTGACGGACACCATGCGACGGACAACTTCTCATATCAGTTTACGCAGTTATGTTTCTGTGGTCACTCTCATGTACCGGTAGCGTTCCGGAAGAAGCCCATGACGTTGGGAGACAAGAGTATAGAAGTCATAGACGGCTGGACGAAGAAGGATCGAGACCGTATGGATTTCAGTGAATCTGATTCATTGACGGTGGAAGTGGAAGCCGGTTATAAATATCTGTTCAACATCGGCAGTGTAGGTCAGCCGCGCAATCATGATCCCCGTGCGTCGTTCTGTATTTATGATGATATAGACCGTACGGTAACGCGTTACCGTGTTCCTTACGACATAGCCGGAGCGCAGGCGAAGATTCGTGCTGCTGGCTTGCCTGAGCGTTTAGCAGTGCGTCTGGAAAGCGGGAGTTAAAAAAATCATGAGCGGCGAAACGGAAGGAGTAGTGAGTCATCACGGGCGCAAACTGCGTCATGTGCGTCGTATTCTGGTGGTAAAGCCCAGCAGTATGGGTGATGTGGTTCACACGTTCAAAGCGGTGCAGCTTCTGTCGGAGAACTATCCCAAAGCGGTGTTTGACTGGCTGATAGTGAATGATTTATCCGGGGTATTGGATTACTCTCCGGTAGCGATAGCGGAAAAGATAATCTTTCCGCGTCGTGATCTTGGCCGGATAACGACGTTTCTGCCTGCGTTTTTCGGATTGCTGCGTGATTTGCGTTATCACCATTATGATCTGGTGGTAGATTTTCAGGGTTTGCTGCGCAGTGCGTTATTTGCGCGTATGACGCGTTGTCATCATGTGCTTGGTTTTGCTGATCCGCGTGAGAAAGCGGCGCGTAAATTCTACACCCGTTGTGGGGAGATATCAGAAAGTGCGGTGCATTCGATTGATCGCAATATGGATTTGGCGCGGACTTATTGTGTAGACATGGATTTAAAGGCGCCCTATCATGTTCCGAACAACCAGCACAATGCCAAGCTGGCGCAGCGCAAGTTGGAGCACCGTCATTTAGAGAACAGGAAACTGTTGATATCGGTATTTCCCGGGGCGCGTTGGGCGAGCAAGACTTTTCCGGTGGAGCTGTTCATAAAATTGATTTGTGACATACATGAGCGTTATCCGGAAGCGGCGTTTCTGCTGATGGGTTCGTTGCATGAGAACAAAGCTGGAAGCCAGATATTGAAGCAGACTGGTAAATACGTGCACAGTTTAATAGGAGCAACTAAGATAGGCGAGATGGTAGAGCTGTTGCGTCGTTCGGCTCTGGTAATAGGCAACGACAGTGGTCCGATGCACTTTGCGGCGGCTTTGAATGTTCCCGGCATAGCATTTTTCGGTGCAACGGATCCGGCGAAGACCGGTCCGGTATCGGAAGCGATAGAGGTATTTGAGCGTACAGATCTTCCGTGTCTGCACTGTTTAAAGCGGGAGTGTTCAGAGGCGGCGGAATTATGTCACAAACTGCCTTATGAAGAGGTACTGGCCAGTGCGTTAAAGAAATTGGAATCCGGACATGCTGCTGAGGCGGCAGAATAAGGAGGGAAGAATGGTTAAGAGATTTTTGCTGCCGTTATTTTTGCTGATATTGTCGTGTTTGCCTTTGACCTCCTACGGGCAGATCGGGGTAAAGCTGGAATTCAAGAAGCGGGCCTATTTGCAGTATGAGACAGTGGTGGCCAAAGTTACGTTGCGTAACGACAGTGGCAATCCGATATTATTTGGGCAGGATGAGCAGCTGCGTGGAGATTTAAAATTCCACATACTTGACGGTAACAAGCGGACGGTTAGGGCGAAGGATCCGGATGTGCGGATACTTGAGAATGTGATGCTTCAGCCCGGGGAGACGCAGGAGGTGTTCATAGTGCTGAACAACTACTACAATATAGCTGGACTTGGCAATTACACTGCCACAGCGTATATAACGCATCCGTCATTGAACAGCGACTATGAATCATCACGTCAGAACTTTGAGGTATCGCAGGGTGTTACGGAGTGGTCGAAGAACGTGGGGCTGCCTTCGTTCATGCTTGACAGAGACAATCCTGAACAGGATGACACCCGTACGGTGAAGATAGTATCTTTAATGGATTACGGGCGTAAGAATCTCTATGTTACGGTGGAGGACAAGGATTACGTTTATTCGGTTCTGGCGCTGGGTGGAATTCTCGGGGAAGAGAAGTGCACGGCTGAGGTTGACAATCTTGGGCGGCTGCACATACTTGTACCGGTAGCGAGCAAGGAGTACCGTTATTTTGTGATTACATTGAATGGAGATGTAGACGAGGAAGCGAGTTATGTAGCGGTGAATTCTGTGCCGGTACTGGCGCGGGATCCTCAATCTGCGCGGATATACATTGTTGGCGGCGATAAGATGGAGCTCAGGAAATAGAGTTCCTGTTTATGTAATGATGATAAAAAGGAAGCCCTCTCTGTGGAGAGGGCTTTTTTTTGTATGTGTGTTATAAGGATAAGAAACAGCTCACCGGTTATTCCGGTGAAGCAGTTATTATTCAGAGGTTCTTGAATGATACATTCTCATCGGTTTTAACGCTGACGATTCTTGAGATATTCAATCTTTTTATTTCGAATTTGAGATGACTTTTACCCTGACACAATTCGTTCATCTGTTTAATGGAGAATACGGGGGTATCATCTACTTTAGTAATAATCTCATATGGTTTCATGCCTGCGACGGCGGCTTTGCTGCCTGATTTTACTCTGGCGATAACGACGCCGGGGTCGTTGTCTGCCATTTTCAGGTAGTGGCGAACCTCGCTGGTGAGATTAGCGATAGTGATGCCTAGAGCGTTGCTTACCATTCTCGGGGTATTGAAGAAGGACTCCGGAGCGGCTTCAACGGTCATTTGTGCGCTGCAATTTTCGGCGTTGCGGATATAGTTAAGTGTATATCCGGATCCGATACCGTAGGCGGATAGGATATTATTGAGTTTATCGTTATAATCGGGCCATGGCATGGGTATTTCGTCGTAGTAATTTTCCGGGATCTGGTCATAATACTCCCATGGGAATCCGAAGTTGTAGGTATAGAAATCATTGCTGGTCAGCTCAATTGGAGTCGGGTTGCTATCCGGGATGATACTTATGAGTACGTCGCCGGGTTCTATGCCGGCTTTTTCGGCGGGAGAGCCGGGCATAATAGCAGTAACGATCAATCCTTTTTCGCCGTTTTCAGTAAGGTGTGATATTCCCTGAGAGTATGCCAACTCTTCATCCATGGACTGATACTGAACGCCGAGCCATCCGATCGCCAATATCTGATCTTTTTTTGGTGCGTAGTCCGGGTTGAACTGGTTCAATTGCGGTACGAGTTTATTTGCGGCGATATTGAAATACTTGCCGGGATTATTTTTTTCGCGCAGATTAAGAGCGGCGAAGCATATTTTACCGTCAGCGGAAAATACGAGTTCCTGTTCTTCTTCCGGGAAGAAAGTTGGATATATCATATCATCGCGGCTGACAGTTCCGTCCTTTCTGGATGGCATGATCTGAAATTCCATACGGTTGTCCATGGGGTGGGTGATAACGGTATAGAGGAGTTGTTCTTCGATAAGTTCCGGATTCTGCAAATTAAACTGGATACCTTTTGTTTGGAGAGGTTCTTCCGGTTTAATGATAATTGCGCCGTATTTTTTGAGTGATCCGACATATTCAGCTTTAATGGTATTGCCGTTATAGTTGATCCAGAACTCCTGAATCCGGTTGCTGTCGGCGATGCTCATCATCTCCGGAACGAACAGCTCTCCGGAGTTGAGTATAAGTGCAAAAGTTTTAATTTCGTCATCTTTGCGATCTGCCCATAGATTATTTGCGGATGTAGTTTTTGGCAGAGGAGTCAATTTTATTCTTACAGGCACGGTGTTATCATGCAGTTCACTGGCGATTTTGCTGATATTATCGCGGTACTGCTGAATGGATATACTTTCCCATGCGGCGGGATCATGCCGCCATTTTTCGAGGCTGTCCACCTCAATATCTGAATCGATGGTGATGCCTACGGGTTGTCCGTCACTGTTTACGATCATCGACAATGGTGGAACCGGGATCATATACTCCATTTTTCCGCCGACTTTAACTGCGGCTGCGGTAGAGAAAGGCGTTATTCCGGCAATGCGTTTTCCCTGTTCAATTCCGGCGAACATGGTAAAGAGCTGGTCATTTTCGTTTGCGTCCTTGAATTCCACCGGTTTCAAATTGTCATCAATAGACGATTCAGCAACAACCGCCACGGCGTTTTCTCCGGGATAGAACGCGGTTATATTGGCGGGGATATTTTTCCCGTCGGCAGTGACGATGGAAATTTTGGCGATATTATCCTCTGGAATAAGCAGATTTCTGGATATAACGGTCTTATCATCCAGAGCGATACCGGGGATAAAGAAGGAGTTATTCTCCTGAATCAGTTTATCGGTATTGAGTTTATGTATTTTGCCGCATATCCGGCAGAAGAACCCCGGGCTGTTGGGTTTGTAGCCGGTTTTTCCCGGTTTGAACTTGTATTTTACAGAAACCAGGCGGTTGTTGTACATGGAAGAAAGCTGGGGAGCGATGGTGGAAATAGTGATTTTATCCTGCTCTTTCTGCTCTTCATGAGTGCTATCCTGTGCGAATACCGGGAACACCGCGATAGCGGTGGCGGAGAAAACGGTCAAGAAATTTTTCAACATATTATAAAAGCCTTTCAAATCATTTTTTATTGGTATCTCTGGAGAAGTCGAGCGCGACATAGTATATGGAGCCGTTGCGCTGAATCATAAACAGTGCATTGGATTTGCGGTTGATATTTTCCACTGCGTCGTCATAAACTGCTTTAAGTTCGTCGAGGGATTTAACTGGTTTATGATTGATTTCCATAATGATATCGCCATTCTGGAGGCCGGAATATGCGGCGTTGCCGCTGCTGTCGATACCGTATATAAAGATGCCGTTTGGCGAGTAGAAGAAGAGGAATGGATTTTCGAACCGGTTGATGGTTTTTGCAGTAAATCCCCAGCGTTCCAGAATCAGTTCATTGCCTTCTACTCTGCCTTTAGGCTGTGGTGTAACGGTGATGGTTATATTTTCATTATCTCTTATTACGTCGAAATTAATCTCCTGATCAAACGGCATCATGCCGAGTTTGCGTCTCAGTTCGGGCATATCTTCGCTGTTTTTGATGGTCACCGGCTGTCCGTTAACGCTGACGATGCGGTCGTATGGCTGAAATCCGGCTTTTTGCGCGGGGCTGTCCTGCTGCGTATCTGATACGATTACGCCGGAGTCGAAATCGAAATAGATATTCTGGTCGAAGTCGTTAAGCGGCTGGAGTTCCAGTCCGAGCCATGCCCAGTTTGCCTTGCCGTACTCGCGCAGGCGCGGCAGAATATCTTTTATAGTTGGTGCAGGTATAGCGAATCCGAGTTTATCCGCGCCAAGGGTATTGATTCCCACAACTCTGCCTTCGGTATTGACGAGTGGGCCGCCGGAGTTACCGGGTGATATTGCTGCGTCGGTCTGATACCAGAGGGAGTATTCGCTGGACTCCGGCAGATATCGTGTAGCGCACGATATGATACCGAGCGAAACGGAGCGGTTCAGACCCCATGGTGCGCCCATAGCCATAACGAAGTCGCCTTCCTGAACGGGTTTATCGGTGAACTCCGCATAAGGCAGAGGCGGATTATCTTCCGGAATTTTGAGCTGCAACAGCGCCAGGTCGATATCTTTATCGAAGCCGATGATCTCGGCGTCGTATGCTTCAGCGTTGTTGAGCAGACATCTTATAGAGCTTGCCTTATCGGCAACGTGGAAATTGGTAAGCACCTCTCCGTCCGGCGAGATAATAACGCCGGAACCGCGTACAGCGTTGGCCTTGTCGGTACCGGACTCGGTATTGGCGGCTATGGCGTGGATATACACCACGGCCGGGAATACTTTGCTGTTGGCCTCTTTAACGATAGCGCGGAAATCGTTTTCGATGCGGGTCGGATTATCCGTAGTTGCGCATCCGGCGGCAGCGGTGGCGAGCAGAATGGCTAAAAATCTTAACTTCATCAAGCGTCTCCTCAGAATTTAGTGATATATTATGACATTTATATCATTAAAGATAGATTAATTCCTCAGCAAAGTCAATATGTATCCGGATAAAAAAGACAAAAACCCGGAGGGGGGCAACTCCGGGTTGGCAGGAGCCGTTTTTTTACCGTTTTGATTCCAGAATGATACCGGATATTACAGCTGCTCCGGGTATGCTGTCATTGTCGCCGCCGTATTGGCGGTGTATAGAGAGGGTGCCGGTTACGGGTTCCGGCAGGTCGATACACTGGATTGCGGGGGTATTGGCAATCGTGATTACGGCGGAGTGTATAATGGCGTTGCGGTTGCGGATTTGAATGGCTATGGTGCCTGAGCTCTCCTCTTCGGCGGCGATTTGTATTTTTATGCGGATGATATTTTCGGCGAATGCGGTCAGGTATGCGACGGGGGTATTCTGATCGAGTCTGGAGAAGAATCCGCGGCTGGAGTTATAGAATACCGGTACTGCGTCGGCTGGGGTAATGATATTTGGCATAGTTGCGCCGCCGCCGAATTTCAGTCGCCATACGCCTTCCGGCGGTTCTTCGAGGGCGGAGAAATCGACGGACAAAGACTCTGTTTTCCACTGTATTTTGATATTCTGATTGGCGGAAGAAAGGATGCCTTCCGGGGTGAATAGCTGAACGGTCGGCTGACCGTCAAGTTTGAGCTGTGCGGTATCCAGATTAAAGATGCCCTCATTGAGATTGGCGGTATCGACTTCAACGTCGTTCACAGGCTGGGCAGGTTCTCCTTTAATGGCGTTGAGGAAATCTGCGGTGGAGCCGGAGTTGCCCTGAGCCAGCCATATATCGTATGCGCTCATGCCGTTAAAGAGTTCGATCCACGGCGACCACTCGGCGTTGTTGACTGCCCGGCTGCGGAAGCGGATAAAATTGTCATTACTCCGTCTTGCAGAGGATACGGAGCTGCCGTCCGGATCCGGGGCGAACTGTATTTCGGCGGCGGCGGCGAGCAGGGCGGCGATCTGATTAGCGTCGAGGAAGTCGCGGCTGAGCTGTTGCGGCGGAAAATCTTGAAGTGACGGCCGGTTGTATGCGTAGAACTGGCAGAGGGCGAGTACGGAACACTCCGTGCAACCGGGAGGGGTAGCGGTAATAACCATCTGGCATATTCTGTTTTGTTTACCGGTCAAAGCGTCGGCGAAGTTGATATTTCCGGTTGTTATACGGAAAGAGAGTTCACCGTTTTCGGGGTTGGCGGTGCTGTTATCGAGCCAGTCGCCGGGGAGGTTAACGCAGTTGTCATTGGGGTCATCCGGATTATTCTGAGCGAGGAAGAGGAGACTTTCGGATTGATATCCGGTATCGCCGAAGCAGGAGAACGCCGCATGGGGGTTAAGCTGTACTGCATTGGTTTCCGGGATAGCCTCTGAGCTGTCGACCTGCATAAATTTTGCGCATATTATCACGGTTTCGTCATATATAAGGCGTACGAGTCCGCTGTTTTTGACGACTTTGCCGCCGGAGTCGATCTGTTCGCCTTTTTCGTTAAAAAACATCTCTATTTTGCGGAAGCTGTTCATAAGTATAATCTCCTGAAAAATTTTAATTTATATTTAATTCCGGCCATGGGTTGTATATGCTGAATCCTCCCGGTCTGTCGTAACAGTATACCGGGTTCATCTGAAGGTATATATCGTAGATTTCGTTGTCCTGGGGTTTAATAATTTCCAGTTCGGCGCGCTGTTCTTCGGTTATAATGGCATGAACTGCCGGATCATCTCCGGTATAATGCAGGAGATAGCTTTTCTCCGGTTCTTTAATGGGGCCGAACGGGTGAAAATTGCCGTAACTTACATCGTGTAAAAATATTTTGCTGAAGAAAGCGATATTAAAATGGATCATATCATAATTTTTAACTTCGAAAGTCGAGAGCCATATTCTTATATTGTACCTCTCTTGCCGGCCAGCCATATAGAATCTGGATGGACTCAGGCTGTCATTTACCGGTTCGCCGCTGCGCACCGCCTGACAACACTCTTCGAACGAAGCGGTTCCCTCCAGTCCATATCTTCTTGTCCCGGTAAAATTACCCGTATTGGCGTTAAAAGTTCTTCTTCTCCATCTCATTGCATCGAGGAGCAGTTGTCTCTGATATGCCCACATGGGGTCGAACAGCCGTTTAAACGGCTGTTTAAAATATACCGGTTCCATATTATAATGAGCCAGAACCTCATTGGCATAGAAAGATGAATACGGTATAGTGGTGGAGTTCTCCTGACGCAGGAACGGGTTGAGATAGCTGGTATCGTCGAGCCGTTCGAGATTGTTCATCAAATTGATCGCCTCCTGCATGGTAATTTTAGTTCCCTGCGGACACAGAGGCCGGGTTATACCCCGGCGTTCCATAAAGGCCTGAACAAGTTCTTCGAGGACGAGGTCATATCTGGTAAATCTGATCGCCTCCAGTCCGAAATATTTCCAAGCCATATTCACCACCATCTGTAATTGATATTGACGTCTCCGCCCTTCCACACCTGGATAATCGCGCCGCCGTCGGAGCATAAGACTTTAGCGAGTAAAATCCACTCTTCGTCCGGATTCCCCGGAATATCCTCATCCAGTGAGGCGGGATAAAATTCTGCGAACAGGCTTTTGCTTTCTGTGTCATAATAGATATGCAGATAGATATCGCACTCATTGAGGGGCAGTTTTGTCTCCGGTACTTTTATAACTCTGTAGTTAAACATTTTTATCTCGCCGGCCTTTCCATTGCTCTCCTGATATGTCAGGTCGGTGATCAGGATTTCCGGTGGTTGACTGCTGTCGGCGCCGGAGAGGATAACGGAGAATGGTCCGCGATATGCGCCGTATACGGCGGAAGGCTGATTTTTTATATGTATAACAGATCCGTAAAAAGAGCTTGTTATCTCCACATCTTTTCCCGGTCGCAGCCGGAGCTGCTGCAACTCCCGGTACAGGTTATTGCTGCTCATAATCTATCATCTCCACATCCAGTATTTAGAATTCCATTGTAATCCTGCGGGCGGGTGGCGGTATATGCGTTCGATGCGGGTCCAGACATCGCCCTGATTATCGGTAATATTTTCAGCTTTAATATCCTGTTTAAGCCACTTAGCGTCATATTTGCCGACTTTGCCGGAGAATATGGGGTTATTGTCATTCCATTCAGCGATCAGGTTCAAATGTTCTCCGGTGCTGCCGCGGTAGTATCTGGTTTCCGCAACGAGCATAGTTTTAAGGGGGCGGTTGTAGTATGATATCCGGTTGGATGTAACGATGGGGCATTGATCGGGGGACCAGAAGTTGTATACAGTCATGGAGCCGTCGTCGAGCATACAATAACCTGCTTCGGCGGGGGAGATATAGAAGTCGGAGTATACTGCTTCAATATCCACGCGGCTTTTCAGGTTGCTTCTATCGTCCAGAGAGCCGATGGGGAAAGAGTTAAAAATGCTGTCGGCCTCGAGGGTGACGAGGTATTCTGCGTCCGATTTTTTCTCTGCCTTGATATTGGAAATGAAGCTCTGCTGTCCGGCCCACTCTGATGCGTCGTCGCCGCATTGGGGTAAAAATTCGCTGATCATGCCGGCGGGAACGCTCCATATGCTTTTCCACTTAAGGTCGCTGCGTCTTATACCGAGAGTATCATATCCGGTATGGGTTTCCGCGTCGGTGAAGGTGATTATTTTCGGGGTGATGATTTCGCGTGCGGAGATAATGACTTTTGCGTCGAACTTATTATTCTGAATAACTTTGACGGTATCGCAGTAGAAGCCCTCTCCGGCCCACTCTGCGGGTTCTCCTGGTTTGGGCAGAAAACCGTCCAACTGTTCAGAAGGCACATAGAATGCGGCGGATTTTATTTTGCTGTTGTTGGTATCGATGCTGGTGGTAACCGGTCCTGAGCGGATTATTTTTCCGGAGCTGCGCACTCCTGAGAACTCCAGATTGAACACTCTGTCGGACTCCGGTTTTACGTTGATCGTGGCGACAATCACCGAGTTATCGCGGACAAAGCTGTTGTTTTCGGCGTCCACCGGCATAGGTTCTCCGGTGGTTCCGCATAGTTCTAGAATGGCAGTGATATCATTTTCCGTAGTATCCTGTGGGGAGATATAGAGTTGGAACGAGGTATGCCACAACTCCTGACCGGAATTTTTCCGGATAATTTCCGGCGGTGAGGTTAAAATAATTTTCATAGATTCCTCCATGGAGAGAGTAAAAAGTTCAGTTGTCTTTACTTCAATGCGCTGCTGTCAACCGTGTGCGGTGGTTAAAAAAGGTTATTTTCGGCGTTGTTGGCTTGCCTTTAGTGCGGATTATGGTAAAGTTGTCAGTGAATATTATGATAAAAGAAGGAGCATGATGATTTTATGCGGATGAACAGGATTATAACCGGTTTGCTCTATTTTATATTGACATTGGGAGCGCTGGGTGCGTTCCGTGCGGTCTGGCATACCGGTTTTACGGTATTATGGATCTGGGTGGTATGCGTATTGGCGGCGCTGTTGCTGGGCGGAGTGATTTCGCGGAAGGTCTGGAAGGGTTGGCGTGGCGGACTGCTGGTGCCCGGAGTTGTGGTGCTGTTTGGCGGGATGCTGCTGTTGAATACGCTTGATTGCCCGGAGTGGGGGCGAGCGTTATTGAGTGGAGTGATGTTGTTGTCGTTATGGTGCAGTTATGATGCTCTGGGGTTGTTTGAAGAAGACGGTCGTGGTTTGCGGCGTTATCCACTGCCGCTGGCTCTGGCGCTGCTGAGCTGGGCATTGCTGGGCAGGTTATTCGGGGCGGAAGTTTTCGGGACGGCGGTTTTTGCGTTATCGGGGTTACTGGCGGGATTGCTGGTGGTCTCATTTCTGCCGCTGGCGTGGCTGAGGTTTTTGATTTTCCTTGCGTCGCACACGATATATCATGGGGAGATTCTTCATGCAGAGCGTATTCCTGCGCGTGGTGGAGCGTTGTTGCTGGCCAACCATGTATCGCCTTTGGATGCGCTGATGATATTGTGCTGTACGCCGCGCCATGTACAGTTTATGGTGTACGAATCATTTTTTGCCTCGCCGGTTCTCCGTCTTTTATTTGGGTTGTTGGATGTATGGAAGGTTCCCGGTCCCGGCCGTGCGAAAGAGATGTGGCACTTGCGTGAGAAGATCCGTTCGGTGCTGAAAAATGGTGGTCTTGTGGCGATCTTTCCGGAGGGTAAAGTCAGTCCGAACGGCATTACGCAGACCTTCCGTGGTACGGTGGATGGGGTGCTTGGTCCGGTGGATGTTCCGGTTATTCCGATCCGTCTTGGTCTTCTGCATGGTTCAGCGCTGGAGCTGCATGAAGACCGTCTGCGGTTGGCGAAGACGCTCTACCGTCCACTGATTGCGTCAGCATCGGTGGGCGGGGCGGTTGACCGTCACATGGGTGAATTTGAACTTCGTCAACGTCTGCACGAACTTGGGGCGGAGGCTGAGCTTGGGCGGCAATACCGTGAAATGCCGATCCACTATCAGCTGCTGCGCAATGCCAAGAGTCATCCCTTTGAGCGCAACTATCTTGATGCGCTGGATAAAGGTTCGACTAATCTGGAAATGGTGCTGAAGGGTTTTATTTTAAGCCGCAAATGGCGCAAACTCTTTTCCTCCGACGAGCGTTATATCGGGGTAATGCTGCCGAACTGTGTCAATATGGCGGCGACGCTTTTCAGTGTAATGATGGCGGACAGAATTCCTGCCATAGTAAACTTCACCTCCGGAGTTGCCTCGCGCAATGCGGCGTTGAATAAAGCTGGAGTCAGGCACATAATAACCAGCGCAAAATTTCTGGAAAAGCTCAATCTTCCGCGCGAGGATTCGATGATTATACTGGAGGAGGTTGCCTCTGGTGTAACGTTGAAAGATAAGCTGTCCGGACTGCTGGCGTTTCTATTGCCCCGCCGTATTTTTGCGCGGCTGTTCTTTCCGGAGTCGTGGTACGATGTTGAACGTACGGCGCTGGTGCTGTTCTCCTCCGGTTCGAGCGGTACTCCCAAAGCTGTTCCTTTAACGCACCGCAATGTAAACAGTGACTTTTACAGTTTCTTCCGGGTGGTAAACTGGTCGCGCAGCGACGTGCTGCTGGGGAATCTGCCGTTGTTTCATGCCTACGGGATGAATGTCGGCTTCTGGGTTCCGACAATGGCCCGTACGAAGATCATCTATCTGATGAATCCCCTGGATGCGGTATTAACCGGCAAAGCGGTGGAACATCACAAGGTTACATTGATGATGGCGACGCCCACTTTTCTTCAGACCTATATGCGCCGCTGTACGCGTGAGCAGTTTGCGTCGTTGCGTCTGGTGATAACCGGCGGGGAGAAGTTGCGCCGGGACATAGCAGAGAAGTTCCATGATATGTGCGGTCTGTCGATAGTAGAGGGTTACGGCTGTACGGAGCTGTCGCCGATAGTCTCGATCAATCTGGCATCAGTGAGCAGCCGTCTTGGTCGTGAGGCCGGCAAACCCGGCAGTATTGGGGTTCCGATGCCCGGTGTATTTGTGCGGATAACGGAGACTGAGAGCGGGCGGATGTGCGAACCCGGGGAGCCAGGTTTACTTATGGTAAAGGGTGGTCTGGTGATGAAAGGTTATCTGAACGATCCTGAGAACACTCAGCAGGTATTGAAGGATGGCTTTTACAATACCGGAGATGTTGCGGAGATGGACAAACTTGGCTATATTACGATCACCGGCCGTCTGTCGCGCTTCAGCAAGATCAGTGGCGAAATGGTTCCGCACGAGCTGGTGGAATTAAAGTTGAATGAGCTTTTGGAGGCTGACGGCCGGGTGCTGGCGGTCACGGGAGCGCCGGATGCGAAGAAGGGGGAAAAGCTGGTAGTATTCCACAGTCTTCCGGGTCTTGATATTGATGCATTGTCGGAGGGGCTGCGCCGGGCGGAGCTGCCTAATCTGTGGATTCCGCGCCGTGAAGATTATCACTATATTGAAGCTATTCCGATGCTTGGCAGCGGCAAGATAGATTTGCAGAAGCTGAAGGATCTGGCGTTGCGCAACGCGTAACTTGGGTTTTACTGATAAAACCGCCACTCGGCCATATTGATCAGCTTGCGGTATTTTCTGGACGCTTCTGCGGCGAACACCATCAAATGCGATTCGAGAGAAACCTCTCCGTCGGAGAGGATGAGAGATGGGTCGTTATTGCGTACCGCGTCGACGAATGCTTCGAGGCATCCTTTATCTCCGCCTCCGTGATGTTTGGTCACGGTGCCGTTATCCGGTTCGATATTGATTTCGGAGGTACATTCGCGCAGATACGAGTATACGACGATCTTGTTGCCGTCGCATGAAATCTCGCCGTGAGTTCCGAATATTATAGTTTGTCTGTCGCGGTATTGAGAGCATCCGACGAGGGAGAAACATGCGGTAGCGCCGCCGTCGAACTCCATATTTACGACCTGATGATCAGCTACGTCGTTATCACATGCGAATACACATCTTCCGTATGGGCCTGACCGCATAGCCTCCATAATGCTTTCGGGGGTCAGGGTATCGGTAACTGATTCGAGATAGTTATCGATATGCCCCTCTTTCAGCCGTTTGAGATAGAATCCCGGAGCGTAATAAGGGCATGACTCAGCGAGTTTGCAGTCGAGACATCTTTCTGCTGCGCCTTCGGGCATATTTTCTCTTTTAAAGAACATGAGTGACCCGAAAGAAGAGATAGCGGTGCAGCTTTTCTGCATAATAAAAGATATCCAGTCGAGGTCGTGAATAGATTTAGCGAGTAGAACGTTGGAAGATTTATCTTCGCGGTTCCAGTTTCCGCGGACGTATGAGTGAGCGTATCTCCAGTGACCTACTGGTTCGAGGTGCTGTATGGATGTAATTTCGCCGATAGCGCCTGAATTGATAATCCGTCTGAGTATACCGGTATACTCAGCGTATCGCATAACGTGGCATACTTCGAGCATGACGTGATGTCTTTCTGCGGCCGCGACGATGCGGTAACATCCTTCGATATCAGGAGCGAGTGGTTTTTCGATCAGGATATGATATCCCAGTTCGGCGAAAGCCTCGGCTGGTTCGACGTGCATTCTATCCTGGGTACCGATGATGACGGCGTCGGCGAATTTTGGTAAGCTTGCGGCCTCTTTCCAATCAGCGAATCGGTATTTTTGCGGGACGTTGTGTTCATCCGCGATGCGGTTGCGGAAGAACTCGCGAGGTTCAGCTACGCCGACGATTTCGGCCTTATCGGATATAAGTTTAACGAGTTTGGCATAGATAGTGGATCGTCCGCCTGCGCCGATGACCAGAATAGATACCTTTTTTCCGTTCACGATATAAAAACCCTGTCTGGTATTAATTTTTAAAATTGCAAACTATACCATTATAAAAGTGAAAATCAAGAAAAAAAGTGTTTTAAAATTCCAAAAAAGTAAAAATAAGCGTAGATTTAAATATACGCATTGTGTATGGGCAGTATTATTTTACCTGGAAAAGTTACAATAAACTGTTTAAAAAAGCTTGACTTTTCTCTGAAGGGTATTATTTTAAAGGTCATACGCAATGGGCGTATAGCTCAGTTGGTTAGAGCGCCACGTTGACATCGTGGAGGTCACAGATTCGAGTTCTGTTACGCCCACCATTTGAAGATTTGAGCCGACCGTTAATCCGGTCGGTTTTTTCGTTTTGTGGTAAATTTCAGCACAATTCGCGTTTTTGCGAATTTCGTTTTGTCAAAACAAAAGATATTTACTCAAAAAAAACAAAACGGAGCAAGATCTTTGCAATGAAAGAACTTGCTTCATTTTTTTACAGGGATATTATTTGAAAAAGGAATTGTATTTCGGAAAAATCAATCCCTTTTCTGATCGATCTCAAGGAGAGGCATAGGGAATTGTGATTTCAGAATTAATCGTGAAACATCTTTTTCTGTTCCGTCCATGAGTTGGGGAAACATTGATGTATACTTTCCTGTATTCATTCCCACTTGCTAAAAGGGAAAATGTTGCAGGATAATAAAAATATTTCAAACCAAAAGAAATGTCAGATAGTGTGTAGCTACTACATTTTAATCCTTCGGAAGTTATCTATAGTACCTGAATTCTAATAAAAGAGAACGACTTTTTCTCAAAATAAAATGTCTGTATTTTTATCAAGAATCAAAAAACGTTCCGAAAAATAGTTATATTGCCGACATTGAAAAAAAATACGTTATGTTATTCCGCAATTTTTTTAAGAGCTCGTTCTTTTTGTAAAAGCAGCTGCAAATATGTATTTTCATCTTCAGTACGTTTTTGCTTTTGTTCTAATCGTTTTATCTCTTTCTCATACTCATCAAGGAGTTTTTTGTATTCATCTCTTTGCTGCTCAAAAAGATTTTTTTGAGTCAGAAAACGATCAGCCAACTCAAAAAGCTTCTTTTCATATTCTGCAGATGCGGTGACATAACCTTCTTTTTTCCCATCAAGTTTTCCTGCTTTATAAACAGAAGCTGTAAAAGGATTGTCTTCTTGTATTTCACGACGTCTATTTTCTTTTATGCCATCAACTATTCCGTGATCAGCTATATCCTTAATAAGTTCCACTGCTCTAACGTCAGGTAGCAGTGTTTTTATGATAAATTTTCCGAATCCCATACTGAACTCTCCTTTAGATTAAGTTGTTCGCCTTGAATCATTTTGTTGAAACTACCCAAGATAAATTCTTCCTTTACTTTTGCAATAAAATCATGATCAGTCATTAGCCGATAAAGAGTCACTGCAATCCCTCCGAAATCAAGATGTTTCCAAGCATCTGCTTTTCCCATATGGGCACTTACAGCAACATAAATAACATTACTTGTAGATGCTATCAAATTTGAATAAAGGAGCAGTTTTCTAGTTTTTACCTCGTATACTTCCCTACTGACATATTTATCATGATCATAGAATAAACCATGTATCAAACCAATAATCATGTTGATTATTATTGCATATGCGGCCTGTTTTCCGATTGTTTGCAAATCTCTTGTCAAACATAAAGAATCATACTGTTCCAAATAAAGCTTGCCCGCAAGATCTTCTGAAAACACGGATAATGCGGGGATTGGCAAACCCATTTTAGTAAACTTATCAGATTCCAAGTGTACAGCTTCTGCAAAAATGGCAGCAGGAAGTCTCAATTTATCTTCCTTAAAACTGAAGTAAGCATCTTTGAAGCCATGGATCAATGTTGTTTCTTTAAGGAAATAATGCGTGTTTCTATCAATATCGAAGGTACGCAAAGTATTCATTGTACATGTATCAGTCATAATATTCATTGTGCCGAATACCCAACCTAAAATAGGATCATGGCCTAATGTTTTCATTCGATGATTCCGGCCATTCAAATTTAATCCGAATGCCGCAGAACCTTTTATTGCGTCGTATGGTACAGAACTGGATATGATTTCCATCCATGTTTTATAAGATTTTTCACTTTGTTTAATATCATAACCGCTTTTAGGATCATCGGGATTTCGGAGATGTTTTTTTCTAAACTCAGCATTTCGTTCTTTAACACGATCTTTAATTGATTTGTCATTTTCTGCCAACCTTTGGTCTTGATCAGACGATTCTCCAAAATGAGAAGTCATGTCAATAATAACCCAGCGAAGAACTTGCAATGCTGTTGCAAAGAACAGAAATACGCAATCGGTTTTATTGAAACCAGTTTGTTTTTCGAATTCATCTTCCAAATTGTTCAGCAGAGATTCTGCATTTTTTGCAACGTCTGCAACGCGCAAAGATTCATCTGCAATGAGTTGCATATTATCTAAGATATTTTGTGTATTTTCGTAAATAAAAGCCCGCTTTTTTCTCAAATCATCCAAAGACATATATTATTGTCCTTTTTTGCTAAACTCATAGATAATTGCGTCTCTATTCTAGGTTGAACAACTTTTATTAAAAAATTGACATAAATGATTTTATTCTACTATATCACATCGCTTTTCGATTGCAAATTCCGGAATAGATTTTGTCCGGTGTTCGATATTGGAGTGTAAAATGAATTCGTTTTTTTGGGGGGTAAAAATACAGACTCCTCTGCAGTTTGTGTGAAAAAAAGGGGGGTAAGAGAATATCCAGTTCCTTTGTGCAACCAAGAGGCAATCCGGAATAATCGGTCTCGCAACTATCGATTATGCCATTTTTTTATTTTTTGTTGCTGGAGAGAATTGTCTCTAAAAAGTTGTGACAGTGATATTGCGGTTCCGGAGCGCACTTGACATTTGCCGGGTAAAGGGATATATTATTTATACTATTATGATAGGGGTATATCATTCACAGACAACGTTACAACGATAGGGGATCCGGATTTATGAGAACTATATTAAAGAAGCGTGCGGTTATGATGGAATATGTCATTATAGCTGTGCTGATAGCAGCTGCGGTAGTGGTAGCAGTTATTATGTTTGGCAAGAATGTTTCCAAGGAGATGAATGTTGCCACGCAGGCCATGAGTGATGCCAAGGGGGCCGAGACTTCGCAGAAAGATGTTCAGACTGGCACCACCAGTGATATCAAGAAGGCCAATGAGCACGAAAAAGCGATGCACAATTACGACAAGTAACCGAGTTTACTCCTGAGGGATCGAGGATGAGAGTCATATTAAAGAAGCGTGCGGTTATGATGGAATATGTCATCATAGCTGTGCTGATAGCGGCTGCGGTAGTAGTCGCGGTAATTATGTTTGGCAAGAACGTCTCGCATGAGATGAATGTTGCGACCAAGTCCATGAGTGATGCCAAAGGTGCGGAGAATTACCAGGGTGAGCTCAAGAGTAACTCAGCCAGTGACATCAAAAAGGCTAACGAGCACGAAAAAGCGATGCACAATTACGACAAGTGATTTTTCGTTTTCATAGTTAAAAGATTGACGGATGCTCGTATTATTATCGGGTATCCGTCTTTTTATAAAGCGGATTACGGATGGATTATCTGATTCTTGTAAAAATCGTTCTGGCATTGCCCTGGCTGCTCTGTCTTTCCATTCGTGATATCCGGAAGCACGAGTTGCCGAATGCCTGGGTAATGGGTGGGATACTTGTGATGCTGGCGATTGCGTTAGGTGTCGGGGTAGAATATCTCATAGGCTCATTGGTCACGGCCTTTTTCTCATCGCTTTTTCTGCTGCTGCCGTTTTTTCTGCGTGCGGCGGGAGCTGGTGATGTGAAGATGCTTTTTGCGGCGGGGTTGATTGCCGGTCCCTGGAACACCTTGAATCTGATACTGTTAGTTTCGCTGTCCGGGTTGGTGTTAGCGTGTGTGATGTTATTTCTCCGTCAGGTCAATCCGGTAAGGGTAAAGCATTTCTGCCGTTGTCTGTTTGATTTTCGTTATGACCGTGTGGAGGGGCGTCGAAATCTTCCCTCGCCGGAAACGGAGAGTTGCCGGGTACCTTTCGGGGTAGCGATTTCTGCGGGTCTTTTACTGAATCTGCTGTTGCAGCTGTTTTACTCTATGGAGGTTGCGTAATGAGACGCAGATCAGGTTTTCTGAAGCGTAAAGATGGTGCGGCGCTGTTGGAATTTGTATTCTGTTTTCCTATTTTATTCATACTGTTTCTTTTTGCGGTGCAGTTTGCCTACATAATGCTTACCTGGCAGGTGGTGCATTATTCGGCCTATATGGGGGCGCGTTCTGCCATGACGGTGAACAATCTTCAGCGTAAGAGTCGTGCGGAGAGTGTGGTAAAGCGTATTCTTGCGGTGGTTTCGGCCTCTCCGTCGGACTCCCGGGAAGCGGGGGATCGTGCGGATGACAAATACATCAAGCTGGATGGATGGGGTCGTCTTCCGAACACGAAATATCTTGACCAGCAGGTTGATGTAGATATTCCCATATTGGATATAGATCCCCGTGGAGTTCAATGTACGGTAAAGTTCAAGATGTTTCTCCAGGTGCCGGTAGCCGGCCGGATAATCAGTTTTTTTGCTAAGCCGGACAAGACGGAGGAGGAACTCAAGTGGGCGGAAAAACTTGATAATCAATCTTATGCGCTTAATCCTGCATTGCTTTCGCAGTACTCTAATGAGTTGGAAGTAAGTGGAAAAGAAGACAAGATAAAGTATCCGTATATCACCTTGAGTTCGAGTTGTGTAATTCCGATTCCCTACGCGACCAAATTTTATCCATTGACCAGATGAGTGCGCCCTATCCAACAATATGGACTGTTTTTTCCGGCCGCTGTCGTGAGCTTGCGGTAGACAGCAAAGGTGCGGCGTTAGCCGTCACGCTTGCGTTTGTCATGCCGATCTACCTTTTGGTTATCGGCATTTACGGGGTAGGAGAAGTTGTGCGCAACAAGATCGAGCTTCAGAATGCGGCGGATGCGGCGGCCTACTCTGCTGCGGTGGTTCAGGCGGACTATCTCAGCCGCATAGCCACGGTGAACAAGGCGATGGCGTGGACTTACGTTGATCTTCAGAAGCGTTCGCTGGATCTGGCGATGGATCTATTCTGCAAATATGTTTTCCTGCAGTTCCAGAAAGATTTCAACATGGTTCGTCAGAAGAACACTCCGTGTCACATGCATGTGCCGGGTCTGCACTATAACTGTGGTACTGATATACTTGTAAATGATATTATTCTGAAGATAGCGGGAACTGGTGCGGGTGTGCCTGAGCTGGCGAAAGCGTTCAACGGGCAGGGTATGCTGGACCGTTTTCTTCTGGCGCAGCTGGTTTACACGACCACGGCGGAGATCAAAGGCAAGGGATCCGTTGCCAATATACCCAAAGTAGCGGAGCACAGTTTGAGCATCACCAAAATGATGCTGAAGCTGAACAATTTGCGTAAAGAGTATCCGGAAAAGGTCAGGGAAACTGCGCGTCAGATCGCTGCTGCCAACATGATGGAGTGCCAAGACGATTACATGATCAATGTTTCGATGGGGGATGCGAACACCTGTTTTTTCACCATGCCTGGCATGGAAGAGTATGAGAAGACCTTCATCTCCTTTGCAGATCCCTCGCTCAAGGATTTCTCGCCCAAAAAGGTCTTCGGTCCTGGTACGGATGACTGGATTGTCCGTAAAAGTCCTGTTGGGTTCTGGCGGGTCTACAAGCAGACGGACACCCATCTTTATGCCAAGTGGGACTGGTTCTGGACGCGTTGGGTTCATATAAGTCTCGGGGAGATCCAGCTTCATATGCCGCCTATATTCCCCGGCGGCGGCACAGGTCGTGGACATCCTGAGTACCATGGTTACGACAGTTTCTTTCCGCTTATCAAGAAGGATCTTCCGATTGGACTTGCGGTTCCGCCTGCGATTCCGCTGACTTTAACGCCGCTGTACTTTGGGAAAGGCGGCTCGATTACGGTGGCGATTGTGCGCAAGACGAGCAATCCATTTTCGGTATTCAATGGAGGCCGTTCGCTTACTGCTCCGGCGATACTATCGGCATTCAATCCGTCGGTCGCGGGAGGCAACCGTCCGGAATACATGTGCGCGATAGCCTCGGCGCGTGCCGGTTACAAATCCTATGACAAGGACCGGGAAAAGAAGCGCAAGAGTGCCGACTATCTGCTTGGCTATACTGTCGCCGAAGGTGAGAAGGCGTGGAATCTGGTGGAGACGGATTGGGATGCGGTAATGCTTCCGGTCCGTAATGCCTGGGATCTCTGTGCCGGGGTGGGCGAGGCTCAGGCGTTCACGGTGGGCAGCGGCAACATTCTCAAAGAGATCATGCTGGACAAGAAGAACTGGGTGAATGGCAAGGGTGAAAAGGTTGATGAGAAGAACCTGCCCGACTGGGAGAAGCTGAAGCCACCTGCCGGTCTTATTACAGATGGCAAAGAAGATAAGGATGGCAAACTCCAGTGGGACAAACTTCGTGATTATCTGGGGCATTAGAGTTATGAGAGCGAATTTTTTCAAACGGATGAGTTCCAGCCGCGGCTCCGTGCTGATGGAGTTTGTGCTGGTGCTGCCGGTCTACATGGCGGTGATAGGCGGTATACTCTGGTTGGGGATGAAATCACTGGATGCGATAAATCTCCGGGCGGCCGATCACTGGGGTGTCTGGATGGCTGGCAACCGTTTTTCGATGCGTTTGCCGGCGATAACCGCGTTGCAGTCTATGTTTCCCCGGACGACGCTGATTACCACGTCGCAGGAGCGTGCGCTGACTGGGGAACACTCGTTTCTGCAATTTATCGGTTCCAAGACCACGCTTTACGAGACGCGACCGGAGTTTCTTGACAACTGGATCAACATGCCTTACACTGCGCGGGGGGAGAGCAAACCATTCTCGATACCGGAGTTTCAGCTCACCTCCTCCCGTTACGGGAACAAATATACGCAATGTATAATTATGCGTACGAAAGGTTCGGATACGGACAAGCGCCACTGGGATTCGAGTCTGGTCGCCAAACATAACGTCTGGAAGTTTGAGTCGAAGGACGACGAATATCCGAAAGAGTGGAAACTTGAACTACTTGACGATCCCAAATACAAGGATGATACCAAAGAGCAGGAAAAGGAGCCGAAGAAGATAGATTTTTACACCCGTTATAGCAAATACGAGCAATGGAGCACTAAAAAGTGAGGAAATTTCTATTGCCTGCCGGAGTTTTTCTGCTGATCTTTTTTTGCGGCACCGGTTTTATTCTGTTTTTGCGGGAACCTGGGCGTAATATGGAGAAAAGTTCTTCAGGGACTTCAGTCCGTCTGTTATCGCGTGATACCGGGAGCGGCGTCCTGCCGCCTTTGCAGCTCCCACCGGGAATAACTGCGCAGCGTTGTCCGGAGAACAGCTGGGAGTACAGTGGCGAGATATCTGCTAATTTTGTCTCTGCCCGTGGCCGTCTGAGCGCCTGGTTTCAGAACCAGTCGTGGCGTCCGGAGAAGCAGATTACTCTGGATGCGAGTTTAAAGCCCCGGGTTATTTTAACATTTTCCAACGGGGAATATGAGTTAACACTGCTGATATGGAAAATCGGTACAGATCTTACGGGATTTTCCTACCGGCGGGATAAAAAATCTGATTTTGAAGGAGAGATAATCCAATGAATGATAATTCGTCGTTTCTGGTTCTGTTTTTGGCTCCGGTCAAGGAGTATCTTGCGGATGACCGTGTATCGGAAATTCTGATAAACGGTCCCGGTCAGATTTATATAGAGCGTAACGGGAAGCTGGAAGAGACGCCTGCCCGTTTTGCGAGTGAGGCGCAGTTGAAGGCCGCCGCGGTGAACATTGCCAAATCGGTTGACCGTCAGCTTGATGAGCAGCATCCTGATCTGGATGCGCGTCTTCCGGATGGTTCGCGGGTACACGCCACGATTCCACCGATCAGCCGTTGCGGTACGATATTATCGATCCGTAAGTTCAAAAAGGATATGCTTACCATAGACAAGCTGGAAGAGTACGGCAGTATTCCCCGTGAGGGTGCGTTGCTTTTGAATGCGATCGTCAAGTTGCGTAAAAACACCATTGTATCCGGGGGTACGTCATCGGGAAAGACCTCAGTACTCAATGCGTTGAGTGGTCTGATTCCGGAGAACGACCGTATTCTGGTGCTGGAGGATGCCAGTGAGCTTCAGCTTCAGCAGAAGCACTGTGTTTACTTTGAAACGCGCAAGCCGGATAAGAACGGGCAGGGAGAGTTTTCGATCCGTGAACTTGTCATAGCCTCATTGCGTCTCCGTCCTGACCGTCTGGTAATCGGTGAAATCCGTGGTGGAGAGGCGCTGGATCTTCTTCAGGCGATGAATACCGGACACTCCGGATCTATGTCGACGATTCATGCGAACAGTCCGATCGACGCTTTAAGCCGTATGGAGACGTGTGCGATATTAAGTGGAGTAAATCTGCCGTTGACGGCGCTGCGGATGCAGGTTGCCTCAGCCATCAATTGTGTAGTGCATACGATGCGTCTGCCGGATGGTTCGCGCAAGATTGTAGAGATAGCGGAAGTTCTGCCGCTTGAAAACGGGGAGTACCGTCTGCGTTCGCTGTTGCGCTGGGAGACGCGTTCGGTATCGCCGGACGGCACCGTTTCCGGTGGTTTTGTGCTGGGGGAAGAGCCGACCTTCCGCCGTGATGCGGAGTTGCTTCATCTGGAGCTGCCGGATTACCGATGAAGCCGGAATCTCCAGCACCGTATTTCTTTACCGGCGAACAGATTTCCGGTTTTCAGCTTATTCGTCCGTTGCGTGTGCGTGAGCTGTCGGAGTGCTGGTATGCTTTCCGCCGGGCGGACAGATTACCGGTTGCGGTAAAGTTTTTGCATCCGGGGCATCCCCGTATTCCGCAATTTTATGCTATGGCAGAGTTTCTTGAAACTGCGCCGGATGCTTTTCTGATCCGGGTATTTGAGAGTGGAGAAACGGTATCCGGTTTTCCTTACGCAGTCATGGAATATGCTTCAGGTGGTACACTCCGGCGGCGCCTGTCAGAGTGCGGCAGACTCTCTCTGGCTGAGTCAGTTCATCTTCTGCGCAGTATGCTGTGCGGTCTTGCGGTACTGCACAGTCGTGGCATGGTGCATCGTGATGTCAAGCCGGATAACATCTGGCTGACCTCCGGAGGTGATTTCCGGCTGGGTGATTTTGGTTTGACCCGCATACCCGGTTATCCGGAGGAGCGGGGGAAAATATTTGGAACTGCCTCTTTCATGTCGCCGGAGCAGGCGTGTGATTCGACGGTGGTTGATGGGCGCAGTGATCTATACAGTCTTGGCGTAGTGTTGTTTGAGGCGTTAACAGGAGAGCGTTTCCGGCCGAAGGGGAGTTTTTCCGAGACGCTCAAATACATTCTGAGAGACCGCACTGCGCCTCCGGTTGACCGTTTAAAGCCGCTCGCCACGGAGAAACTTGCACTTCTGCTGGGGCGTATGCTTGAGCCGCTTCCGGAGCTGCGTCCTGCCAGTGCGCATGATCTGCTGCTGGAGTTCGATGCCATGTCATTGCCGGGAGGATTTTCTCCGGCAGATTCATAACTCTGTTTTGATGGGGAAACAGTCGGCAAATTGCTGCCATCGTGGAGAAGATGCTTTTTTTGCGGCCAGCTGTTCGCGGGTCATAGTCGCGGTCTCGAATATCTCCCGGTCAGACATCCGCAGCAGAACCGGCATTGGATCAAATCCGGCATTGCGCAGATTATCAGCGGCATTTCTTATGCGTCGCCGGAGCTGAAACTCTCTGGCGATAACGATCAGAGGAGCGATCAGAGTCACTCCCCAGAATGAGCATCCGGCTGCGGCGAGAACCGGAGTTGCGGCGATACCTCCGAGGAGCATCATAGGCAGATACCATTTACGGAAGATATTCCCTGCGTATCTCCGGAATTTTGCCTGATGGATCTGACATGGAAAGAACTCATCGTACACGGAGTCCGGGAATGCGGTTCTGGCGGCGTGAACAAGCTCATGAGCGAGGGTTTCCGCCGCGTCATATCCCATTCTCCGTTTCCGGTGCATAAAACTTCCGTGCAGGAAGATCATTGGCAGAATGCCGTCCACAACCAGAGTTATTCCGGCGGAAAGTCTGCCGGTTATTTCCGAAGAGTACCATGCCGGGACCCATTCTGCGCGGAAGCGGTATTTCTCCCAGGTCAATTTATCTGCTGCGTCGCGGAGTTTATTTGGAATGGGCGTTCCTTTTTGGACGAAGCTCATAAGGTCGGAAGATCTGTCCTGAATGGCGGAGAGTTCTGCGGAGAGTTTCTCCATGCGTGCATAAAACTCCTGGTTATTTTCGTTGGGGATATGAAAAAGCCCCTCGTTTTCCAGTTTATCCGGAGTTTTCTGTTGCCATAATTGCTGGATCATTTTTTTACGGGATAGGCAAAGAGATAATGGTGATAATCCGTTGATACAGAGCGACGATCCCCTTTCCTATCGGGCCGAAAGATCCTCCGGAAAGCGAATATACAGAAGCAGAAGCCGCGAATACCAGCGGCAGAATAGAGCATAACAGTATAGTATACTCCAGGAGTATGCTTCTTTTTGCCGTGATCAGCCTTTTTCTACTCATTATTCAGGCTCCATATCCAGTTCACCAGCGGGTCACCCGGTATGCCGTTATCGAGCAGAGTCTGTTTTATACCGGCCGCGCCCTCAGGGTTCAACGGGTCATATTTTTCGAAGGTCGCCTGCTGTTCAGCGCGGAACTGCTTCCATGCGGCGGCATACTTCTGCATCTCCTCTTTCGGGACAGTTGAGGCTGGCGAGAAATAGAAATAGGCAGTTTTGGCGACGAAGTAAGTTCGTGTATCCGGCGAATTTTCTGCAATTTGGTTGAACATAGCGAGCATATTGGTGCGTTGCTGCATTAAATTTTCGCATTGCAGTTTAAGTTTCATTATTTCGTCGCGTATAAGCCATTGATTTTCCGGCATGGAGAGCCACAAGCTGGTCTCTTCCACCGTCCGGTACAGGTCGGCCAGTGCGATGCATTCGGGTTTAAATTCGAGGCTCTGAACGATATCGTCGGAGTATAGATTGGTTTGCAGGAGAGCTGATTGCTGAATCATTTCATAGAAGTATCTGATTCCGAACATCCGGTCATAATCCCCGTCCGGAGTCTGTCGGCGCGGGTTGGGCATTTTCCCCTTAAGACATTCGAATTCAAACGCTTTGCCGATCACCTCTTTTGAGGCGAAATTCTTCACGATAACCGGGATCTGTTCTTTTCCGATGCCGGCGTTTTTCATTTTTTCCAGCAGGAATTTCAGATCTCCGGCGTTGCGCAGCAGTGTTTTCTGTTGTTTCACCAGCTGATTGCGTTTCTGCATAATCTGAGCATTGATCATGCATTCGTCGGGGGAGACGAAATAGATATCCTGCCTGATATCCTCAAAGCGCATATTGGTCAGGGCGGAGAGATTTTCAGACACCTCGCGTTGATTTTTCTCCAATTGTTTCAATACGTCGGACAAATCCTGAGCCCGTCCGCGTATGCTTCCGGAAGAAACAGTCCGGAAGTTCTCCATATCTGCGATCAGCTTATTAACGTCAGCCGTTTGACTTTTGAGTTGATCCAGTGCATTGTTCATCTGATCCAGTACATTGCAATTATTTTCCAGTTCAGCCATGAGCTGTCCGATTTCCTGGCGCAATGGTTTGAGCCACTCCGGTTCATCTGCTTCCGGTGTTGCGAGGAGTGGTGATTTTTTCAGTTCGTTAAGCATGGTTCGCTGAGCCTCCGGTTCGGAATCCATGGATGCCAGGAGCGTCCGGATTTTAAACAAAGTATCCAACAGAGCTTTAGCGTGTTGCACCAGGGCCATGCGTTCATCAACGGTTGCGTCCTCCCAGTTCCATGCAAACCGGTTATCGATCTCCAGCCGTCCGAAGCATTCTGCGGCGTCCTCCCATTCAGAATTGAGCAGATGTCCCTTGAACTCGTTCCAGAAAGCGAAAGTCTTCTCATATCTGGCAATATTCTTCAAATGTTCTTTATAGAATCTCTCATATTTCTGATAATCGCGTGATTCCGGCATCCGGTCGAGCAATTTTTTTGCGGTATTGAAATCTGCGCGCCGGATATAGAATTCGGTAGCGGCGAGCACCTGTGAAGCCTGTGGGGTAGAGATATAGAAGATGCCGAAGAATCCGAGTATAACCATCAAAGTTATTCCCATCACCAGAATTTTCCGTCCGATCTGTGATCTTGTATGGTGGACATTGCGGTCGAGGAACAGGAAATCGAAGAATGCGATGGAGAACTCGTCAGAATCCATCAGCATGCGCTCCTGCCGTCCGAGTTTATCGCCGTTGACGAACGTTCCGTTGATGCTGCCCAGGTCGCGTATCCACGACTCTCCGTTTTCTGCGATTCTGATCTCGGCGTGATGACGTGACACCACATCCTGTTCGATAACGATATCGTTATCCTGAGCCGACCCTATCCGGATCAGGTTTTTTTCCAACCGGATCAACTCTCCTGCTTTTGGTCCGTTGAGAGCCTCCAGCCGGTGAACGTCGCATGGTCTAGTGTCGCTGATTTCGGCTGGTTTAACGAAGAGTTCGCAATCGCCAATAGCGACCCGGTCGTTAATTTTCAGGACGCATCCGGATACCGCTCTGCCATGCAGATGTATGCTGTTTTTTCCGCACGCCTGTAATTTTATCTCTCTGGGGCCGATGCGTAATTTAGCCTGATAGTCGGCGGATACCCGATCCTGTTCTGGAATCACCCAATCGTTATCGGGAGCCCGTCCGATCCGGACAATTTCGCCCAGAGAGTCGCTTTTAGCTGAATAGAGGAGTTTCCCGCGGCACCGGAATTCGAGCAGGCGGACAACTGTCCGTTTTATTTTTTCCGGCTTTGACTTAGCGTCCTTACGGTTATCTCCGCTCTTTTCTCGTCTATGAAATATTCTGCTCATTCTTCAATAGTCCAGATATTTTTCATGATTTTTACGTGACGGTGATCGTCTGGTGAAGGGAAGCGTTTGAGACACTCATTTATAATTCTGTTCATTCCCTCTGAATTACCTGCGTTTTTATATGTCTGAAACGCCAGACAGCATTGTGAGTACCAAACCTTCTGTTTTTCCCGGAACTCCCGCCACAATGGTACTACTGCGGCTGTTAAAACGGCATCATCCGTCTCATAAGCTCTGCAAAGCAGAGTTCGCAGCATCAGGTCTACGTCGTCCCATACTGCGGCGGCGATATTTTTCCGCAGCTCGTAAGATGCGCGCTGGAGCAATCTGGTGGAGTCTCCATCCATGCGCTGTTCGGGTATCTCCCAGTAGTAGTCGACCATTGTTGGCGAGACGACGAACGTGCCGAAGCTCTGCAAAACCCGTTCTGCCCGCCAGAAATGGTTGGCAGGCACCTCCCTCAGCAAAACCATCTCCTTGTCGTGGTAACGCATATAACTGGCGAATCCCTGCCAGCGGAAATTTTTATCCTGTCTGGTGTAAGACATCAGGTAATATGGGAATCCGCTCTCGGTGGGGCAGTAGAACTCCTGTTGCGGATCATCCAGGAAAGCGAACCCCTCCTGTTCTGATACCCGTTTGCGCCAGTTGTCGAAACTCTCTTTTCTGGTGGTATTGAATCCGTCCGGCACGGTTGATACGGTAAATAGGATATGGAATGGCACGTCCATATTTTTCCCGAGTGCGGTCATAATTTCGTGGTTATTTCCGTCGCTTTTAGTAACGGTTGCCGGAGTAATGGGATAGTATACGAGGCATTTCCCATTTGGTTCGATCTCCATGCGGAATTCGCCGTCGTTAAAATTACCGGAAACCTCTCCCGGCCATGTAACCGGATTTTCGATCTGCATTTTGGAAATCACATATGCGCCTGCAATGATAATCAGGAATAGCGCGAATCCTCCGGTCAGAACAATTCTGCGGTGCCACTGTCTGCTGCGGTTGAATTTCCGCAGCTCTCCGAGTTCGGCGGCGGAAGCGTAACGTGTGCAGTCGGAGCTGTTTTCGCCGGGTACGGCAGAATCTTCGCCTTCGGTTTCGCCGGAGAGTTCTTCGGTCTCCTCCTCCAGATCGTCTGTTGTATCCGGAGCAGAGTCCATATCGGGGAGAGCGTCATCTTCCTCTAAGACGAAGGTGAGTTCTTTTCCTATGCGCACATCGGCGCCCGGGGAGAGCATAACATCCTCATTGCTGTTTTTTTCCTCCCCGTTCACCCATGCGGACTCATTTTCGTGGACGTGCAGCAGCACTCCGTGATCGGTCTGAGGGATAAGCGTAACATGTTCTGCGGCAATATCCATGCCTCCCGGCCGGATATCGGCATCTCTTCTCCGTCCGATCATGGTACCTGAATTCCGTACGGCAAAAACTCTTCCTGCCAATTCTCCGGTCAGGAATCTTATTTTATAGCTTGCAGTTGAACTCTCCATATCTTCTCCTCAGAACAGTGGAACTCCGGCCTCTCTCATCTTCAGAAAAACCGGAGTCAGGATAATGATGAATACTGCCGGCAGGATAAACAGGGCCATGGGCAGAAGCATCAGAGATGGAGCCCGCTGAGCCTTGCATTCCGCCATAGCGAACCGTGCTTTGCGCATCTCCTCGCCCTGAATCTCCATAGTTTCGGTCAAAGGTGCGCCGAGTTCGGTTCCCATAGCGATAGCGGCGGCGAAAGATGTAAACTCCCGTATCTGGATCCTGTCGGCCATATTCTGCAGCGCGACGGTTCTCACTACGCCGAGTTCCATTTCGCGTAGCATCTGGGAGTATTCATCCGTCAAAGGGCTGTCTATGCCGAGTTTAACGTAGAACCGCACAGCGGCGGAGAAGTCCAGTCCTCCGCGCATAGCTGAAGCGATCAGGTCGATTGAGTAAGGTATCGCTTTTAATATTGCGATTCTCCGTTCTTTAACCATATTATCGATACTGATTCCGGGGATGCACCATCCGATCATTGCTGCAATGAGTGCGGCTACGGGGATGGATATCCGGTTCTCTTCGTCAACCACACCTGCGGTAACGCAGCCGACGGCGACAGCGGAGATGACGAGTAAAAATATCTTCATGCAGAATACTTCCGCCGCGGTAATTTTCAAGCCGGCAAAATTCAGCTGTTTCTGAAGCTCGGAACATTTTCCCGGGAACGCCTTCCGGAAGAGGTTGCCGACTCCTGCCATCATCAGAATTTCGGTAAAAGGCTTGATTATTCTGAAGAGCCCTTCCGACTGAGTTTTTTCCTGACTGTTTTTTTTCACCTGTTTATCGGCCAATATGGTAAAAAACACAGTAGGCAGAACGATCACAGCAAATGTCAATGCATAAATAAAGATCTGTTTCATAGGTTCACACCTTGATATCCACGATGGACCGGATGACCAGATATCCGATCACTTCCAGAGTAATCATAGCGCCGATGGCACACCATCCGATCAGTGTCTGAACCATAGGCAGCATCAAATCGTTGTTGATAAAGAAGAGCAGGAGGAACGCGACCATGGGTGCCATAGCCATAGCCAGGGCCTCGAATCTCCCCTGAGCGGTCAACGCCCGCAGTTTCTGGTGAAACTCAGTTCTTCCCCGTATCATCCGGGTAATTTTCTCCAGGACTTCGACCATGCTTCCGCCGGACTGGGTTGTAAGCCGTATTGATATAATCAGCAGTTGGAGATCCTCGCATGGTATCCGGTTGTACATCCGCTGCATAGCCTCGGCGAGTTCCAATCCCAGCCGGTACTCCCGGATTACGATCATCAACTCCTCTTTCAGGGGGCCTTCGCATCTTCTGGAGAAGACTTCCAGTGCCTGGGGGAGGGCCTGTCCGGCCTTGAGGCCGCTGGTGAGTCCCAGGGCGAGATCCAGGATACTGTTTTCAAATCTCTCTGCCCGCAGCCGTACTTTTCTGGAGAAATAGAGCCATGGAGCGATCATTCCGATGAGGAACGCCAGTGCGGCTGCCGGCACAATAATCAGCGGTTCATACACCTGGCAGAAGATCATGGTGGTAATCAATCCTCCCGCCATCAGGATGCCGAGCGAAAGCTGGATCTGCTGTAATGTTGCGCGTCCGACGAAATAATAGATATTGTTGGCCATTCCCTCCGAGCGGTTTTCCCGTATTTTCCGATCCGCCTGTTCCATGCTGAAGGACTGAATCAGCGATATGATGATATACACCAGAGCCGCCACAGCGAGCAGCACCAGTATATATACGCCGTAACGCTGTAAGATAGAAATTGAGTTCATAGCGTTGCCTCTCATCCTTCCGGAACGAACACGGACATATCCAGTTCAAGGTCTCCGGCCTGTCTTAATTCCTCGACGAAGCGCGGAATATTTCCGGTAGCGGTATGATGTCCGATCACATGAAATTTCTCATCAAACCCCTCCTGTTCGAAGGTGAAGATATCCTGGAGTAATATCATACTTCCTTCGCGACCGGTCACCTCGGAAATTTTCACGATTTTTCTGGAACCGTCAGGCATTCTGGTCTGCTGTACGATAAGGTGGATAGCCGAAGCGATCTGCTCTCTTATGGCAGAAGATGGCAGTTCGAACCCGGCCATCATTACCATATTTTCGAGTCGAGAGAGGGCGTCGCGCGGATTATTGGCGTGACATGTTGTCATAGATCCGTCGTGACCGGTATTCATCGCCTGCAACATATCGAGAGCTTCCGCGCCGCGGCACTCTCCTACGATGATGCGGTCGGGGCGCATTCTCAGGGTATTGATTACGAGGTCGCGTATAGTAATTCGCCCCTGTCCTTCGACGTTGGCGGGTCTGGCTTCCAGCCGGCAGAGATTTTCGTGGCTGAGTTTGAGTTCAGCGGAGTCTTCCACGGTTATTATCCGTTCTTTTTCGGGGATAAACTGTGAGAGTATATTCAGGAGGGTAGTTTTTCCTGATCCGGTTCCTCCTGATACGAGGATATTCCGTCTTGCGCGCACGGCTTCGCGCAGGAACGCCGCCATAGGCCGTGTCAGGCTTCCGAATCGTATCAGGTCTTCATCGGTCAATTTATTTGCCGGGAATTTCCGTATAGTCACCAGGGATCCGTCGAGAGCGAGGGGAGGGATCACGGCGTTCACGCGTGATCCGTCTTCCAATCTGGCGTCCACCATAGGTGAAGCTGCGTCGATATGTCTGCCGAGAGGTTCGACGATGCGTTGAATGATCGACTGGAGGTGACTTTCGCTGTTGAATCTTGCCGGAGTGCGGTATAGCAGTCCTCTGCTTTCGACGAAGATATTTTCCGGTCCATTGATCATGATTTCTGAGATTGCCGTATCTCTGAGCAGAGGAGAAAGCGGACCCAGTCCGATCAGGTCATCGAGCAGGATCTGTCTGAATTCGTCGAGTTTCACCTGAACTGGTATTTCGTGTCTGACCTCCCGCAGAATCCGGTCAAGGGTATCCTCCACCTTCGGGCGGATTTCGCTGTTAGTCATCTCCAGAGCGGAAAAGTTGCCGATGTTCAATAGTTCCAGCACGCGGTTTTGAATTCTTCTGGCCAGTTTCAGCATAGCTTCGCTGTAAAGGCCGTCATCTTCTCTGCCGGCGGAGCCATAAACTGGCAATCCGTGCGTAGCTGGTGGAGGAGCGACTAAGCGGTTGCTCTGAGTTCCGGTTTCCGTGGATGGTGGAGTTGACGGAATATCGTCAACCTGCTCTACTATCAGTTCGGTTTCGCCGATTTGTATTACGTCTCCGGGAGCGAGTCTGGTTTTTGATGAGACTGGGATGCCGTTCACTCTGGTGCCGGTACGGCTGTTCATGTCTTCGATAAATATGGAATCGCTGCTGTTGCCGCTTAACACGGCATGTTTTCTGGAGACCTTCTTATCTGGCAGAGCTATATCAGCTTCGTTTGAGCGTCCGATCATCACAGGAAGTTTTCCGTCGAGCGCGACAATTTTCTGTTTTCCGTCCGCGGTTGTAACTTTCAGTTGCATCATAAGTCTACCAGGTGAACATTTTGAGGAACCAGTTCTGTGACTCCTGTTCGTGAACTTCTTCGCTTTTTTCTTCTATAGATTTTGAGATGTTGTTTTCGACCTCTCTGGTATCATCGGAAGGAATGGAAGTCATCTGCACCTGGGAGCTGGCGATTCTGGGAGAAACGAGTATAAGAATCATCATCTCCTCATACTGTTCTTCCCGGGAAGATGTGAACCAGTTGATTACGGGGATATGTCTGAGGAATGCATATCCTCTTGGTCCGCTGTCGGAGTAGGTCAAATCCTTCTGTCCGGCGATGACGGCGGTCTGATTCAGGGGGCATAATATTTCGGTAGTAGTTTTGGTTGACCGCTGGAAATAATCCTCATCCTGTTTAATAGGAGCGAGGCTTTTTTCGAGTTCGAGTTCAAGTTTTGCCTCGTTAGCCCGTACTAAGCCGCCTCTTATTTTCAGTTTAAGTCCGAAATCGATAGGTTTAAGGTCGGCGTTGTCCGAGCCTTCTATTTTGACATTCAATGTTCCGCCGTTTTCATAAGTTGCAAAATTTTTGCTGTTATTGGTCAGAGTCACATGTCCTGCGTCGCGGAAATCAGAAATTCCGTTATTGCCGAAGAACACCAGAGCGCCTTTCAAATCGGTATTGAAATATGAGTAGAGTCCGTTTCCGCTGGATGTACCTGCGAGTTCATCAGGTGCTGCGCCTGCGATAGCTCTGAACCATGCGATCAGGTTCCATGAGAGTACAGTTCCGTCGGCGGAAGAATTTCCGAGCCGTTGCAGCTGTGTTCTGGTTACGCCGACAAAGACCACACCTACGTCGAGTTGTGTATCTGCCACCTTAAGATCGGTTTCAGCGTGCATTGTTCCGCCGTTCCATTCCGGTGATAGCCACTTCATTGATGCGAGAATACGTTTGACTGAATTAATATCGTCTTCGCACAGCATATATCCGGATACGGTCAACACGCCGTCGGCTGTTTGGAGTTTCAGTTGTCCGGGTGTTTGAGGGGAGATGCTGTCGGCGACGGGATATCCTGCGTTTGCGAGTTGTTTTTTAAGTTCTTCGAAGAGTTCCGGACCGGGTTTAAAGGTCACAAAATTCCGGCATCTATTCTCATACCGTTTAACCACGCGCTGGAAGTATTCCCATCGTGTGGTTCTGGTGATTTCGCCTCTGAGGGATAGGGAGTCATTCATCAACTCCACCGAAACTTCCGGCAGATCACCGAGTTCGCGGCTCAGTTCCCGGTATATCGGCATAAGCGAGCTTGAAACAGTGACTCTGAACTCCTTGCTTATGCCCTGTGACCAAACGGTAACGACTGCGTTGCCGGCGGCGACGCCCTCGATTTCGAAAGCCCGCCCTTCCACCAGTCCTACCCGTACATTTGGTGTACTTGATCGGAATCTTTCAATAACGAACGGCACCTCGAACCGCTGGCTTTCTCCTGTGGAGATGGATACTCTTTCCGGGGGCAGGGCGACCGGATATGCGTTTTCCTGGACAGTTGTATCTGCGCCGTTTAAGGCGAACGGTATGGAGAGAACCATGAAAAGAATCATGCAGAAATGCTTCATTATGGTACTCCTGGTCTTATCGGTGATCTTTATTTGGTACTTCCGGGAGTTCCGCCGGTGTCAATCCGCGGCGTATTTTAGCGAAAGTATCGGAGTTGACAACACCTCCGTCCTTGCGGTTCAGAGCGACGGAGTCATTTCTTTTCCGCAGGACCGGATATAGTTCCGACTCCCGTTGAGCGGCGATAAGGATCATAGCCTGCTGAGGCGGCAGGGAGACGAATATCGTACCGCTGGATCCTCCGCTTTCTCTGAAGGACCCCTGTTCATTGGCGATCCCGATAACTCTGACGCACGGCAGCAGGACAGATGTTTCGCGTGATTCGGTAATTTTCACGCCGGAGCCATCGCTTACGGTCATATTGGGATCTACAGAGACATTCTGAGAGACGTATGTAGAGATGATAGCAATTTCGTCATCCGGCATAAGCATTTTAACGAGGGCTGGATCGGAGAAAGTCACAGGCACAGTCCACTCGCCCTGTCTGGTGCAGTCGCCGAGGGTGGTCTGAACTCTTATATCCGTCATTAAAATGTAGTCATCCTGTGATACTGCGTGAGGGAGCTGCTGACCGTAAGCAAGGCTGACATTCTCCCACAGGAGTGCATTTTTAGGAACTGCGGATTCGGGGATATCCTTATAAGTGAGGCTTCCCTGAGCCAGTTCATCATTAGCATTGAGGTCGCGTGCGGCGACGACTACGGAGACTTTGTTTTCGAGTTCGGTATTTTTGTTTTCGAACAGGAGTTTGCTTACGAGATAAACTGCGGCCAACCCCAGAATAACCGACACTACCAGAGGAATTATATTTTTCATATCAGCATATTACTCCGAGCGATTTACAACTTAAATATTATCTATAATTTACATCAGGAACAACGATTTTTCAAGTAATAGTTATCTTGTTTTCTGATGCCTGACCAAACATCGTTTTTCTCTGCTGGACAGGGGTTGAGTTATACATTGCCGGAGTTTTGAAAATCGTTTCCGGGAATAAAGTTTATGGTTTTTACGCAGTTTTGGTATGGAGTAATTACGGCATAAAAAAAGCCGCCGTAGAAACTGGCGGCCTGCACTGATGAGTTTTTGTGCGGATACGACTAGTATATTCTGTCGTATCAGAATTATATGCCGATATCAATATCCGGTTTGCCGTCTCCATCCAGATCAAGGCTTACATTGATTAAGCAGTCAAGGTGTTGTCAAATAGAGTCGAACATTTTCGGCGCTTCGTAAATCATCTTCATTTATCTGCCCCCCTTCGGCTAAAAAATTTACAAAGTCCTTTAATATACCGTAAATTAAGGGAATGGCAAACCAGTTATTTAAATATTGATAAAAAAATATCAAATTCTTGTAAAAAAGCCGCCGTAGAAACCGGCGGCCTGTCTGGACATAAAAAGTTTCAGAGGCATCCTTTGGTGGATGGAATAACGCCTGATATTCTGGGGTCAATGGAGGTTGCTTCGTCGAGTGCTCTGGCGAAAGCCTTGAAAATGGCCTCGAAGAGGTGGTGAACTTCGCTTGAGGCGAACATTTTTATATGTAGGTTCATACCGGCTTTAACGCTGAGAGCCTGAAAGAACTCGTGGAAGAGCTGTACGTCAATATCTTTTATGTACGCGGCTGGAGGGTTGACGTCGTAAACCAGGCATGGTCTTCCTGATAGGTCGAGAGCCACGAGTACGAGTGTTTCGTCCATGGGGAGGATCATGCTGCCGTACCGGCGAATACCCTTTTTGTCGCCGACGGCTTTAGCGATAGCCTCGCCCATTACCAGGCCGAAGTCCTCCATGGTATGGTGGTAATCGACGTCGATATCGCCCTGGATATTGCATTTCAGGTCAAACAATCCGTGTTTCGCGAAGAGTTCGAGCATGTGTGAAAGGAACTTTACCGGGCAGTTGATATCGCTTTTACCTGAGCCGTCTAGGTTGATGTTCAAACTGATATCTGTCTCTCTGGTTTTGCGTTCCACCGCAGCCACTCTTGAATCGGTCATTTTCCACTCCTTGAATTTATATTAAATCTGATTAAATTTTTTTATTACGGCCTGAGCCACTTTAATTCCGTCCACGGCGGCGGACAGGATGCCTCCGGCCATACCTGCGCCCTCTCCGGCGAAGTAGAGCTGTTCCACCGTGCTCATCATATTGATATCTCTGATAAACCGGACGGGGCTGGAGACGTATGATTCAACGCCGATAAGTTTGCCGTATTTGATGAATCCCGGGAATCGGCGGTCGAACTCTCTGAGTGCTCGTCGTATGGTTGCGGTAATTTCCTGAGGCAGGAGCGAGGAGATATCGGCTGGAACCAGTTGGGTCTGCACGCTGGATTTTTTATGTAACAATCTTACATTTCCGGTGAGGAACGCGTCGGCGTCCTGAGCGGGGAATCCGTAGTCTTCTCCTCCGGCATAAAAGGTTTTTCTGCCGAGTGCGGAGAGGAATCCGAAAGCCTCGGCGTGGGTTTTAAACTTTGTTCTGTCGGGTGTTACGACAATGGTTGAGTTGGCGAATTCTCCATCCCGTGCGCGGTTGCTCATGCCGTTGCTGGAGAGTTCTCCGGATACGGCGGTAGCGGGGATAACTGTACCCCCCGGGCACATGCAGAAAGTGCTTGCGCCCGGTTTTGATGGGGTTGGCGACATAGCGAGGTTGTATTCGGCGGCGCCCAGAGTTGGCGGTCTTGGCGAACATCTGTACTGTTTACGGTCGACCATTTCCTGGGGGTGTTCGATCCGGCATCCGATCTGGAATCCTTTGGGTTCGCTCCCGGCGTATTTAAGAAGGTTCATCGTCAGCTTGCGACCTCCGAGTCCGGCGGCGATAATGACGGCGTCGGCGGTTATATTCTCGCCGGAGGCGAGTTTTACACCGGCGCACCGGTTGTTGTGGTCGAGTAAGATATCGGTAACGTGGGCGGAGAAGCGGAACTCTCCGCCGAGTTCAATAATTTTTTTTCTCAGATTGGCGATAATGCCGGGCAGTTTATCGGAGCCCAGGTGCGGGCGTTTAAGATAAACGGTATCATAATCTGCGCCTGCGCCGGCGAATTGAGCCAGCACCCATGCGCCGCGCGGGTCGTGGTTTCTGGTATAAAGTTTTCCGTCTGAGAAGGTACCTGCGCCGCCCTCTCCGATAAGGTAGTTGCTCTCTTCGTTGAGGGTTCTGGTTTTATAGAACTCGTCGATATCTCCGGCGCGTTCATCTACATTTTTCCCCCGGTCGAGGATAAGCGGTTTTGCTCCGGCGAGAGCGAGTACAAGACCGGCGAAGATACCTGCCGGTCCGGTACCGACGACGACCGGTTGCCGCGGTTGTTTTTTTAGTGTTTCGATTTCGATCTCCGGTTCGGCGAGGATTTCAGCCGCCTGTTCCGGAGTTATTTTGTCGGCCTTGATATTGTTTGGGGCAGAACCGGTTTGAATTACAAGTTTATAAATAATTTCCGGTCTGCCGCGTCTGGAGTCGATGCTTTTTTTTACGATGCGGCACATTTCCGGGTTAATTCCGCATAAATCCCGGATAATATCCGGCATGCGGGAATCGATCCGGCTTCCGAAGGAGGAAAAATTAACCGCGTCGATCCGCAGTTCATTAATGATGAAGAAGGATTTCTCATCAGTTGATTGTAGTGTTTTCGTCAAAGACTTCTGCCTCAAAAACGCTGAATTTGCAGTTAGGGTTCTGCCATGCGAATGTATCCAGTCCGGCCTTTTCAGAGAGAGCGCACAAAGTCTCCTCTTTATTCCAGTGCTGTTCGCCCGGCACCTGCGGCAGGAATACGGCGTGATGTCCTGCCATTTCGAGCAGGATGCCGTGTTTTCCCAGAATGAACTGTTCCGGCGAGCTGATCTGCCGCATGGGGGTGAGGATGGAGACTTCGATTTTTATGTTATCGAACTCCTCCATTTCGAGTTCCGGGAATCTCGGGTCGTGGAAAGCGGCGTTAAGTGCATTGCGTCTGAGGTTGTTGCCGAGTGGTTCAGCGGCGCCGATATTGCCGATGCATCCGCGCAGAGCGCCTTTAAATCTGATAGTGACGAAGCAGCTTCCGAGTTCCTGTAATTTCGGGTTATCCGGGATTACTGGTGGTTCGATGCCCAGGAGGCGGCATTGTATAACTCTCCGTACGAACTGCAGGATCTCTCTGCGTTCGTTGGTATTAAATCTGTATTGTTCAACTTGGTTCTGCATAAAAACTCCACTGCTTTAAATCTGATCCCGCCGCACGTTCCAGTAGCCGTAGAATATGAAGGCCAGAGTTGGGGCGAGTCCGGCGATAACCGGAGGCAGGGTACCCTGTCTGCCGAGGACTTTAAAAGTTTCGGAAATGACGATATACGCAACGATTATAACCACGGCGGTGATAACTGCGGTCATAATGCCTGAGCGTTCATTTTTGGTAGCGAGAGGAACGCCGAGGAAAACGGCGATAAAGCTTGCCCATGGGAAAGCCAGGCGGTAGAAGAAAACGGTCCAATATATATTGCTTGCGCGTTCGGCCATATTTTCGGTTTCCATAAGTACGCCCCATATAGTCCAGCATGGGAGTACGTTAACGTCGGATACGGCGTTGCGTATTGTGACGGGGTCTTCAGGTGCGTTTTCGGGGGATATAATCATTTCCGGCACAGAGCGTGGGTTTTTTGGCATAAATCCGTCGCGGCTGTATTCGGTTTCGGTTACGTTGGTAAACTTCCATCCGGTTTTTCTGTCATAAGTGGCATTTTCGGCGGAGATATAACGTTCCATGGTATTATCCGGGCGATAGAATTTCAAGGTAACGCCCTCATATTTTCCCTGATTATCGAAAGTGCGGAACAGCCACACGCGCTGTTTGTCGAAGCTCTTGAAAGTGAGCATTTTCTGATAATCCTCCAGGGTTCCCGGTTCTCTGGTCATCTCTCTTTTAGCGTTTTCGGCGAGGAGGTTGTACTTAGGCACGAGCATTTCGTTGAAGTAAATATTTACGAAAGTTACTAATAATCCCATAACGAATATGGATCTTCCGCACCGCATAAGTGAGAGTCCGGAAGCGCGCATAGCGGTAACCTCGAGATTTTTGCCGAACATAGCCATAGTCCACATACATCCGAGCAGTACGCTTATAGGCAGTACGAAGCTGAGGTTGCCTGGCAGTCTGAGGAGGAAGTATCGGATCATTTTAATGATAGGCGCGTCGTGATCTAGGAAGTCGCTCAAATCGTTAAAAACGTCTCCTAGAATAAAGAGCATGGCAGAGACGAGTATAATGATGGAGAACTTGATCAGGAACTCGCGCATTACATACCAGTCGAGAGTTGGCAAACTGGTCCACTTGCGTGGGACAGTAACCATCTGTTCGATTAATTTCTTATCCGGTTTTTTACTCATAATCTCCCCGGTTGTGCATTATGGTGCTGAAATTGACTTATTCAATTAATATACATTTATGAGAGTATAATTCCAAATCAGTATATTACTTACATAAGAAAAAAGTCGATAGCGTTGCGTACATGCCGGTCCCAGAACTCCCATGTATGGCTGCCTGGTTCTTCGATATACTTGCATGGGAGATTGATATTTTTAAAATGGTCTCTCAGTCTCAGGTTATCCTGATAGAGGAAGTCCTCGGTGCCGCATATCTGCATAAATCTGGTTGGGGTGGTAAGATTTTTCTTTTTATACTGTTCAGCGAGGAAGAACAGGTCATTAGGTTTTCTTAATTCGCGGTCTTTTGGGCCGAATATGGCGAATTCCTCTTTTGCCCATTCAGAATCCTCGCGCCAGGCCTGGAAGTTATTGATATCGGCAACGGAAGAAATGCCGCATACTGCGTTAAAGTTTTCCGGCATAGCGAGGCCCAGTTTAAGTGCGCCGTATCCACCCATGGACAATCCGCATGCGAAGGTATCTTCGCGTCTGTCGGAGACGCGGAAGAGCTCCTTTACGACGGCGGGCAGTTCGTTGGCGATATAATCCCAGTATCGTTTACCTGAATGCATATTGGTATAGTAGCTGCGGTGAGCGCACGGCATAATTACGGCGAGGTTTTTTCCGAGTACATACCGTTCTATGGAGGTGAGTCTGCTCCAGATGGTATGGTCATCGCTCATACCGTGGAGGAGATACATAACTCTGCATCCTTCATTTTTTCTTGTATCTGCTTTAGTGCCGATATGTGTAGTATTGGCCTGTGGCAGAATAACGTTCATCATCATATGCATTCCGAGTGTATTGGAAAAGAAGTCGCATTGAATAAATGCCATGATCAGAAAAATCCTTTTTTTTGTACAGATTCAGATTGTAATAATTATGGAATAACAATATATCTTTTTTTAAAAAAAGCAACATTGGAATATGGTCATGTTGGACAATCTGATAAAAAAGTATCTAAATTTGCCTTGTAAATTGAGCTTGACATATTATATTAATGGACTGTATAAGTAAAAAAGTATCTTGTAAGCTGAAAAAATTGAAGTTAAGGAAGAACGGGTACCCGGGATGAAGAAAGTGCAGAAGCTGCCAACGATCCGCAGATTGCCGACCTATCTGTACAAGCTCAATGAGATGCGCAAAAGCGGGGTTGAGATAGTGGCGACTCCGGAGCTTGCGCGTTACATGAATTTAGAAGCGATAGTGGTGCGCAAGGATCTTGCCGCCACAGGGGTAACCGGTCAGCCCGGGGTGGGTTACAAGGTAGTTGAGCTGATAGAGTCGATCCGTTCATTTTTATCGTGGGATAATACTAGTGAAGCGGTGCTGGTAGGTGCCGGGTCATTAGGCAGTGCTATACTTGGTTATGAAGGTTTTGAGGAGTACGGATTGCGGATTATAGCGGCGTTTGATGCGGATCCCGGAAAAGTAGGTACGATCATACATGGTCGTGAGGTATTTGATGTGGACCGTCTGGCGGAGCTGACGCGCCGTATGTGTATCCGTTTAGGAATAATCTGTGTTCCTGCGGATTATGCGCAGGATGTGGCGGATGAGCTGGTCAAAGGTGGGGTGCACGGGATCTGGAATTTTGCGAATGTATCGTTAAAGGTTCCGGAGGACGTAGTAGTTCAGCGTGAAGTTATAGCCGGTGGTTTTGCGGTATTATCGGTAAAGCTGGAGCGTATGCGTCGTCAGCATGAGAACCGTGATCCTGAAGTGGAATAGTTTTTTAGAGATTAATTCATATATATACAACACAACAACAGGCTTCTGGGAAGATAATCTCATTAGCCGAACAACACAAAGAGGTCAACAATGCAGTCAACGATGGAGAAGACCTTGGCGGCGAAGAACCGTCTGGCCGAGGTCAATCGGATTCTTGAAAAGAACAACTATTCTGAATCCCGTTTGATCCCCATTCTTCAGGAAGTCCAGGAAGTGTACAAATATCTCTCGAAGGAGATAATCAGTTATGTAGCGACGGCGATAGGGGTACCGCCGTCGCGGGTTTATGGTGTAGCGACCTTTTACGCGCATTTTGCGTTGACTCCGAAAGGTAAGTATGTATTCCGTCTGTGTGATGGTACAGCGTGCCATGTAAAGAAATCGCACAGTATATTGAATGCGTTGTACGAGCGTTTGAATCTGTCGCCGGAGAAGAACACGAGTGATGATCTGCGTTACACGATAGAGACGGTGAGCTGTCTTGGAGCGTGTGGTCTTGCTCCGGTGATGCTGATGAACGACGAGGTGCATGGTCAGGTAACGCCTGAGCAGGCCCTGGCGATAGTCGATCGTCTGGAAGATGCGGAAAAGAACGCCTGAAGAACCCCGGCAACAACAACTTACACTTTTGGGAGCGATAAATAAAATGAATATAGATCTGGAAAAAATATCCGCTGATTATAAGAAAGCGGTGGGTAATCTTAAGCGCCGTATAGTTATTTGCGGCGGTACGGGCTGTGTATCGAATGGTTCGCTGAATGTGCGTGAAGAGATGGTGAAGAAGCTGAAGGCCCGTGGTATGGATGTTGAGATAGTGCTGAAGAAGGAAGAGAATGGGGAGCACTGCAATTTCACTGGTACTTACATTTCGAAATCCGGCTGCCAGGGTTTCTGCCAGATGGGTCCTTTGGTGCACATTGAGCCGGACAAGATTCTCTACACCAAGGTCAAGGTTTCGGATGTTGATGAAATAATTGATGAAACGCTGGTTAATGGTCGTGTGATAGACCGTCTTCTGTATGTATCGCCGACGACTGGCGAGCATTGCAAGGGTGATGCTACGATTCCGTTTTACAACCGTCAGAAGCGTGTGGTATTGAGCAACTGCATGATAGAGCCTGAGGATGTTGATGAATACATTTCCCGAGGTGGTTATTTTGGTGCGCGCAAGGCGATAACGGAGATGACTCCGGAAGAGGTGTGCCAGACGGTGCTGGATTCCGGTCTGCGTGGCCGTGGGGGCGGTGGTTTCCCGACCGGTTTGAAGTGGAAGTTCACTTTGGCGAGCAAGAATGCGAAGAAGTACGTCATCTGCAATGGTGACGAAGGTGACCCGGGAGCCTTCATGGACCGTTCAGTAATGGAAGGCAACCCGCATGCGGTTATAGAAGGCATGATGATTGCGGCGAAAGCGATTGGTGCGGATGAAGGTTATGTATATGTGCGTGCTGAGTATCCGTTAGCGGTAACGCGTATGCGTCAGGCGATGGCGGATGCTGAACGTGCCGGTCTGCTTGGAGATGGTTTATTTGGGACGGATTTCTCATTCCGTTTGCATGTAATGGAAGGTGCCGGGGCGTTTGTCTGCGGTGAAGAGACAGCGTTGATAGCGTCGATTGAAGGTAAACGCGGAATGCCGATGCCGAAGCCGCCGTTCCCGGCGCAGTCGGGTCTGTGGGGCAAGCCTACGGTGATCAACAATGTGGAAACGCTGGCGAGTGTTCCTTACATTTTGCGTGAGGGAGCAGAAGCGTACCGTTCCTGCGGTACGGAAAAGTCACCGGGGACGAAGACCTTTGCGTTGACGGGTCATGTGGCGAACACCGGTTTGATCGAAGTACCGTTTGGCACTACGCTGCGTGAAATAGTCTACAACATTGGTGGTGGAGTAACGAACAACGAGGGCAAGGTCACGGGAGAAGACTTCAAGGCGGTACAGATAGGCGGTCCTTCCGGCGGGTGTCTTACCAAAGAGATGCTGGATCTGGAGATGGACTTTGACTCGCTGAAGAAAGTTGGAGCGATGGTTGGTTCCGGTGGTCTGGTAGTTATGAACAACCAGACGTGTATGATCAAGATAGCGCGTTTCTTCATGCAGTTTACGCAGAACGAATCATGTGGCAAATGCGTACCGTGTCGTGAAGGTACGAAACAGATGCTGGCGTTGCTGGATGATATTATAGAAGGCCGTGCTACGGCAGAGACGCTGGAGCTGCTGGAGATTACGGCGAAGGCGGTACAGATGGGTTCATTGTGCGGACTGGGCAAAACGGCGCCGAATCCGGTACTGTCCACCTTAAAGCACTTCCGTCAGGAATATGAAGACCATGTATTCCGGAAGATCTGTCCTACTGGTGAATGCAAAGCGTTGGCGCGTCCGGAAATTGTTGCGTCGAAGTGCAAGGGCTGCACGGCGTGTATGCGCAAGTGTCCGGTAGGAGCGATTACGGGAGAAATCAAGAAACCGCATCATATTGATGCGGAAAAATGCATCAAGTGCGGAGCGTGCAAACAGGCGTGCAAATTTGGTGCGATCATTGGTCTTTAACAGCAACATGGGGGAGAATAATATAAAATGAACAACAGTGCCACGATGAAGATAAACGGCTGCAAGGTTGCGATTGGTAACGAGCGCAATCTGCTTGAGCTGATTCGTAAGATAGGAATAGACATGCCGACGTTCTGCTACCATTCAGAGCTGAGTATATACGGTGCTTGCCGTCTCTGCCTGGTTGAAGTAGTGGGCAAAGGGATCATGGCGGCGTGCTCGACGAAGCCGGAAGCGGGGATGGAGATTTATACAGACTCGAAGGATCTGCGTATGATGCGCAAGATCAATGTTGAGCTGCTGTTGGCGAACCACAAGCGTGAATGTCCGAGCTGTTCGCGCAGTTCGAGCTGTACCTTGCAGGACTTGGCGCGTCGTTTGAGTGTAACGGAAGTGCGTTACAAGCAGCCGAAGAAGGATGCGCCGCTGGATTTCTCGTCGCCGTCCCTGGTGCGTGATCCGAACAAGTGCGTGCTGTGCGGGGACTGTGTGCGGGTCTGTTCTGAAGTTCAGGGAATTGGTGCGATAGACTTTGCTGCGCGTGGAGCGAATGCGCGTGTAGTTCCTGCGTTTGACAAGGACTTGAATGAAGTTGAATGCGTGAACTGCGGTCAGTGTGCGGCGGTTTGTCCTACCGGGGCGATAACACCGCACCAGCAGCGTGAAGAGGTCTGGGATGCGTTGCACGACAAGAGCAAGACGGTGGTGGTATCGATAGCGCCTGCGGTGCGTGTTGCATTGGGTGAAGCGTTTGGTATCAAAGCAGGCGAGAACGTTGCCGGCAAGCTGGTAACTGCGTTGCGTTTAATGGGTTTTGAAGAGGTATACGACACGAGTTTCACTGCTGATATGACGATATTTGAAGAAGCGACTGAGTTTCTTGAACGTCTGGAAAAGAAGCAGAGTATGCCGATGTTCACGAGTTGTTGTCCCGGCTGGGTAAAATTTGCGGAGATCTATTATCCTGACATGCTGCCGCACCTGTCGAGTACGCGTTCGCCGCAGCAGATCTTCGGTTCGATAGCGCGTGACACGCTGCCTCAGAAGTTGAATGTGGATCCGAAGGATCTGGTAGTGGTATCGATCATGCCTTGTACGGCGAAGAAGTACGAAGCTCAGCTGCCGAAGTTCAGTCGAGATGGCCGTCCGGACATTGACTATGTGCTGACGACCACAGAAATAGCGCAAATGATCTCCTCGATGGGTATCCGTCTGGAAGAGCTGCCGAACTCAGCGTTTGACATGCCTTATGGTTTTGCAACTGGTGGTGGTGTGATATTCGGAGCCACTGGTGGTGTTATGGAAGCGGCGTTGCGTTTTGCCAAGGAAAAGGTGGAAAACAAGCCGTTGACGGACATAGACTTCCAGGATGTCCGCGGTACCGCGCCGCGCAAGGAAGCAGAAGTTGAAGTTGGTGATGCGAAGTTGCGTGTAGCGGTGGTGCATGGATTGGGAAATGCGCGCAAGCTGTTGGATGACATTATTGCGGGGCGTTCTCAGTATGATTTTGTTGAAGTGATGGCGTGTCCGGGAGGCTGTGTCTGTGGAGGTGGTCAGCCGATTGCGCATGATTCCAGTGATCGTCTTGCGCGTGCGGCGGGGCTGTACAATGCGGACAAGATGCAGCAGTTGCAGAAGCCGCAGGACAACCATTTGGTAGTAGAGTGTTACAAGGAGTACTTTGGTGGACATCCCGGCAGTCACGAAGCGCATGAAGAGCTGCACACACGTTATCAGGGTCGTGGTCAGATATTTGATGCGCAGGAGATCGTGCTGGGCAATCCTGGCAAGGGCAAGGTAAACATTGTAGTAACGGTGCATACGCGCAGTTTCCGTTCTGAGCATGAAGAAGCGGTGCTGGCGGCGATAGTTGACTACATCAAGAAGAACGACCTGCGTGACCGGGTGGTAATCTCGGCGGCGTTTGATCCGCGTGAAGCGTCGGACAAGGGCGTTCTGGTAATGATAGGCAGTACGACCTGTGAATACAATCTTACTGAAACGGATTGTGAAAAGGTACAGGGGCATGCAGAGTTCAAGCGTCTGTTGACGGTGCTTGACCGTGAGCTTGGGGTACGCGCCTGATATAAGAGCATACAGTTATGGGAAAGGGCGTGCATATTGGCACGCCCTTTTTTTTATATAGCTTAAGCGCAAAAAAACTACCGGCTGCGCCGGTATGTAGCCGAATAGCTTCAGCTTAAAGG
>CALXXL010000002.1 GCA_944392655.1 uncultured Victivallaceae bacterium
GAGACAAAACGTAATTAAACAATAAACTATGAGGCCGCTTTAGCGGCGGCCTGTGAAAAAGTTGCAATTGGCGAATTCTTTCAGAGCCCGTGTCGGGTTGCCGGTAATATCGCCTTGAAGGCGTGGTGCATACCACCGGCTAAGCCGGTGGTTTTGATTAAAGACAGTATTTTTTAAATAATTATAAAAAAACTAACAATATAACTTGATTTTTCTATTATTTAAAAATAGATTATCAATAATAAATAAAAAAATACTACATATTCCATATGAACAAATATACTCCATATTATATTTTTAAATGTATTGAACAATATTTTGTATATGTCCAGCAGGCACGTACCTTGGAGGCGGATAATTCTCTAACATCATAATTTCTATTTCTCATTTTTATCAAAACATTAAAGAATATTGATATATGATACAATTATTTCTTAAATTAATATTTACAATGCTGGTTTGCGGCACAATAACGCTACACGCCGACGAAAACGACCCCAAGTACGCACAAAAGGCGGTCATATTCTCCCGCGACCGCGCAATATTCTCCGGCGAAACCAGCGACCCCGATTACAATATAAAATACGCATACAGCCTGAACGATGACGGCGAACGGCTGATCCGCGAGAATATTTTTACAAAATCCACCAGAATGGTGACGGTAAATCTGATCTTGGCCGACGAAATTTATCAGATCGACGACTATGCCGTGCTTAAAGTAGAACGGGATAACAACAAAGGCGGCTGGCTCACCTATCTCTACAATACCGGCTCCGTATACAGCTTGTGCCCGCACACCACCGCAATTGAACCGGTCATTTACGAAAATATTCCATGCAACAAAGTAACTTTAACCATCTCCGGCTCCGCCGGAGATATGGCCGCCGCCATGGGGCATGGTATTACCGAGGAGATGATCCGCAACAACCCGGACGACTATCCGGAAAAAATCATCTACATCATCGGACGCGAAATCCCTTTCGTCTATGCCATTGAATACTTCAATGCCAAAGGTGATAAAATCCCCGTTAAAAGTTTTGCGTTGAAAAACGTCAAACTCGTCGACGCCCTGCCAGCCGAAACCTTCGCCCTGCCTCAAAACCGAAAAATCGAAGTCACCCGCTCCGACAGCGATACGGAAAAAATTTACGCCAACACAATGGAGCCGGAGTACAACTCGCCCGTTACCATTACTCTGATTATCAAATTCACCATCGCCCTGCTGGCTCTGCTCGCTATTCTCCTCGGTACGCTCATTACAGTAAAAATCATCCGGAAAAAACATCTGCGGTAAGCGTATTTTCCGCATAAAAGGCAAAAAAATACCGCGCCCTCAAAGCAAGGAACGCGGTATCTTCTCTTTTTTATTCAATATCAGCGCAGAACCACATTCAGATCCGCAGCTAAACGCTTGCGCATCTTTTCAAACGCCGTGTTGACCTCTTCATCCTTCAAGGTACGTTCACGGTTGCGGAATACCACCCGGTACGCCATGCTCTTCTTGCCCGCACCAAGCACCTTTTCGTCCGCAAAGACGTCAAACAGACGCACAGCCTCGAAATTAGGCAGCTTCAGCTTTTCTATGAATTTTACTATATCTGCATGCGTCAGCTCGTCCGGAGCAATAAAAGCTACATCGCGATTCGTCGCCGGATACAGCGATACAGATTCAACCGCCATTCCGGCCGTCTTCGCCGCCATCAGCCCGGCAACCTCGATCGTCGCGCCAAAGAGCGGCGCACTCGTCCGCCACGACGCCGTTACCGCCGAGGCGACTTCGCCCAGGTGACCGATCACCTTGCCATCCACCAGCAACGCCGCACAACGGCCGCGTTCAAAACGACCATCATCCGCCGCAACAAATTCGTAATTCAGCACTTTGCGCTTGTTCAGCAGGTTTTCAATCATACCCTTGAGATCGTAGAAGTCATAGTTGCCGCTATCGTACAGCTCGGAACCACGACGACCGGTAAGCATTATGCACAACTCCTGACGCTCTTCCGGATAGAGTTCCCCGTTCGCACAGAATACCCGCCCCTGTTCAAACAGCGCTAAATCCAGATTGCGCCGCGATATGTTACGCTCAACGCTCGCCAGCATTTCTCCCCACAGCGATGGACGCATCCACGCCAGCTCAAGACTCATCGGATTCAGAATCTTTACCAGATCCGCCTCCTTGAACCGCGTGTCGCTCAACGCCGATTTGACGCTCACCATACTGTAGTTCATGCACTCAAACAACCCAAGACCAATTACCTGATCCCGCAGCTCACTGTCCAGAATCCGGGCATCGTCACTGATCGAATTCACGATCTTCGCATTAACCGGAATTACAGGTATCGCATCCAAACCACGGATACGAGCAACCTCTTCCACTAAATCCGCTTCGCACAGAATGTCCGGACGGAAACTCGGAGGTATTACCGTACAGCCTTCAGAACTCATATCCTCCGTGGTCATCTGCAAACGGTGGAAGATATCCACCATCTCTTCATTCGCAACATAGCCGCCAATCGCTTTGCGGATATGGTCGAAATTGCATTTTACCCGGACTTCCGCCGGCTTTTCACCCTGCACGTCAAAGAAGTCACTCACAACTTCACCACCGGCCAGGTCGCAGATCAGCTGCGCCGCACGGCGCGCCGCAATCTCCGCCATGTTGAAGTCAATTCCGCGTTCATAACGGTAGCTCGAATCACTCGACACGCCCAACTGACGGCTGCTCGCACGGATGTTCGAGGCGTTGAATACCGCACTCTCCAGCAGCACCATCGTCGTACAATCGCTGATACCACTCTGGCTGCCGCCCATAATGCCGGCCAGCGCACGCGGCTTTTCCGCATCGCAGATCACCAGATTCTTTTCCGTAAGTTCGACTGTGACTCCATTCAGCAGCTCCATCTTTTCCCCGGAGTGCGCACGGCGAACCACTATGCGACCTTCAGCTATCGTCTCGTAATCAAACGCATGCAACGGCTGCCCCAACTCCATCATTACAAAGTTCGTCACGTCCACCACATTGTTGATCGGACGCAGACCAACGCTGATCAGACGGCGTTTGAGCCACTCCGGACTTTCCCCGATTTTTACATTACGGATAACCTGACCGATATAACGCGTACAGATATCCGGAGCCTCCACCGTTACCAGATTATCCGGCAGGTCAATCTTGGTCTTCGCCGCAGGATAGGTGAACTCAGGCAGCTTCGCCGGAGAGGAAAAGAGACAGCTTACATCACGCGCTATCCCCCAGACACTCAGCCAGTCCGGATGGTTCGGCGTTACTTCAACCTCAATCCGGTAGTCCGGCTTGTACAGCTCTTTTACCGGCGTGCCAACTGCTGTATCCGCCGGAAGCTCCAGAAGCCCATCGTGATTCTCACTCAAACCAAGCTCACGCGCACTGCACATCATCCCGAATGATTCCACACCACGCAGCTTCGCTTTCTTGATCTCAAAAACACCGTCGCCATCCGGAAACTTCGTCCCCAATGTCGCCAGCGGAACCTTCTTGCCCGCATCGCAGTTCGGCGCACCGCAAACTATCTGCAGCTCTTTCTCGCCATCAAATACCGTGCACACCGACAGCTTGTCCGCATTCGGATGTTTGTCACGCTTGCGGATCTCTGCCACTACTACACCGTCTGGAATTACATTCAAAGGCGTTACCGCTTCCACCTCAATCCCCGCCTGCGTCAGCTTGTCGCACAGCTCGGTAAGCGATATCCCGCTTAAATCCACATAGTCCGCCAGAAAATTATAGGAAATTAACATGACCTTTCCCTCCACATATTAGTTGAATTGACTCAGAAAGCGGACATCGTTCTCATACAGATTGCGAATGTCACTTATCCGGTGACGCAGCATCGTTAAACGCTCTATACCCATGCCAAACGCATAGCCACTCCACTCTTCCGGATCAATCCCTACATTGCGGAATACATTCGGATTAACCATCCCCGCTCCAGCTATCTCCAGCCAGCCGGAGTGCTTGCACACATTGCACCCCTTACCGCCACAGACTACACACGAAAAGTCATACTCCACACTCGGCTCAGTAAACGGGAAAAAGTGAGGACGCAAACGTATGCGAACATCCTTGCCAAACAGCTCCCACGCAAATATTTGCAGCACACTCTTCAAGTCCGCCATCGAGACGTTCTTATCCACATACAAGCCCTCAATCTGGTGGAAGTTCATGCTGTGCGTCGCATCAGGCGTGTCACGACGGAAACAGCGGCCGGGAGCAACAATCCGGATCGGTGGCTTTACCGCATCCATCGTACGGATCTGAACCGTACTGGTCTGACTACGCAACAGACGACCATCCGCAAAATAAAAGGTGTCCGTCATCTCACGCGACGGATGATCAGCCGCTGCATTCAATGCATCAAAATTGTGACGCACTGTCTCTATCTCCGGACCATCCGCCACAATAAAACCCATACGCCGGAATATCGCTACACAATCTTCTATCATCTGCGTAATCGGATGACGGTGCCCCATCGCTCCACAACGGCCGGGCAATGTTACATCCAACGCTTTCTCCCCTGAACCGGAACCCTTTATACGCTCTTCCGCCTGCGCAAGAAGATCCTGCAACCGCTGCTTGCCTTCATTAAACGCACGACCTATCTCACGACGCTCTTCCGGCGTCGCCGAACCCATATCCTTGGTCAGCGTCGCAAACAACCCCTTGCGACCCAGCATGCTTATACGCACCTCTTCAACCTGCGCCGCACTCTCCGCCGAAGTCAGACTCGCTTCCGCCGACTTCAACGCCGTTTCTATGCGCTCCACTACCGGATTCATTTTCTCACCTCTTTGTTGATATTAAAAAAAAACAGCCCGAAAAGCAGAGACCTAAAAGTCCCAACCTTCCAAGCTGTCAAATCTAATTTACAGGGAATTTTATTACTTGGTCGGAGTGACTTTCTCTACCAAGTTCTTAAACTCCTGAAACTCCGTAACCGCCAAATCAGCCAATACCTTGCGGTTCAATTCTATGTTGGCCTTCTTCAAGCCATTCATGAACTGACTGTAATTCGTGCCAAGCATACGGCACGCCGCATTGATTCGTACCGTCCACAGTCTGCGGTACTGACGCTTCTTCTGCTTGCGACCACGATACGCATTCGTCATCGCCTTATCTACCGCATCATACGCGGTACGGATGTTCTTTGAACTGCAACCGTAAAATCCTTTCGCCCGTTCCAGCAACCGTTTGCGCCGTTTGCGGGAGGCGACTGCACAAGTAACTCGTGACATTATTCAACTCTCCTTTGGTTCAGCTTACAGCCCGTAGGGCAAAGCTACTTTGATACGACGGGTTTCGGCCTTGGATATCGGCGCGTCTTTTCCCAAACGGCGTTTACGTTTCGGACTCTTCTTCGTCAGAATGTGACGGGCACCTACCCGGAAATGACGGAACTTGCCTGTCCCTGTCATCTTCAGGCGCTTGGCGGCGCACTTCCTCGTTTTCAACTTCGGCATCGTTTCTTCTCCTTATGTTTCAGCAACTCATGTGCCAGTTAAGGTTAACCCCCTCTGCGGCAGATGCCAATCCAGCCTTCAGAGACGGCGGCCGGAGATCTCTCTCCAAAACCATCTATTCTTATCTCAGCGGGTTCCCCCGCACGTTTTTTACCATCTTTTTAAACAGCCCCGGCTGCACAACAGAACCGGAAGCCATACGCACAGCTCACTTTTCTTCCGCATCTTCTATATCAGCAGATACTTCAGCTTCTTCTTCCTCCACCTGGTCCGCACGAACCGGTTTCGGATTCTTCTTCGTCGACTTCGACGGCGCAAACGTTACCGTTATGTTACGCCCAAGCAACTTGGGCTTGCCGTCAGCTTCTCCATACGCAGAAAGCTCGCTCACTATGCGATCTATCAACTCGTCAGCCATGTCTTTATGCGCCATCTCACGACCACGCAATACCAACGTGGCTTTTAATCTACACCCTTTTTGCAAAAAGTCAATAGCGTGTTTCAATTTATACGCATAATCGTTGCTGCCGATGTTCATGTGGAACTTGACCTCCTTCAGCTTCTGCACCGCCGTGTTCTTGCGCTGCGCTTTCAGATTCTTCTTCTGCTCATACTGAAGTTTGCCAAAGTCCATAATCCGCACCACCGGCGGATCGGATTTCTCCGATACCACTACCAGATCCAACCCAGCCGCTTCCGCAAGCTCACGGGCACGACCCAATGGTACGATATCCAACTGCTCTCCATTTACTCCAACCAAACGCACACGGTCGGCGGTGAACGAGCGATCACCGGTTTTTAACAGTCTAGCTATAATCAGTCCTCCTGTTTAAACTGTTAGTCCCACGCGGCATACAATACGCACGCAATTCAATTATTCTGTTATAATAGCACTATTTTTTATAAATTCAATAGACTTTGTCAATTATTTCCTGACGCATTTTCGCCGCAAGTTCCGAAACCGGCATCGCTCCAAGCTCTCCTTCACGACGACTGCGCACACCAACTTTGCCTTCCGCGGCTTCACGTTCGCCTATCACCAGAATGTATTGCAGACGGTCATGACGGCAATCCTTGATCTTCGCACCCAAACCCTGCGAACGGTCATCCACCGTTACACGCAGACCCGCTGCCTTTAACTCAGATTCAACCTGACGCGCAAATTCATGCTGCTGACTCGTAATCGGCAATATACGCGCCTGCTCCGGAGCCAGCCACAACGGAAACGCTCCATTGTAATGCTCGACAAGAATACCAAAGAAACGTTCAAGTGAACCAAACAGCGCACGGTGTATCATATAAGGCTGATGACGTTTGCCGTCTTCCCCCGTATAGGTCATGTCAAACCGTTCCGGAAGATTGAAGTCAAACTGGATCGTCGAGGTCTGCCATTCACGCCCGATCGCATCACGAACCTTGAGGTCAATCTTAGGACCATAGAACGCTCCGCCACCAGCATCAACTACACAGCTTAAACCAGCCTTTTCCACCGCCTTCTCCAGCGAGTAGATCGCCTTTTCCCAGCGCGCAGGATCTCCAACCGCCTTTTCCGGACGCGTCGCCAGATATGGCTTGATCTCCGTAAAACCAAAGGTCTTCCAGATGCTCAGGCTGAAACGCAGCACTTCCGCAATTTCATCCTCCACCTGTTCCGGCGTGCAGATGATGTGCGCATCGTCCTGCGTAAAACCACGCGCACGCAGCAACCCATGCAGCGTACCGGATTTTTCATAACGGTAAACCGTCCCGAGTTCCGCCCAGCGGCAGGGCAGCTCACGGTATGAACGCAGACGCGATTTGTAGATCTCTATGTGGAACGGACAATTCATCGGCTTGACAAAGTAATCATGTCCGTCAATATCCATCGGCGAATACATGCCGTCTTTATAGAAATCCAGATGCCCTGATGTCTGCCACAATTCTGCACGGCCTATGTGCGGAGTGTACATCAACTGATAGCCGTTGGCATAGTGCGCTTCACGCCAGTAGGTTTCAAACGCATTACGGATAAACGCCCCTTTCGGATGCCACAGCACCAGACCGGGACCAACATTTTCCGAAAAACTGAAGAGATCCAACTCTACACCAAGTTTGCGGTGGTCGCGCTTCTTCGCCTCTTCCATCAATTTCAAATAATCCGCCAACTCGCTCTTTTCCGCAAAAGCCGTACCGTAAATACGCTGCAGCATCGGATTCTTTTCATCACCACGGAAGTAGGAGCCGGCAATCGATAACAGCTTCACCGCACCAATCTGTCCCGAACTTTCCACATGCGGCCCACGGCACAGATCGACAAAGTCGCCAGTCTTGTAGAAGCTAACCACTTCACCTTCCGGAATGTCCGCCAGACGCTCAAGTTTGTAATTCTGACCACGCTCCTTCAGCATCGCCTCAGCTTCCGCACGGCTCAGTTCAAAGTATTCAAAAGGAACATTCGCCTTGATGATCGCCTTCATCTCCTTCTCGATCTTTTCAAGATCTTCAGGAGTCAGACGGGCCGCCATGTCAAAGTCATAGTAAAAACCATCGTCCGTCGCCGGACCGATGTCAAAACGCACATCATTGAACAACTTCTGCACCGCCGCAGCCATTACATGCGCCGCACTGTGCCGGATCGTTTCCACCGGGAACTTACCCATTTTCTTCCATCCACTTTCTTTATTTTAACTATATATATAAAAATGTTTTATCAATTCCATAACTCAAGCTGTTCGGCTCCTCCACCCAACAGCGCCTTTACCGGACCAAAACTCCTCCGGTGCACCGGACTCGGCCCCAAACGCCGCAGATTCTCCAAATGCGCCTTCGTACCGTAACCCTTGTGCTCCGCAAATCCATAACCGGGATACTCCGCATCCAACTCAACCATCATACGGTCACGCGTTACCTTCGCTATTATACTCGCCGCCGCTATCGACGCACTCTTCGCATCCCCCTTTACCACCGAATGCGAAGGATAGGGCAACCCGGGCACCGGATTGCCATCCACCAGAAGAAAATCAACCTCTCTCAACTCAAGCACCGCCTTCCGCATCGCAAGATGCGTCGCACGCAGTATGTTCAGCCGGTCTATCTCTTCCACATCCACTACGCCTACCCCCCACTGCAAACCGGGCAGGCTCTTCAACTCATTCTCCAACTCCTCCCGGCGCTTCTCCGTAAGCTGCTTCGAGTCATTAACCGCCGGAAGTTCTACCCCGCGGGGCAATACCACACACGCCGCTACCACCGGACCAGCCAACGGCCCACGGCCAACTTCATCCACCCCGCCAATAAACGAAAACCCCTCCGCCCAAAACTTCTGTTCCAAGCCGAGGAGTTCCCTGTCCAATTTTCGACCGCTCAACATCGCTCTTGAGCCGCCTTAAGCATTCGCGTATTATTCATCCCGCCATGCCCGGAGGAATTCCCCGGTTTAGCGAGTTCGAAGCTCTTTTACGCGCGCAGCCTTACCAATCTTATTACGCAGATAGTAGAGCTTCGCACGACGAACTTTACCCTTGCGCACTACTTCTATACGGTCAATGCGCGGACTGTGCAACGGAAATACACGTTCAACACCCTGCCCGGAAACTACACGGCGAACCGTGAACGTTTCTTCTATACCAGTACCACGACGGGCAATTACCGTACCGGCAAACAGCTGGATTCGTTCGGTCGTTCCTTCAACAATCTTAACATAAACTTTTACTCCGTCACCTACCGCAAAGTCGGCAACGTCTTCCTTAAGACCACTGTAACGGATCTTGTCTACCACATTCATCTTTTGCCTCCAGATATTTTTAAATCAATCTTTTTGCTCTTCATCTTTCCCGCGGAATACCCCACAACACAATGCACGGTAACGCGCATAAAGATCCGGACGGCGATCACGCGTCAGCTTTTCCGCCTCCTCATGACGCCACTTCGCTATACGGCCATGATCCCCGGATAACAATATCTCCGGTACCTCACGCCCCATATATTCATCCGGCCGCGTATATTGCGGATATTCCAACAACCCGGCCGAGTGAGACTCATCTACACTCGACTCGTCACTGCCCAGCGCCCCGGGCAATAGACGCGATACCGCATCTATCATCACCATCGCAGCTAAATTACCGCTCGTCAGCACATAGTCCCCAAGCGATATCTCAAGATCTACCCACTCGTCTATAAAACGCTGGTCTATCCCTTCATAATGGCCGCATACTATTATTATATGCTCCATCTGCGACAGCTCTCGCGCTATACCCTGCGTGAACAAACGACCACGCGGCGATGTCAACACCACCTTCGGACGTTTGCCCACCCCGGACGTTAAACTCTCCAGCGCCTCCCACAGAGGCTCCACCTTCATCAGCATCCCAGGACCACCACCATAAGGCTTGTCATCCACCGTGCCACGCTCGTCATGCGTAAAATTACGCAGGTCAACCGCATTCACACTCAACAAACCACGCGATATCGCACGACCGGTTATGCTGCTGCCCAACGGCCCCGGATATATCTCCGGAAACAGGGTTAATACATCAAATTGCAATTTCAGTCTATGACTTCCACTGTGACTTTTTTCTGCATACGACCCGCCGCCCCATTCGCCAGTGCACGGATCGCATTGATCGTCTTACCACGACGACCAATGATCTTGCCTCGATCCTCTTCCTTGCAGATGATCTGTATACCAAATACATCCGCCTCTTCTGTGGATCGAACCTTGACCGCTTCAGGAGAGTCTACCAGCGAACGCGCAACATAATCTACAAAACTCTCTATGTCGTGCATACCGCCACTCGGCGATACAGCCGCTTCTTCACTCTTGCCCGAAAGCCAATTCAATAGCTTCTTAAACACTTCTCAAACCCACCTGATTAAGCTTCAGCAGGTGCAGCTGCTTCTGCTGCGGCAGCTTCCGCAGCAGCTTTGGCTTCAGCTTCAGCAGCAGCCTTGGCTTCTGCTTCCTGACGCATCTTTTCCTGCTGCTTCTTCGACGGCTTCACCGGCTTGACTATGTCCTTAAGCACTACACCCTTGCGAATACGATCAATTATCTGCGCACAGGTTTCACTCACTTCAGCGCCACAGCCTACCCAGTAATCAACACGGGCCAGATCTACACGCTCTTCCTTCGCCCGCGGATTGTAAAAGCCTATCTCTTCAATCGCACGGCCATCACGAGCCATACGCTTGTCCATAACCACTACCCGGAAGCAGCTGGCGTTTCTCGTACCCGTACGTTTTAATCTGATCTTTACTGCCATCTTCTCAAAATCCTTTTTTATATTTCTTACCTTTTATATATCCTAAAATACCGCATCAAAACCGCCAACCCAGACAATCCCCGGACAACCGGGCAACCCACGAGAAGCATGATCTGAAGCAGTAACCCGCAGAGTCTTAACCCCACAGATCCACCGCCCCGCAGAGGATCATCATCGTTGCGCTCCCCATGAATCACACAGCCTTTGCCTTATATGTGCCGCGAGCAGCCGCGCCCTCCGGGGAGAACCTCGCCTGGCACTGAAGTCACAAACAGCTTGGTGCGAAATAATTCAAGTTGTATAATATAATGCAAAATATCTTATTGGCAAACCATTTTACCGCTTTTTTAATAAAAATACTGACAAAAGCAATTCATTTCAGCAAAGCAGGCAACGCCACTTTCTTCCCCGTGCCATCAACACTCACCATCGTTACATCCGTCTCCAGACAGACCTCTCCTTCCACATCTACACGCAACTTGAAACTTACACTGTGACGCGAAAATGATGGCTCCCCTCCACAGAAATTCATCACTTCATTCAATTTTACCGGACGACGGAATATAATCTCACCAAAACGGTAGGTCACCAGATTCACACCCTTGCCTACCAACCCATACGCATATACCGCCGCCGCTTCATCCAGATAAAACAGCATCTTGCCCCCAAACAGACGGTCACACGCTCCCGTATCCATATGCTTGCAAAGCAAACTCATTATCTTTTCCATCGCCTATAACCCTCCGCAAAAAATAAAAAAAGCCGGAAACTTCCGGCTTTATAAATATCTGTATCCAGTATACCGCCCCTAAAGGCAATACCTTCAGACCGCTTAAAGCATTACTTCAGCAAAGTAAAACCAGCCGCCCACTCCGGACTCCAGACATTCAGATACTGCGAACTCAGCACCAGAGTACCTATCAACGCCAGCACCGTTATGATCGCCAGAACCGTGTAAACCGGAGACGCTTCACTGCTGCCAGCCGATTTACCCGAAATCTGCGCCATGTCATTGGCTACACGGGACGGACCCGCCTTCGCCGCTTCATCCTTTACCAGATTCAAACCACCGGATTTCTTGCGACCACGACGACCACCGGCCGCAGCTTCAGCAGCAGGCGCTTCCGCTTCCGCAGGCTTTTCCGCCGGAGCAGCCGGTGCTGACGCAGCAGCAGGCGCAGGGGCAGGAGCAGCAGGTTTCGGCGCAGAAATTGTGGGCTTCGGCGCAGGTGTCGGCATCGTCAATTTCGGCTTGTTTTCCGACGCGGCAGGCGCAGCAGGAGGCGGTGTGGGAATTCCAGCCGACGGCATCGGCATTCCACCAGGACGGCGCTCAACCGACGCAGCCGAAATTCTTACCGTACGGCGGGTACGGGTGTCATCCGCTTCCGCATCAACCTTCTTTACACTGCCCGTGTCCGTGGACGCAGGCGCCGCAGCTGGCGCCGCACCGGGTACCTTGGGCATCGGAGCCTGAGGACGGAGTCGGATGGTAGGACTGTCCGCCGGCTTTTCTGTCGCCGCAGCCGGAGGTACTTCACGCGGCGGAACCGCAAGATCTTCGGGCTTTAAACGACCCACCGGATTGTTCAGATTCGGCATCATACCAGCCGCCGAGAGCTTTACCGTTTTACGCGTACGGGTGTCATCCGCTTCCGCTTCCACTTTCTTTACACTGCCCGTGTCCGTAGACGCCGCCGCCGCACTCTTCGGCGTTGGCACGCCTTTAAACAGTTCATTGTTTTCGCTCATTATTAGCCATCCCTGTATTTATAAAAAGTTATTTCATTACTATATAACAACAGAAATATAATTCCCGAATCCGGAAATGTCAATCCTTTTTATCACACTTTATCGTTTTTTTTACAGACCGGCACGGCAGTTAGCCAGGTGTTCCGCCGCATCACGGTATTTCTCATTATAAGAAACAATCTGCTCAAACTGCTGCACCGCTTCCGCATATTTCTCCGCACGTTCGTAGGCCATGCCAAGATAATACAAGGCTTCCAGCTTCCGCTTGTCCAGACGAACCATCTCATTCACCGCCTGACTCAGAAACTCTATCGCTTTGTCATATTCACGGTAGCGGATCGAACAACGCCCAAGATAGACCAGACTCGGAAGACGCAGACGCTGACTCTGCACCGCTTCTTCAAAGTATTTTACCGCTTCGTTGATCTTGCCATGCTGATAGCACAATTCCGCATAGTCATATTGCAACTGCGAGTCATTCGGATACATCTTTAAACGCTCCTCGGCCCGCTGGAAACGGAACTCTTCACGGCGGGCTTTGAACTCTTCCACCTGCTGCGCCGCATTTTCATACTCTTCCGGACGATCCGTGAGATCCTGAATTATCGCATCAAATTTCGCCACATAAGCCTGTTCTATCGCCTTGTCCAGCGCAGGGTCCGACGTGCCGAGCGCCTTTGCCACCAGCTCCAGCTGCTCGATCGCATTGTCGTACTCCTTCGCAACCATGTACGCTTCGGCCAGCTTGCGGCGCAAGTCCATCGAATTATTGCTCTTGAGCTCTTCGGTTATCTTGTTGATGATTATGCGCGCCTGACGGCTGTCGTGTATCGTACCATCAGACAACTGCAATGTTACATTCTCCTTCTCCGATGCGATCTTTTCACGCACCGCCTTGGCGTTCTCTTCCTCTTTCTTCGCATTGATTACATTCATCGCCGCCTTCGCTTCAGCCTGAAGCTCGTAGTCGTTCGGATTGCGGTTCGACAGCGCTGTAAGAATTTCCGCACGCTTCATCACTTCTCCGGCATCCTTATACAGATCCGCCAGACGACGGCTCTTTTCCTGGTCGTTCGGCTGATAGTGCAGCCAGATCTCCAGCGCTTCTATCTCTATAAAATCAGCATTCAATGCACGACCCGCAGCCATCATCAGCTTCAGCACTTCCGGATTGTTCAGGTTCTTCGCCAGCTCATCCTCACACATCATCAAAGCACGCAACGGACTGCGCGTCATCTCTTCCCGGATCTTCGGCAGATTCTTTTTACTGGAACTGGACGCCGCAAGTTTCGCAAAAAAACCCGGCTTCTTCATCATTTCCAACTCACGCAGCTTCTGACGCGCCACTACCAGCGCCGGTACACGACGCACCACATCCGCCAACAGCGTTATCGCATAATCACGGTTCTTCGGATCATCAGCACAAGCCAACGCCCGGTTGTACATATCGCGGATATTTACATGTACATCACGTAACTGTTTCTTTTCCATATCCAACCTTTAACATTATTTTTTATAATAATCTAATATAATTAACCCCGGTTTATATATTTTTCAAGCTCTATTCCATTTAATTTATTCTATTATCGCATTGCATCACTGTAAAGAAATCCATCTGACAACGGATACTGCTGACCAACTCCATACGCACTGTACAGCTGCATGCGACCACCATGACCATTCGCCGGAGTCAGCTCAAAATCCACCTCCAGACGGTGAAAGCCGGACGCCAGACCAATCGAACCCTCTGTACTGTGATATACCCCGTTGCCACTCGCATCAACCACCTTGTGACCGTCTATGCGTATCTTTACTTTACCGCCGGCGGCAACCGAAAATTCATAGTTTCCGCTCTCCGGCGCATAAAAATATCCCACCGCTTTGCCGCTGGCAGCACGGCCGGCACGAACCTTTTCAACCTCTTCAAGATAGAAATCATCACCCAGATAGGTGTACGACCGCTTGTCACCAGCAAACGATACGCGGAACCATAAGCCGCTTACCGGATCCTCAGGACCTCGCACCGCCGGAAGATAGCGGACCTTCTTCAGTTCACTGCTGGTATAGACTCCATACTCCGGAGCAGTAGTCAGCCCCGGAATTACTTTGTCAAATTTGAAACGCATCGTCAATACGCAGGACTTCTTCGCCCGGGGACGCTCAGATTTGTAGCTCTTCGCCGTGGAACTCTCACGGGGATCACTGCCATCCAGCGTGTAAATCAAATCCACTCCGGCTGGAAGTTCACCAATGTCCAAAACAAATTCATCATCAAAATAGTATATCTGTGGCAGCTCAATCGGCGTGTAGCGCGCCATTATCCCCCAGTCGCGCAAAAAGACAAATTCCCCAGCCAGACGGCGCATGAACGAGTCGTAATCGCGGCTGTCCATGTTCCACAGCGCTTCCGACAACGCAAGAAGACGCGGCGTCGCTTTGTATTCCAGCATACGACCACTCCAGATCCCTTCCGACCACAGATTGCCCTGCGCCCCCAAAAGCGCATAATCCAAAAGACCGGGACGGTCCAGCGTGGGATCATAAGAGTAAACACGCCGCGTACTTATACAGCTGGCTCCAGGAGCATACTCCTCTTTCGTCTTGCCCTGCGCATAGTCAAAATAAAGATGCGAATAACTCGTCGAAATCGTCCGGCGGCCAAGCTCCGCCGCCGTCAGCGCTCCGTAGTTGCCACGCCAGGACATGACTACCGAACTCTCCGGAACACCGCAATTCAGCAATTCGTCCCAGCCTATAATCTTTTTGCCGTGACGCGACGCTATCTCCGCAACTTCCCGGATAAAATAACGCTCAAGCTCAACTACGTCCGACAATCCAAGTTCCGCTATCCGCGCAAGGCACTTCGGGCACTTAGTCCAGCGGCCGAGCGGACACTCATCACCGCCTATATGTACATATTCCGCCGGAAATATCTCCGCCATTTCCCCAATCACCGCATCTATGTAATTCATGACCTCCGGATTGCCGCCGCAGAGAATGTCCTCCGAAATTCCGGCACCCTCCAGAAGTTTGTACGGCCCACCGGTACAGCCAAACTCAGGATAGGAGGTCAGAGCCGCCATGGAGTGCCCCGGAAGTTCAAGCTCCGGAATTATCGTTATGTTCCGTTCCGCAGCAAATTTTACCAGCTCTTTGAGCTCCTCTTTTGTGTAAAAACCGTTGCCGCCGGAACCGACTTCCGTAAGACGCGGATAAGAAGAAATCTCCATCCGCCACCCCTGGTCGTCAGTCAAATGCAGATGCATAACATTATATTTATAACGCGACATCAGCTCTACAAATTTCTTGAGATCCGCAAACGGAATGTAATGGCGCGCTACATCAACCATCAGCCCACGATAACCAACCAGAGGATAATCCTCCAGCTCCATCGACGGAATTTTACCGCCATAGGCCGCATTCAATATCCCCAGCGTGGTCTCCCCGTAAAGCAGACCGGCATCATCCTGACCGGTCAATTCCACCCCGTCAGAACTTACAATGAGACGATAGCCTTCAGCCGGAAGACCAAGCTCTTTCACCGACTTATCCACCCTGGATAAATCCACGGACACCGGCTTACCACCATCCGTAAACTCCACCTTCTGCGGCAACGGTATCAATGGAAGTTCCATTCCGGACACCATAACCCCGCAGCATAATACCGCAGCCAGCATAATAAACAGTTTTTTCATCAATATCTCCCTTGATTTTTCACCCTTCAAGCCCATTTGTGTTTAAATTAAACACTCAAAAGGCTTTTTCAAGCCGGCAATGGCTCTTTCAGAATTTTTTTTGTCTTTTTATGGCAATACTATCCCATTTACGCTATATTATATAATAATGTTTTTCCGGAGGAGGGTATATCGTGATTAATGACATCGTTATAAAAGGCGCTGCCCAGCACAATCTCAAAAATATCGACGTTACTATACCACGCAATAAACTCGTGGTTATTACCGGATTGAGCGGCTCCGGCAAGTCTTCCCTCGCTTTCGATACCCTCTACGCCGAAGGTCAGCGCAGATATGTCGAGAGCCTGTCCGCTTATGCACGTATGTTCCTCGACCGCATGCAGAAACCTAAAGTAAGGCATATCGAAGGACTCTCCCCGGCAATCGCTATCGAACAGCGCTCCGCCGGATCTTCTCCACGTTCCACCGTCGCTACCGTTACCGAAATTTATGACTATCTGCGACTGCTGTACGCCCACGCAGGCACCCCACACTGCCCCGAATGCGGACGCGAACTCACTCCACAGTCCGCCCAGAAAATATGTGAGCAGATCGCCGCTATCCCGGAAGGCAGAAGATTGATGATCCTCGCCCCTGTCGCCGCCGGCGCAAAAGGTGAACACCGCGATACCATCGATAAAATCCGCCAGGACGGATTCGTACGGGCCAGAATAGACGGCAAAATTATCGACCTCGACGGCGATATACCAAAACTCGAAAAAAATAAACGCCACTCCATCGACGCCGTTATCGACCGGCTCTCTTCCGGACACCTCGATTCAGTGCGGCTGAGCGACTCCGTGGAGACCGCCCTGCATCAGGGCGAAGGCGTTCTCACATTGATGGTCGAAAATCCCGATTCCGGAACCTTCGACGAAATCCAGTACAGCGAACACCTGGCATGCACAAAATGCAATTTGAGCTTCGGCAAACTCCTACCGCGAGACTTCTCTTTCAACAGCCCCTACGGCGCATGCCCCGTATGCAACGGACTCGGCGTGCAGATGGATATGGATCCGGACAAGGTCATACCCGATCAGTCGCTCTCTGTAAAAAACGGCGCAATCCCAGCTATACGGCGCGGTCCACGCCATCTTATTATGTATTATAATATGCTCCTGCGCAAACTCGCCGAACAGTATCAGGCTCCCGATATGCTCACCAAACCGTGGCGGGAACTGCCGAAAAATATACAGCAGCTCATATTGTATGGCTCGGGAACAACTCCGCTGGAGTTCGACTACTATATCCACCGGAAAAAATTTCACTGGTCAAAACCGTTCGAGGGCATACTCGCCCTGCTGAAAAAACGCTACGAGGAGACCGAGGCCGAAGCAGTACGCGAACGCCTTCAGCAGCTGCTCAGCCCCAAAATATGTCCGGCATGTCACGGCAACCGCCTCAACAATGTATCACTGGCTGTTACCGTGGGCAAACTCAATCTGGCACAATTCAACGATTTGAGCGTTGCCGACGCGATAAAGTTCGTCGATAAACTCAAACTCAACCGGGAACAGCAGCAGATCGCAGGAGAAGTGTTGCAGGAGATCCGCTCAAGACTCAAATTCCTTAACGACGTCGGCCTGCAATACCTGAATTTGAGCCGGAGCTCGGGAACCCTCTCAGGCGGCGAAGCTCAACGCATACGCCTCGCCACCCAGCTCGGCAGCGCACTCGCCGGAGTCCTATACATCCTCGACGAACCCAGCATCGGACTGCATCAGAAAGATAATGACCGGTTGCTCGCCACTCTTAAAGAACTGCGCGATATCGGAAATACTGTGGTCGTCGTCGAACACGACGTAGATACCATGATGAGCGCCGACTACCTCCTCGACTTAGGCCCGGGAGCCGGTCAGCACGGCGGTGAACTCGTCGCCGCCGGCACCCCGCAGGAGGTCGCAGAAAATCCCAATTCTCTCACCGGTGCATTCCTCTCCGGCAAAAGAAAAATCGAGCTGCCCGAAACAAGACTGCCCGGCAACGGCAGAAAAATTGTCATCAGAGGCGCAGCTCACCATAATTTGAAAAATATCGACGTCGAAATTCCACTGGGTACTTTTACATGCGTTACCGGAGTATCCGGCTCCGGCAAAAGTTCACTCGTCAACGAAATACTCGTGCGCGCTCTCAATCAGAAACAGGGCGTAAATGATGCTCCACCGGGAAAATACCGCGAAATAACCGGACTGGAATTCGTCGACAAGGCTATCGTTATCGATCAGACACCTATCGGACGCACCCCGCGATCCAACCCAGCCACATATACCGACGCTTTCGGCATTATACGCAACCTCTTCGCCGCCCTGCCGGAATCCAAAGTGCGGGGATATAAACCCGGAAGATTCAGCTTCAACGTAAAAGGCGGACGCTGCGAAGAGTGCAAGGGCGACGGCATCAAGAAAATCGAAATGCAGTTCCTCTCCGACGTATATGTCGAATGTTCCGCATGCAACGGAAAACGGTTCAACTCCGAAACCCTGAGCATCAAGTACAAAAAACTCAATATCGCCGACGTCCTCGATTTGACCATCTCCGAAGCGATACAGGTCTTCGACCGCGTACCGCCTCTCGCCAGAAAACTCAAAATGCTCGAAGAGGTCGGCCTCGGATACGTTAAACTCGGACAGAGCGCCACCACCCTCTCTGGCGGCGAGGCCCAGCGCGTTAAACTCGCCGCCGAACTCGCACGAATTCCCAGAGGTCATACCATATATATCCTCGACGAGCCGACAACAGGACTCCATATGGCCGATATCGAACAGCTGCTCAAGGTACTGTTCAAACTGCGCGACCTCGGAAATACCGTCCTCGTTATCGAACACAACCTCGACGTTATCAAGAGCGCCGACCATATCATCGACCTCGGCCCCGACGGCGGCGCCGGAGGAGGTACCCTCGTAGCAGCCGGTACACCCGAAGAGATCGCAAAAAATCCCAAATCATATACCGGGCAATACCTAAAACCGTATCTTAAATGATTTTTTGACGCTTTTTACCTCAATAACTGTTGATTTTTATCGCTTTCATGATATAGTTAGCTTGATAATTATAAGCAAGCAATCTTTTATCAGAATAAAGGATCTATTATCATGATGCCGTTTAATCTGCTTATTCTAAAGGCTTTTCACGCTCAGAAAAATCATATACGCCCGCTGATGGCAGCTATCGGACTCTCCCCGGGACAGCCCAAAGTGCTCTCCTTCCTCGCGGTTCATCAGGAGTGCCTCCAGAAAGATCTCGCCGCCGCGTGCGATATCGAACCGCCAACCATTTCAAGAATGCTCGACAACCTCGAGAAAAAACGGCTGATCGTACGCACCGCCCCTGCCGACGACCGGCGCGCCCTGACCGTTAAACTGACCCTCGCCGGAGAAGAACTCGTATATAACGAAATCCTGCCGCGATATAACTCCGTCAACGCCATATCCATGAGAGGATTCTCCGAAGAGGAACAGGCCGCTTTCCGCAACTTCCTTAACCGCATGTACCGCAACCTTACCGGCAATGACGTTGAAGACGCATTATGAGCAGTCACGATTCCGAAGTTAAACAGTTTATCCGCATGACCGAATCACCAGTAGCACCTCTGGTGGTCTCCCTGGCTGTACCCACCATATTCACTATGCTCATCTCCGCCGTGTATAATATGGCAGATACATATTTCGTTGCCAAACTCGGTACCAGCGCCGCCGGAGCCGTGGGAATCGTATTCTCCGTGATGGCTATTATTCAGGCTCTCGGATTTATGGTCGGCATAGGATGCGGCAGCCAGGTGTCACGCGCCCTGGGAAGACGCAACCGCGACGAAGCCAACTGCTTCGCATCCAGCGCCATGGCTATGGCAATAATCTTCGGACTGGCGCTGAGCACAGTGGGGCTGACTTTTACCGACCCGCTTATGGAACTCCTGGGCGCAACACCAACTATCAAACCTTTCGCCGCTGACTACGCAAAATATATCTTTATCGGAACCGCAGTTATGTGCGCATCCATCGTTCTTAATGTGACATTGCGTTCCGAGGGCAGAGCCGTACTCTCCACCATCGGCCTCGGATTCGGCGGCATACTCAATATCGCACTCGACCCCATCTTCATTTTTAAACTCAATCTCGGTATATCCGGCGCCGCAATCGCAACGCTGATCAGCCAGTGCGTCAGCTTCGCTATTCTCCTCTATTTCTTCCTCTCCGGAAAAAGCATCACTAAACTCTCATTCCGCAGCATATCCGGAAATATCAACGTATATCTCACTATTGTCAAAGTGGGATTCTCGTCATTCTGCCGCCAGGGACTCGCCGCCACCTCCACCGTGGCACTTAATCACGGCGCCGCTTTCTACGGCGACGCCGCAGTCGCCGCCATGTCCATCGTCAACCGCATATTTATGTTCGTACTCTCCGCATTGATCGGATTCGGACAGGGATTTCAACCCGTCGCAGGATACAACTACGGCGCAAAAAAATATCACCGCGTTAAAGAGGCTTTCCGCTTTACCGCCGGAGTGGGAACCGTATTCCTGACCATCGCCGCAGTCGCCGGATTTTACTGGGCCCCGGAAATCGTCGGAATCTTCCGTGTTGACGATCCGCACGTCATAGAAATAGGCGCAACCGCTTTCCGCGCACAGTGCCTCGTCCTGCCGCTCCAGCCGCTCATCGTTATAAGCAATATGCTCTTCCAATCCATCGGCAAGGCGGTTCAGGCAACCTTTATCTCCGCAACCAGACAGGGAATATATTTCCTGCCGCTGGTCTTTATCCTGCCATATTACTTCGGACTCAAAGGTATTCAGTTCACTCAGACATGTTCCGATACCCTCGCTTTTTTAAGCTGTATCCCATTCCTGTGGTTCTTCTTTAAAAATCTCGGCACAGCAAAAATGCGCGAAGAGATAATCCCACAAAGCGTTATCGCCGAAAAAATAGAATTATAACTGTTTTTTGCTACTGTCACCCTTGACGTATGCGGATTTTTGTCCTATATTTCTATATCGTAAACCACTTTTTAATTTTGTAACAGGATCTTCTTTACTATGAAATATCTTTTCTCCGCCACTTTGGCGCTCCTGCTTTGCGGATGCTCCGGCATCTCCACCTCCTATCAGGGCGAAACTTTCCCCGCCGACTCCAATACACCTGTCATCGCTGAAACCGCTCCCAACGCCGGAGAATGGCAGATGATCGGCAAGGCCGTCGTTGAAGGCAAAGAACACAACGACCGCGAACAGCTCGTTCAGGCTCTGTCGAAAAAAGCAGCAGAAGTCGGCGCAGGCGTAGTCGTCATCACCGACTACCAGGTGGTGCCGGCCAGAACCAACCGGATCCAGGCCGAGGATTCATATATGATTTGGGCCAACGACGGAGCAGCAGGAGACTCGTGGGCACCCATGGAACGCGATTTCGCCGGAGGATACGGCAGCGCCGACCTTTCGCGCTTCGGCGTACCAAGCCGGCAGGCAGAATCCGGCAAGTCGGGCATCAATACCTCCGGAGTATACAACCGGATAATTTATGCCGATTTCTACCGGGCAAAATAATTTTTACGAATTTTCATAATTTAAATATATCGTAAATTTTTACAACCTCAAACAACCGGGAGGTGATTATGAGGCGTCTCAGGTGGCTGGCGGCGGCGGTTATCGCAATGTGCGCATTCGCGGTATACGCTGAAGAGTTCGTGTTCCAGGATATTAAAATTTATGGACCGGACAGCTCGTCCATCTTTACCTCATCCGCACTAGCATTTGAAAATCTCTCCTCAAACCACTCTCATCAGGTGGAATTTTATATCGAGTCACCACTATATTATCACAGCAGAGACCCAATATCAGCGTATTTCCCGGGATTCACCCTGCAACCAGGAGAAAAAAAGCATATCCTGATCCCGAAGGAACTATTCGAAAATGGCATTTTTACCGTATATGTGAAAGTCAACGGTGATTCTTACCATTTCCCCACCTATTATGATAACAATTTCAACAGTACCACCCTGACGGCAAATTTAAACTCCAGCGACAGCAATATGTGGCGGATGCCGGTATCTATGTGGCCGGATGATATCAATATTTTAAAAAATGCCGATACAATTGTTCTGCCGGAAGATCAGGTCGTCCCGGAAAATCTCCGTGAAGCATTGCTCGATTACGCTATGACCGGTGGAAAATTGACCTCCGACAAAACCAAAGCGGTGAAAGCATACGGCTTCGGCGAAATACCGGATTTTACCTCCGGAAAGAAGAACTTTTATGACCATGACGAAACCGGCATGCTCAGACTGAGAGCAAGCAGAAATAATGAGGATATTCTGAATAATGTGGCTATAGTTCTTATCCTGTTTACTATATGCGCAGGGCCGGCAACTGTAATCATGTACCGCAAAAGAAAACATCTTATTTTCATCGCAGTGCCGGTTGTGTCAATAATATTTTCCGGAATTATCGCCGTTATAGCTATATGCTCTGACGGCATACGGCAGAAAGTTAAATTCGCCACATACTCCGTTATCGACGAAAGCAGAAATAAAGCCGTTACATACAGCGAAATGCGCATCTTACACCCCATGCCGATCGAAAAAAATATATACCTGCCTCCAAAATCTGTTATACGGGATGTAATTATTCCATCCCCAAACTCCCGAGCAGCTATATATTACAACGACCAGCAGGTGGTTATAAAAGATGCCATATCCCCGAGAATAGCTGTCACGGTTAATTACATGAATATAAATGAACAACCCGCAAAACTCGATATTATATCACTCGAAAATAATAAGGCCGTGGTGAAAAACAACCTGGGATACGATATTGCACAACTGTATGTCAAAACCGCCAACGGAAATATCGTTTACAGCAACAATACTATCCCTGCCGGCGAAACCGCTGAACTTACAACGCTGTATGACACGGGATTTATGAAGATTAATTTTGACAACCGGGATAAATATCTGGAATACAAAGTTCTCGAAAAAGGAGATTATATCGCAATTATTAAGGAACCTTTTGTTCAACCGCCAGTCAAAGACAAGTATGCGGATATTGAACAGATACATATCGTTTTCGGCCTCAAATCTTCCCCGGGAGGTGAATTATGGAAGTAAAAGTTAAAAATCTGCGCCGTGTATTCGATAAACTCGTCGCCGTAGACAACCTCTCGTTCTCTTTCAACTCGGGCGATATATGCGGATTCGTCGGTCCCAACGGATCCGGCAAAACCACCACTATAAATATTATGGCCGCAATCGATTCACCTGATTCAGGAGACGTTTTATATGACGGCATTTCCGCCGTAGACTATCCGGAAAAGGTCAGCCGCATTATCGGTTACATGCCAGACCACCTCCCAACTGTAAAATCTATCACCGTATGGGAGTATCTGGACTTCTTCGGAAGATGTTACGATATAAAAGCAGCTGACAGAGCCACAAGAATAAAATATATCGAAGAGTTTACCGGACTCGGAACCATGCGCGATAAGCAGCTTCACAGCCTTTCAAAAGGCATGAAACAACGCGTCTGCCTCGCCCGCGCCCTTATCCATGACCCCGAAATCATGATCATGGATGAACCCGCCGCAGGACTCGACCCGCAGGCCAGAATCGAACTGCGGGAAATGATTAAAACCCTCGCCGCAGAAGGCAAAGGCATTTTCCTGAGTTCACACATCCTTTCCGACCTCGACGAAATATGCGACTGCGCCGTAATTATCGAAAAAGGAAGATTGCTCTCTTCAGGAAAGGTTTCACAATTGATTGACCGGCAGGATCAAACTGTAAAATTTGAGGTCAAATTCCTCGGAGATATGGACGGCATTATCGCCGCTGCTAAAGCAATCCCACTGATATCCGGAGTAAAACAGACCGGAAATAAATGCGTTGTCATTGAAACATACGACCATAGTCAGGAGGCGGCGGCCAGCATACTTCAAAGCATGATCGGCGCCGGATGCAGCATAACTTCGTTCAATCCTCTCGAAACCAGCCTTGAAGATGTATTTATGAACGTAACCACCGGCGAGGTGCAATAATGAATAACTTCTTTTCCGAAATTAATGATCAACTGAACCCCATACTCGTAAAAGAGACCAGACAGACTCTGACCAGAATCGGATACTACGTGGTCGGAGCACTGGTTTTACTGCTTATTATGGCTCTGGGCGCTATTAGCGAAAAAGTTTCCGGAGCAACTGCATTCAACTTCGTTACAACAGGAGATATCCTTATTGTCATTTTCATAACTGTTGTTCACGCGGGCAGAATAAATCAGGAACGCAGAGGAAACAATGAACTTATGTTCAATACCCCCATGACACCTTTTAAAATCGTTCTGGGCAAGTATATGTCTATCCTGTGCTTCGCCATTTTTACCATCGCACTATCTCTGCCGTTCGCCACCGCATGCTACTTCATGAACGGAGTTTCTCTCCTGGATGTGATGATTTTTATTATTAAAATAATTATCTACGCTATGCTTTTCTCCGCATCGGCGCTGTTTATATGCTCCACTCCAAGAAGAAAAATAGCCGACGCTATTCCACTCGCTTTTATCTCAATATTTGCTGTCACTCTTACGGTGGGCATTATAGAAAATATGTCGTATGTTTTCCGCGATATTTTCCAGGCAGAGAATATTATAACATTGATAGGGATGATTGCATATATCACCATAGGATTCGCCCTCACTATGGATAACCTCAGCGCACCAACCAAAAACCGATTCGCCATTACAAAAATCATTGTCCTTATTATGCTGGCGGGAGTATATATAACTCCTTACAACAATGATTCAATTAACTGGGTTATCGTAGCTATGGGAATCTTTGTTATGCCATGTATATGTATAATATCACCAGTGAAAATCTCTCACCGGATGCTTAATGAAAGACCACATAACGTTTTCGGCAGAATTATCAAATTCATCTTCCTGAACAACGCATACCCGACGGCAATACTCGCCATTGCGGCAATGATACTCAGCAGCATTATTGCAACGGAAGAACGTTTTATGTACGGAATTATCTTTCCAATAATATACATAACGCTGGCACTGCATATAAAGGCGTTTATGTGCCGCAACGGAAGAGAGGTTAACGGCGGAATTATACTGATCGTTTTCGCCCTGGCGGATGTTTTAATCCGGTTTATGCTGGTTATTTTCGCCGAAGGATCCACGCTCGAGAAAATATTCAACAACCCGGAAAAAATGATAACTGAAGCCGCGGTATGCACTATTTGCATTGCCGCAGTTCTGAGCCTGATACCCGGCGTTATAGTAAAGGCAAAAGAGTATTGCTTAAACGGAAATAAAACGGAATAAAAAAAGGGACGGTTAATTCAACCGTCCCTTTTTTTCAGCACATATACTACTTGATTATGTAGGTCTTTAACGGCGGGAATCCATTGAAATCCACCGAACAGTAACTGCTCGTGTACGCCCCAGTGGTCAGCCAGAAAAGACGGTCTCCAGCACGGATGTTCATCGGAAGCGGATTGCGGAAGTATTCATACATAATGTCCTGACTGTCACACGTCGGCCCCGCAATGATGAAATCCTCCGAATCCTCACCTATACGGTCACAGTAGATCGGATAACGCAACGCTTCATCCCACGTTTCAATCAGACCATTGAACTTGCCCGCATCTATATATACCCACTTGTCCAGACTGTGGAACGACTTCTGCGATACCATCACCACTTCCGTAACCATTACCCCCGCTTCCGCTACCAACGAACGCCCCGGTTCTAATATGATCTCCGGATGCTCATCCCCAAAGTCCTCCGATAAGTAACGCGTAATCTCTGACGCATACAATTCACGCGGACTCGTCTTGCTGATGTAATTCGCCGGAAAACCGCCACCCATATTGATCATCTTCAGCTTGACTCCCTGCTCTTCCGCTCCGTCAAACAGATAGCGCATCTTCGCAATCGCAGAGTCCCACGCGCCGATGTCACGCTGCTGACTGCCAACATGGAAACTCGCCCCATAAGGCTCCAGACCAAGACGCTTCGCCTCCCCGATCAACTCGTACACCATGTCCGGATGACAGCCGAATTTGCGCGATAACGGCCAGTCCGCCGTCTCCGCACCCTCCGTCAATATCCGGAAAAATACCTTGCTGCCGGGCGCTTCACGCGCAATGTTACGCAAATCATCTATATTGTCATTCACATACATCCGCACGCCTTTTTCATAAAAATAGGCAATGTCACGACTCTTCTTGATCGTGTTACCGTAACTCATCCTGTCCGGCGATACCCCGATCGACAGAAGTTTGTCCAGCTCATACACCGACGCTACATCAAAACAACTGCCAAGATCACGCAGCAGCTCCAATACCTCCACCGCAGGATTCGCCTTAACCGCATAGTAGATCTTCGCAAACGGAAACAGCTCCCGCAGCTCTTCAAAATTCTTCCGCACTATGTCCAGATTCACCATCAGAAAAGGAGTCTCGTGCTTCGCAGCAAACGCAATGAATTTTCCCCACTCCTCAGGACGATAATACTCCAGCGGATCTATGCTCATAACTACTGTTTCCCCTATATTTTACAAATAATCCAACAATATGTCGCACAATACCAAAAAAACATTTTTGGACAGAGGCTAAAAAATGCCCCAATTATCGCAAAATGCAAATCATTTTTCCCTTTTCATGCCATTTTTTCGCCGTTTTTTTTATTTCATGCCTATTTTTTACAATATATCACATCCGGCACTTGCAAAATCATCACTTAAAAGGCATATTTAATAGGCAATTAACAGGCTTTTCAGGAGTTTTTAAATTATGACCAAATCAACTCACACAATATCGGTTCTCGTAGCCAATAAATTCGGCGTCCTCGCCAGAGTCGCAGGACTCTTCAGCGGACGGGGTTACAATATCTCTTCTCTTACCGTCAACCCGACTTTCGACCCTTCCGTCTCCCAGATGACTATCGTTACTTCCGGCGACGAAGCAATTATGGAACAGATCGAAAAACAGCTGCGCAAACTCGTAGACGTTAAAAAGGTAGTCAACCTCTCAGGAGGAGGTTTTATCGAACGGGAAATGGCGCTTTTTAAAATCAGCGTTCCTGATGCAACCGCCCAGGCTCAGATTATCCAGTTCGCGGAAATCTTCGAAGGCAAGGTCATTTATGTCGATAAACACCAGCTCGGAATTGAGATCTCCGGACGATCCGATAAAATCGACTACTTTATGATGCTCGTTAAAGATTTCGGCATCCTCGAAATGGCACGCTCCGGTCGCGTGGCCATCAGCAAGAAAAATCCGGAAGAGATCTGATTCCTGCCTTACCTAATAAAAACAACTGCAACGGAGAGCGGACGGTTATAAATAAAAACCGCCGCTCTCCTTCTCTTTATCTCCCTCGCAACCGCAAAGACAATATTGAAATATCAGCTTTCAGTGCTATATTACTTAAATTTTATGACGTTATTATATCTTTATCAAATCTTATTTTTACAGGGTGGATTATATGGGTGCTGATTCTATAATGCTCGGGCTCGGCGACTGGAGCGTGGCCGCCGCTTTTTATCTCAATATCATCGGCGCCGCGTTCTGCGTGATCTTCGCATGGATATCCACCAGAAAATCCAAGGGAGAATAAGCTATATGTCCCCCGAAACCAATACCGCTTTGATGATCGTTCTTATCGCTGCGTTCCTCGGAATTATCGCTTTCTTAAGCTATCTCGGCTATAAAAAAACCAGAGACGCCAAAGATTATCTCCTCGCCGGAAGCTCTATCCACCCCTTTATCATGGCCATGAGCTACGGATCCGCTTTTATCAGCACATCCGCTATCATCGGATTCGGCGGCGTGGCCGGAAGATACGGAATGGGCATCCTGTGGCTCGCTTTTATGAATATCCTCTTCGGTATATTTATCGGGTTCAGATATTACGGCAGACGCACCAGAGCCATCGGACAGAGTCTCAACGCTCATACATTCCCCGAATTTATGGGCAAAAGATTCTCTTCCACTAAAATCACCGTCTTTATCGCCGCAATCATCTTCATCTTTATGCCAGTATACACCAGCGCCGTGTTGATCGGCGGAGCCCGCGTTATGGAAGAGGTGCTCGGTATATCATACTCGTCCGCACTTATAATCTTCGCCGCTATTATCACCGTTTATGTCATCATGGGCGGACTCCGCGGCATGATGTATGTTGACGCACTCCTCGGAACCGTTATGGTTGTCGGAATGCTCGCACTGCTCGTCCTTACATACAGCTCCACCGGCAGCGTTATCGATACCCATAAACAGCTTACCGATATGGCACAGCTGGTTCCGGCCGATATGCAGGCTCTGGGACATCAGGGGTGGACAAGAATGCCGGTATTCAACTCACCATGGTGGTGGACCCTTGTCTCCAGCCTCATGCTCGGCGTGGGTATCGGCGCTCTCGCTCAACCCCAACTCGCCGTGCGGTTCATGACCGTTAAAAACGATACCGAACTCAATAAGGCCATCTGCATCGGCGCTCTATTTATTCTGCTTACCGCAGGCGGCGCATACGTTGTCGGCGCACTCTCCAACGTATGGTTCTTTGAACACGAAGGCAAAATCGCCGTAGACGCTGTCGGCGGCAACCACGACCTCATCATACCGGTATTCATCACCAAAGCACTGCCGCAATGGTTCGCGTATGTCTTTACAATCACACTCCTATCCGCCGCTATGTCCACATTGAGCGCACTGCTCCACGTTACCGGAACATCCATCGGACACGACTTTTTCGGCAATATGGGCGTTAAAATCAATACCGTTACCATGACTAAATTGGGCATACTCGCCGCTATAATCGCCAGCGTTATCCTCGCTTTCGTCCTCCCCGGCAGTTTTATCGCCCGCGCTACCGCCATATTCTTCGGCGTGTGCGCCGCAAGTTTCCTGCCGGCATACACCGCCGCTATATACTGGAAAAGAACGACCAGAAAAGGCGTATGGGCAAGCATGATCTCAGGCGCCATCATAAGCATGTTCTGCCTGGCTTTCCTCCACCGCAGCGAATCGGCTTCACTCGGTATATGTCAGGCGGTTTTCGGCAGAACGGAACTGATCTCCAACGGCGTGTGGCCGTTCGTCGACTCCATCGTTTATTCTCTGCCGCTGTCGGCAATTATTCTGATAGTCGTAAGTTTGATCACCAGACCGGAGACTCCAGAGCACTTTAAACAGTGCTTCGATACCATAAAAAAGTAAATTTTATAATTTTTTCAGGAGATATAACAGTCATGAACAAATTCTTTCTCAGCGGTAACGAGGCTATCGCCATGGCCGCACTGGACGCGGGGCTCACCCTCGGCGTAGGATACCCCGGCACTCCATCTTCGGAGATACTCGACAACGTTTCCAAACACGGCGGAGACGCTGAATGGGCCCCTAACGAAAAAACCGCCCTCGAAGTCGGCGCAGGCGTCGCTTTCGCGAAAGGCAACGCCATTGTTACTATGAAACACGTCGGCCTCAACGTGGCCGCAGACCCACTCTTTACCCTCGCTTATATCACTATCCCCGGAGGGCTCGTAATCGTGTCCGCCGACGACCCAGGTATGGCATCCAGCCAGAACGAACAGGATAACCGCAGATATGCCGCCGCCGCAGGCATCATGATGCTTGAACCGGCCAGCTCTCAACAGGCTTACGACCTTACTGTCAAGGCTTTTGAACTCTCCAGAGAGTTCCATATGCCGGTTATTCTCCGCGTCACTACCAGAGTATGCCACTCCAAAGGCGTCGTGATCCGCCCGGATGCCAGAAAGGATAAACCGGCGGCTTCGTTTACCAAAAACGTTCAGGAACAGGTTATGATTCCGGCTTTCGCCAGAAAAGCACACCGCAGACTGCGCAGCCAGCTCCATAAACTCTCCGAAATATCCAACGCTCTGGCCGAAGTTAAAGAACGCGATAATGCCTCTTTCGGCATCATCGCCAACGGCATCAGCGTTATGCACGCTATCGAAGCCGCTCCGGATGCCGCAGTCTTCCAGACCGTTATGAGCTATCCGCCGCCCATCGATAAAATGCGCGAATTCGCCGCAAGATTCGATAAGTGCTACGTCGTCGAAGAAGGCGACCCCGTTCTCGAAGAATACTGCCTCGCTAACGGTATAAAGGTCGAAAAACGTCCGGAAATCTACCGCTTCGGAGAACTCAATGTGGCCAGAGTACGCCGGATGCTCGCCGGAGATACCACCCCGGAACCGGCTCCTGCGCCTGGCAAACCGCCGGAACTCTGCCCCGGATGCCCCCACCGCAAGAGCTTTGAAGCTCTGCGCGACCTCGGCTGCATCGTCTCCGGGGATATCGGCTGCTATACCCTGGGCGTTCTGCCGCCTTTCAGCGCCATCGACAGCTGCGTATGTATGGGCGCAAGCATTACCGTTGCTCTCGGTATGCGCCATACCCTGCCCGAAAATGAGGCCAGAAAAGTAGTCAGCGTTATCGGCGACAGCACATTCTGGCACACCGGAGTCAACGGCATCGTCGAAATGGTTTACAACCGTCCCGCTACCGGGCATGTGGTCATTATCCTCGATAACTCCACCACCGCTATGACCGGTATGCAGGAAAATCCCGGCACCGGACGCAAACTCGACCATACTCCGGCTCCGGGAAAACTGGTGATTGAAGATGTGGTAAAAGCTATGGGCGTGGACAACGTCGACGTTATCGATACCACCCTCGAAAATGAGAAGTTCCGCGAACTCCTCAAAAAACGGCTCGCATCCAACGACCTCACCGTTATTATCGCCAGACGGCCGTGCGTGCTTGCCATGGTCAAAATCAAATCCTACGAAAACGCTAAATAAGGAAATACGTATCATGTGTGCTACTGTTAATATAACTTTTGCCGGTCTCGGCGGTCAGGGCGTCCTTACCGCTACCGACGTTCTCGCAGCCGCCCTGTTCACTCAGGGATATGACGTAAAGAAAAGCGAAGTCCACGGCATGAGTCAGCGCGGAGGTTCCGTCTCCAGCGAAGTGCGCTTCGGCGAAGCCGTCGCCAGCCCGATGATCCCGGACGGCGAAAGCGATTACCTCGTCGTTACCGATATGACCCAGATTGAAGTGAATCTGGCAAAACTTAAAGAGGGCGGAGTCCTCATTACTCCGGACGATTTCGACTGGAGCTCTCTCTCCAATAAAAAAGCCCTCAATATCGCCCTCCTGGGACGATTGTCCACCTATTTCAATATCCCGGAAGAGGTATGGATGCGCGCTATCGCATCCGAACTGCCGGAGAAAATCCACGAGGTGAACTTCGCCGCATTCAAACTCGGCGCATCCTCAAGACAACCATAAGGAAATATAGATGCTCAACGACCGACAATATATGAGACAGCCCAACGCCAGAGATTTTGAATCCGGCAGAAAGGTCCTTTTAGGACTGATTATCGCCAATATCATAATGTATCTGATGCCATCACAGGAGTTGACCGCCAGTTTGGCGCTCTCAATTCACGGACTCAAATCAGGACAGATATATCAGCTCGTTACTGCCATGTTCATGCACGGCAGCTTCTCTCATATCTTCTTCAATATGTGGGCTCTCTATATATTCGGCTCCATCGTTGCTCCCATCCTGGGCGGCAACCGCTTTATGGCTCTGTACCTTATCAGCGGATTGACCGGAAATCTGCTCTGGCTGCTCGCCAATTTCAACTCCCCACAGCCGGCGTTCCTCCTCGGAGCATCCGGTGCGGTCTTCGGAGTAATGCTCGCCGTGGCAATGCTCACCCCCCAGGTGAGATTCATGATGCTCTTTTTCCCAACCCCGGTTAAAGTGACTACCTTGATCATCGTTTACGCCATGATCGAGATCTTCAGCGAACTGGGACGGCTGGGCGTCAATAATATCGCACACCTCGCACACCTGGGCGGATTCATCGGCGCTTATGTCTATCTGAAATTCATCTTCGGACGGACCATCCCATGGGATCCACTGCGCTTTATCTCCGGTGGAGGTCAGAAACTTAACTCGAACTCCGCATATTCACGCAACGAATACCGCCGTAATCCCGAACCGCCGCCACGCAACGCCAGCGAAGGCCCCGTATCTCAACGCGAACTTGACGCCCTGCTCGATAAAATCTCACGCACCGGCATCAACAGCCTCGAACCACACGAAATGGAACGGCTGCGCCGCGCCAGAGAACAGATGCAGAATAACGCACGAAAGCAGTGAGTAATATTATGGGGCTTTCTACCGAACTCTTTGACTATATTCTGCCGGAAGAGTTGATCGCTCAATATCCGGCCGACCGCCGCGACGGCTCCAGAATGATGGTGCTTGATCATATATCCGGCGAAACCAGAATCCTGCCGTTCCCCGCGATAAAGGATTTCCTATCCCCAGGCGACGCCATGATATGCAATGATACCAAAGTTATGGCATGCCGCCTGTATGGACGCAAAGAGGGAAGACCGGACGGAGCTAAATTTGAAGCGCTGCAAATCGAACTTATTCCGGGAAGCAAAGGCGCAAACTGGAAGGCCATGCTTAAACCGGGCAAACGGGCCAAGGACGGCACATGCGTTGTCCTGCTTGATCAGAATGGCGAACTGTGTCAGCACTACTTCACCGTAAAAAGAAAATTCGACGACGGCACATTCGAAATCGAATTCTCCACCGACGACTACCTCGCCGTTCAGAACTGCTGCGGTCACCTGCCACTGCCACCGTATATCCGCCGCGAAGCCGGTAAGGAGGACGCCAACCGATATCAGACCGTATTCGCACATTATTACGGCGCTGTAGCCGCGCCAACCGCAGGACTGCATTTTACTAATGAAATTTTACAGGAACTCGACGAAAAAGGCGTAAACCGCGCTATGGTAACCTTACACGTCGGCCCGGGAACATTCCAGCCTGTCAGCGTAAGCGACGTATCCAAGCATAAAATGCATACCGAATCTTACATCCTGCCACAGGCTACCGCCAACCTTATTGCCAATACCAGAAATGCCAGCAGAAAAGTCCTCGCCGTAGGAACAACCACCGTACGGGTACTCGAAAGCTGCGCCGATGATAATGGCACTCTTACTCCAGGCAGCGGATCAACCGATATTTTTATCTATCCGCCATATAAACCCAAGGCTGTCGATATGCTGCTTACCAATTTTCACCTGCCCAAAAGTACTCTGCTTATGCTCGTATCCGCTTTCGCTTCAAGAGAGATTATACTGGAGGCGTATGCCAGAGCAGTAAAAGAAAAAATGCGCTTTTACAGCTACGGCGACTGCATGCTGATTATCTGACCGGGGCAGAACTCTGTAAAATATTACTCCTGAACATAAAAAAGGTCTGGGCTCGAATTTCTCAGACATTACAGAGGAGTAATTATGAAGAGGAGAAAATTGCGTATAGGGTCCGAAAGACGCGAGCCAGACCGGAGTTAAATATAGCATCAAATCAAAAAAATCATAACTTAAAAGCCGATTTTTTATAAAAAAACATCAAAGTCTCTCCCAATATAGCCGTATATACAAATCCAGCAACAACTTTCAACGGTTTAAACCTCCAGAATAATCCCCATTGCAACAGCTATTTCTCTTTAAAAATATCTATATTAACAGTTGTCAAAAAGAACCAGTTGTGCTATATTGGTTTCCGTGATAGTGTGTGATGTGTAAGAAAAATAGAATTTTCGCAAGAAAGACAGCCCATGGAAAATAATGAAAAATTTTTTCAACTCGCCGTGGATCGGGCTAAAACCATGGCCAGATTGTCCGTATTCAGCTGCATCTCAGGCATTATACTGGCAATATTGACCCTGGTTCTCGGTACCATTGTAACCGATTATACCGGTTCGGATACCTTCGCACTGGGGTTCCCGGTCTATACCATCTGTACCCTCTTCTCTATCGCCGCACTCATTTTCGCAGTGCTCTCCAAGGCGGCAAATCAGGAGGAAATCGACAAAATCCTGCTCGAAAAACGCAAGGCCGATCACCACGCCTTCGACGTTGACGAAGACGTAAGATTTACCTCCGGAAGAGCATTCAGCAATTACAAAAAATATGCACCGTACGTCATAACCATAATGGCAGCTCTGATCCTGATTACCCTGCTGTCATCATACGCTATGTACTGGAACAACCCCGACCGCATCAAGGCCGGAGCATCCAACACCATGCGCGCACTCATTACCGCAATACTCTTTATGTGCGCCAGCGGATTCATCGGCGCATTCTATATCGGACAGGCTAGAAGCGCAAGCTCAAGATGGCTGAGAGCCGTGGGCGGATGGTTCATGATGGGATTCGTTATCATGCTCGCCGCTTCCATTGAAATATGCCTCGTTCATTTTAAAATTACCGGCTTTGAACACTATTTCAGCTGGATATGCTGGAGCGCACTGGTCGTCCTCACCGCCGAGTTCGCCGTCAGCTTTATCGTCGACTTCTACCGCCCCAGAACCATTGAGGAGCCCAGACCTATTTTCGAAAGCGCGATCCTCTCACTCTTTACCGAGCCGGGCGGAGTTATGCGCAATATCGCCGATACCCTCGACTATCAGTTCGGATTCAAGGTGTCCGGCACATATATCTACACCTTTATCGAAAAAGCTCTGTTCCCTGCTATCACTATATGGCTCGTGGTCTTATGGCTCTTTACATCTATCGACCAGATCGGACCAAATCAGCGAGGATTCCGTATCCGTAACGGCAGTCTGGTCTCCACCGAACCCCTCACCCCGGGAACTTACCTTAAACTGCCATGGCCTTTTGAACACTTCCTGCGCTATGACTGCACCGAAATTCATCAGATCGTTATCGGCAACGTTCACGATCACGGCAACGAAGAGGAAGAGTATGTTGACGATGGACACGGTCACACTCCGCCTCCGTCTCAGGCGGAAAAAGACGCTATGGAAGCAACGATTAAACACCTGGCATACTGGGATATGCACTCCGATGACGATGGCAGCAGCTATATGGTGGCCGTTACTACCGACGGAGTTCAGGATACCAGCGGACTGCCTACCAATATCGCTTTTGTCAATGTTACATTCCCGATTCAATACCAGATACGCGAAAGCGAACTGCTGCAATACGCTTTCTCCAATAACAATCCCGAAAAAACCCTGGAAATGATCGCCGAAAGCGCCGCAACCGAGTATCTCGCCAGCGCAAACTTAATGGGCGTACTCGCTTATGACCGGCAGAAAATCGCCAGCGCTATTCAGGAGAAAATTCAACAGCAGGCCGACGAAATGGGACTCGGCGTGGATATCGTCAACGTAGTGATGATCGACGTACACCCCGCCGCAAAAGTCGTACCGGCTTATCAGCAGGTTATCAGCGCACAGGAGGAGATGCGCACCAATCAGCTTAACGCCGAAGTGGATCGCGTTAAACAGCTGCCGCTCGCTCAGGCCAACGCATATCAGATCATCGCTGAGGCCGAGGCTTACAGCATCTCACAGAAACTCGTCGCCGCGGCAGATGCAAAACGGTTTGCCAAACAACTCGCCGCATACGAGGCGCTTCCACCGCTTTTCAAACTCAGAAGCTACCTCGATATCATGGAAAATGACGCCGCGGGAGTGAGAAAGTTTATCGTCGGCTCGGAACTTAAAGACGAGGTTTATGAACTCAATTTTGAAGAAAGTGTCAACTTCAACTTCGCCGATATGCAGTTGGGGCAATGAACGGAATAATAAAAGCAAAATTTGGAGATATTTATAATGAAAAACAGTAATAAAAATGGCATCTTCCGTCACTGGCCGGCTATCCTGCTCGGCGCTGCCGTGGCCGTAATACTTATATTCGCAATCTTTACCTATCAGGTAAATGAAACTGAACTCGCCGTTGTGACCACTCTGGGCAGAGTCGCTCCGGAATCCCCGGAACCCGGGCTGCATTTCAGATGGCCGTACCCGATCGAAAAAATATACAAGTTCAATAAACGCAACCGCGTCTTCTCCGGCACCGAGGCCGGAGCCGCAGAAGAGATGCTTACCAGCGACGGTAAAAATATCGTCGTCAGCATCTTCGTTGTCTACAATATCGACAACCCTGTCCTCTTCTTCGAAAAAGCAACCAATATCAATACCGCAGAACAGAGACTTAACGACTGGATGCGCGGCGCTAAAAGCTCGACCTTCGGACGCTTCGCCTTCGATCAGCTCATCAATACCGATCCGGCAAAGATGAAACTCGATGAGGTCTCGGAAGAGATTCTTAAAGAGATCGCACCACAGGCCGAAAAATTCGGCATCCGCGTAAGCCATGTCGGCATCAACTCTCTCAATGTGCCGGGCAAAATTACTGAAAAAATCTTTGAACGCATGATTAAAGAACGCGAAGTGAAAGCTCAGGTATTCCGCTCGCAGGGAGAAAAGGCCGCACGCGATATCCGTACCGACGCTCAGAAAAAGAGCGTGCAGATCGTCGCCGAAGCTGAGGCCAAAGCACGCGAAATACGCGCCGAGGGCGACGCAGAAGCCGCAAAATATTACGCCGAATTCAAGAAAAATCCGGAGCTCGCCGAGTTTCTCCGCAGCCTCGAGGCCCTGCGCCAGATCCTGCGCACCAGAACTACTCTCGTTCTCGATACCGATACTCCGCCGTTTAACCTCCTGAAGGCCGACGCTATGAGCAAAATCGGCGTCAGCTCTGCCGCCGAAGCTCAGACCAAAACTCAGGACAAATAATCCGACTATTCAGGAGTACACAAGAGTATGAGTAATCAGAATATATTCAATAATACCAGAGCAGATGCACCCGCACCAGAGGTGAACGGCGGCATCGACTCCGGTATGCAGGCGCTGTTCCGCAGTCTGCGCTTCGCATTCCTCGCACTGGTAATAATCATTATCGGAACAATGGTATACTTTATTACCCTGGGAGGATATATGGCCATCCCCCCGCAGGAGGCGCTTATCGTCCTGCGGTTCGGAGCTTATGAGGGAACTTATACCAAGGGGCCTTTGTGGTTCTTCCCATACCCCGTAAACCAGTTCATCCGTATACCGACTCTGCCACAGACACTGAAGGTAGACTACCTCTCCGATGCGCAGAGACGCAACCGTAATCCACGCCAGAGACTGGATTCCGGTATCGACGGATATCTGCTCACCAGCGATACCAATATAGTACACTCCGCATGGAGCTTCAGCTATATCATCGCCGATCCGCAGAAATATTACGAGTCGTGCCTGACTCCGCAGGATCCGCGCGAAAATGACCCGACTTTCCAGTACGCCAAAACCCCGCCAACCGGACGCGGTCCGCAGACCCTGCTTAAATATCTCTTCAATAACGCAGTGGTTTCCGTTACCGCATCCATGACTATTGACGATATTCTCCAGACTAAACAGTCCGAATATCGCGACCGGGTTATGAGCGTTTTTGCCAAGTCCGTCACCGATATGGATATAGGCGTTGTAATCGACAATGTTACCCTCGACCGCGTAGAGCCGCCGACACAGACACAGGCCGCATTCCTGGAGGTCAATACCGCCAGCTCTACCAGCGATACATACATTACCGAGGCTAATACTTTCAGCATCAGAACCATCAGTCAGGCCGAGGCTCAGGCCAACGCCATTATCGCACAGGCGGAAAGCGATCAGAAGAAGATCGTCTCCCAGCTGCGCAGCGAAAGCACTTACTTTAACAGCATCCTCGCTGAGTATGACCTCAATTCCAACGCCGTACTGGTGGCGCTTTACAACGATATTCTCGGCGAAGCCCTTTCCGGCGTAAGAGAGAAATATCTCCTCGGTACCGATTCGGACGGAGCAAAACAGCTGCGCATGAAACTCAATCCGGAACTGATCAACGGCGAAAGCCCTACCGCAAGACAGGCCGCTCCAGTTCAGAGACAGCAGGCTCAGCCTCAGCAGAATCAGCAAGAACAGAATTGATTACTATAAAGGTATAAAAATATGAGTGAAATTAATATAACTCCCGAAAGCAACGCTACTGACAGCGTTCAGATTCAGGAGGCACAACCCAAGAGCGTCAAATCACGCACCGTCGGACGCATAGGTCTCGCTCTCTTCGGCGGATTGCTCACTTTAAACTCGTTCCTGCTTCAGTGGTGGCTGCCGGAACAGGAGTACGCCGCACAATTCAGCGCTATCGCCGGAGCGATTATCCTCGCATGCCCGATAGTCATAACCGCTATTATGGACCTGGTGGAAGGCAAAATTCATATGAATGAACTCGTGGCACTCGCAATTTTCGCCGCGTTCGCCGGAGGCGATTTCCAGATCGCAGGCGTTATCGCCTTCTTCCTCCTCTTAACTATCATCATTGAATCACGCACCGCAAGCGGAGCACAGCGCTCAATTGAAGAGCTGATCAAACTGACTCCGTCTACCGCTCACAAAGTGGTCGACGGTAAAGAGAGCGAAGTGAACGTTTCCGAACTTTCCGTCGGCGACGTTATCCGCGTAAGACCGGGCGAAAATTTTCCGGTCGACGCAAAAATTATCTCCGGATTCAGTACCGTGAATCAGGCTTCCATTACCGGGGAGTCGCTGCCGCTGGATAAATCTGTCGGCGATGACGTTTTCGCCGGGACCATGAACCTTACCGGGATGGTCGAACTCACCGTCACCAGAATCGGCGAGGATACCACCCTCGGCAAAGTCAAGGATATGATTATGGCCGCCGAACAGTCGCGCACACCGTTCGTCCGCATCATCGACCGCTACGCCGGATATTATACCCCGACCGTTCTCATGATTGCCGGTATCGCATGGGTTCTCTCCGGATATGACCTCGACCGCGTTACCACCGTTCTCGTGATCGCATGCCCGTGCGCCGTCGTCCTCGCTACGCCAACCGCCGTGGTCGCCGCTGTGGCAGCAGCCGCCAGACTCGGGATCTTTATCAAAAACGTCAACCACCTCGAACTCGCGGCGAAAATCAACGCCTTCGTATTCGATAAAACCGGCACCCTTACCGACGGCATCCTCTCCGTGGTGAAATTGCAGCCAGCCGACGACGTTAAACCCGCCGAACTCCTGCGTTACGCCGCCAGCGCCGAAAGTTACAGTAATCACCCGGTAGCTGCCGCACTCCAGAATATCGCCAAAGATGCGGGTCTCAATCTGGGCGAGGTCTCCGATTTCAGCGAAACTCCGGGTAAAGGCGTTCAGGCCAAAGTCGACGGTATCGACTGCATCGTCGGACGTACCACCTATTTGAGCAATCTCGGTATCGAAGTCGTTCAGCACGAAAAGGAAGAGTCTGAAGGCATGAGTGTGGTATATGTGGCCGTGGCCGGAAAAGTGATCGGTTGGATCGGACTGAAAGATAAGTTGAGAAGCGAAGCTCCGGAAATTATTCAGAGCCTGCGCGATCAGGGCGTACGTTACTGCGCCATGGTTACCGGCGACCGCCAGAGCGTAGCGGAAACTATCGCCGGAAGTTTGCAGATCGATGAATACCGCAGCGAATGCCTTCCCGAAGATAAGGCTGCTTTCGTGGAAAATCTTAAGAAAACTATGAGCGTGGCCGTTGTGGGCGACGGCGTTAACGACGCACCCGCCCTCGCCGCCGGCGACCTCGGTATCGCTATGGGCGCCATCGGTAGCGACATCGCTATCAACAGCGCATCCATCGCTCTTATGACCAACGATTTGAGACGTATACCGCTGTTGGTGACCCTCTCAAAACGTTCGCGCATGATTGTCTCGCAGAATCTCCTTCTCGGACTGCTTATTGTTATCGGAGGCACCGTACTGACCCTGCTCGGCATGATGACACCGGTAGGCGCGGCCATCCTCCATACTCTGAGCTCTATTCTCGTGATATTCAACAGCGCAAGACTCGTCCGTACCGGCGAAGAATTGACGCTCGCCGAACAACAGCAGTTGGCTATGAATGCTAAACAGTAATCTTTTAATATAACAGGTGTATGCTAAGATGAGTGAACCAATTAATCCTCCGGTAGTCAGCGCAATCGGATTGACCAAGGTGTTCCATGACTTTTGGAACCGCCCGAAAGCAAAGGCGGTTAACGATATCGATTTTGAAGTTCATGAGGGCGAAGTGATCGGACTTCTGGGACCGAACGGCTCCGGCAAGTCCACCACTGTGAAGATGATCCTCGGACTGTTGTATCCCGACGCAGGACAGCTCTCCGTATTCGGCAAGTCCCCACGCGCAGTCGATACCAAACTCGAAATCGGATATCTCCCGGAAGATTCGTACCTCTATAAGTACCTTACCGCGGAAGAGACCCTGGATTTCTTCGGTTCACTCTTCAACCTCTCACGCGCAGAACGCAAAATGCGCATCGAGCAGCTGCTCGATATGGTGGGACTTACTCACGCCAGAAACCGGCGCGTCGGCGAATTCTCCAAGGGGATGGCACGACGCATCGGCCTCGCTCAGGCCATGATCAACGATCCCGCACTCCTCATTCTCGACGAACCCACCAGCGGCCTCGACCCGCTGGGGTGCCGCGAGGTTAAAGATCTGATCAAAATGCTTAAAAAACGAGGCAAGACCGTTATCGTTACCAGCCACCTTTTGAGCGATATCGAAGACGTGTGCGACCGCGTTATCATCCTGTACGGCGGAAAAATCCGCGCTATGGGCACCCTTAATGAACTGCTTGAAGTATCAAACGAAAACCGCATAACAACTCCGGAACTGAAACCCGAAGTGATGAATCATATACTCTCCATCCTGCGCGAAAATCTCCACGGCGAAGAGTTCGTGGTCGACCACCCGAGACGCTCGCTCGAAGAGTTCTTCCTCGACGTTATCAATAAGGCCAAGGCCGACAGCGTCGAAACCGCAGGCGTGGTTTCCGGAGGACGCATCGCCGATTATCTCGCCGACCCGGATAACAAGGACGCTCTCCTCGATAAACTTATTCAACCCGATCTCCCCACCGTCGCCGCAGAAAAACAGCGCGCCGAAGAGGAGGCCGCCAGAAAAGCCGCCGAGGATAAACAGCGCAAACTCGATAACGCACTCGATCAGCTCACCCGCGACGAAAAAGCCGCTCCAACTCAGAGCAATGCCGAAAAAATCGCTGAAAATGTCGCCGAGGCTGATGAAAAACTTTCATCCCTCCTGGGAAATGATAAAAAATAACGACGGAGTGTGATTATGAGGCCGTTCTGGGCTATTGTTAAATTGACTTGCAGAAACGTTCTGCGCTCACATATCTTTCAGCTGCTGCTGCTGATTCTTATTATGTGCGTGGCTTTCATCCCCGCCACAATTCAGGGCGACGGCACCGCTCAGGGGTTTATACAGGTGTCGCTTAAATTCAGCCTGTTTTCCGTCGCGCTCATGCTGGCGCTATCTTCAGTATGGTCCGGATGTATGATCATGACTCAGGATATCGACGGATATCAGCTGCATATGGTGATTACCAAGCCGGTGAGCAGAATCATTATCTGGCTGGCTAAGGCCACCGGGATATTCTTTATCCATGCACTGCTGCTTGCCATTGCATCCGTACTCGTCTACGTCGTCGTTATGGCACGCTACAACGCACAGCTCGTCCCGCCGGATGAGATCGAGCGCGTGGCCAACGAAATCCGTACCGCCGAGGCTCAGGCAAACTCCATGCCTAACTCCAAGGAACGCGACGTGGTTGTTCAGAAAATCAACGAACTCAAGGATATTCAGAAAAAACTCGAAAACTCGGTCGCCGAAGATACACGCATCCGCAATGAAGTGCTTGTCGCCAGACGCAGATATGTGCCGGTCGGCACCATAACCGATGAGGACGGTACTAAACGCGACGTACCAATATACTCCCGCGCATATATCAATACCAAAGCACGCGAAGAGTTTCAGAGAGTTCTGGAAGATAACGCTAAAAAAGGTATCGTATGGGATGCCGGAACTCAGGAGGCCCGGCTGCGCGACCTCAATATCGAAACTACCGTAAAGGAATCTGTCGTCAAATACGGCGAGGAAAACCGCAAAATATGGCGCATTACAGGACTGCCTAAAGAGGGTGTTCTGCCCCTTTATCTGCGCTTCAGAATGTATGTGACTCAGGTATCCGATAAAACTGAACGCGATACCAACGGATGGTGGTTCTACGGCAGAGTCGCCCCCGGCGGCGTCGACGGCGAAACTATAGCATTGAATAACTCATGGGTGCCGCTGAGCTCCATGCCTCAGATGTACCGCACCAACCGGTTTATTGAGATCGAACTACCTAAAGAAGCGGTTGACTCCTCCGGAACTATGTTCCTCTCTTTCATCAACTTTGACCCGGAACAGGAGGATATGTTCTTCCAGATTTATGACGGTCCGCAGGTTTATGTTCAGCACGGCGGATTCACCATGAATTATGTCAAGTGCATCATGATTATCGCTCTGGGCCTGCTGATCCTGTGCGGATTGGGATGCACGGCAGGAGGATTCCTCTCCATGCCAACCGCCATTTTCTTTGTCATAACTTATCTGCTGTTCGGAATATTCGCCACTATCGTGGTCAATAACGACTTCATCGCCAATATCGGCGACGTGATCGGTAAATATGTCGGCAATGTTATCCTGACTGCGGTGATTCCATTGCAGAATTTCGAGGTCTCTTCTCTCGTTGCAGACGGAATTATGATCGAATGGAGCTTCATCGGCAACTTGTTTGTCGACTACTTCTTACTCAAGGCACTGCCGCTCTTCCTCCTGGGACTCTATCTCTACTGGCGGCGCGAAATGGGACTGGTGATTAAAAAATGACTAAAATTAAAACTATTACCACTTACACCGTACTCATTATCGTCTCATTGATGATGATGTTCGGCATCAGCAGAATCGAGAACTCCCTCGATAAAGACGTTAAAGAGTATCATCTGCGGTTTACCGGCGAAATTAAAAACGCGCCCGCATTTATCACCTTTACCACCGTCGCGCTGGGAAGCTTCCGCGGCGTACTCGCAGATATCCTGTGGCTGCGGCAGATGGCGCTGAAAGATCAGGGCAGCTATTTCGAAATGGTTCAGCTCGCAAGCTGGATCACCAAACTGCAGCCGCAATTCGCCGGTTCCGCCGTTTACCTCGGCTGGGAAATGGCATACAACCTATCCGTAACATGTTCCAACTTCGAGGATCGCTGGAGATGGATCCAGGAGGGGATTAAACTCCTCCGCGACGAGGCTATGATATATAACCCCGAAGATGTGGATATTTACGTTGACCTCGCAAAACTATACTTCCTTAAGTTCGGCAACGTCTTTGACGACGCTCACTTGTTCTACAAAAATAAACTCTTTATGGAGACCAGCCGCGTTATCGGAGCCAATCCAAACTGGGAGGCCATGGCAAACGTTATACCATGGTTCCGGCTGATGGACTGGAACGAGGAAAAAAGTTTCTTCGAAAAATTCCCGCAGAATGGCTCCGTATGGCAGGAAATTACCGCAAAAACACCGTATAAGAGCTTCCAGGAACTCCTGGAGGCATATACCAAGGCCGACGGAATTCCAGCCTCCATCGACTTCCTCTCCAAAGAGGATTCTGAATGGATGAACTATTTCCTCCGCGCATGCTGGATATGGAATACTTTTAAACTCAATCCGCACCGCGTGGTCGCTATCAATAAAGAGTACGGCGATCTCGACTGGCGCACCCCGGAGGCATTCGCTATATACTGGGCAAAACTCGGTATCGAATTCCGTCCGCCTAACCAGACCAGGCGACAGCTCGACAACGTTATCGCCATATCGCTCCAGGAGTCGTTCCGCCACGGACGGCCGCTCCTGACCGACCCGGAAAATATGGTCTACTTTATCGCTGTACCAAATTTCAGCATGCTGGAAAGAACGCTTAAATCCGCTGAAGAGGGGTATGAAAATAATAAGGACGAATCATTCCTCCTCTCCAGAAACTACTTCCTCCGCGACGCAATCGTTCTGCTGTACAGTTACGGACAGACTTCCGAAGCTCAGAGAATGTTCGACCTCCTTAAGGAAACCGACGTCGGCATGAAGGACAGTACGCTGACCCTTAAACAGTTCTATGACCTCAACGTCTACGATATGATAGAATTCGCAACCGTTAAGGAAATCGGCGAGCTTATGGTCGGAACTATATACTGCGCACTGCATTACTGGGTCCTCGGAGACCAAAATCGCGCAATGGAACTGGAAAAATCCCTGAACTGGATGTATAATAAATATCTCGAAGATAATTCAATACGGGTAAGCGGCGTTGAACTGCCGCCGCTCGAAGTGTTGTACGCCGCGGTAGTGGATAACTTTATTAAAACCGCTCCACCGCAACTGGCTAAACGGCTTGAACAGCTTATTAAAGTCAACGCCGAACAGCAGAAGGCAAGAGAAAACGAGGCCCGCAAAATCGAAGAGGCTAAATCTCCTCTGCCAGGTATGTAAAAAATGGGTTCCTCCCGCCGCCCGGAATGGCCGGACGGCGGTTTATATTAACTAACCAAGAAAGGATTAAGGTTTTTAACCGATGTCGGACGAGGATCGAATAGTTACACTGGCAATTCTTATTGCCAGCATCGCTTGTGCTCTTATTGTATCTTTTATATGCTCTCTGATGGAGGCCGCATTACTGAGCATTACACCAAGTCAACTGGCCGAACTGAAACAGCGCAACCATAAAATAGGCACTATTGTCAAAAATCTTAAAGAAGATATTGCCAGACCTATCGCTGTTATCCTTATCTGCAATACCGCCGCTCATACCATCGGCGCGGCTATTGCCGGCGCACAGTTCGGTAAATTATACGGCAACAGCTGGCTGTGGATCTTTTCTCTGATCTTTACCCTGGCCATGGTTCAGTATACCGAAATCCTGCCGAAAAACCTGGGCGTCAGATTCAATAAAACGGTTCTGGCATACACCGCCCACGGATTGCAGGTGATGGGCGTTATCCTTCTGCCTCTTATTAAACTAGTATACTTTTTCAACCGACCGTTCGAAGTGAAAAACGAGGAGGATATCAACGATACCGCTGACGAAATCTCCGCCCTCGCAGGTGAAGCACGCGATTCCCAGCAGATCAATCAACGCCAGGAACGCATCATCAAAGCCGCACCAAGACTCTCCGAACAGACCGCCCTCCAGGTGATGCTGCCGGTAGAGAATATCTCTTTCCTTAACAGCGATCAGTCGCTGGAAGAGGCCATCGCCGCCGCTCATATCGACTTCCATACCAGATATCCTGTGGCTGAAGGCGGTGACCATAACCATGTTATCGGATATGTCAACTTTAAAGAGATGGTGGCGGTTCATCAGGTCAACCCGTCTAAAATGGTCGCCAATATCCTCCGGCCTATCTCTTTTTCCAAACCGGACGATACCGCGGCTAACCTGCTGGAGCAGTTCGCTACTCAGCACGTTCACCTCTCAATCGTACGCGACGAAAATAATATGACTCTGGGAATGGTGACGCTGGAAGATATCGTTGAAGAACTCGTCGGCGATCTCGACGACGAATTCGACTCGCTGCCAAGAACCCTCTATTCGCCGAACGACGGCTTCTGGGTAATCGGCGGCGGTAACCCGATGTCCGTTCTCGCCAGAGAGATGTATATCGATCTGCCTAAACGTACTGAGCCGCTGTCTATGTGGTTCTCCAGAATGCTTCAGCATCCGCCAAAGGTCGGCGATACGCTGAAATATCACAACGCAGAGTTCACCGTGCGTAAAGTACGCCGCGGACGCGCTCTCGAATTCAACGTGCGCAGAATCGAAATGCCTACGGAAAACTACCAAGAATAAAATATACAGCAACGGAGAAGTAAAATGAAGTTGTTCCGGAAATTTTTTGCCGCAGCGGTCATAGCTTTAACCGCCGGATGCGTGAATATCGACTATGTGGGGCAGAAACTTTCTCCCCTACCCGAAGATCAGCTCGTCACTTTCTTCTCCGAAAAACAGAGTTATCCGGAAAATGAATTCGCTCTCCTGGGACGGGCAAAAGTCTCCGCCCCGGACGGCACCGATATCCTCTCTATAAAAGAGGATTTGCAGGATGAGGCCCGCAAAATCGGCGCAGACGCAGTGAAAATAGTGTCGTTTAACCGGGTAAAGGTAGGTACTATTCAGGTTTCCGGCTCCGGCAGCGAGCCGGATGCCGTCGCTTTCGGATACACCAGCAGAACCGTCGGCGGAGATCAGATATATACCGACTCCTTCGGCAGAACATCCGCCCAACCCAGCAAGGTTGAGGATAAGTATGAGGTGATTATGCAGGTGCAGTTCCTCGCTAACCGGACAAAGTTCGACGCAGCAATGATGGAACGCGCCGCAGAACGCGCCGCCGCTATTCAGGCGGAAGTCGAAGCTGAAGAGGCCGCGCTGGAAGACATTGTTATCAGCTCCGCCGAAGCTGAAACTCCGGATGAAACTGTCTCAGAAACAGAGATTGAGGAAGTTACTCTGGATGAAGTGATCCAGGAGCAAATTGAAGAGGTTACCACTGCTCCGGAGGAGACCGCGGATACGGTTCCGGAGGAATCCACCGCTCAGCAGGAGAATTGAATTAATGGTGATAGCCGGAGTTGTTTAATATAGCCCCGGCACGGTAGAGCTGCTCCAGCACCAACAGCCGGGCAAGCTCGTGAGTAAAGGTCATCGGCGACAATGAGACTAAACAACTTGCCGATGACTTTATTTTTTCATCCAGACCATAAGGTCCGCCAATTATAATCACAATCCGACGTCCGGCGCCCCCAAGACGGGCGGCAAATTCCACCGACGTGAACAACCGCCCCTCTTCACTCATAACCAACACAAAATCTTTACCGGGATCAAATAATTTCAGCATCCGCGCCGCTTCATCCTGCACCGTGGAGTCCTTCAGCTCAACTATATCCAGTTTGGCATAGGCCACAAGCCGCTTGATAAATTCATCGCACTTGGCCGCCAGATGACGATCCTTCATCTTGCCCACAACAATCAGCTTTACCAGCAGCGTGTTCACAATATGATCCCTCCGCCAACTACCATGTCGTCCAGATAAAATACCGCCGACTGCCCCGGTGTAACCGCACGCGCCGGAGATGACAGATTTACCCGCCAGATTCCGGACGGTTCCGCCGTGATCCGCCCCGCAACCGCCGGCGAACGGTAGCGGATCTGTATCTGCAACTCCCGGTCTGATACCTCAGCAGGTGATATCTGCCAGTTTAAATCACCAACCCGGAATTCCGCACACTCCAGCTCACGCTGATCCGTTACCAGCTCAATCTCTCCCGTCGCTGCCGTTATCCTCTTTATATAGGCCGGAACCCCCAATGCAACATTTAAACCCTTGCGCTGCCCCGTTGTATAACGGTGTATGCCATCGTGTCCGCCCACCACTTTGCCGCCATAGGTGAATACTCCTCCCGGCATCTCCTCGCCAAATAACCGGCGCAACGTCTCCGGAAACGGCTCCCCCGCAAAACTGAAGCAGGCATCCTGACTTTCACGCTTCTCCGCAACCCGGCGCAGATTCAACTCACCAGCCAGCCGCTTTACCTCGCTCTTGCTCGTCCAGCCAAGCGGGAAATCGGCAAACGCCAGCTGTTCACAACTCAAACGGTAGAGAAAATAACTCTGATCCTTCAATGGATCGTCCCCTCGCAACAGCCGCCAACCGCCATTCACCAAAACCTTCTTCGCATAATGGCCGGTTATCAGCTTTTCCGCCCCGGTTTTATGTGCAAACTTGATCAATTCACCAAACTTTATCCCCGTATTGCACCAGCAACACGGATTAGGCGTAACCCCGCGCCGGTAACACTCCCACGCAGGACGCAGCACTTTCGCTTCAAAATCTTTATAGCAGTCTAAATAGTGGTGCTCAATCCCCAGCTTCGACACCGTCTCTTCTATCGCACGGCGATCCTCAAGCGTACCGCAGTTCTGACGCGAACTGAACTCTTCATCCGGATGACGCAATGACAGCGTAACACCTATAACCTCAAAGCCACGCTCCACCATCAATGCCGCCGCCACCGCAGAATCCACTCCACCGGAAAGCGCAACCACTATCCTCGTCTTACTCATAGCTGATTAATCCACCGGCGCCTGACAGCCAAGCCACCCTTCACGCCCGGGAAACGGCTCCGGCGCAATCCGCCCGACTCCGGCCGAACCGCCAAACTCTTCCGCCAACTCACGCAAAGGAACTATCTCCCAGCCTCCTGCCAGGCACATCCTGACAAACTCTTCAAACATCGCCGCACATTTGCCGCCCTCCGCTTCCGCATGTATCGTCAGAACATTCGGACGGTCTTCACGCAATAAGGCGTACAGACGCTCATTGTAGTTCGCATCCGTCACCCCGTCGCGCCCCAACGCCTCATCGTAGGTCGGCAGAGTTACCGGAATTTGCAGCTGATCCAGTTTCACTCCGTTCACCACCGGATAAAACGGCGTCTCTCCACGGCAGTCACTGTTGTATTTAAACGGAAGTTTCGCCTTCTCCAGCAAAACCTTGTCGTTACAACGCCACCCCGGTACCGCACTCGTCACCGGAGCCGCCCCAACTATCCGGCTCAACTCATCATAGCCGCGATGCAGTTCACGCGCCACACCCTCTTCCGGCCAGCGGTCAATCTTCGCCTGCGCCGAATAGTGGTCGTACGCATGCAAGCCAATTTCATGTCCTGCCGCCGCCGTCTCTTTGATGATATAACCCAGCCTTTTGCCGATCTTCGGCCCCGGCCACATCGTCCCCATGAATATTATATCGTAACCGTATAACCCGCCGGCATTCGTCCGCAGCATCTTCCACAGAAAACCCGGCTTTAACAGCCGCCACAAGTGGCGACCCATGTTGTCAGGACCAACCGAAAAATAGTAGGTCCCCTTTATGCCGTCTCTGCCCATGATCTCATTCAGCCGGCGTACTCCGTATTTCGTCCCGCGCCAGGTGTCAACATCTATCCGCAATCCGATCTTCTTCACTCCGCAATCTCCTTCTCACCGAGGCGTTCCGCCACCATGTATTTATTCAGATACTCCCGCACATCCCAGCGTACAGGATTCATATAACGCAAAGGCGCTATAACTATGTCACCCGGATGCACCATGCCTTCCGCTCCAGTCTCAGCTATCCGCTCCTGTCCAAGATAAAATGCCGCCGCTCCCGCCAGCGTCTCATCCGGAGAATAAAGATAGATCCGGCCGGGCTTCGATTCCAGCCCCGCAAACATCCCATCCAGCGTATTCCCCACACTGCGCTCCGCCAGCACTATCCCGCTTATATTCGGATATATCAGCGCAAATATCACCGCTAAATACCACAGAAGACGCTCTTCATGCCGCGGCTTCACCAGACTCAATACCCGCAAGGTCAGTATGAACATCAATACCGCCGCCCAATAACGCCCCCAACCAGGCAGTCCAAGACATACCCCCGCAATTATAAACGCCACCGGGGCAATCAAACCCAGTCCGAAAATTATGTAGAAGCTCACCTTGATAATGAAGTCGTTCATATTGTTCGTGAATTTGACTATCTTGCCCTCGGCAAACATCCCGAACATTACCCCGGTAAGTATCGCCGCCGGAGCATATAACGGCAGCAGAAATATATGCTGCCCACCTGCCGCATAACTCAGCCACACCAGCGGCACAAACAGTATGCACAGCGAATACAGCGAATTCACCGCATGTTTACGCACTACGCGGCGCAGGTGAAATACCACCGCAATAAAGAGAAATATCAGCCACGGCTGAAATAAGCCGCCGGCATCATACAGATACTCCGGTTCACGACCGCTTAACATCAACCGGTCATAGTTGTTCTGACGCAGTAACTCAAGCAGCGTATCCCACCCAAATTCCGTGTAAAGAAAACGGCAGTAACAGAAATAGGGTATCAATGCCAGCAGCGCCGCAAAAAATACCATTATGTAACGCTCCAACCGGAAATTGCGCTGGATCAGATCATCCGCCGCCATATAGAAGATTATTCCGCTTAACGGAATCAGCATACCCTGCCAGTTGCGCGTCAGCGAGCAACCCGCTAAACCGGCCACCAGAAGCGTGAAAAACAGTAAACGCTTCCGCTTCTGCTCCTTGACGCTCCACGAGTAAAACCCCAGCCAGGACATGATACAGAACAGCACCAGAAGCGTATCTACACAATTATACAGTCCACAGGAGAAATACTGCACGCTCGTCGCTAAAATAAGACTCGACAGAAATGCCGTAAAGGGCGACGTCTTCATCGCACGCAGCAGATAGTAGAGCATGTGCGCCCCCACCACCGCCGCCAATATCGACGGCAGCTTCGCCGCAAACGCAGTGAATCCGAACCAGCGGAATGACAGACACTCCAGATAGTAGTACAGCGGCGGATATTCCAGAAATATCCGCCCGTTTAAACGCGGTACAAAATAGTCGCCGCTCTCCAGCATCGTCCTGGCAACTCCGGCAATTATTACCTCTTCACCCTGCTCCAGGGATAGATAGCAAACATTCCCGAGATACATCAGAAGCAGCAGTGCAAACAGCAGCCACCAGTAACGCCACTCCGCATAGGACGACGTTACCTCCGCTACACGCTTATAACTGCCTCGGAAAGCGGATTCACGCTCAACATTGATGATGCCGGACGCGCTATTACTGCTCATCTTCTATGCCGAACTCTCCCGATTCCAGCGCCTGACGCAGGAAGAAGTCCAGCGTTGTATCTATCGATTCCTCCAGCGTCATCTTCGGCTCCCAGTTCAGTATCCGCTTGGCATTCTTGATGCTCGGCTTGCGGTGCTGCACATCCTGATAACCCTTGCCGTAAAATGCGCCGCTTTCAACTACAAGACAGCCGGCAAACGGCGGGAATTTGTCCCGCAACGGATGTTTGTCAAATTTTTCCACCAATATCTCGGCCATGCGCTTGATCGACTCTTCATTGTCCGGATTGCCGATATTGATGATCTTGCCGTCACAGCAGCCGTTCTCGTTCTCAATAATCCGGAACAGCGCCTCAACCGCTTCCGATACATCGACAAAACAACGCTTCTGCTCACCTCCATCGATCAGCTGGATCGGCGAACCCTGCACCAGATTCAGAATCATCTGCGTAATCGCACGCGAACTGCCGATACGCGCACTCATTAAACTGTCCAGACGCGGACCAATCCAGTTGAACGGACGGAACAGCGTGAACTTGAGCCCGGTCTTCGCTCCGTAAGCCCAGATCACCCGGTCCAGCATCTGCTTGCTGGTCGAATAAATCCAACGCTGCATGCGGATCGGCCCGGTGACCAGATTCGAGTTCTCTTCATCAAAGTTTTCATCCGTGCACATGCCGTAAACTTCGCTCGTGGACGGGAAGATAATCCGTTTATTGTACTTCACGCAATAGCGCACGATCTTAAGATTTTCTTCAAAGTCAAGCTCAAATACCCGCAGAGGATTGCGGGTGTACTCTATCGGTGTGGCTATCGCAACCAGAGGCAGAACAATGTCGCACTTGCGCACATGATACTCTATCCACTCAGTGTGAATAGTTACATCCCCCTCACGGAAATGGAAGTGAGGATGATTCAGCAGATGTGTTACATAATCCGAACGCAGGTCCATTCCGTATACATCATATTTGCCGCTCGCCAGCAGACGGTCGGAAATATGACTGCCGATAAAACCGTTTACCCCAAGTATCAGAATGCTCTTGCGGCGTTTCTTCTCCCGTTCAACCCGCAGATTGCCGGAGAATACCATGTTCTTTACTACACGCCCGTCCGACGCAAACTGGGTACCGGAAGCGTATACCCCGCTCTCCCACTGCGCCACTACCACCTTCAACGCACCATCTCCACACGCAATCACCAATGGATCCGTGCTTAAAATCGTTCCCGCCGCCGCCTTGGGAGCATTACTGACACACTCGGCTTCCCAGATGTACGCCTTGCGGTCACCCATAAAGGTGAACGCTCCCGGATAAGGACGCGTTACCGCACGCACCAGATTGCGGATCGACTCGGCATTGTTGTTCCAGCAAATCTCTCCATCCGCCGGCTTGCGCCCCGGAAACTTGGTTGCTTCAGCATCATTCTGAGGACGGCGATCCGCCGTTCCATCCGCCAGACGCGGCAACGAACGCGCCAATACCGTCTCCGCAGCACGCACCGCTTTACAGAATACGCTCTTTATATCGTCGCTGTCCGCTATCGCAAATGCCTCCTGGTCGATAATGTCGCCAGCGTCAGCCTTTGCCGTCATATAATGCAGCGTAACCCCGGCCTCCTTTTCACCATTGATCAGCGCCCAGTTCAACGGCACACGGCCACGGTATTTAGGCAGCAGAGAGCCATGCAGATTTACCGCACCATGTTTCGCCAGAGACAATATCTCTTCCGACAGCATCTCCCGGAAATAGAACGAAAAAAGTATATCCGGCGCCATGCTCTTGATCCGCCCCACCCAGATCGGATGGTTCACACTCTCCGGCGCATACACCGGTATCCCGTAACGGCAGCCAAGTTCCGCCACCGAGTCAAACCAGATGTTCTCCTGCGGATTGTCTTTATGAGTGAAAATCGCCGCAATCTCATAACCGTTTTTCAACAGCGCTTCAACTCCGGCACAGCCTATATTATGATATGCAAAAACCACACATTTCATTAGTCTATCCTCCAGTTTCTGAGTTTTTAAATTAAATCATCATCATAATATAGCACTCTATGGCAATATTTCTATATATTATTATTCTAAGGGTTGATTTTTTAACCGCACGGGGTTACCTTTTGATAAGATTTTTAATAACAATTCTTTAAATCAACGGATCATGCCACTATGGAAACCTTCAGAAAAATCAATCTCAACGCCGCTGAAACTATGGCGAATTTTAAAATCATCCCCGTGGCCGTGCTTAATTCGGTCGATCAGGGATTGAGAATCGCAGAACTATTGACCAAATACGGCATCTCCGCCATCGAAATCACCTTCCGTACCCAGGTGGCGGCTCAGGCTATCGCCGCAGTCAATGCCGCCTTCCCCGGAATGTTTACCGGCGCAGGCACCATCCTTAACTGTGACGACCTCCGCCGCGCAATGGACGCCGGAGCAAGATTCGCCATCGCCCCCGGATTCAATCCGCAGATCGTCGCCATGGCAAGAATAAACTGCATCCCATTTGTACCGGGAATCGCAACGCCAAGCGAACTCGAACAGGCTTACGCCGCCGGATGCTCTTTCCTTAAATTCTTCCCCGCCGAAGCCGCAGGAGGCGTTAAAATGCTGAAAGCTATGACCGCGCCATACCGCCACCTGGGCATCAAATTCATGCCCACCGGAGGAGTCACCCAGGAAAATGTTGCCGAATATCTGGCCATACCGGAAGTCGCAGCCGTCGGTGGAACATGGCTTACCAAAGACCCCGGCAACTGCGAAAACAGTATCAAAACTGCCGCCGAACTGGTGAAAAAACTTAAATCCTAACCTAAAAGCTCTTTTTCCAGCTTCAACGCCGCAGACACGTCGCCAAGCAGAAGTATACCGGTTAATCTGCCATCGCGGCGTGTCAGCGCCTGATATACTCCCTTTGCCGGATCAGAACTTACTTCTCGTTCCACACCTTCAACACATCCGCCGGCTTCACCTATACTGTAAAGCCGCGTTCCGAATCCGGTAAAACGCGCCGCGGCAGGCTTGACTGTATATTCCGTATGCTCTCCCATGATATTCAACGCCGCAACTTTACCCTGTTCACGCGCAGGATTCCATAATCCGGATACCACGCCATCCACCTCAGCACAATCTCCCGCCGCATAGATCCCGGCAACCGAACTTTGCATATCACGCCCGGTGATTATTCCGCGGTTCACCGCCAGACCACCGGCCTCCGCCAGCGCAATATTGGGCGCTGCACCCATCGCCCAGATCACCAGCTCCGCCGGAACCGCATCGCCTTCACCAAGCTCAACCGCCGCGACTTTGCCACCTTTCCCGGTAAATCCGGTTACATGAACTCCGTAATGTGCAGAGAGATTTTTCACCTTCTTCATCGCTGCCATGAATATCCGGCCGCCCTCTTCGTCCAGCTGGCGCGGCATGATAAAAGGACACAACTCCAATACCGCAACATCCACCCCTTTGGCCACCAACCCGGCAGCAAACTCCAACCCCAGAAGACCACCACCGATAACCGCCGCACGTTTCACCCCATTCAGCCGCACATAGTCGGATGCAGCGGTAAAATCACTTAAATGACGGCCGGGAAATATCCCCTCAAGCTCCGCACCTTTTAGCGGCAGTGTACGCGAGGATGCTCCGCACGCAAGAATAATCTTATCCGCCGTTATCTCTTTACCGTCCTTCAACGTCAGCCGCCTATCTGCCGCATCCAGCGCAACGGCCGGATTGTTCAACTCAAGCGCAATCCCGTTATCCCGGTAATAGGAGTCCGGCTTGAGGTAAAACTGCGCGTCCGGAACCGGCTCAGCCAGCATCCGCGTCAACGCCGGGCGCCGGTAGGGAAGTACCGGCTCGTCCGATATCAGCGTAAGCTCCGCTTCAATTTTACCGCTTATAAAAGTATTCAGCGCTTCAAATCCAGCCGCTCCGCCGCCAACTACTGCAATTCTCATATCTGTAAATCTCCACTTTAACTTTGATTTTTTTATTATACGGTATAGATTAACACAATTAACCCGGGAAAGCAAATGCGCAATTTACTATTTTTCAGCGATTATATACAACAGAAATACGGTAAAAAACTCTACCGTATTCCCATCGACCTCGCTTTGGGATGCCCGAACCGGGAGAACCGTTTCGGCCCCGGGTGCATCTTCTGCGCCGGAAACGGCAGCCGCGCACGGCATCTCGCCCGCAATCTCAATTTACATGAGCAGATCGCCAGAGGCATCGATTTCGCCAGCTCAAGATATGGCGCTGAACCGCCATATATCGCATATTTTCAATCTTTTACCAATACTTTTGCCCCAGTTGACACCCTGCGAAAACTCTACTCCGAAGCGCTGAATGCCGCCGATTTCAGAGTAGTCATTATCGCCACCCGCCCGGACGCTCTGCCGGAGGAGGTTCTTGACTATCTTGCCGAACTCAATTCACAATATGAACTATGGGTCGAGCTCGGCGTTCAGACCGCCAATGACCGCACCAGCGAAATTATCCGGCGCGGACACTATTTCAATACCGTCAAAACCGCAGTCAACGCTCTGGCGCAGAGAAATATCCGCACCGCATGCCATCTGATCGCCGGACTGCCGGGCGAAAATATGGAGGATTTTATCCATACCGCACAGGAGGTGGCCAAACTACCATTCAGCGCAGTGAAATTTCATCAGCTCCAGATTCTTAAGAATACTGAACTCGCCCGGCGTTATCAGCAGGATCACAGCTTCGTCACTCCGCTCAATGAGTACGCCTATGCCGATATTCTGCGCCGCATGATTCTGGAACTGCCGGACAATATGATGATTATGCGCCTCGTTGCCGACGCCGACCCGGAGGATATCGTCGCACCAAAGTGGTGGATGAATAAAAGCCAGTTCCTCGAATTCTTCCAGCGCGAATTCCACCACCCGTCCATCTTTCCGCAGCAGCAGACCGCCGACGGCTCCGTTACACTCTATCACCCGAAATACCGCCAGCACTTCCATTCGCTCGCCGGAGCTGACGCCGAGGCGGAGCACAAGTTTATTGAAGCATCTTCCATCCGGGAAAAATTCGCCGGCTCATCGGAAAATAATCCTGTGCGGGTTCTCGACGTCGGATTCGGGCTGGGAGGCAATACCATCGCCACAATTAAGGCCGCCAGACAATACGGCGGATTTGCCAGAATAACCGCTCTGGAAATGGACAGCCGGGTAATCGAGGCGGCCATGGCTCTCCACCCGGCAAATTCAGAAACCTTTCAAATCCTTAATCAACTCCTGCTCAATCAGCATTTCAACTGCCCATACGGCTCGGTTGAACTGATTCTCAACGATGCCAGAAAAAGTGTAGTCCAGCTGCAGGATCACTGCTTCGACTTTATCTGGCTCGACGGATTCTCACCCGACTGCAACCCCGAATTGTGGAGTTACGACTTTATCCGCAAACTCGCAGGAATATTGGCTCCGCAGGGCGAAATCCTCACCTACTCCGCCAGCTTCCCGCTCCGCGGCGCCATGCTCCGCGCTAAACTCGCAGTAGGCGAAACCGAACCATTCGGACGGCGCAAAGGCGGTACCATCGCCGCTCACAACCCGGAACATATCACCTCACCCCTCCGCGAAAAGGAGCGCAATATCATCCTGCACTCCACCGCCGGTGTGCCTTTGAGAGACTTTAATTTGGCTATGTCGGCAAAGGATATAACCGATTATCATGCAAGGCTCGTGGCCAAACTCCGCAAAGCAGGCGTCCCAAAGTGGTTTAAACCAGCCCCCGCCAACCGGTAAAAACCCGGTTTTCTTTCAGTTATTTTTATGTAAAAACGGTTGCCGGAATAAAATATCGTGGTATATTAGCAGGTAATATTGAGTGTATTAATAACGTTTTATTAAGGAGTACGATCTATGAAAAAGCTGTTTTTGATGTTGCTCGGCTTCGCTTTGGCCGTGCAGGGGCTCTTCGCCGCAGACACACCGTCTCCGGTGAAATATGTCTTCCTCTTTATCGGCGACGGTCTCTCCCTCCCCCAGCGGATGATGACCGAGGATTACCGCCAAATCGTTGAAGGCAAAGGGTTGTTGATTAACTCCCTCGAAACTCAGGGATTCTCCACCACTTTCGCCGCTAATCAGCTTATCACCGACTCCGCCGCTTCCGGCACCGCTATCGCATGCGGATCCAAAACCAACGTGGGATGGCTCGGACTGGACGCTCAGGGCAACCGGCTTGAATCCGTTGCCGCCGTAGCGAAAAAGAACGGCCGCAAGGTCGGCATCCTCTCCAGCGTAAGTCTGGACCACGCCACCCCCGCCGCTTTCTATGCCCACAACGCCAGCCGCGGCAATACTTATGATATCGCACTCGAAATCTTCGACTCCGGATTCGACCTCTTCGCCGGCGGCGGATTCCTCAATGCCGACGGCAAAAACGTAGCCGACGCCAAAGGCAATATCTTTGATATCGCCAAAGAAAAAGGCTGGGTCGTATCACGCACCAAAGAGGAGTTCAACAACCTTAAACCGACCGATAAACCGGTACTCGCCATCACTCCGAGATTCAGCGACGGATTCTCCATCCCGTACAGCATCGATATGAACGACGACGATTTAACCTTAGCTGACTTTACCGCCAAGGCAATTGAACTTCTTGACAACGACAACGGATTCTTCATCATGGTTGAAGGCGGCAAAATCGACTGGATGTGTCATGCCAACGACGCCGCAACTACTATCCACGAAGTTATCGGATTTGACGACGCAGTGAAAGTCGCCTACGATTTCGCCCAGAAACATCCGGACGAAACCCTGATCGTTATTACCGGCGACCACGAAACCGGCGGCCTTACCCTCGGATTCTCCGGCACCGGATACCAGTCCTACCTCGACCGGTTGCAGCATCAGAATATCTCGCTCATCAACTTCCAGCCCATATACCAGAAGGTCAAGGATAACAAAGAGGCCTCTTTTGACGACGTCAAACCGCTGGTCACCCAGTACTTCGGACTCAAATTCGACGGCGACGACAATGATAATATGAAACTTACCGAATATGAAGTCGAAAAACTCAAAGAGGGATTTAAACGCTCAAGAGGCGAAGGCGACTACTCCGCCGCCGAAAACAAAAGCATCCTCTACGGCGGATATGACCCGTTCCTTATCACCCTCCTGCACGTTCTCAACAACAAGGCCGGCATCGCATGGACATCTTTCGCCCATACCGCTATGCCGGTGGCAACCTCGGCGTACGGCAAAAACGCTGAGATTTTCGGTAATATGTCCGATAATACCGACATCTCAAAACGTCTGAAAATGATGGTTACCAAACTTAAATGAGAAATTTCATCCACAACAACAAAGGCGACCTCATTATGATCGCCTTTTTTATCGCAATGTGCATCGCATTGTGCTTTGTCAACCTGCGCCCGGAAGTTCAGCTGCAGCCGGGGTCCAAAGAACGGGCGGTGGTTCTGGAAGTCGATAACTCCGGCATTATGCAGCAGGGCATCCTTATGGCCGGAGGACAGAAACTCAAAATCAAAATCCTCTCCGGAGAGTACACCGGCGAAACCTTTGACGCATATAATCAGCTCCGCAGTCAGATGGAGCTCGATAAGCTGTTTCAGCCCGGCGACAAGATCCTCGCATCCGTTTTCCACGGCGCAAAACCGGGCGTATCCGTTATCAATGCGCAGGATCACTACCGCATTGGTTGGACTTTTTTCCTCTTCGCCCTCTTCGGCATACTGCTTATCGTATTCGGCGGAATAACCGGATTAAAAGCGCTTATATCTTTCGTATTTTCATGCCTCGTGGTGTGGAATATTATGGTGCCTCTGTGCCTTAAGGGATTCAATCCGATTCTTATCTCCATGCTCACTGTGACCATTCTGTCCGCCGCAATTATCTATATCGTTGCCGGAATTAATCCCAAAGGACACGCCGCTTTTTCCGGAACCATTCTCGGCGTTACCGCCAGCAGCCTGATGGCAATGGTTTTTACCGGAATATTCCATCTCAATGGAGCGGTTATGCCATATTCGCAGGCACTGTATTACTCCGGATATGCTCATTTGAATCTGCCGCAGATATATATCGGCGCAATCTCCCTCGCCGCATCAGGCGCGGTTATGGACCTGGCTATGGATGTTGCCGCCGGTATGCATGAGGTGGTGACCCACCGCCCGGATATCTCACGCAAAAGTCTGATCGCAAGCGGTATGCGCATCGGCCGGAGCGTGGTCGGAACTATGACCACCACTCTGCTTCTCGCCTACTCCGGCGGATACCTGACATTGATGATGACATTTGCTGCCGAAGGTACAAAACCGGTGGATTTTATCAACAACCCATATGTTGCCAGCGAAGTGGTTAAAACCATTATCGGCAGTTTCGGACTCGTTCTGGTGGCACCATTCACCGCTCTTATGGGCGGAGTATTCCTGCCCGGAAAACAGAGAAACGTTTAATTGCCGCTGCTGTCAGGCAACGAAATTTCACGGCGGTTCTTGCCGGTTATAAATGAACTTGGATCCTCGTTCGCATAATCAACCAGTACCGTGATCGAATCCAGTGCCTGATTCAGCTTCTCCAGCGTGATGGAGAGTTCGCGCTGAAGCTCGCCGAACGTAACCGCCGACTGCCGCACACTTTGCGAAGTATCCGCCAGACGGGCCTTTTCCACCTGCACACTAAGCCCCTTCGACAATGTATTGATTTCATTAAGCGTTGAACGCAGATTATCAATAAATTCACCTACCGACTCCTCGGTAATTCCGCTGGCCATGGAGCTGCTGATCTTATCCCAGTTGGCCGTGATGCTGTCCAGCCGCGCCACCGACTGCTTGATTTGCGGATCACTCAAAAGCCCCGATATATCCGTCAACGACGCAACCAGTTTGTCCGAGATTCCCTTGAAATCAACCGCCGCAATCTTTTCCAGCGAAGTGTTGAATTTATCCATTATGTTGGTAAGCGATGAGGGCGCCGCAGGAATGTAAAACGCTCCGGCAAAATCCTCCGCCCCTTCGGGCAGAGCTTCCCCCGGATGCGCAAAGTAGTCCAGCTCAACATATTTCAACCCGGTAAGACCACCGTAATCCAGCCGGCAGCGCAGCCCGAGATCCCGCTCATTCCGGAAAAATTCATAGAAGTTGTTCACACTCATCGGAGCATCCCCTGCGCCGGATACCGTAAAAGCCTTGAAGTCAATATCCATATCCACCCGGATAAGTTTATCCTGAGTATCAATATAGATCGCCTTTACCCGGCCAATCGGCACACCTTTGTATTTTACCTGCGAACCGACATCCAGCCCCTGTACCGATTCCGAGAAAAACGACACCAGCTTCCCCTTCGGCGCAAAACGCTCCGACACCCCCAGAAACAGCAGAAATATCACCAGCAGCACCACCGAGCCAATGATAAATAATCCCAATTTGAACTTATTTACTTCCACCATGATTCCCATTGCCCCTTCATATTTTTACCTGCGGACAGATGATGCGGCCAGCGTCATCCCGTCACGCGAAAGAAAATCCCTTACCCATTTATGCTCCGAACCGGTACGCAGAAGCCGCGGATCGCCACTGTCTATGATGCCGCGCGACTCCCTGTCCAGTATTATCACCCGGTCAATTATCGAAAAAATACTCTCCAACTCATGCGTTACCAGTACAATCGTCGTCCCCGTACTGTCCCGCAATGACAATATCAGCCGGTCCAGATCCGCCGACATCAATGGATCAAGCCCCGCCGAAGGTTCATCAAAAAACAGCAGCTCCGGATTCAACGCCAACGCCCGCGCCAGACCGGCACGCTTCATCATCCCACCCGATATCTCCGCCGGAAGATAATCCGCAAATTTTTCCAGCCCTACTGAACGCAGCTTCTCCAACGCAATCTCTTTTATCTCTTCACGCGATAAATCCGTGTGTTCCTCCAGCGGCATCGCCACGTTCTCCAGCAGAGTCATCGAACCGAACAGCGCACCATTCTGGTAACTCACTCCAAACTTGCGCCGCAAATCGCGCTTGGCCCGCTCACCGGCATTCACCATGCTTTCCCCGAATATCCTTATGTCCCCGGAAAATGGACGGTAAAGCCCGATCAGATGCTTAAGCAGCGTGCTCTTGCCCGAACCGGAACCACCGAGAATACCGAAAATCTCTCCACGGGATACCGAAAAGTTCAGATTCTCCATCAACCGGATACCATCGTAACCCACAGTCAAATCAACGACATCTATAATATTTTCAGCTTCCGCCATATCTCAATATCCCCAGGCCATGTACACCAGCGTCAGCACCGCATCGGCAATCACCACCGCAAGTATCCCATTCACCACCGCAAGAGTCGCCGCACGGCCAACCCCCTGCGCATCACTCGACGAGGCAAAACCACGGTAACACCCGACCAGCGTTATCAGCACCGCAAAAAATACCGTCTTCAATACCCCCATATACAGGACATCCGGACGCAGAACTTCAAACGTACGGCTGATATAAACCCCAGCCGGCATCCCGAGATAACTCACCGCTACCGCAAGACCTCCGGCCAACCCCATGATATCACCGATCACCGTCAGCAATGGCAGCGATACCACCATCGCCAGCAATTTGGGCACCACCAGAAAACGGCACGGATTAATCCCCATTGTCCGCAACGCGTTGATCTCCTCATCCACCTTCATCGTACCAATCTCCGCCGCAAAGCTCGACCCCGCCCGCCCCGTGGCGATCACCGCCACCATCAGCGGCCCCAGCTCCTTCAATACCGAAAACGCCAAGAGATCCGCAACAAACAATTCCGCTCCGTAATTGCGCAGCTGTACCGCCGCCTGAAACGCCAGTATCACTCCCATTAAAAAACAGATATAGACCACTATCGGCACCGATTTCCGGCCGCATAACTCCAGATAATACCAAACAAAACGCCAGCGCAACTTCTCAGGATGACGCAGCGTCTCCGCAACTCCGCAGCACACCTCTCCCAGAAAGGCGACTCCACCGGCAGCACCGGAAAAACCATCCGCCGCATCACGGCCGACATTGATAATGAATGTACGCATTTTATCCATAATGAAAATAAATTACACCGCCATTTTTCATTTTCAAAGCCCGACGGCGCTTTATAAATGAATTTTATGTGTTATATTAATTGGGATTGTACAGTTTACAGACAGGAGAAAGCAAACCGGTGAAAAAGCGCGGAAAAACTAAATTATTTCTGTTGGCGGTTATCGCGGCAGTCATTATAGCCATTCTGGCCTATGCCGGCTTTATTCTGTTTATCCGCATTCCTGAATTGATGAAGAACAGCGGTCAACCGGAGTTCGCCAGCGTATACGGAAAGATGCCGTGGGAGCGGCTCGTTACCGTACAGCCGTACGAAAATATAACCTCCGCCACAGTCATGACGCCGGACAATATATTCTTCCCCCGGGAAATGGTTATTGGCAAAATGGAATTCTCCGGTACCCCGTCCGACACGGAGCGCATCAGACTTTTCAACTCTATACCTCTCGCCCCGCCTTATCCGGTAACGGCAACTTTTAACGATAACCGCACCGCTGTATTTGATAAGGACGCTTGGCAGATCAACTGGCACTCCGGCAATTTCGCCTATCAGCTGCACGCCGCAATCACCGATAATCCCGCCAGACCGGACGGGATTAACTCGCTGCTGCGGCTGTTCCCCTTCCCCGCGCCGGAGGGGAAGGCTGACTTTGACTGCGCCATCTCAGCAGAAAAACTCTCAGGGAACGCCTCCTTTGCCGGTTCGTTCGGCGATGAATCAGGCCGTTTCTCTGCTGATTCAGATATTACTCTGGACGGACAGACTTTCATATTCAAATCACTGCATTATAAAAACAGTTCAGGCGGCGTTGCCATCGATTTCGCCCCGGCGGCAGTCACCGTAAAACCCAATGGCGAATACCAATTGTCCGGCAAAATAAGCGCGTTTGCACTGAATACCCCCACCGCAAAACTGTCTCTGAACGGTGAGGCGGAGTTCTCCGGAGTATGGCGGAATGGACAGCTTCCGGAAATCAGCTTCGGCGGTGCAACCCTGAAAGATGGCTCCATATCCGGAACGCTTGAACAGATTAAAGTTGAAAATCCATCCGGCGCGGCAATCCTGCGCCAGGTTGCGTTTGCTTCACCCAGTCAGATTGATGCGGTGGAGTTCTCCGGCAACTTCGGCGGCATAAATATTGAGGCACAGCAGTGCTCGCTCAACCTTACCGGCAATAACGGCATAGCCGCCAAGGCGGGACAGATGACCGTATCTCACGGAGCATTCACCTGCGGCACCCGGGATACCTCCATCGTCATTACAGCTCAGGAAGAGGGCAAAACAGCCGTGTCGCTCCAGAGTGCAGAGCTCACTGCGGCGATTGACGGCTTTACCCCGATACACGCGGTCAACGCCGGATTCGGCTTTAACGCCGCAACCCAACAGCTGACGCTCGACGCCCGCCAGGTAAGCTGGGGCGACGACATAACTTCAGATGATTTTTCCATGAATTTCACCATCGGAAAAGATATGCTGTCCGCTAAAGCTGGCAAACTGAATGTCAACGCCGCAAAATTCCATGAAATAACCGGAATTGAGGCCGCTTTCTCCACCGCGGAAGGAGTTGAGATCACCGTAAAACCGGACTCTTATCCGGTAATCAAAGCAAAAAATATCACTCTGGCTGGAAAAGGATTGCAGGCCTCGTTCCCCAACGGGGAATTCTCGCTTGACAAGACCAAAGCGGTATGGAAACTCTCCGGCGGCAAACTGAAATCCTCCGCCCCGCTGCCGGAGCTGGAGCTGCATAATCTCACCATTTCAGGCGGGAATCATGATGAGATCGGCGACCTCTCTGCCGACAGCGTAATTTTCAACGGGTATAATCTTGGCCGGATCACGGCGGTAGACCGGCAAAACGGCTGCGTCTACGCTGAGGCGGCCGACGGAGCTAAAACCGAATTCCATTTCAGCCGCGATATATTCGATCTTGACCGGATTAAGCTGGTTCTGCCCAAACTCGAGCACCGCAAAATGCCGTTCGCCGGAGTCACGCTTACCGGACAGCTCGAAGTCGAAGGCAATCTTGCCAACGGCAATACTCTGCTGACCGCAAAATTCAAAGGCGATATCGCAATGCCGGGAGTTGAAATCAAATCCGCCGCAACCGCTCCGGAATTAACTGACTTCAACCTCAGCTCCTCCAGACCGTTCCAGCAATTATCAGCTCAGAGCATCAATTTCCACGGCATTCCGCTTGAAGATGTCTCCGCCAGCTATATGCTCGACAACGGCAAACTGAAACTCCAGCTGATGACCGCCAGAGTGTGGGGAGGCTCGCTCACCCTTACTCCATCGCCCGACCCGGAGGATCAGGCGCTGAACTTCATGACTTACGGAATCGACGGCTCAAGTCTCGCCCGGTTCCTCGGTTTTAAAGATGCGGAGATCGATGGATCATTTGAGGGAATGCTCTCATTCATGCCCGGAAAATTTCCCGACTTCAATGCTTCGTCGCTCGTTACCACCCCTGGACGCACCGGAAAAATCACCGTCTCCGCCTTCCCGCAGGTCGTGGCCGACGACCTATCCATGCAGATCAGCCGCGCCGCTCTGGCCGGATTCACTTACAACTTTATACGTTTCGATTTCAATGGCGACCGGGTCAAATTCACCGCCGACGGCAGTCCGGATGAACCGATACCGTTCGTCGCCGACCCCGTAACCGGAGCTTTCCGGCCCGCTACTGATACCGAGCCGGGATTCGACCGGGAACTTACCGTGGAAATGGATTTCAAACCGCACCTGGAAAAATAATTTATGGAAAATTCTGCAAACTATATGCCCGTTGTGGCAATTGTCGGCCGGCCGAATGTCGGAAAGTCGTCGCTCTTCAACGCCATTATCGGCACCCGCCTGAGCATCGTTCATGAAATGCCGGGCGTTACCCGCGACCGCATAACCGCTCCCGCCACCCATAACGGGCGCAGATTTGAACTGGTCGATACCGGCGGACTCGGCATGCGCTTCGGCGAAACCAAAAATGTCGATATGTGGGATGAACGCATCGCCCAGCAGGTAAACAGCGCTCTCGAGGACGCCGATGTACTCATCCTCGTCACCAACGTTCAGGACGGCATTATGCCGCTCGATGAAGAGGTGGTTCAGAAGATCCGCAGCTGCGGCAAGCCGGTAATCGTGGCCGCCAATAAGTCCGACAACCCCAAACTCGCCCAGCAGGCGGTCGAAATGGAGTCGCTCGGTCTTGACTCGGTAATACCGGTATCGTGCCTCCACCGCTCCGGTATCGGCGATCTGCTCGACAAGGTGGTGAGCAAGTTCGCCGCGGTTTCCGGTGAAAATACTGCGGATGACGGAGAGGAAGCAGAAGAAAAAAACAATGAACCGGTAAGAATCGCCGTGGTGGGGCGCCCGAATGTCGGCAAATCTTCGCTGGTCAATGCGCTCCTGGGTGAAGACCGGGTAATGGTCTCCGACGTTGCCGGAACCACCCGGGACGCTATCGACGTGGATTTCGCCATCAAATACCGCGGTGAAGAGTGCCCCGCCGTACTTATCGACACCGCCGGCCTGCGCAAAAAAGCCAAGGTTCAGGGCGCAGTTGAAATGTTCAGCGTAATGCGGGCAAAATCCGCCATCGAACGCGCCAGAATTGTCCTCTTTGTCACCGAGGCCAGCATCGACGGCGTTACTGCGCAGGACCGCCGCATCGCCGGAATGATCGAAGAGTCCGGCAAGGCGTGCGTTCTCGTGGTCAACAAGATCGATACCTGCTCCGATTACCCCAAGAGCGAAATCGTTAAGCAGATCCGCTACTCCCTGCCCGGTATGAGCTATGCTCCGCTGGTTCTTATCAGCGCGGAAAAACACCGCCATCTCGATATGCTGCTCGACCAGATCTCCCAGGTTATGGAACAGCTGGAACTGCGCATACCAACAAGCGTGGTAAATCAGCTCATCTACGATGCAATAGAACGCACCACCCCACCGGTAATCGGTCACGCGCCGCTGCGCTTCTACTACGGCTCGCAGGTGGCGACCGAACCGCCTAAATTTCTGCTGTTCGTAAACGATAAAAAATATTGCGCGCCAAACTATCTTACCTATCTGCGTAATTCGATCCGGTCGGCGTTCGACTTTACCGGATTGCCGATTATCATTGAACTGCGTTCACGACCGAAGACTATCGTCAGCAAACACACCCCGTCCAGACCGGTATCCGGACGGCCGGCCAAACCCGGCAGAAAAAAGAGTACACCCAAAAAAGGAATGCCCAACTCAAGAAAACGGGCTCAGGAGAAGAGAAAAAGCCGATGAATAACTTTTATCGCAATTTTAAAATATTCAAAACTTGCAAATCCGGCGAATTGATGTATATTTAGTGTTTATTCTGATATTTTGGAAATATTTCATTAAAAATTATATAGTTGTTTTTCAAGTATTAAGGAGACTAAAAATGGCAGTTCCAAAACGTAAAACCTCTAAGATGAAAAAGCGTCAGCGCAAGGCCGCTAACCGCTACGAAGGCGTTCAGGCTACTTTCTGCACCAACTGCGACGCACCGGTCGCTCCGCATCGCGTATGCAAGGCCTGCGGCACCTATAAGGGCAAACAGGTTATCACTGTTGATTAATTCTTTATAAAGAGAGCAGCCCCCTTATGAAAATCGCCGTAGACGCCATGGGCGGAGATTATGCCCCCGGTGTGTGCATTGAGGGTGCTGCTCAGGCTTTATATGATTTCCCCGATATCGAACTGGTTATAGTAGGCCACGAAAAAAAACTGGCCTACTATCTGGAACGGTACGGCATTGCACGGCACAGCCGCATCAGCGTAGTTCACGCCGAAACCGTGGTTGAAATGCGCGAGCCTTCCACTACCTCCATCCGCGGCAAAAAGGATTCCTCCATTACTGTATGCGCAAAATTGCTCAAAGAGGGCAAGGTGGATGCGATGGCCAGCCCCGGGCATACCGGAGCAATTGTCGCCGCAACCAAGGTTCTGGTACGCACCCTGCCGGGAGTCGACCGCGCAGCGCTCATTACGTCGCTGCCGAATATCAATGGCAGATTTCTGCAGATCGACGCCGGCGCAAATACCGATTGTACCCCGCTTAATCTGGTGCAGTTCGCCTTGATGGCTGAGGTTTTCGCTTCATGCCTGATGAATATAGAATCACCGCGGATAGGTCTTCTCAGCGTAGGCGGCGAAGCCGGAAAAGGCAATGACCTTACCAAGGAGACATACAAGATCCTTTCCCAGATGCCAATCAATTTTGTCGGCAATGTGGAGGGGAATACTATTTTTGAAGGAGCTGCGGATATTCTGGTCAGCGACGGTTTCTCCGGCAATGTGCTTTTGAAAACCAGCGAAGGGCTGGCAAAACTGCTTATCCACTGGCTGAAAGAGGTGTTGTCACGCAATCCGGTCCGGGTTACCGGAGCTATTCTGGCTAAGAACGCCTTTAAAGAGTTAAAAATGTACGGTGACGCCAGTGAATTCGGCGGCGCACCGCTGCTCGGACTCAACGGTATATGCATTATCGGCCACGGGTCTTCCAACCCCAAGGCGGTACGCAATGCCATCAGAGTGGCAGCTGAGTGCCATAACCTAAAATTGAATGAGAAAATTGTTCAGCGGCTGCAGGAGTGTCAGCCGTTTCTGCAGCAACTGAAATAATTTGACATTAATAAATAATCAGGGAGTTTACTTGATATGGGTATAAAAATTATCGCCACCGGTCGTTATGTTCCGGAACGGGTCTTGACCAATGCCGACCTTGAAAAGATGGTCGAAACCTCCGATGAGTGGATCAGAACCCGTACCGGCATCGAAACCAGACACATCGCCGACGCCTCGCAGGCTACCAGCGATATGTGCCGTGAAGCGGCAAAAAAAGCGCTCGAAATGGCTGGCATCGCTCCCTCCGAACTCGGTGCAATCGTTGTTGCGACCATCACTCCGGATCACAGCTTCCCAAATACCGCATGCCTGCTCCAGGAAGAGATCGGAGCGAAAAACGCTTTCTGCTTTGACCTCTCCGCCGCGTGTTCCGGCCTGATATACTCGCTCGTTACCGCTCAGGCGCTTATGAAAATGACGCCGAATCTCAAATATGTTCTCGTTCTCGGCGCTGAAAAACTTTCCGGTATTGTCGACTGGGAGGACCGCAACACCTGCGTACTCTTCGGAGACGGCGCCGCCGCTGTAATTCTGGAAAAAACCGATGACGGCAACGACTCCATAAAGGCATACAACCTCGGCGCCGACGGTGCATGCAAGGATATACTCTTTATGCCCGCGGGAGGCAGCCGGATGCCGGCTTCGCTCGAAAGCGTACAGAACCGCAAACACTTTATCAATATGACCGGTAAAGAGGTATTTAAATTCGCGGTTAACGCCATGGTCTCCAGCTCTCAGCAGGCTATGACCGATGCCGGAGTAGCTCCGGACGATATCAAATTCCTGGTGCCGCATCAGGCCAACTACCGCATTTTGAAAGCGGTTGCACAAAGACTAGACATCCCCGAAGAACGGGTATACATGAACCTCAACCGTTACGGCAATACCTCTGCCGCCAGTATCGGACTCTGCCTCGATGAGATGGTGCGCAATAATCTGCTCCAGAAGGGCGACAAGGTTCTCCTGACCGCATTCGGCGGCGGACTTACCTGGGGGTCCATCGTTCTTGAATGGTAAAACCGTAAAACAGTTTTACAGAACCGGCGGCCGCAAGTCGTCCGGTTCTTTTTTTTATTCCATAGAAAAGAGCGGTAAAAGTTGTTTTTTTGCCTCTTTTCATGTATATTAATATATAATTGCCTGTTGCGATGAATTAATAATAATTTTTTATAAATAAGGAGTAATTTAACCATGAGCAAGATCAGAACGGATCATGTCTTCACCTCCGAATCGGTTTCGGAAGGGCATCCGGACAAGGTTTGCGATCAAATCTCCGATGCTATTCTGGACGCATGTTTAGCCGGCGATCCGGAAAGCCGCGTGGCCTGCGAAACCCTGGTCACAACTGACTTGATCGTTATCTCCGGAGAGATCACCACCAAAGCGCATGTCAACTGGCAGGATATTGCCCTCAAGGTCATCTCCGATATCGGTTATACTGACAGCGAATTGGGATTCAGCGTGGAAAACTGCAAGGTGATGGTCTGTATTCACAAGCAGTCACCTGATATCTCCCAGGGGGTAACCGCAGGAACCGGTCTCTATCTGGAACAGGGCGCCGGTGACCAGGGAATGATGTTCGGCTTCGCCACCAACGAAACACCGGAACTGATGCCCGCTCCAATCCTGTATGCCCACCGCATTATCGAAGAGCTGACCCGGTTGAGAAAGGCTGAACCACAGAAGTACAGCTACCTCCGCCCGGATGCAAAAAGCCAGGTGTCCATCCGCTACCGGGACGGCAAACCGCAGTATGTCGAGACCATTGTCGTCTCGCATCAGCATTCCCCGGAGATGAAAATTGAAGAGCTTACTGAGCTTGTCAAACAGGTGGTTAACAAGGTTATCCCCAAAGAACTGCTGAATGACAATATCAAATATTTTATCAATCCGACCGGAAAGTTTGAAATCGGCGGACCGCACGGCGATACCGGCTTAACCGGCCGCAAGATCATTGTCGATACCTACGGTGGAGTCGGCTCTCACGGCGGCGGCGCATTCTCCGGGAAAGACCCGTCCAAAGTCGACCGCTCAGCCGCCTATATGTGCCGGTATATCGCGAAAAATATCGTCGCCGCCGGACTGGCTGACAAGTGCGAAATCCAGGTGGCATACGCTATCGGCGTAGCACAGCCTTTGAGCATCAACGTCGACACCTACAACACCGGAAAACTCCCGAACGACGGCTGTCTGGAAGCGGTTATCCGTGAAGTGTTCGACCTCCGTCCGGCTTCGATTCTCGAAACATTGCAGCTCAAATATCCGGCGAAAAACAACTGGAGCTATCTCCAGACCGCCAGCTGCGGACATTTCGGACGCGATATCTTCCCGTGGGAAAAGACCGATAAAACCGACGTGCTCAAGAAAGCCGCCGAAAAATATATGTGATGCATCACATCATGCCGGATAAGTGCAAACGGGTGCTTGGCGTAGGATCGCCTTTGCTGGATATTCTAGCGCCGGTGGAGGAGAGCTTTCTTGCCGCCAATATCGACGGCGAAAAAGGCGGTATGATGCTCACTGCGTCCGAAAATATCGACCGCGTGGTTGAAATGCTTGATCACAAGGTCGATATCGTTCCCGGCGGCGCCGCCGGGAATACCGTTTTCGCCCTGGCAGAACTGGGTATGCCGGTTGCCATGCTCGGCAAAACCGGATGCGACCGGTATGGCGAAATCTACTGCGGCGGATTACAAAAAGCGGGCGGTTCCACAGAGGGATTCTTTACAACTGAAACGATTCCCACCGGCAAGTGCCTATCCCTGATAACTCCGGACGGCGAACGCACTATGCGCACATTCTTCGGCGCATCATCCGCGCTTACCCCGGATGAGGTGAAATCACTCGACTTCTCCCGTTACAGCGTCGTATATATCGAAGGATATCAGCTGTTCCACCGGCAGATGATCGATGAAGTGCTTATTCAGGCGCAGAATGCCGGTTGCAGAATTGCTCTCGACCTCGCCTCTTTCGAGGTGGTAAACCAGTTTAAGGCCGACCTCATTAAAATACTTGAAAATTATATTGATCTGGTTTTCGCCAACGAGGAGGAGGCCGCCGCCCTGCTCGGCAGCGGTTCACCGCAAAACCATGCCGCTCAACTTGCCAGGATGTGTGAGGTTGCCGCGGTCAAGCTCGGACGCGGCGGAGCGGTAATCGCTGTCAGAGACCGGATTGTCCCAATTAAAATTGAACCGGTCGAACCGGTTGACACCACTGCCGCCGGCGACTTGTGGGCCGCCGGATTCCTCTACGGTTACCTGAATGGCAAACCGCTTGAAATCTGCGGAAAATTCGCCTCCATCACCGCCAGAGAGGTGGTTCAGGTGGTCGGCTCCAAAATTCCGGAGGAGAAGTGGCAGCTTATCCGGAATGAGATTTGTCAATATTAATATTAACGCTTTATTCAGCGGAGATTTTTTATGGAATACCAAGTTAAAGACATCAGCCTTGCCGACTTCGGCCGCAAGGAGATCGCCATCGCCGAACATGAAATGCCCGGTCTCATGGCCGCAAGACGCAAATACAGCCCCGCCAAACCTCTCAAGGGGGTAAAGATTTCCGGCAGCCTCCATATGACTATCCAGACTGCCGTACTGATCGAAACATTGGTGGAACTCGGCGCGGACGTGCGCTGGGCATCATGCAACATCTTCTCCACCCAGGATCACGCCGCCGCCGCTATCGCCGCAGGCGGTGTGCCGGTATTCGCGTGGAAAGGCGAGTCGCTTCAGGAATACTGGGAGTGCACCTTCAAAGCTCTCACCTGGCCGGACGGTTCCGGACCGGATCAGATAATAGATGACGGCGGCGATGCAACTTTGCTGATTCACCGCGGATTTCAGGCGGAGAATAATCCGGATATCCTGAATAAGGCCGATTCCGGCGAAATGGAGATAATCAACGCTCTGCTTAAGAAAATCCTCGACCGGGATCCGCAGCATTGGCACAAAGTGGTACAGAACGTCCGCGGCGTATCGGAAGAGACTACCACAGGAGTACACCGGCTGCTTCAGATGTCCGAAAACGGGGAGCTCCTGTTTCAGGCAGTCAATGTCAACGACTCGGTAACCAAAAGCAAATTTGACAACATCTACGGCTGCCGCCATTCGCTGACCGACGGCATCAAGCGTGCGCTCGACGTAATGCTCGCCGGTAAAACCGCGATGATCTGCGGCTACGGCGACGTCGGCAAAGGCTGTGCCGAGGCGATGCGCAACGAACGCGCCAAAGTGATTGTCAGCGAAATCGACCCCATCTGCGCATTGCAGGCATGTATGGCCGGATTCCGCGTAACCACCGTAACAGATGCACTTCCGGAAGCCGACGTATATGTTACAACTACCGGCAACTGCAATGTTATAACGCTCGAACACATGCTCAAAATGAAAGATCAGGCCATCGTGTGCAATATCGGCCATTTTGATAATGAAATTGAAGTACATAAGCTGGAAAATTATCCCGGCATTGTCAAAGTGGAGATCAAAGGCTCCGAGTGTCCGGTTCACCGCTTCACCTTCCCGGACGGCCACTCGATCTACCTCCTCGCGGAAGGACGGCTGGTCAACCTCGGCTGCGCCACCGGACACCCGAGCTTTGTCATGTCGTGCAGCTTCACCAACCAGGTGCTGGCACAGCTCGATATAGCCGCCCACCCGGATCGCCCGGTCGGCGTATATCTGATCGACAAGAAACTCGACGAAGAGGTCGCCCGGCTTCATCTGGAAAAACTCGGCGCAAAATTGACAGCGTTGACCGATGAACAGGCCGCCTATATCAATGTCCCCAAAGAGGGTCCCTTCAAGGCGGAAAATTACCGTTATTGAAATAGATAATAAAAAACGCCGGCTCCCGATAATTCTGGAGGCCGGCGTTTTTTTATCTGCAGATGTTTTATGCCAGAAGCGAACGGTGTATTTTTACAATTATCTTGTTCACTGCTTCACGGCCTTTCGCCGTATCACACCCGGGCAGATGCCCCTCGCCGGGATAAAATACAGCAAAACGGCTGCTGCTGATTACCAGATCGGTAACTTCATCCATAGTCATATCGTAAAAGGCGATATCTTTTTCCTGCGAATACGGCGCAACCACCGTCAGGCCGTCAATGTCATGGCAGGCGATCCGTTCCGCACCGGAGAGGGTCATCTGAATATCCAGATACTCCTTATGTGCTTCAAGTTTGGTCGAGTCCAGATTTTTGGTATCGTAAACCGCGGCGTTGACAAAACACTGACTGCCGGAAATCTCATAACGCCCCGCTTCCAGCGAACCCTTTTTCAAAGCGTCAGCAATAAACTCCTTTACTTTGCCCCAGATCGACGGAGCCACCGCGTTATAACGGTCAAAATTGGCAAAATCATCGTAAATCATAGCTATTCTCCCAAATCTATATCTATTTTGTGCAGCAAGGACTCTTCCGCAATCCGGCGGTTGACCTCGTCGCGCAGCTTCAACTCCAATAACTGTTTGCGCAATACATCCCGCACTTCCGGCAATCCGGCCTGCCGCGCCGGAGCGTATTCCGCCAGTTTTACCACCACCCAGTAATCACCGGATCTGACCTTGTCCACCGGATTCTCCGGCGTAAGTCTGCCGCCAAGCTCCGCCACTTCAGGACGGGACGAAACTTTACCAAGTTCCGCCCCCTTTAACACCGAATAGCGCTCTAAAAGCAGATCAAAACGCTCACCCTGCAATACTTTGGCCACTACATCCTGAGCGGCACGTTCCCCCTGCCCGTCGCCATTCAGGGCAATTATCGCTATGGTACGGGATTCGGGAACGTTGAACATATCCGGATTCGCATGATAGAATTGATTTATCTCATCATCCGTAACTGCCGTATCACGCCGGATACTCTCCACCCATAACGAAGAGGCCGCTTGAAACTGAACCTCCGTCAGTTTGGCTCGGGCACGGAAATAATCCTCTCGGCTCTGACCGAGCTTTTCCAGTTTTGCCGTCAGCCGCGCCTTTTCCGGTGCACTCATGCGCTCAAAATCCAGCTTCTGTACCTCCAGCGCCAGCCCCTCCGATGGGGTTATCCCCGCCTTCTTCAGGCAGTTTACCACCACCGCATCACGAGCCGCATTCAAAACCAGCTGTTCTGCTGTCCGGCGCAACGCCTCCGGCTCAACTTTCAGTTCACTTAACTTATCACGCAACTGCGCACCGGAAATCACCACCGTGCCGTCAACCGCCAACACCTGATCCGGCCATTCCGCTGTTGTCTCACCTGCCGCGCACAACATCGTGAACCATAACAGCCCGGACAGTCTAATTGCCGCGTTTATAAAGCTCATTCTCCACCGCTTCCGGCAGTGGATCATCCGCAAAAGCGCGTTTCTCCACTTCATATTGTGCCTGTAAGGTACTCAATACTTTGTCCGACGCCAAATCCGCCGCATATATCTCCATCAAGAGATCCGCCCGCCGCAGACGGTTCTCACGCCGCCGCATCTCCGCCAGACGTTTAACCCCATCGGTAACCAGTCCCTTCAACGGTGCGGTCTTCTGCGGCTCCTTAGCTATCGCTTCGCTCAACCGGCGCAGACTCTCATCCAGCGCGGTCGACTCTCCGGCAGAGCGCACCCCGGCAACCGAGTCACGCAATACGGTTAGAAATTCCAATTCACTGACGAGTTTGTCAATATCCATATTCAACGGATCGGAAAGCTTCGCCTCCCGCGCCACCGCCAGCGCACCATCCAGATCCCCGGCATCCAGATGCTTCTGCACCTGCTGGATCACCCGGTTGCTTTTGATCACTACTCCCCATAAGGGCGAAATCCCCTCCTCAGTTGACAATTCATATTTCCGGTACTGCTCGCCCGCACTGACGTAATCGCCCCTCTCCATGCTCTCAAACATCCGCGACAGCAAGCGCATATTCGCCACCGGAGGCGCACTCTCCGCCTCGCCATCGCCGCAGCCGCCCAACATAAAAATAAAACCGGTCAATATAACCGCTGAAATAATTTTATTAATCACTATTACACCATATCCGGATTAGTTGCCGTTTTTTACTCTCTCTTATAGTATAATACCATTATCGGAAAAATAAAGCGGCATAATAAAAAAAGCCCCGCATAACTTTGCGGGGCTCAATTGCCAAACTTCCAAATGGAAATTAACGGGCGTAGTATTCGATTACGCTCATAATCTGCACGTCGGTCTGAATTTCTTCAACCGCGGGGATGCGTACCAGAGTCGCCTTCAGCGCTTCGCGGTCAACTTCCAGATAGGAGGGAACCGTGGTGTTGCTGCTCTTGGCAACTTCGGCGATCGCCGGGGATTTTTCCGCATTGATGCTGATTACCGACTGTTCGCGAACCTGATAGCTGGAGCGGTCAACCCGCTTGCCGTCAACCAGGATATGACCGTGGTTGATGTACTGCTTCGCCGCAAAGATGGTTTTGGCGAAACCGGCGCGGTATACCAGAGCATCCAGACGGACTTCCAGACTCTGGAACAGCTTGTCACCAGCCTGACCGGTACCGGTCTTGGCCTTCTGATAAGCAATGCGCAGCTGCTTTTCGGAAATACCATAGAAACCACGGAGTTTCTGCTTTTCCTGCAACAGTGTTCCATAGGTGGAGAGCTTGCTGCGGCGGGTCTTGCCATGAGGACCGGCCGGGAAAGGACGTTTTACACTCGGACATTTCGGATCGTGCCACAGGCACTGACCGATACGACGGCACAATTTGTGTTTGGCTCGACTTGCGGTAGACATAATTCTATCCCTTTCTAGTTTTTTTATTCCATCTGCCGGCTTTAACCGCAAAACCGTTCGCGGCCGCCCAAAGGCACCTCAGGTGTCAAGCTCCGCATAATGGGGCCTGAGATGCGGCAAATACAGGTTTATAATATACTTTTATTTTTTGTAAAAGCAAATCATTCAACCCTTTCAAATGTTGATTTTTTGCCGGGAAATATTATATTTATCCATAAAAAAGGATAGTTACAATGAAAAATATCGACATTAAAGACAATCCATCCGCCGAAGATCTGCTGGAGGTTCTGCGCACCCTGCGCTCTCCGGACGGCTGCCCGTGGGACCGGGAACAGACCAGTTCAACGCTGAAAAAATATCTGCTTGAAGAGAGTGCCGAACTGGCCGATGCCATTGACGATAATCAGCCGGAAGATATCTGCGAAGAGTGCGGCGATGTTCTGATGAATCTGATGATGCAGACCCTGGTCGCCGAGGAAAAAAACGATTTCAGCTTTGCCGACGTGGTGAAAGAGGAGTACGACAAAATGATCCGGCGCCATCCGCACGTTTTCGGAGAGGATTCGGTCAACAGCAGCGGCGAAGTTCTCGGATTGTGGGAGAAAATTAAAAAGAGTGAAAAACATTCCGCCGAACGCAAATCAGTCCTGGACGGCATACCGCGGGCTTTACCGCAACTCTCCCGCGCTGAAAAAATTCAGAAAAAGGCCGCAAAATGCGGATTCGACTGGGTAAAATATGAGGATATCTTTGATAAAATCAATGAGGAGATCGGCGAAGCCAGAACGGCGATAGCCGGCGGCAATGACGGGGAAATTAACGAAGAACTCGGAGATTTGTTATTTGCTGTAGTAAACCTTATCCGCTTCCTTAAACGCGATCCGGAACAACTGCTCAAAGAGAGCAACGCCAAATTCTCACACCGGTTTAAACTGATCGAACACATGGTGGCCGATTCCGGCCGGGAGTGGAAGAGCTTCTCTCCGGATGAACTTGATGCAATGTGGAACCGCGCTAAAACTATGAAATAATCATAATTTTTCCAGATTTTATTCCCGGAGCATATTGTTTTTTTATGCCCGTGGTTGTATATTCGTTATCAGATGTGTAATTTCAGTAATTTATTAACTGTTTTGAAGCGATGAAAAAACTTATATTCACCGGTCTGGTTATAGCTATGCTTTCCGGACTTATATATACCCCGAAGGCCGAAGCTATGGACCCGGTGACTATTGCCATTCTGGCACCAATAGCATTGAAAGCCGCCAAGATAGCCGCGCCTTATGTTCTGCGCGGACTCGCCTGCGGCGGCAAAGGGCTTCTCGAAATGGGCGGCGATGTTATCGATATACTCCGTCTCCCGCTGGGAGTGGTTCAGTCCACATTGCTGTGGCCGTTCGGACTCTTCGGTACCGGGATAGACAATATGATTCAGGGCGGCATTGCGCCGTTCTCTCTGGTGTGGGATACCCTCGTTCTGCCTATTAAATTCTTTGGCGTCGACATATAACGGTATATATGGCGTTTTTTATCTATATAGACTAATAAATATTATACTTATGACAAAAGAATACGATAGAAAAGTACTGCTTAACCGACAGGAATTTATCGCCTTGCGCAGCGTGCTTAGCGACTGGTACGGCGACGACCGTGCGGAGCTTGAGATAGGCGCCCGCTCAGTTCCGGTACAGAAACTCGGAAATGTGGCGGAGGACATTCTCGCCTCCATGGGTGGCAAAGACAATGCCACGGCAATGAAAATCGCAGCGGAATATGAGAAGATTGTCGGCTCGCCGTTAAATAAATTCACCCGTTTTCTATCGTTCAAAAAACATATTATGACTATTGAAGTGAGCCATCCGGCGATTCTGCGCGAACTCAACGACCGGTTGAAAAACACCATTATAGCCAAAGTAAACGCAGTTGCCGGCTCCAATGTATGCCGGGAACTAAAAGCGGTTCCAGCCGGTCAGTCTTAAATAAAAAAACGCTCTTCCCGTAAAGGAAAGAGCGTTTTTACCGTCTTTTAATTCTATTTACTGTAAAGCATCGGCAGATGTCCGGCCATTTCACGGAAACCGAGTTTACGGTAAAATCCTTCACTGCCGGGGACTCCGATCAGTCCGACCCAGTCCACCCCCTCGGAGCGCACCAGTTCGACCAGCGCAGTCACAATTGCTCCGCCGATTCCGCGTTTGCGATATGCCTGACTTACAACAATATCCTGAATGTAAGCGTCGCTGGCATGATCGCAAATCGCCCGCCCCATACCGATAAGCCTGCCTTCATCATATGCGCCAATCCAGTGTGAACTCTCAAGTATCCGCGCAATAAAACCGGTGTCGGCTCCGGCTTCAATCCAGCCGGCTTCGCGGTAAAGAGCCGCTACCGCCGGCTGATCATGGGCTTCGATTTTATGATATTCGATCAACTCAATGCATCACAAAATAACGGATCACAATATAAGCGGTGGCCGCAATCAGAGAACCGAGCGTAACCGGAATACCGAAACGCATAAATGTCTTGAAGTTGACCTCAATACCCGCCTTGCCGGCAATACCGGCTGTAACCAGGTTCGCCGCAGCACCAACCAGAGTACCGTTACCGCCAAGGCATACCGCCAGCGCCAATCCCCACCATACCAGATTCTGCAGTTCCATATCTCCGGAGAATGCCGGATTGTTATGCAGATAGACCGAGATTACCGCAACCATCGCCGCAGTATAGGAGACGTTGTTGGTAACCGCCGCCGCAATACCGCTGATCCACATCAGCACCAGAATGAATACCAATGGATGCCAGGAGTAAGTGCCTTCCAGCAGTTTGCCGATCGCATCCATCAAACCGCCGTATTCGGCGCCGCGAACCAGAATGAACAGACCGAGGAAGAAGAAAAGCGTGCTCCACTCAATCTTTTCCAGCGCATGGTCAACATTTACTTTACAGATCAACAGCGCCAGCGCCGCACCGGCCATCGCCACCACGCATGGCTGAATGCCGACAAAACTGTGCATCAGAAATCCCATGATGGTAAGCACAATAACCGTCACGCCGCGATACATGTTCGACCAGTCGCTGATCGCCGCCTTTTCATCCAACTCCATAATCCGGGCGCGCTGTTCCACCGTAACATGCATTTTAGGACCATACCAGAAAGCCAGAATAACACAGTAGATCACCATGAAAAGCACAATCACCCAGCCGAGGTTCAGCAGAAATGGCATAAAGCCGAGATTTGCGGCTGAACCGATGATCAGGTTCGGCGGGTCCCCGATAAGCGTTGCCGTACCGCCGATGTTCGACGCCATCGTCTCCGCCATCAGGAAAGGCAGCGGCGAAAGCCCCATCTGCGAAGCAACAATCAATGTTACCGGAGCAATCAGAAGCACCGTTGTAACGTTATCCAGGAAGGACGACATAAACGCCGTTGACGCCACCAGCAACACCATCGTGCGGATCGGCGAACCTTTTGCCACCTTGGCACATTTGATTGCCACATACTGGAACACCCCGGTACCGCTCAGAAGATTCACCAGAACCATCATACCGGCCAGAGTGAAAATAACGTCGAAATTCACATATCTGGCATAGAAGTCCAGCGTGTGATTTTCCGCAATATGACGCAGTTCGTCCGTCAGCCAACCCGGAGTTTCGTCAAAAAACAGTCCGGAATTGTGCGGCCCGGGCAGAACAAACAGCAGCATTAAACTCGACCCGATAAGAGCCGCAGTCGTCTTATGCACCTTTTCCGAAGCGATAAGTATATAGGTGCCGAAAAATACTATCGTTGCAAACCAAAAACCAAATGTTTCCATTTTCTCTCCCCGAAACTACCCGCGCAGCACCTTGTGCACTATGTTGTTGATACCGACAACCCCCATCAGGCGGTTCTCTTCATCCACTACAAAACCAACCCGTGCTTCGCGACGCACCAGACGTATGGTAAACTGAATAAGCGGCGTATTCGGCGCCAGAGTCATGTTCACCGGATGCAGATACTCTTTTACCGTATGCTTGTTTTCCGATTTAAAAATATTTTCAAATACTTCAAAGCTGGTCATGAAGTTCAGATTTTCCATCATGAAGACATAATCCGGAATGAACGACTTGATTATCTCCAATGAACTTATCTGCCCCAGAAGATGATTTTCGCTGTCAACCACCGGCAACACCGCGCGACATTCGCGGTAGAATATATCCAGCGCGCCAGCTAAACTGTCATCCATATGCACCACCGGACACGGCAGCATCAGATCCTCCGCCGTAAGCGTCTTGTTGATCAGCACATTGTCGTCCGCCAGCTTGGAAATCACTTCAATACCGTCTTTGCAGCTGGTGACTCTGGCTATATTGCCTTCCTGTGCCAGATAGCGCGAAAAAGCCGCCAGCGCTTTCAAGTAAGAGCCGGATGTGCTTTCACTTATCAGCGACATTATGATTATTGACGTGGCCTTGGAGTCATCACTCTTCAGCATCAGCGGCGTCTTGGGTATTCCGATGATGATATAAAGATCTCTCAGTTCCGCCAAACGCAGATGCGGCAGAGCCACACCGTCATAAGGAATACGCAGGTTGTCTTCGCGGGCGATCATCGCTCCTGCCACCTGCCCCACATCTATTTTTTCCCGCAACTGTCCCTGTGCCTGAGTCAACATATTGCGATAAATCTCTTCACGAGTTTCGCCCGCCAGTTCACAGAAAATCAATGCCGGATTTAAAAAAGATGCCAGTTTCATGTTTGTTAATCTCCTGACTGAATAATAATAAATCCTGCCTCCAGCCCCATTTCTGACACTGAAAACACTATCTTAAAAATTTACATTCTGTCCACTACTGCACGGGCAAACGCTGAACAACTTAATTCCGTCGCCCCATCACCCATCAGGCGGGCAAAGTCGTAGGTTACCATGCGGTCCTTTATTGCCCGTTCAATGCCGCGGATAACCAGATCGGCCGCTTCATGATAACCGATATAGCGCAGCAGCATTTCGCCGGACAACGCCAGACTGCTCGGATTAACCTTGTCCAGCCCCGCATATTTCGGTGCGGTTCCGTGAGTCGCCTCAAACACCGCATGTCCGGTGATATAGTTGATGTTCGCCCCCGGCGCAATCCCGATACCGCCAACGCACGCCGCCAGAGCATCCGAAACATAATCGCCGTTGAGGTTCAGTGTGGCGATTACGTCGTACTCTTCCGGACGGGTCAGTATCTGCTGGAGGAAAGCGTCGCAAATGCAGTCTTTTACTAAAATTTTGCCCTCAGGAGCCTGCCAGTCGCAATCCGGAGCCGGAACCGCCACATCCGCGTATTCGCGGCGAACCAGTTCATATCCCCAGTTCTTGAATGCTCCTTCGGTAAACTTCATGATATTACCCTTGTGCACCAGGGTAACATTCCGCCGTTTATTGGCGATAGCATAATCCATTGCCGCCCGGATAAGCCGTTCGCTGCCCTCCTGACTTACCGGCTTGACTCCGATGCTGGAGCTTTCCGGGAAACGGATCTTGGTAACTTTCATCTCTTCAGTGAGGAATTTGATCACTTTTTCCGCTTCGGGAGTACCGGCCATCCATTCGATGCCGGCATAAATATCTTCTGAATTTTCGCGGAATATAACCATGTCGGTCTTTTCCGGAGCTTTAACCGGTGACGGAACCCCTTCAAAATAACGCACCGGACGCAGACAGACATAAAGATCCAGCATCTGCCGCAATGCGACATTGAGCGAACGGATCCCGCCGCCCACCGGAGTCGTCAGCGGCCCCTTGATTGCCACCAGATATTCGCGGATGGCATCCAGTGTTTCATCCGGCAGCCAGGTATTTTCGCCATATACCGCGTTGGCCTTTTCGCCGGCGTAGAGCTCCATCCACGCAATTTTGCGGCGGCCGCCGTAGGCCTTTTCCACCGCGCTGTTCCAGATATGCATACTGGCCCGGGTGATATCCGGCCCGATGCCGTCCCCTTCAATAAAACCGATTACCGGATGATCGCAAAGTTCAATTCTCCCGCGGGAATCAATGGTGAGTTTATCGCCGGATGGTACGGAAATTTTTTTGTATGCCGCCATAACTTGTCAACCTCTCAAAGATAGCCTGTAACACAAAAAAACCAATCATGCCGGAGAAATAAAATTTATCCGTTTCCGGCATTCCAAAAAAAATACTCTTTAATATAGTTCTTTTTCAGGATATTGCAATAGTTCTTTTTCAGGATATTACAATTTTAAAAATTAAAAAGTCCCTGAGATAATTCCGGTTCAGGCGGCGGAAGCTCTTTTAAGAGCGAGCCGAATTCAAGTTCTTCGAACTCCCTGCGGATGCCGTTCCAGTCAGGATTACGGCGGAGCCAGCGCTCAATTTTAGAATAATGTTCCGGCAATGCCCCACGCAATTTTATCAGACGGCGGTTCTTCTCCACCAGTTCGCGGCCGTCAAGCAATCGCTGCCGGTTTTTCTCTGAACTTACCAACCCCGGGTTGTCATAAAAAGCGGTCAAACTCCCGCATTCCGCCAGGATTGCCGCCGCGCCTTTTTTGCCGATTCCGGCCACTCCGGGAATGTTATCCGAAGAGTCGCCGAGCAGAGCCAGATAATCCACTATCTGCTCCGGACGGACGCCGAAACCGGATACCACCTCGTCCTCCCCCCAGAATTCAAATCCGGACGGGCGTGCCGGACGCAGAAGCCGGACATGTTCTTTGACCAGCTGCGCCAGATCTTTGTCGGATGAAAGTATGCCCACCTCCCGGCCGGAGAAGAGTCCGCTGCCTCCGGCAATCAGGTCATCCGCCTCGAAATTGTCCTCCTCAATCAGCGGCCAGCCGAACAGCTCCGCCAAAGTGCGAATCCGTGGAATCTGCAATAAAAGCAGTTCCGGCGTCGGAGGACGGTTTCCCTTGTATTCCGGCAGGATCTCCAGCCGGAACTGTACCTTGCCGCGATCAAAAGCCATGCCGCCGTAAGGTGACGGAAACTCCTTTTCCAACTGCATAAGAAGTTTGGCAAAAGCAAATATCGCGTTGGTGGGTTCGTTTTTGGAATTGGATAAAAAACGGATGGCGTAGAAGCCACGGAAAATTTGTGAATAAGCGTCCACAAAAATTGCATCCATAGCCATCTGCGCCATCTCCTGTATCAAGACTCCGTACCCGGCGGAGCCGTTAAATAGAAGCGGTTATTTACCGCTGTCTTTAATCTCCTGCTCAACCGCTGCCGCCTCTTCAGCAGAGAGGGACTGGGCGTCATTCACCGTTGCAGTCGGAATATCAGCGGTACTGCCGGAAAGCATCTGATAACGTCCGCCGCGCTGTTCCGGCAGATCTTTTTCCAGAGCTTCATAACTGCGGGCGAGATCAACCTGACCGAGATTGCTGGTGGTCATTCCGTTATATTCAGTTGTGGCGGTTAAATCCAGATTATAGGTATCAAGCGAGCTGTCCAGCAGCACTTCCTCCGAGGATATGACGATAAAGTCCAACGCTTCTTTGCCGATATTGCACAATGTAACCTGCTGCCCGCCGGGAACAATCACTGCGCTGCCGGTAGAGAGCGGCATAGTGTATGAGTTTACGACAAGATAACCGCCACGGCGTACGGCATAGAATATCTGCCAGTCCGGAGTGATCGCCTGTTCCCAGGCCTTTCCGGCATCAAGCGTGTAGCTCTTGCCGACCATCGTCACATCATCGCCCAGCCGGAAGGCCTTGCGTGAAGCCGTAATAAGCTCTTCCACGCTGAGTCTGCGCCCGACCACTTCGGATTCAACCGTGGTAGCCGGAGCCGGCGGCTGAAGCTGTTGAGGCTCCACCGGAGCCGGAGTTATCGAAAAAATAGAGCATCCGCCGCAAAGCAGAAGCGCACCGATAAGCGAACCATACCAAGCTGTTCTCAATTTCATTTCTAAAAATCTCCATATTTTAAGTATTTCAATATAATCAGAAAAACTTGTGTTTGCTAATATAACACCTCTACGCGGTTTTTTCATCTGTCAATTCAATAATAAAATTTAACTTTTTTTCAAAAAAAAGCAAATCTGCTTGAATTTGATTGACGTTTCGGCTATCTTAACTTTTAGAATTTTTTAATCTTAACAACATTCAGAACAATATGATTATTGCAGAAAAACACAGCAAATTGCTGATATTTTGCACCGCACTTCTGGCAGTGTCAATCTCGCTTTCCGCAGCGGAAGATCAATCTCCTGCACTGAGCGATGTCATGAAAGATATTCCGGAAATCATGGCCACAGCTTATGACAGCGACATAACCAAAAATGAGATGTTGGATTACTACCGCAATGCACCGGATGAAGTGCCGGAGTGGCTGCCGGATCCGTACCGTGCCACCCAGGCGGCGAACTTTGCCAGAAATTATGTATATCAGCGTGAACTTGCCATGGGGGCGGCGAAAAACGGCTTTGCTCCGTCGGCAGAAATCGCCCGGCAGTATATCCAGCGGAAGATTGATGAAATGGATGAAGAGCAACTGGCGGGATTTAATAATTATCTGAAAAAAGAGGGTATCACTCAGGAAGAGTATCTTGCCCGATACAGTGCATCGCCGGAAATTCAGCAGACTGCGGCGAAAGAGGAATATCTGCACAAGCTGGCACAGCAGCATATCGTCACCGAAGATGAGATTCGTGAAGTTTATGAACGCGAGCAGGCCGAAAAAGCGGATCAACGCAATGAAACTATAGGCGCCTATTACGTTATAATGACCAAGGATGACGGCACCCCGCAGGCCAAAGAATATATCGATGCCATTTATGAAAAAGTCATCGCCGGCAAGGGTGAAAATTTTGTCCAGCTAGCCAAGAATTACAGCATAGGAGAAGTTGAAGACACACCGCATATGTTTGATTTGAACTCGGTACATAAATCTTTTCTGGATCGGTTTGAGGCGCTAAAACTCAATGAAATTTCAAAGCCGTATCAGGAGGCCGGTCAATGGCGTATTCTCTATCGCGTACCGGTTCCCAAAGCCTCTTACAAAGGCCAGCAGTGGCGGATACGGATACGGCTGGAAAAAGAGCGACTGGGCGATGCATGGAGCTCTCTGCATGAAGAATCCGGCTTGAAGTTGAACTTCGCCGTTCCGGATATAGGAATGTAATTTTTCGGCATTATTATGCCGTTCGACAGAATAAAAATTACTATCCGTTCATTTTAATGGAGAAATTGTTTGAATTAGAATTATCGGATTATAAACCATCAAAAAAAGGAAAGCAATAGGATTATGAAAAAGTTTACCTTGTTACTGACAGCCGCCGCGCTCAGCGCCGGCGTCGCTTTTGCCCAGGAAGAACAGGCAGCCGCTGCAGCAGCTGCGGCAACTGATGCGGCGGCGGGTGCGGCTCAGCAGACACAGCAGATCACGCAGGAACAGCTTCAGGCACTGCTTGCCCAGATGCAGCAGAACGCCCCGGCTCCGGCGAAAATCGAAGATATTAAAGCAATGCTGCCCGAAGTAATCGGGACCGTCCGCGGCGAAAACTTCACCCGCGATGAACTGCTTAAAGCACTGGAAGAAAATCCCAACGCCCTGGCTATGCTGGGACGGGTTGAAGGAGCGGATCGCGCACAGATGCTCAAAGATATGGCTGATGAACTCATGACCATGAATCTGCTGGAAAAAATCGCCGATGAAAAAGGTCTGCTGCCTAAAGATGCGGCAGCTGCCAAGGCAGCGCTTCAGGAAGAGATCAACGCCATGCCGGAAGAGATGAAAGCGGCCTTTGAAGACCAGCTTAAAGCTCAGGGTTCCACTCTGGACAAATTTCTTGACGAATGGAGCAATAAAGAAGAGATCCGCCTCAATCTCGCGCTGGACAAACTCATGAAGCAGATGACCAGCGAAGCCAATGTCAACACCGACGAAGCGGCAAAGAAATACTATGATGAAAACATCAAGGATTTCACTCTTGACGGCACCGAACTTGCCGCCTCTCATATTCTGATCACTCCGGAAGCCGACACCCCGGAAGCTGACGAAGCGGCGAAAAAAGCCGCTGAAGATGTGATCAAACGCATTCAGGCCGGTGAAAACTTTGAAGATATCGCCAAAGAACTCAGCGCCTGCCCGAGCAAAGCCCAGGGAGGTGATCTCGGTTACTTCCGGGCGGAACAGATGGTTCCGGAATTTTCCGCCGCAGTTGTAATGGCCGAAGAAGGCAAACTCATTGAAACTCCGGTCAAGACCCAGTTCGGCTACCATGTCATCCGCCGCAACGCGCTGCCCAAAGCAGTACCGTTCGAAAAGGTGAAGGATGCCATCAAGAATCAACTTGCGGCCAAATTCATGCAGAGCTATGTTGAATCGCTCCAGAAGAGCGACATTGTCAACAATATAACCGTTCCGGCGGAAGAAGCGGCCCCGGCAGAAACAGCCGCTCCGGCGGAAGCCAAATAAGCCAAGCTGACACACGCTGTATATTTATTGACATCAACGCTGTCCGTACCTTGCGGTGCGGGCGGCGTTTTTTCTTCCGTAAAAATAAAAATTCATACCTGTATGGATTTTTTCAGCGGCAAACTTGATAATTATTATAAAGTGTGGTAAATTATTTAACGATATTTATAGTTTTAAAGTTCAACTAAAAAAAGGAATCATAAAATGTCCGGACATAGTAAATGGGCCAATATTAAACATAAGAAAGCCGCTACCGACGCCAAAAAAGGCAAAGTATTCTCCCGTTTAGCCAAGGAAATCATGGTTGCCGCCAAAATGGGCGGCGGCGACAGCGACGCCAATCCGAGACTCCGTGCCGCCCTGGCCGCGGCCAGAGCAGTCAACATGCCGAACGCCAATATCGAACGTGCGATTAAAAAGGGTACTGGCGAACTTGGTGATGTAACCTTTGAAGAAATCATCTATGAAGGCTATGCCGCCGGCGGCGTTGCGCTTATCATCGAATGCCTGACCGACAACCGCAACCGCTCCATCAGCGACGTCCGCTCCACGCTCGACCGCAACTGCGGCAACCTGGCCGCTTCCGGCGCGGTGGCATGGATGTTCAAACGCATGAGCCACTTTACTGTTACCGGTGACGCTGCCGATGAGGACAAACTTATGGAAATCACGCTTGAAGCCGGGGTTGAAGATATCCAGGTGGATGACGGCATGGCTGAACTCTGGGGTCCGCCGGAAGCGTTTGAAGATATTCTGAAAGCGCTCAACGATGCCGGGATCAATCCGGAAGAAGCAGAAATCACCCGCAAGCCGGATACCACGGTAGAAATTAAAGACGTAAAAACTGCGGAACAGGTACTTCGCGTAGTTGACCGTCTGGAAGAGCTTGACGACGTTCAGTCTGTCACCGCCAACTTTGAAATTGACGACGAAATCGCCGATCAGATTGAAGCCTGATTGCAGATGCTGGTTTTAGGGATAGACCCGGCAATCAGAAACACCGGTTACGGAGTTATTGAAGTAACCGGTGCCGCCTCTTTCCGGATAGTAGATTGCGGTTTGATCCGCAACAAACCCGGAATGCCGCATTCGGAATGTCTGCTGAGGCTGGCCGGGGGAATCCGGGAACTGGCGGATAATTATCCTATTGATTCAGCCTCAATTGAGGATCCTTTTGTGGGCAAGAACGCCAATACTGCCATCATTCTCGGGATGGCCAGAGGTGCGATAATCGCGGCGTTGGCTCAGCTGGATATTCCGGTTTATGCCTATACTCCGAGGCACGCCAAGAAAATCGCCGTTGGCACCGGCAGTGCCACCAAACAGCAGGTGGCGATGATGATGGCCGCCGAATTGGGAATAGAGATTGAGAATATTCCTCTCGACGCAACCGACGCTCTGGCGCTTGCGGTATGCCATGCGCAGATTGCATCGCGGCCGGAGCTGATGCGGGCATACAATGTAAAGTATTTATAACAAAAACTGTAAATCAGATGGAGGTCACTTTATGCGTATGGTAAAATTGCTGCTTGCCGGGCTTGTAACTTTAGTTTTTGCCGGATGCGCCACGGAAAAGATCCCGGTGGAAGATCCCATTGTCTTCACAGAATATGCCAAGGAAATAGCGGTTTTGCGCGATCCTATGCTGACATCGAATTCTGAAGAAAAATTCAAAGCAGCGGAATTCATTGCTGACAATGTTGACTTCTCCTATACCCGCAATGTTGCAACCCTTGACAAACTCTTTCTGGCTTCTGAAGCCGCCACCAATGGAGTGGAAATTGTGTTCCAGTATGCCTATCAGGACCGGATCATTCAGTTCCGTTTCCGCAGATATGACAATATTATTCTGTTTGCGGAAGTGGTAAAGAAATAGCCATATATCCGGAATATCATGGAGTTTCTCAACGACGAATATTTTATGCGTCAGGCACTGCGCCAGGCGGAAAAAGCAGCTGAACTCGGCGAAGTTCCAGTCGGCGCGGTTGCAGTGCTGGACAATGTCATAATCGCGCGTTCCGGCAACATGGTTGAACAGCTGAAAGACGCCACCGCCCATGCGGAGATGCTTGTGATAACCCAGGCGGCCAACCATATTGGCGACTGGCGGCTGGACCAAGTGGAAATATTTGTCACCAAGGAACCGTGCGCCATGTGCGCAGGGGCGATGGTCAATGCCCATTTAAAGCGGGTTGTATTTGCGCTGCCCGACCCCAAATACGGAGCCTGCGGGTCGGCCTTGAACGTTACGGCGCACCCCGGTGCATTGTGGCATGTGGAGAGTGCCGGTGGGATTCTGGAGAATGAATCAAAAGCTCTCATGCAGGAGTTTTTCCGCCGGGTGCGAAACCGTAAATCGTGACTTTTTTTAAATTTTCGCAGTTTTTTAAAGTTGTATTTTAAGTAGTTTGCTATATTTTATATAAATACAACAATAATATCAATATGCGGTGCGTTTATATTGGCATTAATATCGGGCGCCGCCTGTTTTCAGGTGAAATAACAAGTCTTGTTTCAAGGAGTTTTTGAATGAATAGAAAATGGTTGATGACAACTCTTGCAACCGGAGTTGTCGGCATATTGGCATTGGGCAATGGTTGTTACAGTTACACACCGGCACCGGAGGGGCAGACCGGAACCACGTTTACCGAACGCAAACTGGCGGAAAGCGATAAAATTCTCTCCGACATAAAGGTGCTCACGCTGAAGCAGGCTCAGGAAATTGCCGTGATGAACAATCCGACCTACATATCCGCCTACCATGCCGTAAATGCTGCCAGAATGAGCTATTACCAGGCTCTGGGTGCATTTTCACCGACCGTTTCAGCCAGTTTTACTATGTCCAGACCTGAATCGACCTATTTCAACCGGCACGGCAACCAGGCCAACAGCAACTCTTTTACCACGGCAACCGGAGTTCAGGCCTCATGGTTGATTTTTGACGGTTTCTCCCGTTATTTTGCCGCCATGGCCGCCAAACACCAGTATGAATACCAGGTGGATATGGAAGAAAACTCACGCCGGCTTCTGATGCAGGCGGTAGCATATGCTTATAATGATATTCTGCTCTCCATCGCCCAGCGCAACATTGCCTTGAACAACCGTCAGTTCCAGGAAACCAACCTCGATGCGGCAAAATCCAAATTGAGTGTTGGTGCAGTATCGCTTTCTGAACCGATCAACTTCCAGATCGGGATCAACGACGCGATAAACTCCCAGATGCAGGCCGAATACAACTACGACCTTGCGCTCTATAATCTGGCCGTACTTATGGGTTACAGCGAAGGGGTTCTGCCCGGCAACATCCAGTTTGAAGATATTGAGATCGACCTCGATGCGCCGATTTCCAATATTGACGTATATCTTGATGCTGCGCTGAACAACCGTCCTGACCTTGCCGGCTACCGTGAACAGATGGAGATGGCGAAATACAATCTCTACAACACCTACAGCGCTTTCTCCCCCACGCTTACCGGAACAATCAATTACAGTTTCAATACCAATAAAAGCCACTCCTACGACTACAGGGAACATGGCACATATTATGCTTTTGAGTCGGAAAACTACTACAACCGCAATGACTTCAGTTACGGTTTGCAGGCCGACTGGGTGCTTTTTAACGGCGGACAGCGCTACAACTCCATGCGCAATGCCCAGGCGCTCTACGCCGCCAGCGAATTCGACCTGGCTCAGGGCTGGTTGAACGTGGTGCAGGAAGTGCGTAACGCCTATGCAAACTATGTTTACAGTATCAAGCAGGCCAGAGTTTACGCCATGACGCTCAGTTTGGTAGATAAGCAGCGCGAACTGGTACAGATTGAATATGATGCCGGTACCGTAGCTATTACCCGGTTGAACGAAGCGCAGACCGACTACGTTGATGCGGCGATGAATCACGCCACGGCATTAATCAATATTCAGAACGCCAAAGCAGAGCTGATTGCGGCGGTGAATATTGACAGTACCGGTTACAACTTCCTTGACCGCTATAAAGAATTTGAGCGGCACGAGGAGGAGATGGCAGAGATACTTACGGAAGAGGCTATGACCGAGGAGAGCAACTCTGAACCGGCGGCGGAATAAAAAAGATTTTAATATTCTTACATACAAGATAATTTAATCACTACAAGTTCGTTCCGACCGCGTCACCGGTTGGAACGGACTTTGGAATTTTTTAAGGAGATATTATTTTTATGGCTATACGAGTTCGTTTCGCACCGTCGCCCACGGGGCAGGTGCATATCGGCAATATCCGTACTGCGATTTTCAACTATCTTTTTGCCAGACATTACAATGGCGAATTTCTGCTCCGCATTGAAGACACTGACCTGGAACGCTCCACGCCGGAAGCGATTGCCAAGCTGTTTGAATGCATGGAATACCTCGGACTGGATTACGATGGGGAAGTGATGTATCAGAGCAAGCAGGCCGCTTCTCACATTGCCGCCGCGGATGAGTTGCTGAAAAAGGGTTATGCTTATTACGGTGCGCCGGATGAAGAGGGCAGAAAGCCGGTATTCTTCCGTATTCCGTTTGACTTTGCCAACTTCCCGATGATCAGAACAGTCGGCGAAACAGAGATTGTACTGCATGACGGGTCGGAAACAACGGTATCCGCGTCCGGCATCAGCTTTTTCAGTCTCACCGCCAAGGGCAAAGCGGCGCCGATGGCCTGCTGCCTGGCCGGTCTGGCCGACGCCAGATATTTTGATGCGGAAGATAAACTGATTTTTGATACCGCCGCGGTTTTTGACCGTATTCTTAACGGTGAACACTTTAAATTTACCGGTGCGGCCAAAGTAAAATTCACCCGTCACGAGGTAACCTACCATGACCTGATCAAAGGCGATATGGCCAAACCGCTTGACGGGATGAAGGATCAGATTATTGTCCGGAGTGATTCCAGTCCGGTATTCCATCTTGCCAATGTGGTGGATGACATAGCCCAGGGTGTAACCCATATTGTACGTGGTGACGACCATGTTGAGAACACCTACCGTCATGTACTGCTTTTCCATGCGCTCGGCCATACATTGCCCGACTACGCTCACATGCCGATGATCGTCAATGCGGCGGGTAAACCGTACAGCAAGCGTGACGGTGATGCATTTGTAGGCGACTTCCGCAAAAAAGGTTTCCTGCCGGAAGCGCTGTTCAATTATCTGTCGCTTCTGGGGTGGTCCCCTGGCGACGACCGTGAAAAGATGACCAAACAGCAGCTGATTGAAGCGTTCACGTTTGACCGGGTCAAGAGCTCTCCGGCGCAGCTGGATATGAACAAGCTGATCAATCTGAACAGTCAATATATCGCCGAGATGAAGCAGTCCGACTTTGTTGACATGGCCTACACATTTTATCATGACATTACAGGTGAAGATGTCGCGATGGATGCGTTCAAACCGGTGGCTGAATTGATGCAGAGCCGCACAAAAACCCTGGGTCAGGTTGACAGCTGGAAATATTTCTTCTCGGAAGATTTCAGTTATGATCAGAAAAACTGCACTAAACATCTGACCAATCCTGAAATCAGAACCGCGCTTGTGGAAGCGGTGAATGCGCTGACTCAGCTCGGTGATTTTTCGCCGGAAAATATTGCCAAAACGATTGAAAAAACAGAACTTGACCATGGTCTGGCTCACGGAAAACTTTTCCAGCCGATGCGGCTGGCGGTCACCGGAGTTGCCGGAGGCGCTGATCTGAATAAGACCATTGCGTTAATCGGCAGAGAAAAACTTGCAGAACGGGTCAACTCGGCGCTGCTGACATTTAAATAAATAACCTGGAAACACTGCTGATGCTGAAGAAAAGAAAAAATCTGTTTGTTGAGACACTTGGTTCCCCGGTGCTGCGGGCGATATCCAAACCGGTTGAGAAAGTGGATGATACGCTGCGCAATCTTGTTGAAATCATGCTGCTCAGCATGGAAAAGTTCAACGGCATCGGCATTGCCGCACCGCAGGTCGGGCGCAATATAAGAGTGATTGCCATAGACATTCCAGAGGATTCAATGGGTGAACCGCCCACTCCCGGCGAAATAAAGCTGTTGCCGAAGATGCCGTTGATACTGATAAATCCTGAAGTTGAAGCGGTAGGCGGGGATACCAGCCGCCGGGAAGAGGGTTGTTTAAGCGTACCCGGCATCTGGGCGGAAGTAGAACGTCCGGAAAGGATACGGCTGCTGGCGGAAACAATTGACGGGGAGAAGATTGATGTGGAGTGCGGCGGACTGCTCGGGCGTTGTTTACAGCATGAAGTTGACCATTTGAATGGACTCACGTTTATTGACCGTCTGGACAAGACGGCCGCCGCCAAGGTAGAGGTCAAGGTAAAAAACCTCCGTCGTGAGGGCGGGCGGAACAACTATCACCGGGTACTGGAATAATATGAATTTTTTTACCACACTGTTTGAAGTATGCCGCGGAGTACATATTTTTCCGCAGTTGGCGGAGAGATCGATGTTCCGGGTATTCTGGCACTACTTTGTGATGCTGGTAATATGCACTTTGATTATCACCGGAGGTCAATATCCGGCAATTGATAAAATCATCCGTGCCTCTCAGGAGATGATAAGTGAAAAATTCGGTGTTATGACGGCGGGTCCGGCGGGAGGAATAAATATCACCAATTCCCCGCAGGAAGAGCAGTTGTGTCTGTTGCCCGGAGGAATAAGCATATATTATCTGCCGCAGGAGCTGCCGGAAAAATTTCTTGATTTCCAGAAAGATGCAACGGGGGGGCTGATTTTTTCTCCGGCGCATATAATTTTGTGGAGCAATCAGCCGACGCCGTCGATGATGCCGCTGCCGGCTCAGGCGTCGGCAATGATTCATGAAACTGAAGAGCTGACTGATACAGCGCTTAGAGAAGCATTGAGCCGCCCGGCGCTCACTGAACCATTGCCGGCCAGTGAGAGCATGGCAACGGCGGTGCTGACTATGATTGAACGGCCGTCGCTGTATGTAAAGATGCTTTTATTTGTTTTCAATCTGCTGATGCGGGCGTTTGAAACGCTGCCCTTTATTCTGATTTTCGGATTGATTTTCTCAGTTTTCGGTTCATTCCGGGCCAAGAATATTTTTTCTACCAGAGCGATTATTGCCATTTGCGTATACGCGAGCATGCCGCCGATGCTGGTGGCGAGCATGTTTCCGGCGCTTGATCTGCCGTTTCTCGACTTCAACACCGTCTTTCTGTTCGGCAGTGCGATTTACACCATGATTGCGATCAATTTTGTAGCGATGTCTAAACTGTCCCAAAGCAGCGGTTTTTTTAAAGATGAATCCGACTCAACCAAGGAGTAACGGAATGATGAATGATTTTTTGCGTACACCAAACTGGTTTCCTGTTCTCGGTGCACATACGTTTATAACGATGTTTATGAAACTTGCCCCGGATGAAATTGCCGCACTGGCGGCCGGAGAGGAATCCGGTGAAGCGGCGGAAAAGGCGATTGCGCGGCTCAAACCTATAATGCAATCGATACCCGGTCACTGTTTTGTCTCGACCGATGTCTGTGCGCCGGTCGACACTGAACGCTATGAATTGAAACGCGGCGCAGTATATTCGGCCAGAAGCGCCTGGCAATGGCTGGCACGCAGTAAAAAAGTGCAACAGGCCGCCAGGGATGGATTTGTGACCACCGTCTGTATCCGGCCATTCCGCCGGATGAGTTCGCCGCGTGAATTCAGGTTGTTCATCAAAGACCGCAAACTGGCTGCGGCGAGTCAATATCACCTGATCCGCCACTTCCGCCGGCTGGAGGGGGTCAAGGATCAATACTGGAAACTGCTGGATGATTTTGTCAACAGCATATCCGGCAATTTACAGCTGAAAGATGTAGTGATGGACGTATATGTGACCAGAAGCAGGAAAGTTATGATTATTGACCTGAATGAATTCGGTCTGCCCACCGATCCATTGCTGTTGAAAAGCTGGAATATCAACTGGTATGATGTACCGGAACCGAAACTGAAGCTGATGCCGCCACCGTTCAGAATCTCCGGTGAAGTAAAGGTTTCGTTCTGACGGTTCTGCCGTTATCCCCAGAGAGGAGGCGGGAGTTATGTTGGAAAATCTGAATAATCTGATCCACTCCGGGCGGAATTATCTGGTAGCCGCCGAGGTTGATGCGGCAGGCATGGCGGAACTGTTTTTCCGGGAACCTGGGAGCAGTCAGGTAACCCGGGAGAGTGTAAGTTTTGCGCCGTTTATTCTGCTGGCGCACCGGGAGGTGCTGGATGGGTTCACCGGTGAATTTGCGCTACATCCGCTGCACGGCAGTGCTCCGGTAAGATATATGGCGGTATTTCCGGATACCGCGGTTTACAAAGAGGCGGTGGATTTTCTCAAAAAGGAGGCGAAAAAGTCCCCTGCCGGCGCGATGATGCTGTTTCAGGATATGACCAATCAGATACTCAACGCGCTGGAGCTGAGATTCTACCGCGGCATGAAATTCAACGACATCCGCCGGATGCAGTTTGATATAGAAACGGTCTCCCCGTCGCATGAATTTCCCAGTCCGGAACGGGAGGAGGATGAGATCGTTATCATCTCCATGACCGACAATCACGGTTTTGAACGGGTCATATCGCAACGGGATTTTTCTGAAAAAGAGCTGCTGGAGGAGTTTGTCAAGACGGTAATCGACCGGGATCCGGATGTACTGGAAGGACATAATATCTGCCGTTTTGACCTGCCTTATATCGAAGCCCGCGCCAAACGCCACAAGGTGAAACTCAATATCGGGCGCGACGGCAAACCGGCTAAAAAACGCAGTTCATTCTTCACCGCGGCAGAGCGTACAGTCAACTATACCAGATATGACATTTACGGGCGGATGGTGGTGGATACTCTGCATCTGGCCCAGTTCTATGATGTAATCAACCGTTCGTTAGAGTCGTTCAACCTGAAATATCTCGCCCGTCACTTCGGAGTGGCGGCGGAAAACCGCACCTATGTGGATGGCGGCAGCATCACCTCCGTCTGGCATGATGATCCGGAAAGGCTGCTGGCATACGCGCTGGACGACGTCAAGGAGACCCGTGCAATCGCCGATATTCTGCTGCCGAGCTACTTTTTCATGGCGCAGCTGGTACCGTTGAAATTGCAGGATTGCGTGATTCGCGGCAAAGCCACGGTAATCGATCACATGCTGATTGCGGAATATCTTAAAAAGGGTGAAGCGCTGCCATTGCCCGAAGCGCCGGTGCAGTTTGCCGGAGCGCTGACGATTTCGCCGAGAACGGGGGTATTTAAAGAGATCTATCACTGCGACGTACGGAGCCTCTATCCCTCCATTATTATTGCAGATAATCTTACGCCATCCCGCGATACGCTGGGGATCTATCCGAAACTGCTGAAGGAGCTGCGTCTGTTCCGGCTGGAAGCGAAGGATGCCGCCCGCGCCAATCCGGCGGAACGGGACTACTATAATGCGCTTCAAAGTACATTTAAAATTCTTATCAACTCATTTTACGGTTATTTAGGCGCGTCGCAGAGTATATTCAACGATTACGCCATGGCGGAAAGAATTACAGCCAAAGGGCGGATGATTCTGCAGTCGATGCTCGACTTTTTAACTGAGAACCGGTGCACCGTGCTGGAAGCGGATACCGACGGAGTCTATTTTCTCCTCCCCTCCCCGGATGATTCCCCCAAAGAGTGGCAGGAGAAGATTCAATCCATTCTGCCGCCCGGCATCAATATTGAACTGGATGCCCACTATCTGGCGATGTTCTGTTATAAGAGCAAAAACTATGCGCTTCTGACGGAAAATTGTGAAATTGAAATCTCCGGAGCGGCGTTGAAATCCCGGGGGCTTGAGCCGTTTCAGCGGGAATTCCTGAACGTCATCCTCCATTCGCTGCTGAAAGAGGAGTATTCCGGGATTACGGAGCGCTATCAGGAGTTCTCCCGGCAGATATCCGATGGCGCTATGCCGACTGCAATGGTTGCAAAAACTGAAACGCTGAAGGACTCGGTAGCGGTGTACAAACGCAAACTCGCCTCCGGTTCGGGACGGCGGGCGGCGGCGTATGAACTGGCGGCGGCGCATGAAGAGGATTATCAGCCCGGCGATCAGATAAGTTATTATGTTACAGGCGAAAAGAAGACCGTTCCGGTAGTGGACAACTGTAAACTGCTTGCTGATGCCAACGACAGTAATCCGGATTACAACCGGGCCTACTATCAGAAAAAGCTCGATGAGCTTTACGGGAAATTCCGCGAATTCATTCCCGATCCGCCATCCGGAGATGATCTGTTCAACCAAAATCAACCGCACGGAATTCAATGACCTGGTATATAACAAAAAGAATCGGTTACTGCATATTTATCATCGCCGGCGTGGTGATGCTGACATTTCTATTGTTTAACGTAGCTGCCGGTGATCCGGCTGCCGCGGTGCTGGGCAAGAACCCGTCGCCGCAGGAGATTGAGGATCTGCGCCGCGAACTTGGCAGTGATCTGCCGCTGTTTGCGGGGAAATGGCGCAGTTCAGAGGCTTTTTCGCCGTACAGCGCTGCCACGGGGAATCTGCCCGGCGGAGCAGCAATCTCCGGAACTCCGGAGGTAAAAAATGGGAAAATGATTTTAAAATCCGGCGAGAGCTGCACACTGACGCGTAACTTTGACACTCCCGGAGAATACGGTCTGTTCACCATTGACGGCGGCGGTAATATTCTGGTAAACGGAGAGGAGTTCACCGGCGAAACGATAATCGCGCCTGAAACCGGCTCAATTACCATTGCCTCCGGCTCCGGCGGAGCGGAGATCAGCGGTTTCAGTTTCTCGCGTCCGAACGAATCGGTATGGAACTCTCAATTTATCCGTACGTTGAATGAGATCTGTTCATTTTCCTCCGAACCGCCCTATGTAAGTTTTCTCAACTTCGGAAAAACACTGATCACCAGGGAACCGATCGGGGATATTCTCCGGCGCGGAGTGTGGCCGTCATTGCTGCTTATGATACCGATATTTCTCGGCGAGCTGGTTCTGGGGATAATTCTGGCGCTTCTCGCCACTGCGGCAAAAGATACGTTTATAGACCGGCTCATTCTGGCCGGATCAATCTCATTAATGAGCATAAGTTATCTGGTGGTAATTATTTTTGCGCAATGGTCACTGGGATATTACTACAACTTTTTCCCGGTATGGGGATGGGGCGGAGTGGAATATCTGGCACTGCCGGTCTTAATCGGCATTGTCTGCGGGTTGGGCGGCAGTGTGCGTTTCTACCGTTCGGTATTTGTAAATGAGCTGAATAAGGAGTATCTGCGTACCGCCGCGGCCAAAGGGTGTTCGCCGCTGATTGTATATAATAAGCACCTGCTGCGCAATGCGTTGATACCGATCATCACCCGTGCGGCATCGGTACTGCCTTTTCTATTTACGGGAAGTCTGCTTCTGGAGTCGTTTTTCGGTATACCCGGGCTGGGTTACGCCGGGCTGGATGCGATCTACAACTCGGATCTGCAACTATTGAAAGCGCTGGTAATTGTAAGTGCGCTGCTGTTTGTACTGATAAATCTGATTACGGACATTGCCTATGCGTGGGCGGATCCCCGTATCAGACTGAAATAGAACAATTTAAATCAAGGAGATTTTTTCATGTCGGATATTGAAATCAAGAAATTCATTGCGCAGGAGCTGAATAACGGAGTAAACCTCTCTCACGTTCAGGATATGGTAGCGGAAAAATTCGGCGTAAAATACACGTTTTTTGAAATGCGTATGCTGGCGGCGGAACTGGAAAATGTGGACTGGAAAAAACTCGATCCCGAACCGCCGAAAGCCAAAGAAGAGGCTCCCGCCGCCGCACCTGCTCCGGGAACAGGAGTATGCAAGGTTGAAAGAAGCAAACTTGCCCGTCCGGGTGCACTTGCCAGCGGTACTGTCACCTTCGGTTCCGGAGCGACTGCGGAGTGGATACTTGACCAGACCGGACGCCTGGGGCTGGATAAACTTGTCGGAGAGCCCACAGAAGAAGATTTCCAGGAGTTCCAGACCGAACTGAAAAAGCTCTTCGCCAACGGACTTTAAGTTATCAATGCCGCAGGCGGTGGAAAAAGTATCGACTAACAGGCAGAAATCCCGTAAATGGTTAAGCCGTATAAAAATTACGGCATTGTTACTGTTTACGGTGGCGGTGTTATATTTTTTCTTTACCGGCTCATGGTTTATCACCCGGATAGCGATGCCGCTGCTCAGTGACGTTATCGGCTATGGTATTACGGCACAGGAGGCACGGCTATCGCTATGGAACGGCGAACTTGAGTTGCGCAACTTCAACTTCGGCCCCGGGTGGCAGCCGATTGTCAGTGCGGACTCGTGTGTGATAAAATTCAATCCTGCCACGCTTATGCGGGGGGAGATAAATATCTCCACGGTAAAAATAGACGGGGCGGATATAGCGATAGTCCGGAATATAGCGGATAACTTCAACGTTCTTCCGGCAAAATTCAAACGCAAGCGTAAGGGTAAGGAGATGGCCCGGGCGCCGTGGCGGGGAGAGATGAACATTGTCATGCCGCCAGTGTCGATAGGCCAGATAACCTTTAATGATACGACATTTCTGCTTGACTATATTCTGAACGGCGAAAATATTGTTATGGTCAAGGCCGGCAATATTTCAGGTGCGATTGGACAACTTGTCAACGGCGGTGAATCGACGCTTCATCTCTCCGGCGAGTGTGAAATCCATACCGGAAAACTTGAACTGGAACATAGTTTTACCGATATAGACATACGTTTTGGCGTCACAGACGCATTTATTCCCCGTTTTGCCGAAGCGGCAATCACCATGAATCAGTTGTCCGGCCACGCCGCCCGGCTCGATTTAACCGGCAAAACGCTCTCCGTAACCGGCTATGCCGAAGGGGATAACATTTTCAAGCATCTTGATGTTGATCATATTAAAGTTGACATAACCGACCGTGATCAGCCGTTTGCCAATGCAGAAATTTCAGCGCAGCTGGATTTCTTCCCATGGAAGATGCACTCAGAATACACACTGTCCAAGCTGCCGAGAGAGGCTGTAGGCTGTATATTGGATTTTTTCAATCTCTCCTGGCGCAGTGCGGAAATAACCGGCACAGGAAGTGTTGACTTTATTGATGATAAGGGCATTTTCAGCAGTTCGCTGGCTCTGCATGATCAAGCCGGCCCGTACGATGTTGATCTTGAAGGTTCAGGCAAACTGATATGTTCATTCCGGCAGCAATACCTTGAACTTGCCGGATTAACGGCAAAACTGAATTTGAATGATCTCCCGTCTGCCGATATAAACATATCCAGTCCGATCAGGGTACTCTGGGGTCCTGAGCCCCGGCTGGTAGGCAAACCAGGTGATATAGAACTGAAATTAAACAATCTTGAACTATCTGTATTTGAGCGTTATATCGACCTGCCTGACATTGAACTTTCCGGCGGGCGGCTCTCCATGGACATCTTATGCAGTCCTGATCCTGAGCTTGTCGGTATGCAGCTCTCCGGCTGGGGTATGGTGGAGGATATAAATCTCACTACAGCGAACCAGTATAACTACAATCATTTAAGCGGCAGTATTTCACTGAATGCGGAAGTCAACCGCAAAGGGGTGATGAAATTCAACGATTTTGAACTTGTCTTTGCCGATGAGAACCGGAATCTGATGGCAGCGCAGCTGAGCAACACAATAATCGACGCCTCTTCCGGCGAATGCCGTGTGGAGCTGGCCGTCAGCGGGGTAAAGGAGTCCGTTATGCAGATACAGCCGTTGTACGACTGGCTGAAATCCTCTCCGGAGGCGGAAAAAATCATTGAAGAACTGAAGCCGCTTGAACTGACCGGTCAACTGAAAATGCACTATAAGCCGGGTTCAGAAAGCATATCGTTTGACAATGCCGGCATCGCCATTTACAGCTGCAGCAAAAAAATTGCCGAGATAACAGTCAACCCCAACACCTACAACATATCTTCCGGCATAATGAAGCGTGATTTTGATCTTGATATAGTGCTTCATCAGCTGGAATTTCATCCGGTATGGTATAATCTGACCGAAGCATTTCAACTGCCGTTTGACCTTACTGGCGGAATAGTGAACGGCAAACTCCATCTTGCAGCGCCGCACGACTTAAGCACCATCGCTCTGTCCGGCAATTTAATGGTGGACAATTGTTCATTAAAAATCGGCGATGCTTCCATTCAGCCTCTGCAATTCAATCCGCGATTTAAACTTGAAATTGACCGGCTTGGCCGCAACACCACCATTTCGGCTGCAGTAAAAGCCCGTCAGCATCATGAAAAGGTTCTCGATTTCACCGTTGACATGACAGTTCCAATGAACGGCAACGCGCCGCGAACCGGCACGATCGTCCTCAACCAGTTGAGTACGATCTGGGGCGATATGCTCGGGCTGGAAAATCTCGCCTCATTAAACGGCACAGGCATGGTAAATTTCTCCTGGCAGGGGATTAACAATTTCAATACCGATATTCAATTCAACTTTGATTCAGTATGGGACAACAAAAACGATTCACCCCGTACAATTGCGGGTCAGGCGGCGGCTAAACTTCACGGCACCCGCGACGGAGTATTTCTGAACCGTGGCATAATTCAGTTTGCCTCTCCGGAGGAACAGCTGTGCGATGCCGGATTTTCCGGAAGCTGGAACAGCAGAGATAATATCATTAATCTGAACCTTGATTCCAGAAAAATCGCGGCAAAGACCATTTTCAACATAATCAAATTCAAACGGCAGAAGATGCAGCCGGACAATCCGGTATTATACTTTGGTAAAATTCCCATAATTCTGGATGCTTCGCTCAACGATATCAGCTGGGGGGAAGGCATTAATGCCAGCAGCCGGGTCAAGTTGCGTGCGCAGGGAAATTCGCTTTTGATCGAAAGGATGTATCTGATATTTAACGGAGCGGAAATCCGTGCGGTCGGGGAATTCAATACGGCGGCCGACAATCAGTCTTATGCGCTGTCAATTCTAGCCGACGATGTGGAACTGGCAACTTTACTTGCGCCGGTATTATCCTCCAGCTACAGCAAGCTCTACGCCGCAATAACCCATTTCAGTCTGGATATTCAGGGTAAATCCTTCTCCAGAACCGGATTCTGGGATACTCAGGAGGGAGTGCTCTCCGCGGATTTCGGCCGGGTAATACTGCCGAATGCCATCGGTTCCAATCCTTTCGGCCGCATTCTGCTGCTGCCGTTCAGTATTATTGCCAATCTGCACGACTGGCTGCCGGTCAATTTTGAACGGATGCAGAGGATGACGCAAATCATCACTCTTTTCCGCAATTTCTACAGTCACACCGGGGCATTTGAATTCAATCACGGCAATCTGGTTTTGCGCAGCAAAGGCGGCAGAATAGCTATTGAGAGTTTTCATCTGTCCGGTGCGCCGATAAAAAACTTCACCTTCTCCGGCAGTTTCGGGCTGGGCAGCAAGCGTGAACTGGATCTGCACTCCACCGTTGAAGTTATGTCAATTCTGATTCCGATTGACATAACCGGCACGGTTGACAATCCGGAAACCGACTATCCCAAAATAATTGCCAATATACTGATGGACAACTTTTTAAATCTGATGGACTTTATAAATCCGTTGAATCTGCTTCCGGAAGATGACGATGCCGCCTAAAGTTGCTTCAATTGATACAGCATCGCCCGGGTAAAAGCCGGAAAATCGTCAAATACAGCATCATAATATTCATTGCGCGGCGCACCGAATCCCCATTTGGCCAGAGCGCGGCGCACTCCGGCTCTTCTTCCTGCCGCCAGATCGGTGTAGTGATCGCCCAGAATCCAGCTCCACTGCCGGTTCAATTGATATTTCTCCGCCATTCCAAGCAGTGCATCCGGAGCCGGTTTAAGCGCGAACCCTCCGCCGCCGCCAATAATACTGGTGAAATATCTCTTAACCGCGAGTTTTTCCAATATTCCCAGCGCTATCTCCTGCGGCTTATTGGTAACCAAAAACAGTCTGGCTCCGGCCTCCGCCATCGCTTTCAATCCTGCGTCCACTCCGGGATAAAGCACCGTATATACCACCTCGTGCTCAGAGTAATAGTTCCGGGTTAATTCCAGCACCCGGTCATCTTCGGCAAAAGGAGTTCCGGAAAAACTTCTGCGCACCAGATTGGTCATGCCATCGCCGGTAAAGTCGGCCACCGTCTGCAACGGCAGTTCCGGCAATCCCGATTCGCGCCGGGCGAAATTGACTGCGGCGGCGATATCCTGTTTGGAGTCGATCAGAGTTCCATCCAGATCAAAAAAAATACCGGTATTCAAGCGTCACCTCAAGGCAAAATTCCGTACAATTTTCAGCATTTACTGCTGTTTCAATGCCTCCCACTCTTCGCGGGTAAATTCCAATGCTTCGCGCAGTTGAGAGCTCGGGCCGGGATCACGTACTGTCTCCTGGCCGGTCTCCCGCAGGACTGAATAACGTACGATCAGCTCATCGCTGTCTTTAGAGTTAAGCAGTCCGGAAAAAGAGACCCGGAAGTATTTACGCGGCAGCTGCCATGTAAGAGTTGCGCGACCATAGCAGTCGCCCCGGTAGAATATGCGCATTTCCGGTTCGCTGTTAAGGATATAATTGAGCTGATTGCGCTGGATCTCGGAATCCTCCTGTTGAATAACATTCCGGGCAATCCGTACGAGTTCCGCCTTTTCGCTGTCGTTCAATTCGACGAACCCGCTTGAGCCCACCGGACGGCTTTCACACCCGACAAGCAGCATAAAGAAAGCCCCGACTATACCAGCCAACATCTTTATTTTCATATCTGTTTTCCTTTCAAATTGAATATTAAAGCCCGGTGGGCAGATCTATCCATACCCCCGGAATGCCGAGTTCGCGCTCCACCCACTCTTTCACGGCGGCGACTCCGATTGTCTCCGAGGCGTAATGGCCGAGAGCAATAACAGTCAACCCGCTTTCCATCACTAAGTTGTAAATCTCATGACTCATCTCTCCGGTGATCAGCAAATCGAGATTATTTGCCAGCGCGGAATCGACCGCATCAAATCCGCCGCCGCCTGATACCGCCCCCACCCGTTTAACCGGCCGGGTGATATCGCTGCCGTAAATCCGCACCTCCGGCGGAGATATCAACGCCTCCGCCAGCCGCTGTCCGATAACGGCCGGAACTTCAGGCGCGGCGAGTTCGCCATACCATCCGATCATCATGCCGTGATAAGGGCAGAATTTTTCAACATTGCGCACTCCTGAAATCCGGCACAAACATGCGTTGTGTCCCAGCAGTTCATGCGCGTCCAGCGGCAGATGCACGGCATAGAGCGAAAGGTTGCGCTGGAAAAGTTCACGGAACCGTCCTCCGGTAACTCCGGTAAACCGGCGCGGTTCGCCGCCCCAGCTCAATCCGTGATGAACAAATATAAACTCTGCTCCGGCCCGGTCTGCCTGTATCGCCATAGCGAGTGAAGCGTCCACGCCGTAAGCGATTTTAGTAACCTCGTCCGCCCCCTCGACCTGCAAACCGTTATTGGATACATCCCCGGCAAAATCGCCCAGTTTAAGCAAGTTATTCAAATGGTTGACCAGTTCATTCCGTTTCATCTGCAATCTCCCTCAAAAAACGGTATCCGATAATTTTAAATCTCTGAGTTGACTTGATGCGCTCAATCAGCCACGCCCTCAACTCCCCGTCACTGCGGGCGGCGGCAATTGCGGCGATCTCCCGGCAGGTACACCTGAATAACACCGCCTGCGGTAATTTTACTTTAAGCTGTTCGAGTTTTGTCTTTGCCCGGAAGTACAGATTTCTCGACCGCTGATTACGGATCAGGAATCCTGCCGGCACCAATCCGATCAATGCCCAGAACGGCCACTCCGCGATTCCGGTTCCGGCAAAGATATTCATCATCTGCACCGCCAGCAGAATAAACGGCGGGGCGATGAATATAAATGCGTCCATACCCCGGACAAAAATATTGCCGAGATAACGCCGGAATCTGCTGTCGCTGGTCTGATAAGCGAAAAACTCCTCCAGCTTATCGTCAGCCACCGGAGTATGCGCCACATGGCACAGCTCATGAGCCAGCAACTCATCGCGCCGGTATATAAACCACTTTTTCCGGTATTTAAACGCCGGTCGGACAATAAAGACCATTTCGCCGCTTTGTGGATCATACCATGAACTTCCGCCCCACAGCAATCCCATCTTTTCAGTGACAAAAAAGCCCTTTGCCCAGTTAATCTTAAACCCGTACAGTTTTCCGGTTTTTGCCGAAGCCTCGCGCATAATATCTTCCGGTATGCGCGCTTCCCGGCGCAGTTTCAAACCGAAAGCCGAAACCGCCGCGCCATTTTCCCTGAGTTCGCACTCCATCCGGCGGTAGAAGTCGAATATACTCCGGCAACGGTTAATAAAAGCGGTCTTATCCTCATTTTCGCCGGGAAACAATCCGTTTTCATCCAGTTCCGCCCACAGATCGAGCGCCTCATCCTGCCGTGCGGCGAGTTCTGCGATTATTTTTTCAGGCCGGATCACTTAAGCGTCACTTTTATTCCAGATTCTTGAGTTCAGGCGGAATATCATTATCTCTGGAGCTGCCCTTGCGTCCGGATGAAAGAACCTTTATCTCCGTCTTGGAAAAAGTTGCGATATTTCCGGTAACATCCAGTTGCAGGGAGACGGTTCCCGTGAGCAGATTGCGATCCACCACCTTGCCTTTTTTGCCGTCGCTGCTGACGCAATAATCGCCCCGTTTCGGCATGGAGCGTTCCAGTTCGATATAACCTTCGTGCTCATATTTGAGACAGCACTTGAGTCTGCCGCATGCACCTGAGATGGTACCCGGGGTAAGAGAGAGATCCTGATCCTTGGCCATTCTCACATTTATGGAATTGAACTCCTTAAGGAAGCGCCGGCAGCACAGCTCTTCGCCGCATATGCCGATGCCGCCGCATATCGCGGCTTCGTCCCGCACGCCGATCTGGCGCAATTCGATTCGGCACCCCAGGATTCTGGAGAGCTCTTTAACCAGTTCGCGGAAATCCACTCTGCCGTCGGCGGTAAATTGGATCACCACCTGTTTATTATCCAGCGAGTGATGACAATTCAACAGTTTCATCGGCAATTTCAGCAGTTCCACCTGCTTAACCGCCATCCGGAAAGAGCCGCGTGCCTTCTCCAGATTTTCCCTGCCGGTATCGATATCGGCCGGTTCGGCGCGGCGGATTACGGTAACCGTCTCGCGCGGTTTATTGTCGTCACTGAGCTCCCCGTGACATATGCATACTTCGCCGGAATCGATATAAAAATCCCGTCTGAAAACGCACCATTCACCCTTTTTCAGCTCCATATCTCCGGCGGCGGACGCGATAAGCGTTGCGCCGTTATCCAATCTTACGGTATAAAACAGATCCATAGTCAGCAACCACTCTATTTGCGCGCTCAAGCGCATATTATATAAAAACTTATCAGGAGTAATATAGTCCATTCCGTCATCATTGACAAACTCTTAATAAAAAAAACGAAAAAATACCGGCATATATTGGCAATTTTTTACTTTGGAATTATCTTTATTAGGTAACATTCCGGGGTTTGATTTTACCATGTTTAAAAGACGTAATATTGTAAGCGCGATTGATATCGGCACATCCAAAATCTGTGTACTTGTGGGGTGCTGTGAGAATGACGAACCTTTGTCGGTCATCGGCCGTGGCGAGGTATCGCTGAGCGGAGAAGTTGTCAAAGGTGAAATTGCCGACATGGAGAAGGTGTTTGAAAAATTCTCCGCAGCGCTGGATCTGGCCGACGAATCGTGCGGCGGCGAGCTGAACAATGCGGTATTGACGGCAATGTCCATCACCGGCTGTAACATCGGCAGTTTTCAAACCTCGGCGCCGACTTTTATCAACTCGAACGAGGGGCGGGTGACGATGGCAGACATCGAATCGGCCTATTCAGCGATTGAACAGAAGCCGTTGCCGGGCAATCAGAAGCTGCTCAATACGGTTGACTCATATTATCTGCTGGACAGTGTAAGACGGGTACGCAATCCTCTGGATCAGGCGGCGCAGAAGTTTGAGCTGTTCTGCCATGTCATTTACGGCGACGCCACCAGAATCGACAATTTCACCTCGCTGTACCGCAATGTCGGTTTTGACGACCAGCCGGTTCTGCTGTTCAGCGGCATGGCCGATTTGTACGGCATAATCAGTCCGGAAGAGCGTGAACACGGCGTGCTTGCGGTGGACATGGGGCGCGGCACGACGGAATATATAGCGATATTCAACGATGGAGTATTTGCCTCCGGGGTTGTTCCGGTGGGTTTTGACCATGTGGCCAACGACCTGGCGATCGGGCTGGGGCTGCCGATTGAGACGACGCGGGATCTTCTGGTTTCCAACACCATTCCGCAGGCGGTAACCAGCGGCAGCGGCATTATTCAGATCAAGCAGGGTTCGCAGAGCCGCAGGATTCCTCTGGCGAGTTTTGAAAAGATCATTGATTTGCGCCTGCGTGAATTGTTCACTATTATCAAGAACAGCTTTGAAGACCGCAATGTTCTGCGCAATCTGGCCAGAGGCGGTGTAATCACAGGAGGCGGAGCGCTGTTTCCGCGTACGGCGGAGATATTCCAGCAGACGTTTGAATTTCCGGTCCGCACCGGCTATCCCTACGATGTCGAGCACAATCTCGGGGAGCTGGCCAATCCGCGTTACAGTACGGTGTGGGGAACGCTCAAATTTGCGGAAGAGCAGCTTAAACTGATGCTGCAGAACCGCAGGCAGGGTATGTGGGCCACGTTGTCGGGAGCGGTCGGCAATGTTGGTGAATCGGCATGGCGGACACTGGCGGGATTAAAGAATTCGATTAAGATATGACAGAAGCAACAGCAAACAATTTGAATATGAAGATTGCGGTTCTCGGTCTGGGCTGCGGCGGAGTGCGTACGCTTAACGCGCTGGCGGCGTTGCCTGCGGCGGACAAACTTTTTCTGTACGCGCTGGATACAGACGGGCAGACGCTTGGTCAGTCGAAGTTGCCGGAAACGCACCGTCTGATGCTGGACGAACAGTGGCGTCAAGGCCAGGGCTGCGGCGGTGATCCGCTAAAAGGTCAGCGTGCGATTGCCCGGGTTCGCGGCTCATTGGAGCAGCAGTTGACGGGTTTTGACTATGTTATTGTGGTTGGAGGGCTTGGCGGCGGCTTTGCTTCCGGCGCGGTGGTAGCATTGTCGGGGCTTTTATCGACGATGAAGATTCCGGCGATACATCTTCTGACCATACCGTTTTCGTGGGAAGGCCAGGCCAAGCGGAAGATTGCCGATGGGGCGATTGCCGAAATACTGAATCAGACTGACTGTCTGATGGTGCTGCCGAATGACCTGTTGTTTTCGGTACTGTCGCCTGAGTCTCCGGCGCGCGAAGCGTTTCTGCTGGCCGATGGCGAAATTGCGCGGGCGATCATTGCGGTGGCGGAAATTCTGACCAACCGCAACATTATTCCTGCCGACTACTCCGACCTGGCGGCGATACTCAAGGAACGCAAGAGTTTCTGTTCCATCGGCGTAGGCATTGCGGCGCTCAATGAGGTGCAGAATCCCGGTGAGCTGGCGGTTGACCGGATGCTGTCGTCGCCGTTGCTGGGCGGAGTAGGCAAACTGCGGGAAGCGGATGTTATTTTAATTTCGCTTCTTGGGGGGCCGGAGCTCTCGATTGCCCAACTTCAGCAGTCGGCTGCCTCGGTGGAAAAGTGCTGTGGCGAGTATCCGCGGATAATCCTCTCGGCCAACACGGCCGAAGAGTACGCCAACTGCATTCTTGCCTCGGCAATTGCGATAAAATATACGGAAAAGGCGAAGATAAAGGTACGTAAAAAGCAGTCGAGCTTAAAGGAACAGCAGGTGGTATCGCCGGTTCCGCCGGAATCTGAATCCTCTCCGGAGCAGCTGGCATTGCCGTTGCCGCAGCCCCCGGTGGACAAAGGTATATTCTTCAACTCGGTTCAGGTGGTCTATAATGGAGAAGATCTCGATATACCGACCTTCCAGCGGCGGGAAATTCCGATAGACCGCGGAGAGAACTGAACCACTATTGTAATTGAATCATGCGGGATCATCTCCCGCTTTTTTTATTTCTGAAAAATGACGGCTATTCCGGATGGCGGATTTATCACTATTCCTGTAACTGAATCGGGGTCTACCTGCAATATTCCGGCCAGGGCCTGATTGTAAATGGCGATAATATCCCGGTATTTCTCTCTGATATACGACTCATCGGCATTGGCGGAGAAGTCGAACATAATCTGCTGAACCTCAGTAATAACGCCGCCGGACTCTGCAATATTGACCAGGTCAAAGCATCCGCTGATCTGCCGGTCATCTATAATGACGTCGAATTTTCTGCCGATCCATCTGGTCCCTGCGAACTGGAGCAGAGAGGCAGTAAGCGGTACCTCCAGACATGATTTAAGCCATCCATCGCTGCTGTACCCGCCGGAGACAAATTCGCTCATAAACTGCCGTCGCATACGGTTATTATGCTCTTCGGTTCCGCTGTCGCGCAGCTGAAGAAGGGAGCTGACCGTCTCCTCATGCGGTACCGGCATTATGCGCGGCATACGATGCCGGACTCCACCGGGAGCGAGCTCCGGCCAGACGGGGGAACTCTGAACCTGACGCGGCTTTACCGGTTCGGATTTATACCATGCCGTCCCGAATCTGCCGGTCAATACCTGTTCCTGCGGGAACGACTCATCCATAACGGTTATATCGTTGAGTTTAAAGCAGCTTTCAAAAACAAGGTCAGCCGGATAATACGACATTTTGCGGTTATCTTTGATGTAGGTTGACTCCCCTGCCTTATCCGACCACTTGCAATACAGTTTTCTTTTCTCCTTTGCCGGAGCCGGCAGTAATACAAATACCGCTCTCCGTGCCCGGGTAAGGCCGACATATAAGACGCACAGCTCCTCAAATACTCTGCGGCTGTGGGTACTGTGCATAAGTCTGGCAAGCGAAGGCTCGGTAAAACCCTCGGCGCCGGGGTTGAAGAGGATGAACTCCTCCTCTTCAGAACGCATAAACCCCCGGGTTGGAACAGTAGTCCAGCTGTTGCTGTTTTTAAGCGGCAGAAATACCGCATCAAAAGTCAACCCTTTGCTGTGATGGATAGTCATCATCTTGATTTTGCCAGCCAGCGCGGTAGAACTTTTTTTGTAATCGTTAACAAAACTGCGAAAATTTATCGCATCTTTGAAAGCGTTTATCCGGTCAAAATCGCGTGCCGCGGTCAAAAGCAGTTCAATATTTTCGCTGAACTCACGCTTTGCAGATGCGTTATCACGTATTCCGGCAAGGGTATAGGTCAAAAACTTATAAATTCCCCTGCTGAGCAGTTCGGCGTCGTGAGCGAATACTCTGCGGTTGCGCGGCACTCTTCCGGCGACCTCCGGGTGCATCTCGGCAGCGAACAGGCTCAAAGTGTCGCCGGGATGTTGCAGGTAAACCATCAGCTCCAGCAGGGAGGCGATAAAATAGTCTGAAGCGATCGACTCCTCGCCCTCCCATGTAAGTTTATCCTGCAATGCCGGGTTCAGATTAATCAGCGCCTCTTTCAACTCCATGCCCTCTTTGTTGTCGCGCACCAGAATTGCGCACTGCATGGCGCGCTCCTGCCACTTGAGTTCCTCAAGTCTGGTATTGATCAGCTCAGCAAACTCCATTGTGCTCTCCGGCTGAAGCTGTAATATCTCCATACATCCATCCACATCGCGGCCGGGAGTGTGCCTGGTCCAGGCCGCATTCCAGTCTTTGGCGGTCAGTTCGGGAATTGCGGCATGCGCCAGAGCCTCCGGAGCAAAAATGGTATTCAATCCATGGCAGATATCCAGACCGTAGCGGTATGAATGGGGTAAAGTTTCATCTTGCAAACAGAACCGCTTTTTCTCCGCCGCCATCAGCCGGTAATCGCCCGACCGCCAGCCGTATATCGCCTGTTTCACATCGCCGACAATATAGAGAGAGCCTGCCTCATCCTCCGGCAATTCATCGATTATACTGTTGAACACCTCCAGCTGTTCCATACCGGTATCCTGAAATTCATCAATCAGCCAGTGCCGCAACCGGCTGTTCAGGCGGAAATGGATATCATAAACCCACTCATTGCTGTGATCGCAGAGAATAAGCGGCAAATCGCTGAATCCGGCCATACCCCGGGCCAGGACTTCGCGCCGGTAGCTGTCAGAGTAATCGGCCAGCAGTTTCCGGATTGCCGCGGTTCTTCTGCCGGAACGCAGAATGAGCAGATCCGCCGCGAGTTTCAAAAGTCTTTTAACCGCCATCCGGCATTCAGCCGGGAATTTATTCATAAATGCGAAGCCGTCCGGTTTAAGTTCCCCGCAGTCGAAATCCTCCCATGATTTAAAAATCTCTCTCAGCGACGCCAGCTCTGCCGAAGAAAATCCGGTATATTCATTAATATCCCGGCATTTCTCCATAAGATTATGAAGCTCCATGCCGCGTGGTTTAGCGCGGTCTTTAGCGAACGCATCGCTGTTGCGGTAACTCTCCCATATGCTGAAATCCGCGGCAGCGGTGCGTTTATCCAGTCTGATATCGGCAAATCGCTCCCAGCACTCCGGTTGATTACGCCACGCATAATATGTCTTAGCCTGCAACAACAGTTCTTCGGCAACGGTGAACAGCTGTTTTCCGGCGGCCGATTCAACCAGTGCCTCCCGGCATGCCTCTCTCAGTTCCTCCGCCTCATCGCCTGCGGCCTCTCCCAGGAGCCGGCTTATCATGATAACGGATATTCTTTCGGAGTCGAATCCGGAAATTATCTCCGGTGCGCCCGGAAATCCCAGCTCAAACGGGAAAGCGGAAGCGATATTGAGCATAAAACTGTCTATAGTGCTGATATTCAAACGGTTTTTATACAGAATCAGCAATTTCAGCAACCGTTCAGTCTGTTCACGCGTTGCCGTAACGCCGGAGGATTGAAGTTTGCGGTTCAATCCGTCCATGCCGTTCTTCAATGCGCCGCACAATATAAGAACGACGCGCTCATATATCTCCATTGCCGCAGCCCGGGTAAAAGTCATTGCCACAATCGTAGAGAGGCTGGTCTCCGGATTGTCTGCCGCGAGTAGCATTCCGATAAACCGCACCGCCAGATTTTCAGTCTTTCCGAATCCGGCCGAAGCGTTAACCGCGCACGACTTGAATTGTACCGTATTGTTCATGCGTCCCTCCTGCGGTTTTCCGGCTGAATCATATCCTCAGCCCGGTATACGCCGATTCTGGCTCTCAAGGGATCGAACATATCCTTTTCCGCCCGCGGCGGCCAGAATACCCGGTCGACAAATATCCGTCTGAGGACATAGTCGGCGCAAGCGACTGCACTCTCCAGCATCTCCTTTTCGCTCAGCTCCCGGAAAAGTTCCACTCCGGTAAAGGCATATGCGACCGGCAGATTAAAATATCCGCTTTCAATCTCATCCTCCGCGCCCAGTTCTCCGCGCTGCTGCAGAATATGGCGGACAATAACCGAATAAAGCGGCAGTTGCAGATCAGTCCAATACTTTTTCCCTCCCGGGACTTTCCGCATTCTCTCTTCTTCCGCATCATCAGTCCACAGAGCTGCCGCACCGCCCCAGTGCCTGGTGGCCGGGGAATCGCCTTTATTGCCGGTCTTATAATCGACCACCCGCCATATTTTATGGTCGCCAGAATCCGCCGTGCGGCAGTCCAGCCGGTCGAGTTTACCGACAATGGTGATATTCTTCCGCCACTCCCCGTGATCGGAAAAATACTCATTATACAGTTCATCCCAGTTAATGGCGATACTCTCTTCCACCGCTTTTAGCCGCCATCCCTCTTCAAACAGTGCGGTCTGTACACCGGCAAATGCGGTCAGATTGTTTCTGAGGATCTCCTTCTGCAGTTCAACCACGCCGAAATCGCCGCCGAATATCTGCTTACGGAAAACCGACTCCATTGTTTTAAGCAGAAATCCGGTAATCTCCCCGCACTCTCCATTGCGACACTCCCGCCCAAACTTCTCCAGTACAGCGTGAGCCACCGTGCCGAACTCCAGAGGATCCATTTCCAGACTGCGGTCCTCCTGTTCTTTTGCCCGATATATCCGTTCATAATAATACCGGAACGGACACTTCAGATATTGTGCAAATCCGGTAACCGACATAGTTCTGCCGGCGAACTCCCGCTGTGGAACCACCAGCTTTTCCGGTGGTTCAGTTCTGGCGTTGAACGGTGCCGCCAAATCCAGGTCGCCGGAGAAAATTGCTTCAGCCCGTGCATACATCTCCTCGCCGTCGCACTGCAAAAGCAGCCGTGAAGGCGACAGCGCATCCCCCTGCTGCGAGGTCCGCCCGAAGAATATCACCATATCCCCGCCGCGCGACAGAAGCGATTGAAATCTAACCACATCCGCCGCATAATTAAGCTCCTGGCTGCTCATTTGCAAAAACTCCCGCAACTGCCGGGGCAGGAAGATTCCCGACTCGGGCGGATAGGCAAAATTATCCTCATTCATACCCGCCAGAACAAGCGCGCACTCCTTGTGCCACGGCAGTTCCAGAAAACCCGCCATCTCCGGTTTTCCGTCCAGATTGCCCTCATCCGGCATCCGCGTGCGGTGTAAAATATCAGCCAGGAGTACGAGTTGTGTTTCGCGTTCACTCTCTTTTAAAGCGAGCACACTCTCCACGCAATTCCGCAGTAATTTCAACTCAACCGGATCAATCTCCTCTTCCGAAACGGTTACAATTCTGCTGAAGATTCCCCATAACTCATTTATCACCCTTCCGCCGCACTCCTGTAAACTCTTGCGCCAGCCATACACCGTCTGGCTGAACAAACCGCTGTCCGCCAGATGCAGTTCATCGAGTGAAGAAATTATATGTTCACTCTGCATTTTGTCGAGTTGAGCGAGAGAGTCCTGCCACACCCATGTATTGTCCATCTGCTCAAGATAATTGCGGATAAAGAAGTTGCGGGCAAGCCTGCCTGCCGTATCGTAATTGACCTTTTCCCTGGCAAGTTCCATAAGTGTCATAAACAGCGCCGTGCACGGCTGCATGCGAAGCTCTTCACTTCCCGGGTTATAAAACTCCGGAGCTCTGTCCAGAATAAATTCGCGCACCTCCCGGTCAAGTACGCCGATCACCTGTGGCGACACCGGCCCAATGGTGCGGAGAACTGCCCGTCCCTGTTCAGCCGGAGTACCGAGCCGACGCACCCGGTTCTGCCAATCCAGTTCTATCTGCCACTTCTGCCAGTAATCAATATCGGGGCGTCCCCACTGGTCAAAATGTTGCAGCTCCTCTTCCGGAGCAAAAATCATCACATCAATATCTCTTGAACTAAGTTGAACGGCGTTAATCACCGCTCCGCGCAGTTCACTGCATCCGATTATGACAACTCTTCTATGTCTCGCCGGATTACGCATTGCGTTCAATTTTGCGGTCACCGGATCGCTTCCGCCGTCGAGACTGGCGAGATACTCTCTTTCCAGCAGTTCAAGCGTTCTGAATCGCTCCTGCTCTTCATACCGCATAACGCCTGACATCTCTTCCAATTTCAGCAGTACGTCGCCAAGGCTCAATCCATCCGCCGCCAGCTCCTCGCGCAACTGTTGTATCTCGTGAGCTATACCGGAATAGAACTCTGCCGGCCAATCCTCTTCAAATGGATTCTGATGCAGAAGGATCATCATTTCCTGCGGATGCCGGGTAAAGACCTCCAGCCAGCACTTTAATATCTGAGCCTCATTAGCGGTCTCCTGTCCGGTAAACAGCACAGAGTCCGGCAGTTCAATATTCAATCCGGTAACTCCTCCGGCATTCTGATATCGAACAGCCATCTCCTCGCGCAGCAGTCGTCCGGCTTCCGCAGTCGGCACCAGAATCAAGGTATCGCTGAAGTCGGCGATTCCGGCATGGGAGCAGTAACGGCACAGTTGTTCCGCCGCCAGTTCGGTGTAGGAAGAGTTCCAGTTTAAAGCGATTTTTCTTATCATGTAGTGGAATAGTGTTGCCGGGGCAATACCGGGTTGTGGTTATTCGCGTTTGCGCGGTCTTTTTTTCTTTTTATACCGTGGTGGACGCTCGGCCAGCGCCCAAACGTCGGTCTCGTCGTCGGACTCCCGGCCATTAAGTCCGTCGCGAATATCCTCGCGGGCCAGGGCATCCCAGAATAGATCCCGGTCGTCTTTATTTTTTATTGCCATACCCGCACCTTGTTCATATTATAAAATCAAAAAACCCGGAGCCACCGTAATGGCTCCGGGAACAAACCAAATCAGAGAAATCTATACCCAAATAAATCTCACAATCTCAAACAGCAATTCAAAGTTCTCAGCGCGGGACGCTTAATGCTCAGCTTTGTCGGCACCCGGCGTTTGGCCGTAAGGGTGTGAGCCGTCCAAAATACCTTGCTGGCGCCAACGGAGATGGTCAGAGAATCAGAACAGGGCATAACCCTGTATTCCCGGGATTCCAAATCTCCCGCTGCGGCAAATACCACGCTAGAGGATGAATGAACCCACGTGGAGAGAGAGATCGTCAGCTCATCGGCCAACGCCCCGTTTTTAATCCACATCTGGTTCAGGAGTAAATGCATTTTTACGCTCTTTTAAATTTCTTTGTCTAATCGGTTAAATCAAGTTTGTATTACTTAGCCTGTTCGTTTTTCTGCAGAACGCCGGCTTCGAGCAATTTGTCGATCAGCTGCTGCATGGAGTTGAACGCGCCGAGGAAGCCCTGCGGAGGCATGATGATGCGTTCGTTAACTTCCGGAACGGGAGCGGCGCCGTCAGCTTCGGGCTGCAGGGTTACGAAATCGAAACGAACCATGCCGCCAGCGAAATGAATCTGACCGATACCATCTGCGTAAATTTCTTTCTTTGCCATTTTTGAACTCCTTTTGTTTATTTGGGTATTTTTCTTTTCCGTGCACACCTTGTGCAACGGGTTAAATCTTATTATAACTTGCCACTGCACATTATGCAGTGCCGCCCATGCGCTATGTGGAACTGTAGCTTACCATCTCATTCCAACCATTGGCACGGCGCTCTTTTTTTAACAGCCTCCGGAACTCATCATCCCGGACTACGGCATTATAATAATCCCACCTTAAATAATAGTCAAGGCGTTTTTAAGATTTTTTTGCACTTTTTTTGAACCTGAAAAGCTAAAACATTTGTAATAAAGGGTTTTTGAATTATTTTAATATAAAAATTCAAAGAGTTTCATACCATGTTTAAACTGATAAAACTGATTTTACGCAGTAAAATATTCCGTATTTTTCTTTTGATTATCAGCATATTATGGATAATATTCCTGCCGCATTTATGGGATATGGCTGATGATGGAAATATTTCCGGACTGCCTCCAAAAGAAGAGCAAATTTTTACTGGTGCGGCGGCTGAACCGGTAAATTTCCGGCAGATATCCGAAGCTCTTGCCGGGTTTAAGCAAGATGTACCTGAGATAGCGGAAAAAGATCTTGAACCGCTGCACCGGATTTTCAAACTGGCGGCCTGCAAGCCGGATTTACGGGATAATGCGGAACACCGGGCGCAATTTCTGGCGGCGCATGGCAGTGCCTGCGCCATGCTGCTCGCCTCCGGAGAGACCGGTGCCGCCGGAACCTATGCAACGCAACTGGAAGCCGCCGCGGGGAATGAACCGGTATGGTCTGCGGTTGAATTCAATCCTGCGGCGCTGGCAGTAACTCCATTGCTGACTTGGGAAAACCGGGAGTTGAGCGACTTTTTTATGCGGGAAGCGGAGTGGCTGGCGGAGCTGCTGGCGTGGCAGGATGTCCCGGATGCACCTGAAGAGAGGATGAATACCATCATAAACTATATAGAGATTGCCAGGCGTCATCATCCGCTGGTCCGGGAACTTTTTTACGCTTTTAACGGAAAGAATCCGGAGCTGTTGAGCGAACTTTTTTTTCTGGCGGATAATTTCAGCGATGTGCTGGAACAAACCGGCCGCAACAATATTCCTTTAGCTGAGAGCGCTGAAGTTCTTGCGGTATCGCCGTCAATAAAGGATTACCGTTCCGCGGTTGAAATTGCCAATCTTCTTACGATATTCTATAACCGGGATAAGGCTCTGTGGCAACAACTGCGGGAAGTTCCGCACTTTTTCACGCTGTACACGCTTGCGCCGGAAGATGCGGAAGCTCTGCTGACGGAATTCGGCACAGACCTCCCCGGATTCATCGTCATCCGTTATCCTGATGTAATTCCCTATGCGGCTAATGCCGTCCGGCAGAGTGGGGACACCGCCATTGTCATACTGGAGACGTACCACGCACTGCCCGAAATGGATAATTTTCTGAGCAATCCGTCATTGCGCCGCCGCCTGATTCCTTTTATTGGCCGTTTCGGGGATGAGGCGTTTGCCATGCTTTCCGATGATCCCCGTTGGGCGGAGCGTTACTTTCTGCCGGACGGCACACCGAATCCGGAAGCGACCACAGTCATTGACATGCTGCCGATAATCGGAGCGCCCTATACGCTGGGCAGGAATCTGCTTATGGGTTATCCGAGCAGCTGGGGCGAAGTCGGCTGGGCGGCGCTGGACATTGCCGACGGATTTCTGTTAATCGCCTCATTCGGCAGTTCAACGCCGTTAAGTGCGGCTAAAGGCGTAGCTAAATCATCGCTGAAAGCGGTGGAAAAGAATATTACCAGAATCCCCTTGCGTCAGGCCGGCAGAGATATTTTAAGTGCGGCGGCAAAGAGATCCTGGCGGCTTGCCGCAAAAAACTCAGTGCGTTTTGGCGCCGGACTGGCAACCGGCAGTATTAAGCCGTTATGGAGTGCGATACGCAAAACGCACACGCTCTGGCGCAACACGCCTCCTGCTGTCCGTAAATGGAGCAGCCGGGCTATGCTTGGCGCCGGCTTATATATAACGATAACTGAACGCTCGGCGAAACAGTATCCTGAAGCGATGAGCAATCTGGCGGAAACGCTCTCCCGTATTACTGAGGCTTCGGTCGAACACCTGAATAACGCTATGCAGGAGGCGGTCAATACCATTATTGATGCTTACGCGCCGCGCCACCCGTGGCAGAGGCGCGTTGTATCCATAACCGGACTGATAATACTGTTATTTCTCTGGAATGCGACATTGCGCTCCGGGAAACGGCAAAACGCCGCCTGACCGTCTATTACGCCGCAACCGGTATACCTCTTTTTTCCTTCAAGCACTCCACTGCCTTGACTGGCTTAATGCAAATAAAACCATTATCTGCGAAGATGGCATTGTCCCTTATCCAAAACGATAAAAATCTATTTTTTATGCTATATTATTTATTATCGAATAAAAAATAATTTAAAACTACATTAATATTTTTGCATTGAAGAATATTTGCATTATAGTTTCTTTTATTAAAAATATAAGGAGCTGAAAATGATGCACAAAATGCTGAAATTAATTTGCGCCGGAGTGGCTGCAACTGCAATAGTCTTCCTGTCGGGTTGCGTATCCGCTCCCGGCGACTATAAGTATATAGCAGGAAAAGATGATGTTCAACTCTCGCAAGAGGTAAAAGATTTTCTGAGGAGATCGGAACAGCGGTTCAAGGTTGCGGTGCTGCCGGAAAGTGAGAGTTACAGGAATAAGTATGTAAAGAAATATGAGCTGAACCGTCTTGTCGGCGATAAACTTGAACACCAGTGTTCCAAACTTTCCACGTTTGATGTCATTGCCCGTCAGGAATTGGATGTGGTTTTAGACGAACAGGATCTGAATAATCTATCCACCGCCGATCCCTCGATTCAAATTGAAAAAATTGATGCAGTTTTATTATATTCCATCACCTCGTGCGCTTTGAACTCCGACTATTTCATCACAACAGATTATGATCTTGAAAAGAACAAATTAGTCAAAAAGCGGGTCCGGAAATACCGTGCCTCCGTAACGCTCAGCATTTCAATGGTGGATCCTCAAACTCAGGGAAAAACTTTTTCTGAAGTCGTTGAGGGCGAATCATCATGGCAGGATGGAAACGCGCCGGATCTGCTTATGCGTGAAGCGATAGATCTTGCGTTGGATGAATTTATGAAAAAGATGGCCTATCACTTCTATCAGCGCGGCTACGTTATTCAAACCGTAGGCGGCGGCCGCTGGGCCAAGATTTCATTGAGTGCGGAGGCGGGAATACGCCCGAACACCCAGGTGGAGTTCTGCATAACCGACATCAACGGTCAAATTCTTCCATTTGCCTATGGTGAGGTGCGGGAGGTCAACAATAAAGACTCCTGGGTCATGGTATATAATTATAAAGATGCCAATGTCAGGAACAACACTCTGGTACGCGTCTCCTCCAATCAGAAGCGTGATTTTGCCCAGCAGTTAGCTGATACTTTAGGACTTATTTACGGGGCGGAATAATATGCGGTCACTCTACACTCTGCTTTTATCCGGTCTACTGTCAATTACCGCCTGGCATAATATATGCGCCGGAGAAAAAATTCTCATTGGAGTTGATACACTAACCAACAGCTCTGCGGCCGGTGATGACATTCTGACAACGCTGAAATCGCGTCTGGAAAACTCATTTGCCCGGAATGAGCAGTTTGCAGTAATTGCCGACCGGGCCAAACTGGTGGAGCAGAGTAAGGATGCCGCACCTGATGCCACCGTAATCGGCATTCGCGGCAACGTTTTGTCAGTAAACCTCACCTCATCATATTTCACCCGGAACAAGCGCCGATACATAAGAACATTCTGCACAATAGAGATGTCGGTACAGCTTTGCGACATGAAAAGCAGCCTGATAAGAGAAAGCAAACAGGTAAAAGCCACCTCCACACCAATTATAGAAGCGTCTACGAGAAGTTCTACCACGGTTTCTTCGCGGCGTGCCAGTGAAATAAACGTCAGGGATTTCTCCTCCACAGAAGCCGCAGCATACTATGATGCGCTTCAGAAAGCGGTAGACGAAACATTTGAACTGCTTATAAACAAGCTGTATCCTCTCTATGTTGCGGCAGTCAGCAACAATCAGATCTATATAAATCTTCCTGTGCCGGAGTTATTGAAAACTGACTCTGCCGATACTGTATTTGAGATTTTGCAGCTTGGTGAAGAGATTATTGATCCCGATACTGGAAGAGTTATTGGCAGAACTGAAAATCGTGTTATGCTCGCAAAACTGCATCATATAGATAAAAATTTTGCAATTGCAGTCCCGATAGACGGCCACGATAATCTGCCTCTGCTCCGGAAAGAGCTGGATATCTATCATGAAAAGGCAGCTCAATCCACATCTGATTCAGCAGAAATCCACCCGCCGTTTCTGGCACGTCCGCTTCCGGATCAGAATACAGCTGAAGCGATGAAGAACCGTTTCCGGCGGCATTGAACGATACCAATCCAAATATGTCCCAGACCGCATTCTGAAAATCCGTCAGTCGCATCTACGGCTCAACAGTCTCGTCTGTGTTGTAATTCATGCAATAAAAAAAAGCCGCTCACTTAAACGGGAGCGGCTTTTTTGAATATCAATCTTATTTCAGATTATCAATCCCAGGCATGACCGGCAGAACCGAGAACTTCGCGGTTCTTGCGTTCATAGAGTTCCTTAAGCGCGGTACGAGCCGGGCCGAGGTATTTGCGCGGGTCGAATTCTTCGGGCTTGTCATGGAAGACCTTGCGGATAGCAGCGGTCATAGCCAGACGGCCGTCGGAGTCGATATTGATTTTGCATACAGCTGAGCGGGCAGCTTCGCGCAACTGATCTTCACCGATACCGATAGCATCTTTCAGTTTACCGCCGTTTTCATTGATGATCTTAACCAGATCCTGCGGTACGGAGCTTGAACCGTGCAGAACGATCGGGAAACCGGGGATGCGTTTTTCGATTTCAGCGAGGATGTCGAGGCGGATTTTCGGATTGTCGCCCGGTTTGAATTTGTAAGCGCCATGGCTGGTACCGATAGCGATAGCCAAGCTGTCAACGCCAGTGCGTTTTACGAAGTCTTCCACTTCTTCCGGACGGGTGTAGGTGTGTTTTTCAGCCTTAACATCATCTTCAACGCCGGCGAGAACGCCGAGTTCGCCTTCAACGGTCACGTCATGAGCGTGAGCGTATTCAACCACTTTACGGGTCAAAGCGACGTTATCTTCATAGCTCAGGTGAGAGCCGTCAATCATAACCGAGCTGAAGCCGTAGTCGATACAGCTTTTGCAGGTTTCAAAATCCGGGCCGTGGTCAAGGTGCAGAACAATCGGGATGCACTTGCCATTGTTAAGTTCCTTGGCATATTCAACTGCGCCCTGGGCCATATAGCGCAGCAGGGTCTGGTTGGCATATTCACGCGCGCCTTTGGAAACCTGAAGAATCAACGGGGATTCAGTTTCCACGCAAGCCTGAATAATCGCCTGTAGCTGTTCCATATTATTGAAGTTGTACGCCGGGATAGCGTATCCGCCCTTAATGGCCTTGGCAAAAAGTTCCTTGGTATTCACCAGGCCAAGACTTTTGTAACTGATAGTCATTTTTGGCTCTCCTGTGGTTAATTGTTGTTATATATTGAAATATTATTCAACAACGTTTATATAATTTACTGCCAGTAACATAAAATACAATCCCCAAAGTAAAAAAAGACGCAATAATCACTGTCATTAATTACCGGAAGCAGGCCGCCGGAAGGAATTAAAGCGGTACCGTATTTTCAAGGATCGACATGGTCATCATAAATCCGGCACATATTCTAAAAAACGCAATTGATTACTTTACAAGATACGTTTTATAAAACGCTCTATCACCGCCGGACGTTGAAGAAATACTTTTTGCCGTTATCAGAATCTATCCATTCAGAGTTGCAGCCGCTCTCAACTTCCGCCGGGAATTTTGCCATACATGACCGTTTATTATGGCTAACAGAATCATCATCCAATGGTATATTCCGCCTTCAATGCGATATCCTCAACAATCCGGCACGGGCTCTTAAAATTTGTCCGAAACATCCATTTTGCTGTTTGCCAATATATATCTAATGCCGTAGTTCAACGTCAAATCTCAAGTTTTACATTTTAGAATTATCCGATTGAAAACATTTTTAATTTTAAAGTTTAAACCGCTTCAGCAATGTATCGAACAATCCGATATTTCTATTTTAGTAAAAAAAAAGCCCGTCTTGATGACGGGCTTTCAAGATAATCTGGATATTTCAGATTAATCAATCGCGTATTCGGAACGGTCGTCAGCGTTATTGCTCATTACGTTACCGTTGATGTCGCGGTTGAAGATACGCATCCCTGCGGCGTCATAGATAGCGCCGATCTTGGAGAGTTCGAGCATCTGAACTGCGTCCTTCATGCTGCCGACGTGACCGTCAGCATATCCGGCATTACCATCGCCCATGTGACGGGCGGAAACGGTGGAGCTCGGCGGATCTGACGGAGCAACATCGGAACGGCGATAGAAGGTCATAGCCTGGCTACCGGGAGCAGCGGTATCATTGTTTTCATTCTGAGCCCAGGTCATAGTGGTTTCAGAAATCAACACGAAAGTAGACGGATTGGAGATATTGGATGTCTTGATTGCCTGACCACCGGAGTTACCCTCAAACACAATATCCCAGAAGTGAGATTTATCCTGTTCATAATCTTCTGCGGTAGTCTGAGAAACGACCGGCACACCGTAGCTGTAGTTACCATACCAAGTGCCATCGCTAAAGGCGCCGCTCGGGCAGTAAGTAATCGGGCGTCCTTCCGGACCCATACCTTCGCGTTCATTACCGGTACTGACGTCGTAACCGGAGTCACCGATAGCTTCAACTGCGTAGTCTTTTTCGTCCAGGCTGTAAACCGGCATATTCAGCCCCAATTCATTACGCAGCGCCAATGTTGCGCGATACCATCCGGAGAAGTAGCAACCATAACCGATCAGCCACGGGTCATAGCTTACGCCGTAGGTCTGAACAGCCAGCAGACACTGTTTAAGGTTGCCAGAGCAAGAGGCTTTCTTGGCCAATTCCTTGGCTTTGCCCAATGATGGCAGCAGCATAGCCGCCAGAATTGCGATAATCGCAATGACTACCAACAACTCAATCAATGTAAATTTTTTTTTCATACTGAATTTGCCTTTATTGGTTAAGTATTTTTTTATAGATTGTCGTTATAATAGCTGTTTCTAATGTAGCATATAATTTAAAAAAAAGCAATATTTCAACATTAAAATTATCTTAATTTTTTTAATATCACAATTTTAAAACTTTTTTCAAACAGCACAAACATTTATATAAACGTTTTAATTTGAACGTATTAAAATAAAATCAGGAATACGTATAATTACTTTTGGTATTTTTACAAAATTTGAATTACAGATTTTCAATATATATTAAAGCGGTTAAAAATTCAAATAATGAGGACCACTTATAATGAAAATATTTGATGTTATTGTGATAGGTTCCGGTCCCGGCGGCTACACTGCGGCGCTGGAAGCGGCGCGGCTGAATCTGGCAACGTTGATAATTGAAAGCGGTCAGCTTGGCGGAGTATGCCTCAACACAGGTTGCATTCCAAGTAAAACGTTAATATATGAAGCCGGAGAATACGCTCTGCTGCGGAAAAAATTTCCGGCATCGCTTCCGGAAGCTGCCTTACTGTTTCCGGAAATCCTGAGCCGCACTCAAGCAAAGGCGGCGGCGTTGTGCAGCGGAGTAGAATCGCTGCTTTCCAGAGCGGGGGTGGAAATCGTCTATGGGAAAGCAGCCTTTACATCGCCCAAATCAGTTATAATAAATGATGAAACAGAATACAGTGCAGAAAACATCATAATTGCGACAGGGACATCTCCTGTAATGCCTGATATTCTTCCTTCCGGAGCACGGATTCTGAATTCCGAGTCGGTTTGGCATCTGTCGGAGCTTCCAAGTTCAATAGCTATTATGGGCGGCGGAGTAATCGGCTGTGAACTTGCCTCGGCCTTGGCGGATCTTGGGGTCAAGGTAACGGTATTTGAAATGGCGGAAGAGATATTGCCTGGGGTGGATCATGAACTAGTCCGGGCTTTAAAGCGGGCGTTTGAAGCAAAATCCATTCAGCTTCTCACCTCCTCTGCCATAGATACAGTTGAATTGACAGCCAGCGGAGTAAAGCTCACGTCCGGCGGTCAGGATTACTTTGCAGATTACTTATTATCCGCGGTCGGGCGCAAACCGAATTCCGGGGAATTGAATCTTGAAGCTGCTGGAGTTGAGTGCGACCGGCGTGGATTTATAAAGATTGATGAATTCTGCCGTACGACGGTACCGAACATCTATGCAATTGGCGACATTACTGGCAAGATGCTGCTTGCACATACAGCGTCTGCTATGGGCAAGAGTGCGGTACGCAATATTACCGGTAGCGGCAAAGAGTTCAGCACAGATGGTATTCCGGCGGTAATATTCACGCATCCGGAGCTTGCGTCAGTCGGGTTGACGGAGAATGCAGCAAAAGCGCAGAATATACATTATAATACAGGTCGTTTTCCGTTTGCCGCGCTTGGGCGTGCGGTAGCGGAAGATGCGCCCGACGGCATGGTCAAGATTATAGCGGAAGAAGATTCGGGTCGTATTCTGGGCGCCCACATTGCCGGCAAGAATGCCGGTGAACTGATTGCAGCGATGACGCTGGCGGTCAAGAAGGGCCTTACCGCCGCCGAAGTTGGAGAAACAATTCAGGCGCATCCGACTTACGGTGAAGCTTTAAGTGAATGTGCTGACGCAGTAGACAATCGATCGCTTGCGCTGCCGTTAAGAAGAAAAAAAATGCAAAAATAGTTTTTCTTTCCAGTATGTTTTCATTGACTTTAGTCAAAAAAGCAATATGTTAAAGGGTGTATATATATAATTTTTAAAGTATTTAACCAAAATAAAAAACTATGGAGTGAAAAATGACATTCGGTTTTTTGCAAATTATTTTAGGTCTGGTTGCTCTTGGAGCAATGGTAGGAATCTATTTCATTAACAAGAAGCAGAGTCCTCAGGGGCAGTCTATGTCGCTTCTGTTGCTGGCGGTGTTCATTATTGCCGGCGGAGCGTTCCTGTGGACCTCCAACATTCTCTCGGTTATCGGTATTGGCCAGACCAGACAGGAAAAGATGCGTGAAGATGGTCAGCAGTTCTATGCCAGTCAGGCGTTTGTCCTTGGCAACAAGATAGGGGCTGGCCAGAAAGTGCTTATCATTGTAGACGATACAGACAAAGAAGCGCTTGATGCCAACAAATCCTCCAATGTTGTGGCATTTGATGAAGTTTTCAAAGAAACTCCTGCCGGAGCCGATTATATTATTGACACTCCGGAACTTTCTATGCTGAAGAATCTTTCTGAAGATCAGAAGCTTGCCCGCCGCTCGATGGCCGGATACTCTATGACTGTTACTCCTGACGACTACAACAAGCTGGTTGACAAGCACAATCCTGATGTAATTATTATTGCAGCCGGTCTTCCTGCCGGCTCACCTGCCGGCATCCGTTGCATCAAAAAGAACAACAAGACTCCAGTATATCTCTCCTATAAATCCGGTATCAGAAGAGACATGGCTGAGCAGCTGGTTGGTGAAGGCTATGTTGCCGGAGCGATTGTCCGCACCAACAAATCCCAGAAAGATGCGGTTGCTTCAGCCGACCTTCAGGAAAGCTTTGATCAGATGTACAGCTACATTGGCGAATAACAGCTAGCTGATTTCAACCGCCCTGTATCCGGGGCGGTTTTTTTGTATAGTTATGAGTGATGTATGGTATCAGATCCGGCGTCGTGCAGGTGCAGCGATAGCCAAATACAGGATGATCAATCCGGGTGACCGGATTATGGTCTGTCTTTCCGGAGGCAAAGACAGTGCGGTGCTGCTGCGTACGCTCTGCTTGCTGCAAAAGCGTTCTCCGGTAAAATTTGAACTGGGAGGAGCGGTTTTCCATCCGGGTTTTGAACGTTTCAATATTGCATCAATACAAAAGCAGGCCGAAGAGTGCGGCATAAAGCTGCACATCACCGGAGCCGACATTCCTCTCATTATCGAAGACAAATCAGCGCAAGATCATCCGTGTATGCTTTGCTCGCGTTTACGACGTGGTGCGCTGTACTCACTGGCGGAAAAGGAGGGCTACAATAAACTGGCGCTCGGCCATCATCTGGATGATCTTGCCGTATCGTTTTTAATCAGTCTCTTCCGCGGGCAGGGTTTAACCACTATGGGGCCGAATGTAGCGGCGAAGGAACATGCCTTGCGGATAATCCGTCCACTGATAACCACGCAGGAATCGTTAATCTCGCGTGCAGCGGCAACGTTGGAGATAGATTTCAGCGAACGTTGTCCTTATGCCGGAATGCTGTCGGCCTCCGGAGACCGGGCTTATTTCCGGCGTCTTATGGATGATTTGACACAACGCATTCCCGACATTCGTGAGCAGATGCTCAATTCGCTTGGCAGCATTCAGCCGGACTATCTGCTGGATTTAAGGTTTCTCAATTTGCCAGCTCCGGCAAAAGGCGGCTCAGATTGAGAAAATCCTGACAGGTAAGATTTTCCGGGCGGGCATCGACGGAGAGTTTCAATTGGTAAAGCGCCTCTGCCACACAATCGTTTCCGAATGCCGCGCCGAGAGTATTGGTCAATTTCTTTCTGCGTTGATGAAAAGCCATTCTGGCGATGGAATCCACCTTTTTTCGTTCGCACTCAGGCGGCACATTCTCCAATAATTGAGCCGCCAGCAGAGCCGACTCAACTGCGGGCGGTGGATAAAACACCTCCGGCGGAACGACTCTGACCAGTTCAAGTTTATACATCAGCTGCGCGCGGACGCTGAGTGCGCCGTAATTTTTGGTTTTAACGTCGGCAGCGAGCCGCTGAGCCATCTCTTTCTGTAGCATGAAAAACCAGTTGGTAGGCGGATTATCCAGGGTCAGGAGTCTGGCAATAAACACAGAGCTTATTGCGTAAGGCAGATTGGCGATACAGCGGAACGGTCTGTCCTGCGGCAGTTGCGAAGCGAAATCGACCTTGCATGCGTCTCCTTCGATCAGGTGGAATTCCGGCATGGTAAACTCTTTTTTGAGATAATGAATCAGTCTGCGGTCAAACTCGATGGCATATACCTCTGCACCGGCCTCCAAAAGTCCTCTGGTCAAAGCTCCGAATCCCGGTCCCACCTCCAAAACGGTCATCCCCGGAGCCGCGCCGGAGGTACGGACAATGTAATCGAGCAAGTTTCCGTCAAGCAGAAAATTCTGCCCCAGTCCCCGTCCGGGGCGCATCCCCAGACTGGTCATTATATCCATCAGCTGTTGTTTCTTCATAGTACATCCGTTTTAAAAATTAAACCAAGGTAATATAACATTTTTTCATGAAATGGCGAAAAGAAAAGTTGAATTTTACCGTTAATTGCGATACAGTATGTTATTATAACATAAGAAAAACAACAACAGGGAATACTCCAATGACCCGACATTGGCTGACAGCAGCGTTTCTGGTGGTATCTTTTATCTCGGCGATTCCGCTCCGCGGATCTGATGATGATGCGAAAGCACTTCTGCGTGAAGCGCGTAATGAATACAAGGAAAAGGACTACTATTCCGCGGCGTCAAAGAGTCTGGATGCCGAACACATGGCGGACTCGGTTGAATTGAAAGCCGAGGCGGTAAAGCTGGCGGTGCTCAGTTACCGTAAGGAGAAGCTGTACTACCGTGAATTTCAGAATATTGAGAAACTTCTGTCCAGCTACAGCTCCCAGGCGGACTACGCCAGTCTGGTAAAGCGTCAGTTTGAAATTGGTGACGCCTATTACAAGGGTCATCGTGATCCTGCCTACTATGCATTGCGCTGGGTTCCCTGGCTGTATGATGAAGATCGTACGATTGAGATTTACGAAAAGGCGCTGTCGCATGCGCCCTACTCTGAATCGGCGGCCACGGCCAAGCTGCGCACAGCGGTAAAGCTGATTGAAGAGAAAGGCGAGCTTGAAAAAGCGATGGAGTTATTCCGCGGCATTGTCAAGGATCACCCGGACACACCGGAAGCGAAGATGGCACTGCTGAGGCTTGGGGTAACGCTGGCTGCATTGGCGGAATACGGTGATGGCGATGGAGCGTACAACCGTGAAGCGATTGTAGTTCTGAACGAATACAAGAACAAATATCCGGAAGCCACCGAGCTTGATTACGTCAACAAACTCATATTGCGCACCAGAGATATTCAGGCACAGCGTCTGATGAATATTGCCGATTTCTACCGTATGAACGACCGCAGCGAAGTTACAGAGCGTTATCTTGGCGAAGTGATCCGTCTTTATCCTGACACCAAAAGTGCGGAAGATGCCGAACGGATGCTCACCGAGATGGACAAGACCTATATTCCGCAGCCGGTTCAGCCGGCGATAGAGCCGAGATTGCAGAGCTACGATTCCTATCCGATTCCGGAGTACCGTGGCAAGCTGCTGATCACGCCGCAGCAGAGCGATGGCAAATATCTGCGGCCGATCTACGATTTAGGGCTCAACAATGAAGAATCCGGAGAGGGTAAATAGATATGAAAAAGCGAATTTTTTCTGCGTTGCTTACTTCTGCGCTGTTGTTTATTACCGGTTGCGGCTATCACTGGGGTTCGATTATGCACCCGCAGGTAAAATCCATAGCGATTGCGCCGGTGGTAAATGAGACGACGGCGTACAATGTAGCCAGTGATATGCGTATGATGCTGGCGGAGCAGTTTACGCTGGACGGCAGTTTAGAGTTGACCAGTCTGGAAACGAGCGATTGTATTCTTGAAACGCGGGTTCTCAGTGTAAAATTCACAGAAATCGATGATGACTCTTACGATGCCAGCGTCATCTACCGTCCGTCGGAATGGGAAGTAATAGTTGAAGCAGAATTCCGGGTAATCATCCCCGGAGTTCGTGAACCGTTGGTAAAGCCCCGCAAGGTTACCGGCCGTGCGCTGTTCAAATCGCAGGCGGATATGGAGACCAACCGCATTCAGGCTACCAGAATGGCCTGTTCAGAAGCGGCTAAACTGATCATCATTTATACCACTGAAGCGTGGTAATTCCGGTATTGCGGCTAACCGCCCGCGGTTAAAAAGAGCGGTGAATATTAAATTGATGTAATAAAAAAAAGCGCGGAATTGTTTCCGCGCTTTTTTATTGCCGTAAAACTTTTACGGACGGCATGACCGGATAAGGTCGCGCAGTTTGATTGTCGCGTTTCTGGCGGCATCGGCAAAATCGTCGCCGTTGGAGGCGTAGATAATGCCGCGGGAGGAGTTGATGATCAAGCCATAGCCATTGGCGGCCAGACCGTGTTCGAGAACCTTAGCCACATCGCCGCCCTGAGCTCCGACTCCGGGAACCAGGAAAGGCAGCTCCGGACATATAGCGCGGATGCGTCCCAACTCTTCCGGATATGTTGCGCCGATAACTAAAGCGGCGTTCTGATTATAATTATATTTATCGCGGGTAAGCACTGCCACATGCTCATAAATCGGCATACCGTCGCATACCAGATTCTGCAAATCGTTGCCTCCGGCGTTGCTGGTGCGGCAGAGGATAATCACGCCGCGGTCGGCATAATCGAGGAATGGCTTAAGGGCGTCGCTGCCCATATATGGATTGACGGTAACGGCGTCGGCATTATAGCGGACAAAAGCCTCTTTAGCATACTGTGCTGCGGTGGAACCGATATCACCGCGTTTTACGTCGAGGATAACGGGGACATCGGGATAATTTGTCTTAATATATTCGATGGTCATAGCGAGCTGATCATCGGCATTCTGTCCGGCATAATATGCCGCCTGTGGCTTGTATGCGCAAACGAGATCATGGGTTGCGTCAACCAGAGCCTTATTAAAGGCGAAAAAAGGATATTTTTCATTTTTGACGCATTCGGGCATTTTAGCCAGATCCGGGTCGAGCCCTACGCAAACCATCGAATCGCTTTTGCGCCATATTGCCGCCATTTTTTCGTAAAAAGTCATTTTTCACTCCTTGTCCGGATATTTTATCAATTTTTTATTGTGAATGTCCCAGAAGCATCCATTCTCCTCATAGTCCGGTTGCAAAGCCACTTTGCCCCCGCCCTCCGGCAGATCGATGGCAAAAGTCGGAGTCCCGAGAGAAGATAGCCTTCCGCGCAGATAACGCAGTACCTCCAGCCCCGGTTCGATTCCGGTGGCAAAGTGCCGTACACCGCGCACCGGGTCGACATGAAAGAGATAGTGCGGTTTCACCTTAATTGCCAACAGCTTACGGAATAACTGCTCCAGAATTTCCGGAGAGTCGTTCACCCCTTTTAAGAGGACGGTCTGATTAAGCACCCATATCCCGCGTGAAATCAATTTACGGCACGCGTTGCTGCTCTCCGGCGTCACCTCATTGGGATGGTTGAAATGCGTCAGCACCCACAATTTTTCGAATTCTGCCAGTTTTTCCGCCAGTTGTCCGGTAATTCTGTCTGGGAACATAACCGGTATACGGGTTCCCAGCCGGATGACTTTAATCTGTTCAAGTTCGCTGAAAACGCGGATAATCTCAATCAATCTCTCATCGGCCAGCATCATGGGGTCGCCGCCGGAGAGCAGAACCTCTTCGATCTCCGGATGCGCCTTGAGCGCAGCGACCATATCCTCAAGCTCCCGGTTGGAGATATCGTTCAGCTCCGCGTCTGATTTCCACAGCCGTTTACGGAAACAGAAGCGGCAGTGTCCGGCGCATTTGGCGGTTACGAGCACCACCACCCGGTCATAAAAGCGCCGGATCATGCGTGGAGCGATCATCTGCTGAGCCTCGGCCAGCGGGTCGAATTCTGAAGAGAGATCATCCAGCTCCGCGTCATCCGGCAGAATCTGCCGCAGCACGGGGTCATCAAATCCGTTATTCCGGTCGATCAATCCCAGATAGTAGCTGTTGGCCAGTACGGGATATATCTTATCCACCGCCATCCATTCCGGCGGAGTCTCAATTCCCAGAAACTCCGCCGCAGCGGATGCGCTGTGTATGAACCGGATCATTTAACTTCGTAAATCCACTGACCGTTGACGAATTCGCGGCCGACTTCGCCGTTGACCGCCGCTTTGGCCAGCAATCCGGCGACAACCTCTTCTGCACCGCTTAATTTTGCCTTGGCGGCCAGCTCGGCGGCGGAACCTTTAACCGGTTTGAGCGCATTGAGAGCGGCAAAGAGCTCCTTGCGCTGAGCGAGAACACCCTTGGCCGCCAGCTTATATGCCTGAACTCCGGGCTGATGGAAGGCGTTAATATGGATCAATTCGGCATAAACCGCCACTGCCCGTTCGTAGAGAGCGATCAGCATCCCGAGGGTTGCGGGGGTAAGTTCTTCAATAGTTATGCGGATAACCTGACGTCCCTTACTCTGCAAAGCGGCGGAAAGTCCTTCGAGGAATCCGTGCAGATAGTCGCCCATGGTAACGCCGCCCTGGAGATTGATTTTGCGTGCATTTTTCAATACTTCAATAAATGTGACAAAGAAGTCGTCGCGGCCGTCGTTCAGCTGCTGGATAAATGCGTGCGCGTCGGTACCGCCTTTATTACCGAAGACGTTGAGGCCCTGATTAACCTTCTTGCCATCGAGATCCAGCTCTTTGCCGAGGCTTTCCATAACCAGCTGCTGCAGATAGCGGCTAAGCAGGATAAGCCGGTCGGAATAAGGTACGATAACCATATTGCGGTCGCCGCGGCCGTTGCCGGCGATATACCACATAGCGGCCAGCAGATAAGATGGGTTGTCGAGGATTTCCGGCTGGCGTGTCCACTCGTCCATCATGCATGCGCCGCGGAGGAAAGCGCCGAAATCGATTCCGGCGAGAGCGGCGGGCAGATGTCCGACAATACTGGTTTCGCTGGTACGTCCGCCGATAGACTCAGCCATTTCAAATATGCGGAGATATCCTTTTTCTTCAGCGTGTTTGTACAATGCGCTGTTGAGCATGGTAATGACAGCCGACTGTTTAGCGATATCGACGCCTGCGGCGGCAAAAATATCTTCCAGTGCGTCGAGGTTATTCTTGGTCTCCTGAGTACCGCCGGACTTGGAGATGGTCACAACGAGGGTGGTTTCAAGATCCATCACCTGCATAAGATCCTCTACACCGGCGGGGTCGGTATTATCGAGGAAATATATTTTCAGATAACCGTGTCTCTGGGCATCGGAGAGTTCATTCCAGTACGGACCGTTGACAGCAAACTGCATCAGCTGCGGTCCCAGAGCGGACCCGCCGATACCGTTGATCACTGCCTGGGTGAATTTTTTCCCGGTGGAAGACTTGATTTCGCCTGCGGCGATCTGATCGGCAAAAGCCTTTACCGATTTAAAGAGATCGCTGTCAAGATAATTTTTCCGGTCGGTAAAGTGGGTAACCTTACGATTTTCGTCGGGATTTTTGATCTCGCCGGCCTCGATAGCCTGCATACCTGAGTGTGCGCGAACAAAGGCCGGTTTAAGATTTTCAATATCGGCGTCGTTAAACTTCATGCCGTTGACATTGAGCCCGAAACGGCATTCCGGGCAATACAGATTATATTTGCTGCTCATAATATTTTCTCCGCGGTTATTTTTCCAAATTGCGCATCGCCCGGATGAACGACTCTTTCGATCCGGAGATGGTCTTTTCACTTACACAAAATGCCAGTCGCACAAACCCCTTGCCGCCGAAGCCGGTACCCGGCACCACCAGCACCCGTTCCTTGACCAGAGCGTCCACCAGCTTAGACTCGTCCGCCACCGGTGATTTCGGGAAGAAGTAGAATGCGCCCTGCGGCATAAAGTATTCGAATCCGGCGGCGTCGAGGACCTCTTTCATTGCCGTTCTTCTGGCGCGGTAAATTTCGAGATCGACTTCGGAGCCGATAGCGTCGATTAGAATCTGCTGAGCGATTGCCGGAGCGTTGACAAACCCCAGGATGCGGTTGGAGAGTATGAGACCGCTCATCAAAAGAGCGCACTCCTTCATTGCCGGGTTGACGGCGATATAACCGATACGTTCGCCAGCCAGCGAAAGATTCTTGGAATACGATCCGATAATAATGCTGTGCTCGTAGAGTTTGAAATATGATGGTATTTCCACGCCGTCAAAGTTGAGGAAGCGGTATGGTTCGTCGGAAATAAGATAGACCGTCCGGTTATATCGGCGTTCCATTTCGCGCATAAGATTGCAGAGCGCCTCCATTTCGTCACGGGTGTAGATGCGTCCGGTCGGATTATTGGGGGAGTTGATGATCACCGCTCTGGTTTTGGAAGAAAACGCCCGTTCAAACGCCTCCAGATCGAGGGAGAAATCGGCCGGATTGGTTGGCACCGGTATAAGTTTTCCGCCGAAGTTGCCGGTATAGAAGCCGTATTCGACGAAATACGGAGCCGGACAAAGCACCTCGTCGCCGGGATTCAGCACAGAACGGAACAGTACATTCATACCTCCGGCGGCGCCGCATGTCATAACCACATTTGCTCCTTTGACCTCTACGCCCTGCTCGCGGCTGACCTGAAGTGCCTGTTTCTCGCGGACCTCCGGATACCCTGCATTTGGCATATATCCGATGGAGAAAGGCTGTTCCACTTTAGCGGTAATTTTCATCAAAGCCTGATGAACGGCCTCCGGCGGCGGCAGATCCGGGTTGCCTAAACTGAAGTCATAAACATTATCCTCGCCGTACTGTTTTTTCAGTTCCAGTCCCGCCTCAAACATTTTGCGGATCATGGAAGAGTTGTTCAAGTAACCGGCTATTTCAGAAGTTACACAATCCATATTTGCCTCATTTCTCACTATATTCAGCGCTCTTTTGCGCCTTGCGTTTTAAACAAACAAGCCGCACTTTTCCTGCGCGGCCTGTAAAAAGTCAATTAATCCTCTTTGCGATAAGTTTTGCCGATATATATCTGACGCGGCCGGGTAATCCTGGTACCGGCGCCGATCATCTCCTTCCAGTGGGCGATCCATCCCGGCAGACGGGCCAGAGCGAACATTACGGTAAACATATTTTCCGGGATACCCAGAGCCCGGTATATGATACCGGAATAGAAGTCCACATTGGGGTAGAGATGCCGTGCGATAAAGAAGTCATCCTTAAGTGCCGCCTCTTCCAGCTCCATAGCGATATCGAGCAATGGATCCTTGCAGTGCATGGTTTCGAGGAAGCGGTGACACTCTTCTTTGATGATGACAGCGCGCGGGTCATAAGTTTTATATACACGGTGGCCGAATCCCATGAGTCTGAAAGTTGAGCTGCGGTCTTTAGCCATATCGATATATTTGCGTACATTTCCTCCGTCGGCCTGAATCATCTTAAGCATCTCGATAACGGCCTGATTTGCGCCGCCGTGAAGCGGTCCTGAGAGCGCGCTCATTCCGGCGGAGATGGTCGAATAGAGGTTGACCTGGGCGCTGCCGACAGTGCGTACAGCGGTGGTTGAGCAGTTCTGTTCGTGGTCGGCGTGCAGAATAAAGAGCACGTTAAGGATATTGACCGCCTCCTCGCGAATCTCGTAAGGATTGACGGGGGAGTCGAACATCATATTGAGGAAGTTTGCGCAGTACGGGAGATCCCGCCGCGGATACACCACCGGTTCGCCGATAGATTTTTTATATGCGAAAGCGGCGATAGTTCTGACGGTCGAGATAAGCCGTGCGGTAGAGACGTCGATATCCTCGCTCATGGATAACGAGTCCACATTGGGATAGAAGGTGGACAAAGCGTTAATCATGGTGGAAAGGATATGCATCGGGTGAGCTCCATGCGGGAAATTGTCAAAAAAGTGGCGCATATCCTCATGAAGCATGGAGTGGCGATTGAGCAGGTCGGAGAATTTCCGGTTGCACTCTGCGTCGGGCAGATATCCGTGGACGAGCAGATAAGCGGTCCGGACAAAGCTGGCGGACTTCACCAGCTGTTCCACAGGGATTCCCCGGTAACGCAGGATACCGCGTTCGCCATCGACGAAAGTTATGCGGCTGTAACACGCGGCGGTATTGACAAAACTCGGATCGATGGTAACGCATCCGGTATATTTTCGCAGATTGCTGATATCTATTCCCCGTTCACCCTCGGTACCGACGATGATGGGAAGCTGAATTTCCTGATCGCCGATACGCAATACGGCGAATTCGGTGGCTTCTGGTTGATCTAACATAATTCTGATCCCACCTTTTCTGTTGTTGTTATCGGTTAAAATTTGCCGGGCATCCTTACAATATACTATTCGTAGAGGTTTTTTTCAAATACCGGTTGAATAATTCTGCAATCTTTGCCTTGCGGACAAAATCGGCCGATATCGTATATGAGTGGATAAAAAGATGATTTGAAATTTAGCTGGCGAGGTGTTATGTTACTAAAAAATTCTGAGATAAAACGATTTATAAAGTTAAGGAAAAACAGCGGAAAAATGGCACAGCAAAATCAGATTCAACAGCAACCCCGTCCCGAACTCCGGCCGCAGATGTTTGAGCCGAACGACATATACGAGGCGAAAAAGCTCTCCCTGCCCGATTACGATGATCCCTCATTCTCCCCCTCCAATTTCCGGTCCGGAGGAGACGGTCCGAAGCACGATGAGCGCTGGGAAAAGGAGACCGACTTTATAGTGGACAAAATTCTGTGTGAATTCATTCCGCGGGAGAACTCCTGGCTGCTGGACTACGGCTGCGGAGCCGGACGTATTGCCAAAAAGCTGTGTGATAAAAAGCTCAATATTCTCGGTGTGGATATCTCTCCGGGTATGCGCAAATACGCGGTTGAGTATGTAAACAATCCGGAACGATTCCTCTGTGTATCCCCTGAGATGATGCAGCAGCTGATACTTCAGGGTTTCCGTGTGGACGGGGGTTTTGCGGTATGGACACTGATGCATGTGCCGAAGATTCCGGAAGCGCTGGAAGAGATCCAGGACATATTGAAATTCGGAGCGCCGTTTATTTCGGTGAATCTGCAATCCAAACGTCTTCTGCCGGTAACGATGAACGGCGAAGGGAAATGGCTGGAAGACAACTACGACCTGTGGGGCATGACGGACAATTTCTTCGGCTTGAGGAACACCATATTATTCCCGCATGATCTGGATCCGAAGAACAAGCTGTTGCTGCGCAGCTACTGGAAAACGCTTACCGCGCCGCCGCAGTCGGTGCGTCCGACCAGATCATGATCCGTGAGACAAGTTACGGGCAGACGTTTGGCGAACTGTACCGTGAAACCGAAGAGCTGTTCAACACGGTTGATGACGGCTGCCATGATTTTGACCATACGCTAAGAGTTCTGCACAATGCTGAACTTCTGCTGACTCATTATCCTGCTGCGAACAAGGAAGTTGTGCGTTTGGCGGCATTGCTGCACGACATTGGCAGAGTTGGGGAATCCAAAACTGCTGGAGCGCCGTGTCATGCGGAGACTGGAGCGGCTAAAGCGGTGCAGATGCTACTGTCGCACGGGTATGATATGCCGACGGCGGTACAGGTTGGCGAAGCGGTGCGTACCCACCGTTACCGCGGGGATGCACAGCCGGAGACGCTGGAAGGGCAGATCATATTTGATGCGGACAAACTTGATTCGCTGGGGGCGGTAGGCATCGGGCGTGCATTTCTGTTTGCGGGGATGGTTGGAGCGCGGGTGCACAACACGGCGGAGACAGCGCTCAGCAGTCCGGCTTACGGCAGGGAGGACACGGCGTACCGGGAGTATCTGGTAAAATTGCGTCATATTCCGGAAAAGATGTTTACTGATGCGGGTCGTGTTCTGGCGCATGAGCGGCTGAAGTTCATGGAAGAGTTCTTTGCGCGGCTCAATCTGGAAGTGTACGACAATTAAAATATAAAAAAAATGTCATAGAAACATATTTTTCATTTGCATTTAGCCGAACGGGTGGATATACTACAATCAAGCTGATATTTTCAGGATGAATACGTCAATCCGGAAGCGTAAAAAATTCCGGATTGGCAACAACATGCTTCTAGCAGCAGGAAGGACGGGGCCATGAGTTTGGAATTGAAGTGGTTCATCTATGTATTGATCCAGCACGAGATCGTCACGCCGGAGTTTGCGCTCACACTGCTTGCCCGTCTGGGGCAGGAGGAGACGACTCTGGAAGAATATGCGCAGCAACTGTTTGAATTACTCAGCAACGGTTTACCGCAGGCTGAACAGGCGCAAATGATGCAGCAGATCCAATCCTATGCTGAATATGCGATGGAACAGGCCGACACGGGTGAAGAGCCGCTGGAGACCTATGAAGTTGAAATTGTCGATGATCTGGATGAAGCTGATGCAGAAGCTCCGGCTCCAGCAGCTGAGCCGTCCCGGCCTGAACCGGCGTCCAATGGTTTTGATCCGTTTGCCGGCCGCGGTGTTACTCCGGTGATGCCCAGGGAGGAAGATCTTGATGAGACCAGTGCATTCCCTGCTGAAGATGATGAATTTGATGACATTCCGGAAGATAACACAACCGAGATAATGGATGCGGCCAAGGATGATGATACGGCTGACGATATAGACGATGATGAAGCCAAGCCGAAGGAGCCCGCAGGTTACCGGGTGCAGAAGCCGGAAGAGGATTTTGCGGCGCAGGAAAAGCTGTTTTCCAGCATAGCGGAGGCGCGGGCTAACTCCTCGGTTGATCCGGAAGAGGATCTGAATCAGGAGCCGAGTGTGGAAGACATCATGGCGGCGTTCAACCGCAAGCATGGTGGTGCTGCTAAAAAGCAGAAGGAGGTAAAGCCGACGCTGTCGAATATAACCGGCTCACGTCCGATGGCTACGGAGACGACCAGAACGCTGAAGAAGGTAAAGGTTGACGCGAAGATATTGAGTCCGGAACAGCCGAAGGAGAAGGAACCGGCGGCGAGTGACACAATTCCCTTATCGTTGCCGCACTTTTTTGCCGATACTGACCGCCGGGTGTTCAAAGTGGACAATCTTCCGGCGCTGATAAATCTGGAAAAGCAGAATGCCGGAGAGTGTGCGCCTTTAATGATGGATCTGATTGCGGCATTGCGGCGCAAACAGGTCAGCGATCTTTATATCAATGCGGGGATGCCGTTATTCATCCGGCGTCACGGTCTGATAAACTATCTTGAAACGGAGCCGTTGTCGGCCAAAGCGGCGGAAAATCTGAATCTGGCGCTGCTGAATGAGAGTCAGAAGGAGAAATTCAGCCGCAATGGCGATCTGTCGTTCTCGCTGGCTTTGCGTGACGGCCGCTGCCGTGGGAATCTGCGTTGGCAGATCAAGGGGATCAGCGGCAGTTATCATCTGGCGCCGGCGGAGATCAAGCCGCTGGAAGAGCTTGGTTTTCTCAAGAACGATGTAAAGGCGATCCAGGAGATGCTGGACAATCCCTCGGGTCTCATAGTGGTAGCCGGTCCGGCGGGCAGCGGCAAGACGTCGACTCTGGCGGCGATGGTGGACTATATTGTTCACAAGCGCAAGGATCAGGTAATCATGCTGGAGTCTCCGATTGAGATTCTGCAGGAGAGTGCAGAGGGCAACGTAATTCAGCGTGAAATCGGCATACACACCTCCTCGATCACAGTTGGGCTTGATGCGGCGATGCAGGAGGATCCGGATGTAATTGTATTAAGTGAGATATACAATCCGGGTACGATTGAAAATGCGTTGCGGGCAACGGAAGACGGGTTGCTGGTAATAGTATCGATGTACGCTACGAGTGTTGCGGCGGTGCTGGCTCGGCTTATGGAGGTATTTGAGCCTGAGCGTCGTGAAGAGATCAATGCGATGATATCCGGGAATCTGCGCGGCATAGTAGTGCAGAAACTCATTGATGCAGCGGATGAAGACAACCGTACTGCCATCTATGAATTGCTGGTGAACACTCCTGAGATGGCTGGTCTTCTGGTGGATGGCAAGATATCCGGAGCGGTGCAGGTGATACGTTCCGGCCGGCGCAAGAACATGTGTTCGTTTGACAATTGCGTAATAGCCAAATATCATGCTGGCTCGATCACTGGAGAAACGGCGCAGGCGGCGATCCACCATCCGGAAATCCGGACTAAGGTGGAACAGGAAGTAGCGATAGCTGAAGCGCGCAAATTGTTGAAGAACCGGAACCAAAACAAATAGGTGCTTAAGGAGGCTCAATTATGGCGAAAATAGACGAACTTTTATCGAAGATGCTTGAGGCTCAAGGCACGACGATGCATATAGGTTGCAACCGTCCTCCGATGTACAGAAAGAATGAGATGCTTTCGGAATTTGGCGAGGGAGAGCTTTCGCGCGAAACGGTATCGCAAATGCTGAAGGAGATCTGCCCCCGTGAACGCTGGGACAAGTTCATGGAAAGCAACGACATGGACTTTATTTATACGATGGACAGTTCCGCCCGTTTCCGCTGCAACTACTATTTTGACCGCAGTGGGATAGGCGGGGTATTCCACTCGATTCCGGCGCAGGTACCTTCTCTGGATGACATAGAAGCGCCGCAGGTATATAAAGACATCTGTCACCTGCCTGGCGGTTTCATACTGACCTGCGGGCCATTGGGCAGCGGCACGACGACCACGCAGGCGGCGATGCTGCAGTATATCAATGAAAACACCTCGAGATACATTATTTCGATTTCGACGCTGATCGAGTACACGCACCAGCCCAACCGTTCAGTGATTGAGCAGTGCGAAGTGGAGAAGTCGAAAGTAGCGGATACGCTGGCAGCGGCATTGAATTCGAATCCGGATGTGATAGTTATAGACGATCTTCCGGATGCGCGCTCAGTACGTCTGGCGTTGCGTGCGGCGATGATGGGGATACTGGTAATTGCGTCTTTGCCGACGTCGAATTTTGCCAAGACGCTGGATTATATAAGCGACATGTTTCCGGTCAAGGACCGGGCGGAAGCCAAGACGCTGCTGGCGGAATCGGTACAGGCGATTCTCTCGCAGATGTTATGCCACAGTGTGGAAGGCGGCCGGGCAATCTGCCGTGAAGTACTTTTGCGTGCGGAAGGGGTTCCGACTGCGATCCGCGAAAACAACATTGCTGCGCTGCGCCAGATTATGGACTCCTACCGTCAACAGGGTATGAGAACGCTGGACTTCAGTCTGCGTGAACTGCTGGCAACTGGCAAGATCACTGCGTCAGAGGCCTATGCCCGGGCGACGGACAAGCGTCAATTCCAGCATTTTCTTGTCGGCTATTGATTTTTGCCTGCGGCTGTTGTATAATAAGTTAATGGGTACCCTGTTGCTGCGGATATCTGCGGCAACGGGGAAATTATTTACATCAGCCACATTACTGGAGGTTTGGCTCAAATGAATGAGAAGAGTGCTATCCGGATATTTTCCATAATTATTTTCATAAGTGCGGTAATGATTCTCACTGCCACGGTATTATTTATTGTGCATGAGCGGAAAGCCTATTATCTTAAAGTGGATGGAATGGATAAATCCGCCGCGTCTGTTACAGCAGCTCCCGCCGCAGTTGAGTCAAAAATTCCGGAGAAAAAAGAGGAAGAAAAGCTGGAAACCGCGCCTTTTCCTGACGCCCATGCGGAGCTTTATAATGTAGTGCAGGAAGAGGTTCCCGATATTTACCAGTCGATTGCCAACGACATAGAGTGCTCCAGTCTTTTCAAGACGCTGGATAACCGGCTGAGCAAATGTATAACAGATAATGTACTTACGGTGCATGTAAAAGCGCAGCATCAGCAGCAGTACGGTACAGTGGTCAAGGTGGAAAAATACGGCAAAGACGGCAAAGATTTTGCCACTGATAAGACTATTCTGCTGCTGAACTGGAATCTTCCGGATGGCGAAAGTGCGGATCTTACCATATATCCTACGGCCATGATAACTCAGGATAATGATCAGACGCTGGAAATTTTTGCATTAAATCCGCTTGCAGCCTATAAAGCGTGCATGGAGGGGATAGACCGTCAGCTGGATGGAGCCTATTACATTCTGGATCTCCATTTGGAGGCGAAGCGGAATGAAGAATTGGCGCAGCAGAGCCGGGCATTGGCTGAGCAGGCGCTTCAGGAGGCGGAAAATGCGCGGTTACAGGCGCAGAAGGAAGCGGAAAAGAGCAATGTCATTATCAACAACAACTATTATGAAGATGACAATGACCGCCGTTATTACCGTACCATTTCTGTTCCTGCGTGGCCGCTGCGTCCGGTAAGGCCGCAGAAGCCTTCACAACCGTCAAAACCATCTCAGCCGTCGCAACCGTCGAAACCGTCTTCCGGTAGCAGCAAACCTGCTTCATCGCCGACGTCGCACAGTATGTTTGCGCCTGGCAAAATAAATGTTCCGTAAAAAAACAGTAAGCCAGCTGATATTGCGGAGGGATTGAGAATAATCTCTCCGCTTTTCTTTTCCGTGCCGGGGTGCCACGGTCAATATATTTGAATATTAAGAGTTTTGGTGCTATATTAACCTGAATTGACGAGAATAAGGATAACTGGCTTATGAGTGACCTTCTTAGGGCGAAACTTAACGATCATATTGTAATATTTGACGGTGCGATGGGCACCGAGTTGTATAACAGGAACTTCTTTTTAAACAGCTGTTATGAGAATCTGAATCTGACCAATCCTGATGCGGTGCTTGGCATCCATGCGGCCTATTTTGACTCCGGGGCGGAGGTTCTCACCACGAACACTTACGGGGCGAACCGTTTAAAGCTGTCGCGTCATGGTCTGGCGGAACAGATTGGAGAGATCAACCGTGCGGGGGTGCATCTGGCGCGCCGGGCGGGAGATGAGACCACGCTGGTGGCCGGTTCGGTGGGACCGCTTGGCCGGGAGCAGATGTCCGGGCACTCGCAGGAAGAGTTGATAGAGGTTTTCGGGGAACAGATAGGTTATCTTCAAAGTGCGGGAGCGGACTTTATCCTTGGGGAATCGATGCCGTCGTTATCGGATGCGCGTTTATTTCTGAAAGCGGTGGAAAAGTATTCCGACATTCCCTATATGATCAGCTTTGCGACCGACCGTGATTTAACGCTGGCGTTTGGGGAAGATCTTGCGCCTTTTATGAATGAGATAAAAGCATTGAGCAAAGCTCCGACGGCGATCGGATTAAACTGCGGAATCGGTCCTGAGCCGATGCTTGCGGCGCTGGAGAAGCTGGTCAAAGTTTCGTCGTATCCGATTATTGCGCAGCCCAATGCGGGTGTGCCGAAGAGTATTGACAACCGTACGATTTACATGTGCAGTCCGGAGTATCTCACCACCTATGCGATCCGTTTTGTCAGTTTAGGTGTGCGTGGGGTTGGCGGCTGCTGTGGTACAACGCCCGAGCACATTTTTGATCTGGCGCGCAGTGTACGTCCGATGCGCCACACGCCGCGAGTGAAAGAGATCACCAGCATAGCGGAGAAGTCGCCTGAGCTGCCGGAAGTTCCGGTTGCGGAGCGCAGTAAACTTGCAATGAAGATCAGCAGGGGTGATTTTATAAAGACGGTGGAGATCACTCCGCCGCGTGGATTTTCGCTGGATGAGACGATTGCGAAGGCGGCGGCGTGCAAAGCAGCCGGAATAGATGCGATAAATCTTCCGGATGGTCCCCGGGCGAGCAGCCGGATATCGAGTTTAATCACAGCGTGTGAAATTCAAGGCAAAGCTGGGATAGAGACGATACTGCACTGCTGCTGCCGTGACAAGAATCTGATTGCGATGCAGGCAGATCTTCTCGGCTGTGCGCGGATGGGAGTCAACAACATACTGTTCATCACGGGTGACCCGCCAAAACTGGGGGACTATCCGTTTGCGAGTGGGGTATTCGATGTGGACTCCATTGGGATATTGAAAGTTGCCTCGGCGATGAACCGTGGATTGGATATTGGCGGCCGTTCGATCGGCAAAGTTCCGACGGGATTTTTTGCGGGAGCGGGGGTCGATCCCAATGCGATAGACATCACGCGTGAGTTGAACCGGATGCGTGAAAAGGCTGAAGCCGGGGCAAACTTCTTCATCACGCAGCCGATTTTCAGTATTGAGCCGTTGGATGTAGTGCTGAAAGAGGCGGCGAAATTGAATATTCCGGTAATTGCCGGGGTATGGCCGCTGGCGAGCTACCGCAATGCGGAATTCATGCAGAACGAAGTACCCGGAGTAGTAATTCCGGACCAGGTGATGCGCCGTATGGGTTCGGCGGAGAGCAAGAGTGCGCAGTTGGCGACAGGCATAGAGATTGCGCGAGAGACGATTGCGGCGATCCGCGACCGTGTTGCCGGCGTACAGGTAAGTGCGCCGTTCGGCAAAGTGGAAACTGCGCTGGCGGTGTTGGAAGGTATTTAGGAGAGAGAGATGTTAAGGGTCATAGTATTTCTGATGAGTTTTGCAGTTTATCTCTCGGTAAATGGGGCGATGGTAAGGACGCAGGCGGAGTCCCGTAATTTTGAACAGTTTCCATTGGCAACGCCTGGGGTTACTCCTGAAATGCTCTATGCTGACTTCTGGATTGCCAACACGGCCGAACCTGACAAGGTATTGATGGATTGGCCGACGATAGTGGAGTACAACCGCACGGCGTTGTCGCAGGACAATACGCTGGTAGATCTGCGCAAATATCCGGAAAAGCTGACGAAGGAAGAGGTTTTGCGTGCGATAGCTGAGACAAGTCCGGTGCCGTCGTCGCCGCGTTATTATCACAATGGGGAAAAGCTGACTGATAGTGATTTTGCGCGTTATACGGCGAACATGGCAGAAGATTCGGTAGCGGATGAGGTGGAAGTCAAGTTCGGATTGGCGGTGGAGCGCGGTTTGATGCGCACATTTCCGACGCCGGATCAGGTAACCAACTCCGGCCGTGATTTTGAAGTTGACATGTTTGTGGAGACGGCGATCTATCCCGGAGAAGCGGTTGCGATACTGCACACCTCGAAAGACGGCAAATTTTTTCTGGCGCAGAAATACAACTATCTGGCGTGGGTTCCGGTGGAACTGATTGCGGTTGGCGATCGGGAAGAGGTGCTGGACTATGTGGAATCGGATAATTTTCTGCTGGTCACCGGAGCGAAGATCCACACGGTCTATAATCCGGTGCGTCCGGAGATTTCGGAGCGTCAGTTTGACATGGGCTGCCGCATTCCGTTATTGAAAGAGAATCCGGGGTATATTGACCGTATGGCGCCGGAGAGCTGTTTTGCGGTAGCCATTCCGGTAAGGACGGCGGATGGCGGGCTGGAGGTAGTTCCGGCGCTGATACCGCGGTCCTCGGATGTCAATATCGGTTTTCTGCCGTACACGCGGGAGAACATAATCCGCCAGGCGTTCAAATTTCTGGGCGAGCGTTATGGCTGGGGGGATGGCAACAATGCGCGTGACTGTTCCGGTTTTGTATTGAATGTATTTTCGACATTCGGTCTTATAATGCCGCGGAACGGCGGGGAGCAGGAGCTGGATGCGATAGGTGATTATTTTCCGTTCAAAGGCTTATCCGGGGAAGAGCGGGTAGCGTTGCTGCGTTCGCTGCTGCCGGGCGATGTAATTTCGAGTCCGACGCATATAATGATCTGCCTTGGTTCGCTGGGGGACGAGGTATTTATCATACACGACCATCTTGGTTCGAGTTTTGTAATTGACGGCAAGGTGGTGGATGTCGATACCCGGGGAGTTGGAGTTACTCCGGTTCTGGGCTTTATGGTAAACTCGGGTAGGAGTCACTACTACGACTACTTTACCGGGGCTAAAAGATTTATACTGAACAAGTGAAAAACAACAGGGAAAAGGATTGATGAAAGCAATTTTCGCATTTTCCGGACAGGGAGCTCAGGCTGTTGGCATGGGCAAAGATCTGTATGAGAACTCTCCGGAGGCAAAAAAGATTTTTGATTTGGCGGATGAAGTGCTGGGTTATCCGCTTACGGAGATCATCTTCAACGGGCCGCAGGAAAAGCTGACGGAGACCCGTTACTGCCAGGTGGCGATCTACACGATGAGCTGTGCTGCGCTGGAAGCGTTCCGGGCAAAATTTCCGGAGATCCAGCCGGTAGCGGCCGGTGGTTTGAGTCTGGGAGAATATGCGGCGCTCTATGCTGCGGGCAGTTACACTTTTGCCGATGGACTCAAGCTGCTCTCCAAACGTGCGGAATTGATGGATGCGGCGTGCAAAGCGACAAAGGGTGGCATGGCGTCAGTGCTTGGTGGAGATGCCGCGGTGATTGCAGAAGTGGCAAAAGAGTGCGGTATTGACGTAGCGAACTACAACTCTCCCGGTCAGATAGTGATCAGCGGTGAAGCGGAAAAGGTGGATGCGGCTGTTGCGATGCTGAAAGAGAAAGGTATGCGCAAGATAGTACCGTTGACGGTAGCCGGAGCGTTTCACTCCCGTCTGATGGCGTCAGCTGGCGAAGGTTTAGCTCAGGTGCTGGCCGATGCGGCCATAGAACTTCCGGAATTTCCGGTATATCACAACTTCACGGGAGCGCCGGCCGGCAGTGTAGCTGAGCTAAAGGATGCCTTAAAGAATCAGGTAGCCGGCAGTGTTCACTGGTATCAGAGTGTAGAAAAGATGGTAGAATCAGGAGCGGATGCGATGATTGAATTTGGACCGGGCAATGTGCTGACTGGTTTACTGCGCCGCACCTGCAAGGATGTACCTGGGTACAATATCAACAGTTGGGAATCGTTAAACAATTTCAATAATTAAATTACAGGAGAAGGGATTATGGCAGGCACACTTGCAGGCAAAGTAGCGTTGGTAACTGGTGGAGCTCGCGGTATAGGCAAAGCGATCTGCGAACGTCTGGCGGCGGAAGGAGCGTCTCTGGCGATTGTGGACATCATGCTGGATGTAGCGCAGGCAACGGCGGACGAATTTACCGCCAAAGGGATCAACGCCAAGGCTTATGCGGCCAACGTGGCAAAATTTGAAGATGCTGAAAGCACGATAGCCAAAGTAGTGGAAGACTTTGGCAAGCTGGACATTCTGGTCAACAACGCCGGCATCACGCGCGACACTCTGATGATGCGTATGACGGAAGCTGACTTTGACGCGGTTATTGCGGTGAATCTGAAAGGTACGTTCAACTTCACCAAAGCGGCGTGCAAAGTAATGATGAAGGCCCGTTCCGGCAAGATCGTAAACATTTCGAGTGTAGTTGGCCGTATGGGGAATGCCGGTCAGGCGAACTATTCGGCGAGCAAAGCCGGGGTTATCGGTCTTACCAAGACGACGGCCAAGGAATTTGCCAGCCGCAACATCCAGTGCAATGCGGTAGCTCCCGGTTACATTATTACCGACATGACCGGCAAACTTTCGGAAGCAGCTACCGACATGTTTCTGAAGATCATTCCTGCCGGCCGTGGTGGCAAGCCGGAAGATGTGGCGAACGTGGTCTACTTCCTCGCCTCTCCGGATGCCGACTACGTCACTGGTCAGGTAATCAATGTTGACGGTGGAATGCTGATGTAATTTTGAGCGTAAAAGCTGTTTTCCGGCCCCGTTCCCTGAAGGAGCGGGGCTTTTTTTATGCCGAGCTCTTGACAATCGTTCTTACGGTGATAAATTCTCTTATAGAATTTAAAAAACAAAAATACAGAGACTATTATGAGTATGAGTGACACACCGCGCTCTGAGCGTGTTCATATTGCATTTTTCGGCAACCGCAATGCAGGCAAATCGAGTTTAATCAATGCGGTTACGGGTCAGCCATTGGCAATCGTTTCGTCCAGTCGTGGAACGACGACCGACCCGGTCTACAAGTCGATAGAGATTCTGCCGTTGGGACCGTGCGTTCTGGTGGACACGGCCGGGCTGGACGATATTGGGGAACTTGGGGAGCTGCGGATTGAGAAATCGCTGGAGGTGCTGGACAAGTGCGACATTGCGCTGGTGGTAATAGATGCGGAAACCGGAGCTACTCCGGATGACGCCGCTCTGGTAAAGCGGATCAAAGATAAGAAGCGTCCGTTTCTGATTATCTTAAACAAGATTGACTTAATATCCGGGCCGGAAAAGCTGGCGCAGAGTCTGGCGGAAAAGTTTGATGTGCTGACGATTCCGGTATCGGCGGTATCTGGAGCGGGGATATTGGAGTTAAAGAATGCGCTGCCCGGGCTTCTGCCGGAAAAACCGGCGGAAAAATATATACTTGATGGGGTGGTCAGTGCCGGGGATGTTGCCATTTTAGTCTGTCCGATTGACTCAGCTGCGCCCAAGGGTCGGCTGATCCTGCCGCAGCAGCAGGTGATCCGTGAGCTGTGTGATTTGCACTGCGGTGCGTTGGTATGTCAGGTGGGTGAGCTGGCCGGGATGCTGAAAAAGCTGAGTGCGCCGCCCCGTATAGTTATAACCGACTCGCAGGTATTTAAAGAGGTGAATGAGATTGTGCCTGACGATATACCACTGACCAGTTTCTCGATACTTTTTGCCCGTTACAAAGGCAATCTGGCACAATTTCTTGATGGGATAAAAGCGTTGAAGAGTCTGAAAGACGGTGATGCGGTGCTGATAGCTGAGGGTTGTACGCACCATCGCCAGAAGGATGATATCGGCACAGTAAAGATTCCCCGCTGGCTGAAGAGTTATACGGGAAAAGAGTTGAAACTGGAATACGCAAGTGGAGTTGGGTTCAGTTCGTCGTTAAACAAATACAAACTGATAATTCACTGCGGCGGCTGTATGCTGACGCGGCAGGCGATGCTGGCCAGGCTTGAGTCGGCGTCGGCCAGCGGGGTACCGGTGATCAACTACGGGATACTGATTGCCTGTGTGCAGGGAATACTGGAGCGGGTAACGGCTCCATTTACAAAATAAAACCGGGAGGAGACTGGTTATGTTTAAAGAAGAGCATATGGAAAAGATCAAATTATACCAACTCCGGAACAGCTCCGGCTTCGGGGTGGACGTCTCTAATCTTGGGGGGACGGTGGTATCACTATATACTCCAGACCGTGACGGCAACATTCTGGATGTAGCGCTGGGATTTGATGAATTATCCGATTACCTGGATAATCCGTTTTATTTTGGCACCACAGTAACGCGCGTTGCGGGTCGGCTTGCCGGGGCTTCAATTGATATTGCGGGTCGCAGTTACAAACTTCCGGCCAATGACAATGGTAACACGCTGCATGGTGGTGGCAGTTGCCGGTATGATTTTTTCCGGGTATCGAAGCTGGATCCGGCCACGTTATCGCTGCGGTATGACTATCCGGCGCTGGAGTGCGGTTTTCCCGGCAATCTTGCGCTGGAGGTGATATATCAGATAAGCGATGAAAACGAGCTGATTATCGACTATGCGGCGAAGAGTGATGCGGCGACGCCGGTAAATCTTACCAGTCATCTCTACTTCAACCTGAACGGCAATGCGTCCGGGGATATCTCCGGGCACCGTTTTGCGATCAACAGTTCCGAAAGGATAGTTACGGACAGGAATCTTATTCCGACGGGCATGAAAGCGGCGCTGGATGGTACGCCTTATGATCTCCGCACGCCGACACTTTTCTCATCGATAAGCGACAAGCTGGAGAATGGTTTTGACGATTATTTCATACTTGAGACCGCTGCCCCCGGTTTCATGGATGCGATGGCCTATTCGGAAAAATCCGGCATTGAGATGCGGGTTTACACTACAGAGCTTGGCATCCAGTTTTACACCGGCAATTTTCTTGACGGCACGGTAGCGGGCAAAAGTGGCTGCCGTTACGGCCGTCATGGTGGTTTCTGCATGGAAACGATGGGCTATCCGGATGCGATTCACCATGCGGGATTCCCGTCCAACGTCCTGCATCCGGACGACACTTACCGTCAGCGAACCATCTATAAATTTCTGACCCGCAACCCCGGAGAGTATAATGATTAAATTTTTTGTATTGGACACTAATGTTCTGCTGCACAATGCCAACAGTATAGAAGCATTTGGGGACAACAACATTGTCATTCCGATGGCGGTGGTGGAAGAGCTGGACAAATTCAAGAAGAATCAGGATCTGCTTGGCCGTAATGCCCGTCAGGTAATCCGCAATCTTGACCGTCTGCGTGAGAAGGGACATTTAACCGATGGCGTTCCGCTGGCTGAGATCGGCTCATCGGCAACGGGCAAACTGTTTGTCCGTTATGCGGAGAAGATAGATGATCCGCGGCTGTTGCAATTATTTGAAACGGCGGACGGCAGAAATGTGGCGGACAACCGGATACTGGCGGTAGCGCTGGATCTGCACGAGAGTGGCAAGCCGGTGGTATTTGTGAGCAAAGACATCAACCTGCGGTTAAAGGCGGATGCGCTGAATCTCAGGGTGGAGGATTTCAACCGTGAAAAGGTTCAGATGGATGTCCTCTACACTGGATTTCAGAATTTTGAAGTAGAGAACTCCGTAATAAGCAAATTGCATAAAGAGAAGGAGATTGAGTTCAAGGCGGAACTCTGTCCGAATGAATTTGCGGTATTGAACGGGAAAGACAAGTCGGCGCTGGCGCGGAATGCGGGTAACAGGAAGATACGCCTGGTCGAGTCACCGCCTGAGTGGCGGGTATGGAACATCACCTCGCGCAACAAGGAGCAGCGGATGGCATTGGAGCTATTGCTGGATCCGGAGGTGAAACTGGTAACGCTGATTGGCGGAGCCGGTACGGGGAAAACGCTTTTAGCCTTGGCGGCGGCGCTGGAGAACACCTTGCACGGCAACATATATGAACGGATACTGGTCTCGCGCCCGATAGTGCCATTGGGCAACGACATCGGCTTTATGCCGGGGGACAAGAACGACAAACTGCGCCACTGGATGCAGCCGATATTTGACAATCTTGACTTTTTAATGGGCGAATCTTCGAACGGCAAAAACAAGCCGCCCAAGAGCGGCATCAACCAGCGGGTGCAGAATCTGCTGAACAATGACCAGCTGAGTCTGGAAGCGATTACCTACATCCGTGGCCGGAGCATTGCCCGTCAGTATATAATAATTGACGAAGCGCAGAATCTGACTCCGCACGAGGTAAAGACGATTATCAGCCGTGCCGGCGAGGATACGAAGATTGTTCTCACGGGCGACCCGGCGCAGATAGACAACCCCTATCTGGATGCGGCGAGCAACGGTCTCACCTACCTGGTTGACCGATTGAAGAACCAGCCGATTTACGGTCATGTAACGTTGAAGAAGAGCGAACGCAGCGAACTTGCCGGAATTGCGGCGCGGATGCTGTAATTTTTAATTTGGGGATAAAAAAAAAACTCCGGGGGAAAAATCCCGGAGTTTTTTTATTTCCGTCTTACAGCAGTTGAGCGAGTTCATCCACCATGCGGTCGAACATTTTGAGACACGCCTCGACCGGAGCCGGAGTTGAGAGATCGACGCCGGCGTCCTTCATAATATCCAGCACATCTTTGGATGATCCGGCTTTAAGGAAGCCGAAATATGCGTCGAGCTTATCCTGATTGCCGGAGAGGATATTTTCGGCCAGAGTGATCGCCGCTGCCATGCCGGTGGCATATTTGTAGACATAGAAGTTGTAGTAGAAGTGCGGCACCCTCGCCCATTCAACTGCGATGAGGTCATCGGTATCCATATGCTTGCCGTAATAAAACTTATTGATTCTGGCATATTCGCTGTCAATAACATCAGCGGTAAGCGGAACGCCCTGTTCGGCCAGTTCATGAAGTTTCAGTTCGAACTCGGCGAACTGGGTCTGCCGGTAAACGGTGGTGCGCACCTCGTCCAGCAGATGGCTGACCAGATAAGCCTTGAGCGCCTTGTCGTCGCACTGTTTCATCAGATAATGCTGCAACAGTATCTCGTTGGTGGTACTGGCGACCTCGGCCACGAATATGCTGTAATCGGCGTAGTGGTACGGCTGGGATGCGTTGGAGTAGAATGAATGCATGGAGTGCCCCAGCTCATGCGCCAGAGTGAATACGCAGTTGAGGGTTCCGGTAAAGTTGAGCAGCAAATAGGGATAGGTGTCGAAACAGCCGCTGGAATATGCTCCGGTACGTTTGCCGCGGCAGGGGAGGATATCGACCCACCGTTCGGTAAAAGCGCGGTTGAGAGTTTCGCCGTACTCACCGCCCAGCGGAGCGAGGGCCTGCTTAACGGTTTTCACCGTCTCCTCCCATGAGTATTCCCTGCGGCAGTCGCCGACAATCGGCACAGCGAGGTCATACATTTTCATTTTGTTTATTCCCAGAGCCCTGCCGCGCAGTTTAACATATTTGTGCAGTGGTTTGATATTCTTATGAACGGAGTCGATCAGATTGCGGTAGACCTCCTCCGGAACGTTGTCGGAAAAGAGCGCGGCGGCCAATGCGCCGGGGTATCCGCGCAGTTTAGCATTGATCACATGGGTTTTGACTGCGCCGTCGAGAGTCGCGGCGCAGGTATTGCGGATACCGGAATATGTATTGTACATCGCCTGATATGCGCCGCGGCGGACGGAACGTTTTTCTGATTCGAGGAACTTGCTGTAATTAGCGTGAGTAAGTTCGATTTTCCGTCCGTCCTCTCCCTTGACTTTGGGGAAAGTTAGGTCGGCGTTATTGAGTGTGGAGTAGATTTTAGCCGGAGAGCGCAGAGCGTCGGAGAGGACGCCGAGCATCCGTTCTTCGACGGCGGAGAGGACATGCTTTCTGGCGCGCCACAACTCATTCAAACTGCGGTGGTAGAGTTCGAGTTCAGGGGATTTCATATATGAATCCATCAACTCGTCGGAGAAAGCGGTAATTTCCGGCTCGAACCACGCCATCATGCCGGAAATTTCGGCGAATTTAGCTTCAATGCGGTCCTGTCTGGCGCGGTTTTCAGAATTTCCGGTATCCTCATCGGTGCGCAAATGGGAGTATACATAGAGTTTTTCGGCCAGGCGTTCGAGGTCATCCACCGCCTCAAAAGCGGCCTTAAGCACCTCGGCGCCTCCGGCGAGTTTTCCCTGAAAAGCGGCGGCGGTGGCGAGTTTTCCGTCGAGTTTACTAAAATCCTCCTCCCACGCCTGATTATTTTCATATATTGCCTGTAAATCCCAGGTCATTTTTTCCGGCAGATCGCAGCGCTGAGCAACTTCGCATTTTTTCATAAACAAACCTCCTTTGCGGATTGTCGGGTTATTTTTAATTTTAAGTAATATAATTGCGGAAAAAAAGTTGTAAAGTTGCAAACGTAGAATTAAATTATCTTTTATAATATGCGTTGAAAAGGACTATTTGAATACGGGAGTTTTAAGCTGATGGGCAAAGATACCTTTTATATTACCACGCCGATTTACTATGTGAATGACAAACCGCATATCGGCCACGCCTACACTACGATTCTGGCGGACGTGCTCGCCCGCTTTCACCGGCTGCTTGGGGATCCGACCTTTTTCATGACGGGTACTGACGAACACGGACAGAAAGTGGAAAAAGCGGCGGCGGAAAAAGGCATTCCGCCCCAGCAGCAGGCGGATGAAACGGTGATCCGCTTTCAGGAGTTGTGGCAGAAGCTGGATATAACATTTGACCGTTTTATCCGCACCACGATGCCGTTTCACAAAAAGGTGGTGCAGGAAGCGTTGCAGGATCTCTACGACCGCGGTTTGATCTACAAGGCGGAGTACGAGGGGTGGTACTGCGTACCGGACGAACGTTTCTGTACTGAACGCGATCTGGTGGACGGCAAGTGTCCGGACTGCGGGCGCGAGGTAACGCGTATTGTTGAAAGCAACTACTTTTTCAAGATGAGCCAGTTCCAGGATTGGCTGATCGACTACATCAAGAGTCATCCGGAGTTCATCCAGCCGGCGTTCCGGGCGAATGAGACGCTGGGTTTCCTGAAGAAGCCGCTTAACGACCTGTGCATTTCGCGGCCGAAGTCCCGTCTGAGCTGGGGGATTGAGCTGCCGTTTGACCGTGATTACGTCTGCTATGTCTGGTTTGATGCGTTGATCAACTACATATCCGGGGTTGGCTACCGTCAGGATGACGAACAGTTTAAGAAGTGGTGGCCGGCCTCCTACCATCTGATCGGGAAGGACATTCTGACCACGCACACGGTCTACTGGCCGACGATGCTGAAAGCGATGAATCTGGAGATGCCGAAAACGATTTTTGCGCACGGCTGGTGGCTGATCGGCAAGGACAAGATGAGCAAATCGCGCGGCAACGTAGTGAATCCGATGGACATGGCGGAAAAGTACGGGGTGGATGCCTTCCGTTACTTCCTGCTGGCGGAGATGACGATGGGGAACGACGCGAGTTTCTCGGAAGATGCGTTTATTCTGCGCTATAACAGCGACCTGGCGAACGACCTGGGCAACCTCTTAAGCCGGGTGCTGAAGATGACCCTGCGCAATGGTGGAACGGTACCTCAGCCGGGCGAATATTCGGCGGAAGAGAACGAGCTGTTTGCCGCCTTGCATAATGCGATAAGCGCGACGGAAAGCTCGATTAAGGAGATGCGCCTGGAGACCGGCATTGCCGCGATACTTGAAGCGGTGCGGGCGGGCAACCGTTATCTGGAAAAGACCGCGCCGTGGACGCTGCTCAAGCAGGGCAATACTGAAAAACTCAACACGGTGCTCTATGTATGCGCGGAACTGTTGCGCAATGTATCGGTGCTTCTGTATCCGGTAATGCCGGAAAAGATGGGCGACCTGCGTGAAGCGATAGGACTTGAGCGCGAGCTGGATGTAAATATCCGTGATCTGACGCGCGGCGGCAATGTGATGACGGGCAAGGTGATGAAAGATCGTGAGCCGTTGTTCATGCGGATAATGGTGGAGAAGGAGAACGCCCAGCCGAAGGCGGCGAAAGCGAAGGTGAAAGAGGAGAAAAAGGTGGAAGAAGCGCCTCTCATTTCGATCGACAAATTTTTTAAAACGAAGCTGAAAACGGCGAAGGTTCTGACGGCGGAAAAGGTTCCTGATTCGACCAAACTCCTGCGTCTGGAGATCGATCTTGGCGGTGAGACACGCCAGATTGTATCCGGGATTGCCGAGCACTACACTCCGGAGTCTTTAATCGGGAAGACTATTGTTGTGGTAGCGAATCTTGCCCCGGCGAAGATCCGCGGGGTTGACTCATACGGAATGCTGCTGGCGGCGAAGAGCGGCAAGACCCTGCGTCTGGTCACGCTGGATGGCGATGTTCCGCCGGGAGTTCAGGTAGGCTGATTAACAGTTGAAATATCGGGTTCAACATTTAATAGAAAGGGGAGACATATCATGAAACAGCGGGTTGTAACGATCAAGAACAAGGCCGGGATCCACTGCCGGCCGTCCAGTGCGATACTCACGGTGATAATGAATGAATTCCCGGGGTACAAATTCACGGTAACCGCGCCGGACGGCAGTGAAATAGAGCTGGCGAGCATATTAAATCTGATATCACTGGGGTTGCAGTGCGGGGAGTCAGCCACGCTGCGGGTTGAAGGTGAAAACGAGGATGCGGCGATTGCGAAAGTGGGGGATCTGTTTGAATATGAATTTGATTTTCCGCCGAAGAAATAGTGCTGAAAGAATCGATTAAAAAACGGCTCCGTCCGGGTTTGGGCGGGGCTGTTTTTTTGTATGTTGGGCATACCTGTAAAGTGTTGGTTAAAACGGTGGTTTTTTCCTCATTAATTGCGGTTGAATGCTTGATTTAAAGGGGTTGAAGATGTATATTGCTTTTATATTATATAATATAAAACATTCTCCGGAACGGAGTAAAGAGCGGATAGAATTATGAGTGAAATTGGTGTTAGAGATTTTCCGATAAATATTGAAGACATAATGCACACTGCGTATCTGCAGTATTCTCTTAGTGTCAACGTTGGCCGCGCCATTCCGGACGTGCGTGACGGGCTCAAGCCGGTTAACCGCCGCATTCTGTATGCGATGAAGCAGCTTGGGCTGTCGAAATCCCACGGCTATGTAAAGAGTGCGAAAGTAGTGGGTGAAGTGATTGCGAACTACCATCCGCACGGAGACAGTTCGGTATACGATGCGATGGTGCGTCTGGCGCAGGATTTCTCGATGCGGGTACCTTTGGTTGACGGTCAGGGTAACTTCGGAAGTATTGACGGGGACTCGGCGGCGGCCTACCGTTACACTGAGTGCCGTATGGAGCGGGTATCGGAAGAGCTGCTGGCAGACATCGACAAAGATACGGTAGACATGATGCCGAACTTTGACGAGTCGACGGTGGAACCGACGGTGTTGCCGGCGCGTTTCCCGCATCTTCTGGTCAACGGCACCACCGGTATCGGGGTGGGTATGGCGACGAGCATTCCGCCGCACAATCTGGGTGAAGTGATCAACGCCACAGTATGCCTGCTGGAAAATCCCTCGGCTACGGTGGATGATTTAATGGAGCACATGCCGGGGCCGGACTTCCCGACGGGGGCGATAATCCGCGGCCGTTATTCGGTGCGTCAATTCTACTCCACTGGCCGTGGTTCGGTAAAGGTGCGGGCCAAGGCGGAGATCGAGGAAAAGGACGGCAAGGAAAGGATCATCATTACGGAGATCCCGTACGCGGTAAACAAGGAGCAGATGGTCAAGCGGATAGCCGAACTGGTTACGGAAAAACGTATTACCGGCATATCGGATTTGCGGGATGAATCGAGTGACCGGGTAGGCATCCGGGTGGTAGTAGACATCAAGCGCGGAGCGATGGCTTCGGTAGTGCTGAACCAGCTTTACGCGCACACTCAGCTGGAAAACTCCTATGGCTGCACGATGCTGGTAGTGGATCACAACCGTCCGCGGGTAATGAATCTCATACAGGTATTGCAGGCCTATATTGACCACCGGCTGGAGGTGGTAACGCGCCGTATTATGTTTGATCTGCGCAAAGCGGAAGCGCGGGCGCACATTCTGGAAGGGTTGCTGATTGCGCTGGCGAATATAGATGAGGTTGTGCATATAATCCGTGATTCTGAATCCAAGCAGAATGCTTCGGACCGGTTGCGTGAACGTTTCAGTCTCTCCTCTGAGCAGACCAACGCGATACTGGAAATGCGGTTGCATCAGCTGACTCATCTGGCGGTGGCAGATATTGAAAACGAATACAATGAGCTGAAAAAGGCGATAGAATACTACAAAGAGCTGCTGGCCAGCCGTGAAAAGCGTCTGGAAGTAGTAAAGAATGAACTTATAGAAGTGCGTGACAAATACGCTGATCCGCGCCGGACAGAGATTGTTACGGACGACAGTGATTTGAACATAGCCGATCTTATTCCGCGTCACAGCTGCGTAATCACGGTCTCCAACACCGGTTACATCAAGCGTGTTCCGGCGGACACTTACCAGACGCAGCACCGTGGTGGCAAAGGGATCAAGAGCATGGAGACGAAGGATGAGGATTATGTGGAACATCTCTTCAATGCGAACAGCCACGATCTCATCTTCTTCTTCTCGGACAAAGGCTTCATGTACTGGCTGAACGTCTATGAGATACCTGAAGGCTCGCGTACGAGCAAGGGCAAAGCGATCGTCAACATGATCAAGGTTGAGCCGGGAGACCGTATCCGGGCGATGCTTACGGTGAAGAAGGAAGATTTTGAAGACGACAACAAATTCATCATCATGGCGACCCGCCGTGGTTATATCAAGAAGACGCAGCTGTCTGCGTTTGCGAATCTGCGCCGGACGGGATTGCGTGCGCTGGTGATAGAAGATGACGACGATCTTATCGGGGCGGATCTGTGTGAAAACGGCAATGAGATACTGCTGTCGAGCGCCTATGGTATGGCGTGCCGTTTCAACCAGTCGGATGAAGAGATCCGGCCGATGGGTCGTACGGCGCGCGGAGTAACCGGTATGCGCTTCAAGATAGATGGTGACTACCTGGTATCGATGGCGGTGATACACGAATCTCTTGGTGGTGAAGCGTCGGATGAAGAAGATGTGGAAGAGCCGTTAACGGTTGATGAAGATGGTGTGCTGCCGGAAGCTGGACAGGGTCCGGAAATCATGGTAATTTCGGATGGCGGCATGGGCAAGCGCAGTCTGGTAACCACCTACCGCAAGACCCGCCGTGGAGCTAAGGGTGTGGTATCGATGAAGCTGCGTGACGGTGAACTGGTGGTTGACGCGGTGCAGATTACGCCCGGAGACGAACTGCTTATCACGACGGAACGCGGGTTGCTTGTACGCATTCCGGTGGATGAAGTGCGTCAAACCGGTCGTGCGGCGAAAGGCGTACGGATAATGAATCTGAATCCGAGTGACAAGATCACCGGTGTAGCGCGTTTGATCTCCGACTCATCGCTGACGAAAGATAGCGGAGACCAGGCAGAGGAACCAGAAACTGTATCCGGAGCGGAAGACGTTGAATAAACCTCTGATTCCAAAAATATTGGGGATACTGAATGTCACGCCGGACTCATTCAGTGACGGCGGGTGCTATATTGATGTACCGGAAGCGGTTGCGGCGGCGGCGGCGATGCTTGCCGCCGGGGTTGACGCCATAGATGTCGGTGGGGAATCGACCCGGCCGGGCGGTGCAGAAGTAAGCGTATCGGAAGAGATCTCCAGAGTGGTGCCGGTAATCCGCGGGATAAAGAAGGATCATCCGGACGCGTTGATCAGTATAGACACGCGCAAGAGTGCGGTAGCCTATGCGGCGCTGGAAGCTGGAGCCTCGATAGTGAACGATGTTTCGATGCTGACGTTTGACCCGGCGATAACCGGTGTGGTGCGAGAGTTCAATGCGACACTGGTAATCGGACACATCCGCGGCATTCCGGAGACGATGGATCGTTTTGCGAACTATAAAGATGTGGTAAAAGAGGTGGGGGAAGAGCTGCTTGGTGCGGCGTCAAAAGCGGAACAGAGCGGAGTTTCCCGCGATCGTATCATACTTGATCCTGGCTTGGGTTTTGCCAAGAATCCGGAGCAGAACATAGAGATACTCAGGCATCTGGATTACTTTAACGGTTTGGGTTACCGGCTGATGATCGGCCATTCGCGCAAGCGTTTTCTGGGGGCGGTATGCGGTATTGCCGATCCGCTCAAGCGTGACATGGCTACGCTGGCCTGCTCCTGTTTTCTGGCGGGCAGGTGTGACTGGATAAGGGTGCACAGTGCGATAGAGCATGCGCAGGCGTTCAAACTGCTGAAAGAGTTGAAAGGATAAAGGAAATGAATTTTTTTGACTCCGGAGTCTACCTCAACATCATACTTCCCTTTGTAACGTATGCCCGTCCGGTAATGGAGATATTTCTCTTATTTCTGATCATCTACATATTGCTGTATTCGTTGCGGGGGACGCGCGGATCCAACATGCTGCTGGGGCTGGTGATGGTGCTGGTAGTCTTCACCTCACTGGTGCGGGCATTGAATTTTGAAGTTCTGGCGTGGCTGATGGACAGTATCTGGGTAGCGGTGCCTACGCTGCTCATAGTAATTTTCCAGCCGGAGCTGCGCAAAGCGTTTGCGCGGATCGGGAGCAATCCTTTTTCACAGGGCTTAAAGAAGCGTGAAGTAATTGCCGAGGTAGTCACTGCGGTAGAAAATATGTCGCAGAGCAAAACTGGGGCATTGATTGTATTTGAGGGCAAGATCGGAATGCGTTCATTGATCAACGACTCGATAAAGCTGGACAGCCGTATATCGGCGCCGATAATTGAATCGATATTCTATCCCAACTCGCCATTGCATGATGGAGCGATAATCATTCAGAATGACCGTATTGCGGCGGCGCGGGTAATACTGCCATTGTCGCGTGATGAAAATCTATCGCGTACGATGGGTACGCGTCACCGTGCGGCGCTGGGGATCACGGAGGAGAACGACTCGGTAGTAATCATAGTTTCGGAGGAGAACGGATTTATCAGTGTAGCGTATCAAGGGGTGATTCAGCGTGGGCTTTCGGTGCAGAATCTGGAAAAGCGTCTGGAAGAGCTGCTGTTGAAGCAGAACAGTACAACGGCGACGATGCTTGGTCTGCATAATTCTCCGGCCTCCGGTGCGCCGGAAGAGGAGGATAAAAATGACTGATTACGAAAAGAACGGTTTTTTGAAAAGGGTTGTCCGTCTGTTTACGGAGGACTGGCTGCGCAAAGTGATAGCGTTATTTGTAACGCTGGCGCTTTACTCGATAATTTCCGGGAACACCGGGCAGGAGCAGACGTTCACCCGCATACCGGTTGAGCTTGAGATCCCCGAAACGCTGGTAAACATGGATCCTGCGCCGCCCTATCTGGCCAAGGTGATAGTCCGCGGCAACAGTGCGCAGTTAAAACACCTGTCGGCGAACGACTTGAAGATCCGGATGCAGGTACGCAAGGAAAATTTTTCTGCGCACACTCCCTATGTTATGCGTTTGAGTCCTGACGATGTAAAGACGCCGTTCGGGACCTCAGTAATAGCGATCGAGCCGCAAACGATCACGTTGAATCTCGAACCTCTGGCAAGCAAAAAGGTACCGGTTGCGGCGCAGTTCAGTGGTTTGAACGAGATGAATCACGACTATTTGATTTCGAAGATAACATTTACGCCGTCAGAGGTCACGGTAAGCGGAGCAGAGTCATTGCTTCGTGATGTTGATAAAATTGATACATTATCTATTCCTTTGAATGCGAGTGCGACGGAGAGTTTTGACTATACAGCGTCGTTATCGTGCCGTAGCGGCTTACGGGTAATGCCGGAAGCGGTGAACTGCCGGGTGGAGATAGTCAAAGGCAATGAAAGCCGTGAGCTGGAAGGGGTTCCGCTGACGTTGCTGGTACCTCCGGGTCTGGAATCGAAGTTCAACGTTGAGCTGATATCGGCGAGCAATGTAAAAGTAACGCTTTACGGTCCCCGTGGGAAGATAGCGATGCTGGATGAAAAATCGTTAAATATATTTGCGGACTTGAGTGAGCTTGACCGTGCCGGCACCTATACGGTAAACGTCATCTGTCAAACGCCGGAAGACCGTGAGATAGCGGTAAAAAATATTTATCCTGATAAAGTTCAAGTAAAATTAACATTAAAAAATACAGAAGGAAAGTGAGTTTAAAAAAATGGCAATCCGACGGATCAATTCGTTTTTCTCCAAACACCACCGGATATTTTTCGGAGTCTTGGCGATATTTGTAGTAGTGATGTTTGTCTTCTACTTTTCGTCCGGTTCGATATTTGACATAACCTTTTCCGGCAGTCAGAAAACCGGCTTGAAGGTATTTGGCAAGGATATATCTGCCAATGAGCTTCAGGAGCAGGCGCAGTGTTCGCTGATTGAGTTGTCGCTGATGATCGGTCCCCAGGCGTTCAACCAGGGTTATTTTGATCAGATCACGCGGATGGCGCCCAAATATCTTGGGCTGCTGGCGATAGCGGAAGAGCGTGGGATCGAGTGTTCTCCGGAAGAGGTGGACAATGCGTTGATTGCGATGTTCTCGATGGACGGCAAATATTCTGCTGATCTCTTCAATCAGTTCTGCGGTATGCTGAACAGCTACGGCATGACGGCTGAGACATTGCGTGAAGCGGTTCGCCGCCAGATAATCATCAACAAGCTGAATCAGGAGCGCTATCTTGCGGTTGACCTCTCTTATACGGAAAATCTGGCGCAAAACTTCAGCAAATATCTCAACTCCGGCTGTCAGGTTACGGCGATCAAATTTCCGGCGTCCAGTTATCTGGACAAGGTAACGGTAACAGATGCAGAACTGGAAAGCTATTACAATGCGAATCCGTCGCAGTTTCTGATTCCGCCGGATTATTCGGCGACACTGGCGGTGATAAAATTTGATGATCCCCAGGTGGTAAAGGATGCCTCCAAGCAGGCGGAAGACGAAGCCAAGCTGAAGGAGTATTTTGAAAACAACATCTTCCGTTACGGAAAAGTTAATGAAGATGGTTCGATGGAGGATGTTGATTTTGAAAAGGTAAGAAGTCAGGTCATTGCCGACTTCATGGAAAACGCCAAGCGCAACGCGGCGATAGCCAAAGCGAACAACTTTGCGGTTCAGATATACGAACAGCTTGCCTCCGGCACGCCATCGCTGGGAAAATTCACGCAGGCGGCGGAGCAGCATCAGCTGCCTTTGGTAACGACTTCGGTTTTCCAGCCGCAGTCCGCCTCGATTGGACTGTCGGATGGCACGCAGATTGCGGGCAGACAGTTAGCGTCGATACTCAGTGGTGCGCCCTCCTCGATTCCGCTGTCGGAAATTTACGTTGGGGACAATGCGGTTTATATTGGTTATGTAACGCTGGAAAAGCCGGAAGCGGTAAAAGATTTTGCGTTGGTAAAGGATGAGATTGTAAAACTTCTTACGGAGCAGAAAGCGCTTCAGCTGGCGCGCCAAACTGCCTTGAATGCGATGCTGCAGGCGGATACGGCGGCGGCCGGTGACAACAAAGCCAAGTTTGAGCAGTTGTCAAAAACGGAGGGAGTGGTGGTAGAATCTCTGCCGGTAATGAACATCAACCAGCAGCTGAAAAATGCCGAGAGTGTGCTGTTGCTGCAGGCGGCGATGACCTTGACTATAGATGAACTGTCTCAGGTGATCAATGTTGCCGACGGGGCGGTAATCGTCCGGCTGGATGCCCGTCCGGAGGTTGCGGCAGACCAGGCAGTGGATGCGGCAAAGGCGGAACAGACCTATCTCAACAACCGTTTCATGGCGTCTGAAGTTGAGCAGGATCTCTACATAAGCGAAAACATTCTGACCTCGCCTGAATTCATGGAGCAGTTCCAGTAAAAAACCGATAAAGAAACTTGTTTTGAAAGCCGAAAGTGATGGAAAAACCGGTGGAAACGATAAAAGATTTTGCGTTGGGCAAACATCTTACCGCGGAGTTTTACGACTGCAGTTCGGAGATTCTGGCGGATGCCCATCTTATGGAGTCGATATTTATTGCGTCGGCGAAGGCGAGCGGAGCCACGGTACTGGGATCAAACTTTCATGATTTCAAGCCGCAGGGGGTAAGTGGTTTTGTCATCATTGCGGAGTCGCATTTTTCGGTACATGCCTGGCCGGAGTACGACTATGCGGCGGTGGACATATTCACCTGTGGAGAATCAATAGACTTCCGTATAGCGGTTGAATCGCTGAAGAGTGCGTTAAAATCGGAATCGGTGATCATCTCCGGGGTAATGAACCGCGGCATAGTTGGCAACAATGGGGTTGAGCGCCTGGTTCCGGTGTATGTGGACAAGACGCAGGCCTATGCGCTGGCCTGGCAGACCAGGTTCAATTCGGTCGATGCCTGGGGGTTGCAGTGTTCGCTGGATATTCATGATTGCAGTGAAAGTTTCATGCGAGACCGTCATGCGGTTGAATCCGGAATTTACGCGCTGTGCGGGGAGTTGTCGCTTGAATACGAGGGCAGTGTAGAGATCAGGGAGTTCCATAATCCTGACAAGGGAGACGGGCTCTTGTTCCACCTGCCGTTAGCCGGTGGCGGCCGCATCTCCGGAGACATTGCGTGGGATACGCACAGTGCCTATGTGGACATATTCTCGACCAGTTTTATAGAACCCCGCAGTGCAGCGGAGAAAGCGCTTGCCGCGTTTCACGGCCGCCATTACCGTATGCAGGTTGCGGTGCGGAGATAAGCTATGGGGGAATGGATTTCAGAAGTGGGGCCGAGTTTCGGCTTTACGGTAGAGACGACGGAGCACCTGTACACAGCCCGGAGTCCGTATCAGCAGATAGACATTTACCAGACGGCGCATTGCGGCAAGCTGATGCTGCTTGATGGGATCATTCAATTTACAGAGTACGATGAATTTGCCTATCAGGAGATGCTGGCGCATCTGCCGTTATTTGCGCATCCGTGTCCGGAGCGGGTGCTGGTGATTGGCGGGGGAGATGGTGGTATTCTGCGTGAAATAGCTAAACACGATTGTGTAAAGCGCATAGACCTCTGTGAAATCGATGCCATGGTGATAGAAGCGGCGAAAAAGTTTGTCCCCTCCATGAGCTGTGGATTTGACGATCCCCGGGTTGCGGTGCACATAGCCGATGGCAGTAAATTTGTTGCGGACAAGGAATCGGAGTACGATGTAATCATAGTGGATTCGACAGATCCTGTCGGTCCCGGGGAGTCGCTGTTCAATGCGGAATTTTACAGTAAGATGAAGCGTGCGCTCAAGCCGGATGGAGTAATAGCCTCGCAATCGGAATCGATCTATCTTCATCCTGCGGTCATCAAGCGTCTGATGCGGATAAATCTGGATCTGTTCGGCAGCTACAATTATGCTTTGATGCTGGTTCCGACTTATCCGACAGGGACGATTGGAGCGAGTGTGGTATCGTGTTCGCGGGATGTAAAGAATCCTGTGCGTGAGCCGGATGCCTCCATGCGGGCGAAATTGCGTTATTACACGCCGGCGATCCACCGGGCGAGCTTTGTACTGCCCAAATTTGCTGAAGATTTCTTAAAGGAGGTATAAGTTATGAACTTTCGTTTTATTCACTATAATTTCAATGTGCTTGACCTGGAAAAGAGCATAAAATTCTATAATGATGCGTTGGATCTGAAAGAGGTTCGCCGTCTTACGGCGGCAGATGGTTCTTATATTATAGTGTATCTTGGCGACGGGCAGACCGATTTTCAGCTGGAATTGACCTGGTTGCGCGACTGGAAAGAGCCGTACAATCTGGGCGACAATGAGATGCATCTTGCGTTCCGAGTTGACGACTATGATGCGGCCTATGCCAGACACAAAGCGATGAACTGCATCTGCTACGAAAATCCTGCGATGGGCATCTACTTCATCAATGACCCGGACGGCTACTGGCTGGAAATCGTTCCCACCCGCTGAAGAAAGCCGAGGATTTCATGCCGCTGTTGGAAGTCAAACATCTGAAGTTGTACTATCCGGTAAACCGTGGCTGGTTTCACAGGAAAGCGTTTGTGCGTGCGGTGGATGACGTATCGTTCACGCTGGAATCCGGGGAGACGCTTGGTCTGGTAGGGGAATCCGGCTGCGGCAAGAGTTCGCTTGGGCGTACGCTGGTCAGATTGGAGAAGCCGACTGCGGGTGAGATCATTTTGAATGGGAAGAACATTCTTGAATTGAAAGGTTCAGCGTTTCGCAGGGAGCGCAAGAACTTCCAGATGATCTTCCAGGATCCTTACGGCTCATTGAATCCCCGGCTTACGGTATTACAGGCGTTGGACGAGGTGCTGCGCCTGCACTCCAGACGTTCTGCGGCGGAACGGAAAGAGCGGGCGTTGGAGCTGCTTGGACTTGTGGGATTGGAAAAGGAGTTATTGTACCGTTATCCGCATCAATTTTCCGGAGGTCAGCGTCAAAGGATCGGCATAGCGCGTGCGCTTGCGGCGGAGCCTGAACTGATAATTGCTGACGAGCCGGTATCAGCGTTGGATGTAAGCGTACAGGCACAGATTATCAATCTTCTAAAAGATATCCAGAGTAAGACAGGCACCGCCTTTCTCTTCATTGCGCATGATCTTGCGGTGGTTGAGCATATCAGCAGCCGGATCCTGGTAATGTATCTTGGGAGGATAGTGGAATCCGGACCGGCGCGTGAGGTATGCGGTGCGCCGCGTCACCCCTATACGAAAGCGCTGCTTTCGGCGGTGCCTCGTATTGGTTCTGACGGGAAGAAGCGGATAATACTTGAAGGGGATGTTCCGTCGCCGTTATCGCCGCCATCTGGTTGTCATTTTCATCCCCGCTGTCCTTTGGCGCAGGAGCGCTGCCGTTGTGAAACGCCTGAGCTTGGCGAAGGTTCGCATAGTTGCGCATGTTTCTTTGCCTGAACATATATTGCCGGAAAATTGCGGTAATTCGTTGAAAAAATAACTTTTTGTACTATAGTAATAGCGATTTTGTATAAAAACGGGTTATTTTGAACCATTTAAGGAGTTTTTTTCGGATGAGCAAAATGTACAATGTGGCGGTAGCCGGTGCTACCGGTGCCGTGGGTGTGGAGATGGTAAAGACGCTGGAAAAGCGTAATTTTCCGGTAAAGAGCTTAAAACTTCTGGCCTCCAAGCGTTCCGCGGGAAAAACGATGACCTTCAAAGGCGAACCCGTAGTTATTGAAGAGCTGACCCACGACTCATTCAAGGGTGTGGACATTGCGCTTTTCAGTGCGGGTGGAGATATATCGAGAGAATTTGCCAAGAGCGTAGTTGATTCCGGTGCGGTAATGATCGACAATTCGAGCGCGTTCCGTATGGAAGACGACGTTCCGTTGGTAGTTCCGGAAGTAAATCCGGAAGACATCAAGTGGCACAAAGGCATCATCGCCAACCCGAACTGTTCAACGATCATCATGCTGGTAGCGGTAGCTCCGCTGCACCGTGCGAAGAAGCTGAAACGTCTGGTAGCGGCGACCTATCAGGCGACCAGCGGAGCCGGGGCGAAAGGCATGGATGAGCTTCTGGTGCAGACCAGACAGCTGCTGAACAACGAACCGATAGAGCCCAAAGCCTTTGCGCACCGTATCGGTTTCAACCTGATTCCGCATATTGACGTATTCAAGGATAACGGCTACACCAAGGAAGAGCTGAAGATGCTCTATGAAAGCCGCAAGATGCTGCACGAGCCGGAATTGATGGTGAGCTGCACCTGCGTGCGTGTACCGGTACTGCGTGCGCATTCGGAAGCGTTGAATCTGGAATTTGCCGAAGAGATCACTCCGGATGAAGCCCGTGCGATTCTGAAGAACGCGCCGGGAGTTGAAGTTGTTGATGATCCGGCGAACAAGCGTTATCCGATGCCGGTAGACGCCACAGAAAAATACGATGTACTGGTTGGGCGTATCCGTCAGGACATCTCCCGTCACGACAAACGTGGTCTGGACATCTTTGTTGCTGGCGACCAGGTATTGAAGGGTGCGGCGCTGAACGCGGTTCAGATTGCCGAACTGCTCTAAAGAGTTGCTTTACAGCAAAATTCAGGCTTCCGGAAAAAACCGGAAGCCTTTTTTGTTATAAAGAAAAGGCCGCGTTCCCGATCTGCCGGAACGCGGCCTGAATTATTACATTAATCTATTATTTACCTTCGTGCGGCATACGGTCATGCAGAGCCTTGCCGGCTTCTGAGCGGACGTGAGCCCAGAGTTGACGGCGGACCGGATCTTTTTCGGTCATAAAGTTGACGGTTGCTTTCTGGCGGACGTTTTTGCCGACTCTGCGGAACTGAGCTGCGGTATTATCCTGAGCGCCGCCGATGGTGCGGATAGCGCGGCCGAGCTCTTTGCAGCGTTCTTCAAGTTCCTCTTCATCGCCGTTCTCGTCATTAGCGAGAGCCACTATTTCCGCGCTGAGCACTTCGCAATCTGCCGGGGTTTTGATCAGGTGAAGGACATCGGCATAAAACTTCTCCATTTCGTCGAAGTCGGCGGAGAAGAGTCTGGTTATATCCTGATTAGCTTCGCCTGCGTTGGCGGTCAGGAAGTCGCGTTCATTTTTGCCCCATTCGCGGAAGTGTTCAATACGTTCGCGTATGCGGCGGACAAACTTATCCATTGCATCGATTCTGGTAGCGACCTCTTCGCGTAATTCATATGCTTCGCTGCGGTAGAATATTTTTTCAATTGCCTCGGTGGTGCCGCATGTAGCTGGGAACCATTTACCGTCGTTTTCTTTTTCGGATATGCTCTGCCACTGTTCTTTATCGAGGAACTGCAATATCGCCTCTTTCGGCATAATCAGAGCTTCCGGTTGAGCGGGGACCTCCATTCCCTCCCAGTAGTTGACCGTAGGATCCGCGCCCATTGGATAGATAAAAGCGCCGAAAGCGGTGTCGTGCTTCTGATGCGGATACTCCCCGGCATAGAGGAAACGCAGATAGGTATTGTTCTTATCGGCGCGGGCGGGATAGAAAGTGCCGCCGTAACCGGATACCCAGTTGCTCCAGGTTTTACCGTCATAGATAGCCAGACTGGTAGCCACCTGCATGGGGATATCTCTGAACGGCATAATTTTCCAATCCTCCTGAGTTCCGTTTTCGGAATTCATTGCGCCGATCTCTTTGCGGTAAGCCACCTGGAAATCAGCGGCGAAGGGTATTTTCCAGTCAACGGGCAGCCACTCCTGATCGTTCAGCTGAGCGGTAACATGCTTCCATATTCCGGGGCAGTCCAGCAGATAATAACCGACCTTGCGTTCAGCTCCGGTAATGGTCACCACACCGTCGGCCAGTTTAACTTCGGCCTCCGGATTATCCCATGCGATCATCTCCACGCGGTTGCCGTTTTCGGAAAACAGCATAAAGGTATAGTTATCTGCGGGGATATAATACTCTCTCCCCGGTTCGGTAAAAACGACGGCGCTTTCGCCGATAAAATCCGGAGTCATAACAGCGTTGACTTCGCCGACATTGATAGTCACCACATTGCCATCGGGAACGATCAACGCCAAAGCGTTGGCATAAGCGCACTCTCCGGCGATAATTCCTTCGGACTCAAATGCGGTTTCCGGAGTACCTCCGGTAATAACCGGCGGTTCAATTGCGGCCGACAGAGCCGTGCCGGTCAAAATTCCGATACCGAGCAAAAACTTCTTCATTTTCATAGTACTACCTGCTCCAGTTAAAAAATTTATATTACAACAGTGTTATTCCTCATCGATAATCTGTTCAGCCATAATCTCATATCCGGGGTCGAGCGGATGGCTGGCGTCGGCATAGCATTCCGACGGCAATTCCTCCATAACGATATATTCCGCGTCGAGCTCGTCGAGATCGTCCATAATATAGTCCATCATATCCTCATAATCGCTCAGCGAATCGTCGTCAAGCAGATGGGTATTGAATGCGCCGAGCAGAATAACCACCTCGTTGCCGCGTTCTTTAAGGATTTTCCAGGTATTGATGAACGCCTCCCACTGGCGTGACTGATATGGCATAACCCAATTGTATGATACCTTGAAGGGGCGTGGTTTATTCCACGGAGTATCGCGGTTGATATGCTCCGTTTCAATGGCGTTCACTTTACGTTCCACGGCGGCCCATGGCATTCTGTCGGGATTGTCCAGCATCCACTCGGGATACGTCTGATTGCTGAACCACACGCTGCGGAGGTGATTAGCGAGGCTGAAGAATGGGATATTGCGCTCCATGGTATTGGCGATTCTCTTTTTCAGCGGCTCGTTATAGCAATAGAGAGTGGAGTCGAACTGCGGAGCCAGTCTTGGATGCATAACGGAGATGGTCTCGAACTCGCCTGACTCATCTTTCTGCGGCATAGCGGAGAGGTCGAATTTCGGGTCATTCATCCACAATGCGTTGAAATAGAGATATACTTTTTTATCTTTTATTGCGCCGCCGAAGTCGCGGACAAGATTTTCGAGAGCGACGGGGTGAAGTCCGTCAATTCCCAGATTTGCCGCGATATTCTCCTCTTTCAGGCGGTTGTAATGAGCCGGCAGAGTATGTTCATTATCGGTATACATACCCCAGATCACCGAATCTCCGATAAATACCACCGGATAGTTCTGACATGCGTAGTCGCACCACTGCTGATAGCTCCAGTAGTCGTCGCGCAGATTGTAGCTGAGGCGGAAATTGTCGCCGAAGTCCCATTTTTCCCACGCCCGGTAAATGGCCGGCATAATCCAGAATACGACAATCAGGGTAAGCGGCAGAACCACCGCCAGTTCTTTGGGTGAAAGTCGCAGATAGTTTCCGCCGAAAGGTATCGCTTTTATACTGCGCTGTTTTCTCTTTTTACTGTCCACGATTCACCTCAAAAGTCAAAGTAAAGGAATTTCTGGTTAGCGTCGGCCGGAACGATCAGGATAAGGGCGACTACAATAGCGAAGATAATGTACCGTAACGGCGCCCACGCCAACACCTTGTTAAATCTGGAATCGAATACCAGCTGATAAATCCATACCGCCGCCGCCATTCCGAGCATCAGCCATGGGATACCGGCGCTGACAGTGCCGGCGGCTCCGGAAAATACTACCTTGAGCAGACCGACCGCCTGTTCAAAGGTCTGCGCCCGGAAGAATACCCATCCCACCGCGACCAGGTTGAATACCACCAACTGCTTCAGGAGTTTCGGCAATTTCACATACCACTCTCTCTTTTCAAAGCCGCGCCATATCACGGCCAGAATGCCGTGCCATGCGCCCCAGATAATGAAAGTCCATGCCGATCCATGCCAGAATCCTGAGACCAGCATGGTAAGGAATAAATTCCACCATATCCGGTAGCGCACCACCCGGCTTCCTCCGAGCGGGATATAGACATAATCGCGGAACCATGAAGAGAGGCTGATATGCCATCTGCGCCAGAAGTCGCTGAAATCGACCGCCACATAAGGGTTGTTGAAATTCAGCGTCAAATGTATTCCCATAATTTTAGCGATCCCCCGTGCCATATCGGTATACCCGGCGAAGTCGCCGTAAAGCTGCCATGCGTAGGCGTAAGTGGCGAGAACAACGGCGAGCGCACCGTAACTGCCTGGTTCGGCGTTATAAACCTGATTAACGAATACAGCCAGTGTATCCGCCAGCACCACCTTTTTGAACATCCCGCTGATGAACAGGCACACGCCGTCGCTGAAATCGACCGGTCTGAACGGCATTTTATGCCGGAGTTGTTTAATCAGCAACCCCGAACGGTCGATTGGTCCGGAAAGCAGAGCGGGGAAGAAGGCGAGATAAGATGCGTAGTGGATAAAATTCCGTTCCACGCGCTGATCGTGCCGGTAAACGTCGATAGTATAAGAGAGCGACTTGAAGGTAAAGAAACTGATCCCGGCCGGGAGCAGAATCTGTGCGGGCAAAGCGTAGTCGATATTTAGCGCGTTAAAAATATTCTGTGCGCTCTCGGCGATGGTTGGAACGTGAACCTGCCAGTGGATATAGTCGCACAGTGCCTGTAAATTTACGGTAATAAAGTCGGCATATTTGAATAGACTCAGGAGCATCACTCCATTGATAATGCTCAATGTAACCAGAGTTTTCCTTACGCCGTTGCTGCTGTAAGCCGCCAGTCCGCGTCCGATAAAGTAGTCAACTATAGTAATATAGATAATGAATACGAGGAACGCCGGACTCATATATCCATAAAAAAAGTAACTTGCCGCCAGCAGCCATAAAGACTTCAGTCCCGGCCTCAGCAGAGCCATTCCAGCCATTACAATGGCAAAGAATATAACGAACTCCCAGGTTTGAAAGAGCATAATCTATTCCTGAATACTATTCGGTTTTACTGTCTGCCGCCGGGCGCACGCAACGGAATCCGTATACGTCATACCCCTGACAGATATCGGCGGTTACGGGGTTATCTGCTTCGCGGATGGAGCTGCCGATTTTCCGTGGCCGGTCGGCCCATGATCCGCCGCGCAACACTCTTTTGTCGCCGGTTTCAGGTCCGGTGGGGTCAACGGCGGCGCTTTCAGCATAATAGGTATTTTTGTAAAAGTCATTGCACCATTCGGCAACGTTGCCATAGAGGTCGTAAATGCCGAAAGCATTTGGAGTCTTGGTAGCCACGGTATGAGTGGACTCCTCGGAATTATTGCGGAACCAGGCGTAATTTTCCAGTTCTTTTTCATCATCGCCATAATAGAACCGGGTATCAGTTCCGGCCTTGGTGGCGTACTCCCATTCTGCTTCGGTGGGAAGGCGGTATCCGTTGGCGGAGAAGTCTGCCTCATCGGTTTCGAGGTTGTAAACCGGGGTCAAACCCTCCTCTTCGGAACGTTTATTGCAGTATGCGGCGGCATCGATCCAGCGGGTGCGTTCAACCGGAAGATTTTCGCCGCGGAATTTCGATGGATTATACTCCATCAGCCGGACATATTCCTCCTGTGTAACTTCGGTAACGTCCATATAGAATGGTGAAACAGTAACCTCGTGAACGGCAGATGCGTCGGACTTTCCTTTTGCATCGCCCATATTAAAGCTGCCGCCGGGGAGTTTAACCATCTCCACTCCGCCCTTGGTAACTATCTTCTCCGGAGTCTCCGCCATAACCATCATGGAAGAGAGCATTGCAGCAGTAATAAAAAGCCCCAGTTTCATATAAGATCTCCTTTAAAAAAATTGCGTTATTATTTCACATAATATTGTTATCATGTAAGGATAGCCTCTAAAGTGGAAAAGTCAATCCATATATCATAAAACAATCCACAAAAAAAAATATTTCAATTTGATTTGCATTTATTCCGGAAAACTCCGGTAATATGTTGAATAATCTTAAAACGTCTGATAAAAAAAACCTCTCCTCCGGTAAGGAAGAGAGGTTCTGATCAGAATTCAGATAATGTTTACTGCATCTGAGCGGGCAGCATAACTGCGCGGCGGTTCAGTGCTCTGGACTGAGCGTCAGTTCCCTGAGCGGCCGGAGCGTCTTCGCCATAGCTGATGGTGCGGATTCTTTCAACGCCGACGCCGTATTCATTCATAGCGTTCATAACGGCGAGTGCGCGTCGTTCGCCGAGGGCGCGGTTATATTCATTGGTGCCGACGTCGTCGGTATGCCCTTCAATGATAAGGCCGAGTTCGGGATATGTATTCATGTAGTTAGCGACCTGCTGAATAGCTTCGCGTTCACTCGGGCGTATTTCGTCGCGGTCGAAATCGAAGTAGATGATGGGGAATTCGATGCCTTCCACGACCGGCCAACCGGCATCATGCAGAGCGCCTCCGGCGATAGAGCCTTCATCAGCGCCTGCTGCCCATCCGTCTTCTCCGGGTACGGCGTCAAATCCGAGAGTATCACCGGTGGACATACCGGCGTTGCGTGGATCTCCGGCTGCGCCGGGGATATTGTTCAGGCCGGTCTCTTCCGGGATCTGATTATCAACGCATCCGGAAAAAACCACGGCAGCGGCCAAGACCATTGCCCCGACAAAGGATTTTTTTGAAAACATCGTTTCCTCCTGAAAAGTTTTAATTTGTAACGTTTTCATATATTTACTATTAATGTATATTTCCTGAGTCAAAAATCAATTTATCAATGTAAAAAAAAGGTTTTTTTTGTCAAAAAAAATTACAGTGAGTCCGTATAGAGATAAAGGTCAATAAAAAAACATCAAAAATTCTGGAAATGTTTGACTATTTCCGGCTTTGGAATTATATTCTTATAATGTAAAATCACGGTTAAAAATCTAACGGAGCAAAGAGATCATGAACATCAAATGGGATGAACTTGGATTCGGCTATATGCCGGTGCGTTCAAACATACGTTTTCACTATGAAAACGGCAAGTGGAGCGAGGCCGAACTGACCAACGATTCCACCATTAACATAAGCATTGCAGCCAACTGCATTCATTATGGGCAGGCGCTGTTTGAAGGGGGGAAAGCGTTCACCTGTGCAGACGGCAAGGTACGTCTTTTCCGTCCGGATGAAAATGCGAAGCGTCTCAACCACACAGCGGAATATCTTCAGATGCCGCAGATTGCCGAAGAGCTTTACATTGATGCAGTCCGCCGAGTAGTAAAAGACAACCTTGACTATGTTCCGCCCTACGGGACTGGTGGTGCGCTCTATATCCGTCCGGTAATGTTCGGTACCTCGCCGCAGATTGGGGTAAAAGCGAGTGAAGTTTATGAATTGATCATCATGGTGGTACCGGTTGGGGCCTATTACAAAGGCGGGATCAAGCCGGTGCGTGCGTTCATTCCGGAAAACATCGACCGTGCGGCGCCTTATGGCACTGGTCACATCAAAGCCGCCGGCAACTATGCTGCGAGTCTCTATCCGAGCCGGATAGCGAAGGAGAAGGGTTGTGCGGTAGCGTTGTTCCTGGATCCGAAAGAGCACAAATATGTTGATGAATTCGGCACCAGTAACTTCATTGGCATTACGAAGGACGGGGTCTATGTTACGCCGAAGTCCCACTCAATTTTAGCGAGTATCACGAACAAATCGCTTATGACGCTGGCGGAAGATCTCGGCATCAAAGTTGAGCGTCGTCCGATCCCCTATCAGGAGTTGGCGGACTTGTCAGAAGTTGGAGCCTGCGGTACGGCGGTAGTGCTTACGCCTGTGAGTGAAATTCTCTACAAGGATCAGGTCTACAAATATGGTGATGAAATTGGTCCTGTGCTGAAGAAGCTGTATACTGAGATGACCTCGATCCAGCACGGGGATAAGCCGGACCGTCACAACTGGCTGTTTGATCTGGATTAGGGAGACATTTTGCTGTTGTTCCGGCGGCAGATCCGCCGGAGCGGCAATATGAGAGAATAGTTATGAAAATAATAAATACTCCGGAAGAGATGCAGCGTCAGGCGCTGGAATGGCGTAAAAGCGGCAAAAAGATCGGTTTGGTTCCGACGATGGGTTTTCTGCACGATGGCCACATGTCGCTGATCGACCGTGCGCGCCCGGAGTGTGATATACTGATAGTATCGATATTTGTGAACCCGACGCAATTCGGGCCGAATGAGGATCTGGACAAATATCCGCGTGATTTCAAGCGTGACTGTGAACAGTGCGAAGCGCATAAAGTTGACTGTATATTTGCTCCGGCGCCGGAAGTAATGTATGCTCCGGATCACTCCACCTGGGTAGTGGAGGAAAAGCTGTCGCGTCCGTTATGCGGCAAGAGTCGTCCGATACACTTCCGTGGGGTTGCCACGGTAGTGACCAAGCTGTTTAATCTGACGCAGGCGGAGGTAGCGGTATTCGGGCGCAAGGATGCGCAGCAGGCGCTGATTATCAAGCGTATGGTGCGTGATCTCAATATGCCGATAGAGATCATAGTTGCGCCGCTGGTGCGTGATACCGACCTGGTGGCGATGAGTTCCCGCAACCGTTATCTGTCAGAGTCCGAGCGTAAATCGGCACAAGTCATCAGCCGTTCGCTGTTGAGTGCGGAAGATGAGTTGCGGCGGAATGGTATAAAAGACATAGAAGAGCTGATTTTGAAGATAAAAACGGCCATCACCTCTGCGGGTGGCCGTATAGATTATGTAGAAGCTCTGGATGGCTATAATCTTGAACCGCTGACCGGTAAATCGTCGAGTGTACTGTTGGCGGTAGCAGCCTATTTTGGCACAACGAGACTGATCGACAATGTGCTGGTCGATTTTTGAAAGGAATTACAGTAATGAAGAGACTGACATACGGATTGGACAATTTTGAATTTGAGCTGCTGAAATTGTACAATCGTGGCAGCTATCCGGCGGAGATAGAAGATTCGGTGCGTGATATTATAGCGGAAGTCCGTCGTGATGGGGACAAAGCGCTGGTAAAATTCGCGAAAAAGTTTGATCACGCCGATTTGACGCCCGACCGTTTTCTGGTAACGCCGGAAGAGGTTGAAGAATCGATTGCCTCCGTATGTGCTGAAGACCGCCGCGCGATAGATGTAGCGCTGGCTCATGTAATGGATTTTTCCCGTCAGCGCATACCGCAAAAGTGGGAATACAATCCGCGTCCCGGGGTAACGCTGGGGGAAAAATTTGAACCGCTGGACCGTGTTGGTGTCTACATTCCCGGAGGCACGGCCTCACTGGTATCGACGGTTATCCACACCGCCGGTATAGCCAGAGCAGCCGGGGTAAAAGAGATAGTAGCGGTATCGCCGCCGAATGCGGAGGGCAAAATTGCTCCGGCGGTATTATATGCGATGAAGCAGGCAGGTGTGAGTGAGATCTACCGTCTGGGAGGAGTTTACGCCATAGCCGCGCTGGCCTACGGGACAGACACAATAGATAAGGTGGAAAAGATTGTCGGTCCGGGCAACGCCTACGTTACGGCGGCCAAGAAGCTGGTTTACGGTGAGGTTGCGATAGATATGATAGCTGGGCCGTCGGAGATTCTGATAATCGCGGATCACAATGCGCCGGTGGAACTGGTAGCGGCGGATGTATTAAGCCAGGCGGAACACGGCTCCGGGTTGGAGCAGGCGGTAGTGATTTCTGATTCGGCGGAATTTCTGGACAAGGTTGAATCAGCGGTTAACGAGCAGAAGCAGCGTTTACCGCGTCAGGCTACGGTGGACAAAGTTCTGGCGAACGGGACATTTCTTATTGAAGTTCCAACGATGGATATGGCGGCGGTGATAGCCGGCAATTATGCACCGGAACATCTGGAAGTAATGTGTGCATCTCCTCGTGAGATAGCGATGAAGATAAAAGCCGCCGGAGCGATATTCATAGGTCCGTGGACGCCGGAACCGGTAGGAGATTTCTGTGCGGGGCCGAGTCATGTTCTTCCTACGGGAGGCAGCGCCAGATTTTTCAGTGGCTTGACGGTGGAAGGATTTTTCCGTAGAACCAGTCTGGTTCAATATACGCATGATGCGATTGAGCCTGAAATTGAAACCATTGAACGCATAGCTGCGCTGGAAGGGCTTATGGCGCATGGGCTGAGTGGAACGAGGCGGCGCGATCCGTCCGGTAATGGCAAACAGGGACTATGACCACCATAAAAAAAATTGCAGAAGTGCTTGGTCTTTCGCCGGCAACGATATCGCTGGCACTAAACGGTTCGCCGTTAATTTCGGAGAAGACCCGCAAAAAGGTACAGGACAAAGCGGAGGAATTGGATTATATTCCGAACAACTTTGGCCGGGGTCTGCAATCGAAGAGCAGTCGTCTTATAGGTTACATGTGCAACACGCCGATACACTCGTTCAATGCGGAAATAATGGAAGTATTCGGGCTTCAGGCGGCGCAGAACAAATACGGGATGGTGCTTGGTGTTGCGGGGGATAATTTTGAAAACTTTGACAAGCTGTTTCAATTATTTCTGGAAAAGAATGTTGACGCCATAGTTCTTGCGTTGGACACTATTTTTGAAGGTACACATTTTTCATATTTTATGGAAAAGATCACCAAGCGTAAGCTGCCGGTATTGGCGTGTGCCTCAGAAATAATGAATGCTGACATTCCTTTTGTTGGCATAAACGAATGCCAGGGGGCCTACATCTCTGCGGAATATCTTTTAAAGATAGGGCACCGTCATCTTCTCTGTCCCAGTAAAGCGATTTCGCCGCGGCGGCGCAACGGTTATATTGCCGCCTGCCGGAAATATGAAGTACCGGAGCCATTCTGGGCTGATGAGCCGCAGGAAATAGTATCGTATGTACTGCGCCACAAAGAGATAACCGGTATTTTATGTTCATCAGATTTATGTGCCATACAGGTGCTTGCGCTGCTGAAGGACAATGGAGTAAAGGTTCCGGATGATGTTTCTGTGATAGGTTTTGATGACATCTGGTTTGCCGCCCGTCCGGAATACTCGCTTACAACGGTAATCCAGCACCGTCTTCCGTTGGGAGAATTAGCATTTTCCACCATATTAAAAATGATCAATGGAGAAGAGATAATTCATGATCAGTTTATAGAGCCTGAGTTGATTTTGCGCTCCACCACCGGCTGGCCGAAGAGATTGAATTAATGTTACTATACATTATATATAGAGAAACCATAAAACATTTCCAGGGGGAACAATCGTGAAAAAGAAAATTGGATTCATCGACTTGTTTATTGACGAATGGCATGCCAACAACTATCCGAAATGGATCAGTGGCAGCAAGTATGCTGATGATTTTGAATTATACATGGCATGGGAGCAGAAAACCAAAACCGGTCTCCGTCCGCTGGAAAAGTGGTGTGCCGACTTCAACGTCACTCCGGCCAAGTCCCAGGAACAGCTGATAGAAGAGTGCGATGGAATAATTGTTTTAGCGCCGAGCAATCCTGAAGTGCATGAAGAACTTGGTCATCTTGCGCTTCAGAGTGGCAAACCGGTTTATATGGACAAGCCGTTTGCGCCGGACCGTGCGACGGCCGAACGTATTTTTGAATGGGCAGACAAGCACAATACTCCGTTGTTCTCGAGTTCCGCGCTCCGTTTTTCGGATGAGCTTGCGGCGCTGAAGAGCGGCATGTTCAAGGATGAAAAGATTCAGCTTGTCGGCACCACTGGCGGCGGCTCCTCCTACTGGGAATACTGCATTCACCAGATTGAGATGATTGTAACGCTGATGGGAACCGGAGCGACCAGACTGATGCAGACGACCGGAGGTCCCAACAAGCATGTTGTCATTGAATATGCAGATGGGCGTATAGCGCATGTCAACTATGCGCCCTGTTTCCCGGAAACCTTAATGGTTGCCGGCGACAAGAGTTCGACGATAGTACATCAGTGCAGCAACTTCTTCCCGACGCTGCTGGATACGATTCTGAAGTTCTTCAATGACCGTATTGTTCCGATACCTCCGGCAGAAACGCTGGAAGTTGCCGGAATTGTCGGGCAGAGTGTTGCGGCGCAATCCTGTCCGAACGTCTGGTTTGACCTGTAATATTCCATAAAGTTATCTTTAAAAACGGCACATCCTTAATGGTGTGCCGTTTTTTATATATTCGTAAATATATTTTGCATTTCTAAAAAGTTCTACCCTTGCCATAGTATCCAAAACCGCAAAACCCAAGTCTTTAGATCTTTTTTTATCTATAATCAATATATTAGATTGCTTATCGTGGTTATGATATCAAAATTTTTTTTGCATTTTTTTATCAAAACCTCTTGACATCTATTGCAATTTATAAAAAATGAGATATTGTTAGCGTTGGAATATTGTCTTTTTGTAGTCTAAAACGGCTAAAAAAACCATAACGTAGTGGTTGAAAAGCCACAAAAAAACCAAAGAGGTAGAGTATGTCATTTCAAGCGAACGTAAACGCTGAAAACTCTCCGGTAACCGGAGAGGTCGTGGAAAACGGTACTCAGATCATCGAATCCGGAGGGTGGACTCAGGATGCGGTAGTCGGTACTGGCGGCAACCAGACTATTTATGCTGGTGGCAAAGTAGTTAACACCACGGTAAATGCCGGTGGTGTTGTAATGGGCATGGGTGGTGGTGCTGTTGTTGAAGGCGGCAGTATTTCCGGAGCGAATGCGACCATCCAGATCAGTGGCGAAGGCTCGGAAATTACCGGAACCACAATTGCCGGAAGTGAATTTGCCAAGGTGGAAGTATGGACTGGAGCGAAAGCCTCTGATATATTGGTATCAGCCGGAGCGCCGATTGCCACCGGAACCGGCAAAAAAGGTGCATTTTTAATTGTCACCGGAGCAGGAGCAGAAGCCAGCGGCATTACGATTACCGACTTTGGTTCAGCCTCGGTATATGACGGGGCAAAGATTATGGATTCTGTAGTTGAAGCCGGCGGCATACTTGCGATGAGCTATCGTAAGCTGAATGACGGTACCAGTGCGGGTTATGCAGAAAACATCACGGTTAAGGAAGATGGTATTTTCTGGGTTGGCAAACTTGGTTCAGTTGCGAACAACATCACTTTTGAAGCTGGTTCATTCATTGGTGGTTTTGGTCTTGATTCCCAGGGTACAGCATTCACCAACAGCAAGGTTATCGGATATGACGGCAGTGAAACAACGCTGACGAACTGGAATGGTGGCGATTACACGGTAGCGAACGGTCTTATTCTTCTGATGAGCAGCAGAATTGGTGATGACACAGCTGATTACGTTCTTGACCTGAGCAAGGTTATCCTTGACAAGGGCGGTGCGATCCAGAAGAGTGTTACCGACAACACCTTCAGTTCTGCCGATACCGTTGAAGGACTGCGTGTAATTGATCCTGAAACCGGTGACGTTCTTGATGCCTCCATTTCCGGCGGCAAAGCGACCAACTGGGTAGTAAACAAGGGACAGGAATACACTTTTGGAGCGAACGATACCGGTTTGATTGTCTATGAAGGCGGAGTTATCAACGGCAATTACAGCACGGCTGAAAATCAGCTTACCGGTCGTTATGTCTATGATGATGGTTCTGTTGTTGCCTTCAGCTGTGCTGATGGTGTTGCAGAAAACCTGATTCTTGATGGCAAGACCCTGAGCATTGCTGCCGGTGGCAAATCGATCAATGCGGTTCTGACCAATGGTGGTGTAATCAACGGTATGGGTGGCGGAGCTACGGTTGAAGACGGCAGTGTTTCCGGCGAAAACTCCACCATTCAGATTACCGGAGCTGATTCAGTAATTTCCGGCACTGTTCTCAGCGGAACAGAATTTGCTAAGATTGAAGTATGGGATGGTGCGAAGGCCTATGATATTCTGGTATCAGCCGGAGCGCCGATTGCGACCGGTATGGGCAAAAAAGGAGCGTTCCTGATCATTACCGGAGCAGGAGCAGAAGCCAGTGGCATTACAGTTACCGACTTTGGTTCAGCAGCGGTTTATAATGGTGCGAAGATTTCTGATTCCGTAGTTGAAGCCGGTGGTGTTCTGACGATGAGCTATCGCAAGCTGAATGATGGTGCGAGTGCCGGTTCTGCGGAAAACATCACGGTAAAAGAAGACGGACTTTTCTGGGTTGGCACGCTTGGTTCAACTGCGAACAATGTAACATTTGAAGCCGGTTCATTCATTGGCGGCTTTGGTCTTGGCGAACAGGGAACCACTTTCACCAACAGTAAAGTAATTGGCTATGACGGCAGTGAAACCGAATTGGCGAACTGGGATGGAGGCGACTACAAGGTAGCGAACGGTCTTATTCTTCTGATGAGCAGCAGAATTGCTGATGACGGTGCCGATTATGTGCTTGACCTGAGCAAGGTTATCCTTGACAAGGGTGGTGCGATCCAGAAGAGTATTACCGACAACACCTTCACCTATCAGGATACCATTGAAGGTCTGCGCGTAGTAGATCCTGAAACCGGTGCAATCCTTGATGCATCTATTGTTGACGGTGTTGCGACCAACTGGGTAGTGAACAAGGGCCAGAGCTACCGTGTTGACGGTGGCTGGGGTGCAGCCGGCAGTGCTGATGGCTTGATTGTTTACGAAGGTGGTTCAATCACTGGTATGTTTGTTGGCCGTCCCGGACCGATTGCCGGAACCCCCGGTACGGTTATCACCAATGGCCGTTATGTAAAGAATGACGGAACAATCGTCAACTTCTCCTGCGGCAACGGTTATGCGGAAAACATGATTGTTGAAGATGGTACTTTCACCTTGAATGGCTATACCGGAGCTTATACGGAAGCCACATTTGGTTCTGGTGCGGTAGTCAAGAACACCACAATGATCAACGGACTGTATGTACAGGGCAACATGGCCTACTCTGATGGTCTCACTGTTTCCGGCAACACCGCGATTCAGACCTACAGCTATGCAGAAATCACCAATGGTGTAAATCTTGATGAAAGTGAAGACAGCATTTACCGCAACTTCTCCTTGAAGGACGGTGTTGCCTCCGGATTCATTCTTGAAAATGGTGGTTTTCTGGTACTTGCCGGAGAACTTGTTTCTACAGATGGCACACTGCCGACGATTCCGGCCGGTTCTGCGACCAACATTATTGTACGCGGCACCTTGGCGGAAAAATACTGGACAGGAGGAGCGGCCGGTCAGCAGGGCAACAACAACCGTACGGACCGTAAATCCTACCTGCAGATGCAGTCTGGTGCGGTCATAGACAATGTCAGCATCCAGGATGGTGGTATTCTTACGAGCGTAGGCGCCAACTGGACAGCGAACAATGTTACGATTGATGTTGGTGGTGCGACAGACATTACCATTGGCGCTGACACAGTTCTGAATGCCACAGTAATGACGGAAGACGGCTCCTATACACTGAGTTGGGATGCGGGTTCCGGCGTTCTGGCCGGTTACACTCTTGGCGGCGATGGAAACATCAAAGTCACGTTGGCCGATGACATTGATGTTTATGATTTCAATGACATGACGATCATCAATTCCACCTATTCTCTTGGCATTCGCAAGACCTACAACAATCTTACGGTTGACAACTCCACCGTTACGAGCTATGACAACAACACAGTCAATGGCATGACGGTTGGCGGCAGTGCAACATTCCTGCAGTTCACCAAGGGTACCTTCAATGATATAGCTCTGAACGGCGGTAAATTTGAAGCAGCCGGAACGGCAGAAATCAACAATGTAGTAATTGATGGTACACTCTACAACACGCCTGTTGGCGATACCAGTGATAACATCAATGGCCACTTCTCCACTCAGTTGGTAGCCTATGCTGATGGAGTAGTAATCAACGGCATGGTATTGCAGAATGGTGGTTCTGCCTTCATCTATGCTGGTGCGACAGCCTCTGGTGCTACAGTTAATTCCGGTGGTGTACTTTATCTGACCAACTGGAACAAGGACACCAACACCACAGCGAACATTCTTGGTGATCTGGTTGTTCAGACTGGTGGTACGCTGTGGCTTGGTTCTACTGAAAACAATATTGAAAAGATTCAGACCTATGCTGGAGCCAACATTGTTGGTATAGCCAGCGGCACAGTAATTGATGATATAGTTCTGCGCGGCGCCAATATTGAAATTGACGACAAGCTGACCATCAACAACGCTCTCATGGGCAACAACCAGACCCAGACCGGTGGTTTGGTCAAAACTCTGACCAACAACTATGGTGTATGGACGATGGAAGGCGGCGTTCTGGAAAATTACATCCACAACAATGGCAATAACGTTGACTGCGGTATCTACATCAAGGGTGGTACGGTACAGAATCTTGATCTGACCAAATACAATGGTACCAGCTATATTCTTGGTGGTTCGATTGAAGGCGGCACGATGGCTGGCGGTACGCTCTCTGACGTAGATGCTACTGATCCGGAAGCGATCGTAACCGGCAATGGCTCCATCTCCAACTTCACAGTTACCGGAACTGGTATTCTGTCGATTGCGTCAGAAAACACTGTTCTCAGCAACATCACGCTGAAGGGCGGTACGATTGACGCCAAGGTAGACATCAGCGGCATCAACATTTACGGTGGTAAGATTCTTGGCAGCAATGCGGTAAATGATTCTACCATTTATGAAGCCACTGACATGTGGACCTCGAAGACCTACAATAATCTTACTATTGACGGTGCGGCGCAGAACATTGGCGGCGGCAACATTTTCAACAATCTGACGGTTAACGATGCTACGTTGATGTCCTACTCTGCCGGCAACACCATCAATGGTATGACCATCACCGGTGGAAAGACCTTTGCCCAGGCTCTCTCGGACAACGTCTTCAGTGATGTTGAAATGTACGGTGGTAAGTTTGAAGTTGCAGGAACGACAGTAGTTAACGGTATCATGATTGATGGTACAGCGTTCAACACTGCTCCTGGCGACACGAGTGACAACATTGACGGTCACGTTTCCACTCAGTTGGTAGCCTATGCTGCTGGAGCGGTTGTCAATGACATGGTTCTGCGCAATGGTGGTTCTGCGTTCATCTACAATGGAGCGACGGCGAACAACGTAACGGTTGAAAAGGGCGGTGTGCTCTACATGACGGACTGGAATCAGAATGACGGCGTCAATGGTGTAGCCAATGGTGTGACTGTTCAGGATGGTGGGTACCTCTACTATCGCAGTGGCAGCACGGTTAATGATCTGACGATCAACAAGGGTGCTACGCTTGATGCAAGAATCAGCTGGACTGACTCCTTTGCGGGAACTTATGTTGATGGCGACACCGTTATTGACTACACTCTCAATGGAGAAGAAGCCAACACCTTTGTAGTAACCCAGGGAACCACCTTCCTTGGCAACTACACTGCGGCCGGCGGTTCCGAAGGCGGAGTTGCGACCTTTGACAAGCTCTATGTTGTTGAAGGCGGTTCGATGCTTGGCTGGCATCTTGGCAACACAGTCATCACTGAAGGTGCCTACATCGCCAATGACGGCACCCGCATTGAAATGAACTGGGGCAGCCTCAACGAAACTGGTGGTAAGCACATTCAGGGTGGTTACTTCTACAAAGGTTCCGCGGTACTTGGTGGTGGTTCTGCCAATCTTGACGAAGCGACAGGTGAAGTCACCTTTACGATCAATACGTTGGACAACGTTATTTTCGACAACAGTCTGTTTGTTGCCGGCAATATAACCAAGTCCACCAACCTGGTATTCCGCAATGGAGCGAGCCTCCAGACCTACAGCAATGCCGAAATGAGCGGTATCAATGAAGATGAAGCGGAAGACAGTGTCTATCGCAACTTCTCGCTGAAGGATGGAGTAGCTTCCGGTTTCATTATTGACAACGGTGGTTTCCTGCAGATGGTGCCTGAAGGCTACAACTGGCAGGGTAACACTCCGTCTCCTGCGGCGTCAGCGTTTGACATTTACGTCCGTGGCAGCCGCACTGAAGTAGCGGGCAACTACAATGCTGACATGATGAACATGTTCAATGGTGGTTCTCACATTCAGCTGAGCAGTGGAACCTATGTCAAGAATCTGCGTGTTGGCACTGGAGCAGGCGTCCGTGTAATGGCTGGCAATGATGAAGTTGCAGCCGGTGTAATTGAAGACATGGTTCAGGAAGCCGGTGCGATCACCATCTTCGAACAGATCAACAGAGACAGCAAGATCAACGCTACGGTTGAATTGGGTGAAGGTGAAACTATTGCCTACACGATTGCTGATGGTGTTGTATCCAACTACTATCAGGACAATGCCAAGTCCAGACTTACCGGTGCGGCAAATCTGACGTTTGAAAACCTCACCGTCAAGGGTGGTACAGTTTCCGCGTTGGAAAACACTGTTATTACTGGCACCACCGCTGTAAGCGGCTCAGGCACAGTCTTCTCAGCTGCTACGGTAAAAGAAATCAGCGGCAACCTGTCTATAACTGATGGAGCGTCAGTAACCTTCGGTTCAGCTAATGAAGCAGCGGGTGCGAATCTGGAATCTCTGGTAGTAGATAATGCCTCCTTCAGCACCACCGACATCAACTACGGTTGTGATGTCACGATCTCCAACGGCTCCAAGGTAACCTGGACCGGTGGCAGCATTGCTGACGGCAAGACCATGACGGTTGACGGAGCTGGTACAGAAGTTACCATGAGCTGGCATCACTCCAACTGGGGAAGCAGCAACAACACGCTGAAGATCTCCAATGGCGGTTATGTCATTTCCAATGGCAGCAACGGCTTTGGTAAAGTAATCATCGAAAACGGTAACCTCTATCACAATGGCACCAGCTACTACAAAGACATCACGCTGCAGAACGGTTGGATTCAGATGAATGCGACCTATGCCGGCAATGTTACCATTGGCGGAGGTACAGATGAAGGCACCTATTATCAGGTTATCGGCACTGCGACAGGTACCACAACGCTTAACGGAATAGGTTCTGTTTACGTTGGCAGTGCTGCCTGGGGAGCCGCGGCGTTTGAAGGCAAGATTGTTGTCAGCACCAAGGACAAGGAAGTTGGTAACGTCTGCCTGCGCAATGGTTCGATCAACGGCCTGGAAATGAACGGTGGTACCTTCTGGTATCGTGGCAGCTATCGTGTAAACGATGCGAATGTAACGAGCACCACAGTTTCGATTGCCGGCGATATTATGTTCAGCAATGCGAAGATTGTTTCCGGCAATATGGAACAGACCAATACTGAAACGATGGATCTCACCGGAGTAAGCAGTCTGGTAATTGGTAACAACACTGATGTCAACATCAGCATCAACGCGAGTGATGTTAATGTATCTGTTGGCGGTGGCATCAACATTGCCGAAGGCAAGACCATCACCGTTGGTGCGATCACCGGTTATGACTTCCGCAATTCTCAGAGTTACGAAGTATATGGTGCGCTTACTGGTGACATGTCTCAGTGGAACTTTACCAACACAGACAAGCCGATCTCGATTTCCAGCATCACTGTTGGCGGCGAAGGTGTATATCACCTCGGCAATGTAGATTATCTGAAGATTCGTCCGGGTGTTGCGTTCACTTGTGGTGGATACACTGCTACCATTGATGAGCTTGGCGTTGACATCATCACAGAAGCAAGCTATGATACAACCATGACCATCCGTGTTGATGTTGATGAAAACAACAATGCGGTACTGACAGTTTACCGTTCCAGCTCTGCGGACAAAGTGGATGCTACCTGGTATGAAGGTTGGAGCTACGACTTCGGTGAACCTCCGGTCAAGAACATTCCGGTTCGTGCATCTGACGTTGAAACGTTTGCCTCTGTTGCCGGTGTCCTTGACATCCAGAGTGCGAATGAATTCAGTGCTCAGGGGCGGTTTGTTTATTCTGAACCGAACGCCACTGGTGGTGTATCAGCGTTGGCCTACATGGATAATGCATGCGATGGACTCACGGTAGTGATGACATCCGGCAGCCGTCAGAACTCCTGGGCGGAAGTAAACGGAACTCAGAATCTCACTCTGATTGCCGGTGGAATTGACTCTGAGGGCAATACTGTTACTACAGCTGCTGCACTCAATAACAATTCTTACATGTACATCTATGGCGGCGCGACCACAGAAAAGGTATTCGGCGGCGGCGCGAACAACTTTGAAGTCAAGGGCAGCACCAATGTAGCTATCGAAGGCGGCTCGCACAAGATGGTAGTTGGTGGTGGCCATGGCGGTACGGTTGGCGCGGTCAATCTGGATATTGTTGGCGGTGCTGAAGTTACCAGTCTGGTAGCTGGAGCTATGGGTAATGTTACCGGTGACGTAAACATCACGCTTGATGCGGTCAGCGGCGTAGCCAACATCTACGGTGGTGCGATCAATTCAGCGGTTCCGGCGATTGGCAATGTTGCGGTTGATGGCGACTATGCGGTCAACAACGTAGTCATGAGCATCACCAACAGCAATCTCCAGGGCTTGATCTTCGGTGGCGGCGTAGCTGAAGCTGATGGCAAGACCAGTACTGCAGCCAGCACCACAGTTACGTTCAGCGGCTCAACCCATACCGGCAACCCGGATCTGGCTGAAGGCGGACGTTACAACAGTGCGTGGATTGTAGGTGGTGGATTGGCCAAGAATACCGGTATTGCCAATGTCACTGGTACAGCGGTAATCAACGTTACTGCGGATGCCAATGCGACCTATATTCTTGGTGGTGGCGTATCCTACTTCAGTGGAGCGACGGCTTCTGTTGGTTCAACCTTCATAACTGTTGATGATGGTGCGACAGTAAGTGCGAACATCTACGGTGGCGGTTACTCACTGGCCGGTGGAGCTTCCACGGTCAATGGTGATGCCGTAATCACGATTGATGCGACAGCTGCCGACAAGATTGTATCCGTACAGGGTAACATCTATGCTGGCGGTTGGGGCAACAACTCCACAGTTACCGGCGATGCGTATGTTGTCTTCAAGGGCAGCAGCGACAGCCTGGCCTTCACCGGTGAAGTCAATGGTAACGGCAATGTGGAAGCGGTTGTTGGTAACAGCTATCTGGTATTCGAAGACTTCTCCGGCGTATTCAGCGCCAGTGTTGTAAACTTCGATTATGTCAAACTGAGCAGTGATACAGCGATGAGCTTTGATCAGGCTGCTTCGGTCAATGGTTTCGTCTTTGACGTGGCCGACCGTGATGCGGCTCTGGTAGACGAAGCCGTTGCCGATGCCACCAACCTCTCCTTCAACGGGGCAGGCGAACTGGTAATCAACAATGCGGATCTGTTCACGGACGGCACCAGCATGGCGTTGCTCTCTGGAGCTGACGAACTGCTTACGGCTGATACCGTAATCAATCTGTTTGACCAGAATAATGAACTGATCGGTACGTTCAACTATGGCGAAACCTTCGCCAGTGCTGAACTTGGATTCACACTGGAATCCAAGGATGGTAAAGTTTACCTCAACGTTACCGCTCTGTAATCGTTAACTTAACCAGAAAGGCCGTCGGGGTTTTCCGACGGCCTTTTTGTTATAGAGTTGCTTTATTAAAGTTAAATAGATTACGCTTTACATATATGTTATTTGTTTATATAAAAAAAACTCCTCCGGGAAGCCTATATCTTCCGGAGGAGTTATAGTATATAAAATATAATTACTGATTAACTGGCACAAACTTATCGGATACAACGCCGTCTTTTATATAAACCATTCTGAATCCATATGGACGGTTATCAAAATTGGTGCTGGTATTTTCAGCATGAAGGAACCGTATTCCTTCCCATTCGTTATCTATTCTGGTATGGCTGTGTCCGCCGACATAAAGGATGACGCCATATTTCTTAAACAGGTTCAATATCTCCATGCGTTTATTCGGTTCAATATTATAATATGGATCTTCCGGTTCATTCACATCTTTCAAAAAGATCGGGCTGTGTCCGGCAACGATAATATTTTTGCCGTCCTCTTTTGCATTTGCCAAAGCCTGTTCAAACCACTGATCAAACTCTGCGGTTCTTGCCTGCGGATACTTCCACAAGTTGGTATTGATTACGATAATTCTGAAATCATCCTGATCAAAGGTATAATAATCTTTACCAAAGCTGTTATGATACAATTCAATAGCTTCCGCCTTGGCATTGATATCGTGATTTCCGGGAACCACATAATATGGTATCTTCAATTCATTGCTGGCAACGATAAAGTCGGCGTTATGTTCTGCGGTAGGTATATTAACCATATCTCCGGTCATAATCATAAAAACCGGTTCATCCTTATCGTTATCGCTATTTATAAGTGCGATAGCGTTTTTATATCTTTGGTATTCCAGATCATAATCATAGAATCCGAACTGAGAGTCCGTCATATGAACAAATGTAAGTTGAGAAGGCGAGCTGCATCCGGTCAGCGCCAATGCGGCAGCCAAACCGGCCGAAGTAGCAGTAATGAATTTCATAATCAATCCTTATATTCTGTCATATTCAGAGTCTATTGCGCCAATATTCCAACTGTTGTCTTACAGCGTTAAAACCTGTTCCGCCCGGGATTTCGCGTTTGCCGACGCTGGCCTCCGGATCAAAAACAGCTAAAAACTCCTCTGTTGCATCCGGGATTGATATTCTCATTTCTTCCAGGGAAATCTCATTAAGTTTTCTATTATGGTCATTACAATACTTGACCAATGCGCCGACCTGATGATGAGCCGTTCTGAACGGGACTCCTATTTTCACCAGCAGTTCAGCGATATCCGTGGCCATCAAGGCCGGATCTGAAGCAGCGTTATACATATTTTCTTTGCGAACGGATGCGGTAGCGATCATTGGCGGATATACTCTAAGTATCATCTTAACCGTATCGATTGCGTCGAACAACGACTCCTTATCCTCCTGCAAATCGCGGTTATATGTCAGAGGCAGCCCTTTGCACAGAGTAAGCAGAGCCATCAATGAGCCGTAAATCCGTCCGGTTTTTCCTCGAGAAAGTTCAGCGATATCTGGATTTTTCTTTTGCGGCATCAGGCTTGAACCGGTACAGAAGGCATCGCCGAGTTCGATAAAAGCGAACTCCTGAGAGCACCACAGAATAAGATCCTCGGACAATCTTGAAACATGCATGGCAAATATTGCCAGATCCGCCAGCAGTTCAATAATAAAATCTCTATCAGCCACTGAATCCATACTGTTGCGTGTTATTCTGGCAAAATCCAGTTCCCGGCATACCATTTCCCGGTCAATTGGCAGAGTAGTTCCGGCAATTGCGCCGGCGCCTAGCGGCATAACGTTGACTCTCTTGTAACAATCGTCCAACCGGTCGAAATCGCGGTCAAACATCTCCACATACGCGAGCAGATGATGAGCGAAGAGAACCACCTGAGCATGCTGAAGGTGGGTAAATCCCGGCATGATAACCGTTTTATTAGCGTCAGCCAGTTCAAACAACGCATGTTGAAAACCGCGTAAAAGCTGCTGAATTTCACGGATTTCGTGTCTCAAATAGAGTCTTATATCCAATGCTACCTGATCATTTCTGCTTCTGGCGGAATGAAGTCTGGCGCCTTCCGGACCGAGTTTGTCAATAAGAGCGGATTCGATATTCATATGAATATCTTCCAACTCCTGTTTAAAAGTAAACTTGCCATCCTGAATAAGGTGCAGAATCTCCTCCAGTCCATCTTCGATAGCCTTTGCGGTTGCAACCGGGATAATTCCGGTTGCGCCCAACATCTTCACATGAGCCTTGCTTCCGGCGATATCATAAGGATACAATCTGCGATCATATGAAATAGACTCTGAAAATTTTGCCAGTTCCTTATCAGTTTCTGCGCCGAACCGGCCGCCCCACATTGCCATAAAAACCTGCTTTCCTGTTTTATATTACCTGTTTAGAAACCCCACTTCAATTCATCGACGACCCGGAAAGAGGTCTCCGCCTCTAATTTCATACCGCGCATCGACTGCCGTATCTGATTACGCAACTGAGCGACAAAAGAGTACGGCACCAATCCGGAATCCACCCGGATAAACACCTGTATCATATTTGATTCATCTTTTGGCGATGCCTCAATAAGTGACGTTAAGAATGCCACAATCTCATCTCTGAAATTCTGCATAGCCTCAGCAGAATAGTCTGCCGGATTTGCACCGAGCGGCAAAGTAAAAAGCTGCCGCATCAAAGGATTCTGCGGAGACGCAACTTTAACCAGAAATCCGTCATCAGTCAAATTTACTTCGACATTACAATTTATAATTTTCAAACCCGGCATATTTTTACCCGAGCCATATTCTGCCGGCAAAACTATCTCCAACTCATTAAATAACGCTCTTGAACGCAATTCAATATCCTCGCGTGTCATAGTGAACAATCCGGAATAAAGTTTCTCATATCCGGCGGGGCGTACCGTCATTCCCGACCACAGATATTTATCCTTTGCGTTATTCCATTCCAGCGTTACCTTATTGGTATAAGCCTTATTGATGGAATCGATATTAATTACCTCATCCTGCGTCATATTCAAGCCGCGCCGCAACTCTCCGGCATAGTCGAATTCCGAGCTCTGCTGCTGTCCGTATTCAAACTGTTTCATAATTCTGGTATAGATATCGTCAGCGATTTTCAGTTGCATAGACAGCGTTTTTTCCGCCAGAGTAAACTGTCTGGTCACAGCGTCCGTCACTATTTTTCTGGTTTCGTCAAAGAGTTTCACCTCTTCAATCTGCTCAATTTCCAACCCCGGCAAATATTGCCACTGTTCCTCGATATTCATAGAGCTGCTGTTATTGCGAAACTCTCTCAACATCTCTTCGGGAGGCAGCCAGCTGTAATCATGCAAAGAGGGGAAATACTTTCTGAATTGAGCATCAGCCACGGTAAGACGCAATTTCTCCATATCCTTCATTACCGACTCTTCAAATAGAGGCGTCAACAATTCGTCGCTTACCGGATTATTGATTACGCTCTCTTCCAGAAAAGTTTTCAGTTCACGTCGCTGCAGCTCAGGAACTTTTACCAGGAATGCCCCCAAAGCGTTATTCAAAGTCTGCTGTTTAAAAAAGTTATAAAAAATGCTTCTGGCTCTTTTGGGATTACGGTAACGAGCCTGACTTTTTATCAACTCTTCCATAATCTGTTCAGAGTCATATTTGGGAAGAAAATCTTTTAAAGTAGTAATAAATTTATTGGCAGACAGCTCTTTTGCTTTGACAGGTATCTCTTTAGCAACCGATGGAAACAATCCGTAAACCTTTCTTTCCGCCGGATTTGCCTTACGCCGTGCAATATTTTCTTCCAAAGTTTTTCTCAATAAGTTCTCATACTCTTCCGGCAGTACTGCATCGCTGATCGCCGTATTTTTCACCATATCCAACTGGGACTGCCGTTGATTCAACGCCTCCCGGACTATCGGAGTAATAATCGATTCCCGTACAAATCCGCGATTTTCCTCGAAAACCGTATTGCGCCATTCGGAGTTGAGTTTATCTTCCAGCATCTTTATCAATTCTGCCTCCGACATGGTATCGACCTCCTGTTCCGAGGGATAACTGCTGCCGGCAATTTTTGTCCGCTGCTGTGCACACAATTTTTCCCGAGCCACATTGAATGCAGCGGGGAAGGCGGTTCGCAAGTTCTCCTGAACGTATCTATCCGGCAAGACAATCGCATCTGAGACAAAATCTATCGGGAAAAAAGTTTTATCCCCGTTATACCGCAAACGAATCTGATCCAGCAAAGTCTGGGCATCTTTACGATACGCTTCACGCAAAGTCACCGCATATTCGCCTGACAATACCGAGCTTGCTTTAGCCTGTTCGATAAAGCTTTCCGGTTCGCGATTCATCCGTTCAAAAAATGCATCGCTGTCCGCGGCTTTCTGTCCATATGCGGCACGCAACTGTTCTATCAGCAAATTGGCGGACAACAATGCCGTATTGCGATTCATAACTTCACGGTTACTGAACTGCTGTTCCTGCGGCGATTCATTTTCAACCGGGTCCACACTCCCCTGCCCCTCGTCAGTCTGAGCGGGCACACAAATAATGCCGCCGCCCAGTGCCATTGTAATCATCCAGATTTTCAGTAACTTAATCACGAACTATATCCCTCATTAAAGCGACGTCGGCCTGAGTTTTAAGATATTGGAATGCATAATTTTTCAGTGAATTATCCAATTCATTCAGCAATATTTTCTGAGTTTCAGGCGGACTGACAATATATTGTTCCAGCAGACTTTTAACTCCGGCATCCGTCACCTCTTCCGGATGTTTAGCCAGATAAGTCTGCACATATGCGGCGCTCTGATACTGCAATCCTGCAACATCACTGCGCACCTGCTTGATTTTCATTTTAATTTGATCTTCAAGCCATTTTGCATTTCCCGGCTGCAAAGTATTTTCGTCGATACTTGCCTCCATCATCACTCTGGCGAACCATTTCTGCGGCAGGACGTCGGGATTGGAGTAATCTTCGAAGCTCGCCTTGGCTCCGTTAATGAACGCATTTTTCAGAGCCTGATTATCCGCCAGTTTGCCATTGACAATCAGTTCGCCGACATCATATACCACCATATCCTGATTATTCAGTTTAGCAAATGATTTCAGGCCGTAGCGGATATTGTAATAATCGACTGTCCGTTCCAGCGCGGAAATCAATTCCTGACGCTGAAAATTGAGCTGCTGTTCTTCCTTAATTTTGGCCACCGGTTCCAGTTCTTCAGTGGTTTTCAGCCGGAAAAGAGAGAAAGCTATCAAGAATATCATCATCAACGCCATAGTCAGCTGAAGCAATATAGCGTTCATTTCGTCAACTGCGGCGTCATTTCCGGAATAAGTTCCTGCGATTCTGGAAATTTGCTGCTTTATTTTACTTGACAGTTTCATGCCGCCTCTTATCCTTTATTAATGCAAAGCGCCCTTAATCTGTTCCAACGCGGTTTTCAACCGCACATTTTCCACACCGGATGCGCTGGCGGCCTCGCTCAATTCGTTATTAGTGGTACGCAGAGCGGCGTTTTGAGCCTGTAATGTAGCGTTATCCCGCTGTAATTTTTCCAGCTGCTGAGTTAGCTGACTCTGAACCGTACTGATGGACTCGACCATTTTAGCGGTCTGGCTGAGAATCTCCATCTGTCTGGCCTGTTCCTTCTGCCATGCCTCTCCGGTATTAGTCAAACGGTGAAGCATGGTACTTAAATTATGACTGCATTCATTAATCTCTTCAGCCGCATTACGCAGACGTCCGTTAAAAGTATGCAGCTGTTCATTGCTGGCGGCGAACTCTTTGCTGACGGCAGAAGCGGAAACGCTGAGCCGATCAACCAGTTCAAACAAGTTGGCATCTTCCACCGCCTCGGAGTTTTTCTGCTCTCCGGCCAGACGACGCATAAACGGAGTGACGAACAACGGCATAAGGATCGACACCCAGACCACGGCAACAAGAGTTGAAAACAGTGCGGTATGCAGGCACATCATCAAATTGGCCACCGTAATATCTTCCGGCCGGTAAAATCCGATAATAATAATCCCCCATATAGTACCGATCAGGCCGAGAGCGATATTGATCCGGTCGTACGAGTGGAAGAATGGGAAATCATCCGTCAACGCGGCCTTGCCCTTACGGTTTATCTGTGCCAATCCAAACAATACGCACAACAATCCTAAGAACGGGATAAAGGTACTGATAGTGGAAAGGTCCAGCGTCGCCCAGTCAAATGCCGGCAGGAATCCGGAAATTTTGGTATCCAGTACCCCTTCAGTTCCGTTGGAAAACAAAATATTATAACTCTTTCTCGCGCTCTCAAGGTTATTGAACCACAATATCCCGCAGAAAACCGTCAGTACGGCCGTTACAATAAACGCCCAGAACAACATTACTTTTTTCATATTTGCCGACCCCGATTTATTTCTTTTATTTTAATATAAAAACGCCCATATATAACTCAATGTTTTATACTATATAGCAAAAAACTCCGGAAAGCAACCTGCATATTTTTATTTATCCGGCTGATTTCATTTTTGAATATTCCTCTGGCAGAGTCAAAAAGACATTTATTTCTTTTCTCAACTTGAATAAAAAAATATTTATGATATATTTTATGGATTTAAAATTGATGCAAGGGCGTGGATTAAATAACCAAACATTCTTTAATAAAAGGAGTTATTTATGGTAAAGTATCTTAATGACTGCCCCACCAATAACACAAAGCTCGCCGCTTGGGTTGAAGAGTGGGCAAAAATCTGCAAGCCGGAAGGCGTTTACTGGTGTGATGGTTCACAGGCAGAATACAATCGTCTGTGCGATGAACTGGTTGAAAGCGGTCTGGCGACCCGCCTGAATCCGAAAAAGCGTCCGAACAGTCTGCTGTTCCGCTCTGACCCCAGCGACGTAGCCCGTGTTGAAGCCCGTACCTACATTGCTTCCGAAAAACAGGAAGATGCCGGTCCGACCAACAACTGGATTGACCCGAAAGAACTTAAGAAGACCATGCTCGGTCTCTATGATGGTTGCATGCGCGGCCGTATCATGTATGTAATTCCGTTCTCCATGGGTCCGGTAGGCTCCAAGATCGCCAAGATCGGTGTTGAACTCACCGACTCTGCTTACGTTGTTATCAACATGCATGTAATGACCCGTGTTGGCACCAAGGTTCTTGAAGTTCTCGGTGCTGATGGCGAATTTGTTCCGTGCGTACACTCTGTTGGTAAGCCTCTCGCCCCCGGCGAAAGCGACAACGGTATCTGGCCGTGCGCTCCGATCGAACAGAAATACATTGCGCACTTCCCGGAAACCCGCGAAATCTGGTCTTACGGTTCCGGTTACGGCGGCAACGCTCTGCTCGGCAAAAAATGCCTTGCTCTGCGTATCGCTTCTGTTCAGGCCCGCGATGAAGGCTGGATGGCTGAACACATGCTCATCCTCAAGCTGACCAATCCGGAAGGCGAAGTTAAATATGTTACCGGCGCGTTCCCGTCTGCCTGCGGCAAGACCAACCTCGCGATGCTTATTCCGTCCATCAAAGGATGGAAGGTTGAAACTGTCGGCGACGATATCGCCTGGATGAAGTTCGGCGAAGACGGCAGACTCTATGCCATCAACCCGGAAGCCGGTTTCTTCGGCGTAGCTCCCGGCACCAATATGCAGTCCAACCCCAACGCCATGGCATCCTGCAGCAAGGATACCATCTTCACCAACGTTGCATTGACTGAAGACGGCGACGTATGGTGGGAAGGCATCGGCTATGACGCCCCCGGCAAACTGATCGATTGGAAAGGCCAGGAATGGGATCAGGCGACAGCTACTACTCCGGCCGCTCACCCGAACGCCCGTTTCACCGCCCGTGCGGCCAACTGCCCGGCTATCGCTTCCAACTGGGAAGATCCTGCCGGCGTTCCGATCTCCGCGTTCCTCTTCGGCGGACGTCGTCCCTCTACTGTTCCGTTGATCCATCAGTCCTTTGACTGGAATCACGGCGTATTCATGGGTTCTATCGTCGGTTCTGAAGTTACCGCCGCGGCTCTCGACCTTAAGGCCGGTACCGTTCGCCGCGACCCGTTCGCTATGCTCCCGTTCTGCGGATATAACATGGGCGATTACTTCAAACATTGGCTCGATATCGGCAAGACCGGCGATGCCGATAAACTCCCGAAGATCTTCTATGTCAACTGGTTCCGTAAGACTCCGGAAGGCAAATGGCTCTGGCCGGGATTCGGCGACAACAGCCGCGTTCTCAAATGGATCTTCAACCGCTGCGATAACGCTATCGACGCTGAAAAGACCCAGATCGGTTATATGCCGAAGGTAGACGATATCGACCGCACCGGCCTCGAAGAAAAGGTCACCCGCGAAGATATGGAACAGCTGTTGGCTATCGATGTCGAAGGCTGGAAGAAGGAAGTCGAAATGATCAAGGAACACTACAAACGCTTCGGCTCTCATCTGCCGAAAGAGCTCGAAGATCAGCTCGCTGCTTTGGAAGCCCGCCTTGGTTAATTTGACCTCAGAAATGCCCGGAATCGGGCGTTTTTGAACCTAAATTAATACCCTCCGGATTCACTCCGGAGGGTTTTTATTGCCAATTAAACAACCCAAAATCTCTCCTTCAATACCTCATATTAACTCAGTTTTTAAGCCAAATCTTCACTCATAACTATGACCAGCCGGAGCTTTTCCACCGCTTTTTGACACTTTCAGCTACATTTGGAAGAACTTTGTTAATAAAAATATTAATTCCGTAATCCTGCCGGTTTGATTTATACGCCGTTCGGTGTATACTCTAAAATAAGACTCTTTTTTTAACCGCATCACAACAGGATAACACTATGAAAAAATTTCTGGCTTTTGCCGCTTCTATGATTGCCGCTATAATGATGCCGGCAGAGATGACACCTCCGTTTTACAACGGCAGCATCTCCCCTGCTCCACAGCAGATCAACAGCCAATTTGTCAATATACCGGTTGACCAGAATTCAGTATCTATCAGCATCGGCAGCAATCCCACCAAATCTGCCCCAATCGCTATGAGCCTCCTCCAACAGCGGCTGGAAAATCTAAAACACTCAAATCCGGAAAAGGTCAATATCATACTCGGACTTATCTCCGACCCGGAATTTAAAGATATCAACCTCGACTCCGGAAAAATTCAGAATAAACCCGAAGCGTATATTATAAAGGTCGACCATAACCCCGGCCAGACTACCAATATTTATGCCGCCGGCAGCGACAATAGAGGCGTATTCTATGCCGCTATGACTATTTTGCAGCTGATTGATCAGGAAAATTCCACCCTCAATATCGCGGATATCGTCGATTTCCCCGTTTGGCAGAAGAGATTTATGACCGACTACTTCCTCCCACGCAAAGAGAGCTTCCCCAAGACTTTCGCCATGTGGAAAATCAACGGTTACGCCTGGCAGACCGCCGCATCATGGCATGACCTCGACCTGAATACCGAACCGGTTTACGGCTCTTTCGCCACCACTAAAGAGGCTCTGGAGGATTTCAAATCATTTTATGAGCAGTCCGGAGGTCTAGTCGACCTTATGCTCGCTCCAAGACTATACGGCTACAAGGATGTTGAACGGTTTGACGCCGCTAATGAAGAGCATATACGCCAACTTATCGAATACTGCCGCACCGCAGCAGAGTACCATGTCTCCCACATTATGCTGAGAGTTGACGACGTATTGCCGCAGATTGAAGGCAAATATCAGTTCGCATCCGAAAACGAGGCTAAAAAATTCAACTCCCCGGGCGAGGCTCACGGCTATATTATGCGCCGACTTTATGACGCCCTGCATCCGGATTTCCCGAATTTGCAGCTCTCTTTCTGCCCCGGACCGTATACCATTGATTCCCACCGCGCCGAACAGGATCCCGCAAAAACCTATCTCCACGACCTTGCCGCGGCTATGCCGGAAGAGGTCTATATCGTATGGACCGGACGCGATGTATGCACTCCCGTAATCACACGGGAGGATACTCTGAGATATCTGAACCTTATCAATAATCATAAACTCTATACATGGCATAATCCCGATCTTATTACCAATATCCTCGCATGTCCCGACAACCTCGATTTCTATCCCGGATATGACCAGGTGGGAGACAGCATTTTCTTTGCCAACAGCGAAGGCACCGGAAAATACCGCAACCGGCCATCCGACCTCACCTACAACGACTACCTCTGGAATCCAAACGCATACCGGGGCAGCGATACCTATATCAAAAATATGGCGCTTCAGACCGGAGTGAAAAATACCGCCGGATATAAAAATATGTTACAGATGCTGCGCGATCTCAAAAAATGCGAAGATAAACAGCTTAAACTTAAAATTATCGCCAATATCCGCGAACTCGCCGCTGAATTCGACGATAAACTCGATCAGGCATGGCTGCACCAGCTCCTTGAACGCGAATATGCCAACGCTTCCACCCCAACCACCACCATCCTCGTTCCATCCGGCCCCCTCAATATCGTTCCGGACGGCGAATTCAATGAGGAAATATGGCAGTATCATGCCGAAAAGTTCACCTTGAACAATATCGACGGAAATCGCCCGGATGAACAGTTCCGCACCTCGGGAATGATATATTACAACCGCAGTGCCGATACCGTTTTCCTCGCTATCGAATGCAAAAATCCATCCCCGGCAACAGCAGCGCAACTCCCGCGCGACAGCCGCGACATAATGAAAAATGACTCCATTTTAATGAGCTTTATACCAGTAGAGGAGCGTCAGTGCGATATCGCTTTCGACTCCGCCGGTAACCGCTACGACCAGTATCACTGGGTACTCGACTGGGATCCGGAATGGCAGCTCGCAGTCAAAAACAACAGCGACGGCTGGTGCGCCGAAGCCGCTATACCTATTGACGCATTCCGGCAGGCAACTATGCCGGAAAATGATGAGATCAACCCGGGAACCGCATGGTACTTCCAGATTGTACGCAATATCCCCGGCAGCGAACAACTCTACCTCTCCACCCCGACCCGCAACGATACCCGCGATATGGGGCGTTATGCAAAATTGATTTTCCAGTAATTTTTTATAAAAGGAGCAGAAATGAAAAGATTTATAGGTATTATGGCGGCAGCCGCCGCCGCTCTGTGGCAGTTCGGCGCATACGCCCTCGAACTGCCGCCCCTCTTCCGCGATCACGCTGTACTTCAGCGCGATAAGATTATCCCCGTATGGGGCAAGGCGGAACCGGGGACAACTGTCAAAGTCCAGCTTAACGGACATACCGCAAGAACTCTCGCCAATCTGGAGGGGAATTTTTCCGCCTATCTGCCTGCTCAGACCGCAGGAGGACCGTTCGAATTGACGGTGACTGAGGTTGAGTCGGGCAAGACAATCACATCAAAAGATATTTATATCGGTGAAGTGTGGCTCGCCGGAGGACAGTCCAACATGGCGTGGGCTCTCAAGCAGGTCAAGTCCGTCGACACCGGCAAAATCGACCTGCCGCTTATCCGCTTCTTCGCCGTGCCGCTGACTACCCAGCCCGGTACATTGACCGAGGCTCAGGGAGAGTGGAAACTGGCAAATCCGGAAAACTCACCGGCTTTCTCCGCCGTCGCATTCTTCTTCGCTCAGAAAATGCAGCAGGAACTCGGCGTACCCGTCGGGATCATCAGCTCCAACTGGGGCGGCACCATCGCCGAAGCATGGACCAGCAGAGCCACGCTTATGCAGGACCCCAAATACCGCGAAACCATGCAGAACGAACTGCTCAATAAAATGAACGCTGAATCATGGTGGAGTTCATACGGCGATAAATATCTGCACGACTGGTTCGTATTTGACCACAATAAAATGATCGCGGTTATGTCCGCCCAGCAGGAACCGGATCCGGAAATGAGCGACACTACCAAAGAATTCTGTCAGCAGCAGGCTGATGAACTTAAAACTCTCGCCGACAAACTCGCCGATAACGTGGGCGAAAAAGAGGAATGGGGCAGCCCCGATTACAACGCCGCACAGTGGGATAACGCGACTCTGCCCGCTATATGGGCCAATATCGGCGAACAGTATAACATTAACGGCGTAGTGTGGTTCCGCAAGGAGATCAATATCGCACCGGAAGACGCTGGCAAGGATATCGTTCTGCACCTGGGGGCAATTGATAAAAATGATATAACCTATTTCAATATGGTTAAAGTGGGACAGACCGGCAATAACTTTGACGAAAATGTATGGAATGTGCCAAGAACTTACTCCGTGCCGGGGAAACTGGTTAAACCGGGAAAAAATATTATCGCCGTACGCAATGTCTCGCATATGTTCGCCGGCGGCATGACCGGTCCGGCCGACGCAATGTTCGTCCAGACAGCTTCGCAGAAAATACCGCTTTCAGGTACTTGGCAGTGCAAAATCGAACAGAACGCAGGACTCAGAAAAAGCCCCGTCAATCAGCCAGGAACCATGTATGTTTATTCCATCCTGTATCACAATATGATCGAACCCCTGATCCCGTACGCCATCCGCGGTGTAATATGGTATCAGGGCGAAGCCAATGAGTGGCGCGCCGGCGAATACGCTCATTTGATGGAACTCCTGATCAATGACTGGAGATACAATTTCCAGCAGGGCGAAATCCCGTTCCTCCAGGTGCAGCTCGCCAATTTCCAGGAACCAGCAGAATATCAGGATAACTCAACATGGGCAAGAATAAGAGAGGCGCAGTTCCAGGCCGCCAAGGCAACCGGAAATTTGATCGCTACCGCGGTAGACCTCGGCGAAGCTGGTAATATCCACCCCGCAAGAAAACAGGAGGTCGGAGAAAGACTCGCTAATTGCGCCCTTAAACAGGTCTTCAATAAAGATGTTCAGGCCATGGGACCTGTAGCGGAAAAGTTTGAAGTGAAAGATGGCAAAATTATTGTCACCTTCGCCAACGCCGACGACGGACTCGTTCTCTCCAAAGGCGACAGCATTCAGACTATGATGATCGCCGGTGAGGATAAGGTTTTTAAACCGGCCAAAACCACTATCGAGGGCAATACCGTCACCGTTTGGTCCGAGGACGTTCCCAATCCGTGCGCCGTACGTTATGCCTGGGCACAGAATCCGGAAGCCGCCAACCTCTATAATAAGGCAAAGCTGCCGGCATTCCCATTCCGCTCCGATAACTGGTAGAATGGCTGGCAAAAAAAAGAGACCGGATGAAAATCCGGTCTTTTTTTATCTCCCTATTTCCCCATAAACTATACAATGAATGGACGCCGGGACAGAAGCCCAGCAAACGGAGTGCGAAACAATTCCGCCAGAGATATTGACGGACAGAATCGTTTCAGCAGAATTAAATCAGATCCTCCGGAGCACCCAGAAGACAACCCTCAGGCATCGGATCCTTGGTCGCTCCCTCGATAAACTCCACATCCCAGCCGGGAAATACAGACAACTCCGGCTTTTCATAACATATTTTCTTTACCATTATATCAACTCCTTGGATTGTTATTATTTCTTATTCATAACTGCAGTTCTGCCACGGCAGAACAGACGCCGCGGCAGAATACGGATATCAGAACCTGGTGTAGCTGGCTGTCAGAATGTTGCCGTCAAGTTTCAACTCAAACTGACCGGATTCCAGATCGTAAGCCGTACCATAGGCAAATTCCGCAAACATTATACCATCGGCATCAAATAACGATACTTTTACATCTTCAAGCGATACTCCATCCGAAATTTCCATCAGTTCAAATGAGAAACCATCACTGTATGAGCTTTCATCAAAGTTGAAACCAATGTTTTCCCCGGATCCGGCACCGAACCATAGCTCACCGGTGACAAACATATCTGCCGAACTGCGCCCATTTAAATCAAATACTATGGTGTCACAGCCAAGATAACCGTTGCTCAACGTTACCGATGTCTCACCGGAAAAGACCACTCTGTCCATACCGGAAATCGTGCCGTTGAACACCCCGGTGTAGTCGGAAAACTCTATCGTTGAGTCGCCTTTTATTCCAGTTCCGTCTACACGACCGGTAAACAGCAGATTGTCTCCACTGCCCTTGAATATTACCAGGCCGGTTTCACAGATTGAACTGCCACTCTGACGCAGATTTAAACCTCCTCCGTAGATGTTGCCCATTACCGTAGTCTGCAACGAAGTGGCGTCTATCACCACTACCGAGGAGGAAACCATGTTGTCACCACCATCGTAACTGTAACCACCACCGTAAACACTGTCTGTCACTACCCCACCGGAAATAGTGATCTCGACATTGCCTGCCGACGCCACCGAACCTGATCCAGACGCAGCAGCCCCGCCTATTACCTGACCAACCGTTGCTCCGCCACTTATCGTTATACTGACGTTCTGGCCGGATACCGATCCGCCTTTGACCGCAAATCCTCCACCAACTACCCACGAACTGTCGTAGCCGGACAGCTGCTCAGAACGGACCTGTTTGACCGAACCGGTTATCGTTAAACTGATGTCACCGGATACACGACTCACTCCTCCAGATACATCACTGCGGTTGCCGCCAATTATAAGACCACGGTATTCGCCTCCCGCAATATGCAGAGAAACATTGCCTGTTATGTCGCCATTGATGCTGCCTCCATAGACGTTGGCGTAATTCACACTGTCAAGAGATAACGTCGTCTTTACATCGCCAGTAATATCACTCTGACCTCCACCGGCAATGCTCTTAGCATAATCACCTCCTGTCAGATTCATGACTATGTCTCCAGTGATAACACTCGCTTCCAGTCCGCCACCCATTACATAGTTGTGCGAACCGCCGGAGATTTCCAGATTGACGGCATTCTCATTCGTCGCTCCAACCGAGACAGCGCCAGAACCTCCTCCATAGACAAATTCAGTTGTACCCGCAACTATCCAGATGTTCGTACCATCACTCAAAGCGGAAGAACCTGCCCCGTAAATCGACAGATTTTCTCCTCCCAAAACCTTGATCCAACTGGTGGACAACTCTTTATCGCTGCTCCATGAGCCGTAGATCGACGCATCAACAGCTCCATCCACCAAAACCGCGGTCGACTGCGTGCCCTGCCCGTCGTTGAATATGTAACCGCCTACTTCCGTCTCAAGTTTGTTGCCTAAATAAACTTCTCCACTGCCTTTGAAACTGTTTACATAACGCGGATTGTAACTCGTCGCCCAATCAGATTTCCAGCCAAAATCAAGATTCTCCGACGCTATCGCACGAACCTCCATCGTGAGGTTCTTGTCCGCTACCGTCCATACATAACGGTAACCATCCAACTCAAGCAAACCACTCCGGGTGATCCTTTTGCCAGTGTCAACTCCATCTATCTCAAAGTCAAGCGAGAAACTCGAAAAACCATCGCTTATTAAATTATAATCACCCTGACGGGACGCAATGTTCAACTTCTCAGATGAACCACTGCCGGTAAGCGTGGTGTTCTTGTAACCACTTATCATCGCTCCTGTCAGAAACCAGTTGCTCGAGGCATCTATGATCAGCTGATTCGACGAGATTATATGCCCTTCCGAAATTATATTGCCTGTACCGGATACCGTCAGGACTATGTTCCGACCACTGTTTACGGCTATCGACATGGTCGTATCTCCTGCCAGCGTTAACGACGTAATCTCACTGCCGTCTATGTCAACCGTCCCGGCAAGATCATTGAACGATACTCCCTTCAGATATACTTCCCCTGTTAATACACGGCTGCGGCCATCAGCCTCTCCAGCTACACCCCAGTTGATTATACCATTCGTTACCGACAGATTGTTGATCGTACCACTGTTGAACGCCAAAGCTATCGTATCACGACTGCCACGGTCAAACACCGCGTTGTTCATTACACCGCTACCATCAAAAATAATCGAAGAATCATCGTAGAACGTTATGTTATCTATCGTCCCAGCTCCGTACATCTTGTAGATCGAACTGTCGTGCAAGGTTATGTCCTGGGAAAGGCCAGTGTAATTGTCATAAACATAAATTACACTGGAGTCAAACAATTCTACTTTGCTCAATACCGTGTCGTGCATCACCTCCAGCGTACTGTTGTAACGCAATACGCCATTGCTCATCGTCGTACCATAATAGACTTGAGCCCAGTTGGCTGATACCCCGTCGCGGGACGCGGTAAATTCAAAACCGTCTACCGTTACATGCGCCGTCTGACCCCAGTTGCCAAAGGTTAAAACCACCCCGCCACTGCCATTATCACTGACATACAGGTTCTTTATCGTACCTGTGTTCGCAAAGTTGTACTGCTCGCCATTGTAGGCCTCCGGACTGTCCGCCGTACCATAAGGAACATTCTTGCTCAACAACGCCAGACCGTCAAACTCATAGTTGCTGATCAGCTTCGTCGGCAACGCACTGTTCTTTACTATAATGTTTTTGAACTTGCAACCGTCCGCGTATTCCGTCAGATCCAGCTTGCCGTTCTCTATATACAAATCGCTGATCTCAGCCCCGGAAGCTACTTTGACACTGCCTGTCACCTTCACATTGCTTACTCTCGCCCCGGATTCTATCACTAAATCCCCGTTAATCGTGCTATTCACCGCAGAAGTTCCGGCCGTCAGCGTTACATTGCCGTTCAACGCCATGTCTGTAACTGCTCCACCGGATATTGTGAACGATTCTTCCCCGCCTTTGCCCGTAACTGTACCGGTGATCGTCATATCACTGCTTACCACCAGATCAACCGCAAAGCCATCCGCAAATACCGCATCGGTGATGTTGACCCCAGTCCCGGTTACTTTTAATACGCCGTCCGCGCCAACAGTGAGATTCGAACCGGTAACGTCGCTGCCTATTTCAAGCAAACCATTGCCAATATATACGTTGTTTACACTGCCATCCGTAACCCGCAGAACTCCGCCGCCACTCAGCTTGACGCCACTAACGGCACCATCGACAATCGAGAAGTTCCGGTAAACGCTGTCCGGAGATTCATCCGTATTTACCCCGCCGCTCACCACTACCGCGTTAGAAATGTCCATGTAAACGCCATCTTTTACCGCTAAACCGGATACCGACCCGCTTGACAACGTCAGACTGCCGCCGTTTACCGTAATATCTGACGCAACTCCGCTTACCGTGAATGAACCGGCGTCCATAATTATATCCGACGCACTGCCATTACCGCAACTCATCACCGTTTCCACCCCGTCCGCACCAATGTATTTCACATTGTTGAACTTCGTCGATGTGCTGAAGTTGTGCAGCCCGCCGCCGGCCATGATCGATACATTGGTCAGCGTCGTAGCATCATCCACCCACAGAACGGCATCCGCGGCTACGGTGAAATTCTCTACCAGATTATTGCCTATCGTGAAATTCACCGATGATCCATTCCAATCCGACGTGCCGCTCACCTGCGACGTGACCGCCGAAAAACTATTCAATACTCCGCCGGACGACAGCTTGACGCCCGTCATCACCGTGTCGTCCTGCTCTCCTTTGCCATTGAGCACACTGCCGGAACCAATCCGCATACCCGTAAGCGTGGCTTTGCCGGATTCATCTACAACATTGCTGAAGCTCGCACCATCCCCCCATTTGCCGTTCGCAATCGAAGTGCGCACGTCAAAGACAAATTTCGCACCGTCAGCTATCGTTATGCCATCTATGAGATTGCTATCTACACTCCAGATCGTACCACCGGAGAATACGTTCACATTATAGACGCTGCCGCCGCCTACATTCATGTCCCAGTTCGTCAGATAGAGAACACCTCCGGATTCGACCGAGGCACCATCAAGTTTCGCACCATTGTAGACATGCGCCGAACCGCCATTTATCACCGTTACATCATTGCCGGTACCATTGTTGAACAGTATCAGCTCAGCTCCGTCACGCGTATCACCGGCAACCGCATCTACCTGCACCCAGGCGCCATCCGCCTCTTCATAACGCTTGCCACCACCGTCAACAACAACCCCGGTTACCACATTGTTGCCGTAAGCCTCGTATTTGGCCCCATCGGTAATGACTACATTGTAGGTCACACCTTCTCCAGCCTGCAGAAAACCATTCATGCCAGTAAGATTGACATTGTCCAGCACTGCCCCGGAGGTGTACATGCACAGCACGCCACCGTTGATCGTGACATTCTTCGTTATCCGGCCGGAACCGTCGTCCAAATAAAGATAGGAGCCTTCATTGACCGGCAGATAGGTCAAGTCCAGATCGCTGTTCACATCGGTACTGATCTGATGTTCGACCCCGTCGATCACATAATAGAACTCTTCCGTACCGCCCAGTGCATTGTTGATCTTTTCGTTCCGCATCGACATCGTCGTCAACGTCCAGGTGGTTCCGTCATATATCGTCAGCTTACCGATCGGACGCCCGTGACCAACTGATGTGGCATTGCCGCCACCCCAGTGGCCAGTGAAAAATTTCGGATTATAATAGAAGGTACCGGAAAGTACCGTGATCTCATCAGCATAACCAACATGCCCCCATGTGGTACGGCCATCACCAAAACGGAAGTAGCCGCCATCCACCGTTACCTTGCCGTATTCCATATTATAGGCAGTCATACTGCCGCCGGAGTGAACGTAGAGATTGTTGATCTTATTCTGATAGCCTAACCGGTAATCCACTACACCACCATCCAGAATCTCCAGATTTTCAATGACTATCCCACCACCGAAATCCTTCAGCTGACCACCGGATCCTACCACCGCAGAACCAATGTATCCGCTAAGCTGGCCATCACCATAGATGCCGCGCGTATAGACCACGCCGCCATCGGCTACATTCAGATTGTCCACCATCGTCCAGTAAACATTGAGCGAGGCGGAGTCCGTCACCGTCATCGTGTCAACATGCGAATATTGCAGCGTGCCAGTTCCGCCGGTCATGTTGTATTCGCCAATCGTCCAGCGCTTGTCCTCCGTGGTCGAAACATAGGTGACCAACGAACCGCCGGACTGATTCAATACGTCTATCGTACCCAGAAAACTCAGCAGGCCGCCCGTCATGTTCACTGTTCCGGTAACACCATCCAGACGGAACGTACCGCTCTTCAGCGTTACCACATCGCAATACGTCGTCTCATCCTGACCGTTCATCCCCAGCCACAGATTGCCGCCGTCCACCGTAAGATTTTCCGCACTGCCGTACCACCAGCGCACTACCGACGTGTCCGTCACCTGACCCGGCGCCACGCCAATTGTGAAGTTCTTTAATACCGCCGACGCATCCCCCTTAGCCCAGTCGCCAACCTGAATGCAGCCGCCGGTGATCAATCCGCCGTCTATCACTCCGCCGGTTACCGCCATGAATGAGGCCTGCCCGGGCAGTCCGTTATACGTTAAATTGTAAATCGTTCCACCATCCAGCGATATATGGGCGCTACTCGGTATTTCCGCATACAGACCAGAAACCACTCCTCCGGAAGATATTTGCATCTTCCCTCCGGCTTCCACCAGCGTATCAATCACTGTTCCGCCATTGTTTACACTTACACTCCCGCCGGAGACCACCGTGTTGCCGATCGTAACTCCACCGTTGTTCACGTTTTGATTGCCGTCAACAGTCTCGTTCTGCACTGTCGCATTGGTAACGTCAGACGTAAAACTCATCTCTTTCCTCCTGAACATTCTTGCCGGTCCGGCATGCGTTTTTTTATTATATACTTATAATGCACACTTTTTCACTATGGATAATAGCAGTTATTGACAATCTTTCAAGGCGCTTTTTTACTTTTTTTTATGATATTTTACTATTAAACGTTTTAAAAAAGCTTAATCGCAAATAATTCGCAACATATTTATTTCCAAAGAAATAACAATTTGAAATTTAAAACGTTACAATAACCGGAACGACAATTGACAACTCCGACTTAACAAAAAAAAAGCATCCGCGCGATACAGCGATCCGCAGATGCTTTCAAAGATAAATAAATTCCGGAGAACTGCGTCTCCAATACGCCGGAAAAAGGTTATTTCCGGCCCAGACGCTCGATCGTCAACTGCACCATCGAGGGCGCCTCCTTGCCCGTGTAGTCCTTGTGCGACTCTTCCTCTATCGTCTTGTGCAATTCATAACAGCCGGTGGGATAGTCCACTCCGCAAAGTTCACACACCAGACGAATTCCACGATCACGCAGCTTCTTGTTCGATACCTGCACGTAGTTCATCCAGTTGCCGCTTACACGGCCGTACAGCACCATCGTTCCACTGCTCATCGTATTCAATACCAGCTTAACCAGCAGCTTTTCCATCAGATTCAACGGCGATTTGGGCGTGACCGCCTTTACAAAGAAATCTGCATTCTCATGGTTGCTTTCTCCGCCTATCCAGATCGAATAAACTTTGTCAAACTTGGGCACAAATTTGGCCATCGCTGCTTTGAACGGACCATTCTTGCCATTCTCTACTTCACCATTCAACGTGATCGCTACCGCAGGATGACGCTCGTAACGCGACGGATCATCCTCATTGCCCACCAGAAAACGCAACAGCTCAGAACGACGGATCTTGGGCGGATCCTGACAGATCCATTCCTCCGCGTTCATACGCTTGTAGTCCGCAGGTTCCCACTCCAGACAGCGGAGCTCACGCGCCATGTTGTAACGCCACGTTTCCTCCGTCCCGCGCAGAGGATTCTTTACAAACGCCCAGCTCGGAACCATCGTGGGATCATCAAACTTCTTGAACGGTGGCAGCATGAACGTAGGAGAACGTTCCGTAGTGTCCGTAAATATGTCAAACAAATACTCTTCCGCAAAATAGGTGATCAAACCATGCTGCTTGTAGATGCCTTCCTCCGTCTTCAACAGCTTGGCAATCGATTCGGCATTCGCATCATCACGGATCGCATCAATGACCTTGTTCAACTCTTCCGCCGGATCATAGTCCTGCCAGCCAAAAGATGCATACTCTTCCGCCGTAAGCTCTTCCTTGAAGTAACGCTTCAACCACGTTTCCTGCGCGTATTCAGCACACATCTGTTCACAGGTGGTCGCCTGCATACGAGTAGAACCGGCTATAGCCATCGGACAGCAGTAGAGATCAAGCACCGTTACACGCGGATCCTCTATCGCCGCACGGGAACGCTCTATGTATTTGCACAGAACGTCCGCCGGATTGTTGAACAGCAGAAATACTTTCGCTCCACGCTCAGCACACTCGCTTACCGTGCCCAGTACACTGCTGGTTTCTCCTCCCTCGGTGATCGCTACAAGCATGTCCTTCGACGTAACATTGTATTCACGCACCTGCTGACGGCCAAATTCCGCATAGTCTTCAAAACATTCTACCGACTTGACCAACGCATAATCGCCTCCCGTCATAATCGAGAATATCTGATCCGACCAGCTGCCAACTTTGGCGTAAATCTCCGGACGGCTATCCTTTAGATCACGGAAAAAACGACGCCACGCTGATTCCATTATTATACTGATACGACCTGTCGCCCCACAGCCGGAGAAGATAATACGGCCACCTGATTTCAACGTCTGGTAACCATCTTCAGCCAACTTGGCAAACTCCTTCGACGCAAACATCTTTTTCGCCATCGGAATAATGTCGTAATCAACACTCAACAACAGCTTTACACCTTCCGCAGCATTCGCCGCAAAAACTTTGTCCAGATCCTTCGTCTTCGGATTAGACTGCTCCGTCGGAAGCATCCCTAAATGAAACTGCGTCTCATTATAGAGAAAGTCATCCGCCATCTGCTTCGCTTTTTCATTCATCGCTGAATTCCCTTTCTTGATTTTATAAGTATACTGAAGCCGTAGCTAAAAATTTATATTGATGCACAAAGCCACCCCCGGAAGCTATATCCTCCAACTCCGGAATCGACTCCAATTCTCCTCTCAATACCCCGTCAACCCGACGGCGCAATTCGCATAAACGCGCACGCTGACCCGCAAGACGGATCTGCATTACCTCAAAACCATAACTCTTTCCACGCGCATACCAATTCCGGCGGAAGGATTCCTCCAGAACCGCAAAATCTTCCACCAAGCCCGGCAGCAGACTCTTCAACTCATTGCAGGTCCCAATACGCTCCGCGCCCGTGGATAACGCAAATTTATGCCCCAGTTCCATAACCCGCAATTTGCCGCGCAGCACCTTTAACAGATTTTGCGCATGATGCAGATCTCCACAAACCCCGGGTTCAAAATTATGAGCCGATAACTCTTTGATCAATTCCGACTCCAGACGCTCCCACTCCTGCTGCATTCCACTCCAGTAGGATTCCCCCTTCTCGCCCAGCATCTCTTTGTAATATATTTGCAGAAGCGGATCATCCCATAACACCCCGGGAGCATAGCAGCTTAAAGCTCCATCACCCTGACTGCCCATGCGGCCAAGCTCCAGGTGCAAATCGTAATTCCCTCCCGCAGACGCGGCAAAACGCAACGATTCACTCAATTGCCCTCCACGGTAAAGCCGGTTCCCCACATAAACTACTCCAGCCAGCGCAGAGCCCCAGTCACAGAAACCTCCATCATCTCCCCACAGCGTGAAGATTATCTCATCCACACCCAGCTTGCGGCACGCCGATAAACACGGCTCCACCGTCGCACACGTCTTCTCATGATCGTACCACAACGTCCGCCACGTCCATAACCCCGACGCCATCACCGGCTTTGAACCTAATTCATAATGACGACGGAGCCATTCCGCATAAAACGACTCTTCTTCATGGTAATAGTCCCAGTAGACCAACTGCACCCCGGATGGTATCGCACGCGCTACCTCCGCGGGAATCGACGACTCAGGATCGTAATAGTCCATACTGCGGCTCCCCATACGGAAGTACATGTCCGACCAGATCATCGGCTTGAATCCATAATCACGACACAGCGACATCACCCGCGTCAGATGATCGTTGAATATCGCAAATCCATTACGGTAGCCGTTTAAATCCAGATAACGGCCACGGCCAAGGTCGTGAGCCTCGTCCATCCCTAAATGAATACGACGGCTGCGGAACGCATGAGAATAAAATTCCAGCATCTTCCTTATCAGCGCGTATGAGCCCTCCTCCGTAGTCAACAGCACCGAGGAGGTATCCGATATTTTCCCGTATACCGGCCAGCGCAAAACCGGCTCCAGATGTCCAAGCCCCTGCAATGATCCCACCATCTCTATACCGAGATATGACGCAAATTCATCCAGCTCCTGGAACTCAGATAAAGTATAACGCCCACGCAGATAACCAAAATAGGGCTCTCCAGGCAACTCGTAGGTGTCTTTGGTGTATATCAGCACCATGTTGCAACCCTGCAACGCCAGCACCGCTAAATAACGCTTCAGATAATCTACATTGAATACAAAATTACGGCAGCTGTCAAGCAATATCCCGAACGTACGGAACTCCGAATCCGAATCCTCTTCCTCTACCCCGGATAATAACGACCCGATGCCGCGCGCCCCGGCCGCCAGCGTCGTCGCACGAACCTCAACAATATCCCCGCTACGGCAGATACTATAACCCGCACGATCTCCCGGTATCAGCTTTAAACGGATTTTTAACCGGCCGGGATGATCTTCCCCATACACCGGATAATAACAGCCTAACGCTCTTAAAAGACTGTTAGCTTCCGCCGAATGCTCTTCCGCACGGTAGCTGAGCTCTACTATTCCCATTTTTCAATATTTCCGGATCCCGGCCAGCACTTTGACCGCTGCAGGCGTAAGTTTGAAAAATTCATCGCTTATACGTATGCTGCCCACCAGCACATCCTTCTCCGACATATTCAGTTTTATGTATATCTGCTTAAGCCACGACGCTATCTGCATTTGATTGTAAAGGTCGGGATACTTATAGATCATATTAACAAAACGGATCAGCGCATCTGAGTAGTTGCCTTTGGCCATGATGAACTCAGCAATCTTACAGTCAATATAATTGTCTTTCGGCGCTAACTGACTGGCGTAATACAGATAACTCTCTATCTCTTTAGCATTTTCTGTGTTACGGATCATGCCGCCAAGAAGTATCAATACCAGATAACGCTTCTCCGGCAATACCATGAACGATTCGCCTTTCCTCAGCTGGGCCTCCACACCGGGAATCAGATTCGAAACGTATTTCATGAAAAAACCATAATCCCGTGTGTAAACTTCACTGTGATTGATCCGGCTCGTTACCTGACCAGGATGCACCCGGTGCAGCACACGGAAAGACATGTCAAAACGGAATTGACCGATTAAACGCAGACGCAACCACATGAATACATCCGCCGCACCAGACACTTTCCCCTGCGGCGTGGATTGGAAATTACCCGCCTTTAATACCGATTCACGACGCATGATCATCGCATTGTTATTCAATGGCGGCTGATAGATTAAATTGAAATCACTGAACGGCCCACCCAGACTGCTCCCAAGCAAACCCTCTTTCTCGTTGAATAACTGCTTGCGCCCGTAACTCGCTACATATTCAGGATTGTTGTCCAGAAAACGCAACTCACCCGACATATCAAAAGGCAGCAGTACATCGTCATGATCAAACATCATTATATAACGCCCGGACGCCGCATTCACCATCGCCGCAGCTGTCGCCGCTACCCCCATATTCTCTTCCGAACGGTGGAGACGGATTATATCAGGATAACGGCGCGCATAATCCTCAAGTATTCCCCAGGTGCCGTCCGGCGACGCATCATCCCACAATATCAGCTCCGCATCCGCCCAGTCGTAATTTATATTGTTCAGCACCGAATCTATCGCTTCAGCTACATATTTCTCCTGACGATAGCACGCCATTAATACACTGAGTTTGGTCATTATGCCGCTTCTTCCTCTTAAATAATATATAAATAAACCGGTCTATTAAAATAAACGCACGAACACATTTTTGCAAGCTGATACAAAACTATTCCGTAAAGATTGACTCAAATTCTCCACTGCCGGAATTATAGCCCTCCAGATGAAAGGTGTCTATCGTAAAATACCAGCCGTGAAGCCGCAATAACCCTCTCTCCTCACGCTCGCGTATCCACGGAAACGTCCGCAGATTCTCCAGCGAACGCATGATTGAACGCTTTTCCGCCAGCTCTATACGCGCTTCATGACTCAAACCAGGTACCCCATCCACCTCACGCCGGATATCCGACGCCATCGACAGCCAGTGCCCGATAAAGTCTCCCCCACCATGCTCATCCATGTGCAGAAGCGCATTGATCCCGCCACAATTCGAGTGCCCGAATATTATTATCGCTTCCACTTCCAGCGCACGCACCGCATACTCTATCGCCGCACTTACACCATGACTCGTCGTACTGTCAGTCTCGTACGGAGGAACCAGATTCGCTACATTGCGGATCGTAAATACCTCGCCAAGATCAAAACCAAACAGCAACGCCGGATCCACACGACTGTCTGAACACGCTATCACCAGTGCACGCGTGTGTTCCCGCGGCAACGCACCCTTCTGCAAACAGGCAAGACCGGATTCAAGATAACGACCTCGCGCCGCACGGAAACCGGCACGCATCTTCTCTGTTATTTCAGCCGGAGACTCAGCTCTCATTCAATTCTTACTCCACATTAAACCGTTCAAGATACTCTTCCACCCCCGCAGAGATGTCCTCCCAGAGAAAATCCACCGCCTCTTCAACTGTGTCGGGAATTTCCTCATCCATCAAGTCTATCTCCTGACGGAAATTCAGCTTCGGATTCACCAGCAGATGAAACTCTTCGTCCGTCAGCTTGACCTCAAATATCGTGTGCAGCCACCTCTTCCCGCCGGAACGCGAAGGATCTTCCACCAGTACCGCTCCACTCTCATCCACATAAACAGCACCGCCATCCGCATCCCCGACCATGTTCGCAGTCAGCAGACGGATCAAGGCACTGCGCAATTCCACCATATCTATTTTCATGTTTCTACCTCCATCAATTCAACCACTATATATGCTTTAAAATACACTATATTCACTTTTTTGATAAGAAAATACCGCTTTTTTTACTTTTTCTTAAATTTAACCGGAACAGGATTCTTGCTTTTTCACTCCACTGCAATATCTTATATACAACCCGGTTTATCCGGTAAACTGTTAACTTTATGTATGAAGGTAAATATTATGGCTAAGTTGAAAATCGGCATCATCGGATGCGGTAAGATCGCAAACTGCGACCATATCCCGGGATACAAGAAATGCCCGAATGTGGAAATCGTCGCCCTCTGCGATATCGTCCCGGAAAAAATCACCGCTACCGCGGAAAAACATGAGCTCGCAAAGGCCAAGGCGTACTCCTCTATGGAAGAGATGATGAAGGCCGACAATATCGACGCCGTCAGCATCTGCACCCCGAACGATCTCCACTACCCCATGACTATCGCCGCTCTGAAACGCGGATGGCACGTCCTCTGCGATAAGCCCATGGCTTTCAATACCGATCAGTGCACCGATATGATCGAAACCGCTAAAAAATGCGGCAAGATCCTTCATATCAACCACTCATGGCACTATAACCCGTACGGCCATAAAATCAATAAGATGATCAAAGAGGGCAAAATCGGCGAATTCCGCCACGCTACATGCGTATCAACTACCATGAATCCCCCTCATATCGCATGGAGCCCAGGCGCTGACTGGTTCGTTCAGGCGAAACACGAAGGCAGCCTTATTCAGGATATCGCCGTACATCTCGGCGAAATGCTCCAGTGGATCCCCGATACCCAGATCGTTGAGGCAGCTTCATACACCAGCACACGCTTCCCCGGTATCGACGTAACTGATAACTTCGTGGCTATCCTCCGCTACGAAAACAACGCAACCGCTACCATGGAACTCTCATGGACCGCACCAAGCAACGTATTCGAATTCGTTTTCAAAGGATCTGAAGGCGAAATTTCCATCCGCGACTGGAAGATCTATTACCTGAAACGCGGCGCCAAAAAAGCACGCGAAATCAAATTCTCCCCGTTCAAGTTCTGCAGCCAGCGCAACTTCGTTGACGCTATCCGCGGCAAACGCGAACAGCTTACCCCGGGAGAAGTCGGACGCGAAGCGATCGCTATATGCAACGCCCTCACCGAATCCGGACAGACCGGAAAATTCGCCAAAGTTAAGAAATTCTGATTCCTTAACTTGCAATAATAAAAAAAGTCCGCGCCCAAAAACGCGGACTTTTTTTTGTTGCCACAAAAAACTTATTTCAACAGATCAAATATCGCCGAACCTTTCGAGAAATCAACCCGCGACAGCTCCAGATGCACCAGATCGCCCATCTGATACGCCGTACGGTAATGACGGCTCGCTAATACCCCGTTGCGACGGCGGAAACCACTACCCAGCGATGACAACGGCACAAAACCGTATATCCCAAGCTCCGAAATGTCCACCAGCAATCCCGCAGAAGTGACCTTGCGGACTATGCCGGTGTAACTCATACTGCGACCCTTGCCCAGCTGTTCATCCAGATAACGCAGCTTCAACCGGTCGTTCGCCGCATAGTAGGCATTGTCGTTGTTCTCCTCCTGCTCCGAACAGATCGCGGCAAGCTCACTTAACTTGTTCTGCGACTTCCACTTCTCATTTACATCAAAACTCCACAGCTGCTGGTGCACCAGCAAGTCCGTATAACGGCGGATCGGACTGGTAAAGTGACTGTACAGCGTCTTGCCCAACCCGAAATGCAACGCCGGCTCAGCCTGATACGACGCACGGGGCAGCGAACGCAGAAACGCATTCAATATAATCGGACGTAACTCATTATCCGGCAGAGAGGATATGAATTTATTGCATTCATCACGGTTCGTTAAATCTCCTACCTTTAAATTGAAAGTGTCCGCCGCCAATACCATAAATTCATCCAGCTTCTCCGGCTCAGGCGCCGGATGCACACGGAAGAGCCCCGGCAGCTTGCGCTGCGTCAGCTCAGCCGCGACCGCACTGTTCGCCGCCAGCATGTACTCCTCGATCAATTGTTCGGATTCACGCTGAACTTTGCTCGCCAGACCGATTATCTTGTTGTTCTCTTCATCACACAATACCCGGATCTCCGGCATCGCCAACTCAAGAAACTTTTCACGCTGCTTGCGCTCCTTGCGCCATAACTGCGCAATCTTCAGCTCCTGCGAAACTGTTGCTTCCACACCTTTGCCCCAGTTCGATTCCCCCTTGTCAAAGAAACGCTGAACCTCTTTGTAATTCAAACGGCGATCGACATGAATAACCGAGTGACAGCGCTCAACTTTCAACACCGCCCCTGTCGACTCATTCACCGTAAATAAAACCGTGTGCGCTAAAGAGTCCACCCCTTCCTGCAAACTGATCTTCGCCGTCAACGCCTTGGGCAGCATCGGCAGCGTACGCCCCGGCAGATAGGCCGTAAATCCACGCAACGCCGCCTGACGGTCAAACTCCCCGCCCGGCACTATGTATGAGGCGACATCCGATATGTGTACGCCAATTACCAGCTCTCCGGGATTGGCTCCAGGCATAACTCCCACTGCATCGTCAAAGTCTTTCGCATCTTCCGGGTCAATCGTCACCGTGTGCATCTTGCGCAAATCACGACGCTCTATCTCACGCGGAATCAGCCCGGACGCCGCTTCATTCTCCTCTTCACTGTACGCCGGAGGCAGGTCGTATTCCGCACACACCGCATCCAGATCCGCAGCTATCAGCCCCGCCTGACCTATCTTTTCAACTACCATGCCAAGACGATCACCACGACTCTTTTCCGACGGCGGAAGCAGCTTTATCTCCACCCAGTCACCATTCTGCGCCCCTCGCAGAGAACCAACCAGCTGTATGTCCCCGGGAACACGACGGCTCATCGGACGCAGACGACGCCCGGTAATCACCTCTCCCACCAACCCGGAACGCTTGCGCTCAAGCACCTCAACTACATTACCAACCGGTCCACGCTCCGGATCATCCGTCTTCTCCGGAGAAAACTTCACCCGAACCGTGTCTCCATCCAGCGCATCACCTATGTAACGCGCCGGAATAAATACCTCCTCTCCATCTCCCGTATGCGATAAACCCTCGCCTCCAGATAACTTCACAAATCCATAGCCGTGACTCGAAAGACGGATTACCCCCGTACCTTCTACCAGATTATGTCCACGCTGCTCACGACGCTCGGCCGCACGACGGGATAGACGACGAAGACGCTTTTTACGCTCTTTTTTCATATTGTACACCTCCATCAGGTAAGTTTCTTATACCTGAAGTTATCATACACGCTGTTTACCCAAATAACAAATAAAATTTGATTTTTTCATAGAGCAATGTATATTTTATAACATTTTTTTATCACACCGTTTGCAAGGAGTTGAGCAATATGCCAGGGGCCGGAAAAAAAACCGTCGCAGAATTTTTAAAAATGAAACAGCGCGGCGAGAAAATCGTGATGATGACCGCTTATGACGCACCAACCGCGGCTATCGCCGCAGAGGCGGGCGTGGATATCCTGCTCGTGGGCGATTCACTCGCTATGACTATGCTCGGATATCAGAATACTCTGCCGCTGACTGTCGAGGAGTCCCTGCACCACTGCAAGGCGGTTAGAAGAGGAGCTCCAGACGCGTTCATCGTCGGAGATATGCCTTTCATGTCTTTCTATAACAACGCAGTTAAAGAGTCGGTTCTCAACGCCGGAAGATTCCTTAAAGAGGCCGGTTGCAACGCCGTTAAACTCGAGGGTGGCGCCGATTCCGCCAACCTTACCGCCGCGATGACCGCCGCCGGAATCCCAGTTATGGGACATATCGGACTCCTCCCGCAGAAAGTGCTCATCTCCGGATACCGCGTGCAGGGTAAAAATGAGGACGACGCAGAGAGAATCGTTAATGACGCAGTCGCCCTCCAGGAGGCCGGAGCTTTCGCCATCGTTCTCGAATGCGTACCGCTCGAACTCGGCAGAGTTATCTCTCAGAAACTCGCAATTCCTACTATCAGCATCGGCGCAGGTATTCACTGCGACGGACAGGTGCAGGTCTTCCATGACCTTATCGGCATGTTCGACGGGTTTACTCCAAAACACTCAAAAAGATACGCCGAGGCAGGAAAAATTATCCGCGACGCCGTCAAATCTTATGTCAGCGAGGTTAAAGAGGGCGTTTTCCCGGACGATGCGCACTCATTCCACTAAAATAATTTTAACCCAGGATTACGCCTCTTCCGCCTCAGACAAGCAGAAGAGGCTTTTCTATAAACAGGTAATCTATTATGCACAAAGAACAACTTAAAGGTCTTTTCTTCGGCGCGGTTGCCGCCGCAACTTACGGCATGAACCCTCTGTTCGCCCTGCCGCTATATCAGCAGAATATTTCTACCGACTCCGTACTGTTTTACCGCTACTCCATCGCGGTAATAGTTCTGGCAGCATGGATGAAGTTTAAAAAACATCCGCTATCTATAAAAAAAACCGAGGTGATACCTTTAATTATCGCGGGACTGATCTTCGCGTTCTCTTCACTCCTCCTGTTCGCCAGCTATAACTATATGGCCGCTGGACTCGCTTCCACCATTCTATTCGTTTATCCCGTTATGGTGGCCGTCATCATGGCCGTATTCTTTAAAGAGAAACTTACTCCCGTAACCACTTTCAGCATTATTCTCTCACTCATCGGCATCGCTCTGCTGCACAAAAGCGAGGACGGACACTCTATCAGTATCTCAGGCGTTGTATTGGTACTGCTCTCCGCCCTGTCGTACGCGGTATATATCGTCGGGGTAAATAAATCCAGACTCAAAGAGCTCTCTACTGAAAAACTTACTTTATATGTCATACTTTTCGGGTTGTCCGTATTCTTTGTAAGACTAAAATTCGGCATCAACCTTCAGCCCCTGCAATCCGTATCCGCCATCGCAAACGCTCTGGCCATCGCAATCCTGCCAACCGTGATATCACTTATATGCACCGCCAAGGCAATCCACTATGTGGGGGCAACTCCAACCGCCATCCTCGGCGCACTCGAACCGGTTACCGCCGTTTTCTTCGGCACAGTCATATTCCATGAACCGTTGACCGCCAGACTGATCCTCGGCATCGTCGTTATCATCGCCGCAGTCACACTCATCGTTTCAGGATCCGCCGTGTCCGATAAAATCAACCGGATCGCCGGAAAGGTTTTTCAACGCAAAAAAAATCTCCGCAGCTGAACACATCCGGCCGCGGAGCAATTCTCTCCTCCTTCATAACTTCTATACTTTACAACGGAAGGCAACCACTTCGCCATCCAGCGAACGGCAGACCTTTACGGTGATGAGTTCACGCTCAACTCCGGCAGAGTCTGCCACGATCCAGCCCGGCTGCGGAGCTTCAGCGGTCTTTATCAGAAAGACCGTTTCGTCATTTACACTGCCGGTATTCACCACCCCAGCATAACTTTCCACCTTCAATGCCGTGCCGGGAAGTTCGCGGTACAGCATCTCACCATCCGCACTGCCGGAAGGTACTTTCAATATAACCTCTTCTTTAAATCTTATCTCCATAATCACTCCCCTGACAAAATTCTCTTCTCCTCCGGCAGCAGTTTGCGGTACTTCTCCAGCATCGCCATCCCTGTACGGGCCAGTATCTTGCGGTATGCGGCGTCATCCGACAGTTCACGCAGTCCGAGAAGCGCCTCCACCGAAGATTTCAAATCCGTAACCGCAAAATCACGGTTGTAGATCACATCGGGAATACGCACGCTGCCATCCCACAGATTCATCAGCTTCCAGCACTCCAGCTCATACTGCTCAAGTATCTCTACCCGACTGGTTAGAAACTGCCGCACATTCTGGAAATCCCACGCCTTGCTCTCCGCCGTCTGCGCTATCAGATTATCACGCTGAACCGCCAGACCGACCACGTCGAACATCTCCTTCTTCAGCATCCGGTTCTCCTCCCGGATCTGCTCGGTCTCCACCCCACCGGGCGAAATGTAACGGCTCGTGCCGCGCTCGTCACTGCTCTCCCAGATCGCCGCCGAACGCGCCAGTACCCGGCTGAACTTCTCAGGCGTACCTCCACCCCGCCCGTCTTCCGGAATGTTCTGCCCCTGACGCGCAAAATTTTCCGAGATCACCAGCAGACCGAACAGTTGTTTGATGATGTTCATCTGCCCCTCGGACGCATTGTTCAATATCGCATCCGAAATCCGCACCACATCCTCAAACCAATGGTTCGCCGATACGCCGAAACCATCCGGCTCCTGCGCCCGTACCACCGGTACCACCCCCAGATTGTGCCGCCCGGAACCGGTCAGCTCAACATAACCGCTCTCACGCGACTGTTCAAAGACCTTCCACTCACTCCGCGTCAGCAGACGGCGGCGGCGGATACGCTCTGGACGGCTGTAGGGATCGCGGTTCAGCCACAGCTCCTCTTCCAGCAGCGCCCACAGCAGCCTGCCGTCATCCCCATACGCATAGTCCGGCACCTCCAAAGGCGATAGTGCCACCGCATAAGGACGGAGACGCTCCCTCTGCTTGCGCTCACCATCCACCGCCCCCGTAAAGCTGGGCATATCCACCAGCAGAAACGCACTGCCGTAGATGTTGAGCAAGGTGGAAAATTGACCCATTACCTCATTTACCCGCAAACCCGTACGCGAAAAATCCTCCTCCAATTCCGCATTGACGTTATGCCGCTCCGGCGGCACCGCTAACGCATACTGCGTTATCAGACGCGCAATCTTGCGCGGATAATTGAAATAACACGCCCGCCGGCGGCGCTCCGCAAATTCAAGATCAATCTCCGAAACATGACGGATTAACGCCTGATTGATATAATCCTCCCCCCCGGAATAGGCATCACGGCTGCGCTGCCACACCCGGCGGTTGCGGCGGTAAAAGGGATGCTCCCGGCGGAATATGTAATTGTAATCCATAAAATATGCTCCTTGTTTGGGTTCCTTGATTTTATATAACCTCTAAGGATTGTCAACCATAAATATTTTTCAGTAAAAAATTAATTACAGGGCTTGTATTTGAAGAAATATGCTAAATCTTATGTATACAGCTTAATAACATAAGGAGGCGAAAATGGAGGCGTTTAACAATTTCCTCGCTAATTCCTCGGAGTTTTATCTCTATCTGGGAATCGGCGGCAGCGTGATTTTTATCATACAATTCATCATGATCATGATCGGGATGGGAGATAACCCGTTCGACGTTTCAGGCGACGTTGACGCCGACGCGATCGACCTCGCAGGAGGAGGCGACCTTACTCTCGTCAGCTTCTTCTCTATCCGCAGTCTCGTCGCTTTCCTCACCTTCTTCGGCTGGGGAGGCTATTTCTGGGGGCAGACCGTCAACGGATTCATCCTCGCTCTTCTCTGCGGCATCGCTATGATGGTGCTTACCACCCTCGCCGTATATTTCTTCTTTAAAATGCAGCACTCGGGAACCATATCCGACGAAGAGTTCGTCGGACAATCAGGAACCGTCTACATCTCCATACCAGGAGGCTCCGAAAACTCCGGCATGATTACCGTAAATATGCCAAACTGTACCAGACAACTCAAGGCTTTCGCCGACGAACCAATTCCGTCAGGCGCTCACGTTAAAGTGGTGAAGGCAGTCGGAGAAAGCTATTTCAAAGTCGAAAAACTGTAACTTTTTAATCATATATCAAGGAGATTTTTACTATGGGCGGTCAAATCGCAGTTTATCTGGTTATGGCGGTTCTGGTACTTCTGGCTCTGTTCGCCATGATGGCTACCAGATACCGGAAATGTCCCTCCGACAGAATTATGGTCATCTACGGGAAAACCGGCAGCAAGGGCGCCGCAAGATGTATTCACGGCGGAGCTAAATTCATCTTCCCAGTTATCCAGGATTACGGGTACATCTCACTCAGACCACTCCAGATCGACGTTAAATTATATAACGCTCTGTGCAAACAGAATATCCGCATCAATGTACCCAGCGTATTCACCGTCGGCGTGAGCACCAGACCGGAAATTATGGGGAACGCAGCTGAACGCCTGTTCGGACAGTCCCCCGACGCTATCGCCGAATTGAGCAAGGATATCATTTTCGGACAGCTGCGTCTGGTCATCGCTTCCATGACCATCGAAGAGATTAATGCCGACCGCGAAACATTCCTGCGATCCGTAGAAGCAAACGTGGCCGAAGAACTTAATAAAATCGGCCTCGAACTACTCAACGTCAATATCACCGACATTACCGACGAATCCGGATATATCGACGCTATCGGACGCAAGGCCGCCAGCGAAGCAATTAATAAAGCCAAAGTCGATGTAGCCGAAGAGAGCCGCAAAGGCAGTATCGGCGAAGCCGAAGCTAAAAAACAGGAACGCATCTCCGTCTCCGAAGCCGAAGCTCAGGCCGTAGCCGGCGAAGCCGACGCCGCTCGCGAACGCCGTATCGCCGTGGCTAACGCCGAAACCCTCGCCGTTACCGGCGAAGCTCACGCCGAACAGGAACGCCGTATCGCCGTTAAACAGGCCGACGCTACCGCAACTCAGGGCGAAAACCTCGCCGCTATCGAAATCGCTAAATCCAACGCAATGCGTACCGAACAGGAGGCCGAAGCATACCGCAGAGGTGAATCCGCCAGACGTATCGCCGCGGCTCAGGTCGAACAGGCCCAGTTCGACGCGGAAAAAGAGGTTCAGATAACCCGCGCCGCTATGGAAATGGAAAAACAGAACGCCGAAATTATCGTCGCTACCGAAATACAGAAACGCAAAATCGAAATCGAAGCCGAAGCCGAAGCCGAAAAAATGCGCCGCGAAGCTAAAGGGGAAGCCGACGCTATCTACGCTAAACTCGCCGCAGAAGCTAAAGGGAATTTCGAAATACTTAAGGCTAAAGGCGACGGTTATCGCCAGATTATCGACGCTTGCGGCAGAAATACCGACGCTGCGTCTCAGATGCTGCTTATCGAAAAATTACAGGAAATCGTTCAGCTCCAGACCGAGGCCATCAAGAATATCAAAATCGATAAGGTCACTGTCTGGGACGGCGGCAGCCAGAATCCTGACGGGAAAACCGCTACCGCTAATTTCCTCTCCGGCATGATGCAAAGCCTGCCGCCGCTTCACGACGTCGCAGGAATGGCCGGACTCGACCTGCCCGCATATCTCGGCAAAATGAAGTCCGGTAACGATAACCAGAATCAGCCGCAGGCATAAGACACTGCCTGCAAAAAAAGGCTTCACCAATTCACGATGAAGCCTTTTTTATGTATAAATTAATCCCAAATAAAAAAGCCCTCCAAATGGAGGGCTTAATAGTTTTATCGCAAAACTCAGAGTAAACCAGTCGATTCCGGGAACCCAAACATGATGTTCATGCACTGAATCGCCTGACCGGATGCACCTTTGGTCAGATTGTCTATAACCGACGTAACTATAACCTTGTTCGTGTGCGCATCGTAATTGAAACCAATTTCACACACGTTCGTCATCGTTACATACTTCGTGTCACTGCACTTCTTCGCCGGCAGAACACGGACAAACTGCTCGTTGTCGTACGCTTTGTGATAGACTTCTTCAATCTTTTCCAATGTACAGCCTTCCGCCGCATCAAACAGAATAGTCGAATTTATCCCGCGGTTAGCCGGTACCAGGTGCGGTATGAAATTCATCGCAATCTCATCCACCCCGGCCGCTACCGCCAACTCCTGCTCAATCTCAGGCAGATGACGGTGCCCGCAGACCTTGTAGGCCTTCAGACTTTCATTGCATTCCGGGAAAATATACGCCAGGTCAACCTTACGCCCGGCTCCTGTTACCCCACTCATAGACGACGCTACAATGTTCGTCGGCTTTACCAGCTTCGACGCCAGCAACGGCGCACTCGCAAGAATGATGCTCGTAGGATAACACCCGGCACACGCTACCAACCGCGCACCTTTCAACGCTTCACGGTAACGCTCAGGCTGCCCATACACCGCTTCCTTCAGCAACTCAGGCTCCGGATGCGGCACCCCGTAATATTCTTCGTATTTCGCCGTGCTCCGTAAACGGAAGTCCGCCGAAATATCTATCACTTTTACCCCGAATTTTAACAGCGGAATAGCATACTCCGCAGCTAATCCGTGCGGCAGGGCCAGAAACGCAACATCACACTTCTTCGCCAGATCCTCCGCACTCGGCTCAACAAACGTTAAACCACTGCCCGTAAAACGGGGAAAGACCGTCTCTACCGGACTGCCCGCATTCTTACGCGACGTAATCGCAGTTATCTCTACACGATCGTGACGCAGAAGAAGCCGCAAAAGCTCCTCACCCGCATAACCGGCCGCACCAACCACTCCAACACGGATCTTTTCCATCTGAACTCCAACCACTCTTTAACGTTTCGAGAACTGGAAGTGTTTGCGCGCTCCAGGCTGACCAGGCTTTTTACGTTCCTTGACACGGGAATCACGGGTAAGCATCCCCGCTTTCTTCAATTCAGCACGCAGATCTTCATTCGCAACTATAAGCGCACGCGCTATACCATGACGCAACGCACCCGCCTGCCCGGATATACCACCACCATCAAGCGTGGCAAATATGTCAAACTTGTTCGCAGCATCTACGGCAGCAAGCGGCTGCGCAATGTAACCACGCATAGATTCTGTCGTGAAATATTCTTTCCAGTCTTTGCCGTTTACCACCACCTTACCAGTGCCCGGAGCAATCCGAACACGGGCTACTGCGCATTTACGACGGCCGGTGGCCCAGATCATATCAGTTGTTTTAGCCATGATTCACATTACTCCAATGTAAGTTTTCGCGGTTGCTGCGCCATGTGCGGATGTTCCGCACCAGCATATACACGCAGTTTGCGGAACTGCGCACGACCCAAACGACCCTTCGGCATCATGCCCCAGACCGCTTCTTCTATTACACGAACAGGATTGCTCGCCAATACTTCCTTCGCGGTTACTACTTTGCGACCACCCGGATAACCGGATACACTTTCGTATTCCTTTTCTTCCGCCTTGCGACCTGTGAATACTGCCTTCTCTGCATTGATCACTATCACAAACGCTCCGGTATCTATATGCGGTGTATAAGTCGGCTTATCCTTGCCACGCAGAGCATTCGCTATCAGCACGGCCAAACGACCAACCGGCGCAGACGCAGCATCTACCAATACATGCTCACGCTTGATCTCGCCAGTTTTTGCAAGATAAGTTTTCATGGTATTTCCCAATGTTAGTGCTTTTTTATAACTTCTCTTTTAACGCAGAATAACCCATTCAGCTACTCCACGCCATGACTCTGACTCACCAACTTAAAGAGACTTTTACCGCAATCCCTTTAACGCAAGCCACCATGTAAATCCCATGCAGAATCGCGGAGATGATCGAAAACGCGACTTTGCAGAGACTATTTAAAATAATCCTTTTTTTATGTAAATCAAATGAATTTATTGGATTTACATGAATTTTTTCAACAAATCCTCACGGCTGTGACGGCTGAAGTAACTCGCGGGAATGTCAAGAATCGTGAACGCTCCACTGCGACCTTCCGACGCCAGACGACCAACCGCACGCGCATGCGCTACCAGTATGTTCGCCGTCGCTTCAGGATTGCTCCCCCAGCGGCAATGGTATTCCACCACCGCACCGTTGCCAGCACCCGTTACCCCGGACGCTATCACACAACCATCATGCGGGAAACCGGCGCAACGGCTCTTCAGCTCTTCCTCCGTAACAAAGTTCACCGTCGTCTTATACGGCGCAAAATAACCCGGCATACTCTTGATCTGCTCTTCAATCGACGCAGCATCCGCACCATCCTCCAGCACTACAAAACATTCACGCGTGTGAAGATCTCCGGCTTTGAAGTTCACCGCCTTGCCCGCGCGTACCGCTTCAATCGCCTCAGGAACCGCATGAGTGTACTGACGCGCATCCTTTACCCCGGGAATCGTACGCAGCGCATCCGAGTGCCCCATCGAAAGGCCACCCTTTTCTCCCAGTCCGTAAAAACCTTTCGCCACCGCTCCGGGTATGAACGCATTCGCCAGTACCCGCTCAAGCGAAAATACCCCCGGATCCCAGCCCGTCGATATTACCGAGACCTTGCCGGAAGCCTTCGCCGCAGTGTCCATCGCCGCAAAATACTCCGGAATACGGTCATGATGGTCAAAACTGTCCACCGTGTTTATGATCGAAGCAAACTGCGGCCCCTGCAGCGGAAGGTCGTTCTTCGATCCTCCGCAGAGAATCGCTACATCGGCATTCAACGCCTTTATTCCGGCAATGTCATCCGCTTTGACCACCGCTACCCCCGGAAGCTCCTTCTTTACCCGCTCCGGCGTGCGAGATACCACCCCCGCAAGCTCCATATCATCATTATTGCTCAATGACAAAAGTACGCCGCGGCCAACATTGCCAAGACCGACTACCAATACTCTGAGTTTTTTCATAATATCTATAATTCCAGAACTTTTTATTATTACAACTTCACTTAACGCTTGATCCGCGCCGCTACCGCCTTTTCGTATGCGGCAAGATCAGATATCTCTACCCCCGCAACTCCCTCTTTCATCGCCGCTTCCGCTACATAACGCGCAACACGGGGCACTACGCGGATGTCAAACGGCTTCGGAATAACATAGGTGTTCTTCAAGGGATTTTCACCATTGAACATACCGTCCGCATAATCTTTCGGATAGGCCTCCTTCAGCACTTCAAGCGCATCCGCAGGCACCGCTTCACGCGCAAGCTCCGCCAGGGCACGGCTCGCCGCCAGCTTCATCGATTCCGTGATATCCGTCGCACGCACATCCAGCGCACCACGGAAAATCCCCGGAAATCCCAGCACGTTGTTGATCTGATTCGGGAAGTCCGTACGACCCGTACCAACTACCGCAGCTCCAGCCGCCCACGCATCCGCAGGAAAGATCTCCGGTACCGGATTCGCCATCGCAAAAATCACCGCTCCGGGAGCCATGCTCTTTACCATCTCAGGCGTTACACAGTTGCCTACCGACAACCCCAGAAAGACATCCGCTCCCTTAAGCGCATCCGCCAGCGTACGACGATCCGTATCCGCCGCAAAACGCGCCTTTTCCGGAGTAAGCCCCGGACGGTCCTTCGTAATCACACCTTTCGAGTCCAGCATCAGAAAGTTTTCCCGCCGGGCTCCGGCTGAGATGTAGAACTCACTGCAGGAGATACCCGCAGCTCCGGCTCCGCTTACCACAAAACGGCAATCCTCTATCTTCTTGCCTACCAGATCCAGCGCATTTAAAAGCGCCGCAAGCGAAATGATCGCTGTACCATGCTGGTCATCATGAAAAACCGGAATGTTCATCCGCTTCTTCAACGTCTGCTCTACTTCAAAACAGGCGGGCGAACCGATATCTTCCAGATTGATCCCCCCAAAGGTCGGCTCCAGCTTTTCCGTAAACTCTATCAGCTTCGCCGCATCTGTACGGCCGTTCTCTTTAAATACTCCACCGACACACAGCGGCACGGCGTCTATATCCGCAAAACGCTTGAACAGCACAGCTTTCCCTTCCATTACAGGTAAACCCGCCGCCGGCCCTATGTTACCAAGACCAAGCACCGCCGTCCCGTCACTCACCACCGCAACAAGATTACCCTTCGACGTGTATTGCCATACATCCTCCGGATTATCCTTGATCGCAAGACAGGGCGACGCTACACCCGGCGTGTAGGCCATCGACAGATCATCCTGCGTTTTGCACGGCTTCGTGGTTTCAACTGATATCTTGCCAGGAACTGGCTTCGCATGATACTCCAGCGAGGATTCTTTCAGGTTGTTTCCCATAATGTGACGCTCCTAATCAATGTGTTATGTTTAATTATCTAATATAGCATCCTTTCAGCCGGTTGACAAGATTTCATATCCATGTAAACCACAATTTCAGAAACAGGATGACAATATGTTGAAAATTCATGAAATCATCGCCAAGGCGGCCGGGAAACCGCTTTCCGCCGAAGAGTGCGCCGAACTTAAGGCCATGGCCGATAACTCCGGCAATCACAGCAATTCCTCTAACGACGAAATCACACGGCTGCGCAATGAACTCGCCAACGCTATAAATGAACGCGACAACGCAAGAAGTCAACTCGCCGCCGCCGCAAGAAAAAACCAGATCGACGCTCTCGCAGCAAAACACAGATTCTGCGACCCGGAGTATCTCGACTTCCTCGCAAAAAAAGAGAACGTCAATCTCGAATGCGATTCGGAGGTATCCAACTTTATACAGAAAATCAACAGCGAAAAACCACGCTTCTTTGATATCGATCTTAATTCCGGAGCCGGAGGCGGCAGCCAATATCCCACCACTGCCAATCCCTTCAATTCAGCACCTGATGCCGCCTCCGCTCCACCTTTCGCCCGACCGGGCGCAAAGGAGATCGCCAGAATGCTCGAAGATGCACCGGAAGCGGTGTTCTGAAATATGTTCAATCTTTAAAACCAGAGGAAAATCATGACACTTTATACCTACAGCTTTATCAACAAAAAACGCGACCTCTCGGACATTATGTCCACCGTAATAAAAGATGAGCCGCGATTCATCTCCAACTTCAACTGCCGCGAAACCGCAACCGCACAGAAACATGAGTGGTTCGAAGATCAGCTCGCAGGAAGATCGGTAACCGCAACCGGCGCGTCTGGTAATACCATCAACGCATCCGCCGCCGACCTGGCTAAACTGAAAGTCGGCACCCTGCTCGTCGTACAGAACGACAGTGCTCTCTTTCAGGTAACCGCCGTAAATGAGGACTCGTTCAACGTATCCAAAGTGGCAGCCAACGGATCCGTTACCGAAAATGTAAACGCACAGGATGTCCTCAATATCGTCAGCTCCCCCATGGCTGAAGGATCCAACTCCGGCGACGGCGAGGAGGCTTACCACCAGAGCGCAACCGAATTCAACTGCACCCAGATATTCCGCAAGGATATCATTATCACCGGATCCGCTATCGCTATCGATGTGTACGGAGGTATCGACAACCAGATCAACCGGCAGACCGCTTTCGCCCTCGGTGAACTCGCACGCGACCTTAACCGCGTCGCTCTCTTCGGACGGCGCGTCGAGGCGGCGGAAAATGTCCGCGGCGAGGCAGGTGGTCTATACTTCTTCGCCACCCGCGAAGGATCTATGCAGATCAATGCCAACAGTAAAAAGTTCGACTCCATTATGGTAAATGACGCCGCTCAGGCGATCCTTTCCGCCGGCGGCGATCCCGTTCAGATCCTGTGCTCGCCGGGGCAGGCAAGAGTACTCTCCAACGAATACCGCGATCAGCTCCAGATTGTCCGCTCCGATGACCGGAGAGGAGCTTATGTCGCCGTTATCGTCAACGAAATCAACGGGCGCGGCATGACCATTATGGCCGACCCCGATATGCCCGATCATGACGCTTTCGTCCTCGACCCGACTGGATGCGGACTCGCACCGCTGCGCGGACGCGCTATCAGCGACGAAGACGCTACTCCTAAAGGTTTCGACGGCGTTAAACGCATGGCACTCGGCGAACTCACCTTCCTCTTCAAAAACGCTAAACAGCGCATCTGCCGCATTTCCGGATTGACACCGAGCATCGAGGCGCTCGCCGCAATTAAAGGATGAGCATTTTCAAGTCCGGCAATCTGAAACAGAAAAACAGAAAGGGACAACTATATGATGTTTACCATAGAAGAGGCGGATGACTATTTTGAACTGCATCTGAAATACGATTTCTGGAAATCACTCGACCAGCAGACCAAAAATGCCGCCCTGCAATGCGCGGAGAACGATATCAAAAATTTCCTCGCACTCGAATGTATCGACGAAACCAGCGTATTCGCATATTGCGCCGTACTGGAACAGGCGATTTATCTCGCCGAATATTTCGACGTGCTGAATTCTCCAAGAGAACTTAAAGCTGAAAGCGTCGACGGCGTAGGAAAAAAATCATACGCCGCACGAAACAGATCCCTTATCGCTCCACGCGCAGCACTATACCTCGACCGCTTATATATGCCGGCAAGATGGAACCGGGGATAATATTTTAACGCTTTTAATCAACCCGCCTCTTTACGGAGACGGGTTTTTTTGCTATATTATTCTCATAACGGCAAATGCCTGAATAATTTTTTTCAAGGAGGATAATATGAGAAAAATTTTTGCAACTATCGTTTCCGCCGCCGCGGCAGCCGTACTCTCCGGATGCTCAAGTTTATGCCCAAACAACAGCAAAGCAGATGCACTCAAAAACAGCGCGTGGACACTCGATATCAACTCCCTTAAGGGCGCAGATTCCCAGTGGGATAAACCAGCTAAGGATATTACCCTGACATTCGACGAAAACGGCAAGGTGGCCGGATGCGCCGGCGTAAACCGCTACTTCTCCGGAAAACCGGCTCTCGAAAATGACGGGGATATCGACTTCGGTATGATGGGATCTACCATGATGGCCGGACCGGGACTCCAATATGAGTCACTCTTCCTGAAAACTCTCGACGAAGCTGACAACTTCGCCATCGTTGACGGCAAACTCTATCTCTATGACGATAATAACGTTATCGCCGTATTCACCCCGGGCGCAAACGAAGAATAATTATTCTGCTCCATTAAATATTTTATGCGCGGGAATCAGGTTTATGAGCCATAATTTCCGCGCATAAAATTTTTTTTATCAACCCCGATTGCGGAATAGGTTAAGCCAGCTCCAACGCCTGCCGGTATCCGGCACAAATATGAAATAGAGCGCCGGTATCACATACAGCGTCAGAAGAGAAGAGATCAGAAGTCCTCCCACAACCCCCATACCACAGCTCTCACGCAACTCAGAACCAAGACCAGTTCCCAACGCCATCGGCAGCATACCGGCAATCGACGCAATACTCGTCATCACTATCGGACGGAACTTCGATTCAACCGCAAGCAGCATCGCACGATGCGACGTCTCACCATTACGTATGAGTGAACTGCACTCGTCCATTATCAGAATAGCATTGTTTACCACTATGCCTATCATCATTACCCCACCAAGCAAACCCATCATCGACATCGACATACCCGTAAGCCACAACGTTACATACATCCCGAGAAAACCCAGCGGAACCGTGAACATTATAAGCAACGGACGACTCCATGACTCCATTATCGCAGCAATCAGAAGATAAGTCATCAACGCCGCCAGTAATATTACATCCAGAAATTCCGCCGCCGTCTCATTCATCATCTCTACACTGCCGCTCATACGCACATTGTAACCGGGAGGTAACGCATCCAACGCCATAGCAGATATCGTGGACGATACCGGACCAAGCGCAGCTCCAGGCGCCGTGTTCGCATAAATCCACATGGTACGGATCTTGTCATAACGGTTTACCACCACCGGACGCGTGTCCTCCTCTATCTCCGCAACCGTTTCGGTATTCAAAGGATTACTGCCTTTCATCGTCGGTGCCGCCTGAAGCAACTGGGATTCGCCATACTCCTTGGCATTCTTTAAACGAATGTCAAATACACGCGTGCCACTGCGGTAGTCACCCACCTCTATACCATCCAGTGTGCCAAGCATGTATTCATAAAGCTCGTTCGCACTGATACCAAGATTCTGCAATACCGTACGACGGGGAATAATGTTGATGTTCGGCTTACGCTCACGACGGCTCGAGTCAAGGTCACGCGTCAACCCAAGACGGGGCAGTTCTTCCATTATCGACATCTCTGCCGATTCAAGAACATCCAGATCATTGCCGTTCAATACACAACGGATCTCCGCTCCATTGCCGCCAAACGTAGGCGGAATGGACAGCGTTACACGGCAGTTCTCCATGTATGAGAGCTCTTCACGAAGCAGATCCTGTAACTCATAAATCGATTCCTCCCGCTCAAATTTGTCCGTCGTACGGAGATTGATCTGACCTAAATATACCGCCGATTTTACCTGGCCGCTGCCGCCATCAACATCACCTATCGAAATGGCCATGCCACGGATGAAATCAAACTTCTTCAGACGGTCGGCCGCTTCCCGCACCAGACGGTCGGTCGTCTCAAGATTGTAGTTGGTCGGAAATTCAAACTTGATCCGGATGTCACCCTGGTCACAGAACGGCAGAAATGACAGCCCTATCTGCGGCACTACCCAGATAACTACCGCCACAGATAAAACCAGTACACTCAATACCAGACTCCGGGGATGACGCGACGTCCACTCTATACTCGAATTGAAACGACGGCACAGCCAGTCATAACCCATGTCCCACGGAATAAACAGCTTTTCAAGAAAACTGCGGCGACCGTCAGCCGGAGTTCTACGGTTCTTCAGCAATACACACACAAGAATCGGCGTAAGCGTGAAACTGATGAACAGAGAAACCAAAGTCGCCGCTACCATTACTCCGGCAAATGGCACCATCATACTTCCAATACGCGTCGTCATCATCATTACCGGAACAAAAACTACCACGTTCGTAAGCGCACTCGCTGATACCGCCGCTATGACTTCACCGGTTCCACGCTCAGCCGCATCCTTCAACGCCTCCCCACGGTCAAGATGCTTGAAGATGTTCTCTATTACCACAATCGAATTCGTTACCAGTACACCAACCGAACAGCCCAGCGATAATAACGTCATGATGTTGAAAGAATAGTTAAAATATGCCATCATCGCAAAAGTGACTATTACCGATATCGGCATCGATACCATCACTATAAACGTTGAACGGGGCTCGTGCAGAAATAAAAATAACAGCACCGCTGTGAGTACGATACCTGTTATAATACTGCTCCACGCATCATCCACCGAAGCCTGGATGAAGGCTCCCGTGTCGGTAAACCAGACCAGCTTCATGCCACTCGGTAATTCACCGTTCGCAACCATCTCGTTGAAACGGGCTCGTATACCATTTATCACCTCAATCGCATTCGCTTCGCCCTTCTTCACTATCTTGAACTGCGCCGCCGGTTCACCGTTTACATAGGCCTTGCTGCGAACTTCACGACTCATTAATTTGACCTCTGCTACGTCACGCAGGTAAATACGCCGGTTCTCGTATTTGCCTATCTCAAGAGCCTTGATCTCTTCAAAATCTTTGAAGTCGCCCTCAAACGTGACGTTCTTCTCCCCCGTCGATTCCTGTATGCGCCCAAGCGGCTTGCGCACATTGTTCGCCTCAAGCTTCGCTACCACATCGTTGATCGAGAGATTCATCGCCGTAAGTTTTTCACGGTCCAGAAGCACATGAACCTGCATCTCATTGGCTCCGTAAACCCGAACCTCTCCTACCCCCGCAACCGAGGAAAAACGGTCCGCTATCGTGTCATCCGCATAATCATAGAGATCATCCTGCGTACGGTCACCCACCAGAAATATCTGCGCAACCGTTGTCGCATTCGTGTCTATCTTGCGGATTACCGGCTCATCCGCTCCATCCGGAAGATCCTCCCGGATACGGTTCAACGCTTCACGGATATCTGTCGCAGCTATGTCTACATCCGTACCCATGTTGAATTCCAGCTGAATCTGCGCCGCATCCTCTATCGCTACGCTGGTTATGTGCTTGATGCCATCCAGCGAAGAGACCGCATCCTCTATGCGGCGAACTACCTCAACCTCTATCTCCGACGGACTCGCACCCTGATAATTACAGCGCACCAGCACTGTCGGAATCTCCATATTCGGCAAAAGATCTATACTGAGCTTGGAGTAGAAATGCAGACCGATCATCACCAGAATAATTATCAGCGCCGTCATCGCTATCGGACGCTGAACCGACCAACGACTTAAAAACATAACTGAACCCCTCTCCTGATTAATTATTCGCCATCAGATACACGGAGAAGTGAACCATTGTTGATAAATGTCTGCCCCGTAACAACAAACTTTTCCGATAGAAGAGAGGAAGCATTGACTACTTCACTGTAGCCGCTGTCCACTATGCCACGCTCAATTTCAAAACTCTCCGCACGACTATCTTCATCCACACCATAGGCTATATAACGGTCATTCGCACGCAACAGCAACGCATCCGAAGGCAGTCCATAGGCCTCCTTCTCCTCCAGAATTATATTCAATTCACACAGCGTACCGCTGACAAGTTCAACCCCGTCAGGCAGCAGCGCTTTTAATTTGAACGTGCGGCTCTGCGGATCGATATTCGGAGCTTTATAGGTGACTACGCCTTCACCTTTCTTCTCTCCGTCAAGCAGAAATTCAACCCGCGTGATTCCACTGGTTACCATACCGTAATAGACCGAACTGATATAACACTCAACCTCCATATTGTCGTGGTTCTCAAGTTTGAGTATGTTCTGCCCGACACTTACATATTCACTCTGCTCAACATATTTGTCCGTCACTATACAGTGAAAAGGAGCTCTTACCACCGAGTCGGTCAGATTCTTCTGCGCTATCACCAGATTGCCCTCGGCCTGCTTTAACTGCGCTTCCGCATTCGCTATCGCCGCCTGCGCCGACTTTACCTGCATCTCCGCCTGACGGTAGGCCGTGTCGTAACTCTCATACTCCGCCTTGCTCGTCGCACGCTTTTCCCATAACTGCGCAAAACGCTCGTAATCTATCTTCGCCTTCTTCAGCGTGATCTCGGCATCCTCCAGCGCAATTCTGGAACTCTGAAGCTCCGCATTCTTGACCTTTATCTCATTCTCGCACACCGTTACCTGATTCTTCAGCACCTGACGGTCTATCCCGAAAAGAACCGCGTCCTCAGCACACTCGTCACCCTCCGACACATTGAGCATCTCCAACGTTCCGCTGATCTTCGCCGATATTACCGCATGATCCACCGGAGTAACTGTCCCCTGCACCGGAATCTGGTGACGGAATATCCGCTTTTCCAGGAGCTGCACCGTGACCCGGGTCTCACGTTCAACAACCTTTTCGGTACTCTTCTCCGTACAGCCGCAGAATAGAATAGGTAGAAGTAAAATTGCCGCCGGAGAACAGATGGCGAGTTTGTGCACTATAGTCATGTCAATCTCTCTTTCTTTTATTTTTTACACTTTTTCATAATACAGAAAAACGTGCGGAAAATAAAAAAAATTTTCAGTTAAATGACTAAGTGTCGGCAAAAAAAGCAATAAAAAACAGGGTTTGATTCGTAAATAATTTAAATCAAACCTGTTTACAAATGAAGATTTTTTTTCGTTTTTTTTAATTCATTCAGTTATTACAATGAATTTTTAACGCCCGGACAACTCCGGAACCAATATCCCAACCGTAGGCAATCCGGGCGAATCCAGCGCATTCAAAAGCTCCACCGCAGCCGGAGCGGAGAAATCCTCTATCTGGAATTTGACCGGTATATACTCCTTAAGCTTATCCTGAACCTGCGGATCTTTAAAGGTGGTCTCATCCATGTAAAGACAGTTCTTGCACGTCGTAGACCAGATGTCTACAAATACCGGACGACCCGTCAGCATACTCTCTTCCAATGCACGGTTCAGCTTCGCCACCTCTGCCGGCAGCGAGTAGCCCGCATCTGCCGAGGAGGCCTGCGGCATCAGCGAATAACCCAGCCAGCCGTAATAGACCGCCAGCAACGCAATCACAAGACCAAATCCCCATTTGACCAGACGCATCCACCCGCCCGGCCTGGGCAGTACACTCAACCCCGCCCCAACCAGCGGCCAGGGCAGCGCCATCCCCACCCCAAGCAGAAACGGCCACAGCACCGCAAAGTAGTTGCCCTCCGCAACTCCTGCCGCCGCAAGCAACAGCACGCTCGCTATCACCGGAGCTACGCACGCCCCCGCCAGCAATGCCGCCAGCACCCCCATTAAAAAGACCGCCAGCCAGCGGCAGCGACGCCAGCCGTTCAAATTAAATCTGCCGCCAAAACGCGAGAAATCAACATTCAATACCCCGAACATCGCCAGCGCCATAACTATGAATATCAGCGATACCCCGACGTTGAACCCCCATGAGGTGTTCAAAGTTCCAAGACGCACCCCCGCAAACGCCGCGATCAACCCGAGTACTCCATAGGTCAATGCCATCCCCAGCGCATAAATGCTCCCGTTTAATATCCCCGCACGGCGGCTCGAAGCATTTACCCCCGCGCCGATTATCGCTAAATTTACCGGAATTAAAGGCAGTACGCACGGTGTGAGATTCAACGCTAATCCACCCAGCAGAGTCAAAAGCACAATCACCCAGAATCCCTTGTCCGACAACCCTCCGGAATCTTCCGACCCGGCCGACAGAAATTCCACCATCTCCCCGGCATCCATATAACCAAACGACTTGCGGACAACAGAGAATTTATTCAGTTCCGCCGCATCCGGCAGAGACGACGGAGTATCCGGCAGCAACGCCCCATCAGACCTGAGTGTCAGACGCGCAGGTATGTAGCAGAGCGCCGGACGCCCCTCTCCCGACTTGCGGCAGCCGGAATAGGATATCTCCACCGTTACCGCATCCCCGGGTACACGGTAACGCCAGATGTATTCGCCCGCAGGAAAAATCGCCGTATCCAGACCGGTTACCTCATCCAGCTCCACCACCGGAACAGGCGCAGAAAGCGGTTCCGCCAACACAGATGTGCCGGTTTCAACCGTAATTTGCAATTTGTCCGCGTAAACGTAGTTCTCCGCCGCTACATTCAACTCAATCTGCGCCACGCCCTCTTCAACCTTCAAACCCCACTCAAACGGCTCGCCCCCACAGACCGCAAAAACAGAAAACAACCCCAGAAACAGCAACAGCTTCTTCACTCTTCCACCTCCTCTATCTTCCGGCCATCCGCACGGCCAACCCCGATGACAAACTCTCCCTTCCAGACTCGTTCAGATAGATCACGCTGCAACTCTCCGGCATTGCCGGTCAACACCTCTTCATGCAGCTTCGTCGCCTCCCGGATTATCGCCACCCGGCGCGATTCCCCGCAATATTTTACAATGTAATCCAACGCCGATTTGATCCGGTACGGCGATTCATAGAAAAATACCGTCTTGTCCTCCAGCGCCAGACGCTCAAAAAATTTACCCCTGCGACCGGATTTGACCGGCGGAAATCCGTAAAAGGCAAATTCATCCAGCTCAAGGCCACTCGCTACCGCCGCAAATATCACCGCCGATACCCCGGGAATTACCACCACTTCAACCCCCGCTTTCCGCGCTTCACGCACAATCAGAAAACCGGGATCCGAGATCCCCGGAGTTCCCGCATCCGACACAACAGCAATATCTTTACCCTGCAACACCTGCTCAAGCAAGCCAGCTATCTTCTGGTGCTCATTGTAAATGTGCAGACTAGTCAGCGGCGTGTGTATCTCATAATGCGACAGCAAGCCACGCGTGTGACGCGTGTCCTCCGCCGCAATCAGATCCGACTCCTTCAATATACGTAACGCACGCAGCGTTATGTCTTCCAGATTGCCTATCGGCGTACTCACTATAAAAAGACGGCCTTTTTCCATCATCTGTCTCTTCCTTAAATTGCAAATTTCTTAATCCCATTTATAATAATAGCGTGAAATAAAGTTTGTAGCAATAATTCAAATGGTAAATTTAACTAAATATTTGGCATCTTCAGGAATTATATCCCGGCGCAACGCTGCGGACGCGGTTAAAGCAGGAAGAGTGGCCGTCAATGGCAATACCGTTCTCGAACCAGGGTTACCCGTCGCCGATAATGACATCGTCACCCTCGACGGCAACACCGTTAAACCCATCGCCAGCCACCGCTACATCATGCTCAATAAACCGCCCGGATATACCTCCACCCACTCCGACTCCCACGCCGAAAAAACCATTTTCGACCTCATCCAGAACAACGCGGACAAACTCGATTTCGCCGGAAGACTCGACAAAATGAGCGAGGGAATGCTCCTCCTCTCTACCGACGGGAAGTTCATTCAGCGCATAGCACACCCATCTTTCGAGGTGCTTAAGGCATATTTCGTCAAAACTGTTCCGCCACTGAACGGAAATGCTATCGCCAAAATCCAGTCAGGAGTTCACGACGACGGCGACTTTTTAAAGCCACGCATGGTTAAAACTTTTCAGGACGGAGTAATATTCATCCTTAACGAAGGCAAAAAAAGAGAGATACGACGACTCGTAGCCGCATCATCTCAAGCCAAAATAACCATCCTGCGGCGCATCGCTACCGGTATGCTCAAAATGGATAACCTCAAACCAGGACAATGGCGCGAACTCTCAACTGAAGAACTTGAACTCGCCGCCATTCCCAACCTCTCGCCATTCCTCAACCCGGAAGATTAACGGACGATCCGGAATATCTTCCCCTCCTGCATCACCGCAAGCAGACCATCAGCCGCCGGCAGAAGCTGGATAAATGCACTGTTGCCGCACTTTACCCGCCACTTTATCCGACCAGTCGCCAGATCAATCCGCACCAGATCTCCCTTGCGACCACTCACAAACAGATCCCCGAACATCTCCGCCGGAGGACAGGGAGTGTGTTCGTAACCCAGCCCGGCATCGATTACTTTCACGATCTCAGCACCGTCAACATCTATCACCACCACCTCGCCGTCCATCGTCTTGGCGTACGCCGTATGACCATCCGCCGAAGCCCCCAGCGATTCACGGAATTTACGGCTGTTGTCCCGCAGTTTCACCTCTCCCGTAAGACGGTCAAATATCGTCAGATAACGGTCCGGCGCGACTATCGCAAGATTCTTTTCCCCGATCACCGGCGTTACATTGCCAGGCGAATACAATACCTGCGGCGACCCGGAACTCCATTTCCACAACAACTCACCATCCGAACGGCGCAGAACGTACAAAAAACAGTCCCACGCACCAAACGCTACAATATCATCACGTACCGCAGGTCGCGCCTGAAATGTCCCGTTTACCCCCGCGTAGCGCCACAACTCTCTGCCACTCCCAGGATCTACCGCAACAAAAACTCTTCCACCCAAACCAATATACAATACGTCATCCGCTATCAACCCTGTGTTCGTTACCGGAAAATCCGTTTCTATACGCCATACCTCACGTCCATCGCCGGAGACCGCCTTTACCGCTCCAGCAACCGTACCGGAAATCGTCAAATCCCCGTAGCTCAGCATACCGGAGTATTCATCCTCACTTGCGGTATGAATTATCGCCCCCGCCTCGCTTACCGCTATATCGCTGAATAACGCATGAGGCAACTCCATTATCAGCTCCATCCCTTCCGGCAGCTCCTCCGAGACAGGCTCAGGCAGAACCACCTTCTCCGCTGCCGGATTCGCCGATACCTTACCAAATTTGAACTCATACGCCGGAGTATCAGGCAACGGTTCACCCAGCTCCTTGTTGTAGAGCTTCGCCCCGTATGCACCAACCTCAAGTATGTTGTAGCCCGGCTTATCCGATTCGCTGTGCCGCAATGAAATCGAACGCCCGATAAATCCACCGATACCATCAATGTTAAGCAGCTTCAGCGTGTGATAGTGACCTGCCAGTGTCAGCACCACCGGATAGTTGTGCAATATCGATAATATCTCCCCCGAATTGCTCAGATCATGATCCAATGGATAGTGACAGACAAATATCACCCGGTCTCCCGGCTTGACCTCACGACGCAACGTCTCTTCCAACCACAATATGTCTCCACGACGCACATAGCCATCACCCATCTCCAGCCACGGCCCCGACGCTACCCCGATCAATAACAGATCGTTATAACGCCAGATAAAACGGTCATCGCCAAATAATCGCGGAAATGCACTGCACCCACTGTCCGACCAGTTCGTCTCATGATTGCCCGGTATCACCAGCAGAGGCTTCTCCACCCCTTTCAGCAGCTCATAACAGCACTCCAGCTCTTCCGCGCCTCCACGATTGGTCAGATCACCGGATACTATCACCGCCGCAAGATCATCCATCTCCGCAATCTCGGACAACGCATGACGCAGCAGATCCTCCGACGCCACCCCGGGAGATACATGAGTGTCCGTAAGCCACGCAAACCGGACTACCTCCCCCCCATTCATAATCCAACAGCAAATACTGCTCAGAAAAAAAACAGCCAGCCTACGCCATATCGCCATGCATTATCCCCCCAATTTACTCTGTAACAATCAAAACCACCGGCTAAGCCGGTGGTATGCACCACGCCTTCAAGGCGATATTACCGGCAACCCGACACGGG
>CALXXL010000003.1 GCA_944392655.1 uncultured Victivallaceae bacterium
TTATATCGCCTTTAAGCTGAAGCTATTCGGCTACATACCGGCGCAGCCGGTAGTTTTTTTGCGCTTAAGCTATATAATAAAAAGCCGTGGAGTTTTTCTCCACGGCTTTTTTATTTTATACTGTATCAATGTAAAACCAACTGCCAGTTTCCGTGTAAAAAGCAAAATATTCTGTCAGCAAATTTACTCCAGTTCTTCCAAAAACAAAAAAGCTGCCCGATAATCCTGGACAGCTATGAGTCAAAACAAAAAAACCGCCAATACAATAAAAATATTGTGCGGCAGTACATCTAACGGTGAAAAGTGGTACGCCCGAAGGGACTCGAACCCCAAACCTTCTGGTCCGTAGCCAGACGCTCTATCCAATTGAGCTACGGGCGCACATCATCGCTTGCAATGCTTTTAATTTATACTGTAATTAATAAAAATCAAACTATCAAGCGTAAAAAAAACGATTTTTTATCGGGGAAATGAATATATTCGCCAGGGAATGCTCCTTTAAGCCCCCAATAGACCTTTCAAATACGTCTCCAGATCAGCGACACGCTCAAAAGCTCTCCCCGGATTCAATTGAAGCAACATTTTTACATCCACACAATCAGCCCATGCAGCAGAGAGACATACCACGCCGGCCTTACAACATGCCTCAAAATCCGATACAGCATCGCCTATGTATATAAACTCTTCGGGGCTGATCTGATATTTATCCAACAATGCTGGAATAGATTCAGCTTTATTAATATGATCCTCCGCCCCCGGCATAATATCGTCAAAATAGCCGTCCAAGCCAAGTTTGGCTAAAGTTATTTCACAACCATGTGCGCCTTTGCCAGTCACCAACGCTACTTTTACTGGTTTAGTCTTCAGATAATTTAAAATATCTCTGATCCCTGGAAACGGCTCTGAGCATTGAGTATGCAATTCACTGTAATTATGATAAAACGCGGTAATAGCGGCATCATAATCCTCCGGCTCTACCACCGCTTTGATCATACCTATCTCATTAATACCAAAACGCCCGACAATCTCTTCCTCGCTGAGAGTTCTACCGGCAAACGGCTCAACTGCACGCCTGAACGCTTCCACACACATGGACATGGAATCGCATATGGTGCTATCCATATCCCAAGCAACCATTTTTATCATCGTTTGTCCCTTCGCCGACACCCAGTCACTTTACATATATGCAGTAATCAGCTTTGCGCGGCTTTGGTTCAGGTGCAGGAACAGCCGGATATCCGATCGCCAATGCAGAGATGCCTCTCATAGAGTCAGCCATACCCCATTTCCGCATTAATGCCCGCCCTTGGGCGCTGTCAAACATCTGCCGTTCACGATTAATCCAGCAGCTTCCGAGTCCGACAGAATGAGCAGCAATCATCATATTACATGTAACGCAACAGCCATCTTCAATCCAGGTTGCGGCATTACTGTCAGCAAAGACCAATAGAATTAATGGTGCATTATAGTAGGGATCGCCATCAAATCCCATAATTGCGGCATTCATCTGCCGCAGTTCAGCAATAGTTTCCGGATTACTGACCGCCACGATCTGTGCCGATTGTTTGCCATGTCCGCTGGCAGCATATGTGCCGGCTTCAGTTATAGCCTTAACCAGTTCTTCCGGAACCGGGGTATCTTTAAATCCGCGGATACTGCGTCTGGATTTGAGACATTTCAAAATTTCATTTTCCATAATATTATTCCACTATCGTTAGGACTCACAATTCAAGGATAAAGGCGAAACTTCATGAATCAGCCATCGTTACCGTCTTCCACCAAAGCGACCACCTCAGGAGCCACCTTTGCCAGTACATTGCCGGCAATTTTCATAACCTCTGCGGCGGTTGAACACTGCAAAGCCATCTGCCCGGCCTGCTCCGCCTCGAACATCGTCATTTGCCGGATAACCCGGCGTACAGCTCCTATATTGGCAGGAACCATGGAAAGTTCATGAACTCCGAGCCCGGCAAACAATATCGCAAGCCGTGGATCAGCTGCCGCCTGCCCGCATACACTGACATATATATTATGTCTTCTCGCCACCGAAACGCAACTGTTTATCAACTTAAGTACAACAGGATGTCCCGGCTGATAAAGATATGCCACCCGCTCATTTCCCCGGTCAATTGCCATGGTATATTGAATAAGATCGTTGGTTCCTATACTGAAAAAGTCGACATGGTGTGCCAATTTCTCCGCCATCAATGCAGCGGCAGGAGTTTCAACCATTGCTCCTAATTCAAGGTGCTGAACAAAATCTTTACGCTCGCGTTTCAATTCAAGCTGTAGCTCCTGAATAATCTGCTTAACCTCCACCACCTCTTCAATACATGACACCATAGGAATCATCACCCGGAGGTTTCCGTAGACTCCGGCCCGCAGAAGTGCACGCAACTGGGTGCGCAAAAGATCCTGTCTTTCCCGCAAGCTCAGTCTTATTCCTCGCAATCCCAGAAACGGATTATCTTCAGCATAACGTCTAAGCTGGTTATTCAACTTATCGCCGCCAACATCCAGAGTGCGCACAATCAGAGGCTCGTCACCAAGTTCTTTGAGAATAGAACGGTAAGTATTCAGCTGCGACTCTTCATCTGGTGGTGTGGAACTGGTAAGGAACATATATTCCGAGCGGAAAAGTCCGACCCCGCATGAACCGAATTTTTTAACCTGCGGTAAATCATCAAGAGACTCAATATTACTGGAGAGCTGAACCATAAAGCCATCAAGTGTTTCCGGACGGAGTTTTGCCTCTTGAGTCAATGAAGAGAGGAAGCGGTTCATATCGTCAGCTTTACGGGCGTACTGTTCTTTAGAGGCAGCAGAAGGATTGATGATCAGAAATCCGGAAAAACCGTCGATTATCACCTCATCCCCATTATCCACCATATCGGCGACCCCTTCGCCAAGGCCAACCAGCGCCGGCAATTGCATTGATCTTGCAAGCACAGCTGAATGAGAGGTCTTACTACCGCTTTCCGTAGCAAATCCGAGCACCATTCCCCTATCCAGTGCGGCCGTATCGGATGGAGTGAGATCGTGAGCGATAACAATATACGGTTCATCACTCTTCTTGGTACCGTTTTCATCTTTCGGCAGATTCTGTAAATTACGCAAAACTCTTGCGCCGACATCGCGGATATCCGCCGCCCTCTCCTGAATATAGGCATCCGGCATTGCGGCAATAGCGGCGGCATAGCGGTTTATCACCGTATAGTAGCTGAAATCAGCAGCCAATAGAGAATCTTCTATCATCTGCATGACCTCGTCATACAGCATCCGATCCTCAACAATCATCAAATGAGCGTCAAAAATTTCAGCATCTTTGCTGTTCAGTTCGCTAGAAATTTTATTGCGCAGCTTCAGGAGTTCATCTCTGGTGCGATCCAGCGCCAATGTAAAACGCCCCTGCTCTTCTTTAATTTCTTCCGGAGTTATTGTCCGTCGTTCAGGAGATTCAACATTCAACGCAGAGGAAGAGAGCTTATATACTTTCCCAATAGCGATACCCGGTGCAGCTGCGATACCTTTCAGCTGCTGTTCTCTGCTCTTTTCCCCTCCGCGTCCGGACATTTTGCAGGTTACTCCTCGCCGAATTTGGTATTAAAGAGCTCCACTACTGCGTTTACAGCAGCCTCCGCATCATCACCTTCGCCGCGAATAATAAGTTTTCTCCCTTTAGCTGCGGCCAGCATAAGAATGCTCATCATGCTGGAAAGGTCGGCTTTATCGCCATCGCTTAGAATAAAAAGGCGGCAGGAAAACTCCTTGGCCTTTTTAGCCAGGATTGACGCCGGTCTGGCATGAATTCCCAACTCGTTTAAAACCTCTGCTTCCCGCTCAACCACGAATGTTTCCGCCATCAGAATCCGCTCTCCAGCTGCTATAAACACTTTTCTATTTACACAAAAATGCCGATACAACGATAGTTATAATATAGTTGTTTTTTTATTTTTTTCAACCTGTAAAAAAAATGTCAATCGTTATTATTATTCATAAAAGAGTTTTTTTGCATTAGGCAACACGTAAAAACAGGGGTATATTAGTAAAAAAACTGCAATCCTGTAAATCATGGAGGGAAAATTATGTCTGATTCCTGGAAAATCGAAACAAAAACCGTGCAGTGCGGATACAATCCGGCCAATGGCGAACCGCGTGTAACCCCGATATGCCAAAGTACAACCTACAAATACGACAACGCGCAAAGCGTAGCGGACTGGTTTGACCTCAAGGCACCCGGTCATATTTACACACGGCTTACCAATCCGACAGTTTCAGTCTTTGAGGCAAAAATGGCTAAACTGGAAAAAGGCGTGGCTGCAATCGCCACCAGTTCAGGGCAGACGGCTAATATGCTGGCGATATTGAATGTAGCGCCGTCCGGCTCACATGTTGTTGCATCAAGCGCTCTTTACGGTGGAACGTTCAATCTTTTCAAACACACCATGAAACAGATGAACATTGACTTCACTTTTGTCCGTCCGGATGCTCCGATTGAAGAGATCGCCGCGGCAGTCCGTCCGAATACCAAAGCAATCTTTGGCGAAACGCTGGCCAACCCGGTGCTTTCGGTACTGGATTTTGACAAATTTTCCGCGGTGGCGAAAAAGAACGGTATTCCGTTTATTGTAGATAACACTTTCCCGACGCCGTACCTATGCAACCCGTTTGACTTCGGCGTTGACATTGTAACTCATTCGTCTACAAAATATATCGACGGTCATGCAACCAGCGTTGGCGGAGTAATTGTGGAAAAAGGAGGCTTTGATTGGTCGAACGGTAAATTCCCGATGTTCACAGAACCGGATGAAAGTTATCATGGATTGGTATACACCAAACAGTTTGCCAGTCATCCATACATAGCCCGTCTCTTGGCGGTCTGGATTCGCGATCTTGGCACGCCAATGGCTCCATTCAATGCGTTTCTCTCCAATATGGGTTTGGAAACACTGCACCTGCGCATGGAACGTCATTCATCCAATGCGCTTAAATTGGCTGAATATCTGAAAAATCACCCGAAAGTCAGCTGGGTAAATTATCCTTTCCTGCCGGACTCTCCGGAATATGAACGGGCCAAGAAATATCTGCGCGGCGGTTCCGGTGTGCTCTCGTTCGGAATCAAAGGAGGAGCCAAGGCCGGGGAAAAAGTTATGAATGCTTTGAAACTGGCAGCGATTGTGGTTCATGTGGCGGATGTCCGCACCTGCGTACTGCATCCGGCGAGCATGACTCACCGCCAGCTCAATGATGAAGAGCTGAAAGCGGCCGGAGTTGCGCCGGATCTGATCCGTGTTTCAGTAGGTATTGAACATATCGACGATATTATTGCCGATTTTGAACAGGCCATGGCGCAGATATGAGTAAACCGTCAATAGCTTCATCCGACCGTAATATGGCAACCGGAGCCATATCGGATAACGGATTAAAATATTATAATATTGCCGAACCGCCATTTAAAGTAGCGGGGTTGCCGTTTTTCTATATTGATGGAGTTTTCCGCCGGCTTCCGGCCAATCCGGTTCCGGCGGCGCCTAATGAAGGGGTGGAGCATCTCTCCTGGCATACGGCCGGAGCGCAGTTGCGTTTCCGCAGTAACAGCTCCCGGGTTACGGTAAAAGTTGAGTCGAGATTCGACGAACTTATGGATCACATGCCGCAAACCGGTATATGCGGTTGTGATCTGTACTATGCCCTGCCCGGTGAACCGCTGCGTTTTTGGGGTGTAAGCCGGTATGGAGTTGGAGAACTGAAGTACGAGACGGAGTTGTTCAACTGCATGAATACCGCCCCTGTTATGCGGGAATTTGTGATTCATTTTCCGCTTTACAACGGAGTAAAATCATTTGAGGTCGGATTGGATGAAAATGCGGAGATAGAGCCACCTTCAGCCTGGAGCAAAACCGGTGCGATTATCTGGTACGGCACCAGTATTCAACAGGGTGGTTGTGCCAACCGTCCCGGTATGGCCTCCACCAATATATTGAGCAGGAAGCTCAATATGGAGATAGTAAATCTTGGTTTTTCAGGTTCCGGGAAAGGAGAAAAAGAGATTGCCGAACTGATGTGCCAGATTCCTGATCCGGCAATGTTCATATTGGATTACGAAGCCAATGCCATGACGTTGGAAAATCTCTCCGCCACCCTTCCGGTACTGATTGATATTCTGAGGGAAAAATATCCGGATTTGCCTATAGTGGTAATAAGCCGGATAAAATTCTCTCATGATCAGCTTGCTGACCTGGAACACGATACCAGTCGCAACTCCCGTTTGGGCGGAGCGGAAATTCAGCGTAAAGAGGTTGAACGCCGCCGGCAAAATGGTGATGCCAACATCTACTTTATCGATGGTGGCACGCTCCTGGGAGAAGATTACGAAGAGTGTACAGTTGACGGCATACATCCAACCGATCTCGGGTTTTACCGGATTGCGGAAAACCTGGAAGCGCCGTTGAAGAAAATTCTCGGATTATAAAATTATAAATATCATCGACGCGGTGTATCTGGCGGAGTATCTCCCGAATCGGAGAACTCCCGCCATTCACTGCTCTCTCCATCATCTTTTACCAGGACTTCAATCCGTTTTTCCAGCGAATCGAGTTTTTTCCGGCAGTATTGACTTAAAGCGTTGCCGCGTTCAAAACGATTGATCAACTCTTCCAGCGGTAAATTGCCGCTTTCCATCTCTTTCAATAAAGTTTCCAACTCCTGCAGCGCCGCCTCAAATGTGGTTTCCGGGGCAATTTCTATTTTGGCCATAATATAACAACTCCTCATTCAGCAGATATTTACAAATATTCATCATTTTCCGGTGGCGGCAGAGTAAAATTCCTGTCATCCAACGGTTCGAACGGAGTTTTAATCCGTTCGATAATCAATCTCACCAGTGTTGGTATTGGTAAAGTTGTAACGATGGAAAGAATAATGACAGCATTAAAGAAATTGGCATCCAGCATTCCCAGCTCTTTCCCAATTGATGCCGCTGCCAGAGTAGCTGAAAGTTGCGGTACAGTCATAAGGCCGGCGCAGAAAGCCTGACTTCCCGGATATTTGCAAATCCGCAAAGCAGAATATCCGGATATAATCTTACTGCCGATCAAACCGAGAACAGTAAGTACAATAATCGTCATATTACCGGCAAAATTATCTGCGGCAAAGAGAATGCTGAAATCGGTCTCCATCCCGATTGATACAAACAGAAACGGGATTAAAAAACCATATCCTATGCCTTCAAATTTATGAAAAAGCATAATTCGCTCACGCCGCTGAATAAATGGTGCAAGCGAAAGTCCTGCGACGAATGCGCCAACCACCAGATTGATTCCCAGCACCTCTCCGGCCAATACTGTTCCAGCGATAATCATCAGCAAAGTAGTCACGAGTCCGTCTTCAGAGTCTCCGACCAGCCGGGTGAAAAAGCGTGCCAGTCGCGGCACCAGAAGCCATGCGCCGATAAGATACAATATAACCACGATCAAAAAACCAAGCATAAAATTATTGCCGAAAACCCCCGGATACGAATCAAACACAGAGAGAGTTCTTTGGCTCAGTTCAACGCCGTCGCCCAGATTCTGACGGTGCATCTGCACCGCTACAGCAAGCAGAATAATACTGGCGATATCGGTAATAACGGTAGAGATAAGTACTGCGGCGCCAAATTTGGTCTTCCCCAATTTCAGTTCACGAATCACAGGGAATACAATCCCTACTGAATGTGATGCAAACAGAGAAGCATAAAGAAGTTTTCCCGGCAGATCATCCGGCCGGAAATAGTAATAGACAAAATATCCGGTCATTGCCGGAATAATAAAAGTCATGACACTGAGCATTGCAGTCGGCAGTTTTACTGAACCTAAAGATTTGAAATCTGCCTCCATACCGGCAAGAGACATCAGAAATACCAATCCTAAAGCTCCCAGTGAGGTAATAAGGTTATTCGTATGATCTGCAATAACCGCCGGAGATGCAACACTTAGAAAGCTGAGTCCTTCAGATAATTTTCCGACTAAATCGATTCCACTGGGGCCGATCAACATCCCGACAAGCAGCAAGGCAATTACCCCCGGAATTTTCAGCCGGCGCAATAAAAGCGGAGCTATTGTCATAGCGATCATAAACACCAGAAAAATTATCAGAAAAAGGTCATTGGTCATTGCCCACCTGCTTCAACATATTTTATATTTTATGCAATAATATAATCCGGTGAACCTTATTACGTCAAGAATTTTCCCGTAAAAAATGTTTTTTCCTGCCCAAAACAATTGATTTGACGTTAAAAAAATTATATATTTATAGTAAAATCAAATAAGGAGCGCAATAATGAAAGGGAAAAAAATAGAGTTCAAACAAGCGGAATCAACCAAAGAACTCGCCACCATAAGAAGTCTTGCCAAGGAGATATGGCCGCCGGTATACAGTCCGATACTCTCAGAAGAGCAGCTTGATTATATGATGGAAATGATGTATTCCATGCCAGTGCTGCACCGGGAAACAGAAGAGGAAGGGATAAAATATTATATCGTCATGAAAGATAATCTTCCGATTGGATTTACCTCATTCGGCCCTTATGAAGATGGAGTAGCCAAGCTGCACAAACTCTATCTGGATGAAAAGTTCCGTGGTAATGGGTTCGGCAGGCAGATGATAGAATTCATTGCAGATAAAGCACGCGAAGAAGGATACAGCAGATTGATCTTAAATGTCAATCGTGAAAATGCGCCGAGCATTGCGGTTTATCACGCCTGCGGCTTAAAAGAGCTTGGCGAAGTTGATGCCCCCATCGGCAACGGCTTTTATATGAATGACTACATTATGGGAATGGATCTGTAATAATTAAAGATACACAAAAAGAGCGCCGGGATTTTCCGGCGCTCTTTTTATATTTATTCAACGATAATCTCTGAAATTCAAGCCTTTATATTTCAACCGGCGATAGAATTCATTCATGCGCCGTTCAAAATCTGACCAGTTTTTCAGTTTTCCTGGAGTCCAGAGGCACTCAGCCACGGCTATTCCGCGCGGATATAGCTGATATCCGGCCTGGCGTTCATCCTGAATATATTCCGTCCACAGTGCGGTCTGCCCTCCAAGAACCTGATCATGATACTCTTCCGGCACACTCTCAAGAGGATCAAAGGTATAACTCTTACGCAATCCAGTTATCCCGCTGGTTATGGCCAATGGTTCTTTTTCCGGTACGTCCTGATAATAGTCCAGATAGTTGGTTGACGCATTATTATTAATAATCTTATGTCCGTGGGCCAACGCTTTCAGCATCACCTCTGGTCCGAGATAAGCCTGAATTAGCGTATTTTTAGAGAGATCAACCGTCATAATCTGTTCCCATCCCATCATATGGCGTCCGTGCTTTTCCGCGATCGCCTCAACTCTCCGGGTAAAATATGCCTGCAAGCCATAGGCATCCCAGCCATTTTCTTTCATAAAAGCGCTGCACTTCGGACAGGCATTCCATAAATCAGCCGGTAACTCGTCGCCACCCAAATGAAGATATTCCGAGTCCGGAAACAACTTGATGTTCTCAACGATCAATTTCTCAATAAACTCATATGTCTCCTCCTGGGCGGCACAGTATGTGCGACCATAATATGGCCGGATGAAATGTTCCGGAGTATTTATTCTTCCTTCAAACGGAATATCTCTCTGACATGAAAATTCCGGATATGCCGCCAACGCGGCATTTGCATGAGTTGGCATTTCGATTTCCGGAATAACCGTAATAAACCGTTTTCTGGCGTAATCGACGATTTCCCGCACATCTTCAGCAGTATAATATCCTCCGGCTTCGCCACCGCGCCACGCACCAATTTCAATCAATTTTGGCAACGCATCAATCTCTATCGACCACGAAACGCCATCATTGTAGTGCCACTGAAAACGATTCATTTTCATCTCCGCGAGCATGTCGATAAAGCGGAATATAAAATCTTTGGACATAAAATGCCGTGCGGTATCCAGATGCATTCCGCGCCACTCAAATGCAGGATTGTCCACTATTGTCAAAACCGGCAAGCGCCAGACACGGCTGTTAAATATCCCTCTTTCGATCTCTGGAGGGAACAACTGCCGCAGAGATTGAATACCGTAGAAGATTCCGCGCTCGGTGATCGCGGAAATCTCAATTTGCTCAGGAGTTATATTCAGCTTATATCCTTCTTCTCCGACCCCGTCAATCTCCGGCTTGATATCAAGTACAATCGGAGTTGAAAATTCTGCTGCCCCGGCGGGGGAGATTATCGGCAGCGTATATCCGGTTGCCGGAGTCAGGAGTTGCCGCAAGTATTCAGCCTGACGATTCTCCGCTTCATCTTCAGCTACAATCGCAGCTTTTCTGCTCAAAATAAACTGCCCGCGGCCGAACTCCATCTTTTCCGGACGCGGAATTATGTTAACCGTTTCATCTGGAGTTAATATCTGCAAATCGGTTATCGCGACCCTTACCGGATAGCCAAGCGTGGTGCTTACTGCTTTGCCTCCATAAATATCAAACAACTCTTTACTGACATTATACTCTTCACGGTCGCAGCTGAAAGTACTGAATACGACAACAAACTCATCCATATCCGCCAACTCAGGACAATATAGTGTATATGTATCCAGCTGCCGGTCATAATTGTCGATTTTCAAAACCGCAAGATCGTCTGAGTCGATCTTTTCACGCAATGAAATATATACCACGCCGCTGCGTGGCTGAATATTTATATCCGCCAACGATAAACTTATTCCTCCGGCCTTGCCTTTTCCGGCACTGTTTTTTACCATGCGCCAGGCTGCTGATTCCATTTTTCCATGGCACGAAGATAATTCAAGCACCTTTTTACCGTCATATTCTCCCAATGCTACACCGGCAGGAGCTATTTCTCCCAATCCGGTGTTATATACCTTCTTCAGCTCTTCACTGCTGTTATAAGTTGAAAAGTCATCCACCAAACGATTCTTAAAATCTTCAATCATTGCTGCTTTCTCCGACACATCCCATTCCAACTCATCAACATCAAGTTTACCTGGTTTGCCCGGCTCAGTAAACCATGAAATCAATAATACACATGAATCAAAATTCAACAGTTCCGGACAATCGAGTTTTACCTCGCACCACTCATTAACCGGCAGTAAAAAACGCTGTTCCGCAATATTATCGCCAACTTTTTCCGGACGTAATGTAACTATTGCAGTAATTGGGTCGCACTCTCCGGCGCATCCGCGCAATTTCAATTTAAGTGCAGAGTTTCTATGGCCGGGCGGAAATTTTATTTCCCGCATAAACACCGCATAAGTCTGCTCTATAGCCCCAAAAGAGGCGAACTGGTTCCCCTCCTCTCTTGTCAGAGAACAGAGCTCCGGGAATGGATTATTGGCGTCAAATACAACATAATTCTTCTTAAGAGTCTCGACTCCGGTATAATTTTCGAAATCATCAAATCCATTCGCCAAAGGACATATTGCGGTCATACCCGACAACATAAAGAAACTGATCAATTTATATTTTATCATTCCATCTCCTTATTTTCACCTCAATCTATCTCTGAGGATAAAAATTTTATAAACTACCAGTATTTCCGCTCTTTTTCAAGTAGGAAAATGTTTTTGAAACGATTAAAAGAAAAAATATCACTATTTTACCGTTTTTGAGCTTATAACTTAGATTGAATTTGTTATAGAAAGTGCTATTTTGACAAAACATAAAAATTATCTTTTTCCAGATAGAGAAATATTATATTTTCAGGAGAATAAAATGAACAATGTCGAGATGACTTCAGGCAAACTGTATATAGATGGCCGGGAGACCAGGATTTTATCCGGTGCGATCCACTATTTCAGAATACGTCCAGAGCAATGGCGTGACCGTATTTTAAAAGCTAAGCAGATGGGTTTAAATACTATTGAAACCTATTTTGCCCATAACCTTCATGAACAGCAGCAGGGCAAGTTCAACTTCTCTGGAGATCTTGATATTGAGCGTTTTCTTGAGGAGATCAAAGCTGCCGGAATGTACGCGATAGTCCGTCCCGGACCGTATATTTGCGCGGAGTGGGACAACGGTGGTCTGCCGCCATGGCTGATGAACATTCCAGGCATTGAGTTCCGGGTTATGAACCGTCAGTTTCTTGCAGCAGTAAAATGTTATCTCGATCAATTGCTGCCACGTTTGAAAAAATATCTGTACACTAATGGCGGTCCGATAATTATGGCGCAAATAGAAAACGAATACGGCAGCTTTGCCTGTGATCATAATTATATGGAAGAGGTACGTAAAATTTTCCTGAACAATGGAATTGACGTACCTCTATTTACCGCCGACGGTCCGGGAGACGGTTCTATTCAAGGCGGTACTATTCCAGGTGTATGGCAGACGTTGAATTTTGGGAGCAATGCCAAAACCGCTTTTGCCAAAGGTCTGGAATACCGGCCGGATGATCACCTTTTCTGCATGGAATTCTGGAATGGCTGGTTTGACCACTGGGGCGAACAGCATCATACCCGCACCCCGGAAGACGCGGCGGCAGCTCTGGATGAAATACTCTCCTGCGGTGGGTCGGTAAATTTCTATATGTTTTGCGGCGGAACTAACTTCGGCTTCATGGCTGGAGCGAACGGCTTGGGGGAAAAACCGGACGATTATGCGCCTACCGTAACCAGCTACGATTACGACTCTCCGCTCTCTGAATGTGGCGATCCCACCCCGAAATATTTTGCCTTCCAACAGGTAATAAAGAAACATTTTCCGGAGGCATTTACGGGAACGCCAGAACCGTCGCCCAAACAAAGTTTCGGGAAAATAAAACTGACTCAAAGCGCCAAACTGTTTGACGAACTGGATAATCTTGCGACTCCGTCAGAATCGATTTTTCCTCCAACGATGGAAGAGTGCGGCCAAAATTACGGTTTTATTCACTATCGCACAACTATTTCCGGACCACGAGATGAATTTCTGTATTTTCCGGAAGTTCGTGACCGGGTATGCGCCTACCTCGACGGTAAATATTTAGGCACTGTTTTCCGTAATGACCAGGATCGCAAAATCAACTTTTCTCTTAAAGAGAAACGCGAGGCGACGCTGGATCTGCTGGTTGAGAATACCGGCCGGATCAATTACGGTCCGCAAACCGGGCGTGATGTAAAAGGTCTGCCGAAAGGAGTCTGCTCATGTTGGCAGAAGTTATGTGGTTTTAAGACCTGGAATCTCGAATTGACCAATTTGAATGATATCAAATTCAAACCGTTGAAGATGGAAGATAATCAACCGTCATTTTACCGCGGCATATTTTACGCGGAAACTCTTGCAGATACCTTCCTGCGTTTTCCGGGAACAAAAGGGGTTGTCTGGATTAACGGATTCAACATTGGCCGCTATTGGAATATCGGTCCGGGAAACACCTTGTATATACCGTGGCCTCTGCTGAAAAAAGGGGAAAATGAGATTATCGTATTTGAACTTCATCATTTAAATTCAGATGACGTGGAATTCTGCGATACGCCTGAGTTAAATTAATTAAATTTATTGAAAGGATTCATAGATGAAATTATTTTCGATGATTGGCTCAATGGCGCTAAGCGTCTTACTGGTTGCCGCGTCAGAAAATGAATTTGACGACTCAAAAGTCTCGTACAAAGACAATCTGATGCGCTATTCTGAATACGGTCATTTGCTGGATAAAGTCTATTACGATACCGGCTCAAAACTGGACATAGAGTGTTACGATCTGCAGGAGGCAACAGCGCAAGGCAGAGATATTCCTGGCGAACTGTTAAAAGATGGTCTGGAGTTGCAGGAGGAATTACGGCAGGATTATGCAAAACTCGATTCTGTGCGTAAAAATCTGCGTTATGAATTGCATCTGGCATATCCGTTTGACAGTTATTTTCTGGCGGTTGAGAATCTGGTTGATGCCCCGGCAACCTATTATGACTGGGCCGGCTTCTGTAAATTCGTAATCAGCTGGAGTAACGGCACCACTATTGAAATTCCGCTCAACTCATTTACCGGAGCCAGACCGATACAGGGCTATGATAATGGCGGCGGTCCGGTGGACTGCTTCGTCGTGTACGGGCGGAAATCTGCCTCTTATATTGCAGTATCACGCTTCCAACTGCCAGATCCGCTTCCTCCCGGAGATGCGGTATTGACCATCACCGGATTTGACCATGACAAAGGTGGAGCTGCCGCCCCGGTCAAAATTTCTGTTTTCGGACATCAAATCTTCTCCGGTGCCAATCCGTTCCCCAAGGTCGGCACATCCAACTTTACGTTAAAGATTCCGGAATCCTACCTTCAGAACGTTCCGGCCGCCAGCGATGAAAATCCTGCGCTCGCCCAACGTCTTGACCAGCTGCACCGCGATATCCTGCAATTTGAATCAAGCGCAAATGAGAAGATAGACTCATTTATCAATCAGACAGCTCCATATACAGAAAATCTGGAATACCGCTCTGCGGAAAAGCCGGTAAATCCGGCGGACACAGACCAATTTATCCGTGCAATTGACATAACTGATATTCTCTGGGGTGTGGACAGATTGAAACATCCGGGACAATATTACGATTATGAACATCTCGGCAAAATGGCTGCCGAAGCCCACGCGAATCTATACTCCATTGTGATCGGACGTCCCGGTGGATATGCGGATGAAGTTGAACAGATCAGAACGTTTGACCGGTATACCGGAGTTCCATTTTTAGTGTGGGCAGATGGGGATAAATTTGATAATGGTGACATTATTTCCACCACCTATTACGGCAATTCAGAAAAGGTCATTGAAGATTACCGTGACTTTGTTTCCGAATACGCCAAGATGCACAATTTCATCGGCATTCAGATAGACGAACCGATTATACCTGACAATGAAAAAGGTTATGAACCTCTGGCCAATAATGCCGGCTATATGGCAGCTTACCGTGAATTTGCCGCACAGCGCAACACAGAGCTGGAACAACTCTCCTTGCCTCTGCTTGACACAACGCCTTTTCCAGCTGGTAAAGTTCCTGAAACTGCAACCGACTGGGTTCAATACATCGAATACCAGCAATTCAAAGCCGACCTAATGGCAAAGCATTTCCGCAACTTATATAACACAGTAAAACAGGATGGGTTACTGGCTTCCATTGTCTGCATGGATATGATGGCGCGTAATGTTATGGATGCCAGTTATATCTCCATGGGCAAAGCCATGCCATATATGGGAACGGACTTATATGACAATGGCTCAATTCGGGAATCAATATCGCTGCAACTGCTGAAAAGCGCCTCGTCCGGCAAAGTTATAATGTGGCCGGGAGCTGGTTATTCCTGTAAAACCCCGCGCAATTTTGAACGTTCAATGATAAATGGGCTGGTATGGGCTGACGGCATTCACATCTGGACGCTGCTTTATTGTGCAAAATATCGTGATCCCAACTTTTTCTGGGCTTTAAACGACGGGCAGATCGGCAAGACCGACAACGGTATGGAAATAGCCGAGACCTGGGACTTGGCCTACTGGCCAATTGTGTGCGATATTTTTGGCAAAATTGAATCAATCGAACCGGAACTCGCCGGACGTCAGTCGGCAAATCCGGTGGCGCTGTTGCTTTCGGAGCGTACAATATCCACGCTTGTTCCGCAAAACCGTTCCAACAGCAAATACTACATTGACTTTTCCGGAACCTACTCCGGTATTGCCGGGTTCGGGATACCGACAGATGTACGCTATCTGGAAACCTTGCGTGACATGGATGAAATCCCCTACAAAGCGATGATTCTTACCGATGCCTTCGCCATTTCCGACAAAGATGCCGCTGTGCTGAAAAAATATGTTGAAAACGGCGGCACTCTGTTCATTACCGGCAATACCGGCAGCCGTGACGAATGGAATCAGCCGCGTGACAAATGGGCTTTAGCTGATATAAGCGGACGCAACGGCGCCGACTCAACTATGGCTCCGGCGGAGATCATCGATGTAAACGGAGTCAAGCTCGGCTGTAATCCTTATGGTAAAGGCGTATGTTACAGCACTGAGGAAGCTGATTTCGGTCAGGTTATAACCGCAATTCCTGAAAACGGCTTATCCGGGTTGTTAAAACCGCAGCATGAAGAGATTATAAGAATAGTCACTGAAAAAGCACTGACAGAAAATGCCCCGGTAAAAGTAGCCGTGCCTTTCGGTACAGTTGTGAATATTCAGAAGAATAAACTTGGTCATTATCTGGTATCACTGGTAAATTACGACAATAAATCCAATGGACAAACTGCCGTAATCACCATGCCGTACCAGGCGGAGTTGTCGGCGATTGGCGGAACATTATCATCCGGAGAAGGAGATGAATTCACTGTAACTTATGATGGTTACGCAATAATAGTTATAAAACCGGAAAAATAAATTATTACGGTAAAAAAAACGGCGGTATATCCGCCGTTTTTTTTACCTACATCAAATTCTGCGGATCAGCATCCACATAAATTTCAGCTCCGGGATAACGGGTCAATGCCAGACTCCGCAACTTTTCCCGCAATCTTTTCAAACGTTCACCGCGAATTACAATTTGATAACGGAACTTCCCTTTTATTCTCTCCACCGGTGACGGCAGAGGATCGGTGACAATTACCGAGTCATTCAACACACTCTCCAGTTCATGCCGGCAATAAAGAGCGCATTCCCGGCATACAGCTTCGTCCTCACTGCGAATATGAAGAATTATCATGTGCCCGAACGGAGGGTAATTCAACAACTGCCGTACTGCGGTATCATACTGATAAAATCCGCGATAATCGTTTTTCAGAGCCAGAGTTATCGCATCATTGCCCGGCGAAAATGTCTGTATAATCACCTCTCCCGGCAAATCACCGCGTCCGGCACGTCCAGCCACCTGGGTAAGCAGCTGAAATGTTCTTTCCGCCGCCCGGAAATCCTCAATATAAAGTCCCTGATCAGCGTTAATTACACCGACCAGAGTTATATTGGGTATATGGATCCCTTTGGCGATCATCTGAGTTCCGATAAGAATATCTATCTCGCCTCGCTGCATCCGGTTCAGCATCGTTTCATGAGCATCAACCCCTCGCATGGAGTCTGAATCCATACGTCCTATTCTGGCATTCGGAAAGAGCAAATGCGCCATCGCTTCAATCTTTTCAGTTCCGCTGCCGGGATAACGGATTCCCTCCGCGCCGCATTGCGGACAACGCTCGGGAGCAGGCATGGTGTTGCCGCACATATGACAGATCAGCACCCCTTCACGCCTATGATAAGCATACGAAACGGAGCAGTCCGGACATCCTGGCACAAAACCGCATGCTTCGCATCTCATTTCGCGTGAGAAGCCGCGCATATTGCGAAAAAGAATGGTCTGTTCTCTGGCGGCAAGCCGTTCATGTATTGCATTTACAAGCATGGGGGAAAAGAGTTTTGAATGCGGCCCGGCAGGATCGCCGTCTTCTTTTTTTTCACTATTTCCGGCGTATTCCTCCGCCCCCATGCGCAGATCAACCACCGTCATTACCGGTGGAACGGCCGACCCGGCGGTGGACTTCATCTCGCACAGCAGGTATTTTCCGGATTCAGCGTTGTAAAATGATTCTATAGATGGAGTTGCCGAACCAAGTATTACTATGGCATTCTCCATTTTTCCCCGTACAACAGCCACATCTCTTGCGTTATATCTGGGAGACTCGGATTGTTTATAACTGCCTTCATGCTCCTCGTCTACAATTATGAGTCCCAGGTTGTCAAATGGAGCAAAAAGAGCCGATCTTGCACCTATGGCAATTTTCACCTCTCCTCTGCGCATTCTTGTCCACTGATCAAAGCGTTCTGCCTCGCTCAAACGGCTGTGCATAACGCTGACTTCATCGCCGAAACGGGCGCGAAACCGGCGTACCGTCTGCGGAGTGAGAGCTATCTCCGGCACCAGCACGATCGCAGCTTTCCCCTGAGCGATAACTTTTGCAATCGCCTGTAAATAAACTTCAGTTTTTCCGCTGTTAGTTGCGCCGAAGAGCAGCATGACGCGGCGCTTTTCCTCGCCTGAAAGCATACGGTCGAACTGGTTCAGTGCGGCCTGCTGTTCGCCGGTAGGCGTCAGTGGTTGATCGGGCATAACCTCTTCGGTAAACGGATTGCGGAAACTGCGTTCTTCGCTGACAGCAAGAAATCCATCTGCCACCAAGCGTGTTACCACCGATGCGCCGCATCCGGTCATAGTCATAATCATCTTTAACGCAGCTGATTTTTCATCTTTCAAAAATTGAATAACCCGGCGTTGCTTTTCGGTTTTCAGAGCTTTTTCCGGCTGAGGCTCCGCTAAAGAAAAAACTTTAATCATTTTCTCTTTTATGCTGGCTTTCCGTACAGCTCCTGGCAGCAGAGTTTTCACTGCACATTCCATAGAAGTGCAGTAATAATGTGCCATCCATTCGCTCAGGCGGAGCAGTTTTTCCGGAATAGACGTTTTATTGGGCGGCAGTGCGGCAATCTGTTTCAACTTATTTGCGGTGTCCGGCGTTTCGACCAGAGCTGTCACGAATCCCAACCGTCTGCTGTGTCCGAATGGAACCAGCACTTGAGACCCCGGCTTGATTTCGGCAATCAATTCTTCCGGAATAATATAATCAAAGTATCGATCCAAAGAGAGATCAACAATCACTCTGGCGATATTCATCAGCAGTAAGGTTCCGTTCTGTTTTTTTTGGGTTTATATTTTATTTTACAATATACAGCTTTTTTTGACATAATCCAATTTTTTCACTTCGGACTAACGCGAAACACCATGATGATTGCAGTGGTGTTTACCTTAACAAAAATAGTAAAAAAATGGCAATTCTTCTTTGACAATTTTCAATTTGAAAGTATTTTATATAAATCAGGATATGAAAATCCCACGCATGATGCTGAACATTTAACATTTTCAATATAACGAGGTAAAAAAGATGACAAAAAGAGATTTGGTAGTTAAAATTGCCAAAGAAGTGGATCTGATTCAAAGTGATGTTGCCAAAGTCGTGCAGAAGACCCTTGACTATATCGCAGACGAACTGGTAAATGGTAACACCATAGAACTCCGCAACTTCGGCGTTTTTGAAATAAAAGTCCGCAAGAGCCGCAAAGGCCGCAACCCCAACCAGCCGCAGAATGAAGTCATCATCCCGGAACGTGCAGTGGTAAAATTCCGTGCCGGCAAAGAGCTCAAAGAAGAAGTAGAAAAGCTCAACCCGAAACGTTTCCAGTAAGAAACAGGTTTCATTGTGTTGCAGGCAGTAAAAAAATAGAGTGACACATTGCGTCAAGTGGTATCGCTTGGCGCAATTTTGTTTTCATAATGAGACATCTGCAGTGAAAAAAGTTTTAATAGTTTTAGATTAAAGAGGTTATAAATGGCAAAATTCGCACCGCCGCCCGGAACCAGCGATATTTTTCCGGAAGAAGCGCCGAAATGGAGAAACATTGAACGTACGGCGCAGAAAGTTTTTTCCAGTTACAACTTCGGCGAACTGCGTACTCCGATATTTGAATATACCGAGATATTCCATCGCGGTCTGGGAGAGGAAACCGAGGTTGTGCGCAAGGAGATGTACACCTTTGAGGATCGCGGCGGGCGCAGTCTTACTCTCCGTCCGGAAGGGACGGCAGGAGTTATGCGTGCACTATTAAATACCGATGTGCTCAATGGAGTTGAACAACGGGTTTATTATTATGGACCGATGTTCCGCGGAGAGCGTCCTGCGGCAGGCAGAAGGCGCCAGTTTCACCAGATAGGGGTGGAAAATGTAGGCAGAATTGCTCCGGAGCTGGATGCTGAATGTATTGCGATGCTGATGGATCTGTTAAATTCGCTTGGCATAACCGATGCAAAGCTGTCAATCAACACCCGCGGAGTAGCGGCGGATCGGGTTGATGCAGCAAAAGCGCTGAAAGAATATTTCGTCAACCATATTGGTGAAATGTGTGAAGACTGCGCCAACCGTTTAAGCGGCAATATATGGCGTATACTGGACTGCAAACAGGAAAAATGCCGTCAAATTATTGCCAAAGCACCGGATTATCTTGATTTCTTTACTGAAGAATCCAAGAATTACTTTAAACGGGTATGCACGGCACTGGATGCACTTGGTATAGAATATGTGCATGATCCGCTTCTGGTACGTGGTCTGGATTACTATGTTCACACGGTATTTGAAGTCAGTCACTGGGGGCTTGGCGGCCAGAGTGCGATTGCCGGAGGCGGTCGTTATGAATTGTATCTGCCGGAGCAGAACCGTCCGGTTATCGGGGTAGGTTTTGCGGCCGGCATGGAACGGCTGCTGATGGCTCAGGAAGCGCTGAAAGTTGATGTTCCGTCGGACAAAGGCAAGGTGGTATATCTTGTCAGCCTTGGCGAAGAGACCGTTCCGGCCAATCTCAAATTGGCAGCGGCGCTGCGAAAAGCCGGTTTAGTGGCAGTTACTGAGGTTGAAGCGAAGTCGATGAAGTCGCAAATGCGTACAGCCGACCGGCTAAAAGCAGATATTGCATTGATAACCGGCAGCAATGAACTTGCCTCCGGCAGTGTAGTACTTAAGAATATGTCTGACGGTACTCAAGTGGAAATTCCGCGTGATAAAGCAGTTGAAGAGTGTTTAAAAATATTGGTTAAATAACCGTAATTTTATTTTTAAGGAGAAACATAACTATGGCGATCAGCAAAAGAAATCTCATTTTCCTTGGGGCGCCGGGTTCCGGCAAAGGAACCATGGCGGCAGCATTGCGTGAAGTTGAACCTTTGGCACACATCTCTACCGGCGATCTGCTGCGGGATGAAATCAAGCGCGACACTGCGTTGGGTCGTGAAGCAGCCGGCATTATGAAAGCCGGTGGTCTGGTCTCTGACGACATTGTCTGCGGCATGGTTCGCAATCGTCTTGCCCAGCCTGACTGTGCGAATGGTTTTATTCTTGACGGCTTTCCGCGCACAATTGCTCAGGCGGAAAAACTTACTGAAGTACTGGCCGAATTGAATAAAAAACTTGATGCTGTAGTAAACATTGTGGTTGAAGATGAAGTAATCCTCACCCGTCTTACCAGCCGTCTTTCCTGCCGCGGCTGCAGTGAAATTTACAATAAGATCAGCAAGAAGCCGAAAGTTGAAGGCGTATGCGATGTCTGCGGCGGTGAACTTTATCAGCGTCCGGATGATTCGCTGGAAACTGCGCAGCAGCGTTTGGCGGTATTTTACAAGAACACGCAGCCTTTGATCGACTACTATCGTGAACGCGGACTTCTGGTTGATATTGACAAAGAAGAAGTTCCGGAAAAACTGGAGCAGCTGCTTGCCGCATTGGCATAACAGTTGAATCGGCTTGATATGGTCAGTGCAAGAGATGTAATCATCCACACGCCGGAAGAGATATCCCGTATCCGTATTGCGGCGCAGGCCACAGCAGTGGTACGGGATGAGCTGGCAAAGCTCATTGAACCCGGTATGACGACCAAGGATGTGGATATTCTGGCCGGGCGCCTGATAGCCCAGACCGGTGGCAGAAGCAGTTTCTTAGGCTATGCCGGTTATCCCGGTAATGTGTGTATTTCGGTAAACGACGAAGTTGTTCACGGGATTGGTGTTGACAGCAGAGTTCTTCGTGAGGGTGACATTGTCAGTCTTGACGTGGGGGTGGAGATCAACGGTGCAACCGGAGATACTGCCAGAACAGTACCTTTAGGGCATGTATCCAGTCAGGTTGAGCATCTGCTGGCCACCACAGAAGAAGCGTTGATGAATGGTATAAAGCAGGCGTTGGCGGGCAATCATATTGGTGACATATCACGGGCGGTGGAGCAGACGGCAATCAAGGCCAAGCTCGGAGTAGTGCGTGATTATGTTGGTCACGGTTGTGGAATAAAGCTGCATGAACCGCCGGAAGTGCCAAACTTCCAGAGCCGGTTCAAAGGGCCGCAGCTGGTACCTGGAATGGTACTGGCGATTGAACCGATGTTCAATCTTGGAACTTGGAAAGTAAAGACCGAACGTGACGGTTGGACAGTTCGCACCTGCGATGGCAAATGGTCTGCTCACTTTGAGCATTTGGTATTAATAACAGAAGAAACTCCGGAGATTTTAACGTGGCCAAAGACGATGTAATCAGGGTTGACGGCGTAGTCAAAGAGTTGCTGCCGAACACCATGTTCAAGGTGGAGATACCCGGCGGACACATTATCATGTCCCATATCAGCGGCAAAATGCGGTTGAACTTTATCAGAATACTTCCAGGGGATACGGTTACTCTGGAAATGTCTCCTTACGATCTGACCAAAGGCCGGATTGTATTCCGTAAGAAGTAGAGCAGTAAGGAAAATAAAATGAAAGTATTAGTATTGAATGCCGGGAGTTCCTCGGTAAAATTTACTCTGTACAGCATGGCGCATGAGATGGTTCTGGCCAAAGGGCAGGTTGAACGGCTTGGCTTGGAAAATCCGAACCTCATCTACAAGCGAGATGACAAGAAATACGAAGAAGTGCGTCGTGATATCAAAACTATTGCTGATGCGATCAAGGCAATTCTGAATAAACTGGTTGATCCGGAAATTGGAGTAATTAAAAGCACGAGTGAGATTGAAGCTGTGGGACACCGTGTTGTACATGGCGGGGAACGTGCCAACCGTCCGGTATTGGTAAATGACGAAGTAAAATCCATTATTACCGACTGTATTGCTTTGGCTCCTTTGCACAATCCTGCCAACCTGGCCGGTATAACCGCGTGCGAAGAGATCTTCCCCGGAGTGCCGAATGTAGCGGTATTCGATACAGCGTTTCATCAGACAATGCCTCCGGCAGCATTTCTCTATGCGGTGCCTTATGAACTTTATACAAAATACGGTATTCGCCGTTACGGTTTCCACGGTACCAGTCACAACTTTGTAGCCAAGGCTACCGGAGCCTATCTTGACCGTCCGTTTGAAACGTTGAAGATGATCACCTGCCATCTTGGCAACGGTTGCAGTATTGCGGCGATCAATAACGGGGTTGTCGTTGACACCTCAATGGGGCTCACCCCATTGGAAGGGCTGGTAATGGGAACCCGTTGTGGCGATATAGATCCGGCAGTAGTTCTGCGGCTGGTTGAATTGGGTCACTCCACCAAAGAGATCGACGTATTGCTGAACAAGAAGAGCGGTCTGCTCGGAGTTGGTGGTATTGGATCGAGTGACATGCGTGACATTATAGCGGCGGAAATGAATGGCGACCAGCAGGCTCTGCGTGCGCGCCGGATGTTCACCCGTCGTCTGGTAAAATATATTGGGGCCTACTTTACGCTTCTTGGCGGAGCGGATGTAATCGTCTTCACTGGTGGCGTTGGCGAATGGAGCAACTATGTTCGCCGCAAAGTTGTGGAAAAGCTTGCCTGTCTCGGTGTGATGCTGGATGTTGAAGCTAATGAAACAACTTTGGGCAAAATCGGCACAATCTCCACTCCGGAAAGCAAAACCAAAGTTGTTGTTATGCCGACGGATGAGGAATTGATGATCGCCCGCAGTGTAGTTGATACACTGAAACTTGAAGATGTTCATTTGAACCCGAAAAAAGCACAGAAAGCGAATTAATATCATGAGTGCGTTGGATCTTTTTATTGCCAAAGCCAAACAGGGCGGCAAGAAGCTGGTACTCCCGGAAGGCCAGGATCCCAGAGTAGTAGCTGCGGCCAATATGATTATAGAACAGAATGTGGCCCGCGAAGTGGTAGTACTTGGCAGTGATGCCGAATTGAATGCCGCCTGTGCGGCTGCTGGCATAACGGAACGAAAATTCATTGCTTTGGATTATTTAAAATCAGCGCAGTTTGAAGAATTTGCGCAAAAGTTTGCAGACAAGCGTGCGGCAAAAGGCGCTACGCTTGAAACCGGACGCAAAGCTATGGAAAACCGGATTTATTTCGGTGCCATGATGACCAGCTCCAATATGGTGGATGGTTTGGTTGCCGGAAGTATTTCCAGCACTGCGGATATGCTGCGTGCAGCCTTTCAGTGCATTGGCACTGCTCCCGGCATCAAGATTGGCAGCAGTTGCTTTGTAATGGATTTGAAACAGCCAACACCGTCGGGAGACAATGTATTGCTTTTCGCCGACTGTGGCGTTAATCCGAATCCGACAGCTGAACAGCTGGTAGATATTGCTACTGCCACCAGCGAAACTTACCGTGCGCTGCTTGGCAGAACTCCGAAAGTGGCGTTCCTCTCTTTCTCCACCAAAGGCAGTGCCAAGCATGAGCTGCTGGACAAGGTTATTGCCGCAACGGAAATGTTCAAAGAAAAAATTCAGAAGGAAAATCTGGATATCATTACCGACGGCGAACTTCAAGGCGATGCAGCGTTAATACCCAAAGTAGCCGCCAGCAAAGCGCCGGGTTCACCGCTGAACGGCGGAGCCAATGTACTGATATTCCCGGATCTGAATGCCGGCAATATCTGCTACAAACTGGTACAGCGTCTGGCGGGAGCCGGAGCTTACGGCCCGATTCTGCAAGGGTTGGCCAAGCCGTTGAACGACCTGTCGCGCGGCTGCGTGGCGGAAGATATTTTCGGCGTAGCGGCGATTACCGTCTGCCAGGCGATGAATCAGAAATAAAATAAAAAAAATACGATAAAATGACGGCAGTTTCCGGCACAGAAAAGAACAGTTGTCCAGGAAAAAGTTGGGTAATCCGGCAAATCCGCCGGATTGCCAACAGTTGCCGTACATTTCTCTACTTTCACCTCCGTTGCCGGTGGGTGAAGCGGTGCGGAATGATCAGGATTCCCTGGAGTGTCAGGCTCTGGTCGCCGCACCGCCATATTATTTTAGGCAACCGTGTACAGTTCGGCCCCGGCTGTGTAATAGAGTGCGACGCAGAGATAGGAGACTCGGTTCTTCTCGCGCGTAATGTTGCATTGGTGGGTCGTGACGATCACAGATTCAACATTCCAGGGGAGACTATATGGGACTCCGGGCGTGGAGATAAATTCATCACCCACATCGGCAATGATGTCTGGATCGGGCATGGAGCGATAATTCTCTCCGGCGTAACGATTGGCAATGGGGCAATAATTGCGGCTGGTGCGGTAGTAACCTGTGATGTGCCGGAATATGCGATTTTCGGCGGCAATCCGGCTAAATTGCTCAAAATGCGTTTTTCTGAAGCGGAATTACGCGAACATAAAAGATTGTTGAAGCTCAATTAAAGTTCCGGCATCCCGGGCCTGAAATCCTGCTGCGTCCGCTGCCCACGGGAATAACCGATATAATGGTGGACAATCTTTCCTGCAATCCGCCGACATGAGAAATCACGCCTATAAGTTTATTCTCGCCAGCCAGAACGGTCAAAGCGGTCAGAGCTGAATCAAGTGTTTCCCCGTCTAATGAACCGAATCCCTCATCGAGAAACAGGGAGTCGATTCTAGTATTTTTCCCTGCCATATCCGACAATCCAAGTGCCAATGCCAGACTAACCAGAAAAGTTTCTCCGCCAGAAAGGCTTTTTACAGTTCTAATCTCTCCTGCCTGTTCGCTGTCTATCACATTCAACTCCAATATTGCGTCTGGCGCCCGCTGTAAAAGATAACGCGGCGCAATCCGCAACAGATTGCGGTTGGCATGTTTTATCAACAAATCAAATGTCAATCCCTGAACGAAATTGCGGAATTTTTTAGCATCCGATCCACCTATAAGTTCATCCAAAAGCCGCCATTTCTCAAAATTATCTCTGGCGTTCTGCAATTTTTCGCATTCGTTTTTAAATCGGACTTTTGCGGTCTCATTATCTGCCAACTTCTGAGTTAACGCGCCAGAATGTGCCAATGCCCGGTTGAGTGCATCGCGTTCGAGCTGAAGTTTTCCGGCAATTTCCTCCTTTGAAGGTCGCTCAGAATATTGAGTAACACATTCCCGGTAGGATGCCTCAACGCTCTTACGTTGTCCTTTAAGTTCAAGCCCTGTTTTATCGAGGTCGGCTTTGCGGATTGATAACAATTCAAACTCCTCATTATCAAGCAGACAATGAGAAAAATCCTCTTCAGAATGGAACCCGGCCGACTGCAAGCTCTCACTCCATTCCGCCTCCAACTGTGGCAACTCCGCTATATCTTCAGTCAACGTGCGTTCAAGCTCCCTGATCCTGCCGGTTAGAATATTTACCCTTTCTGTGATTTTATTCTCCGCCGCCGCCATATTTTCACAACATTCCCTCGCATCAATCATAATAGCGGAAAATCTTGCCCCTTCGGCATCAGGAGATTTAGCTCCATACAGATTACTGCGCAGCGAACGCTGTTCTTCCAGCTTAGCGGCGACTTCCTGCATTGAGTCAACCAGAGACTTGCGGCTGCGTTTTTTTTCCTCTATCAATACAGTCAAAGCGGCAATCCGGGTATTGGTTTCGCCAAGCATAGCCGAATACTTCTTCTGACATTCCTGCTGATAAAAAAGTTGCTCTCGTAACCCCATAAGCGCAGTAGTTATCTGCTCCGGACAGGCAATATCCATATCAATATCAGCAGACAAGGCAAAGAGATTATCAGTTATCTCTTTCATCCCATTTTTCAATTTTTCTATTGACGCAATGTTCGCATTGTACTCTTTTTTCCGGACAGCGATATCATTCTCCAACCGCTGTATATTTGAATCTATGCCATTGAGTTTCTGTCCGGTAACTGCCAATTCCGATTGATTTTTATCAATATTTCGGTGACATTCTTTTATCAGTGTGATTTTTGCCTCAAGAGAGGCGATCTTCTGCTGAACCGGTTCCAACTCCGGTATATTTCCATCTGCAAATGGGTGATGGATGGCGCCACACAATGGGCATGGCTGATTATCGGCCAGACGTTTGCGTTCGGCTTCAAAATTAACGATTTTAGCGGTCAACAGCAACTCTTTACGCAAATATTCAAGTTCATTTTCATACTCCCGCTCCAGACGACCGGCCAGCGTGTTTTTCAACGCATTTTCACTGCGTTCAATCTCAAGTTTGAAGTTGGCTGATTGTTTAGAAACACTCTCTGCTTCTCTAATTAATTGCTCATATTCCCGTTCTCTGGCGGCAATTGTCAAACTAAGTTCATGCTGTGTCCGCTCTAAAACGGCAAGTTGATTTTGAGCATTTTCAAACTTGGAATCAAACAGTTTTGCCTGAGTTATTTTCTCGGTTAAATCTGTTTCGGAGATATGTTTCTCCAGAAACTTTTCCGCATACGTCAATTTTTTCCGCCATTCAGCAGTTGCGGCTTGGATGTTATTGAGTTCTCTATCGCAATCTTTTAATTCGGAATCCAGCCCGGCAAGTTTGTCTCGCCTGCTTTTTTCCTGTTCCAGCGATGCGGAGATCTCCTGATCAAGAGTCCTCACCCGGGCAATTAATTCACTCTCCTGCCGCCATGCCGCTTCAAGCTCATCATATTTCATACGGGTTCCGGCGGTTTCCTTCCGTTGTAAAGTGAGTTCCTTTTCTGCGCCAGCCAATTCAATTCTGGAAGATTCCAAACTTTTCCCGGTCGCTTCGATTCTGTGCCTGATATTGGAAATTCTCACATATTTTGTCTCAAGATTTCTGGCAGAGCACCCTCTTTCCAGCCGCAGAGCATCAGGCATAAAAAGTTCTTTACGCTCATTCAGTTCACGTTCTGCGGAATCAAGCATTGTCAATTTACGTTCCAGATTATCCAGTTCCTCCAGCCATGCAAATATTTTCTGATTGGCGTTTATCTGTCTGGTCAGATTTTCTGATTCAGCGCGAACAGCATTCAGCTCTTCACTTAATACGCGCTCTTCTTCCTGGGAAAGAATATTAATAGCCCGGGTATTCTGTTCAATTGCGGCCAATTGCTCCGCCTCGGATTTCTTACGTTCGTAAGTAAGGCGGGATATTTCGGAATATATTTCAGTACCGGAAAGCTCTTCCAGAAGTTCAGCACGCTCTTCGCCGTTCATACCTAAAAAAGCATTGAATCTCCCCTGGGCAAGCAGCATAGTCTTGGTAAACTGTTCAAAATTCAGCCCGGTAATTTCCACAATTTTACGCCGGTAATCTGCCGGTTTGGCGGTTATAATCATGCCGTTATCAAGATTGATCAACTCCTGTTTATACATGGAAAATGATCTTTTTGCGCCTGATCTGGTTGAACGCTTCTGGCTGAAACTTGCACGGAATCGACCATATTTACATGAAAACTCTACCTCGGCCAGACATTCGTTACTGCCGCGGGAAATAACATCGTTCCGTTCGCCGGTAACTGCTCCAAGCCGCGGAGTCTGACCGTAAAGAGCGAGAGTTATCGCATCGAGTATCGTGCTTTTCCCTGCGCCGGTACGGCCTACAATAGCAAATATCCCGTCGGAACAAAATCTGTCATTGGTAAAATCGATCTCATATCCGCCGTAAATAGAGTTAAGATTTTTCAATCTGAGCTTTTCGATCTTCATGATTTCAGCTCTCCATCACTGCCGGCATTGTGATATTCATACAGGATCTCACTATAAGCCTCTCTCAGCATATTCCGCTGCTCATCCGGTATTGCCCGGAGTTCCAGAAAGCGCTCAAAAACCTCATTGGGGTTCAGTTCAGCCGGATCTTCATAATTTTGACAGGCAAAATCATGGAAAGTCTGTGCTACGGAGTTTCTGATCCGTAAAACCTCAAACGGCGCGTCTTCACACATGGCATTGACTTTATCCCGCAGACCTGCGATCAGTTCATCTCCAGTATATTCAACGCTGACCCAGGCATGACTGTTCTTCAAACGCAGTTCCGTCAGCCCCGCCTCTATTTCCGCCATATTGCCTGATACGGTGCATAATTCCCTGAACACCGGCACCTCATGCGGTATAATTTTACAACTGCCGGATTCGAATTCAACGACATTCACATATTTCTGCCGTTTGCACTCATTAAAACCTACCGGTACAGGAGAACCTGAGTATCGTATATAATCGCTTCCGCCGACTTTCTGTGCCGCATGCAAATGCCCCAGAGCCACATAATCAGCGAAGGCAGGGAAAGCGTTTCCGGGGAAAGCAGCCAAACCACCGACATACAAATCCCGGACGCCCTCGTCGTTATTTCCAGATGCTCCGGCCGCAAACAGATGTCCGGTAACCACAACCGGAGTTCCGGAGTCAAGGCGCCGTTTTTCCAACTCACAACCTATTATGGAATAGTGGTTAACAAGACCATTAAGCAGATTCTGCTCTTTATCGGCAAACGCCTCACCTTCAGCAGAAGAACGCAAATCGCGATCGCGCAGATACGGCACCGCCCCGACCAGCATTTCAACTCTGCCCGACCGGTTGCACAGTTCTATTACCTCATCAGTCAAATGTTCAGATGCTTCACCAGTAACATAGACATTAAGCCGTTCAAGCAGTGCAGCCGGAGCCTCTAGGAGCGAAGGCGAATCATGATTCCCCCCTATGACAACAATATGCCGGCAATCAGGAAGCGCCGACGCCTCCGCCAGGAATCGGTAATATATCTCCTGGGCAGCATTGCCCGGCATAACCGAATCAAACACATCTCCGGCGATGATCACGATATTGATCTGCTCTTTTTCAAGCAGCTGCAACAACCAGCGGACAAACGCCTCAGCCTCATCCAACCGTCTGCGTCCGCACAGAGTTGCACCAAGATGCCAGTCAGAAGTATGAAGCAGTTTTAATTTTTCATATTCGCTCATATATCATCCGTTTCACATCTTTTTACGCCGTGCCCGCGGATGGGCTTCCGAGTAAACCTCTTTCAGCCGTTTAATGCTTACATGAGTGTAGATCTGGGTTGATGAAAGCGAACTGTGTCCCAGCATCTCCTGAACGCTGCGCAAATCAGCTCCGGCATCCAGCATGTGAGTAGCAAAAGAGTGCCGCAGCTTATGCGGTGTAAGATCAGGCGGCAGCCCGGCAGTAAGCAAATAATGCTTCAAGTTGCGCTGATAACTCCTGGCGGTCAACCGTTCGCCGTCCATATTGATAAAAACAGCCCCATCCCCGCGCCGACCTTTGACATAATGCGCCCGGAGTTTAAGATAGCGCCGCAACGCCCTGCCTGCCGGTCCCCCTAAAGCGGAAAGCCGCTCTTTTGCCCCTTTTCCGCGTACTTTTATGGTCATACCTATCATATCGAGATCAGGATAATCCAATCCCAAAGCTTCACTTATACGCAATCCTCCGGAATATATAACCTCTGTAATTGCCTGATCCCGGCATTCGGCGAACTCAGCAGCGGCCTGATTTTTGATCCGGTTGTCCGCGACAGCCTGCCCGTAATATAAAGGAATAGCCCGGATAAGAGAATCCACCGCATTTACGGCCAGAACCTTTGGCAATTCGCTGCTTTTTTTGGGAGATGAGAGCTCTTTAAACGGGTTGCGTTTTACTGCTTCTTCACGCTGCATAAAACGCCACATTGCCCGCAAACTGGCCAGTTTTCTCCGGACGCTTGCCGGAGCCAATCCCATACCGCGCAGATGATAGAGATACTCTCTTGCTTCGTCCAATCCGATATCCTGCCATGCGGTGTAATTTTCCAGATCAATTCCGATAATACCGGTAAACTGTTCTATATCTCTTGTATAGCTTGCCACTGTATGGACACTTGCCTGTTTTTCCAGCTCCAGATACCTTATAAAATCCCGAAAAAGCACCTTGTACTCCTATCAAAAAAAAGTCATTTTTAACATAACACAATTTGATAAAAAAGTAAAACCAGAGTATAGTCTGTATGTCATATAATTTGTTTAAAAAGGAGAATAAAAAATGCGGAAAATGTTAACAGCGATTGTTGCTTTATGCGCAACATTCGTGCTGACAGCAGCGGAGCCTCCGCAGCAGCCGTCAGCCTCTATTGTGGTAAAAGGACAGACTCGTCCTCAAATGTTAAATGTACGTATCTCTCCGGCAGCCAATGCCGGGGTTGTAGACAAATTAAAGCGTGGAACAGAGGTGGAAATAGTTGGGGAAGAAGGATCATGGTTTAAAATAAAGCTGCCTAAAAGTGCTGATTCCTATTTATCTTCGGAATACATAAAAGATGGTAAAACCATTACGCGTGTACAGTTGCGTTACGGTCCCGGGATAAATTATCAAAGTTACGGAGTGGTTCCATCTGGAACCGCAGTTAAAGTTGTTAGCACCAAACATCCGCAATGGACCCAGATAACTCCGCCGGATGGTTTCTATGCTTATGTAAACAGTGCTTATGTTGCTGTTTCCGATGACGACTATAAAAAGATTAACGGCAACAGCAATGCAGTTCCTCCATATAAGAGGAATCAGGAGGAGCTTCCCAAGGTAAACCCTGCCTCTGCAACGGATATGGCGAAGAGCTTTGAGCGGATGCGGGCATTCTTTAACAGTGATCCTGAAGATGTAACCTTGTCGGGTGAAATTCTGAAAACGGATTCCGCTGCCACTGGTGCCGCCTATGCACTGGTAACGCGGGAAAATTCCAAACTTGTTACGCTGGCAGTGCTCTATACAGGAAAAGTTGACTGGAGCAAATGGTCGGATCACAATACCCAGGCGGCCACGGGAGAAAATGGTGTTGATTTAAGTAAATATATCAGCAAAAAAATAACGATTACCGGCAAAAAGCTCTCCGTACCCGGCTGGAGTTACCCCTATATTGTGGTTGAATCAGTAAAATAAAGCTGAAAAGAGTTGCCGATAATATGCGGTTGACTTTACGGAGTCAGCCGCACATTTTTTTTCAGTTCAGTAATCTCGCGGGCAAAATGGATAAAAAGTGAAAAACAGTATTCGCGTCCGGCAACGGGACGGAAGATTTTCACTTTTGGCATTCTGCACTGCGGAGTGTCCGAAGAAAAGTTCAATTTGGCGCTTGGAACAAGTTCGATGGCATCAACTTCAAGCGAAGCAATGATCATAGTTGATTCCGGATTCAGCATAGTAAGACAGGCGGTAACTTCGGCGCATGGTCCGGATGGGGTATCAGTCATTTCAATATGATAATCGACATTAAAAACTTCAGCAGCACTCATTTTAACTCCGTGATTTTTTATTCAATATACTCTTCTATTCTGCGGCAGTCAAGACAAAAATATAACTTTTTACTTTTTAGTGCTTGAATAATTTAATTAAAGGTATAGATTATTTAGCTCATGGCGTGGCTGTATTTTATACGTCAGAGTGTGATTGATAAAAAAAATGCAAGTTGCAATAAGATAGATACTTTATAAAGGGATGTGAAAGAAAATGAAAAGAACATTTCAACCTTCAAACCGCCGCAGAAAACGCAGAATCGGCTTTATGGCGAGAATGGCAACCAAAAACGGACGACTGGTGCTGAAGCGCCGCCGTCAAAAAGGCCGGGCCAAGCTGTCGGCTTAACTTCGGTGAAGACAACTCCTCTGTCTTTCCAATGGAAAAATGGAGGGGTTTGATTTATTTTAAGGTGATTGGTTATGACGTCCTGCGAACATTTGCGTTTGCGCAGTGAATTTAATTATCTGCGGGAATCCGGGCGTAAAACGGTCACCAAATCGATGATTTTCATCACCGCGCCGGGTTTGGATAACCGTTTGCGCTGCGGGGTTATCTGTTCCCGTAAGTTCAGTAAGCTGGCGGTCAGACGCAATCGGGCCCGGAGGTTGCTTTATGAGAGCTTCCGTTTGTTACAGCCGGAACTGCGGAACGGGTGGATTCTTATGATTCCCCGTTATGCAATAATGAGCATGAAATGTCAGGATGTGCTGGAAGAGATGAGAGTAGCGGCAGGGAAAGCCGATTTGTTGGCGGGAAATGGGCGTTTCTGAGGATTGAAAACCTCCTGATCCTGTTGATATTGGCTTACCGCAAGTTTATAAGTCCTCTATTGCCGCCGTGTTGTCGTTTTTATCCGACCTGTTCCAGCTATGCATTGGAAGCGTTGAAAAAACGTGGGTTGATTATCGGAAGCAGTTTGATAATCTGGCGACTGTTGCGCTGTCAACCGTTCTGCCGCGGCGGCTACGATCCGGTACCGGAAAAATCATCCGGCAGGAGGTGCTGTAATAAACGCGATGATGGCTTGAAGCGACAGAAAAACGCCAGCTGCAGTAAACAGTAAATGCTCCGGAAACAAACTGTCGGTAAACAAATAATGTATGCCGGCGGTACAGGTGGGAAAGACCGAAATTTGAGCGGTCATCTGGAGATAAGAAGAATATTTTTTGAGGTTATTCAGAGTGAAATTCAATAAAGACATTGTTATGGCGGTCGTCATAAGTGGGTTAATTCTGCTTTGCTGGCCGTTTATCAGTTCCTATTTTGGTTGGACACCCAAACCGCAGCAGACGACTCAGGCGGTTACATCGGAAGCTCCTGTCAACAATGTAGTCCCGGCAACGCCGGCCGAATTACCCAAACCGGCCGCAACGGTAAACAACAGTGCATCCGCCGCAATAAACAGCATTAATAATGGCATGACAATATCCGGAGCAGTTCCAGTATTATCAGCAGGCGTAACTCCAGCGGCGCAAACTCTTGAAAACGAAAATATATCTATAAAATTCAGTGTTCCTGAACTTGCCATGATAGAGAGTATCACCATGGAGAAGTTCGAGGATTTTGACCGTAAGAACAAGATCGTCATCACCAGCAACAACGGCAACACAGTTCAGCCGTTGCTGCAACCGGGAATTTTATCAGTCAATGGAGCAACGCAATGGCAGGTAAAGAGTCTTGTTGACCATCGTCTGGGCAAGGACTCCAACAGCTATACGGTTGAACGTCTTATGATTGATGCTTCCGGACAGGAGTTCAAACTGGAACAGACCTGGACTTTAATGCCGGATTCTTATATCATCAATTATGCGGTGAAATTCTCTGCCGCAGCTGTTCCGGTAAATCTTGGTAAAGTAATGATATCCGGTGGGGATCTGCAATCCTGGCCAATGCTGTCGGGCGACAAGACCAGATACAAGAGCCACAAGGTTGATTACTTCACTGCACAGGACAAATTCATCTCTATTTCAGCGGATGATGACGAAAGCGACTTTCTGTCAGTCAGCAAAGACTCTATGAAATGGGTTGGCATTTCAAACAAATATTTTGCCACAGTTCTACAATCGGAAACGCCTTTCATGCCGACTTTCGGCCGCACATTGCTGGCAAATAAAGAGTATCTTGTAGCAGTAGGAGCTGAGTTGGGCAATCTTGTAATTCCGGCGAACAGCAGTATATCGTATAATTTCTCCTACTATGCCGGTCCCAAGATGGTTGACCAGCTTGAAGCCTTTGCGCCGTCAGCAACCAATCTGATGCACCTGGCGTGGGGCCCGATTGACTATCTTGCCCGTTTTATGATGGTAATCCTTGATTGGCTCTATTCCATCTGCGGCAGTTACGGTTGGAGCATTATAATAATCACCATTATAATCCGTGTCCTGCTCTTCCCTCTAACTCGCAAGGCCAACCTTTCGATGAAAAAGATGGCGGAGATCCAGCCGCAGATAAAAGCGATCCGGGATGAATACAAAGATCGTCCCCAGATTATGAATCAGAAGACGATGGAGCTGTACCGGGAAAAACAGATTAATCCTCTTGGCGGCTGTCTTCCTTTGCTGCTGCAATTTCCGATATTCATTGCGCTGTATTCAGCGTTAATAGGCGCGGTGCAGCTGCGACAGGTACCGTTCTGGTGGTCGCCTGACCTGGCCGGACCGGACACGGTTGGACATCTTTTCGGAGTAGCGATCAATCCTCTTATTCTGGTCATGACACTTTTAATGGTATTGCAGCAGCACATGACGCCGTCGGCAATGGAACCGATGCAGAAGAGGATGATGTACCTGATGCCGTTGGTGATGTTATTTATGTTCTACAGTCTGCCGTCCGGTCTTACGTTGTACTGGACGGTAAGTCAGATATGCAGTATTCTGCAAATGTATATACAGCGCAAGTGGGATAATGGAGAAGCAACGCCGAAGATGAAGAAAGCGGCGTAAACCTGGCGGCGACGTGATAGAGACCGCACAAAGGAGATTTTCAGAAATGACGGAAAAGAGCAAAATCGACGATCTGAAGCAGAAAGCACAACTGGTGCTGGGTACCATGCTGGACTATCTGGGGTTGGAAGCCGACCTCTCCAGCGAAGAAAAAGGCAATAAACTTATTATTAAAATCACGAGCAATGATGCTGGCCGGATAATTGGGCGCCGCGGAACGACGCTGGAAAGTCTCCAGTTACTGGTAAACCGTATTGTTTTCAAGGGTGAAGAAGATTCTCCGATGATCGCATTGGATATAGATGGTTACTCCCGTGGTACGGTAGTAGTTGGCGATGAACGTCGTGAACGCCGCAGTGGAGACCGCCGTGACCGCCGCGGCTCACGCCGTAATGGCGATCGTTCGCGGCGTGAAGACTCTGTGCCGGAAGAACAGTTGCGTCAGCTGGCTCTGGATAAAGCCAAAGAGGTAAAACGGTGGGGTCAGCCGGTGGAACTGGCAAAGATGAACGCCCATGATCGCCGCATTATTCACATCAATCTTCAGGATGATCCGGAAATAGAAACCCGCAGTGAAGGCGAAGGTGCATTGAAATCGGTAATTATTTCGCTTAAAAAAAGTGAAAATTGATTTGATTTTATCAGGAAACATGATACATTAATAGGTATTCCGAACAGGGATACATTTCGGAGTGTGGCTCAGCCTGGCTAGAGCGCTGCGTTCGGGACGCAGAAGTCGGAGGTTCAAATCCTCTCACTCCGACCATTTTAAAATTCAACGCACCACATTATGTCGGTGCGTTTTTTGTTTTTCGGAGGAAATAAGTAAAAGATGTTTAATATTGTACTGGTAGCGCCGGAGATACCTCAAAACACCGGCAATATAGGTCGTCTGTGTGTTTCTACTGATACGCGGCTGCATCTTATCAAACCTCTGGGATTTTCACTGGAAGACAAATATCTTAAGCGTTCCGGAATGGACTACTGGCAGCATTTGGATTTGCATATTTATGAAGATTGGAGTAATTTCATTACGGAAGCGAAACCAGAGAGAATGTATTTTCTTTCAACCAAAGGCAGCAAATGTTTTTGGGATGTTCACTATGAGGATGGTGACTTTCTGGTATTCGGCAATGAGGGACACGGGTTGCCGGTGGAGTTTTACCAGCGTTATGCCGACCAGCTTATAACCATCCCGATGCCGGGGAAATTCCACCGTAGTTTCAATCTGGCCAACTCTGCGGCAATTGCGTTATTTGAAGCGTTGCGTCAGACTGGAGTTTAATTATATTGGTGAGGAGAAAAGATTTTATGCGTATACAATACTCAAATTTAAACATGCCTGGTGATGGCGGCTGTGGTTGCGGATGTCTGTCTCTGTTGTTTATTATTCTGCTTTTGCCGATAATATTCATTATGCAGCTTTTCGGATTAAAATCGCCGAAGTGGAATAAGAATATCCGTACAACAAAGTCTAAACAGGAATTGCAGAACGACGATAATAAACCGCATCCCAAGGCGGCGGATGACATCATTGATGTAACGGCAAAAGAGGTTGATTAAAGAGTTCCGCTGCCGGCAGGTTCCAGCGGTTTTTCCTGCATTTCCATTAATATTTGCGCCTGTTCATCACCTGCGGCGGCAGCCCGTTTAAGGCAGAACAATCCTGCCTCCGGATCTGCTTTGGTCCCGATCCCGCTGTAATAACAGCGTGCCAGTTCCCGCAATGCGCGGGCGTCGTTCTGTTTAGCTGCGGAACTGAAATAATAAAATGCGCCTTCCGGATCAGGTTTCACTCCGGCTCCGGTCAACAGTGCGCGTCCGAGCTGATATTGTGCGTTGACTTCGCCGGCATCTGCAGCTTTTTTGTAGTAATATATGGCTCCGGTCTGATTGGCCTCCACGCCGATACCATCGGCATAACAACGTCCCAGTTTATAAAGTCCGTATGGATTTTCAAGTTCCGCCGAACGCTTAAATAATGCAATCGCCTTTGCCAGATCGAATTCAACCAGATCACCTTCGAGTAAAAAATCACCGTATTTAGCCATGGCAAAAGCGGATTCCCCAGAAGCGTTGCGATAATGCTCAAGCGCCTGTTTTCTATCCTCCGGCACGCCATAACCGTTCTCATACATAAATCCCAATCTTGCCTCGGCTTCATAATCATTCAGTTCAAACGCCCGGCGCAGAATAGAAATCATCTCCGGATAATTCTTGGGAGTACCATTACCGGTAAAATAGCAATCTGCCAACATCCGCATAGCAGGAACGTCGTTTTTAACGACCGCTTTACGCAACAACGCGACAGCTTCAACTGCTGATGCCGGATCGCCGGATGCAAGTTTGATTTCCGCCAGCCGCCGGCAGGCGACCGGATATTCTTTTTCTGCCAATTCAGTAAGATATTGAACTGCCAAACCGGGATTGGATTTTATTTCCGGAGTGGGATCATCCCGGTTCAATTCCGGTTTTATCCCCCATAAAAAATATTCAGCCAGTTCAAGTTTGGCCTCGTCAACACCGGCTTCAGCGGCTTTTTGAAAAACATTGAAGGCATCATAATCGCTTTGTGGCGCACCGTATCCGTGTTGAATACACACACCAAGGTTATAGAGAGCTTCAGGAACGCCCTGCTCTGCCGCCCGGCGGAACCACAGAACCGCCAGATCGTGATTAACCATCCGGTTGTGTCCGTGAAAAAACTCCAAAGCCAACTGCAATTGACTTTGCGGATCGCCTGCCAGAGCCTTTTCGCGAAGCGGATCTGCCGGGAGCTCAGCTTCCTGAGCTGAAAGAGCAAAAACAGCAACTCCCAGACAGATGCAAGCGATTATCCTGCCGAAACTCATAACCTGCAGTATTGCTAAAATTATTTCTTTTCGAGTTCAGCAATACGTTTTTCGAGTTCAGCGATCTGACTCTTCAGTTTTTCGACCTTCTTAGGCAGAGTATGGCGTGCCATAAATTCGCGCTGAGTTTCCGCCGGAGTACCCAACATAATCGCTCCGGCCGGTGCACTCTTGGCCAGACTGCTGGTTCCGGCAAGCTGAACGCCATCGCCAACGGTTATATGACCGTTTACGCCCGATTTTGCGGCGAGAATCACACCGCGGCCGATTTCGGCACTGCCGGCAATTCCGCACTGGGCGATAAGAATGGAACTTTCACCGATAACCACATTATGCGCAATCATAACCAGGTTATCCACCTTCACATTGCTTTTAATCCAGGTTTTGCCGAAGCGTGCGCGGTCAACCGTGGTATTTGCGCCGATCTCCACATCGTCATCAATCTGCACAATTCCGGTCTGCGGCACCTTAACCAGCCCCTGCGGGGTAGGCAGGAAACCGAATCCATCGCATCCGATCACCACTCCGGAGTTGAGAATAACTTTATTGCCGATACGGCAGCGGAAGCTGACGGTAACATTGGCTAAGAACTTGCAATCCTTACCTACGGTAGTAAAGTGGCCGATATAACATCCGGCTCCGATCACGGTACCGTCGCCGATCTCCACGCCCTCTTCAATTACCGCGCATGGTCCGATATAGACATTTTTACCGATCTTTGCCGTTGGATGCACTACGGCGCTGGGATGAATACCCGGTTCGAATACTATAGGCGGAGGAGCAAAACATCCGGCGGCCTGAGTAAAGGCGTAGTCACAATCATCACAGACAATGAACGTTCTGCCGTTAAGCGGGGCATTGGCAAGATCTTTACAAACCAGGACAACACCGGCTTTGGTAGATTCAAGCAGGTGTTCATATTTGCTTTTGGCGACAAACGAAACACTGTTTTCATCCGCATCTTTCAATGATGCCGCCCGGCATACCTTACGGTCGCCGTCGCCGATAAGTTTGCCGTTTACGAGTTTGGCAAGTTCTGCCGCATTTATCTCTTTCATAGGTATTAATCCTTTTTATTTTGATTTATTACGGCGTTATTGCCGCGGTTCAACTCTTCCAGCACCGCATCGGTGATGTCAAGATTCGGCTTAAAGAAAACTACGCTAGCCAGACTGCTGGTGGTCTTTCCTGAATAATCCAGAACAATATCATAACCGTCAACAGTTGCCCGCCGCTGAACCTCACCCAGAATTTCAGCGGTAATCTCGGTACGTTTAGTATCCTCAAGTTCTTTAAACTGACGGCTTTTTTCCGTCAGATACTGATTTATATCCCGTTCTTTCTGCTTGACTTCAGCCAGTTTTTTTGAAGCCTCAGCTGCTTTTTCCTGCCGTTCTGCCTCTTTAAGGGTAATATTCTGAGCCGCATCCAGCAATACTTTATATTCCTCCTGTAATTTATTGTACTCTTCGTTCATCGCGGTAACATGAGTACGGTAAACCGACTGCTGCTCTTCCAGCTGGCTCTGAACTATTCTGGTCTTATAATAGTCATCAAAAATTCTGGCCATATCAACAACGGCTATTTTCAATGACTCTGCTGCACTCAAAGTGGCGGCGGCAAAGATCATTATAAATATGCCGATCCATTTTTTTATAGACATAACACACTCTCCCGGCAGTAAATTTTTATTTATTTCCGGCCAGAATCGATCTGGCCAATTCGGTCATTTCCAGGAGTTTTTTCTGCTGTAAATCTGCTGGCAGATCATTAAATGCGTCAAGCAGAATCTTCTCATCGCTGGTTAGACTGGCCAAATCCGGATGCATTCTGGCGTGAGACGGCGGTTCCGGCAATTCCGGAGGATCACTTTTTTCCGCCTCATTTTTTTCCGGCGGCATATACGGTTTTATCAGAGGATAAAGTTTATCCCATGTCTCTTTTCTGATGGAGTTTGTGCTGCGGTTGAGAAATTGGCTGAGTGTCTCAGTTTTAACATTGGTGGATTTTGCCGCCGCATCCACCGACCCTTTATTATTTATAGCTTTCTGCAAAGCCCGTACGATTTCATCGGTTATTTTCATATAAATATTACTCCTTCAGATGACTGTGTGTAACAATTACTTTTAATATACAACCAATTTCCTCTATTTCAACAGATTAAAGATATTTTCAAACGCGCGGGTCAAATCGTCGCCTTCCAGTCTTTTTATCAATTCGTCGGAGTTTGCAACCTCATACAGCTCCTCCGGCAACCGCAAAAGGAACCGGGAAGCGCGCTGATTGCGGAATACCCCTCGTTGCATCCGCCGCATGGCAGCTGTGATAATGAGTTTTCTTTTCGCCCGGGTTATCGCCACATAAAAGAGCCGCAGTTCTTCGTCGAGATTGCCCTCTTCCACTGCCCGTTCATGCGGGAACACATTATCTTCCAAGGCCATCAGGAATACTACCGGATACTCCAGGCCTTTTGCGGCATGAATGGTGGACAATGTCACACATCCGTCCGGATTCTGCGGCTCTTCAGTACGGTCATTTTCCTCCAACAGGGCAAAATTTTCCAGAAAACCGGCCAGTGTAGCCGGCTCAGACGATTTCATCTCATACTGGGCGATAGCATTGATAAATTCATCCACATTTTCGCGACGCTTTCTGGCATCCTCCAGATCGCGGTAAATTGCCTGCAATCCGTCAAGATAACCTGATTCGCGCAGATAACCGGTAACCTTGGCTGCCAGATTGCCGGGAGTTTCAAACTCGGTAGTGTATTTATCCATTACAGCGGCCAGCTCTCTGGCTGCGGCTGCGCCTTTAGGCGGCAGTTTTCCTGCAACGGCATCGGAATTAAGTATCTGCCGCATAGAGTGCCCGGCGCCGGAGTTTTCCTTCAGGAGATTAACGGCTTTCTCCGCCAATCCGCGTGGGGGCAGCGGCAGGATGCGCAGCAGGCTCTGGTTATCGCGTGGATTGACCAGTACCTTCAAATATGCGGCAGCGTCTTTAATCTCTTTGCGCTGATAAAACTCCTGTCCGCCTACCAGCCGGTACGGCACACCGAGATTTCTGAAACTTATCTCCAGCTGACGCGACAGATGGTTGGAGCGGTACAACACAGCGAAATCGCCAGGCTTCAGGGATGAATTTTCCGTCATCATCTGATTGATATACCCGGCAATAAAATCGGCTTCGCATTCTCCGTCATCAGTTTTAACCAGCAAAAGAGGCTCTCCTTTACCATTATCCGACCACAACTGCTTGCCGAAACGCTCTCCGCCGCCGCCGATTACCGCATTGGCGGCCTGTAAAATGGTATTGGTTGAGCGATAATTCTGTTCCAGTTTTACCGCTTTGGTTCCGGGATAAAGGCTGGGAAAATCCAGGATATTGCGGATATTTGCACCGCGCCATGAATAGATACTTTGATCATCATCCCCGACTACGCACAGATTATGATGATTTTCGCACAGCATTCTCACAATCTCGAACTGTACGTCGTTGGTATCCTGATACTCATCGATCAAGAGATAGCGGTAACGCTCCTGATATTTTGCCAGAATCTCCGGAAACTCAGAAAAAATCTTATAGGTCAACAGCAGTAAATCATCAAAATCCACAGAATTCTGCAACTCCAGCAGCTCCTGATATTGGCGGTAAACTGCGGCGCATGATGCCTCAAAATTATTTCTTGCGGCATTGGCGGCATCAACGGGGAATCTGAGTTGATTTTTCTGTGCGCTGATATACGCAGCCACAGCAGATACGGAAATATCATCTTTCCCGTAACCGCATTGTGCAATTGCCTGTTTAACCAACCCCTGCTGATCAGAGTCATCGGCAATGGTGAAATTGCCGAGATAGTTCAATGCACTTATCTCCCGGCGAAGAATCCGCACGCAGAAGCTGTGAAAAGTTCCCAATGTAACCTTATCAGCTCCGCCGCCCGGAACCAGCTGAGCCAGACGCTCCCGCATCTCTCTGGCGGCCTTGTTGGTAAAGGTCATACCCAGAATCCGTTCCGGAGGGATACCGGTTGCGAGCATATATGCCATGCGTACAGTAATAACCCGGGTTTTTCCGGTTCCGGCGCCGGCCAGTACCAGCACCGGACCGTCAATGGTGGTAACTGCGTCGCGCTGTTCCGGGTTCAATCCCCGCAACAACTCATTTAACTCCATATCAGTCGACCCTGGTTACCGCCAGTTCAAAGCCGTTGCCGGAAGCGAGAGCGGCGGCAGCTGTAACCGGATTGGTAAAATCGGCAAAAACGCCCTTCCCTGTGATATAATCTGCGGCTTCAAGCGCATTTTGTACATTGAAATTACCGTCATTGAAATCCGGACAGGTATAGTTCTTTTCATAAGTAGATATATAAAAAAGTTCGCCGTTTTCCGGAGTAAATCTGCGCACCATAACCGCATCTTTACGGATAATACCCAGATAAGCCTCTTCGCCGTCCTGACTGATCACACCGACAATTCTCGGGGTATCAAGCTGATCTTTTTCATAATCCATCGCGAGCAGCCCCATGGTAATTGCATCGCGTACCGGAACATTGATACCGATTTTTTCAGCAATAGGATCAGTCTGAGAGCCATTGCTCACCACCATATAGCGTCCTGCCGGGCGGGCGCAGTTGTATGCGATATAGGGATTTTTATGAAGATCGGCCTCATGACCGTGCCGCGGCACCACCGCTATATTACTGCCATTGATAACCGCCTCGCGATTGGGGAAAGAGCGGGAAGATACCCGGTAAAGTGCTGCCGCCTTGCCATCCGCATTTTTACCCACTGCCACGATTCTGCCGATATACATAGTTTCACTCCTTGTTAAATGATCAATCCAATATTCTGTCGATAAAATAATATACTCCGCAATCTGCCCGCGTTCAATCAGCCTGATATTATATATAATAAAAAAGCCGCCCTCACCGGGGCGGCTTTTCGCTTAAGAACCCTCAGAACGGCTCCACTGTTTCCGGCACCACCTGTTCCGCTACAGTGGCAATATCAGGAGTATCACCACTTGAACGAAGAACGCTGGTATCAGCGAGGAACACATATATTGAGAGAACGATCAAAACCAGTATTGCGCCGATATACTTGGCACCCTTCCATGGAGTCATATCTATAGCATGGGCGTCTTCCTGAACAAAATCGGTCGTCCGCGGGTTGATTTTACCGATTACAATCATCACAATAACCAGGAACAGGAATACGAGTGCGCTGAAGTGATAATTGTTCATCTTCACAATTTCCGTAGTAAAATTGGGAATCATCTGGGCAATACCCAGAATAATCACTCCGCCAACCAGAGCCGTATTGGCGGCGACTGCCGGAATACGTTTGCTGAGCATACCGACCAGAACAACCGCGAGAATCGGAATAAAATATATAGCGTTCATATTCTGCAAATAGTTGAATATGCTGGATGTATTGGACAGAAGCGGCGCGATTATCACCGTAATTATGACGAAAATCAATCCGAATATCTGCCCGGATTTAACCACCTGCATTTCGGTAGCCGACTTTTTAAAGTGTTTATAAATCCCCAGGCTGTACATAGTGCATATACTATTCAAACAAGAGTTGAAACTGGAAAGAATAGCGCCGAGAAGTGTTGCGGCGAAAAAGCCGCGCCATGCATCCGGCAGAACGGCGTTTACTAATGTCCCGTAAGCGGCGGCGCTGTTAAGTTCTCCGTTGCTTTTAATCGGAATATCCAACATACCGTTTTTATACATAGCATAAGCCACTATACCTGGAATAACGAGATAAAGCGGTCCGATAAGTTTTAGCAATCCGCACAGCAGTACCCCTTTCTGGCCCTCGGCAAGTGAGCTGGCAGCCAGAGTCCGCTGAATAATCTGCTGATTGGTACACCAGTAAAAGACGTTTATCAGCAATACTCCGGTAAGAATAGTAGCGGCTGGCACTTCGCTGTCGGCAGCGCCGAGGGAGTTGAATCTGCCCGGTACGGTCTCCGGCAGTGTTTTTACGCCTTCAACAAAACTTCCGCCGCCGAACACCTTATAAGCGAAATATACAATAAGGAAACCGCCGACCAGCAATCCTATCCCGTTAAGGGTATCGGATACCGCGACAGTTTTCAAACCGCCCCACAAAGCATAAATACCGCCGATAATGGCAATCAATACGATAATAGTCTGCAAAAGCAGCCAGTCTCCAATATTGGAAGCGTAAGCGTTGGCGATAAAATCTATAGGAATGCTTACTGCGACCTTCTTAAGCCCGAATATATCTATCATTGCCTGAGCTCCGGTATAGAGCAGAATCGGCATAAGAATGATCATATAGAAGCTGAGGAAGATGATATTGGTAATCATGCGGGTTGACGCTGCATACCGTATTTCGAGAAACTGAGGCACAGTAGCGATTCCGCTTTTAAGGAATCTTGGCAGAAAGAACAACGCCATCAGCACCAGAGCAATTACAGCAATCACCTCCCATGCGAAAACGCTGAATCCGCACGAGAATGCCGAACCGTTAAGCCCGACCATCTGCTCGGTGGAAAGGTTGGTCAGCAGGAGAGAACCTGCGATAAACGGGAAAGTCAGGGATCTTCCGGCAAGAAAGAATCCGCTTTCGGTGGATACATTGGATTTTCGGGTGGTGAAATAGGTAATTAACGCCACACCTCCGGTAAAAGCAAGAAACGTAAGAACGGTCCAAAAAGCCATGGTTCATTCTCCTTATTAGTTATGTTGCCATATTGTACCAATTTGAAATTAACATAAAAATAACATATACCGGATAAAATACAAATTAAGAAATAGTATCGAATCTCAAATTTGATAAAAAAATATCTTGCCTTGAAAACAGTTAATATGGATAAAACCTTCTCTTTTGATTTGAATAATTATCCGGATGCGTGATATTATTCTTAAAAATATGTCATAAACATTTAATCTGACAGATATGATCATGAAAAAATTAATCTTATTTATATGGCTTTTCACACCTTTATTTGTAATATTGGCTGACGCCGATTTAGCTGACGATTCTGACAGACCGGTTGCGCGGGCGCAAAAATTAGGCAATACAATAATTTACACTGATGAAAAAGGCAATCTGATCGGCAAAGAAGAACATCGCGATGATACCATTATATATACCGACAATACGGGAAAGATCACCGGACGTTCAGAAAAGGTTGGAGATACAATGGTCTATACCAATCTTGACGGGCGGCTGATCAGCCGGGCGGAAGATAGCGGTTCCATCACCACCTATACCGATGAAAACGGCAATGTAACCGGTTATGCGGAAAAATCCGGCGACCATACTTATACTGATGAAAACGGCAACACCAGAGTTTTCCGCAACAGTTTTCCCTCGAGTTATGATGAGATTACCACACCGCCCGAGGATCTCCGTCCCGGGAAAAAAACTTCTGCAAATAACCAGACAAATGATAAAAATTCTACCGAACAAACCAAAAAACCGGCTTCCGACTCAAATAAAACCACTGTTCCGTCAACCCATAAACCATTTTACGGATCTGATGGCGAACTGCTCGGTTCTATTGCGATAAATAACAATATCTCCAGTTATTATGATCTTGACGGCAACCTGCTTTTTACCGCGACTAAAAACCGCAATGTATGCACTTATCGCGATGCGGATGACAATGTACTCAGTATGGCGGTAACTACGGGGAATACGGTAAGCTATTATTATCCGGATGGCAGAATTGTCACAGTCACCACCATGCCGGATGGCACGGTAAACTATATCGAAAACCGGTTAACCGGGCTTGCTCCGGCAAAAGCCCCGGCGACAGAACAAAACCTGTCGCAGCCGTCAACCCCTCAAGCTCCAGCCCGGGAAACTCCGCAGCGAGATAAATTAATTCCGGAGAAGAGCTTTGATATGACGCTTGACCCCCCGGTTCCCCGTCAATAGACATCCGAGTGCCAGTAGCAACAATTCAGCATCATCATTACCTGCTGTCTCTATCGTCATGTATAACTATTGCAGACAGCAGGTTTTTTATCTGGTTTAATGAGATTGGTATTTTCTTTGCAGACAAAAAAGCGGATCAGCTGCTGACTGACCCGCGATATAGCCCCAAAAAAAATGGTGCGCCCGCAGGGACTCGAACCCTGGACCCAATGATTAAGAGTCATTTGCTCTACCAACTGAGCTACGAGCACACTTGAAATTCATTATGTAATTACAATATCATAATATGGCGAAATGTCAATAAAAAATCGGTGAAAAGGTGAAAAAAAGTAAAAAAGTGTCATAAACATAATAAATCAGCCCAATTATTCAATGTGTAAAAGATGGGAATAAAATCGTTTATATATTTATAGAATAGTATTGTAATTGCCATTAAAATATGTTAAATTAAATTTAACGGTTCAGAGGAGGGAAAGTGAACAATCTCTTTTTGTATAAAATATTCGAAAACCCGCAGCTTTACGGTTCATGGGCGGTACTGATAGTTTTTTCGGTATGCTGCCACGAGCTATCTCACGCTCTGGCAGCAAAATGGCTGGGTGATTCAACTGCGGCGGATGCCGGTCATATAACGTTAAATCCGCTTAAACAGATGGGATGGACCGCCCTGATACTGTTGTTGCTGCTTGGTATAACCTGGGGGCAGGTTCCGGTAAATCCCCGTCGTCTAACCAGAAAGGGTTTCCGGGTAACAGTATCGCTGGCCGGGGTATTGGCCAACTTTCTTCTGGCAGTAATTTTTGCCATATTTGCGGCCATTGCCATACGGGCAGATTCTCACTTGCTTGCCAATTTTTTTACTTTGGGAACGCTGTTGAACCTCATACTGGCGCTGTTCAATCTGCTGCCGGTTCCGCCGCTGGACGGTTTTGCGGCGCTGCGTGAAATATTCCCCCATCTGGATCGCTTCAACACCACGGAATTCGGCAAGGGTACGATGCTGTTTCTATTTTTTGCAGTATTCTATTTCGGGGTGAATTTTATTTATAATGTAGGTTTGGCAGCCGCCGAATCACTGATAACATTTATCATGGTTTTATTTGCATAGGGAGCTTAATTTTAATGGATGAACCGGTATGGAGCATAAGTGAAGTAAATGCAGCGGTGCGGGATCTTCTTGAAGAGTCGCTGACGCCATTCTGGCTGACTGGTGAAATCGGCACTATGGTCATCCACCGCTCCGGGCACGTTTATTTAACGCTGAAAGATGCTCAATGCCAACTGAAGGCTGCCTGGTTCAATGGAGGAAAAGAAGCCGTAAATCTCGGATTGGAAACCGGAGTAAAAATCGAAGCCTACGGGAAACTTACCGCCTATCCTCCGCGTGGTGAGTATCAGTTCTCGATCCGGTCGGTACGCCTGGCTGGTCATGGATCACTGCTGATGCAGTTTGAAAAGATCCGGAACAAGCTGGAAAAGGAGGGTCTTTTTGCGCCGGAACGTAAACGTCCCATTCCCCGTTATCCGCGCAAAGTCGGGATAATTACCGCGGCGGAAGGCGCAGCAGTACGCGACTTTATCAAAGTTGGCAGTGCGCTTTTTCCTGCACTTAAGGCAGGGATATATCCGGCGGCGGTACAGGGGGTCAATGCGGTAAAGGAGGTGTGTGCCGGACTTGACTTTTTCAACCGGCGCAGAGACTTTGACTTGATCGTCATAACCCGTGGCGGCGGGAGCATGGAAGACCTCTGGCCGTTCAATGATGAACTTCTGGCGCGTAAGATTGCCGGCAGCCGCCTGCCGGTAGTAAGTGCGGTCGGGCATGAAATTGATTTTACCATTGCCGACTTTGCCGCGGATCTCCGTGCACCTACGCCGAGTGCGGCGGCGAGTATAATTTTTGCCGGCTATGGTGAACTTTATGACCGCCTCAAGCGTGACGGCGAACAGCTGCGCAATCTGACGGCAATTCGAATGCGGGATGCCCGGCATCGTGTGGAACGTGCGGCTGAACATTATATTCTCCGTGAACCGGTTTATGCGTTAAAAGTAAAACAGCAGCAGCTTGACGAATTGGAGCACCGTTCATTTACGCTGATAAATGCGGCAGTTAAGGATCGCCGGCGGATAATAGAGATGCTCAACCGGCAGTTGAATGCATTAAATCCGTTTCAGGTGTTGCAGAGAGGTTACGCGATAGTACGGGACAGTTCCGGTAATGCGTTAACTTCCGGCAAGCCTGAACTTATCGGCAGTAAAATCACTGTAAAGCTGGCGGAAGGCGGTTTGGAAGGTGTGGTATCAGGGGTAATTGAAGATAAAAATTAACGTTTCTTTATTTTGCAATTTATATTATTAAGGTTTATATTAACTTCAAAATAATCAATAATCTAAGAGGATCAACATGATAAAAAACACATTGCGGGAAAAACTTGCCCGGCTGTTGCGGCATGAGTTGATCCGTAACCGCTGCAAACAGAATCATCTGGCGGAAGAGTTGGCTATAACGCCGTCGGCGGTATCGCAAATGCTGCAAGGCAAGATCATGCCGAGCATGATTCAACTGGATAAGATCTGCGAAGTACTCGGTCTGCCGAGACAGCGTGCATTTGAACTGCGCTGTCTGCTGTCAAGAATACGTTGCGGTTCTGGATGTATGCAGTCGCCGTTGGGAGAACTGATCTCCCGCTTGCGCAGTGAAAAAGGTATGACAATGCGTGAGCTGGGCGAGGCCAGTCATCTTCCTGAACATATAATTGAGTTATTGGAAATGACTCCGGACATCGTCCCGGAACTAAGTGATCTGCAAAAGGTTGCCGGTGCATTAAAGATAGATGCTGGCGAGTTGTATGAAGCTGCTGGCTTAAACTGGCGCACCAACGGTGCTCCGGTTTCTCCGATCAGGAATCTGGATGGCTTGGCGTTGCGGGAACCGGAGGCGGAATACACGCCAATGGAACCGGAGAGTGCCAATGAGGCGGTTGTACTTACTTTAAGCGAAGTACGGGAAAAACTTTCCTCGCTGCGCACTGGTATTTTCGGGAAAAAGACGGCAAAAGCGCTGGGGATAGCGCCGGGGCAGAGACTGGAAATAACCGCCAACGGCAGGGAACTGGATTTAGCCGGCTGTTCCAGCTGGAAACTTACGGTAACCAGTTTTGAAGAGCTTTGTCCCGGCGAGCTGGCGTTGATTCGGGAAAAGAAGCAGAGTGATTTTGCAATAGTTGCGGTAGACAATGCAAGGAGTGCCCTTGTCGGCCGCAAACTCTTCCGCAAATCGAACAAAGCGATTCAATTGTCTTCGGAGAATCTGAATCTGATAATTCCGGTTGCCAAGATAGAATCGTTGCATTTTTCCAAGGTAAAGAAGAATGGCTAAAGCGTCACCCAAGCGTTCATTCGGTCAAATCATCGGAGCATTACTGATGGTATTGGCAGTTATTTTTCTGCTGGTATATTTTGTTCTCCGGAGTGAACTGGAAAAGCGCGATATTGATTTAGAAACAGAAGTTAGGGAAAAAGTTGAACTGGTTCGTGATACCGGTTCAGCGGTAAAAGATAAGCTGACGGCGGTAACGGCGGACAGTGCGGAAAGCCTGGAAGAGAGTGCGGATGATATTCTGCCGGATGTGGATGATTTTTCCGGAGCAAATGATGAAGCTGCGGAATATTTTCTGGATTAAGTGCGTATAAAACTACGGGATATTGATAAAAAATGGATTGGCTTGAACTATTCAAAGTTGGTATTTTAGCGGTGTTTCAGGGGGTGGCAGAATTTCTGCCGATCAGTTCATCCGGACACTTGCAGGTATTGCAGTTTCTGTTGGGTTTTGCCCCGGAGTCGAACATCTTTTTAAGCGTCGTTCTTCATGCGGGAACGCTTTTAGCGATTGTGGTGTTCTACTTTTTAACCCTCTGGGAAATTCTGGTCAAGCGTCAATTCAAACTTATTCTGGCGATTATCATTGGTACGATTCCGGCTGGGCTGGCAGGAGTGGGAATCAAGTTATCTGGGTTGGATGATATTATATTCACCTCACTGCTGGTTCCGGCGATTGGCTTTCTTTTTACAGCGTTCTTATTGCTGTACGCGTTAAAAGGACGGACGGAGGAAGAAGAAAATTCAGCGTTGCCGCTGGCTGAAATACCGCTTACCAAGGCTCTGCTTATCGGAATTGCGCAGGCGGTGGCGATAACGCCGGGGATATCCCGTTCAGGTTCGACAATTGCGGCCGGGTTAAAGGTGAATTTAAAAAAGGCGGACTGTGCCCGTTTCTCATTTCTGCTGGCGATTCCGGCGATTGGCGGAGCGATGGTACTGGAGTTAAAGGATCTTTTCAGCGCCCCGGGTGACATCACTTCCGGCGACATAATGGTCTGGCTTTTCGGTTTTATTATTGCAGCAGTGGTGGGTTATTTCTCATTGAAACTGCTTTTAGGGATACTGCAAAAGGGCAAGCTGCAATATTTTGCCTGGTATCTCCTGGGGGCCAGTATATTTACATTCGGGTTATGGGTAGGCAGTTTAGTCTGCCGTTAAAGGTATGGATATTATGAAAGAACGGATTTTATTTATTGGAGCCGGCAAGATGGCCGGTGCGATTGCAGGTGGATTGGTTCGCCGTGATGCGGCTATGGCGCGGGTTATAACCGCGTTTGACCCGAACCCGGCGGCGGTTGAAACATTCAAAGAGAACACGCAGGCCAATGCGGTAAGTTCCGACGTAGTCGGCCTGGCGGACAAAGCGCAGGTGATATTGATTGCGGTAAAGCCGCAGATGATAAACGAAGCTCTGGCGCCGCTGACCGGCAAATTAAAAGACAAGCTGATAATCTCGATTGCCGCCGGCATTACGCTGGAGAGGTTGTATGAGCTTACCCAGTCGGAACGGATTGTACGGGTAATGCCGAACACTCCGGCATTGGTAGGTGCTGGAATCAGTGTTTTCACCGACTCCGGCAAATTATCGGAAAACGATGCCAAGATCACGCTGGAAATACTCAGTTCAATAGGCAAAGCGCTTCCGGTCGCTGAACGGATGCTGGATGCGGTTACAGGTTTGTCCGGTTGCGGGCCGGCGTATGTATTTGATTTTCTGATTGCACTGGCGGCTGGTGGAGTACAGCAGGGGTTGCCCTATGCTACGGCGATGGAGCTGGCGGTGCAGACGGTGATTGGTTCGGCGCGGCTGGTGGCAGAAACCGGTGAACATCCGGCGGTATTGCGGGATCAGGTAATTTCGCCCGGAGGAGCTACGGCAGTGGGCTGTGCGGTATTGGAGAAGAATGCCTTCCGTGGAATTGTTGCACAGGCGGTGGTTGAAGCGGCCAAACGTTCGGAAGAACTGGGGAAGAAATAGATGAGCTGTGATCTTACCGGTTCAACCTCGATAATAATACCGGTTTATAATGAAGAAAAGACGATAATCCGCTTAGTAAACAGTGTGCTTGATCGTCCTGAGGTTGGTGAAGTTATTATAGTAAATGACGCCAGCACCGACTCCAGTTGGCAGGAATTACAGACTTTTGCGGATAATCCGCGGGTAAAACTGTTTCAGCATGAATACAATAAAGGCAAGGGAGCAGCGCTTATTTTCGGATTTGCGCAGGCGAGTTGCCGGTTTGTACTGGTGCAGGATGCGGACTTTGAATATTCGCCCAGTGAATATCCCCTGGTATTGCAGCCGCTGGCCGATGATTTGGCGGATGTAGTTTACGGTTCACGTTTTATGGGAACGCCGGGGATGGTGCGTTTTTTCCGGCATGAGATGGGGAACAAATTTCTGACGTTCTGGTCGAATGTTTTCAGCGACATCAATCTTTCAGACATGGAGACCTGTTACAAAGGGTTCAAGCGGGAAGTGATACAGAACCTGAATCTTTGCAGTGAACGCTTTGGGATTGAGGTTGAACTTACGGCCAAAGTAGCTGCGGCGCGGATACTGCGCATCTGGCAGGTGCCGATCTCCTATCGTCCGCGGCGTTACAATCAGGGGAAGAAGATCACATGGCGGGATGGAATTGCCGCGATGTGGCATATTTTCCGGTTCAATGTTCTGGAATCGAAGAGTAAATTCTATAAAAAACCGTGGAGTGAAGTATTGCCGCCTCCGCCGGACTTTCAGTAACAATCATGCTCTGGTTTGGAATTACGTCTGCAACAGTCTGTTTTGTGCTGCTTGGAGTGTTATTCATTCAGTACAAAAGGTTTTCGGCGCTGCTGAACGAGCAGGAGAATGAGCTGGACAAGTTGCGGACTCTGGCATCGAAATCAACGGCGGCAATAACCAGAATAACTCAGGAAAAGGAGACCTTGCAGGCGAGTGAAGCCAAGCTGACGGAAGAGAAGTTTCACATGGCTGAAGCCAATCTAGATCTTCTGGCGATGCAGGAAAAATTTGCGGAAAAGACCGGAATACTTGAAGCAGACAAGTTCAAGCTGGCGGAAGCCAACATAAAACTGATGGAGATAACCGAAGATCTCCAGCGTGAACAGGAAAAATCGAACCGTCTGCTGCGCAACATATTGCCTGAGCGGGTAATCAAAGATTTGAGTGATAAAGGCGAGAGTACGCCGGAAATATTTGAAAATGTTACGGTATTTTTCTCTGACATTGTAGGCTTCACCTATCTGTCGAGCATACTTGACCCGGCCTTTCTCATCAGTGAACTCAATGATATTTTTACGAATTTCGACCATATTTTCACCCGTAACGGCTGTGAACGGATCAAGACAATCGGCGATGCTTATTTAAGCGTCTCAGGAATGCCGGATGCCGATCCGCGCCATTACGCCAATATTCTCAATTCGGCGTTGGAGGCGCGTGATTATCTGCACCGGCGCAACCATACGTCGGTGCAGCAGTGGCAGATGCGTATGGGGGTACATTCCGGCCGGGTAATTGGAGGCATAGTCGGGGTGGAAAAGTACATCTACGATGTCTTTGGCGACACAATAAACACGGCAGCCAGGATGGAGACGCACTCCTCTCCGGACAAAATAAATGTCTCTGCCGTGACCAGTGCTCTGGCTGGCGATGAATTTATTTTCACTGCCCGTGAAATTACAGATGTCAAAGGCAAAGGTCCGATGCAGATGTACTTTCTGGAAGGACGCCGCACTTAATTCCATGCAGGCAGTCTGACACGAATCCGGACATTACCATTAAAAAACGGCGTACAGTATTTACTCTGTTCCGCCTCAATCAAATCCAGTCTCATCTCTTCATTCTGAAATGGCATCATGCCGGTAATTGCTGAAACGGCATCGTTAAAACTTTTCAGGGAATAAAAATTGAGTGAAACGACCGCCTCAAACTCCCGCCATAGAGGATTTTTTACCGCAAATTCGCGTATTATTTCAACGCCTGCACCTGGTGCAGTTATTGTTCCCGGACTTCGCCATTGATATCCTGACGGAAGAGTAATACCGGTATTGAAAACATTGTAAAGGACAATTGCTGATTCGTCCCACAAAATTGTTCTTTGATTCGGCATCTTGTTCCATGCGGATGCTTTTTCCAATACACTACCATTACTGGAGGCAAATAAGATGAAATCCACACTCCAATATGCACTGTCTCCATCATTGGCAAAATGATAGGAAAAATTCCAATCCGGCAACGCCATGGGAGCCGAAAAACCGCTGCTGCCATCCATTGGCAGCAACAAAAGCTCCGCCATATGCTCAATTGCATTAAAAGCATGTTCGGGAATATTAATTGTATTATTTTCAGAGAAAAATGGAAGAGAAAATTTATCCATTCCGGCGAATTTTATCCGGCAAATCATCTTTGCCTGCTTAAGATTGATCCATGCGGCATATTCCGGAGTACGGCAATCGGCATATTTTTTCAAATCGCCGTCCGCCATGAGTTCCCCGGGAGCGACAGATATCCCAAGTATATTGCCGTCAAACACAATCAGATAATTGGTAAAATCAATATTTCTAAAATCATCCATGATCTATAACTCCTTTGCTGAAATCAATCTATGTTCATCCGTCAACCGCATTTAATAATAGAGTTGACAAGATATCCATATCTGACCGACAACATCAAATTCAATAGAGAAAGGAGTGCGTTCATGTCTGCCAGCGATTATCTCAACAATCTTTTTGTTCCCGGGGTAAACACCGGATTTTCGCCTGAGTTCACCTGGGGGAAACCGGAATCACCGGTACAGGATGAATGGGAGTTATTTTCATCCTGGATGAATCTTGACCCGGCGGATATAGAACGGGCGGCAGTACTTACAGTAGGCTGTCTGGCCGGCTTGGAAGTAGACAACGAGATATTTCGCGGAGAACTGCCAGGCAGAAACAGCGATGGTTTTCTGGTTCGCATTATCTCGGAAAATGCGTTCAGTGATTTACGTTTCAGGGACTTCACCCTGCTTTGCCGCGGACGTTTCCGGCAGCGGGCGCTGGTATTGACTGCGGCTACCAGGCTCATTGGCAAACTTCCGCTCAAATCATTTCTCACAGTATCCGGAACCAATATTGCCAATCCGGTAACATTTGCCGGGTTGACAGCTGAAAACGCTGCTGATCTGGATATAGTAAGCGATGATGGAGTGGCAAAAAGCGTCGTTTCAATCAAACTGAAAGCACGAATACTGATTAAATAACTCCGGTACAGTTCCGGCAATATCTCCGCCACATAGCGATACCGGCAACATCTGCCAGCAGCCATCCAATCGGCACAGCCCACCATATACCGTGAACTCCGATAGAGTCAAACGAAGATAGTATATATGCCAGAGCTACTCTGGTTCCGAGAGAGATAATGGTTAAAACCAGCGATATCCCCGGCCGGTTAACCGCACGGAAAAGTCCATACAGGATAAACAGTCCGCCGATCAAAGCCAGAAATGGACCGACAATCCGCAGATACTCCACGCCTGCATTCATAATCTCCTTTTCTTCCGGCCGGATAAAAATCAGCAGCAGCTCTTCCGCAAAGAACACCACCGCCACCGCCACCGGCAAGCTGAAGCACAACATTATTCTGGTCGCAGAACTGATACCTTTCCGTATACGCTCCCACTTTCCTGCGCCATAATTCTGAGCAGCAAATGTAGCAAAAGCGTTCCCCATATCCTGAAGCGGCATATAGGCGAAAGATTCTATTTTGACTGCCACGGCGAACGCCGCCATAACCGTTGCGCCGAAACTGTTTACCAGTCCCTGCACCATTAATATTCCGAAATTCATAACTGACTGCTGCATACATGTAAGTCCCGATTCGGCAAACACATCTTTCACCGATTTCAGATTAAATCTGACTTCGCCCGGTTTTATTCTCAGTTCCGGCTTTTTCCAGAACATAAAAAGAGCTATACCGGCTGCCGCCATCCATTGTGCGATGACAGTGGCCCATGCCGCACCGGCCACCCCCCATTCCAGACCGACCACGAACCAGAGATCGAGTACAATATTCACTGCGGCGGCGACTCCCAGAAAAATCAGAGGCGACAGTGAATCTCCCACTGCCCGCAGAAGAGACGCGAAGAAATTATAAATAAATACCGCGCCTATTCCCCAGAATATTCCGGAGAGATAAGTACGCATGAGAGGCCTTACCGTTTCCGGAACAATCATCAATGTCAGGATAAGTTCGATCGCCGCAAATACAACGATATTCATAATCACTGTAATTACAGCAATAAGTACAAATGCGGCCACTGCGTCATTTTTCAATTTAGTCCAGTTCTGTTCGCCGAACCGCATTGAAAAAACTGCGCCGCTGCCAAGAGACAATCCCAGCAGTATGGATGTGATAAAGGTCATAAGCGCATATGCCGATCCTACAGCCGCCAATGCGTTAGCCCCCAGATATTTACCTACGATAACAGTATCGGTGACATTGTATAGCTGCTGAAGAAAATTCCCGGCAATCATCGGCCATGCAAACATCACCATTTTCCCGGTAATGCCGCCATGGGTAAAATTGATTTCCTTCACTTATCTCCCCACAGGTGAATAAATACCACGGCATCTATTTCTGCCGTTGCTCCATACAAAAAAACCGGCCTGAATAATCAAGCCGGCAGAACCTCAAAAATGGTGGGCGTGATAGGACTCGAACCTACGACTTCAACGATGTGAACGTTGCGCTCTAACCAGCTGAGCTACACGCCCGATGCAATTAAGATACATCAGAGTAAAAAATTTTCAAGCCGGCGTGAAAATAATAAGCCGTTTTTAAATTTATACCGCTGTAGCCCATCGCAGTAACCTCATGCCGCAAACCTCATGCCGTCAACAGGAATTTTCTCCTTTTTTTATATATAAAACTTGCAATTTTGTTTTTACAGGGTAAAATAGGTGTATATAGGTTCATTAAGGTGAATAAAGGCATAAACTTCATTTAATTGTTTTCCGCGGCTATGAATGAGATATATTTAGGCAGATTTGAGCACAGTCTGGACAGCCAGGGTCGTGTTGCCATTCCGAGTGAATGGCGCGAACCGGTGGCTGAGTCCACAGGTTTTGTGCTGTTTCATGGTCGAGGGGATACGCTTTTGCTGTTTCCGGTATCTGTATTCATGCAGTTTGTGGAGAAGGTTCGCGGCGGAGCATTTGCCAGTGTGGAATTGCAGGAGCTGTTGAGCTGGGTTGGAGAGCGCACCCGTCGCTGTCAGTGCGACAAACAAGGTCGGGTAAAACTGGATAAAGCGATGCTGGATTCTTGTGGAATAGCCAATCAGCTGGAGATGGTCGGTGCGGTGACTCACATCAAGTTACGGGTACCGGCAAAGAAAGAAGATTCCGGCAACCGGGATGAAGAATTCTTTGCCAGATTGCAGGAGTTTGCGGACAACGGCAGCTCGGATTTTCTCAAGCTGCTGTCAGGTGCGATAGGAGGCAAATAGAGTGGATCCGGAAGCCGGGCACAGTACCGCAGAAGCCGATTTCACCCACATTCCGGTATTGCCGCGTGAGGTAACCACTTACCTGTCATTTGGAGATCGTCCGGTAAAGCTGATCGATGGGACACTTGGTTGCGGCGGACATTCCGGTTTGTTGTTGAAAGCCGCCCCTAATGCCCGGCTTCTCGGGATAGACCGGGATGAAGCGGCTCTGAACAGGGCAACAAAGCGCCTCGATTTTGCGCGTGACAGAATAACTTTAGTTCACGGTGAATTCCGTGACATTTACGATATAGCGCGAGCGAATGGATTTACAGAAGCCGATGGGATACTTCTGGACATCGGTGTCTCTTCGCCGCAGATAGACGATCCGGAACGCGGTTTTTCATGGCGTTTTGATGGTCCGTTGGATATGCGTATGGACCGAAGTTGCAGCCGTACGGCGGCAGATATTCTGGCTGAAGCCGGAGAACAGGAGTTGACGCATATATTCCGTGATTACGGAGAACTGCATTCAGCGGCGAAACTGGCCAGAGCGGTGATATCCCACCGCAAAAACGGCCGTTTTGAACGGACAGCGGAATTTGCCGGATTCTGCGAGGAGGTACTTGGGCGTACCGCTCCCGGCAAACTGCCTTTGCCGACGCTGATATTTCAGGCGCTGCGCATTGCGGTAAATGATGAATTGAAGCAGCTTGAGGACGGGTTAAATGGAGCGTTGAAAACGCTTGCCTCCGGTGGCAGACTGGCGGTGATCACATTTCATTCGCTGGAGGATCGGACGGTAAAAAATTTCTTCCGGCTGGCGGCGAGCAGTTGTGTCTGTCCTCCCGGACTGCCGGTGTGCATCTGCGGGAAGCGTGCTGAGGTAAAGATTTTAACCCGTAAAGTGGTAACGGCGCAGGAGGATGAGCTGGCGGAGAACCGCAGATCAGCGCCGGCAAAACTGCGGGTGGTGGAAAAGTTATAAAAGTTACGTCGGGAACATAAAAAATATTAACAGTCGGGTGGAGAAGAAAATGGCAACAATAAAAGCCAGAAGTGTCGGGACGCAAAGGCGCCGTTCGGGAGCGGCGGAGTCGGCCGTAGTAGGATTTTGGGTAAGACTTGGTGTGCTGGTGCAAATAATTGCACTGCTTGCCGGAGTGTTCTGTCTTTTCAGCTATCGTGTATCGCTGGGGGATAAACTTACCCAGACGGCCAGAGAAACCGCACGGGTCAAACAGTCCATCCATGAACTCGACCGTGAGATAGAAGCTCTCCGGATAAAAAAGGAGGTCTATTCCGACTGGGAGTATATCAGCCGTCAAATTGAGCATTATAATCTCGGGTTGCGTCCGGCAGGTCCAACTCAGCGTTATTCTCTGATTCTCAAAAATCCCTCTCCCCGGCTTCACCGGGTGGAAACAGCTGCCCGTTAATAGCCATTTGAAACCACCTGACGAAAAGTTTCAGTTATCATGCACAGCAACCGCAACTTAATTCTTTCCAGAGTCGGTTTAGTAGCGCTGTTTGCGGTGATATTTGCCATACTTTTAGCTATCCGGCTGTATCATGTGCAGATAGTTGATCATGCTGAATATCTGAGCAAAGCGCAAAAGCGCTACACGGCGGAAAAGACCACCCGCGGCAAACGTGGTGGTGTTTATGACTGCAATGGTCACATGCTGGTCGGCAATAAACCGTGCGAGACTTTGATTGTCGATCCGGCGTTGATAACCACGCCTGAACAGGCCGCAGCGATTGCCGACATTATCTGCCGTGAGCTTAGCGTCTCCCGCGAACATGTTGACCGCCAGATCAACACCAAGACCCGCACCCGTACCAATAAAGATGGCTCGACCCGTACAGTAAATATCCGTTACGCGGTAATCGCGCGTCATGTAGATACAGACATTGCCAAAAAGATCAAGCAATCGGTGCGTGAAATCAAACCGCGTGTTCCGCTGGCGGCGGTTTATGGAGAAGAGGATTATCTGCGTTATTATCCCAAAGGGCATCTTCTGGCGAATGTTCTTGGCTTCACCAGTTTTTCCCAGGGTGAAGATGTCGCGGTTTCCGGGGTGGAAAGTTCGTTCAACCGGCAAATGATGCCGGAGACAGGTAAAGTCCGTTATGAACGTGCCCGCGATGGTGGCCAGCTTCCTTATGGGATGCGGGAGATAACCCAGGAGGAGAAAGATGGCTTCAACATTTATCTTACTATAGATGAGGTATTGCAGTCGATTGTTGAAGAAGAGCTGGATAAAATGATGGCGGAATATCATCCGAAGGGAGCCTATGCCATTATGGCAGATCCGAAAACCGGCAATATTCTGGCTTTGGCGCAACGCCCCACCTTCAATCCCAACGATCGTTCGGTTGAGGCGATGCGCAATAAGGAGGCATGGCGGTTACTTTTTATTGAAGACGCCTTTGAACCTGGTTCCATTATGAAAGCATTGTCTATTTCCATAGCTTTGGACGAAGGTGTGGTGACTCCGGAATCTAAATTTGACGCCGAGGGCGGTACCTGGTTTTACCGTGGCAAGCCGTTGTCCGACTCATCGCGCCGTGATGTAATAACGGTAGCCACAGCGATACAGAAATCGAGCAATATTGTCACCGCCAAGATCGGACTTCTGATGGGCGAAGAGATGCTCTACAACGGTTTGAAAAAATTTGGCATTGGCGAAAAGACCGGTATTCCTTTAAAGCCGGAATCCCGTGGCATTTTTCCGGCAATAAGCAAATGGGATGGATTATCAATAACCCGTGTTCCTATCGGCTATTCTGTGGCAGTAACTCCGATGCAGATGGTGCGAGCCTATTGCGCATTGGCAGATAACGGCAATCTGCGTAAACTGCGGTTATTTGACCGTGCAGAGAATCCGGAAACCGGCGAATGGATTGAAAATCCGCTGGAACCTCCGGTACAGATATTCAAACGTCCGACCACTTCGCAGGAGATGAAGACAATGCTGAAAGCGGTAACCAAAGAAGGCGGTACCGCCCGTCAGGCTGGCATTCCCGGATACGATGTAGCTGGCAAAACCGGAACCAGCCGTAAAGTAGTAAAGGGCAGATACGCGCCGGGGAAATATTACTCCAGTTTTATCGGATTTGTACCGGCTGATGATCCGGCGTTTGTACTTATGGTAACGTTGGATGAGCCGCCGTCCGGACGTATTTACGGTGGTTTGATTGCCGGACCTACTTTCCGGAAAATAGGGGAACGGGCATTGAGTTATCTGGATATCAAACCGGATCCGGAACTGATGGAAAAGAGGAAATAACACTATGTTTGACGATAAATTATGGGCACATTTTGTCGGTATAGGCGGAATAGGGATGAGCGGTCTTGCGCAACTTCTGCGTGAAATGGGCTGCCGGGTATCCGGGAGTGACCGTGACTCAGAGAAACCTGAAAACCGTGTACTTTTTGATTCGCTGAGACAATTTGGAATTGAAATATATCCGCAGGACGGCTCATACGCCCAAAACGGCACACCCGATATTGTCATATACTCCACTGCGGTGGAGTCCGGCAATCCCGATTTTGTCGCGGCGGGAGAAGCCAGACTGCTGCACCGTTCTCAGGCATTGGCAATGGCGATGACGGAATACGCCGGAAACGGCGTCAGTATTGCGGTAACCGGCAGTGCCGGAAAAACCAGTGTTACAGCCTACCTGGCTGAATTGCTGGATATAATTACCGGGGATGTTGGCTGTCTGGATGGTGGAATGGTAAAGCGTTTTGCCCGCAATGGTCGTCCCGGCAACTTCAATCCCGGCCGCCGTTACTGGGTATTTGAAGCCGATGAGAGTGATAAAAGTCTACTCAACTATCAGATTGACTATGCTATAATATTGAATATAGGCTGTGATCATTACAGTGAAGACGAGTTGGTGCATGTATTTGGAGAATTCAGCACGCATATCCGTAAAGGGCTGATAACCTCGCCGGCAGTTTTCAAAAAACTGAAATTCCTCATTCCGGCCTCTTTAAAAGTTGTCCTGGTGGATGATCCCAACAATCCGGAATCCGCTGCTACTGCCGATATCACAGTAACAGATTACGGTTTTGCCAATGGAAAAATTACAGCCAAGTTCAACAATAATGTGGTTGAACTTCCGCAGCCCGGCTTACACACAGCGGTAAATATTGCCATGGTTGCCGGTATGTGTAACATGCTTGGTTTTGAGTGGAGTGAAATCATTCCGGCAATCAAAGAACTTAGAGGAGTTGCCCGCCGTTTTGACTTTGCCGGAGAGAAGAATGGGATACGGATTTATGACGATTATGCCCACAATCCGCAAAAGCTCTGCTGCTGCCTGAAGACAGCACAGAGCATTGCAGAAGGTAAAGTGATAATGATCTGGCAGCCGCACGGTTACGGTCCACTAGGCTTCATGCGTGATGAACTTGCGCGTGAATTAAGTTCAGTATTACGTTCAAATGATATATTCATTCTGCTTGAACCGTTCTATGCCGGTGGTACGAGTTCATTCAAACCCCATGCGGCAGAAGTCATAACTCAATGGCATAACTCAGGCATATTGAAGAATGCGACAACTGTTCCTGACAGGAAGGAAGTTGAGCATCTCCTTAAAGAGCAGGTGAATCCAGGAGACATTGTACTGGTTTGCGGAGCCCGTGACAATTCCATTCCCGGCTGGGCCGAGAGTCTTGTGGCTAAGATTTGACATTCCTGTATTTAAATGGTATTATAAGGTAATGAAAATGTAAAAATCGATTCTTTGGTCAAAAATTGTTATTTGAACGTTTTATTATAAATTTTCATTAAAAAAATCAAAAGAGTTGAAATTTTTTCATAAAAACACCTTGCATAAAACTCAAATATCGTGTATAATGTATCTGTGACAGTCTTATACAGGGATTGTGTAGTTTTTTACAATAATAATGTTTAAAGAAATACGATCAACAAAAACGACTTGAAAGGATTCGGGAATGAAGAAAAAGTTTACATTGATTGAACTTCTGGTGGTAATTGCCATCATCGCCATTCTGGCCGCGATGCTGTTACCGGCTCTTGGCAAAGCCAAAGACCTTGCCCAGAAAGCCAGCTGCAGCGGCAACCTGAAACAGGGCACACAGGCGTTCACGCTGTACAGCAACAGCAATAACGGCTGGATTGTAACCAATCCGCATGGTTGGGCCTGGTATCAGTATGGCACCATGCCGAGTGAACTGAGCCTTGAAATGGATCCGATCAACCTTGAAAATGAAGATGGCAACTATCCAACTGTTTCTTCGGATGAAGATGATGATTACACCAAGATGACCAACTTTGAACGCCGTAAAGTTACCGGTTGCCCGGCTAACGTAGACAGTATCACCTCTCCGGAAAACTGGTGGGCAGCAGCTTACGGTACTCCGTATGCTGATTCAAGGGATGACAATTTTGATGACGAATACTCCTATCGTAAAAAACGCTTTGAATTCAACATTACCAATGAAGATCTTGGTGGTGATGTAGACAGTTGGGCAAATGGCAGTGTTGGTGACATGGCTGTTGGTTGCTATGTCCGTATCGACCTCTGCCCGTCCCCGACCTCTTACATTCTGTTGGCTGACACTGGCATTCTCAATGGCAGTACAGCTTCCAGCAACTACTATAGTAGCGAAAGCCAGTCTGCAGGTAACCAGGTTCCGGTATTCGTACGTTCAGCCAGCGGTCGTTGGGGGGACTACGGTGCAATGATCGCCCGTCGTCATGGCGATGTTGCCAACGTTGGTTATGGCGATGGTCACGTTGCTGACACCAAAGACAAGACCCAGATTCTTGACGTTTCCAAGATCGGCAGACTTGCCAACAAGGGCGGCACGACCTATTATGATATTGACGAAGGCGAAGAAGTTGATTATTGATATCACATCGCTAAATATCTTGAACGATCAAGCACCGGAAAAATCCGGTGCTTTTTTTATTTTCCGATAAAATTTTCATAGGCTCAATAAAAGCTATAATTTTTTATAGCAATAATTAAAATGCTTGTATTTGATAAAAATGATGATATATTAGCTCCATTGCGTATAAAAGTTAATTTTTGAAAAACTAATAATATGTGGAGTATGAGGCTATATGGAATACAAATCACCTCAAATCAGCGAATTGGAAACTCAGCTTTATTGTGATTCAGAAATTGGTTCATCGGTAGATCAGCCGATTGATCCAGGCGATCAGCCCTGGAGCTGAGTTACGTTGATGAACGACCTGATACTTGCAATCGGCCGCAATAATATAATTCTGCGATTGTCTCAAGACAGTGGAGTTAAATTATCTGAATTAGCTGAATTGTTGGGTTTATCGGTAACCCCGGCTGCATCCACAGTTTGTGCTGATGTGCTGGCGGATACAGGAAATGATTCTGTATGTAGCGATGAATCTCCCATTTTTACAACCGGGCCATTAGCGGTATTTTTCAACCGTAAAGAACAGAATTTCAGATTAAATTTTCTTTATCCGTTACCTGAATTGAAACTGGTACATAAAATATATATTTATCAGGTAATGATAACATTTGGCGTACTTTCAGCTATGCTTCGCGGAATAAAGTTAATTCCGGTTCATGGTGCGTTACTGGACAACGGTTCTGAAGCGTTATTATTATGCGGCGAAAGCGGAGTAGGCAAGAGTACCACGGCCCGCCGTTGGCGGGAATCCGGTGGTCAATGTTATGCAGACGATCTTATTTTGATCGATTACAGTGGTAAAGAGTTTTTTGCCCACCCATTACCGACCTGGAGTATATGTAAAGAGTCGCTTAAAGGTCAATTTTATCCATTCAACCGCAAGCTGCCTTTAAAATCGGTATTTGGCTTATCCAGAGGAGAAGTCAGGGAATATATTGCCCCGATTCCTGAAGATGATTTTCTTGCCCAGCTTTACCGTTCGGCTTTCTTCCACATTCTGGCTATTGGCGGCTGTCTGCCGGAAAAGGAGCAGAAGCGACTTGGAAATACAGTTTGGTCTGGGGTAGAAAACCTGGCGGCAAAATTTCCACCTTGCGGACTGTTTGCTCATCTTAAGGGCGACCTGAAATCAACACTCGGGGGTTATTTATGAAATTAAACCCGTTTGCAGTAATGCGTAAATCTCCGGACGGCAGCGGCACACTGTTTGATCCATCCAGCAATAAAGCGCTGAAGCTTAATGTTACCGGAGTGATACTGTGGGAAGCGGTAGCTAATGGAGCGAATGAGGCCGAAGTTACAGAAATGTTATTGAAAAAATTTCCCGGTCTCACTCTTGAGCAGGCAAAATCCGACGTAAACTATTTTATCGGGCAGTTGGAAAAAAAATCCTTATTACAAAGATAAAGCTACTTGTATTGCATCCATTTGTCTAACTAAGCGGCAAACCTTTGAAATGGACATCTAATCAGAATTTACTTTATCTCCGCCTTATAACCTGCTGCCTCAATTACACCGGTTATAACCTGAGCGGAAACATTTTCCGGCGTGACAAGTTCTGCTGAATCGTGTACTATATCAACTTTCACATTTTCAGCACCTGGCACACTCTTAAGAGCGTCTTCCACTTTTTTCTGACAATGCATACAACTCATCCCATATACTTGCAACAGCCAATGATGTTTTGCAGGTTTCGCTGTGGAATTGCGGTCATCATTTTGCGGCGAACAGCTTTTAAAGCGTAACAATCTCAAGGCATTGCTTACTACACAAAATGAACTCATACTCATTGCCGCTGCACTGAAAACCGGATTCAATTTCCACCCAAGGGTCAGATAAAAAAGTCCGGCAGCCAGAGGAATCCCCATAGTATTATAAAAGAACGCCCAGAACAGATTCTCCTTGATATTGCGCATTACGGCACGGCTCAGCTCAAAAGCATCAGCGATCCCGTTTAAATCATCTCTCATAAGAACAATATCAGCGCTTTCAATTGCGACATCAGTTCCGCTGCCGATGGCAATACCTATATCGGCTCTGGCAAGAGCCGGAGCATCGTTTATACCATCTCCAGCCATAGCGGTAATTCCGGATTTCTGAAGTACAGCCACCTCTTTTGCTTTATCTTCCGGCATAACGCCTGCGATTACGCTGGTTATTCCGAGTTGCCCGGCCACATTGGTTGCGGTCACAAGGTTATCTCCGGTAATCATAGCGATATTAACACCTGACTTCAGCAAACGTTCAACTGCGGAGAAGCTGGAATTCTTTATCTTATCAGCCACCGCGATAATACCTGCAAGTTTATTGTCCGCCGAAAAAAATACAGGAGTCCCCCCCTTACAAGCAAACTCTTCTGCCTTATTATGTAAATCTGTTATATCAACATTCAAATTCCGCATTAACTTCTGATTCCCGCCACATATTCTCAAACCATCTACATTTGCTTCAACTCCATTTCCAGGAGTTGCTTTATAATTCCGAGCCTCCGGGATGACAATTTTCTGCTGTGTTGTATAGTTGACTATTGCCTCTGCGATTGGGTGGCTTGATAATTTTTCTACTGCGGCTGCCAACTTAAGCAGCTCATTTTCTGTAAATCCGTTGCACACGGCAATATCAACAACCGCCGGTTTCCCCTCGGTCACTGTTCCGGTTTTATCCAGGATAAGATTTTTCATCCCGGCCATGCGTTCCAGTGCCTCCGCAGATTTGAATAACACACCCAGTTCAGCCCCCTTTCCGGTACCGACCATTATCGCCACCGGAGTAGCTAATCCAAGTGCGCACGGACAGCTTACAACCAGAACAGCGACCGCGCATGATATGGCAAAGTCCAGCGGATATCCTGCTATCAGCCAACCGATAAAGGTAATCACGGCAATTCCCATTACCAGAGGGACAAACACTCCGCTCACCTTATCCGCCACTCTAGCAATCGGAGCGCGTGAATTTCCCGCCGCCTCGACCAGCGCAATCATTTTGGCCAGGGTGGTATCCTGCCCGACTTTTTCGGCCTGCATTTTAAAAAAGCCGTTCAGATTCACGGTTCCGCCGGTTACCTTGTCTCCGCAGTTTTTATCTACCGGCATACTCTCTCCGGTAATTGCCGCTTCATCTACAACGCCTGAGCCATAAATAACTGTACCATCAACAGGAATGGCGTTTCCGGCACGAATAACAACCACATCTCCTGTTTTCAGACTATTGGCAGGAACTTTCTTCTCTTCTCCGTTATATTCAATTACTGCATCCTCCGGAGTTAATTTCAATAATTTTTTTATTGCGTCGCCGGTTCTGCCCTTGCTTTTTGCCTCGAGATATTTACCCAGGGTAATCAAGGTAAGAATCATTGCCGCAGCCTCAAAATAGAATCCACCGACCGCCTCTGATCCGGCAAGATATATCAACCGGTAAAAGTTGGCAATTCCATAAATCAATCCAGCCGCCGCCCCCATTGCAACCAGGGTATCCATATTAGGAGTGAAATGCCATAATGCCTTGCCGCCATTGATGAAGTATGACCGGTTGAGAAAAATCACCGGCACAGTAAGAATCAACTGGGTAAAAACGTTCACTGCCATATGCCTATGCATATCGAGACATTCCGGCACAGGCGCGCCCCACATTCCGCCCATTGCAATATAAACAAGTGGAATAAGAAATATTATGGAAACAATAAAGCGCCGTTTCAACTCCTGTGCATTGTGCAGGAATACTGACTCATCATCTGCTTTTGCTTTGTTTTCGCTATTATCGATTCCATATCCCAGCATTCTTACAGTTTCGGCAATAGCTGACACATCCGTGGCCTCATCATCATAACGAACTGTCATAGAGTTACTGAGCAGACTGACCTGCACATCATCTACGCCGGCCAATTTAGCCACCCCTTTTTGGATTGCGGCAGAACATGCAGCGCAACTCATTCCTTTAATCATGAATTTTTTTTCAATAATCATTTTTCTCCTTTCATACTGGAATACGACACAAAAAATCCCAGTAAAAAAATACCCATGATTAAACTTGCTGTTACATACGAATCAATCGCATATAATTTTAAACCGGCGGTCTCTAACGCCGGCGAATTAATATGATGGTCTGGTCATCGGCCTGTTCAACAGCGAAACGTCGAACAGCCTCCAGAGTTTTATTAACGGTAATTTCGAGTGAATCACCGCCGTCACTGGATTCAAAAAAGACCTGTTTCAGCCGTTCTACTCCGAACTCTTCATTATCTTCGTTCAACGCCTCGCTCAATCCGTCGGAAAACATCATCAACGTTGATCCGCGGCGCAGTTCAAAACTTATGGTATCAAACGTAGCGAACTCATTAGGCAGAACGCCGAGTCCCGCTCCTGCCGGATAAAATGACCGCAAATGATTACGAACATAAACCAGCAAATCAGTATGTCCGGCGCGGGCATATTCAACAACACCGTTGTTGCGGTTTAACAAGCAGCATCCTAAAGTCACATACCGTTCTTCGTCGGTATCGCGGTAGAGATTACCGTTAACCTCCCGCAAAAAATCCTCCATTGTAGTAAAATGGCTTACGGCCGAACGGATAAAACTTCTTGTCATGCTTGTCAGCATACATGCCGGTACACCCTTGCCGCATGCGTCTCCCAGAACCACCAGCAGCCGATCTTTATCTATCTCCACAAAGTCGTAAAAGTCGCCATTTACCTCTTTTGCCGACCCGGTATATGCCTGTAATTCAAACTGTTCCATTGCCGGCAACGACTGTGGCAGCATGCTGGACTGCAGTTGTCTGGCGAATTCGAGCTCCTGATTAAGCCGCTGCTGCCGTGTTCTGTCGGCATAAATCTCCAGCAGCGACAACATCATAATTACCTGGGTTGAAATAAATTCAAGCAGTTCGATCTGCTCATCAGAGAAAGCTCTGCGCCCTACGGCAACGATCATACCGTAAAGCCGCTGATCGCGTTCCATAGGAATGGCTGCCACGCTACCGATATTGGGGCCGAACCCCTTGAACCGGCTGTCGCTCAAAGCGTCTGCTACGCAATCGCTCTCTCTGGAAGCGGCCACTTCGCCGATAAACCCCTCGCCTATCCGTATTTTCTCGCGTCTAAGCAACCGTAAAAGAGTGGCCGGATCGTTATCCGCCACCGCGTCGCGTCTACGGAGCAATGGATATTTGCCATAGACGCCTGCGGCCAGCAAAAAGTTGTATCGCATCTCATAAATTGCCACAGAATCGGCCTCAACCAGAGCAGCGATATACTTGGCCATCGTACTCATAGTAGTTGCCGGATCATCATAGTCGCGGAAACTATTGGCAAAATCGGTAAAAAAGCTCACGACCTCGCCGCGCTGGCGTTCAGCCTCTTTCATATCTGCGACAGCTTTACGCAGTTTACGCGCCAGCAAGAGAATAATAAACGTCAGCGGTATGCAAAGCAACGCCAGAAGCGCTATCACCACAACGGGAATAAAGCCCATATCAACCGCACTCCATCGTTAAAGTATCCACTCTGTTTTTCCGTAATAAAACTCTCCGGCGAGTCATCTCTATAACCTACTTCGGGACAGGCAAAAAGTCAAATAAAAAGAGGCGCGGAAGTCGATTACTCCGCGCCTCCTGCTATCAGTTATTTCTGCTTGTGATAATCCTGAAGCGACTTGGGAGCCACTTCGTCATGCAACGCCGCCTTGATACCCTTAACACTTGCGCTGGCAGCAGCGATAGTAGTTACATACGGTATCTTCTGGCTGATTGCCATCATGCGGATAAAGCTGTCATCCGCCATACCTTCGCGCCCTATCGGGGTATTGATAATCATCTGAACGTCATTATTCTTGATGAGGTCACCGACATTTGGCCGTCCTTCACTGAGTTTTTTGACCAGAGTATTTTCGATACCGTTTTCAGTCAGGAACTTACTTGTTCCTTCAGTTGCAACGATATTGAAATTGAGTTCTTTCAAGCCCTGCACTACAGGCAGCAGCTGCTGGCGGTCGCGTTCGCGCACAGTAACCAGAACGGTTCCGTTAGTCGGGAGCTTGTAACCGGCGGCCTCCTCAGCCTTATAGTAAGCTAGTGCGAAGTTATCAGCCACACCCATAACCTCACCGGTAGCGCGCATTTCCGGACCGAGGACCGGGTCGACTTCCGGGAACATATTGAACGGGAAGACCGCCTCTTTTACGCCGTACATGCCATTATTGGTCAACTGCAGCATACTGCGGACCTCATCCAGCGATGAACCGAGCATCAACTTAGTTGCCACTCTGGCGAGCGGCACACCGGTAACTTTAGCAACGATCGGCACCGTACGAGAAGCGCGCGGATTGGCTTCAATTATATAGACTATATCGTCACATATAGCGAACTGAACATTCAATATTCCGTCGACCTTAAGGTCGGAAGCGATTGCCGCCGCATAACGTTCGATTGTGTCGAGATGTTTCTGAGCGATAGTAACCGGCGGTATGGAACACGCTGAGTCACCGGAGTGAATACCGGCCAATTCGATATGCTCCATAACTGATGCGACAAAGGTATCTTTTCCATCGGAAACTGCGTCGACCTCACATTCAACCGCATTATCCAGGAAACGGTCTACCAGCATCGGATATTCCGGAGATACTTGAATTGCCTCTACTGCATATTTGATCAGTTTCTGTTCATCGTAAATCACTTCCATACCGCGTCCGCCGAGTACGAAAGATGGGCGGACCATAACCGGATATCCGATTTTGCGTCCGAGAGCGACTGCCTCTTCGAGCGAACGTGCGCACCCGGATTCCGGCTGCGGGATATTGAGTGCAATCATACGGTCGCGGAAGTATTCACGGTCTTCGGCCAGGCGGATACCTTCCGGCTGGGTTCCGATAATTTTAACGCCGGCGTCTTTAAGTTCCTGAGCGATATTCAGCGGAGTCTGTCCGCCGAACTGAACGATCACGCCGCTGGGCTGTTCCTGGGCATAAATTGCCAGCACATCTTCAACGGTAAGAGGTTCAAAATAGAGTTTATCGCTGGTATCATAGTCGGTTGATACGGTTTCCGGGTTGCAGTTAACCATTACTGATTCGCAACCTTCATCCCGGAGGGTGAAAGCGGCATGCACGCAGGTATAGTCAAACTCGATACCCTGACCGATGCGGTTCGGTCCGCCGCCGAGGATCATAATTTTGCGGCGGTTGCCTACTGAAGCAGGCGCTTCATTGGGCGCGCCGGAGTAAGTTGAGTAGTAGTAACCGACGTCGCCTTCAACTCCGGATACTGGAACTTTCTGATAGCTCACGCGCATTCCCAGAGCGAGTCTGCGTGTTCTGACATTGGTTTCCTGAGTTTTAAAGAGTTTGGCTAAATAACGGTCAGCGAAGCCGAGCTTTTTAGCTTCAACAAGCTGGTTATCCGGGAGGCTGCTCCAGCTGTACTTAGCCAGATTGACTTCAAACATTGCCAATTCATGGATCTGTTCAAGGAAGTAGCGGGTAATGCTGGTGAGCTTCTGAAGCTCATCTACGCTCATACCCTTCTTCATTGCTTCATACATATAGAAATAGCGTTTACTGGAAGGTTCTGCGAGTTTTACGCGCAGTTCATCGAGTGAAAGTTTTTCGATTTTTGGGTCGAGTCCGAGCCCGAACCGACCGATTTCCAGCGATCTGATAGCCTTCTGCAGTGCTTCTTTAAAGTTTTTACCGATGCTCATAACTTCGCCAACGGCGCGCATCTGAGTACCGAGATGATCCTTGGCCTGGGGGAATTTTTCAAATGCCCAGCGGGCGAATTTTACCACTACATAATCGCCATACGGTTTATATTGAGCCAGGGAGTCGCCGCGCCAGTATGGCAGATCGCTCAGATTGAGACCGGCGGCGAGTTTGGTTGATACCGATGCAATCGGGAAACCGGTAGCTTTGGATGCGAGAGCAGATGAGCGGCTGGTACGCGGATTAATTTCGATAACCACCAGTCTATCGTCTTCACGGTTGTGGGCGAACTGGACGTTGGTACCGCCGATAACGCCGATAGCCTCAACGATTTTGTAAGCCACTTCCTGAAGCCGCTGCTGCAGTTTTTCCGGGACAGTGATCATAGGAGCCACGCAGAAGCTGTCGCCGGTATGAACGCCCATGGGGTCAACGTTTTCAATAAAGCATACGGTAATTTTGTTTCCTTCATTATCGCGTACGACTTCGAGTTCCAGCTCTTCCCATCCGAGTACACACTCTTCCACCAGCACCTGACCGATCAAGCTGGCAGCGATGCCGCGGCGGACAATAGTACGGAGTTCTTCTACATTATAAGCGATACCGCCGCCGGTACCGCCCATGGTGTATGCGGGGCGCAGAACAACAGGATATCCCATTTTTCTGGCGATGGCCTCGGCCTCTTCCACTGTCACAGCCGGTTCTGAAGCGGGGACATCAACGCCGATTTTCGCCATAGTTTCCTTAAATATGATACGGTCTTCGCCGCGTTTGATTGCGTCGGCGGCCACGCCGATAATCTGGACGTTGTATTTGTCCAGAATGCCTGCGTCATAAAGGCTTTCGGCGAGGTTAAGGCCGGTCTGACCGCCGAGGTTTGGAAGGAGAGCATCCGGTCGTTCCTTGGCTATAATTCTCTCAACGCGTTCAATAGTAAGAGGTTCGATGTAAGTAGCGTCAGCCATGCCCGGGTCAGTCATAATAGTGGCCGGGTTTGAATTTACGAGTACCACCTCGTACCCCTCCTGCCGGAGGGCCTTACACGCCTGAGTGCCGGAATAATCGAATTCGCATGCCTGTCCGATAATAATCGGTCCTGAGCCGATGATCATCACTTTTCTGATGTCTTGTCGCTTTGCCATAGGTACGGATACCATCCTTTCTTTGAAATAATCACGCAAACGAACACTAGGTAATTTACCTCCTGAGGATGCTTCTTTCAAGTTTTTAGTGCGGCTTTTATCAACTTTATCAAAAAAAACAAAAATTAACCAGGTATTCTTGATAAAATTACAATTATACTGTATTTTATAATTGTAATCAACAGCAATATTCAGGAGATTGGAAACGATGGCTGACCAGGAATATTACAGTGCCAGTGAAGCGGCGAAATATCTAAATGTATCCTTGGAGACCTTGAAGCACTGGGTACGGCAGGACAAATTTCCGTGTTTGACCCGTTCCGGAGAGATGGTATTCAGTAAAAAATCCATAGAAGATTGGCTCTCCGGTCATCTGGAAGGAGCTCAGCAGCGTCTGGTCTCGGTAGGCAACATGGTCAGAAGCAGCACTCCGCGAGCGGGGCATGCGATGTTTGATTTGCTGTTGCGCGGCCGGATTGGTTATCAATTGCCTGGCTCAACGCCGACAGAAGTAATAGCCAATGCGGTAGCGGAAATGACGTTGCCGGATTATTGTAACAGAGAGGAAGTAACTTCGCTTATTCAAGAGCGTGAAAACATATTTTCCACTGCGATTGGGCGTGGGATAGCTGTTCCTCATGCCCGCAATCCGATTCTCAAGAATGAAACGGATGAGATGCTTGGGTTGTTCTTCCTGAAATACCCGATTGACTTTAAAGCGCTGGATCGTGAACCGGTTTCGGTGATATTTCTGATGCTGAGTGCCGGTCGCAGATCGCACTTGCAAATGTTGCAAAGGATCGGTTTTTTCTGTGCGCAGGATGAATTTCTGGAGCTGTTGAAGCGTCAACCGATCCGTGAAGAGATTCTGGAATATTTCAACGACCACCGTCAGGTAATTGATTAATCAGTCCGGTTCTGCCGCCGTCTTTTGGGGTAGCGGCAGCTTTCGCGCCGCTCTTCGCAGATGGTATGCGGGACATAGTTAAGCCGGATTTCCTTAAGCTCTCTATATATGAAATAGAGGAATGAGCAGCTTATACTCTGAGTAATAAGATTCACCAGTATGCTTTCATTCATTTCGTACTCCTTTTTTTAAAGGCGTCATGTCAACCGGATATAGTTGGTAACATTTATGCTGGAAGGGTTGATTTTTATCATTTACGAATTATATTAATAGATTAAACTGTACTCGCGTGCGTCGCGGTTTTTAAGATAAACATTCATTCTCCGGAGGTAAATATGTTCAGTCGGCAAATTGATGAATTGATGCAGGCTTTCAAATATGAAGGCTTAACGTTTGATGACATTTCCCTGATAACCCAGTATGCTGATTTTCTTCCTGCTGACACCAGTGTTAAGACCCGTTTCACCCGCAATGTTACGCTGAATATTCCTTTTGTAAGTGCAGCGATGGACACAGTTACCGAGAGCTCCATGGCTATTGCGATGGCCCGTTTAGGCGGCATTGGTGTAATTCACAAAAATCTTTCGATTGAACGCCAGAGTGAAGAAGTCCGGAAAGTAAAATCATTTTTGAATGGCAAAATAAAGAATCCTGTCACCTTCAATCCGGAGCAGACAATTGCCGACATAATGCGGATCAAGCGCGAACAGGGTTATTCCTTCTCCGGCTTCCCGATTGTCGATCATGAAGGACATGTACTGGGCTTGATAGCCGGAAGAGACATCAAATTTATTGCCGACACCTCTAAGAAGGTGGGTGATGTTATGACCAAAGAGATCATCACTGCTCCGGATACAATTTCGATTTTTGACGCTTATAAAATAATGGTTGAGCATAAAGTTGGCAAGCTGCCGGTAGTAAATGCGGCTGGTGTGCTTACCGGGCTTTACAGTTTCCAGGATATCAAGAGTCTGATTGAGCATGAAAATCCCGATTACAACCGCGACAGCAAACACCAGCTCCGCTGTGCTGCCGGTATCGGTCCGTACGATGACGAGCGCATCGAAGCTCTGCTGCGTGCCGGGGTGGACGTATTGGTGCTGGATACAGCTCACGGCCACTCTAAAGGCGTTATTGAAACGGCGAAATACATTAAAAAGAGTTATGGCGACCGGGTTGATCTGGTAGCCGGCAACATTGCCACGGCGGAAGCGGCCAAAGCGTTGGCTGACGCCGGGGTGGACGCCATCAAGGTTGGTATCGGACCGGGATCCATCTGCACCACGCGTGTAGTGGCAGGCGTAGGGATTCCGCAGGTTACGGCGGTATATGAAGTATCGCGTGCGATACCTGAAGACATTCCGGTTATTGCCGACGGTGGGATCAAGCAGTCCGGCGACGTAGCGAAAGCTATTGCGTTTGGTGCATCGTCAGTCATGATGGGTTCTGCCCTGGCAGGAACTACGGAAAGTACCGGTGAAGTTACTCTGCACCAGGGACGCCGCTACGTCATCTACCGCGGGATGGGCAGTCTGGAAGCGATGAAGACCGGCAAAGCGAGCCGCGAACGCTACGGTCAGTGCGATGTTGATGATGACAAGAAGCTGGTTCCGCAGGGGATTGAAGGTCTGGTACCGTTCCGTGGTCCGGTAGCGGATGTGATCTTCCAGTTTGTTGGTGGTTTGCGTTATGCATTGGGCTATTGCGGAGCGCGTACGATCAAAGAACTTCAGGAGACGGCAAAAGCGATCCGTGTATCTCCTGCCGGTCTGCGTGAAGCTCATCCGCATGATGTAACGATGCTGAAGGATGCCCCGAATTACATCAGCAAATAAAGCATAAAAATACTACGGCCCGGTTTATCCGGGCCTTTTTATTTCAGCCTGTATGAGTTAAAAAGTGCAATTTGCCGTCAAAGCAATTTGCTTTTTTGTATTTTGCGGGGTATTTTATATAATCTTGTAAATGTTGTGCTCGTAGCTCAGTTGGATAGAGCGTCTGCCTCCGGAGCAGAAGGTCGTGGGTTCGACTCCCGCCGGGCATACCATTTTTTTATTCTTCCGCAACGTCTCTGTTTATTATTTTATATTGCCATTTTAATTCCTGCTGTTCTTACAGATAAAAAAAGACGCCGGAATGATTGTATTCATTCCGGCGTCCGGCAAATTAAGCTAAACTTCAGCTCTGCCAGACTTTCAACGTACGTTCAGCTAGTTCACGCATAGATGTATCGCGGAATCCGAACACATCCGGGCGGACGCGGTCGTTAAGCTGTGCGGCAAGAGTCCCGCCAAAGTTTTTATATCCGGCAATTGCGCCGACAATCGACCCGACGGTTGCGCCGTTGCAATCGGTATCCTTACCGGCCATCACGCTTATAGCAATGGAACGGTCAGGATTCATCTCACCGTAATATAGAGCCATAATACAGATCATGGCATTGTTGATAGTGTGAACTGCGGACATAGTGGGATAAGTTTCGTCCAGCTTACGGACAAATGCGGTAAAATCTGGAAGTTCACGGCACCACTTCTGTGCCCGCCGTATCCCTTCTGCCAGGCGGCAGTTTTCCGGAATTTCGCCCAGAGCGATATCGATAAGCCGGTCGAGGTTCCGTTCGGCGAAACTTGCCGCGATCATCGCGGCGAAGAACATTTCGCCATAGATTCCATTTTTAACATGAGTCCATGACGCATCGCGATAAGCGTATTCTGCGGCCAGTTCCGGATTACCTGCGGCGCAATACGCCCAGCCGTCGGCGCGGATCTGTGCGCCAATCCACTCACGGTACGGATTGTTGAACCGGCGGGTGAACTGCGGAGTAACGACGCTGCAATGTTTGCGGAAATAGCGTCTTGAGCGCATATTGAAGTTAAGGATAGCCTGGGTTTCGGCGGTACAGATAGCGTCATATGGCAGACAGCGGTTCCATGCCTCGGCAACATCGACCCAGGAAAAGTCGCGTCCACACCGTTCCATCACATGAAGACCGATCAAGGTATAACTTACATCGTCATCCGGTCCCATGCAGCAGATATTCTCCTTCCATGAAGCGTGAGTTGCGGGGGCGTAATTTTTATCCTCTTCCGGCGGCACGGCTTTACGGGAGATAAAATCATGCAATGGATAATTATCCACTTTCTGGAGATAATCTTTAATTTTATCCATCGGCCATCCTTCAACCACCTGTCCGAGGGCGCATCCGACAAACCTGCCGGTATATGCGCCATGCATTTTATCGAGCAGCGCCTCATGGTCAAAATCGGTAACCGCCTTGCCGCGTTCAGCCGGACGCAAAGCTCTTATTTCGTCGAGTTCATCCGGCTCAACGTATTTAAAATCAGACTGCCGCGGAAGATTTTCCAACTCTTTGTAGATGAGTTCGAGTTCATCATTCCATGCGTCTTTTTCGCAGTCATAAGCGGCGACCTTATCCTTGATTGCCTGAGAAACGATATATCCTTCCTCTTCGAGCTGAATCAGCTCCTGCCGCAACAGACTTAACGGCACCTCATATCCGCCGAATAACATCTTCAATCCCTTTTTAATTTACTTTTCTATTCATTTTCTTCCAGGTAATGATTACGCCGATCATGGTAACAACAACGACCAGAGCATAAATCATACCGGACTGGAACTTACCGTAGATAAAATCTCCGGTACCGATAAGAATGGAATATACCGAGAAACATGAAAGCACTGCGGCGACCACGCCCAGAGCGATATTTTGTGCCGGATGTTCCGGTACAACCGGGCAATTATCCTGTTCGGCGTCGCGTATAACCTTTTTCCAACCCGGTCCGCCGGGATTGATTTTAGCGCAGAATTCGCGCAGTTTCTCTTTGGAAGTTTTAGGTCCGAAAAATGCGGCGAGCATCCAGCATATCGTGGTCAATATTACCGGATATACTGTTTTCTCCCATGATTCCAGAATAATATCCGAGAATATCTGATGATGCCATATCTGGAAATAACATGCGAAGATGAATGATGATATCATAGCCACGATTTCAGCCGCGGCATTGATCCGCCACCAGAACCAGCGCAACATGAACAGCAATCCGGTACCGGCTCCTATGGAGAGCATAATCTGGAATACAGCCACAGCGTTGGAAAGATGCAGGGCAAAGATACCGGCCAGCACCATCAGCAAAACGGTGGACAATCTGCCCATCCATACGAGTTCTCTGGCGGAAGCCTGCGGGCGTACGAATCTTTTCCACACGTCGTTGACGATATAGCTTGCCCCCCAGTTAAGATGGGTGGAAATGGTGGACATATATGCTGCTGCCAGACTTGCGAGGGTCAGCCCCAGCCATCCGGCCGGCAGTTTAGTCAACATAAGAGAATATGCCACGTCGTCCTTGATCTGAGCGTCGGGAAGGACATTGCCGACCGCCTGCCGTATGGATTCAATATCCGGATAAACCAGCAATGAAGCCAGAGCCACCAGCAGCCACGGCCATGGTCTCAAAGCGTAGTGGGCAACGTTAAAAAACAGCGTCGCGGCTACGGCATGATTTTCATTTTTAGCTGCGAGCATCCGCTGAACGAGATATCCGCCGCCGCCGGGTTCTGCGCCCGGATACCAGATGCTCCACCAGACCACGGCAAACGGTATAATAAAGAAGTTGAGAAGGTCTTCTTTGTCATCATAGCTCATCACGCCCATATTATCGGCCAATTCTGGATTAGCGCTGAGTTTCTCGATCATTCCGGAGAGTCCGCCGACCTCCGGCAACTGCAAACAGAAATACGCCGCTCCGATCGCTCCGGCCATAGAGACGATGAACAACACGAAGTCAGTCAAAAGAACTCCGCGGAAGCCACCGATAGCGGAAAACAGCACTGTTGCAATCATTGCGTACGACACGCTCTGCCATGGAGAAAGGTTGAGCATGGAACCGCCGATTTTAATTGCGGCTAGCGAAACCGACGCCATCACCAGGATATTGAAAAAGAACCCCAGATATACAGCCCGGAATCCGCGCAGGAATGCCGCCAGCTTACCGCTGTAACGCATCTCATAAAATTCGAGGTCGGTCACTGTTCCTGACCGCCGCCACAATTTAGCATAGAGGAAAACGGTCAACATCCCGGTGGGCAGCATAGCCCACCACTGCCAGTTGCCGAATACGCCGCTCTGGCGGACAAAGTCGGTCACCAGATTAGGAGTATCGGTGGAGAAAGTCGTTGCCACCATGGAAAATCCGAGCAGCCACCACGGCATATTGCGTCCGCCGATAAAAAACTCCTCTTCGCTCTTGGATGAGACTTTTGCCACCACGATCCCGATAATCAGCGTCACGGCAAAAAACACCGCAATAATCGTCCAATCCAATCCGGTAAGCTGAATATTCATAATTACTTTTTCCTTAATGTTCGATTTTATTCCGGACAAAAAACCGCCGGAAGATCCCCTCCGGCGGTTTAGAAAAAAGCGGTTATTGAAGTTTTACAACACCACCAACGATTGCTTTTTTAACTTTGAATTCATCATCCAGCACTACCAGGTCGGCGAGATATCCCGGAGCTACGCGGCCGAGTTTATCAAGACCGAGCAGCTGTGCCTGGTTGTAACTGGTAGTCTTAACCAGATCGGTAAGTTCCATACCGGTAACTTCCCATACGTTGCGCAGAGCGTCGCAAAGCTGGAGGGTACTGCCGGCCAGAGCGCCGTTGGATTTGAGTCTGGCAGCGCCATCAGCCACGATTACTTCGAGTCCGCCGAGGTCATATTCGCCGTTAGGCATACCGGCGGCGCGCATCGCGTCGGTAATGAGCTGAATGCGTTCGATATTCTTGAAAGAGAATACCAGATTGATCATATCCGGGCAGATATGGAGTTTATCGCAGATGAATTCGATATACACTTCATCGCACATGAATCCGGCGCCTACCAGACCGATATCGCGGTGATGCAGCGGAGTCATCTGGTTGCAGAAGTGGGTCAGACTGCGCAGTCCATAAGCATTGCCTTCCAGGAACTGGGCATAAGTTGCAGCGGAGTGAACGCATGACGGAGTGATGCCTTCAGCGAGCAACTCTTCGGCAAACTTGGCGCCGCCCTTCATTTCCACGGCGTAGGAAATCTTGGTTACCGGGAAGATCTTGTGCAGGCGTTTAACCTCTTCAATATCCGGCGGACGAACGAAGTCCGGGTTCTGTGCGCCGCAGCATTTCGGATTGATGAACGGGCCTTCCAGGTGTACGCCGGGAACGCGGCATCCGACGGAGCCGGCTTTAACGTACTCATCTGCGGTACGGAGAGCGGCGGCGAGCTGCTCTTCCGGCAGAGTCAGGGTGGTAGGCAGAAGAGTGGTAACCCCTTCAGAGAGTTTATCAACGCAGATCTTGGTCAAACCTTCCAGATTAGCGTCGGAGAAGTCGTAACCGCTGCGGCCGTGGCAGTGGGTATCGATGAATCCCGGCATCAGCATATTGCCGCCGATATCGATAACTTCGTCCGCCTTGGGCAGATCGGTTGAGTCGACATATACGCGTTTAATAGTATCGCCGTCAATCAGCACCGCGGCGTCAAAAGCCTCGAAATCCGGTGAGATGATATGGCATGAGGTTAAAAGTTTAGTGCTCATTATAACTTACTCCTGCAAATATTTATTTTTTAATTTCGGGCAGACTTGCGGCGATAACCGCCTGACCGTGACGTTTGAATTTTTCATCCGGGGTACGGAAAGTGATATTGGCGGCGAGTTCCGGGAATTCGGCTTCCAACACCTTGCGTGCTTCGTCGAGAATGATTTCCCCGCCCTGACCGGAAGTAACACGGCCGAGGATCAGCAGGTTCTTGATTTCGTAGAAGTCGGCGTAATGAGCGATAGCATATCCGAAGCAAACGCCGATGGAGCGATAGATTGCCGCGGCGCGCTGATCGTTCTGAGTCATAAGTTCCTGTACTTTAACCAGTCGTTCCGGGAATTTCATTTCAGCCGGGAAGTTGAGTCCGGCGAACGGAGCGAGACGGGCAACCGCCTGCTGGGAGAAGTACTGTGCGCCGCAACCGATATCTCCGGACCATTCGTCCACCGGAGCGTTATCGCGGTAATCGATCGGAGCGAACGCGAGTTCGTTAAGCCAGTCAGTGATATTGCCCTGCAAATTGACATAACCGACCGCTTCGCTGGTACCCATGGAGAGCCCGAGAACGCCGTTGGAGTTCATGCTCATCGCGCCGGCGAGTGCGGTAACTTCGCCGTCGTTGGCAACGATAACCGGCACTTTGTACTCTTCCTGGATTTCGTCAAAGATGGAGACGATATACTTGGCGAAATCTTCCTTACTGATACCGCGGAAGAGGGAAGCGAGTCTGGGCTGATTGTTCACATATACACCGGCGGCGGAACCGCCGATAGCGTCAACGCGCGGCAGTTTTTCCGCGGCGCGGCGGATGGAGTCGCGGATACCCTGACGATGATATTCCGGATTCTTTTCGAAGTAAGGATTCCATTCAACTTCTTCGGTATGAACCACTTTACCGTCGATAACCGCAGCGCATTTACGGTCGGAACCGCCGAGGTCGAAGCCGATGCGGCAGCCGTCGAGGTGTCCACCGAGCTTCATCTGGATTTCGTGGGATTCCGGAGCATCTTCCAACGCGCAGCTTTTGATAGCGAACGGTTTGCCGTAGATAACCTGGCCCATGATATTGTGGTCGAAGCTGCGTTCGCCGTCTTCGCTGTAAATTTTAGCGAGGTCATTGGCGAGAGCTTCGCATCCGGCGATAGTCACTTCATAACCGCCCTTCATCCAGAGCAGGAATTTTACCAGGCGTTCAACATATTTGATATTGACCGCGGCATACTCTCCTTCGTGCGGGAAGATAGTGGTTTTGCAGGTAGAAACGGTACCGTTGCTGCGACGCAGAGCGATAACGATATCCTGTTTGGCAAAGCACTTTTCCACTTCCTGCCGGTAAGCGCGGTTCCAGAGAACAGCGGGGCAGAAATCGGGATCCAGTTCCGGACGAACCTTCGGGGCAATGGTGAAATTCATCAAAAGACTCCTTTTTTATTTGATTTTATTTGTCTGTTACGCTTATTTTTATATACTAGCACCTTATAAATATAAATCATCTTTTGAATTAGGCAAGCGTAAAAACGGCTTTTTATCGCCAAACTGAGCTTTTTCGGAAAGTATGACAGAAATCGGAGAGCTTTGCGGTTTTGCCGCTTGAATATTGCGAATCAGACTACTATATTCTATTATTTAACAAACAATTCATTATAGGGAGAATAAGCCATGGGGTGTAAACTGTTTGATTTATCCGGCAAAACGGCGGTAATAACCGGAGCCGGTGGAGTTCTGGCGGGGGCGTTGACGGGTTATCTGGCGGCTGAGGGGGTAAAGATTGCGGCGCTGGACTTGCGGGAAGACGCGATTGAACCGCGCGCGGGAGTAACGCCATACAAGTGCAATGTTCTGGACGAGGAAAATCTTGCGCAGGTTTATGACAGCGTGATGGAAAAGTTTGGCCGGGTGGACATCCTTATCAACGGTGCCGGCGGCAATATGCCCGGGGCGACAATCGCGCCGGATCAGACGATTTTTGACCTAAAGTCATCTGATTACAGCAAAGTATTGGATTTGAATTTAAAAGGCACGCTTCTGCCGACGCTCACCTTTGCCAGAGCGATGAAAGAGCAGAAGTATGGAGTAATCATCAACTTTTCGAGCATGGCGGCGACTCAGCCTTTAACGCGGGTAGTCGGGTACGGCAATGCGAAAGCGGCGATTGACAATCTGACTCGTTTTCTGGCGGTGGAGATGGCAACCAAGTTTTCGCCGAAGATCCGGGTAAATGCGATTGCCCCCGGTTTTTTCGTCACCAATCAGAACCGCACACTGCTCACCACTCCGGACGGTGGCTACACACCGCGTGGTGAAAGCGTAATCAACAAAACTCCGCAGCGCCGGTTTGGCAATCCGGAGGAAATTTTCGGTTGTATTCACTATTTAATCAGCGATGCGGCGGAGTTTGTCACCGGAACCATCATTCCGGTGGACGGCGGCTTTTCCGCCTTTTCGGGGGTGTAGACGATGTTCATGGAACCGACAATGCGCTGGTACGGGCCGGAAGATCAGGTACCGTTGTCCTTTATCCGCCAGGCAGGCTGCACCGGAGTGGTAACTTCGCTGCATCAGATTCCCTATGGGGAGAAGTGGAGTGAAGAGGCTATCCGTGAGCGGCAAATGGCAGTAGACAAAGCCGGAATGACCTGGAGTGTAGTGGAGAGCCTGCCGGTGCATGAGGATATAAAACTGCGCCGCGGCAATTACCGGGAATATCTGGACAACTACAAAGATTCGCTGCGTAATCTCGGCAAATGCGGCATAAAGGTGGTCACCTACAATTTCATGCCGGTGCTGGACTGGGTGCGTACCGATCTTCACTACCGTCTGCCGGACGGGAGTGAAGCGCTGTATTTCAACTGCAAAGAGTTTGCGGCCTTTGAGCTGTTCATACTGGAACGGACTGGTGCGGAGAGCGATTACAAGCCGGAAGAGATTGCCCGGGCGAAAGAGTTTTTTGACGGATTGAGTCTATCGCAGCGCAATGCGCTGTCTGAGAACATCATCAACAACTTTCCCGGCTTCAAAGGGGTATCATTAAATGACATCCGCGCCATGCTGGCCGGCTATAAAGATATTACAGAGCCGGTTCTGCGGGAAAATCTGCGGCTGTTTCTGGAAGAGATAACCCCGGTATGTGAAGAGTACGGCATTGTTATGACGATTCATCCGGACGATCCTCCGCGTTCAATACTTGGACTGCCGCGTATTTTCAGTACATTGTCTGATATAAAATGGCTTTTGTCGGTCAATACATCCAGAGCAAACGGCGTCTGCTTCTGTTCCGGAAGTTTCTCCGGACGGTTAGATAACGACATTCTGGCGATGTTTGATGCCTGCGCCGACCGTGTCGGTTTTCTCCATCTCCGCAGTACGGAACATCTGGCCAACGGTGATTTTTTTGAAGCCAACCATCTGGAAGGGGTTGTCGACATGTACGCGCTGGTCAAGCGTATAATTGAAGAGCAGCTGCGCCGTCAGGTCAACAACCGCAGTGACTGGAAGATTCCTTTCCGTCCGGATCATGGTCATGTCATGCTGGACGATCTGGCCAAGCCTCCGGTAGCGAACCCCGGTTACAGTGCGATCGGGCGGCTGAAAGGGCTGGCGGAACTGCGTGGTCTTGAGCTTGGGATAATGCGTTCTATCAGGATGTGAAAAATTAGTAACGTCTTCCCACGCCGACTCCGGCGACCTTGCATCCGGTTACGAGGCAGTGAACGCCGCGCATCTGGGTAAACAGGCAGGTTGCCGGGGTGAGCCATCCGAGGAATATCATGGCGACAAAGAATCTTGCCGCCATAGCGTAATTTATCTCATAATCATCTTCGTCGTCATTTTTAACCAATACCAGTCCATAAAACCACATTCCCAAAGTCTGGGCAAAATATCCCAGAGAGAAAATGTAGTAAAATATGGCCAATACCGCCCACCCCATGGTAACGAGAGTCATATCGGCTCTTAATTCACGCATGGAATAAGCAGTTCTGGTCTGAGTTTCCCGGTTGTAGACCACCAGTTTCAGATCTCCGGAGGTAGGATTTTCGGCTATTTCAAAGAATTGCCCTCTCGCCGGATCGTCATGCCCGATCATATCGAAAGCCTCACCGTGGTTGATGGATGGAGCATACTCCCAGCGTCTTCCACTCCACCGTTCGACTTCACCATCGTCCCACTTCATAAATATGACGGTTCCCCATGCGGCGATGAGAAGAATCAGCAGTATCAACAGGTCAAACATCGCGGCGAGAATTCTAAGCCCCAGGTTGCCGCTGACAATATTCATTTCGCGGACAAAAGCGGTATTTTTATCATTACTTCCGGTCAGGGATGAATCCACTCTACGGTGGTACTCATAATCCGTCTCTCCACGCCGGCGGGTCAACTTTTCCGGAGCCGTTCTTACGAAAGCGTTTTTAAGAGACTGATGAGTTCCTGCGGGTGAGAATGTTGCCAGCATATTATTACGGATCATTGTATCGCGGGTAATAACGCCATCCTTGATCAGCTGCAAAACCGCATCCTGTTCAACTGGCCCTATCTCTTTACCTGTTCTGTCTTTATAAATATAACGCATATTCCCGTCCGGTAATTGTTGTAAATCGATTTTTTAAGAAGATATATCCATAAACAGAAAAAATCAATCGGTTATATTTTCAAATTAAATAAAATATAGCAATAAAATTTGCTTTTTCGTCAAATACAGGGTCTATTATTGTTATTGTAATTAACCCAAGGAGGTAATATTATGACTGTGATAAAAGAGCTTACCAAAGATAATTTTGCTGAATCTATTGCCAAAGGGCTGGTATTAGTAGATTTCTGGGCGACCTGGTGCGGACCGTGCAAAATGATGCTGACGGTACTTGATCAGGTAGCGGCTGAATTGGATGACAGTGTAAGCGTCTGTAAATTCAATATAGATGAATCCACGCAGATTGCGGCGGACAACGGCGTAAGCACAGTACCGAGTTTCATCTTTTTTAAAGATGGAGTAAAAGTTCAGCAGCTGGTTGGGGTTCAGAGCAAGGCGAAACTGCTTGATGCGGTAAAAGCGCTGCAATAGAAACTCCGCCATAAAAAAAAGAATGCCGCGAATTTTACGCGGCATTTTTTATAATAAAAACAAAAACGGACAGGGATTTTTCATAATCCGCTGTCCGTTTTTTATGCAGAATTATTTACTGTACTTGAACATTGCGAAACCGGCGGCTTCAGGAATGGTTACGCGCCATTTGCCATCTTCAGCTTTAACGCAGCCATTTCCGGCAACGAGTTCAAATTCAGCAGTGACATCAACGCCCGGCAGATCGATTAAGTCATAATCCAGGGAGCATCCGTACTCACGGTATACGATTATCATGCCTGCATTTTCGCGGCGTGACCAGAATCCGGTAAATGCCCGGCCGTCCGGTTCCGCGCCGATGGGGATAATATCTCCGGCAAAGATATCGCTGCGGTATTTCTTATGGAGTTCGACCATTTCGGTGATATCGCTGGCGCACTCGTCATTGAGTTGAGATGGAGCGAACCACAAAAGCGGATTGGCGAACATGGCCACCGCCGCCCAGTACTTCTGGCTGTAACAGTTCGGCATCACGTGATATGATTTATTTTTGCGGTAGAACTCTTCGTTGAACATGCCGCGATTTGGCACTTCAACCTGCAAAAGTTGAAGTCTGGTGTATTTGGCAAGCCGCCAGATAGATTTCAGAGTTTTTTCCGGATGATAACCTATTCCTACCGAAAGGCCGATATAGCGGTTTTCCAGGAAGATATTGCCGTATTCGAGGAAATAGAAATATCCGCCGCGCTGACCATTGGTAACGTCGAGGTTAAAGAATATTTCGCCGTTGGAGGCATTGCGTGCCTTGGTAAAAATCTTTTCAACGTTGCGTTCGGATTCATACGAGCGCAGCATCATTGCGTCGATTTTAAAGAAGTTGAATCCGCATTCGTTATGATATTTGATCACCATATCGGCGAACGACTCCCAGTCGATATAGTCGAGATTGCATGATGGCGCCGTCCAGAGAGCCAGATCGATATTGTTCTCTTCAGCGGTCTTCACCATCGGTTCAAAAGTTCCGTTCAATCTGGTAGTGGAGATATCCCAGAACTTGCGGGTCAAATGGAAGTTGCCGCCCATCATATCCCACAATCCGCGTCCGTGCTGCCATCCGTCGTCGATCTGATAGCAATCGGCTCCGAGCTTGGCAGCAGCTTTGATTTCATCGATCAGGAACGCTTCAGATACCCGTTTGGGGAAGTCGCAGCATCCCCATGGGTTAACCATCACGGCATGATCCTGCGGCCGTTCATGATAGCGTGTTTTCATATAGTTGAATACCGCGGTGCGCCGTTCCATATCGTCGTTGAAGAGAATGATGATATGGCGGTAACTGCGATATGTCTCATTTGGTTTGATCTCGTGCGGAGCTACGCCCCAGCAGCATGAGCGGATCCGGTTGTTACCGGTAAAATAGAAATCGAAATTTTCCATATCGCGTCTTTCGGGAGAAGGCGGAGCTTCCTGGAGGAAGACGAAGCCGTATCCGTTATCGGCGTTGGAGCAGTAAAGCAGGTTACCGTTGGTATTTTCTTTGACGTCGAAGTGTTCAAACACCTGAACGTCGTTGTCGTCAGTGCGTCCCATAAATTCGACTGCGTCAAAGCGGTTGATATCGTCACCGGGTATTACAGCGTCAACCGAGCAGTAGTGGGGGCCGTTGGTGGCGCGGTTTTCGCGGCAGCGCAAAAGTTCGCGATATGTCCAGTAAACGTTGGGATTGACAGCGGGAGTGATATAGTTGCGCACCGCGATAGCCGGAAGTTCCGGATATATGATATATTCGCGCAGATATATAATCTCCTCATTCGGCTCATTGATTTTTATCGTCACCCTGACATGTTCATTATCATACAGTGAATTCTGAACTGGTTCGGCCTTAATCTCTTCGATATGGAATACCACATTATTCAATCCTGGCATATTGTAGCCCATATAGTTGAAATCGATCTCTCCGGTGGGTTTAACCAGTTCCCGGTTATGGCGTAAATCCTTAAGCGATATGGTCTCCGGATAGCCGTTGGCGATATTCAGCGTCCGTTCAATAGCCGCATTGCCGATCACCAGTTTCTCATCATTCCACCTGACATAAATATCCTTATACTTCAGTTCACCCATTCTGAAAACTCCGTATTCAATTACATAAACAATAAAAAAATCACATTCTTATAATAATAGCTCTGCAAGAGTGAAATACAAGTTGCAAAAAAGCACTATTGTGCTATTTTATCTTCATTATGAAATTCAAACAAAAACTCAGTGAAGCGGATCACCGCTATATATTCAAGCTGTTTCTGCGGCAGCGTTACCCGTGGTACATGCATATAATCATGTCGCTCATCGTGTGTGCGGCGGCGATAGTTCCTGCACAGCGTTACGGTCTCAACTCTCCGCAAACGGGGTCGATTCTGGCGATTGCGGCGGCCTACTTTCTTGTCACCGTATTTGTGGTACCGTGGATGCTGGAGCGCAAGGTAATGCGCCAGCTGAAGCGTTCAGTATCCTTCGGCAAAGAGCTGTCGTATGAAGCTGACCATTATGGAATCTGCTACACTGTGGCGGGTGGCAAGACCTACCAGCTGTACTGGAACAAACTTACTTCGGCCTATCTCACATCGCGTGGAGTGCTGTTCTGGTTCGGGCGCAAAACGGGGATATTCATTTTTTCCGAATCATTCGGCTCGGAGAAGAGGTGGAATGAATTTCTGGAAGTGCTGTCACAGGAGAATATCCATCTTATTTCCAGGAAGTCATTATGATAAAACTGCGTCAGACAACGACTCCGGAAGAGGTGCGGGACGAGGTCGACTGCTGGTACGACCTTTTCATTAATAAGAAGATCTACCTGTGGCTTGGCGTAGCGTTTCTGGCGGGAGGTGGAATTCTGTTTTTCTACCGTGGTGGTGAGAGTAACTCTCCCGGGCTGGTAATGCTGGTTTCCGCGATCATTTACATGTGCTACATGTTTCTCATCCGGCGGAGAATGACGGTAATGCAGCTGTTTCAGTCGCTGCGCAATTCGCCGGAATTCGGGCAGGAGGTGGAATATCTCATCAGCGATGCGGGGGAGATAACGCGCCGCTGTAACGGCAGAACCGGCACGCACAAGCTGTCCGACTTTAAAACCGCGTTGGAAACGCCTGAACTGCTGATGCTGTTTGTAAACCGCAGCGGCTGGCTTGCTTTCCGCCGGAGCGCCTTTGCTGATATCAAAGATTATCAAAAATTCATGGATTTAATTCAGAAATCCGGTATCTGTCTGATCAGGTGGGAGAATGATAGAAGCAAATGAACTGCTTGAAGATCTGCGCGAACTTGGCGTAGAGTCCGGAGATCTGCTTTGTATCCACAGCTCCTACAAGAGCATCGGCACGGTCAATGGCGGAGCGGATACGGTAATCAAGAGTCTGCTGACTGCGACCGGAGATGCCGGGACCTTGCTGTTTCCCGCCTTTACATTTTACCTTTTAAATGAAGAAAATCCGGTTTTTGATGTGGTGGAATCGCCGTCATGCGTCGGGTATTTAAGTGAATTTTTCCGGTGTAATTATGCAACCGGCAGAAGTATTCACCTGTCGCACTCCTACAGTGCCTGCGGGTGTTATGCGGATAAACTGCTGACTCACGATCTTGGAATCACGCCATGCGGCATTGATTCTCCGCTGGGTAAACTTATGCAAATGGGCGGCAAAATTCTGATGATCGGGTGTGGCTACAATACACTTACGGCGGCCCACGTTGCTGAAGAGCTTATGAAAGTTCCGTATGTACGATTCAAGGAGACTCCCGGGGCGCGCTATCGCCGGGCTGGAATATTGCATCCTCTGTCATCGAAGACGGTCTACCCGTTTCACTATGATTTTGAAAGGCTGGCGCCTTATTTGGAAGAATCCGGAGCGGTAAGGTACGGGAAATTCGGAGCCGCCGCAACGATGCTTATTTCCGGCCGCGGCTTGCTGGAGACGGCCTGCAAACTGCTGGAAAACTCTCCCTGTTTTCTGGAAAAGAGTTCTCAATAGTATCTGATCACCGCTTTTTCCCGCAGCTTGGCAACATACTCGCTATAGACCTTCTCTCTGGCCTCCTGTTCGAGTTTCTCCCTTATCTGACGCTCAAGAGCGGAAAATTCAGCTTTTTCTCCCGGTTTAAACTGGTCGACATAGAGGAAATATGTTCCCTCCGGGGCGGTAATCGGGCCATAAACTCTGCCCTCTTCCGGGGAATCCCCCAGTTCCTGTTCAAAAATTTCGCGCAGGTTGCCGCGTTCAATCCATCCGAGGCTGCCGTTATTAGCGCGGAAGATACCGTCATTGTAAGTAGCGGCAAGCTCTTTAAAACCGGCGGGATTATCCTCAAGCGACTGCCGGATTTTTCCGGTAATTTCCTGATAATCGGAACGGTTTGAATCGATCAGGATAACATTGAGTTTCACTGAATCGCCGGTCTCGAACTCCTGTTTATGCTGTTCAAAATATTCATACACCTCTTTCGGGGTAAAATTTATTGCGATTGCATACTGACGGGAGAGGACGTAGCGAACGGTCAGCATATCGATGACTTTTTTGCGCATTTCCGCCAGCGTAGTGCGATTACGTCTGGCCCACCGTTCGAGTTCAGTTCTGGTGGTACAGTTAAGAGTTGCAGCCCAGTCGTCGAGTGAACTTTCGATCAGCTGATTGGGAATAGAGTATTCATCTTTTTTGAATTCGTTAAGCAGCAGTTTACGGTCGATAATAAAATCGGTAACCTTGCGTCGCTGAGCTACCACTGCGTCTTCCAGTTCCTGTCCGGAATACATGGCGAACAATCTTCCCTCGTCGAACTGCGACTCCGCCACCACGTCGCTCAGCACCACCGGTTCACCGTTCACGGAAGCGACCACCGAATCATAAAACATCACATCGGCCTCTCCGGCGCCGTTTTGCGGATTAACCGCATTGGGAATATTATCGAGTTCTCCTGCGGTTGCGCATACGGTGAACAATATCATAATCAGGAATGCAGTTTTTCTCATTTCGTTACCCCTCCTCTGCCGATGCGCAGCAATGCCGGCACCCGCCATATCGCCATCAATATAACCATGCCCGACAGCGACTCTGCGCCAAACCATGCGCCTATAATGATTCCGGTGGCGACTCCGCCTGTCATAGCGCAGAGATAATTTTCTGCGGCAATTCTATCGCGAAGCGGTTTAAATGCGTCGCAAAAGAGAGGTCCGGCGAATGCGCATGCGATTATTGCGGAAAAAGTCATCGGGTCATATCCGGCGGAGAACCCCCATGCGGTCATAGCGGTAATTCCTGCGGCTATTATAATTGCCATCAGCACACGCGGAACAACTTTGAATATGAACAGCGCGAGAGCGACCCACAATATCCACCCATACGGAATAAATGCAGCGGCGATTATCATTATAAAGATAGCGGCTACATATTTAATCTGTCTTGCCCATACTCCGGCTCCTCCGGCCAGTGCCACGCCGAGGATGGTCATACATATAAGCGGAGTAACCGGCATAATTTCAGCTGCGGCACAAACCAGGATAACCATAGCGGAGGCAACTCCGACAAAGACCCCGTCTTCTCCGCCGTCAAGAACGACAGCGGATTTTTCCCTGCCTCCGAACACCAACCGTACAACAAAATATATGGCCAAAGCGGCGACTCCCATCCACAGTACGAATGGCGAACCGCTTTCCAGTATATTCCGGTTCGGCCATTTACTCTCTGCGGCGACCTCTTCCTGAGGTTGTCCGATTTCAGCCACTTTAGAGAAAAGGAAAGACATTATTTCCGGAGGAACATAAGGATTATTGGGAAACAATCTGGCGAGATCGCGGTCAAATCTTGTCAAATCCATATCGGTTTCGTGATTGGTATACACCGTATATTTGGCCGGATATGTGAGCTGAAATCTATATTTAAAGGCATCGGACAGAGTGCTCTTTAATCTGCCTGAAAGTTTATCCGCATTGGCGATGACCAAAAATCCGTCGCCTGCCAGTCCGATATATTTAGGGATTGCGACGGCTGCGGCGGCGGGATTATCCATACCGGAATCGACGATTACAACGTCAAACTGGTTCTCCCGGTTTTTAAACATAGATAGCATCCGCATGGTATCTTTCAGCGATGGCATAAAGATTATTCCTGAATCTCTCGGTTCTATCGCCAATTCAGCAATATAGGGCATAGATTTCAAAACTTCGCGATATCCATTGGCAAGAGAACCGCGATAATAAACTCTGATATTGCTGTGTCCTGGCAGGAGGGTTGGAATCATCAACTCACCGAACGCCTTCTGGAGCATCCGGTCAAACTCCGCCCTGCTGCCGACGCCTCCGGTCATTTTACGGTAAGCCTCCGGAGTTACCGGTGTAATTGAGCCGTAGTCGATCCTGCCGAACACCCATATTATGCCGAATAATACAATAATGACCGCCGCCAGTATACCGGCCTTAATCTCTCTGGCGTGCAGCATTGCTGCGGCGACAGTACAAACCGGTACAACGGTAAGCATGAGAGCGGAAACGAGTTCAATAATGATGATCTGCTGACCTGAGAAGAGAAAGTTTATCCCGACGAAAAAGACCAGCATCATCCACCATGCGACTCCGGATATCCGCCACTTATCCTTAGCGAACATCAATATCATCATGATACCAGCCGCCAATCCTGCCGGAATCACTATATTGAATGCCATCGCGGCGAGAGTAAGAGCTGACGCCATGGTATATGCGATAATAGCGGTTGCGCTGCTGCCGATTTTTTCTGAGCAGACATCATATAATTTCACTCCTCTTCCGCCAATCAGTGTGACAGCGGCAGCGGCAAAAAAGAGTGCGAGTTGAATAAATCCGCGTGCGAGTTCGCCTCCGGCGAAATCCATGACGACGCAGTTGACCGCCGTCAGAACAATCATAACCGGAGTAAAAGCGGTCATCGTTGATGCGGCTATATTTTTGAGTGACGTCCTGCTCTCAATCATTATTCACCCTGTTGTTTTCTGCGATGTTCGGCGCGAATCACCGCCAGTTCGATAGCGGCTGACATGCTGCCTAAATCGGCTTTACCCTGATAAGCGATCTCATATGCGGTGCCATGATCAGGGCTGGTACGGATTATCGGCAGCCCCAGGGTTGAGTTTACGCCGCGATCGAAAGCGAGCATTTTAAACGGGATATGCCCCTGATCATGATACATGGAGAGAATTCCGTCATACTTCCGTCTTACCGACTCGATGAACATGGTATCAGGTGGAAACGGACCATCAATGCAGATATTCTGCGAACGCAGCTTTTCCAGAACCGGTTTAACCACCTCTTCATCTTCGCGCCCCATCCAGCCGTTTTCGCCGGCATGTGGATTAATAGCGGCGGCGGCGAGTTTCGGATTGGCGATATTCTCTTGGCGGCAGGCCTGATGAAGAAGTTTTGCTACAACGGCGATGCGTTCACCGGTACATGCCTGCGGCACCTCTGCCAGAGGGATATGAGTGGTAACAAAAGCCACGCGCAAATCCCCGGCCGACTGCATCATAGCGAAATCCTTCACCCCGCACAACTCGGCGATTCTCTCGGTATGTCCGGTAAACGGTATTCCGGCCAGATTCACGGCGAGTTTGTTCATCGGGGCGGTAACCACCGCGTCAACTTTTCCGTCCAGAGCATCGAGAGTAGCGCGTGTGATCGTATCGTAAGCGGCCTTTCCGCCTTGAGCGGAAGCGATGCCTGGCTGAATATCATTCATTTGCAGAGCTGTAGTTTCGCACACTTTCAGTTCAATCTGCGGTGCAAACTTTCTCCGGTTGAATTCGATAATCTCCGGAGCTCCGTAAACGGTAAACTCTGCCCGGTTGCGCCATCTGTTATCTGCCAGAATTCTGACAATAATTTCCGGACCGATTCCGGCCGGATCGCCCATAGTAAGAGCAATATTAACTGTTTTATTCACTGTTTTTCCCATCCGGCTGTCGCCGGAAATCTATATAAATATTAATAAAAAAATCAAAAAACGATTCAATACACTGCCACAAAAGATAAAATTTTCAAGTAAATCGGTGCAGGTCAACGTCAAAATAGACGTTTTTAGTATTTTTTTTATCCTTGATATTTGCATAAATCGTTAAAGAGTGTACATTATTGGTTCGTATTCCTGTTGATGCAACAAGTTTTAAATATTGGACATATAAATCTAAAAGGAGCTTAAAGATGTACGCAGTTATAGCTACCGGCGGCAAGCAGTACAAAGTGAAGGTTGACGATTACGTTGACGTTGAACTTCTGGACGGCGAAGTAGGCAAAGAAGTAGTATTTGACAAAGTTCTGGCGATTGGTGAAGAACAGGGCAGCCTGGAAGTTGGTGCGCCGGTAGTAGCCGGAGCGACAGTAAAGGGAGAAATCGTAGATATCTTCCGTGGACAGAAGATTGTGGTATTCAAGATGAAACGCCGCAAGAGCTATCGCCGCACCCGCGGACATCGTCAGAACTACATGCGGATCAAGATCACCGGCATAGCCAAGGCTTAACCATTTCCACCGTACGGGTTTCAGATCATGAAATACGATGCGAACAAAGCGTTGCTGGAGAGTGAAATTCCGGGTCTCAAACTGGTAAACCGCGGTAAAGTGCGTGACGTCTATGATTTGGGAGATGCGCTGTTATTTATTGCCACGGACCGTTTGAGTGCGTTTGACGTGGTACTGCCGAACGGCATTCCCGGCAAGGGGCGTGTATTAACGCAGATATCGCTTTTCTGGTTCAATCTGCTGAAGGATGTTCCGAATCATCTGATTACGGCGGATGTATCCAGCCGGGCGGAGTTAGCGCCTTATGTGGATGATCTTGCCGGACGGAGTATGATTGTCAAGAAGGCGAAAGTGCTTCCGGCGGAATGTATAGTACGTGGTTACTTAGTTGGTTCAGGCTGGAAGGATTACCAGAAGAGCGGAATTGTTTCGGGGCTGAAATTGCGTGCCGGTTACCGTCAGGCGGAAAAACTGGACGAGCCCTTATTCACGCCATCGAGCAAAGCGGCGATTGGGGATCATGATGAACCGATCAGTTTTGAACAGCTGGTAGACTTGGTAGGCAAGGATTACGCCACCGAGATGCGTGATTTATCATTGAAGGTCTACACGAGTGCGGCGGATTATGCTGCCGGTCGTGGAATAATTGTTGCCGACACCAAATTTGAGTTTGGTCTTATTGACGGGCAGATAACGTTGGTGGATGAAGTATTAACGCCTGACTCCAGCCGTTTCTGGCCTGCCGATGCTTACAAAGTAGGCTCCAATCCGGTAAGTCTGGACAAGCAGTATGTCCGTGATTATCTTGAAACGTTGGATTGGAACAAGACAGCACCCGGTCCGGTACTGCCGGCGGAAGTGGTGGAAAAGACCGTTGCCAAATACGAAGAAGCGTTAAAAGCGCTGACTGGCAAATAAGTTTCGACTTTATTTGAAAGCCGTTCTCTGAAAAGAGGACGGCTTTTTTATTATGTTGACAAGTGATTATTTTAGTTCAGCCGCATATTCCTGAAAATCCAACAACAAGACATATATTCACTATTATGTTGACAATCATCAAAAAGATGCCATGTGGAAACCAGTCGATATCGCACAACTTATCCAGCATGGCTAATATGGTTATGGCTGAAAGGATGAATCCGAAATATGGTAAAAGTCTTACAATTCCGCTGACTACGGCAATGATCAGTGCCATATAGTATGGCAACTCATCACGGGTAATTTTTGCAGACAGCCACAGGGTGGATCCGCTTATAATCATTCCTATACCATACAAAACAGGTATAATAACCCATTCCATGATACATCCTTTCTATTGTTATAGAATTATAATCTTTACTATTATATACATTTCATATTGTAATTTTGCCAATTGATATACAAAAAAAAGACACGGAAAAGAATTCCGTGTCTTAGTTTTTTTATTTATCTTGCGGATTACTTCTCAATGGTAATTGCGAAGAGATAGTACGGATAAGTCTTTCCGTTCAGGACAATACTGTTGATCTGTTTTTCCGGATGCGGATTAACAAGTGTCATATACCAGAAGCGTGAATCGCCGGATTTGAGAGAGTGCTTCATAGGCAGAGCCAGGTTGCAGTCATTGTACGGCATAGCGATATCTGAACCGTGCTTCACCGGTATGGTAACGCTGGTATTGTCATCATAATTAACGGTATATTCAGCGACAACAGTTCCGAGGTAGGTAACATCCATTCTCGGCATAAAGGTATGCAGAATATATAATTTGTCAGCCTTGCTGTTAACCGGAATGATAACCGATTCGGGGAAGACCGGATTATTAGGAGATTTCACCGTAATTGCGGCCGGTTTTCCGTTACGGATCATGGGCATAAATTGCACATTGAGTTCGTCCAGATGTTCATTTACTTCGCAAGCACCGGAGATATTTTCCATACCGAACGGGTATTCTTCCGGATCAAGGATCAGGTTAGCTGAATTACTCAGATCCAGCATAACTCCGGCGCCGCACTCATCATCTTGCAGAACTTCGGGGAAGAATCTGCGTGTAAGTTCATGTCCGGCGGAGAAATTGTTAGCCTCCTCCGCAGTATTCCATGCGCGGGCGGAACCGGCAATATAAGCGGCAACCTGATTAAATTCGCGCTGGAAGATGGTTGCGGATCCATCATATCCGGCCCATATAGTTGTCATATATCCTGTTGAACCCGACTCTTTGGCCAATTTGGTAAGTTTACGGATATTGGCGGTTGAATCCCATCCGCACAGAACGACGGGGAACCCCTCTTCATGTAACTCACGCACTGTATTTTCGTCGACAGTTGCGCCGTAATCCCAGAATGCGAAATAGATATCCCGTGGCAGTTTAAGTCTTTCCTCGGCCAATCCGAATGAGCCGTGCGGTTTCTGCGGAGTCCGGATGAACATATCGTGCCACATCATCATTTTCATATTATGCTTCTGGCAATAGTCGTAATAGAACATAATATCATCCATAATGAGTTTAGCGCCGCCCTCTTTACGATTGGCTTCCTGGAATGGGTAATTAGTTTCGTTGCCGACCTCATCGTGACCGATATGGAGCATATTGGGCTGGAAGAGTTCCACCACTTCATCGAGAACACGGGTCATCAGCTTATGAACTTCTGGATTGCGTACATTGTACACATTCAATGTGCCGGGATTTTCGGCGAGGTCAACATTCTGTCCATTTTTAAACAGCCATTCGCAGTGACCGAGCGATTGGAAAAGCGGTATAACCTCAATATAATTAGCTCTGGCATACTCCACCAGCTCTTTCAGATCTTCTTTGCTCATGGCCCACTCCTGCCGCACCGGCTTGAGAGAATCCCACGCAGCGTATTCGCACTCGATAAATAGAGTATTGATTTTTCCCGGGGCATAGAGTTTATCAATAAACTCCTTCTGAACCCGTAGTGAATCGCTGTCAACCATAATCAGGTTTGCCCGCATATCGAGATCCGGCCAGTCGGTCATTTCGCCGCACCGGGCTTTTGTAGCGCGCAGTGATTGCAAAGCGTAGAATGCGCCCCGCGGAGTTCTGGCGTTAATAACGACTTTTTCGGGAGTAACTTTCATATAGTATCCCTCCGGATGCTCCGGAGTATTTTCAGCGTCCCCGGCAATATTGACAAATATACCTTCTCCGGAGCCGGTTTTTGCGGAGTCGAACAACGTTCCAGTTACTCTTGCGACCGCGTTTTCAAACTTTTTCTGTTCTTCGCTGTTCAATTCAGTAACCCACACAACTTTATTTGCACAGCCGTCAGCCGGGAGATAAAAACCATCTGCCTTAGTCCATTTTTTTATAGTGGGGAGAACCGGTTCTTCCATAGCGGCGGCATCTCCCGAGATATCATCAAGCGCAACATTTTTCACTTCGCTGCTGCCCGGAGTCAAAGGCTGCTGAAACTCCAACCCCGGTTTCATCTCAAAATTCAAGGTAAAGCGGTTGACAAATCTCTCCTGCGGTTCCAGTTCCGCGGTAGAGACAAACAGGATACCTTTTACTGCGGTATACCAATCACCCCAGCATGCGCCGGAGTTGCGGGCGTCGTTGATATTAAAAGTATTGCCATCGTTGCTGGTGACGGTAAGTACACCGCAGTCGCCGTAGAACACTACTTTTACTGCGTCTTCGATAAATTCGGTAGTAAAGTGTGGTGGTACTTCATCGAGTTTGCCCTCGACAATCCTTCCATCCTTCAAAGTCGCCTTGTACGCGGCCGCGCCGAGGGTTTTAGCCGGAATCAGCAATGAACAATACTCCAGATGTGCGGGTTCATTTTTCAGCATGGTCACATCCAGAGTCACCACAATATCATTGCCGACCTCTTCTGCGGAGTATGCATTCAGAGAAAAATCATTGCTTTTATAGGTCTGGACGATCTTATTGCCGTCCTGAGTCTGCTCAAGTTTAGTATATGCGTTAAAAAAATACTTGTGTCCCCATGGCGGTTCAACGGCGATAATTCTGGCAAAGCTCACCACTTCCAACCCGTCTGCGGCCAGATTCAAACCGCTCTGAGTCAATTGCAAATCATAGTCAACTGCCCCCAGCGCGGCCGGAATAGAGCCTAGCGCCAACAAAAATTTCTGCCAAAGTTTCATCTCTCACCCCTTTTTACTTCTATGGTTATTTCAAGGTAAGGTAGCACGTTTTTTCCAAGATGCAAGATGGACAAACTATTTATTATGGTGAAAGATTATAAAACCATGTCAGCTCTGCAACATCTTTTTCAATGCTGTCAGCAGCAATAGAACGATAAAATTCAATGCTCTTTGAGCGAAAAGGATATACAATCCCTCCGGCAGAATATTAAAATCACACATCCGGTAAAGCAGTATAAGAGTAATTATTGATGCTGCTATTGCGCCGTAGAATCCGGGAAGCAGTCCCACCAGCGATATCAGAAATCCTATAATCAATATAGCGGGTATACCTGGTTTTTCATGCATCAGCTTAACCGCAACATACAACACTCCGCAGTTGATCACCATCGACAGAATAAAAAATACCCCCAGAAATATCTCCGACATACTTTCTCCTTATTATGTTACATTTCAACACAGGAAATTATCTATTTACTTAATTAAATAACATAGTTTTATAAAAATGCCAATCGTGCCAAAAGAAGACACGGAAACTCCAACTGTATTGCTATGCCATCTTTGACAGCAATCCCTTCAGTACAATCTCGGCGATATAATTCAGCGCCCCCTGGATAACAAGGATGTAAAATCCATCCGGAATAATATCAATATCGCAAAATTTATAAAGCAGAATCAGGGTAACTATTGCCGCCGCTATCATGCCGGGAAAACCCGGAATTATCCCGACAATTGTTATTATCAATCCAATAATCAATATGCTCTTGAAAGCCGGAGGTTCATCCATCATCTTCACTGCGACATACAATACCCCGCAGTTGATCAGCATTACAACAACAAAAAGAAGTATCAGAAAAACCACTCCCATATCCGTCTCCATTTTGCTGACTGTTTAACGTATGTTACTAATTTACTTAAACAAATAATACAATTTTATAAAAATGCCAGTTACAACAAAAAAAAGACACGGAAAAATATTCCGTGTCTTATGATTTACCCTGTTTGGAAAAAGAGCTTTATTTCTGCTCTTCAGCTTCCATATCTTTGAGCGCGGCCTTGCGGCTGAGGCGGATTTTACCCGCCTGATCGATATCGACAACCTTGACGGTAACATAATCACCTTCCTTGCAGATATCAGTCACCTGACGTACGCGATAGTCGGCCATTTCAGAGATATGGAGCAACCCTTCGAGACCGGGCAGAATTTCGACGAACGCGCCGAAATCGCGGATGCTGACCACTTTCCCGCGGTAGATCTTGCCGATTTCCGCTTCTGCGGTACACTCGAGCACTCTGGCCTTGGCGGCTTCAAGGAGTTCCTTGTTGGCGGCCATGATTTTGACTTCGCCGTCGTCATTGACGTCGATAGAGGACTGGGTTTCCTCAGTAATCGCCTTGATATTTTTACCTCCGGGTCCGATAAGAGCGCCGATTTTGGCGGGGTTGATGCGGAGGGATTCAAAGCGCGGAGCGCGCGGGCTGATATCGGCGCGCGGCTTGTCGATGCACGCTTCCATGACGTCGAGAATCTTCATTCTGGCCACGCGGTCGCGTTCCATACCCTGGCAGAGCAGATCGATCGGAATACCGGGGAGTTTAAGGTCGAGCTGGAATCCGGTAATACCTTTGCGGGTACCGCAGACCTTGAAGTCCATATCGCCGAAGTGGTCTTCTGCGCCGATAATATCGGTTAAGAGCAATGCTCTGGTCTCATCGGTAACGAGACCGCAGGAGATCCCGGCTACTGGAGCTGTAATTGGAACACCGGCGTCCATCAAAGCGAGGGTTGCGCCGCATACGGAGGCCATAGAGGTCGATCCGTTGGATGACATGATTTCGGAAACGCAGCGTACAACATACGGGAAATCTTTTGGCACCACTTTGGAGACGGAACGTTCTGCCAGGTCTCCATGGCCGATTTCCCGCCGTCCCGGTCCGGCGATTCTGCCGACTTCACCGACGCTGTAGTTCGGGAAGTTGTAATGCAGATAGAAGCGTTTAACCAGCGTAGAGGAGCTGGAATCGGTAATTGTATCCTCTTCCTGAGCGTCCTTTTCGTTACCTAAAGTAGCGATAACCAGCGCCTGAGTTTCGCCGCGGGAGAAGAGAGCGCTGCCGTGAACCACGGGGAGAACGCCGACTTCAGCGGAAAGCGGGCGGATATCTTCGATACCGCGTCCGTCCGGACGGTACTGGCGGTCTAGGATCGCCTTGCGGGTACATTTTTTAACCAGATTATCAAAGCTCTTGTGGACTTCAACTTTGAATGTCTCATCGCTCATATCCGGGAAGTTGGCGCGGATATTTTCCATAACCTCTTCCTGGAGAGCATCGAGAGCTTCAACCCGTTCTGTTTTACCTGGAATGATGCAGAGATCTTCGATCTTGCCGGAGCAATATTCAACCAGCGCGGCATCGAGTTCCGGCGGCACCAGATAGAGTTTCGGAGTCTTCTTGGGTTTTCCTGCGAGTCGCTGAAGTTCGAGCTGAGCCTCAACCTGAACTTTAATAATTTCGTTGGCGTAATACATTGCTTCGCGGAGTTCATCTTCGGTGCACTCCTGAGCTTCGCCTTCGATCATAATCACCTTATCAGGCATACCGGCGTAGATAAGATCGATTGTGCTCTTTTTCATCTGGGCATTGGATGGATTGGCGACGAGTTTGCCGTCGACCTTGCCGATGCGAACCGCGCCGATCGGTCCCTGGAACGGGAGATCGCTGAGGGTCAAAGCGGCGCTGGCGCCAAGAATAACGAGGACATCCGGTTCGGTTTCGCCTTCGGCGGAGAGCAGCATAGCCTGCACCTGAACCTCGTCATAAAACCCTTCCGGGAAGAGCGGTCTCAGAGGGCGGTCGGTCACGCGACAGGTCAGAATCTCCTTATTGGATGGGCGTCCTTCGCGTTTGACATAACCGCCGGGGAATTTACCTGCGGCGGAATACTTTTCGCGATAATCCACCTGTAAGGGGAAGAAGTCGGCGTCCTGTTTAGCAGGTCCAGAGCATGCGGCCACGAGAACGATGGTATCGTTCATGCGAACGAGGCACGAACCGTTGGCGAGACCGGCAACCTTGCCGGTAGAAATTTCCATCGTGCGTTCCGCATCGAGCTTAAAAGTAACTTTCTGTTCAGCCATTTTTTGAATCCTTATATTATGGCGTTAATACTTCCGGCTGAATTGTGGCGGAATCGCGGTATCAACCTCCGCGTCCGGCGGGAGCTGATAGCGTCCGAATTCCACCTTTATAAACATTCAGCCCTGACTTGTCAGTATAAAATCTGACAACCTGTAACTACATAATATAGCACAGGTTGTCATAAAAAACAAAATCAAAAATTCCAGTAAAGGAGGAAAATCAGGACATTACGATAGTACGTCTGCCTGAGATGATAACGCGGTGATCGAGATGAGCTTTAACTGCGCGTGTAAGCACGCGGCGTTCGATATCCTTGCCGAGCTGCCGTAGTGAGTCCGGGGTATCGCGGTGAGAAACGCGTTCCACATCCTGTTCAATAATCGGTCCTTCGTCGAGATCCGGGGTAGCGTAATGAGCGGTTGCGCCGATCATTTTCACTCCCCGTTCCCATGCCCGGTGGTATGGATTGCCGCCCTGGAAAGCTGGCAGGAATGCGTGATGGATATTGATGATGCGGTTTTCGAATTTCTGGCAGAACGAGTCGGACAGCACCTGCATATATCGTGCCATCACCACGAGGTCGATCAAGTGTCGTTCAAGGAGTTCGATAACCTTGGCCTCCTGGGCGGCCTTGTCGCCGTTGATAATAGGAATGGAGTAATACGGAATGCGGAATTGATCAGCCACATGTTCGAGATCGGGGTGGTTGCTGATAATGAGCGGTATTTCGCAATTGAGATCGCCGTCCTGCTGATGCATCAGGAGGTCATACAGGCAGTGAGAAGTTTTGGAGACCATAATTGCCATACGCTGTTTTTCGTCGAGGTAGTGGACTTCAAAACGTTCGACCTCCATAACGGCGGCATATTTTTTAAAATCGTCATACAGTTCGCGTCTGGTCATCTCCATATTGCTGACGTCGATTCTGACGCGCATAAAGTATTTGCCGTCGAGTTCATCGGAGTACTGTTCGCAGTGGAGGATATTCAAACCGTGTTTAAAGAAAAAACCGCTGATCTGGCTCAAAAGGCCTTTCCGGTCTATTGTCTGGATCAAAAAAACCGCCTGATTCATATAGATATGTCTCCTAAAAATCAATTATGTTTGTAAGATAATGGAATATAGTCATCATCTATTCAATATTCAAGTAAACAACTCCTAAAAAGTCTTTTAAAATCTGTTCATTGCATTTTCATTGGGACAAAACCGTATGGAAAAATACTGCCAGACTCCTCTGGTATAGGCGGTTTGGAATCCGGGATGCCCCACCTGCGAGAGAACGGCCAGAACACGAACATGGCTTTGCCGACGATATTGCTTCGCGGCACGGTTCCCCAGCTTCGTGAGTCGAGGCTTCCGGCGGAGTTGTCGCCGAGCATAAAGTAGTGATCCTCCGGCACGGTAAAAGTATCGTATTCATTCATCAGATACTGCATCTGCGGTGGTCTGCCGTAGGTATACCCGTGATATCCGCCTAAGCCGGAAAAAATCTTATTGAATTCGGGGGAAAAATCGGTAATTTTGCGGAACTCCTGCTCATTTTCCGGTTTAACATAGAGCATTCCATCGACGAGTTTCAAGGTATCTCCTGGCAATCCTACCAACCGTTTCACATAATAAAATCCGCTGGATTCGGCGAGATTCTGTCCCATTGGAGTATACAGTCCTTCAGTATTGAATACCACTATATCGCCCCGTTTGAGACCGTTGAAAAGGTGGCTGACCCGTTCAACAAACAGGTGATCTCCGGTGGAGAGATAACCGTCGGCCACGATATGATTCGGGGGGTAATACAGCTGTGGCATAAGTTTAGCGTATTCGGCCACCTTGCGTGGTGATCCCGGGAGGGTGTATGAATTTTCGCCGATCATAAAACGGGAAAAATCGCCCCAGTGGCTGAGGGACCACAAAGGATACGGCGATGGAGTTGAAGTTGCGGAATCGGCGACATAATAGCCCCCCTCATTGAGCTTAAGATATGCTCTGGTGGCGGAAAATAGCAGTTCATTCAAGACTGCCGGCAATTTTTCCGACGCGCCGAAATACGGGGTATCTCGTTCAACGTAGTGAATACCGAAGAGCGTAGGCTGCATACTGCCGGTCGGGATTTTGAACGGCTGGAAAAACAGCGCGCGGAATCCGAAGATCACCACCATCACCACCACCGCAAAATCGAGAAACTCATATATGGTTCTGAACCACTGCGGTTTCTGCGGGATGATGCGCTCCGCTTCCGTCTGCATTGAATTGGCGAACGCCTTTATCTCGTCCGGCGAACCGTTTTTAACGACCTCCCTGCCATTGATAAGGAACTCTTCCACTGCGGCATTGGTTTTGTCGTCCCACAGATCGTTGTCATGATTTCTGCGGGTGCGCACCATTGCGAGGAATCGGCGCACCCGTTTTTTCATCCGGTAATTTTTCCACCAGTTGAACACTTGCTCAATCCTCGTCTGAACGCAGAACCGCCACAAAGGCCTCCTGCGGGATATTGACTTTTCCGATCATCTTCATGCGTTTCTTACCCTCTTTCTGCTTGTCGAGCAGTTTTCTCTTACGGGTAATATCGCCGCCGTAGCATTTAGCCAGTACGTTTTTGCGCAGCTGGCGCACGGTTTCGCGGGCGATGATTTTTCCGCCGATAGCGGCCTGAATCGCCACGTTGAACATCTGCTGTGGAATAACCTCCTTCAGTCGTTCGCACAGCTGCCGGCCGCGGGCCTGGGCCATATCGACGTGAACGATACTGCTGAATGCGTCGACCGGTTCTCCGTTGACCAGGATATCCATTTTTACCAGTTTATCGGCGTGATATCCTGACGGGTTATAATCCATACTGCCGTATCCCCGGGTGATGGACTTAAGTTTATCGTGGAAATCGATCAGGATCTCATGCATTGGCAGTTCGGCGGTAAGGATAACATGGTTATTATCCACGGTATCGGTTTTGGTGCATACGCCCCGTTTATTCATCACAAGGTTCATCACGTCGCCGATAGATGTAGCGGGGGTCATGATATTGGCCTCGATCATCGGCTCTTCAATGCGGTCGATAATCGAGGGATCCGGCATGTAAACCGGGTTGTCGACCATCTTCATGGAGCCGTCTTTCAGATAGACGTGATATATAACGCTTGGATAAGTTGCGATAATATCCATATTATATTCGCGCCGCAGCCGTTCCTGAATAATCTCCATATGGAGGAGGCCGAGAAATCCGCAACGGAATCCGAATCCCAGCGCGGCGCTGGTCTCCGGCTGATATGCGAAAGCGGCGTCATTGAGTTGCAATTTGCTCATACTGAATTTTAGCTGTTCATAGTCGGCGCTGTCGATCGGGTATATTCCGCTGAAGACCATGGGGCGAACCTCTTTAAACCCCGGCAACGGTTTGGAGCACATATCGCGCACATTGGTTACGGTATCGCCGATTTTGGTATCGGACGGACTTTTGATATTGGGGATAAGGTAACCGATGGAACCGGCGGTCAGTTTATCTGCGGGGCGCATTTCCGGCGAGAAGTATCCGACCTCTTTAATTTCGCTTTCCATACCGGTGCTCATCAATCTTATTTTCATGCCGCGGCTGAATTCTCCGGAAAACAGTCGCACATATGTAACGACTCCACGATAAGCGTCATACTGAGAGTCGAATACGAGGGCGCTGGTATGGTCGTGACCTTCGGTGGATGGCGGCGGGATACGCTCGACAATCGCCTCCAGCACATCGCCGACGCCCTGCCCGGTTTTAGCGGAGACGAGAATAGCCTCCTCGCGTGGAAGCATTAAGATCTCCTCCATCTGCTCATAACACATATCGAGGTTGGCGGCCGGCAGGTCGACCTTGTTGATAAGCGGGATAACCTTGAGATTCTGCCGGTATGCCAGATTGACGTTGGCAACGGTCTGAGCCTGAACGCCCTGAGTAGCGTCAATCAGCAGCAGAGCCCCCTCGCATGCGCCGAGCGATCTGCTCACCTCGTATGCGAAGTCGACGTGTCCGGGTGTATCATTAAGGTTCAACTCATATTCGTGACCGTCTTTAGCCTGATAGTGCATTCTTACCGGATGAGATTTGATTGTGATTCCGCGTTCGCGTTCAAGATCCATACCGTCGAGCAACTGTTCCTGTAAATCTCTGGCGGCTACGGTTCCGGTAAGTTCGAGGAGCCGGTCGGCCAGAGTGGACTTACCGTGGTCGATATGGGCGATAATTGAAAAATTGCGTATGTATTTAAGTTCAGCCATAAAAATCCGTCTATTAAAAAAATTATTTTTTATTCACTTTCAAATTCTGTGCGTTACACGCCTTGAGGAGGGTGTAAACGGTGTCCATTATCGGGGTATCCACGCCGTATTTTCTGGCGCGCCGGATTACGCTTCCGACGATAGCGTCGATTTCGAGCGGCCGGTGATTGATGAAATCGAGCAGCATACTGGTTTTGTATGGAGGAAAATTTCTGGTGTAGTTCAAATTATCCTCAATCATGGCGTCATCGAGAATTTTTCCTGAAGCTGCGGCGACGCTTTGTACCTCTTTCATCAATTTTTCTGCTAGTTCCGCCACATCTCCGTCACTCATCATCTGATTGGTATCATATCCTCCGGTCAATACGCTTATCGGATTGAACGGCACATTCCACAAGAGTTTGCGCCATCTTACCAGTTCGATATCGCCGGATGCCCGGCACTCCACACCGGCCTGATTCCACGCCTGACAAAGCTCCTCTATTTCCGGGGCATCCCCTTCCGGATACAGTCCGAGAGTAAGTTTAGCGGTGCCGTCCTGAACGATCTTACCCGGAGCCACTCTGGAAACTCCGATATATGCGACAGCGCTTATAAGTTTGTTATCCGGAAAACTTCTATGCAGTTCCGTCTCCACATCCAAACCGTTCTGGATAAGGATAAAAACGGTATTTTCATCCGTTGCCGGGCGTACCATCTCTGCCAGATCGACATCCGGCAGGGCTTTAGCGGCGATGATGATCGCCCCGGCCTTTCCGCCGAATTCGGCGGCATTGCGGACAATCCGCGGCTTCCAGACAAAGTTTCCGGTGGAGCATGTTCCGGTATAGCCATTCTTTCTGACAATCTCATAATCTGACCGTGCCGCAACGGTAATCTCCGCTCCTGCCTGAGCCAGTCTGGCGGAGAAGAACACTCCCACCGCGCCTGCGCCGATCAACAGCATATTATCTTTAATCATTTTGAATAATCCCGTTTACCGAAAATTGCCGTTCCGATTCTCACCAGAGTTGCGCCGCATGCGATAGCGGTTTTAAAATCTCCGCTCATTCCCATGGACACCTTTCCGAGTCCGCACCTATCCGCCAGTTTTTTCAATCCGGAGAATACTCTGATTAACTCATCCTCTCCTGCGCCCTCCGGCGCCATGGTCATAAACCCGGTAACTTTAACATTATGCATCCCGATACTCTGGCGAGCCAACTCCTCTGCCGCCTCCGGGGTGAGGCCGAACTTGCTTGCCTCGCCGGAAATATTGACTTCGAGCAATGCTTCGACCTGAACGTGTTCCTCTCCGGCAATGCGTTCAATCCGTTCCAGCAGTTTAGCGGAGTCGACCGAATGAATAACATGAGCATGAGCGACAACGCTTCTGACCTTGTTGCTCTGAAGATGTCCGATAAAGTGCCACTCGATATCTCCGGGCAGAGCGGCGGCCTTGGCGGCCAGTTCATCCGCTTTGCTTTCGCCGAATCTGCGCTGACCTGCGTTATAGACGGCAAGGATATCACTGGCGGGGAATGTTTTGCTCACGGCAATCAGTTCCGCGCCATCCGGAGCGCGTCCGGCGCTGGCGAGAGCGCTGGCAATCTCTTTTTTCACCTCATTATACTGTTCAATCCGGTAATCGCTCATATCCGCACCGCCTGTTTATCTTTGCGCCAGAACCTTGCTGCCGGGCGGAACATTATCGGTAACCCACACGTTACTGCCGAGCACCGAACGTTCGCCGATAACCACATCGCCGAGAACGCTTGCGCCGGCATAAATAGTGACGTTGTTTTCGATAGTGGGGTGGCGTTTCCGTCCTTTAATAATCATGCCGCATGCGTCTTTGGGGAAGCTCAACGCGCCCAGGGTAACCCCCTGATAAATCTTGACTCCGTCGCCGAGTACAGCGGTTTCGCCGATAACCACGCCGGTACCGTGATCGATAAATATTCCGGCGCCGAGTTTAGCGCCCGGATGGATATCGATTCCGGTAAGGCTGTGTGCGTGCTCGGTCATCATCCGTGGTACGAGCGGAACCTTTTCGGTATAGAGGACATGGGCGAAACGCTGAATAGTGATCGCCCTGATGCCGGGATAGCTGAGAACGATCTCGTCCTGATTAAGTGCAGCCGGATCGCCTTCGTATGCGGCGCGAACATCTTTTTTAGCGGTCTCCCGGATAGTTGCGATGGAGTCGAGCAGTTTGCGTACTGCGCGGTCGCTGCGTTCATCCACGTCGCAATCCTTGCAGTTATCGACCATATTCTTGAAATGCATAGCTGATACCACCAGATGGTTCAAGCTGTAATATATCTCCTGAAGCTGATGTCCGATAGAGAAGCACAAAGTATCCGGATTATAGTCGCTGTCCACGCGATATCCCGGGAATACGATTTCGAGCAGTCGCTCAATCAGCTGAACAATCTCCTGCTGATGCGGCAGTTTAAAACCGTCAAAGAGGTTGATCCCCGCGCCGTCCTTATAAGTAGCGCACACCTCTTTCACGAGATTCTCAAAATAGTCCTCCGGCAGTCTGATTTTAGGAGCATTAAAATCTCTGCTCATAATTTATTACCTCCTGCGCCGGTCAGGCGCCGTACATATTCAAACAAAAAGATGGTAGCCGCCTGGGCGGCATTAAGCGACTCAAATCCGCCCGGCATGGGGATCATGACTTTTTTCCCCTCCGCCTCCGGATCGATCCCGTTTGCCTCATTACCGATAACGAGGAGGGATTTTCTGAACAGACCATCAGCTTCAAAACAACTTTCGCCTTCGTGAGGGTCGGTAAGAAATACATTATTATATCCGTACCTGCGTCCCTCCTCTGCGACCTCTTTCATGGAAGCGAACGCTCTTATACGCATGGAGAACTGCGCTCCGAGAGCGGCGCGCACCACCTTGTCGCCGTAGACATCGGCGGATCCGGCGGTAATCCAGAAATCGCGTATTCCGGCGGCTCTGGCGGTCCGTATAATCGTCCCCATATTGCCGGGATCGGCCACGCGATCCATAACCGGAATAAACGGTGATTCAGGCCTACCCTTATACTCTTCCGGCTGTTTCAAAACGGCGAGTATTCCCTGAGCAGCCACGGTTCCGCCGTATTTGCCAAACGCCTCATGATCGACCTCAACCACTTCGCCGGGGATCTCGATCAGTTTGCGCACCTCCGGAGTAACCAGAGTAAACAGAGTCGATTCCGGTACAGCGTGAAACGCCTCCTGACAACATCTCAACCCTTCGGCGACACAGCATCCACTCTTTCTCCTGCCGTGTCTGGAGAAGAGTGATCGTAAAAGAGCCTCCTGCCGCCGGGTCAAAGGCATACTTACTTTTCCGTTGCCGCCGCGGCCGGTGCGCTGTTAATCTGATCCAGCAGCTTGGCGGCCATTGCATACCAGAATGGATCCTGCATTCCAGCTTGAGCTTCTGCGAATTTGAATCCGGCTCTGGCCTGATTAAGATATTTTACCGCGTTGGCGTTATCCCCCAGTGAGAGATACAAACGACCGGCATTGTAATAAGCCTGTGCGGCATACTCCTGAACCGGCAGATTGGGATCCTGGGCGATCTCAGCGAAAACGGCGGCGGCCTCACTTACTTTGCCTGCTCGTTCCATAAGATAAGCGCGGCTGATGGCGACCTGAGCGCGCTGTTCATCCGGGCAATCGGAATCGAGTACGGCGTCGAGCTGAGCGATAGCGTCGTCATAATTTCCGGCGCTTTCGAGCATGGTCACGAGTCTCAATCTGGCTTCGTTGGCGATTTTGCTGTCGCCGAATTCGTCAATAGCGGCGACCAGTTCTTCCATGGACGATGCGGAGTTCAGTGCGGTAACGGCCTTATTATTGGCATTATGCTGAATAAGCGAACCGATGCCCCACACTGCGGCAAGCACAACGATTGCGCCGGCGGCGAAGCAGAATTTCTTCCAATGAGTAAGGAAGAACTGTTCAAACTTGTCAAAATCGTCAAAGAGAGAAGAACCTATCTGTTTATCCAGATCCCGTTTTCTGCGTGGTTTTTTAACTACCGGACCAGCTGGGATGGAGCGTCTTTTCTTTACCATGTTAGAATCACTTTCGTTATTAAAGGATTAATAAAAATCAATGATGCGAGAAGATACGTTCAGGTGCGTGATACAGAGCCACGCCGAGTTCGTTGGCGCGTTTAATCACATCGGCATCGCGCAGGGAACCGGCGGGAGCGATAATCGCCTTGATTCCGGCGGCGGCGGCGACTTCAACGCCGTCAGCGAATGGGAAGAAGCCGTCGCTGGCCATAACGGCGCCCTGGAGATCGGCCTCTCCGGTATACTTCTGGCCGAATTTGGCGACGGCCTGTTCAATTGCGCCGACCCGGTCCTGTTCTCCGGTACCTACAGCGAGTGTCTGACCGTTTTTAACGATAACCACGCCGTTGCTGCGTACGCTGATATTTACATACCATGCGAATAGCAGGTCGTCGAGCTGTTCTCTGGTTGCGGCGAAGCTGGAAACCTGCTTACCGCAGCGGCTGTTTTCGGCCTCGGCGGGTTTAAGATCATCAATTGAGCGTACTGCGGTAAGGAGAGGAGCCGCGACCACCAGCGATCCGTCAGCGAGAACTTTTATAGTATTGTTTTCCTCATTGCCGTCGCCGACAAACTTTGGCAGGCTGGCCGGATCTCCGCACTGCAATATACGGATATGCTTATTGAGTTTATACTTTTCTCCGTCGCAGAAGACTTGCAGAACGCCCTCGTCATAAGCCGGAGCGACAACGCATTCACAGAATGTGGACATAATCTCCTCGGCGGTTGCCACATCTACGGCGGTATTGAAAGCGATAACGCTGCCGAAAGCGGCTCTGGCGTCGGCGTCGCGTGCTTTTTTATAGATATCGAGGAGCGACTCATCGCCGAACTGCACTGCGGCGCCGGATGGGTTTACATGCTTCATAACCGCGCATGCGGGCCGGTCGAAAAATTTCACGATATTGAGTGCGTAGCTGATATCTTCGAGGTTGGTCTGTGAGAGACCGCTTTTCCCGTCTTTAAGGACGCGCATATCGCCGATAACGCACGGTGTTTCTGCCGGTTTAAAATACGCGGCGGGCTGATGCGGGTTGGTCCCGTAGCGCAAATCATTAACTTTTACATATTTGCGTCCGAACATTTCGAACTCGTCCGGAAAATTCCCGATATTTTTAGAGAGATAAGTATTACGATTCAAACCTTTTTCAGCCATGATAACCTCTTTAAATTATATATACGACTATTACCGGATAATATACACCTGATTTTATTCTATTTCAAGACGATAAAATGCGGCGTTGATTTTTCTTAAAAAAGGTATTAATAGAGTTGCTTAAAGATATAAAGATGGTATTATAGTATATAGGGAAATATCAAGGATAAGGTTATAGAGATGGTGAAATGCGGTAAACTGATAACGTTTGAAGGTCCTGAGGGGTCCGGGAAATCGACGCAGATAAAATTGCTGGCGAATTATCTTTCCGGTGCCGGCTGCGAAGTGGTGGTCACGCGGGAGCCCGGCGGGACACCTTTAGCGGAGCATTTCCGTGAGATACTGAAGCACCACCACACTCAGGAAAAGATCCATCCATCAACTGAGCTGTTTTTATTTGAAGCCGGCCGGGCGCAGAATGTGAATGAGGTCATCAAACCGGCGCTGGCGGCGGGCAAGATTGTTTTGTGCGACCGTTTTACCGATTCGACCATTGCATACCAGGGGTATGCGCGCGGGCAGGATCTGCACATGCTGGAGACCTTGAACCGTCTGGCGCTGAACGGTGTGGAAATTGCGCTGACCATTCTTCTGGATCTGCCGCCTGAGGTTGGATTTGCGCGGGCGGCCCGGCGGGTGGAAACGCAGAACAGTTTTGACCGGATGGAATCGGAAACGCTGGCGTTTCACCACAAAGTAAGGAGTGGCTTTCTGGCGCTGGCTGCTCAATACCCTGAGAGGATAAAGGTCTTCAATGCCGAACAGCCGATGGAGCAGCTGGCGGCGGCGATAGCGCGGGAGGCGGCCGATGTCGTCGGAATTTAGAGAAAAGTATGCGCTTCAGCTTGGCTGTATAGCCAATGCCCGTCGTCAGGGAAAGCTGGGGCACACCTTTCTGCTTACTGGGGATAATGACGCGATCCGGCATGAATTTGCCATAGAGTTAAGTAAAACAGCGGCGTGCCAGTCTCCGGGAGCGGATGGTACACCGTGTAATGAATGCCGCTACTGCCGGATGCTGAACAATGGAAATTACCCGGAGCTTTTAGAGCTGTTTCCGGTGGGTAAGAGCCGTCAGATTCCGGTGGGAACGCCGCCGAATCCGGAACCGAACTCGGTGCGTTATTTTATCGACCGTCTTTTTCTCACCAGTTCTGAAGGGTGTAAGATAGGGTTGATAAACGATGCCGACCGGCTGAAATCTGAAGCGCAGAACGCGCTGTTGAAGACGCTGGAAGAGCCTCCGGACGACTGTATCATAATTCTTTCCACTGCCAAACCGTCGGTCTTGCTTCCGACCACGCGTTCCCGCTGCCGCATCATATCGCTGCCGGACAACCGGGTAAAATTCGATTTTCCCGGCAGTACGGAACTCTTTCCGGTGCTGGAAAGGCTTTTCACTGCGGATGGGAGTTCGTTGGAACTTGGTTTAAGGAGTGCGTCAGATCTGTTAAAGATCATATCCGGACTGGAAGAGAGTGTAAAATCTCAAGTTGAGAGCGAATGGGAGTCAAAGATATCCCGGGCGAAAGAGTTTGATGCCGCACTGGCAAAAAATCTGAACAAGAATATGGAATCGGAAATTGCGGGAAGATTTTTAAGTGCCCGTCAATTGCTGCTGGAGGGGATCTACTGTTTTGCCTCACAGCTGTATTTGCTGAGTTGCGGTGTTGCTTTATCTGATTTGCCTGCCGGCGAAGTATTCGAGGGGCTGGAAAGTCTGCCTCTGCCGCCTCCTGAGCGGGCGGAATATATACTTGACGCGGCCTCTGAACTTTTGAATCAACTGCGTTTTAATGTGGATGAAGAGCTGGCGATACGTAATTTTGCTCTGAAAATTGCAGTAAATTAAGTTAAATGCCTTGCATTTGTATTGATTATTGTATTATATTTGGCAAATTAAGTTTGTAATTTCTTTATCAAAGATTATATTTACAGTAATGATTATCATTTTCAATAAATTTATATAGAGAGAAGTAGTGGGGTTATGAACAAAACAATTCAACGGCAGACGATCTGTGAAGAGCTGTGCAAGCTTACCAGTCATCCTACGGCTGACGAGCTGTATGACATAGTAAAGAAGCGCATGCCTCAGATCAGTCTTGGAACGGTTTACCGGAATCTTGAGCAGCTTGCGGAATGCGGAGTGATATTGAAGCTGGAGACGGCTGGTCGTCAAAAGCGTTTTGACGGCAATCCTGCGCCGCATCATCACATTCGCTGCAAGGTCTGCGGAGCGGTTCGTGATCTGCATCATGAAAGTTTGAAAGAGCTGGATGAATGTATAGCGCGGCTGTTGCCTGAGCTTGGAGCGAATCGTGCGATGATCGAATTTGAGGATATCTGTCCTGAGTGCAAGATAGATCATCATGGCAATAAATGACAAAGGAGGCTTGACATGGGAAATGCAATAGGCAAGAAAGCGATTTATAAAGGCGAAAAGAGTGGAGTCCTGTTATCGGTGCTGTCAGGAGAAGCGGCGGAATTGAGCTGCAATGGGGAAGCGCTGGTACAGTTGAGTGAAAAGACGGCGGACTTCAAAACAGAAAAGCACGTTCCGGTAATCACAGCTGAAGGCAGTGGGGTGAAAGTAGTAGTTGGTTCGACGCCGCATCCGATGACGGCGGAACATTATGTTATGTGGATTGAAGTAATAGACGGTGCATACGTCTACCGCAAATATCTTCAGCCCGGAGAAGCAGCGGAAGCAGTATTCAATATTCCGTACAGTGAAAATCTGATTGCGCGTGAATACTGCAATCTTCACGGATTGTGGGAAAAATAATTAAAATTCCAGTTTTTAAAAGCGTAATTTATGTTATATTAATAATAAGAGCATGTGATAAGCGACATGCGTGGGACATAGATATACGCTTAACATAGATTGAAGGTGCGATATGGGAGATTATTTACAAGCATTCAAAGTAACTGACAAGGTATACTGGGTAGGAGCGATAGACTGGGACTTGCGTAACTTTCACGGTTATGCGACGGATCTTGGGACGACCTACAATGCCTTTCTGATACTTGACGAAAAAGTAACGCTTATCGACACGGTAAAAGCGCCGTTTTTTGATGAGATGGTAGGTCGTATCTCCTCGGTAATATCGCCGGACAAGATTGATTACATCATCTCCAACCATTCGGAGATGGATCACTCTGGCTCCCTGCCCAAGGCATACAGTCTGATGAAGCCGGAAAAGATTTTTGCCTCGCCGATGGGTGAAAAGAATCTGAAAGCGCACTTTCATGATCTTCCGGTGGATGTGGTAAAGACAGGGGATTCGCTCTCTCTGGGTGACTCCACGCTGCATTTTATTGAAACAAAGATGCTGCACTGGCCGGACAGCATGGTCAGCTATCTGGATACGGAAAAGCTGCTGTTTTCGCAGGATGCATTTGGCATGCACCTGGCAGGCAGCGGCCGCTGGTATACGGATTACGAGGAGTACACGTTGCGTACAGAAGCGCAGAAATACTTTGCCAACATTCTGTTGCTCTACTCGAGCAAGATACTTGATCTGTTAAAGAGTCTTCCCGGCTTGAATCTGGACATCAAGATTGTTGCTCCGGATCACGGACCGATGTGGAAGGGAGACGGGATTGGTTACATTCTGGATCTCTACCGTCAGTTTGCGGAGCAGAAGCCTTCGCTCAAGGGTGTAGTAATTTACGATACGATGTGGCATTCGACAGAGCTGATGGCCAGATCGATTCTGGATGGTATGGTTGCTGCCGATTTAGAGGGTGAAAGGATCAATCTTTCGGCTTCGGACCGCAGTATGGCCATCACCAAACTTATGGATGCTGGGGTTGTAGTGGTTGGCAGTCCGACGTTGAACAACAACATGTATCCTACTGTAGCTGATTTTCTGGTTTACATGCGCGGGCTGCGTCCGCAGAACAAGATTGGCGGAGCGTTTGGTTCATTCGGGTGGAGTGGCGAAGCTGCGAAACAGATAACCGGAATATTGCAGGAGTGCAATTTTGAGCTACCGTATCCGGAATTGAAAGTCAAGTATATTCCGACTGCGTCGGATTTGGAAAAGTGTTTCAACTTCGGCAAAGATCTTGCTGAAAAACTTAAAGAAAAGTTACAATAACACAACCTACAGGAGAAAAAAAGATGAAGAAATACGTATGTGATGTATGCGGTTATGTATATGACCCGGCAGTAGGCGATCCTGACAACGGGATTGCCGCCGGTACGAGTTTTGAAGATCTGCCGGACAGCTGGGTTTGCCCGGAATGCGGAGCCGGCAAGGATTCATTCTCTCCGGCTGAATAAAAAAATACTTCAGAAAAGTAAAAAGCCTTTGCTGTTAAACAGCGAAGGCTTTTTTATTATCTGGTAAAAGTTACTCTGGAAAAATCCGGGAAAAATCGAAAATCGGAGTTAATCCGGCAAGCACCTCAGCCTCTCTTCTGCGCATGGACTTAGCGGCCTCATCGGTCAAATCATCTTCGCCTGAGGAGTGGAGAAGACCGTGAACCAGATAAAGCATAAGCTCATCAGCGTAAGAAGAATCTGCTCTTGCGGTGCCCTCTCTGGCAGCTACGTCGGTACATATAATCAGTTCAATACCAACATCGCCGGGGAATACCGGTTCTTCGGAATCGAAATATGAAAACGTAATCACGTCGGTAGTTCCCTGATGTCCGACATACTGTGAATTGGCGGCAGCCATAGCGCGGTCGCCGACAAATTGCAGATCAAGGATCCACTCAAAGCTCATATCGAGTCCGGCCAGTTCAGCTGCCTTTACTGCGGCATTTTCGAGCAACTTAATATCTGGTTTAGGGTGTTTTGTGGTTCGCCACAGGCAGTTTATCTTCAACTTTCTTATCTCCTTTTTTAGCCGGATAAGCGATTCTGGTATGATACATAGTAGTCAGAGTATGAATAAAGCTCTCCTTGATACCGGCCAGTTCGGCGATGGAAACTTCCGCATTATCGAGCTGTCCGGCGGCGACTTTGCCTTGAAAGATATTATTAACCATCGTCTCGATATTTCCTGCGGTTGGGTGTTTAAGCGAACGGCATGCCGCCTCGCATGCATCGGCCAGACATACGATAACCTCTTCCTTGGTAGCGGGCAGAGGTCCCGGATATGAGTATTGAGCCTGCGGTACGCTGGCGCCATTGGCCTGTTCCACTGCTTTATTGTAGAAGAAGCGCATGACGTCAGTGCCATGATGTCGCTGAATCATATCGCGCACCATTCTTGGCAGCCGGTACTCTCTGGCGAGTTCGACTCCGTCCTCAACGTGTGAACGTAGAATAATTGCGCTCATTGCGGGAGAAATATCTTCGTGCATATTGGCGGTTTCGATATTATTTTCGGTAAAGTATTCCGGTTTTTTAAGTTTTCCGATATCATGGAACAGGGCGCCCACGCGGCAGACAAGCGGATTAGCTCCCACGGCTTTAGCGGCGGCCTCGGCGAGGGTTGCCACGGTCTGGGTATGAAAGCTGGTGCCCGGGGCCTTAAGCTGAAACTCTTTCAGCAGCGGGTGATTGATATCGCACAGGAGCAGGAGCGACATATCGGTAATAACGTGGAATACCAGTTCAAAAACGAAGATAAGGATTAACGCGGCGATAGTAGTAATAAGGCCGTTGCATACACACAGAGCGGCGCTCTGAATCAGTCCCTCCATGGAGAATGCGGTAAAAATGCTGTTATTGAAATCGAGGACAAACAAAGTTGCGGTAACAACGAGTGTCACTCTTACCGCGAAGAGCCGGTAATTGCTTACGTTCCGCACAGCCAGAGCGGTAAGCATGCAAGTCGTGGCATAAGCCAGGAGGGTGGTAAAGAACATCTCCAGATCCTGAGCCGGATTAAGCATAAGAGCGCTGATGCTGGCGAAGAAGATGGAGACGAACAGAGAGACATTGAATCCCAGCGTTGCCGTAATAACGGCTGCGGGGAGAGCTACGATTAACAGGTCATGGATAAAATTGGGAGGGATATTGAAACTTGCGCTTATAAAGCTGAATGCCTCCATCAACGCGGAGTTGAGCATCACAGCGATCACCACCACCAGACATATAAGTGCAATTGGTCTGTTATTTCCGGCGATATCCGGTCTTATAGCCATAATACCTCCGGCGACAAAAACGACGAGCAGGAAACATCTCAATGCATTCCCCAGCACTCTCCGCATGACATATTTACCGGATATATTCTCCTGCAGATGTATTTTATATGCCTCAATTTTCTCTTTAATTTCCGGGGTTATGGGCTGATCCTTGATAACCAGCGGTTCGCCCTGCATAATCTCGATCCATACGGGACTTACCTTAGCTTTGGCAGCATCCCGGCGTTCACGGGTTTTATTCTCGTCAAATTTCAGATTGCCGTTATCGCCGATAATGCGGTTAAGACTCTGGGACAGAGTATTCCGCAGTGCTTTTTCATCGCCGCCGATAGGAAACTCTTTAAGGAATTCGCCGGTGATATATTCTGACGCTCTCTGTGGGGTAAACACAGATTCGACCGGTTTAGCGGCGCGTTCCCGTCCGGCAGAATCGAGTACCCGGACAGGCTGTTCGAGTTTGAACTCTCTTCTATCGTTATACGATATTATTCCCTGTTCGAGAGCCAGGTTAAGATATTTGCGCAATCCTGAAAGCACCTCTGGAGCGCCGGCAATAAGTTTCATATCATTCAGAAGCGGTTCCGGCAGAGCGGCGATAAACCCGGTATCGGAATCCGGCTGAACATTCTGACTATCTTTTTTAAAAGAGTTGATCTGCTGAAAAAAAGCGGTAAAATCAGCGTCGATTGCGCCGGAAGATGAGCTGTCTACATAGAAGCAGATGGGTGAATTTTCTGCGGCTGCGGTTTTCAGCTTTTCAGTTTCAGGTATATTGATATATGAAAAACTGTTTCTGGCGAAAACCGACTGTGGAGCCATCTGGCCTTCCATCAATTCCAGTTCAAACAAGCTGAATGACGGCATAGTGAGAGCGAGTACGCAGACGAACCACACCAGAATAAGCATAAACATACCCAGCACCTTGGAGTGATCCAGCACATCCTGCAATGCTGAAGTTTCGCCGTAATGTCTCCTGACTTTTACAGTGCGTCCGCTGTTTTTTCCCCCCAGGAACCTGGGCAGATGTCTTCTTAAGTGTTCAAACATTTTTCATTGAATAAGCGTTGATAATTTTTTCCAGCAAAGCGTGCCGCACCACATCAGCGGCGGAAAACTTGCAAAAAGCGATTTCGCTGATATTCCGCAAAGATGCCTCTGCGTGCTGCAGGCCTGATTTTTCATTATCCTTAAGGTCGTTCTGGGTTGGGTCTCCGGTAACGACGATTTTGCTGGAATATCCCATACGGGTAAGGAACATCAGCATCTGATCCTTTGTAGTATTCTGAGCCTCGTCAAGAATAACGAAAGCGCTGTTAAGGGTTCTTCCCCGCATAAAAGCCAGAGGAGCGACCTCAATAATATTCTTCTGGATCAGGCTGGTTGCCTGCTCAAAATCCAGCATATCATACAAGGCGTCATAAAGGGGTCTCAGGTACGGCATAATTTTCTCTTCTAGGCTTCCGGGCAGGAATCCGAGATTTTCTCCTGCCTCGCGTGCCGGTCTGGTCAATACAATGCGCTGGATGTCGCCGGCCAGCAGAGCGGAGACCGCCATAGCCATAGCGAGATAGGTTTTCCCGGTTCCTGCCGGACCGATGCCGAAAACGACCTCTTTTTCGCGCATAGCCTGCAAATACTTAAGCTGGGCGAGAGAGCGCGGCATAATCTCCTTATGCTTGGGGCCGACCACAATTTTTCCGGCATAAAGTTTCTGCAAATCGCCCTCATGGTGATCGCGGAAAGCCTTTAGCAGCTGTTCAAAATCGGGTTGAATAATTCTGGTTTCGCCGCTGCGGCGGTTCAATTCTTCGAGGAACCCCAGAGCTCTTTCGCACTCCTCTTCTCCTCCTTCGACCAGCACCCATGCGTCGCGGGCGGTCAGCTTCACCTGCAAAGCCTCTTCGGCCAGCTGAACATTGCGGACAATCTTTCCGGCAAAAGCGGAATTAGCGTTGACGCCATGTTCAAAATAAAACTTTTCTTCAGCCATGCGAGCAGATCATATTTCCGGGATAACCAGTTTCATACCCGGGCGCAAATTGGTAGATCCCTTCAGAGTCTCTTCGTTAGCTTTCTGGATAACAGTCCAGAGAGAAGCTCTGCCGTAATACTTCTGAGCGATACCGCCGAGCATTTCGCCCTTTTCGACCACATGAATAACCGGAGCCTTAGCCTTGGCTTTTCCGTCCTTTGCTTCTGCAGCCGGCTCAGAACTCTTTGTTTCCGCAGCCGGTTCGGAGCTCTTTGCTTCCGGTGCAGCCTCCTTAGCGGCGGCAGGATCTTCTTTAGCGACAGGAGCGGTGCTTTCAGCCGGAGTGGATTCTTCTTTTACTGCCGGAGCGTTCTCTTCTGCCGCAGCGTTGTTCTTATCATCCTTCGCCTCGGCCGGAGCGGCCTCAACGGTGGTAGATTCTTCTGCGACATCCGGCTCGGTTACTTCAGCAGTAATCGATTCATATTTCACGACATCGCTATTTTCCGGCATAACGGCGGAATCCAGAGAAGCGCTGTCTTCGCCGAAAATCAGTTCAGATTCTTCCGTAGGCGGCATTTCCGGGAGCGGTTCTTCCACTGTGGTAAAGGTCTGCGGAGCAGGAGTGGAAACGAGATCCGGCTGAACAGCGGGAGCCACTGTCAATTCCGGTTTCCAAGCGGGATAATAATATTTAACAAACTCCTGCCATTGCTGTTCGCGTTCGGTCAAAGGCCGTCTGGCGACCTTTGGGGTGCATCCGGTAATGAGAAACATCATACAAGCCAAAAGTAAAAAAACTTTATTCATCAGAAAAACCTCCAAAAAGTTCTGTTTTCAAAAAAAACTGTTACATAAAGAATATAAAGGAGATTTGCCATATTTCAAATTGATATTAAAAAAAAACTGCCGCAGACAGGGAAAGGCGGATAAAAAAAGGACTGCCGTATATTTTACGGCAGTCCTTGAAGTCCTTGACAGACAATCAGAATTTCTTGAATACCAGAGCAGCGTTGTGCCCGCCGAAGCCGAGATTGATATTAACGGCCACCTCGGGATTACCCTGTCGTGCGGTATTTGGCACGCAATCGAGGTCGCACAGTGGATCCGGAAATTCGTAGTTGATAGTCGGGGGGATAACGCCGGTCTGAAGAGTTTTGACACAGGCGATGGATTCGAGACCGCCGGCTGCGCCCAGACTGTGTCCGATCGTCCCCTTGATACTGCTGACCGCGACCTTCTTAGCCGCCTCACCGAGAGCGGCTTTAATCGCCATGGTTTCGTACTTATCATTAAGTTCGGTACTGGTACCGTGAGCGTTGATATAATCAACGTCTTCAGGATTGATACCGGCATGATCAAGGGCTATTTTAATTGCCTTTGCCGCGCCCTCGCCTTCGGGGTGCGGGCTGGTGATATGATAAGCATCGCCGGTGGCGCCGTAACCGATGATTTCGGCGAGGATGTTGGCGTTGCGGCGTTTAGCGTGTTCGAGTTCTTCGATAATGAGAACGCCTGCGCCTTCGCTCATAACAAAGCCGTCGCGCTGAGCGTCGAACGGTCGGCTGGCATGGAGCGGATCGTCGTTACGGGTACTGAGAGCCTTGAGGGCGCAGAACCCGGCCAGGCCGAGCGGCACGATGGATGCTTCCGCGCCGCCGCATATCATCATATCAGCGTCATTGCGCTGGATCATCCAGTATGCTTCGCCGATGGAGTGCGATCCGGTGGCGCATGCGGTCACGATGCCCATATTGGGTCCCTTAGCTCCGGTACGGATAGAGATATTACCGCTGGCGAGGTCGCCGATCATCATAGGAATGAGGAACGGTGAAACTTTGCCCGGTCCGCGTTCGAGCAAAGTCTGATGCTGTTCAGAGAGGGTCATCAACCCGCCGATACCGCTGGAAACGAGAACGCCGATGCGGGCCAAATCCAGGTTGGATTCGCGCAAATCCTGCGGAAGACCGGCATTTTCGAGAGCCTCAGCTGTAGCTGCGATAGCATACTGACAGAAGAGGTCGAGTCGTTTAGCCTCTTTAAAAGGCATATATTTAGAAACATCAAAATTCTTGACTTCCCCGGCGATTCTGGTCCGGTATTCGGAAGCGTCGAATCTGGTAATCGGGCCGATGCCGCACTTTCCGGCGACCACTGCGTCCCAAAACTCCGGCACACTGTTGCCGACGCTGGATATAGCGCCCGTACCGGTGATAACCACGCGTTTTCCGTTCATGAACACTCCTTTGGGAGAAAGATTTTAATTAATTTACTTCGATCCGGTCATTTCCGTCCTATAATAGCAAAAGGGTCTTCGGCCAACAGTTTTGCAGTAGGCGAAAGACCCTTTTCATAGAAGAGACGGTATCGGAATTAACCAAGATCACGTCATCAATCGCCGTTGGATACGGCCTGGAAAAGACTTATTCAGCGCTTTTCTTTTCAATGTATTCAATTGCCTGTCCGACGGTGGTAAGTTTTTCGGAATCTTCATCCGGAATGTCGGAACCGAATTCATCTTCAAAAGCCATCACCAGTTCGACGAGGTCGAGAGAATCCGCGCCGAGGTCTTCGATGAATTTGGCTTCCGGGGTAACCTGATCTTCGGATACGCCCAACTGATCAACAACAATCTTTTTTACTTTGTCAGCAACTGAAGACATTTTGTCCTCCATCCTTTTCTATTTTTAATTTGTTTACGAGTAACCTGATTAAAAAGTAATCTTGCTATACTATAGCTGCATTTTATCAAAATGCAAACTTTTTGTATTACTTTAGCGTATTATAGTGCAATTATGGTTCAACTCCGAGAGCTTTATACATTGCCTCGGTGGTCTCTTTAACAAAAACCTTATCAAAGGAGTGCCCCATTTTAGGAGATGGATAAATCTTCTTTGGTGCTTTAATTTTATTGAATGCGGCATAAACGCTGCTGGGGCCGCAAGCCACGTCGATAAATCCGACGCCGACACATACCGGGTTATCGACTCTTGCGGCGAAGTTGACCACATCGAAATACGGAGCCATCTTTTCCGTTCCCTCCGGGGTATTGTCGATCAGGAGCGGCCACCCGGGGCTTCTGCCGTCTTTATAAGCGGTATGTTCGCACATAGCGGGTACGTTGGCAACGGTAAACTTCACTTTTCCCGGGTTCAATCCGGAGAGGATCAGGGCGTACGCGCCGCCCTGACTGGAGCCGAAGAGGCCGATATTTTCGCCGTCCCACTGCGGCAGAGTTTCCACGAATTCGAACGCCCGGTTGATGCCGAGGATAGAGCGTCTGTGATAATACTTCATCCGGTCCGGGGCGCCGTAATAAGAATAAGTTCCGTGAGTACGTCCGAGCTCCTTGAATGCCTGTTCGGTGGTATCGGGACCCGGATCAAAAAAGTGGACATTCATTACAAGCGTCATAACTTTTGGCTTATTAAAGAAATACAGATTAGGTGCAACATCGCCCTGACCGGCGCCCGGAACCATAATAATTATGGGGAAAGGACCGGGTTCATTTTTGGGAACAGCGAGGAAACCGTAGATTCTGGTATTATCGACATTAGCCAGGCTGACCTTGTATCCGTTGAAATCTGGATTGGAAAAGTTTTCCAGTGGAGTAACTTCCGGATCCAGCGGAATTGCCTGAGCCTCGGCAATACCGTCGGCCCAGAACTGGTCAAAATCGTCCGGTTCTTCGGTAGTTGCTTCGATCATCTCCGCGTCGAATCCGGCTGCGCCGATCGGGCTGGGATAATATACATTTTCCTGATTATTCACGGTACACCAGATAAATCCCGGCTCATCCAGTGTAAGGGTATAAGATGCGGGGTTATTTTCAGCGAAATCCATCACCTCTTCGCGCAGCGGCTGCATTTTCTCTTTACGGAAGGAGATCACTGCCGTTCCCTCTTTCAATAGGTTGCCGTCGTCATCCAAAGCGGTCACAGTAAAGACGGCCGGTTCACCACATTTATAGAGTGCCTCTTCCCTGTCGGTATCGATCCGGAACTCTCCGGCGTTAAGTGCGGCAGCTATACCAGCAATAATAAAAAACAAAATTCTTTTCATTCCGTTGCTCCTGCGGTTTTGATCTGTTCTGCACCTTCGCCTTTTACCGGCGCAGAGACAGCCTGTCCGCTCTCTGCGGCCGGCTCCTGATCGATTATTTCGACTGATATCTCCGCCTGTGGAGCATTACTCCATCCGGCATACTGTATTCCGCAGAACAGAATCAGTGCTGCGACGACAGCGGCGAGGAGAATAAAAAACAACCACTTTACATGTTCCATATCTCACCTTTTCCTGAGCCAAACCCGGTTAATTATTCCGCAGTGGAGCAATTACATATCGCTGATCACCGCTTCGAGTGCCTGATTGTGTTCGTCGTTGACTCTTTCGACGGTACTTTCAGAGTGGCGGTACGCCTTGCCGAGGACACTTTTCGGCTCTTCCTCGTTCTGGATTTTCTCCACTGTCTTTACGGGGTCCTGCGCCTTCTCAGCCGCCTTATCTGTGGCGTCCCGCAAAAAGAGGAACCACACCGCCGCGCCGAGTACAATCAGGGCGACAAGCCAGGTTATCAGTTTTCCCATAAAACACCTCCACTAGTTTCAGTTTACGGCAGGAGATCCTCTTCGGAGAATCTTCCTTTTTTAAGAACGATATTATTATTTTCGTCCATAACGACGATAGACGGGCTTATCTGATACGCCTCGGCGGGGTCGCAGAGAGAGAAAGCCATAATAGTAACCACATCGCCGACTTTTCCCTTGAGAGCGGCTGGACCATTGAGGCAGAAAACCTTGCTGCCTGCTTTAGCCGGTATGGCATAAGTTTCGAGCCGTTCACCGTTTGAGCGGTTGACTACGAGAATTTTCTCATACGGCACAATATTTGCCTCGCGCAGAATAGCCAGATCCACAGCGAGACTTCCCTCATAATTCAAATCGCACATAGTAAGGCGTGCGGTATGTATTTTTCCGGTCAAAACCTGTTTAAGCATAAGAACAAAGACTCCGAATTATTTATTTTCTGTACTTTTAATATATCATTAAAAACCGCGCTTGCAAAATCTCCTCCGGGCAAAAAATATTCTTTCTTCATCAAAGAATCATCAATTAATTTGCATTTTCTTCCGGAGCTATTATATTATAGAGTTTTGTATTATAAAAAAGCCAGAACTTCGATTCGCAGGAATCCATCTTGAGTCTGCCTGACGGAGCACGGATTGCATTAAGCGGCCGCAGCGGGAGTTGAGGGAGATGCGGGATGACCGGGAATGTTATGTAGTGGGGGTATTCTCCACTTTCAAAGACAGAGCTGTTTTCTGCTTTCGTAGTTTTGCTTAGTGAATCAGGAACAAGCAAGCGGGGCGCTCAGATACTCCTCCGGCGTGGGGTTGGAGAGGCGTGAGCGGTCCTTTAAAAAAATACGGAAAGAGTTTCAAATATGGAAACAGCGACTCACATCTGTGTCTACGCGGGGACCTCGCATCCTCAGCTGGCGAGCGACATAGCTGATTTCATCGGCATACCGCTCGGCAAAGTCAACGTCACCCGATTCCCTGATGGAGAAATCCATGTCAAATTCGGCGAACACGTCCGTTCGGCCGACGTCTTTATAGTGCAGCCGACCTGCACCCCTACCAATGAAACGTTAATGGAGCTGCTGATCATGATTGATGCGGCCAAGCGTTCGAGTGCTGCGCGCATCACGGCGGTACTTCCGTTCTACGGATATGCGCGTCAGGACCGCAAGGATCAGCCGCGTGTGCCGATTACGGCGAAGCTGGTGGCGAATCTGATTACGGTAGCCGGGGCGGACCGTATTATTTCGGTTGACCTGCACTCGCAGCAGATCCAGGGTTTCTTTGACATTCCGGTGGATCATCTTTATGCCCGTCCGGTGCTGGTTCCGGTACTGCGTGAAGTAACCGGCGGCAAGAATGAAGACCTGGTAATAGTTGCGCCGGACTCCGGCAGTGCGAAAATGGGTATGCAGTACGGGGATCTCTTGCATGCCGGTTTTGCGGTAGTAGCGAAGCGCCGTTTAAGCGGGGACAGCGTCGCTTGCAGTCATTTGGTGGGAGAAGTGGAAGGCAAGACCTGTATTATCACGGACGACATGACCTCTACCTGTGGCACATTGGCGGCGGCGGCGGAGATCTTGAAGGCCCGTGGGGCGAAGAAGATCTATGCAGCGGTAACGCACTGCATGCTGAATGAGCAGGGCAAAGCGCGTCTGCTGTCGAGTCCGATCGAGCAGCTGATCACGACCAACACGATTCCGCAGAAGGATGACCTGGGTGGCCGGATCAAGGTAGTGAGCATGGCGCCGCTTCTTGGTGAAGCTATCCAGCGTATTCATGATGGTAAGAGTGTTTCGACCTTATTCTATGTACGTGATTAAGATATTCAATATATATAATAAAGTAGAAAAAGAATCGTAAAAAATTCTAAAAAATTAACGTGAAGGAGTTGTAATGAGCAAACAGAAACATGAAATCGCGGTATTTCCGCGCAGTGAATTTGGCAAGAATGCTGCGCGCCGCGCCCGCCGCGATGGTATGGTTCCGGTGAACGTCTATGCGAAAGGCAAGGAAAACCGTTCTTTCTATGTAAAGAGCAATGAGTGGGAAGTGCTGAGCAAGCAGGATTTCTCGCTGGCCTTTCTGATAAACGGATCGGAAAAGATTGGAGTAATTGTAAAAGAAGAGCAGATCAACTACATGAAGAGCTATGTTGTGCATGTTGACTTCCAGGAAGTAGACCTGAATGAAGAAATTCATGCCAGCGTAAAGGTTGTAAGCACCGGCACCTCTGCTGGAGAAAACCATGGTGGTGTAGTTGAACAGATCATGCATGAAATCGAACTTGTTGGTAAAGCTCAGGATATGCCTGAAATGGTTGAAGTGGATGTAACGGATCTTGATCTTGGTCAGAGCATCATGGTCAAAGACGTTAAGCTGCCGGCCGGAGTAAGCTCGAAGAACGATCCTGAAGCGGTAATCTTCCATGTAGTTCATGCTGATGAAGAGATTGAAGTTGCAGCTCCTGCAGAAGGTGGAGAATCCGCCGAACCTCAGGTTCTGACTGAACGCAAGCGTGATGAAGAGTAAAATTTTCTGACATTTGAATTATGGAACATGCCCGCAGTCAAATATCGCTGATCGTCGGTCTGGGGAATCCTGGCTTGGAGTATGCGTTTACCCGTCACAACATGGGTTTCATGACGGTGGGCAGGCTGTTGAATAAACTGAATAACGGGTTTGAATCGTATTCCCGTTATAACAGTGAGATATTCAGTGGCCGTTACCGTGGTCGCCGTTTACTGTTGCAGTTGCCGCAAACATACATGAACTGCAGTGGTGAAGCGGTCCGGAGATTGATGGCGGTGGAGGAGCTGCTGCCGGAGAATTTGCTGGTTGTCTATGATGACCTGGACATACCGTTTGGCCGCTTGCGGTTAAGGGCAGGCGGTTCTAGTGGTGGGCACCGTGGGATGGAGTCGATAATAAGCGAGCTTGGCTCGGAATCGTTCATTCGTCTGCGTGTAGGGATAGGCCATCCTGGTAAGGGTGGAGTATCTGATTATGTTTTGTCCGGCTTTGCTGAAGAAGAGCGTGAAAAGCTGGAAAAGGTAACGGACATGGCGGCTGAAGCGGTAAAGAGTGTATTACTGCGTGGTTTATCTGCGGCGATGAATCAGTACAACAAATGGAATTTTGATGAAGAAATGAAAAAAGAGCAGGCACAGGATGTAGAGTTCAAAGAATCCGGGTCTGCCGCAAAGAACAGTTAGTTGTTCGGAGGAAATTATTTTGAAAAAATATGAATCAATTTTTATTCTGGACATCCGCAAAGTAGAGGATGAAGGAGTAGCGTTTACCAACGAAATCACATCTTATATTGAATCGTTGGGTGGTAAGATGGTATCGGTAGAAGCGATGGGACGTCTTCAGTTCTCGTATGAGATCAAGAAGCGTAAAGCCGGCATCTATTACGACTATGTATTTGAGCTTGATGAAGCCAAGGTGATTGAGCTGAAGCAGAAATACCGTCTGGATGAGCGTGTATTGCGCAACATGGTATTGGTGTACGACCGTCCGGAAAAGATCAGTGGCAAGGTCAAAGATCTTAAGGACATAGCACCGCAGGCGCAGGAAACTGCTGACAAAGCTGAATAACATTCATAATTCGGGCTTAATGTATCAAAGAGAGTAAACGAAAAAGGGGGATGGAGCAATGGCGGCATCATTCAACAAAGTATTGCTTATGGGCAATCTGACCCGCAATCCCGAGTTGCGCCAGATTCCTGGCGGCTCTTCGGTATGTGAATTTGGTTTAGCGATCAACCGTCGTTACAGTGTAAATGGCAATGACCGTGAAGAGACCACATTTGTTGACATAATAGTATGGGGTCGTACGGCGGAAAGCTGCAGTCGTTTTCTCCAGAAGGGTTCTTCTGTATTTGTGGAAGGGCGTCTTCAGTTGGATCAATGGGAAGATCAGGCAGGAGGCAAGCGCAGTCGTCTTAGAGTGGTAGCAGAGAATGTTCAATTCATTGGTTCCCGCCGTGAAAATGGAGGGATGGAAGGGGAATACTCTGGTAACTACCAGCAGAATTCCGGCTATCGTCAGGGTGATGGCTATCAGCAACGTCAGGCTGGCCCGGGCGGATACGTACCACGTGGGGGTAACAGCAATCCTCCGATACCGGATGAAGCGTTCAATGTTGGGGACGATGTAGAGGACGACATTCCGTTTTAAGCCCGTATCAAGCACTTATAAACAAGTAACAAAACGCATAAGTTAAAAAATATAGAAAGGTGATTTTATGCAGAAAAAGACATCCCGCCGGAGACAGGCGCCGAAACCGAAAATTTGCCGGTTTTGCGAAGGTCAGGTAAACTACATTGACTTCAAAGACGCTGAAACTCTGCGCAAATTCCAGACAGAAAAGGGGAAAATCCTTCCCCGTCGTATTACCGGCACATGCCTCAACCACCAGAAGATGCTGGCCAGCGCGATCAAGCGTGCCCGGATCATCGCCTTGGTCTACTGATTTGATGGGAGGGAATAATAATGGCACATGTAAAATTGGTATTGCTTGAAGACGTGGAACATGTTGGTCTGGCAGGCGACGAAGTATCGGTAGCGCCCGGTTATGCCCGTAACTATCTGATTCCCCGTGGATTGGCGATGAAATCGACTCCTGCCACTGCGCGAATCCTTGAAGCCCGTAAAGCTAAGATTGAGCAGCAGCGTGCGGCGGAACTTGCTGCGGCGCGTGAACTTGCCGGCAAGCTGGCGGAACTCACATTGTCGTTTGCGATGCAGGCCTCTGATGACGATCAGCTGTTTGGTTCGGTATCTGCGCGTGCGATTTCCGACAAGCTGAAAGCTGACTTTGGCATGGACATTGACCACACCAAGATCAAGCTGGAAGACAACATCAAGGCGCTTGGCACCTATGTTGTTGACGTAAAACTTCATTCAGAAGTAGTAGCGCAGCTCTCTATCGTAGTGGTGCGTTCATAATATGGCCATGATGCCGGACTCTGCAAACGGGAGCCGTGTGCGCGGTGAATCTGCGCTGACGGAGCGTCCTCAGCCTCACAATCTTGAGGCTGAGCGTTCCGTACTGTCGGCGATGTTGCGAGATCCGGATATCAATGTGGATGTAGTGATCGAGCATCTCGGGGAAAATCCTGAGATGTTCTATTCACATATTCACCGTGAAATATTTGAAGCGATTTTGACGCTGAAGCGTGAGCGTACGATTGCGTGTGATCTGGTAGGGGTTGCGCATCAGCTGCAATTAAAGGGATCGCTGGAGAAGATAGGTGGAGACGCCTATTTGGCGGAGCTGTACTCTTATGTAGCGACGTCGGTAAATCTGGAATCGTGGTGTACGCTTCTCAGGGACAATTTTGCGTTGCGTAAGATGATCGGGGTCTGTACTGAAGCGCTGATCAAGTGTTACGATGCTGATTGTGCGCCGAATCAGGTAGTTGATCAGATTGAAAAGAGTGTATTTGACGTCCGCAACTCGACCGAGCGTTCACAGATGGTGCACATCAAACAGAGCCTGTTTGATGAATTCCGCAACATTCAGGCGATCATCAACAAAGAGATCAACCCGGGGATCCTTACGGGGTATCACAAGCTGGACGAGCTTACTGGCGGGTTAAAGCCTGGGGAAATGTTTGTACTTGCGGCGCGTCCTTCGATAGGCAAGACGGCGATGGCGCTGAATATCATCCGCAATATCACATTATGCAAAGAGCGCTACCGGGTGCTGTTTTTCTCGCTGGAAATGAGTGCTGGGCAGATTACGCGCCGCCTGATTTGTACGGAGGCCAACGTTCCGGAGTCGACATTCACACAGAATTTTAACAACAGTGACATGACAAAGCTCACAGGAGCGGTTACAGTATTAAAAGAGGCTAATCTTTTCATTGACCCGACTCCGGCGTTGAGTATTGGAGCGTTGCAGGCGCGGGCGCGCCGGATGAAGATGCTGGAAAACATTGATTTGGTAGTAATCGACTATCTTCAGCTGATGAAAGCCGGGGCGCGGGCAGAGTCGCGTCAAACAGAGGTAGCGGAGATTTCGAGTGGAATCAAACAGTTGGCGAAAGACCTCAACATACCGGTTTTAGTGCTGGCGCAGTTGAACCGTGATGTGGAAAAGGGAGCGAATCCGAATGCCCTGCCCAAGCTGAGTCATCTGCGTGAATCCGGGGCGATAGAGCAGGATGCAGACGTAGTGACCTTTCTGCATCGTGACCGTGACAGTTCGAAAGACCTGACGCCGGAGAAAGCGGCGATGGGAGTTGATGCCAAGCTGATAGTGGAAAAGAACCGTAATGGACAAACCGGTATTGTGAATTTGAAATTCTACCCGCGGCGTATGCTGTTCGGGGTGGAGGGTCACTATACGGCGGATGACCGTCCGGCGGATCTGGATTAAACCGGCCCTGCTTCCTGAAACGGGGCCTTAATATATAAAGTGTAGGAGCGCATTAATGAAAAAGAGATACTTGCTGATTGCCGCCGGGGTAATGCTGTCGGCCGGGAGTCTGTTTGCCGAAGTAATTTCGGAATTAAAATTCGAGCAGTTCGGCGGCAATCCGGTAGCTGAGGAGCAGTTGCTGTTCCAGGTGCAGCAGCGTCCTGGTTCGGAGTTCAATCCGCAGATAACGGCGGAAGATGTCAAGCGGCTCTATAATACCGGCTTGGCGAACAATGTCAGTTACACGGTAAGCCGAAATGATGATGGTGGGCTGGTGCTTACGTTCAAAGTAAACCTGAAGCCGCTGGTGCGTTCGATAAAATTTGAAGGCAATGAAAAGTACACGGAGCGTGAGCTGCTGAATCTGCTTATGGAGGCGGATTTTTATGCGAACGAGCCGTTGAACGATGCGAAGCTGACAGCTAGTGCGAACAAGCTGCGTGAATTTTATTTTGGCGAAGGTTACTATCAGGCGACGGTGGTACCGGTTGTGCAGGCGGATGAAGATGGAGCGCTCAATGTAATATTCCGGATCAACGAACATCTGCGGGAAAAGCTGGACAAGGTATCTTTTGAGAACAACACGGTATTTTCGGACTGGACGCTGCGTTACAGTATTGCTAATCAGCCGTGGCCGGTAGTCAGCCGTCTGTTTGACATTGGTCTGTACAATGAAGCGGAACTGGAAGCGGATGAAGCGCGTCTGCGTGCGTTGTACTGGCAGAAGGGTTATCTGGACTTCAAGGTGGAAGAGATAAAAGCGGCTCCGCAGGCGGATGATCCTGAATATGTTGATCTTACATTTGTATTATTTGAAGGTAATCCGTATCAGTTCACCGGTTATAATTTCAAAGGGAACACCAAGTTTGATGCGGCAACGCTGGCGCCATTGATTGCGTTGAAAGAGGGAGAGGTATTCAACAGTGATCTTGAGAGTGCGTCGATTCAGAACATAATGGATTTCTACGGTACATTCGGCTATGCGGATGTGGATGTCCAGGCGGTGCGCCGGGCGAACTTTGCGGACAACACGGTACAGGTTGACTTCGAAATTACCGAAGGGCGCAAATACCGGGTTGAAGAGATCAACATCACGGGCAACAAGATCACGAAAGAGAAGGTGATTCTGCGTGAGCTGGCGATAATGGAAGGCGATCCACTTGACACCAACCGTGTAGAGGTAAGCCGTCAGCGTCTTCTTGGCATGGGTTACTTCAACCGTGTGGATGCGACGATGCAGGCGGGAGAACGTGCTGATTCGCGCCGGGTGGTATTTGATGTGGAAGAGAAGGATCCGTACACCTTCCGTATTGGCGGTGGTTTTTCGGATTCGGACAGTCTTGCCGGTATGGTAGAGTTCTCGAACAACAACTTTGACATAACCAATCCGGGCAATCTCTTCCGTGGCGGCGGCCAGCGTTTCCGGGTGCAGGCGATTGTGGGATTGGAGCGTTACAACTTCAATGTTGACTTCACGGAGCCGTGGCTGTTTGACATACCGTTGCGTTTTGACCTTTCCGGATACGGCAACTATGTGGAATACGACCACTGGGATGAACAGCGTATCGGGGTAAAAACGTCGCTGACCAAACGGATACTGCAGAATATTGACGAATTCAACACTGCGACAGTTGGTTATAAATTTGAATATGTAGAGGTTGACAATGTCAGCCGGCACAGCAGTGAATACTTGCGCAGTCTGCAAACGCACGATCTGGTCAGCCAGTTCTCGCTGTTGCTGAACCGCGACACGCGGGACAATCTGCTTGAACCGACAAGCGGCTATCAGGTAAGCGTGCTTGGTGCGGTATCACCGCGAATTGCGGGATCTTCGGAAGATTTTTACCGTACAGAAGCGCGTGGAAGCTACTACTATTCATTCTGGGATAAAGCGATCATCTGGCATGTTGGTGCGCACATTGGGGTAGTAGACAACTTTGGCGGCGGCGAAGTGCCGTTGTATGAACGCTACTTCCTTGGTGGTGGTGAAACGTTGCGTGGTTTCCCGTACCGGAGGGTATCTCCGGTGGATGAAAACGGGGACAATGTCGGGGGCGCGTCGATGTTCCTGGCAACGACGGAGATCAGCCATCCGATCTGGCGATTCATCCGCGGGGCGGTTTTCTGTGATGTGGGCAGTGTCTGGGAAAAATCCTACCGTTTCAATCCCGGGGATCTGAATGTGGGTGTCGGTTACGGTCTGCGGATCAAGGTACCGGTGCTGAATGCGCCGATCAAATTGGATCTGGCCTATCCGGTGCTGAACAATCAGGATGATCTGTCGAGCAAACTGCGTTTCCACTTCAACATGGGCTTCACGTGGTAAGAGCGATGTTATTTAAAGCAGTACCTGGTTTTCTGCTGATACTCCTTCTGCTTGGTGGGTGTGCAACGAACGAGGTTGCCGAACTGGAGTACCTGGCGAACCGCGGTGATGCGGAGTCGCGCTATCGGCTGGGTGAGATGGCGGTCACAACCGGCATAGACAATGGCCGGCTGGATTATAATAAAGGGCTGGAATACCTTAAACTGTCGAACACGCCTCAGGCGCGGCTGCTGTTGCGCGAGCTGTGGCTGACTGGAGTCTATCCTGATAGCGGCGAAGCGTGTCCGGAGTTGCGTGATACCGACATTGCGGCGGTAAAGATGGCATGGGAGAGTGAGCGTGATCCGGAGTCCGGCTATCTGCTGGGCTGTATAGAATTTGAATCCGGCCGCCGGGAAAATGCACTGGAGCTGTGGGAAGAGACAAAGAACCGCTTCTATTATCCTGCGAGCATCAAACTGGCTGAGCTTGGTTTAGCGGAGGCAAAAGACCAACATGAAGCCAATCCTCATATTCTTGCATTGCGCCGGGCATCCCGCTGGGGTTATATTTATGCTGATTACCTGCTGTACAGCTACTATGCTGAAACTGATCAAAAAACGGCGCAACATTACTTATCTCTGGCGGCGGAACGCGGCGAAGCGCACGCTCTGCTGGAACGCGGAAAAATAAATGATGATATATCAGAGATAGCCAAAGCGGCCGCCGCCGGTTTGCGTGAAGCGCAGTATGAACTGGCGAAAAGATTGCCGAATGATGATCTCACCCGGGAAGATTGGCTGCGCAAGGCGGTCAACCGCGGGGATAAAAATGCGGCGAAACTGCTGGCGGAATCGCTGGCGGAACGCGGCCGCTATGGTGAATCGCTGTTATTAAAGATCACGCTTACGGAAAATCCGGTTGAGCGGCTGTTCAGCGAACCGTCGGCAGTTCCGGCGTACTCGCTGGAAGAGCGTGCCTTATGGCTTCCGGCGTGTTATGTCTACCCGGCTGGAATCGACTGCAGTGAAGCACTGCGACTGAACCGCGGTGCCATATTTGAAGGAGGCGAAGAGTTCTACCGTGCTGGCTTCAATCCGGCTGGAAGTTATTGCAATCTGGACTGGTACTGGCTGTTAAAAGAGCGGCGGACTTCTTCGTGGCAGGAAATTTTCTGGAATGGAATAGCAGAATACTCATCAGAACCGGGCTACTGGCTCTCTTACGCATTGGCGGCCTCGCTGGCCGGTCAGGGGGAGAGTGCGGTTTACGGAGCCTGGAAACTGCGCAGTTTCGACGATGCGGTATTGCAGGATCTGGCGTTGCTGGTGGAGGTCAATGGTCTTCTGTTGCTTGGCATGGATGATGCAGCGTGGAATAAATTCGGCAATTATAAATTTCAAACTCCCGGGTTGCCGGAAAACATATTGGATTTAATTACTGTATTCATGCCGGAACTGCTTATCAAAGCTCCGGAAGATTACCGTGCATTGCTGCCGTCAAGCGCGCTGGCGGTGGAGATCGAGCCGCAAACGTTCTACGATGCGGCGCTGGGTCGTGCAGTCGATACGGAAAATGTAATTTACACGGCACCGGTAACGCCGGTTGAACCTCCGCCGCCGCCACTGGTGCTGGAATGATGCATAATGGAGGCACAATGGATTATATAGAAAAGTTTGAAGAATTAATAAATGGATCTGACTGCTGTTTTATTTCTTATATAGATCAATTCAGTTATCCAGTAACCAAAGCTATGCTAATGCCACGGGAGCGAGATGGAGTAAAGACGATAATTTTTTCGACCAACACATCGTCTAACAAAGTCAAATCTTTCCGGAAAAATCCCAGAGCAAGCATATATTTTATGGATCGCATTGGCTATCGTGGTCTCTGTTTATCCGGCCATATTGCTGTAGATGAAACGCCGGAAATGCGCAAGCGCATCTGGCGCAATGGGGACGAGCTTTACTATAAATCAGGAATAATGGATCCAGATTACTGCGTTCTGATATTCACTGCGGAACGCGGAAGATACTACAGTAATTTTCAGTCGGTTGATTTTGATCTGTAACATTCTGACAACTCCTCAAAAACCTTGCTATTCTGGAATGAAAAGATTTGTAGATTTCTGGCATAAAAACGCAGACCGTTTTGATGCGCTGTTTATGGATATTGACGGCACCCTGATTTCCGGCCGTAACGCCCTGCCCGGGGCGGTGGAGCTGTTGACGGAACTCCGGGAAAGCGGAAAGCCCTTTCTTTTGCTGACCAACGACTCGAACCACTCGCTGGAGGAGAAGAGTGCCATCATAAGACGTACCGGTTTGGATGTTTCGCCTGCGGAGATAATTTCGCCCGGCTCGGTATTAAAGCCTTGGGTGGAAGAGCATGGAGAAACTGGGAACCTCTATTATATTATGGGCGGACTCGGGAATCCCTGTTTTGCGCGGACTGCCGGACTGAGGACGACGACGGATGCGGAGGAGTTGGACAACTGTGCCGGAGTGCTGGTTGGCGAGAACCGTTACGACTGGCAGTTTGTCTTTTACGCGGTGTTCAACTTTTTTCTGCGTCATCCGGAGAGGAGTTTAATTTCGCCGAGTCCGGACATCTGCTGGGCCGGCTGGCGCAAAGGCGGTTTCGGGATAGGAGCCGGAGGAGTGGCGGAAGCGCTGAAATTATGGCTGAAGGCGCAGGATGTTGAAATTCCGGTAATCTATTTTGGCAAACCCTATCCGACGCTGTTTGAATACGGCTTAAAGCATGTAAAAGTCTCCACTCCGGAACGGGTACTGATGCTGGGTGACTCATTGCGCGGCGACATTAAAGGAGCGAATAATGCGGGGTTGAAATCCGGCCTGATGCTCACCGGTATCAGCACAATAGAATCTGCGGCCAAGGCGTCCGCCGCCGCATCTCCGGATTACATTTTTGATACGCTTTAAAACCCCATTCCGCCGGGCATTGTTCTCATAAAATTAATGGTGTAAACTGGTAAAAAATCCGCATTCAGTGTATATTATTATTTATCAAAAAAACAAATACAAACAGCGAAAAAGAGAGAGTATTCCATTATGCTGATAGCTGAGATAGCCGGTAGTGTATCGCCCGGGGTATTAATGATCCTTGGTCTTGGAGTTTTCGGAGGCATGGCCGGGGCGTGGTTTTTCCAGAAGATCCATTTTCCGCAGGTAGTGGGTTATATAGTAATCGGGCTGCTTCTTGGCGAAACCGGTTTTGGGCTGGTGCATCCGGCGGATGTGGAGAATCTGCGGTTACTGAATTTATTTGCATTGGGGATCATCGGCTTTCTGGTGGGTGGAGAGTTAAAGCTGGAGATGTTCCGGAAATACGCGAAAGAGTTCATCACCATTCTTCTCGGGGAAGGTATTGCGGCGTTTTTCCTGGTGGCGTTGGCCTCGTGGGGGATCATATACGCGATTACCGGAGAGATGGCGGCGAGTCTGGCCGGGGGGGTAATTTTCGGTGCGATAGCCTCGGCCACAGATCCGGCGAGTACAATAGATGTTATCTGGGAATACCGTGCGAATGGTGTAATGACGACGGCGATTATTGCGATAGTCGCGTTGGACGACGCCCTGGCATTAACGCTTTACGGGATAGGCACGAGTTCGGCGCAGCTTCTGACATCGCACAGTGGTTCGGTCTGGAACTCATTGCAAACAGTGGGCATAGAGTTGTTCGGGGCGCTTGGTCTCGGTGCGGCGTTTGCGGTGATACTGATCGGCTTTCTGCGTTACCAGGCGCAGTCGGACCGGGCGGTGGCGTTATCGGTGGGGGTAATCCTTCTGGTAATTGGTTTTGCGGCCTATTATAATCTGGATGTGATACTGGCGGCGATGATGGTAGGATTTATATTAATCAACTTTGCGCCGCGCCGGAGTGAAGAGATATTCAAGCTGCTGCGCAGTTTTGCGATCCCCATATATGTATTGTTCTTTGTTTTTGTAGGTGCGCGGCTGAGTGTCTGGAATATGCCGGGCTGGTTATGGGGCATAGTAGCGGTCTATGTTATTGGCCGCAGTCTGGGCAAATGGGGAGGCTCGTGGCTGGGGGCAAAGCTGGCAGGGAGTGCTGACTCGGTGCGTAAATATCTCGGATTTGGAATTTTTGCGCAGGGAGGGGTAGCGATCGGGTTGAGTATTGTAGCGGCGGAGAATCTCAAATTTGTCAAAATAACCGACACGCTGAATCTTGGTGACATGATTGTCTATGTAGTAACGGCGACCACTCTAGTGGTACAGCTTCTCGGGCCATACATGGTCAAGGTAGCGTTAAAGCGTTCCGGGGAAGCGGGGCGTGACATTACGGAAGTAGATATAATCAACTCATTCACGGTATCTGATGTAATGACGCATACGCGGGAGATACTGCATGAAAACATGCCGTTATCTTGTGCGTTTGAAAAATTCCGTGAAATGGATTACATGCTCTATCCGGTAGTTGATGAGAATGACCGTGTTACAGGGGTGCTGACCTTTGAAGCGTTAAAGAATGTAGCGGCTGATTACGCGGTATGGGACTGGATGCTGGTGGCGGATGCGATGCAGCCATTAACGCTCTTTGCGCAGCCGGATCAGCCGTTGAAGAGTGTAGTGGATACGATGCAGGCGGAGCGGATCTACCAGATGGTAGTGGTAGACAATGGGCAGAATCTGAAGAGTGTTGGACTGCTTGACCGTCGTGTTATCCACTTGAAGATACAGAATGAGCTTGTATTACGGACAAGCGACATGGAAAAGAAGGAGGCAAGTGCGTGATAGCGCTGATCGACTATAATATGGGGAATCTCTTCAGTGTAACGCAAGCGTTCAAATATTGCGGGGAGACGCCCCGTATAGTTACGGATGCTGCGGAGCTGATGAAATTTGATGCTGCGGTGCTGCCCGGGGTTGGCAATTTTGGTGAAGGTATGCTGCGGCTGCGTGAGAGCGGTCTGGCGGAAAAAGTCATAGAGTTTGCGGGGACCGGCCGTCCGCTGCTGGGGATCTGCCTTGGCATGCAGATGCTGCTGGGTGAAAGTGATGAAGCTCCCGGGGCAACCGGCCTGAATCTGATTCCTGGGAAAGTGCGCCGTTTTCCGGAAATGGGCTTAAAGGTTCCCCAGATAGGTTGGAATGACGTTGCATTCAAGCAGGCATCCGTCCCGTTGCTCGCCGGGTTGGAAGACAAAAATTTCTTTTACTTTGTGCACTCCTATTATGTCTGTCCTGATGATGCCGGTGCGGTGATTGGGGAGACGGAATACGGGGTACGTTATGCCTCAATAATCGGGCGTGACAATATTTACGGCTGTCAATTCCATCCGGAAAAGAGTCAGAACTGCGGATTGCAGATCGTCAAAAACTTCATAACGCTCTCCCGGGGATAAATAGGGATGAACAATAGCAAACGGTCGCAGAAACTTTTAGAGATTTACCGTCGGCTGTTCGGACTTTACGGAGAAGTCGAGTGCCCGCTGCGCCACGATGGAGCGTTTCAGTTACTGGTAGCGGTGGTATTATCGGCGCAGACGACAGATGTCCGGGTAAATATGGTAACGGAAGAGTTGTTCCGTAAATTCGGTGATGTGGAGCGTTTTGCGGCTGCGTCTCCGGAAGAGGTGGGCGAGATTATCCGTTCAGTTGGTCTGTACCGGAGTAAAAGTGTCAATCTCTGTGCAACGGCGAAGAAATTGCGGGATGAGTTCAATGGAACAGTACCGCATACGATGGAAGAGTTAACCTCGCTGCCCGGAGTTGGGCGTAAGAGTGCGAATGTTATATTGGGCAATGCCTTCGGGATTCCCGGTTTTCCGGCGGACACGCATGTGCAGCGTCTGCTGATGCGTCTTGGTATCATAAAGAAGCGTGATCCGGAGGTTGCGGAGGCGACGGTCTGCGGATCGCTGCCGGCGGAATACTGGACGAATTTCTCACATCTATTGATACAGCACGGGCGGAATATCTGCTTTGCCCGCACTCCAAAATGTGCGGAGTGTGTGCTGAAAGAACTCTGTCCGTCGGCGGAGGAGGAGTAGCATGGGGATATTGAAAAAGAAGTTCCGCAGCATCAAAAAACTTCCTGACTGGATCTATATTTTTCCTGAACTTCTGGTGCGTTTATGGAAATCCACCTGCCGGGTCAAGATTCACGACCCATACAATCACATCGAATCCACTGAGGGGCTGATAGTGCTTTTATGGCACAACCGGCTGTTGTTTTTCCCGTTGCTTTTCCCGTTGGCCACCCGTAAACGTACGGTGGCGTTGATCAGTCCTTCGCGGGATGGTCAGTATATAGCGGACTTTGCCGGGCGCTTCGGAGTGCGTGCGCTGCGCGGTTCGTCAAACAAGCGTGGAGCGCTGGCGCAGCGGGCGGCGGTGCACGAACTGGAGAATGGTTATAATGTGGTATTCACGCCGGATGGTCCACGCGGTCCCAAATACCGTTTAAGCCGCGGTCCGGTGCATCTGGCGATGCTCACGGGGCACCGGATAATTCCGGTAGCGGTAAACTGTTCGCGTTACTGGCAGTTGAAATCGTGGGACAACTTTCAATTACCCAAACCGTTCTGTAGAATAGATCTTACTCTTGGTCAGGCTGTTACGATACCATCCGGCTTAAGTGATGAAGAGTTGGAAAACGAGCGTCTCCGGGTGGAAAAGCTGTTGACAGAAGTAACGCGGGATCGGGATTTGTAATAATTTATTTTGGCATTACATTATGGATAATGCGTTTTATAATTAAATAATATATAAAAAGTGGAGAATATATGGCAAAGAGCGACTTGTACAAGGCGGCCGGAGTGGATATAGATTTGGCGCATACGCTGTTGGACCGGGTAAAGAAGAGCATAGCGGCGACGCGTCGTCCGGAGATGCTGGCGCCAATAGGAGGTTTTGGCGGACTGTTTCAGATAGACCTGAGCAAATACCGTCAGCCGGTAATGGTATCGAGCATCGATGGGGTTGGCACGAAGCTGATGATTGCGATGATGATGGAGAAGTACGACACGGTTGGTCACGACATAGTGAACCACTGTGTAAACGACATCTCGGTACAGGGCGCGGAGCCGGTGTACTTTATGGATTACATTGGCATTGGGGTATTGCGTTCTCCGCTTTATGAAGAGGTTCTTGGCGGGATAGCCGAAGCGTGCGGCAAGGTAAACTGCGCGGTACTTGGAGGAGAAACGGCGGAAATGCCGGGAATGTACGGCAATGACTTTGACCTGGTCGGGGTGATAACCGGGATGGTGGAAAAGGATAAGATCATCACCGGGGAAAAGATCCGTCCCGGCTATGCGGCGATTGGCATCAAGTCGAACGGTCTGCATACGAACGGTTACAGTCTGGCGCGTAAAATTGTGTTTGATGAGTGCAAACTCGGGGTTCACGATGTAGTACCTGAGCTTGGGGAATCGATTGGTGAAGCGTTGCTGAAGCCGCACATCTGCTACTGGCCGGCGATCCGTCAGGCATTGGCGGATGGCATTTCACTGGATGGCATAGCTCACATCACCGGCGGCGGCTTGTATGACAATGTTCCGCGGATACTGCCCGGTGATGTGGATGTAGTATTTGAATCCTCAGAGATCAGTGCGCCGCCGATCTTCAAATTCCTGGTGGAAAAAGGTAATGTTGGCAAAGAAGAGGCGTTCCGTGTCTTCAACATGGGAGTAGGCATGGTCTGGTTTGTGCCGTCCGGAGAGGCCTCCAAGGCGGTTGATTTAATCAACAGCTGCGGTTACGAAAGCCGGGTAATCGGTGAAGTTGTCTCCGGCAGTGGCAAGGTGCATGTGAACTGATATTCCCGGCGACGCCGCCGGAGAGTACAACTTTGCGCAGGAGGATTCAGCCATGAAATTAGAGAAGGTAAAAGGTTTTCTTAACCGTCAGTTAAGGCAAACCTTCTCGCGGGTTATAGATTTCATTCAGCTGGACACGGCGGAGCCCGGCCATAAGGATCGGGCGCTGCTGGCGATGATGAAATGGGCGCTGATGAAAGGCGGTCATATACCGGAGGAAGCGCTGTCGGAGCTGCGTCAGCTTCTTGCGAAGCGTGCGGAAACGGGGGCGGAAATTTCGGAGCTGGTGGAATTTCTGCGGAGTTGTACGCCGATGCCGCCGTCGGAGGGAGCGATCTACTTCCAGGATGTTCCGGAGGAAGAGAAGCGCCAGACGGTAACGGCGCTGATAACTCTGTCTATTGCGGCTGGCAGTTATGATGCCGAGCACCGTGAAGAGATAATCCTTCTTGCCAAAGAGCTTGATGTTCCGTTGGCGCTGGTTGAAGCGCATGAGCGTTCGCTGGAGGAGGAGAACCGGCGTCGGATCAAGCTGATGCGTTCTGGGACCGGACTTCTGGTGGCGTTTATTGTGCTGGTGGTATTTGTTCTTACGGCGACACTGCTGCGTTCAGTTATTTTTGGTCTGATACTTGCTTATATCTGTCTGCCGCTGGAAAAATTTCTGGAACGGAAGATGCTCAAAGCGTCGCCGTTTACGGGGGAGCTGAAACCGCGCAAGGTATCGTTTGTAAAGAAGATAGTGCGTCGGATCAAGCGTTTTATCGGCAATGAGGAGCCGTTGGAGGCTACGGTGGATGATCCTGAGACGCACCACCGTACAAGTCTGGTAACTCGGGCTTCTACGCTGACGGTAGCGTTGGTCACAGTACTGCTTATTTTTGTATCGGTGGTGCTTATAGTTTTAAGTATCAACTATGTATCGGGGATTGGGCACACGGTCAAAAACTGGACTTCGGAGCATGCGGCGGCGGTTGCGGCGGCGGATACGCCGAGTGATTCCGCTATGGGTGATGAAGTTGTAGCGCCGGAGCCTGATCCTGCGGGATTAAACGATGACTTAACCTATCAAATCAGCGTGAAGTTGGATCAGCTGAAACACAATTTCCAGCGGATTCCGTGGGTAAGCCGCGGGATTGATCAAATTTCGCAGATGCTGAATGATCCAGACAGTCAGCAGAAGTTCTGGAGTGCGGTGCTTCAGCGTTCCGGAGGGCTCCTGCAATTGTCGCTGGGGACGTTGTCCGGTATAGCTGCGATACTGGTGGACATACTTCTGACGATCTTCTTTTTCTCGCTGTTTCTGCGTACGATAGCGTTGAATACCGACAGTCGCGGCAAGGGTCAGAGTTTAAGCAGTTACTTAGTGCGGACGGTCTTCAACGGCAGCTGGCTGCCTGAAGCGAAGGAGGAGACGCTGGCGGAAGGAGAGCGTATTATAGGCGGAGTGGTATTCAAGCTGAAGGCCTGGCTTCGCGGTTATATAATACTGGTATCAATAGATACGATAGTCTACTCTACGGTTTTCTATTTACTTGGGGTGCCTTATGCTCCGATACTTGGTTTTCTGGCGGGCTGCGGACTGCTTCTGCCGTATATTGGGCCGATAGCCAGTGCGTTATTGACGATACTTGTCACGCTGGCGATCGGGGGAGACACGGTATCTGGGCTTCAGATTGCCGGAATAATCGGGATATATTTATTCCACAATGGAATAGTTGAACAATTTTTCCTCTATCCTGCGGTGATAGGTGAAGCGTTGGGATTGACGACGCTGGAGACGATCATCGTGGTATTGCTTGGGGCGATATTTGCGGGGATAACAGGTATGATATTTGCGATGCCTGCGGCAGCGGTGATCAAATATCTGGTGCCGCAGTTCTATCGTACGGTGCGGCGTTAAAGGAGATAATTATGAAGCGGGATATGATGACAGCCAGGTTCAAGCGCGACTATGTTGCGTGCATGGCGGTGGTATTATTTTTTGCGATAATAGTAGCGGAGGTATCGATAGCGGTATGGATACCTTTGCAGATGCGGCATGACAGTTTATGGGCGGAGCAGATAGTGCGGTTGCGTCTTCTGTCGCGGTTTGACTGGATGCGGCTGAGCACGTCGAGCTTCAAATCCGACGATGCGCTGACGATGAGTGAAGCTGAAGCGATAGAAGCACAGTTAAATCTGATTGCGGTTTATTTAAACAACAACAATCAGGGTCGGGACTTAAGTCCGGAGCAGATATTGGAGTTGAAAGAGGTTCTGGATGAGATAGACCGCCAGTGGGCGAAGATCAAGCGTGGCAATCCTTACGGGAAAGCGCTGAAACTGAATACAGATCAATACATAAAAAATATAGCTGAAGGTTCGATATGAGAGATGAAGAGATCACTCTGCCGCAGGTGGTGGAATCCTTTGCCGGCAAAAAGATAGCGGTAATAGGCGATTTAATGATGGACGCCTACATCTGGGGTACGGCGCGCCGTATATCTCCGGAAGCTCCGGTTCCGGTAGTGGAAACGGAGGAAGAGAGCTGGTGTTTAGGCGGAGCCGGCAATGTAATGCGCAACATAGTAACGTTGGGAGGCAATGCGTCGGCGTACGGGGTACTTGGAGACGATGCCGATTCAGCCATAGTGCGTGAAATGCTGGCGGGTTACGGGATTGACCACAGCATGGTTCTGGCGGATTCGAGCCGTCGTACGACGCGCAAGCAGCGTGTACTGGCGGGAGGGCAGCAGCTGTTGCGTATTGATTATGAAGACACGAAGCCTTTGGCGGAAGATTTCCGCTTAGCCTTGCAGGCCAGACTGATGGATGATATAGAAAACCGCCGTGTTGATGCGATAATATTTGAAGATTACGCCAAGGGAGTGCTTTCGCACGATCTGGTGCAGACACTGGTGAATGCGGCGCGTGCAAACGGTATAATAACGGCGCTGGATCCCAAGCCCGGCAATCTGCATGCGGTAAAGGGTATAACGGTAATGAAGCCTAACCGTCAGGAAGCGTTTGCGTTAGCTGGGCGTAAATTTTCGCCGCCGGACTGTCCGGTCACTGAAGATGCGGCGTTAAGAGAAGTTGCGGACATAATATCAGCGGAGTGGCAGGTAGAGCAGCTGCTGATCTCGCTGGCGGCGCAAGGCATGGCGTTATTCCGTGAAGGTGAGGATCCGGTGGTCATACCTACGCATGCGCGTGAGGTATTTGATGTTTCGGGGGCTGGAGACACAGTTATCGGCACCTACACATTGGCATTGGCGGCTGGTGCTGATCCGATTTCAGCTGCGGTGACGGCGAACTATGCGGCAGGTGTTGTAGTAGGAAAAGTCGGCACGGTAGCGGTAACGAAGGAAGAGTTATTGGAAGCGTTGGCGGAGGATTTTGGTAAAGATGAGTGTTAAAAGTATTTGTGTGATACCTGCGCGTTACGGGAGCAGTCGTTTTCCGGGGAAAGTGCTGGCGGATCTGCTTGGCAAACCGGTAATTCAGCATGTATATGAAAAAGCGGCCGGCTCGAAAGCGGACGCGGTACTGATAGCGGCAGATGATGAACGGGTGATAGCGGCGGTAAACGGGTTTGGCGGCAAAGCGGTTATGACTTCGCCCAGCCATAATTCCGGAACGGACCGCATTTATGAAGCGGTTGCTGATGAGGATTACGATATCATCATCAACGTACAGGGAGACGAACCGTTGCTTCCGAGCAAAGTTATTGATGAATTGATTGATCTTATGAAGTCGCACCCGGAATACGAGATGGCCACGGTAGCGGTTCCGGCAAAGCGTGAAGAGGTCTCGGATCCGAACCGTGTAAAGGTGGTATTCAATGCATCCGGCAGGGCGTTATACTTCAGCCGTTCGGTAATTCCTTATTTGCGTGAAGGCGGGGAAGAGGCCGGGGTGTACCGTCACTGGGGGATCTACGCCTACCGCAAGGATGTGCTGTCGCGTTTTGTGCAGTTGCCTGGGAGCAGTCTGGAGAACTGCGAAAAGCTGGAACAATTGCGTGCGTTGGAAAATGGCATCAGCATACACGTTATGGTGGTGGATGAGTTGGAAAGTCTCGGGGTAGACACGCCTGAGGATCTGAAACTGGTGGAAAAGACGCTGAGGGAAAAATGCCGGTAAAAATCACAGATAAGATTACAATTGGCGGTGGTGATCTGGTAATCATAGCCGGGCCGTGCATGGCGGAAAATCTGGAAATCTGCATGGAAACGGGGCGTTTTTTAAAATCGCTCTGTGAAGAGCTTGGTCTGGGTTACATATTCAAATCGTCGTATGACAAAGCGAACCGTTCGAGTGAATCGACGGTGCGCGGTCCCGGCCGCATGGTTGGTCTTGGCATACTTCAGGAGGTAAAGAACGAGCTGAAAGTTCCGGTAATAACCGACGTGCATGAAGTTCGTGAGGTAGCGGATGCGGCGAATGTAGCAGATGTGCTGCAAATTCCGGCCTTTCTGTGCCGTCAGACGGATCTCTTGCATGCGGCAGGAGAAACGGGTAAAGCAGTAAACATTAAAAAAGGGCAATTCATGGCGCCGGAGGACATGCGCGGTGCGGTGGAAAAGGTTCGGGCGACGGGTAATGACCGGGTGATGCTGTGTGAACGCGGGACCAGTTTCGGCTATCACAATCTGGTGGTGGACATGCGTTCGCTGGTAATCATGCGTGAACTTGGAGTTCCGGTGGTATTTGACGGTACGCACTCGGTGCAGCTGCCTGGAGGTGGCGGCAACTGTTCCGGTGGTTGCCGTGAATATGTGCGTCCGCTGGTGCGTGCGGCGGTGGGAGTTGGTATAGATGCCCTGTTTATAGAGGTGCATCCGGATCCTGACCATGCGTTGTCTGACGGTCCCAACTCGTTGAATTTCAAATTAGCAGAAACGGTAATAAAAGAGGCGAAGGCGCTGTATGAATTTGGCCGAAAGATGCAGTAACATCCGTGCGGTAGTGCTGGATATAGACGGGGTTCTGACCGATGGCCGTATTGGCTACGGCGGCTCCGGAGGCAGTGAAGAGATAAAATTCTTCCATGTGCGTGACGGTCATGGTATTATGATGGCGCGCCGTGCGGGGTTGAAAGTGGGGATACTTTCCGGACGCAGTTCATCAGCGAATGCGGTTCGTGCGGCGGAGCTGAAGCTGGACTTTGTCTATCAGGGGGAATTGAATAAAAAAGATGGCTTTGCCAGGCTGCTGAAAGAGCAGAATCTCAAAGCGGAGGAGTGCCTGTACATTGGGGACGATGTAGTGGATATTCCGCCGTTCAAGCAGGCTGGGTTGGCGGTATGTGTAAATGATGCCCCGTCATATCTGGACAGTTATGTGCATTACCGTACAGCGGCTCGAGGGGGCTGTGGTGCGGTGCGTGAAGCGATAGAGCTTGTGCTGCGTGAAAGCGGTTTATGGGTAAAACTTATGGAGCGTTACACATCGTGAAATTGTGGATAAAGAGGTTACTGATATTCGGTTTGGCGGGTTTTGGACCGTTGCTGACCTACGGGCAGTTCACCACGGATCTGCGGAACATGAATGCGAGCAACATCCGTATGCCGCTGTACAATGGGGATGAAGTACGTTTTCTGATTACGGCGAACAGTATAATTCCGGTGGAAACGGAGTTGAAAGCCAGCGATGCGATGATAGACATTCTGCGTAAGAATGTGGATGTTGACACGATAAAATTCCGTACGGATGACATCTATGTAATTGATGCCGGCATATTAAAGATCGTCAACTTCTGGATAACGCGGACAGGTAGTGAGGGGGTAATTTCCACTCCGCTTGCGATGATCAACGTGAATCAGCAGACGGCGAGCGGTTCGGACATCGTGCAGGTACGCACGCCGTTGATGGACATAGACGGGGTTGGTTTCATAGCGAATTACGGTACGCAGGAGGTCTGGATCAAGCAGAATGTGCACATCCGGCTCAGGCTGTCCGGTTCAGCGCTGGATGAAGTGATAGAAGGGAATACCACGCCGGTCAACACGTTGGAAGATGCGGAAAAGCTGGCGAAATTTGCCGATGTCTGGTCGGACACAATGTACATCAATTTTGAAACCAAAGATGTGCTGCTGGAAGGCAATGTAAGGATGGATGACGGGGCAAACGAGATCACCTGCCGCCGCACGGCGCTGAAACTTGGCGGGGATAAAAAGAGCGATTCATCCGGTAGTCTGGACAGCGGGATAAGCGGAGTATCTTTGGTTGAATTTTTTGATGATGTGGTAATGAAGCGCAAAGGGTCTGCAGCTGATGCGCAGCAGACGGTAAATTGTGCTTATGCCAGCTACGATGTTGAAAAAGATTTAATTACATTGACCGGTTCTCCGTCAATCATGGCGGATGGAACCACGCTCTCCGGGAAGACGATCACGTTTGACCAGGTTACACAGCTGCTTACGGTCACGGGTGATTGCCGTCTGGAAACGGTACTTGAAGGAGAGGGTTCCGGAACTGCCACGGTTGAATCGGAAAAGATGGTAATGAACATGGAGTCGAATCAGGCGGAAGCCACGGGCAATGTCCGGGTCAAAGATGGGCGCGGGGTATTGTTGTCGCAGCGTCTGGTAATTGACTTTGAAAGTACAGGAAGCGCAGATTCCGGTCTGGATTCAAGCGAATCGATAGGATTGGTTGGAGCCGATGCCTTGAATTTCAGCTCCGGATCGAAAGAGGTAAAATACATCCGCTGTCTTGATGGAGTCGCCTTTCAGGGGAACAACGGGGAGAATGGTCAGGCGCGGGAAGTGGATTACGACTACCGCAGCGGTCTGATAACACTTTTGGGGGACAATCCGTGGATCCGTCAGGGAGGCAACCGTTTAAGCGGCGACAAGATTGAGTTGGCGCAAGCGACGAATCACCTGAAAGTTTACGGCAATGCAAAAGTGGTGATGGAGCGTCAGGAGCGCGGAGGGGTTGGCGGACTGGTCAACTCGGTAGCGACGTCTGACTTTATGGACTTTGATTATCCGAATAACTTCGGGTTACTGGAGGGCAATGTCCGGATCAATGATGCGCTGGCGAGTGCTGAATGCGACAAAATGGAGATCTATTTAGCCGATGCGCATCCTGGAGAAACCGCGAAGAAAGAGGCGGAGATATCCGGGCAGAAGTTAGATATGGATAAGACGCTGAACAAGGTAATTGGCATAGGCAATGTCAAGGCGAGCGATCCGAAAGGCAAGCTGAATTGCGACCGTCTGGTATTACATTTTATGGAAGGCAAAGCCGGTACTGAGATATCGCGGGTGGAGCCATCCGGCAATGTGGTAGTAAAGACGAAGGGCTCGGCGATGGCGGATGCGCTTGATCGCGGAACGGAAGTCAAAGACCAGAGCAAGGAGACAGTATTAAAGGCGGATCAGGGCTATATTGACCTGGTGGACAACTTTGCCGAATTCACCGGTAATGTGCAGGTAATAGACGAACAGATGCAGATTTCGTCGAACCGTTTCAATGCCTATATGACGAATTACGATCCTGCGGCTCCGGTTACAACAGCGCCGCCGGAATCTCCGGAGCTGGCGTTTGAGCATGCAGTAGAGTCGGAGATACCTGAACAGATAAGCATCGGAGATGCGAAGAGTCTGGATAGGATTGTATTTCTGGAGAATGTGCTGATAACAGGCAAAGACGAATCCGGCACGGAATTTTCTGCGCGTGGGGAAGACGGCACCTACTATGTAACGAAGCGCCTGCTGCAAATGACCACGCGTGACGGGATCAAGCCGCTTCTGAGTCAGGGCGGCACTGTAACGGAGAACGAGTATGTTGAGGTGGATGTCAGCAAAGATCTGCCGATTCCGCGTGGTACGAATTCAAAGATAATATCATTTTCACCCGACTGGCAATAAAAAGCGGTTGAGAAGAGTTATAATGGATAAAGGATGCGAAAAAATAGTGAAGAAATAGTACTGCGGCGGACTTGCTTGTCATAAAGCGTGTGTTATAGTAGTCGATGTATTAAGGAAGGAATCGTATGACAGAAGATAGCATTCTTTGTAAAGCTGAAGGCTTGCGCAAGAGTTACCATGGCCGCTGTGTGGTGAATGATGCGACGTTGTATGTTCGTCCCGGGGAAGTGGTAGGTCTTTTAGGTCCTAACGGGGCGGGCAAGACGACGAGCTTTTATATGATAATGGGATTGATCAAACCGGATCAGGGAAAGCTGACATTCCGGGGGATGGATATAACGCATATGCCGATGTACCAGCGGGCGCGTTTAGGTATGGGTTATCTGGCCCAGGAGCCGTCGATTTTCCGCAAGCTGACGGTAGAACAGAACATCATGGCGATCCTTGAGACGCTGGCGATCTCGCGTCAGGAGCGTAAAACGCGGCTGAAGCAGCTGCTGGATGAATTGGAGTTATCGCATTTAGCGAAGCAGAAAGCGATGACGCTGTCCGGAGGGGAGCGCCGTCGTCTGGAGATAACGCGTGCGCTGGTAACTAATCCGATGTTCATCCTGCTGGACGAGCCGTTCAGCGGGGTGGATCCGATAGCGGTATATGATGTGCAGCAGATAATCCGCCAGCTGCAACAGCGTGGACTGGGGATATTGATAACGGACCACAATGTCCGGGAGACGCTGTCAGTGGTTGACCGGGCATATTTAATGTGTCAGGGAGAAATTTTATTGGAAGGGAGCAGTGATTTTCTTGTAAATGACGAAAAGGCCAAGGAGGTCTATTTAGGCCCCCGCTTCAACATGTAAGAAAAAAACTTTCCGTGCCGTAATGGCATGGGGGATAAAACCAAGAAAGGAGAGCGGCCTATGCAGGTTCTGATTACTGGAAAACATCTTGAAATAACTGACTTGATGAAGCAGCACATAGAGAAGAGCTTCAGCGGGATATTTGCGGATAAGACCTTAAAAGTTAGCACGATCCGGGTTATAATTGAGTTTGAAAAGACCCGTTCCAACTTCCATGTCAGTGCGAATGTAAGCATGAAGAACCGCGATGTAACGACGCAGGTGGACAACCATGACATGTACAAAGCGGTAGCTGATGCGGTGGAAAAGATCCGCAGCCAGGTGGAAAAATACCTGGACAAGGTACAGGATCACAGCCACGAACCGCTGCGCAATCTTGAACCGAAGCAGGATCTTGAAGCCTGATAGAGACTAACACCAATCCCCACTTTTCAGTGGGGATTTTTTATTCATGGGGAATAGAGATGGAGATAAACCGCGCATTTGCGCTGTATTTCAGTCCTACGGGGACGACCAAACACATATCGTCAATAATATCGTGCGGTCTGCCGTTACCGGTGGAGAAGATAGATTTAACTCCGGCGAGTTTTGCCTATAATCCTGGCAGTTTCGGAGATAAAGACCTGGTTATCTTCTCGGTACCGGTATACGGTGGCCGGGTACCTGATGTTGCTTTATCCAGGATAAAGGAGTTCAGTGGCAATCGTACGCCGGCATTGATAACGGTAGTATACGGCAACCGTGATTACGACGATGCATTGCTTGAGTTGCGGGATACGGTCATTAAGCAGGGCTTCATACCGATAGCCGGAGGAGCGTTTATTGCGGAGCATTCGATCTTCCGGGCAGTAGCTTCAGGCCGTCCGGATGCGGCGGATATATCGGCGATCAACGACTTCACAGAGAAGGCCTGGAATAAACTTGCCGGCTTGGAAGATATATCCGGGGAAACTCTGACAGTAAAGGGCAAAACGCCATATATTGTTTATAATGGTGTCCCATTCAAGCCTGCGGCAGGCAATGATTGTATCAAATGCGGCCGTTGTGCGGACAACTGTCCGGCAGGAGCGATTCCGGCTGACCGTCCGAACCATACGGATGAGAAACAGTGCATTACCTGTATGCGTTGTATCAAGATTTGCCCGCAGCGGGCGAGAAAACTTCCGGATATGGTCTACACTGAGCTTGCGCCGTTATTTGTCAAAAAGTGTACTCCGCGGCGTGAAGCAGAAATATTTCTATAATCGGCTCAATAATCTTCAATAGCACATTGCAAAGCGTCGATAAACGCCCTGCACTCATCCATGGATGACTGTGGAGCGAAGCTGACTCTTATGCCCTCGTATGCGGCCTCGCCTCGTATTCCCATAGCGTTAAGAGCGCGGCTTGGGCCGCCAGCCTCAGCCTGACATGCGCTGGATGCGGATATCATTATACCTGAGTTGGAGAGCATTCTGGCGATGATTGCGCCCTGTTTTCCGATGGTGCGTAAATGGAGAATATACGGTGAAGCCTGCTGTAACGGCACGGTAGCGATAACGCCGTATGGCAGATGTTCACGGATAAATATATTAAGCCTTTCAACGTGCTTCATATTCTGTTCCAGGTAATGAATTCTGTCGGCGATTAATTTTGCCATTGCGATCACCGGCACCGGCTCCTGGCGGCCGACAAAATAGTTTATTGATCGCACACTGTTCCAGTCGAGTTTCACCTTTGACTCCGGATTAACCAGCAAAGCGGCGCCGCCGGCGGCACCCAGCTTATGCCCGGAGAAGATGATCATATCCGGCAGAACAGGCATTTTCAGTTTGCCGGCAGACTGCACACAATCGGCAGCGATAACGGCGTGGGGAGCAATCTGCCGAATCTCCCGGCACATAGCATCAATATCGGCAATTATGCCGACTTCACTTTGAACATGGGTCAGAAAGATCAGCCTGGTTTGCCCGGAAATTCCCCGATACAAATCCTCTTTATTCTTGAAATATGCAATCTTTTTTGGAGTCAATCCGGAGTGTTTAACAAACGCCTCGACAGCTGGGTGCTCCATAGCGGAAAACAGTGCTTCTCCGGGTTGGAAATTGACTGCGCGGATAAGGTTAATCGCATCGGTTCCGGAAGCGGTGAATAGAGCGTGTCCACACTTCCATTCAGGAGTCATGGCCGAGATCAGCTCCTTTTCAGCCATTGCGACAGCGTCGCGGGTCTGGCGTCCCATAAGGTGAACGGATTCGGAATTAACCAGCGGTAAAGCGGCGGTTTGATTAAAAAAAGCCATATACTCCGGCACGACCGGAGAAGCGGCAGCATAGTCGAGATAGATCATATAAAAACTCCATTGCAATAAAGATAGTTCAATTTTTGCAAAGCGCAAATATTCTTTGACAATAATAAGATATTGTCAATCATCCGCCATCATTTCTGCTTTATTATACCGCCTAAATTATGCTCGTCCTCAATCCGTTTTATCCGATATAACAGTTAACAGAAGCCGTAGTTAACCGACATAAAAAAAGCCGCCTCAAGAGAGGCGGCTTTGCCGAATTCAAAGCAAGAATTACTTCTTACCGGAAACGACCCCGTGTTCACGGAATGCGCGGGTAAGAACGAACTCGCCCAAGCGGTGACCTACCATGTTTTCGGTAACGAAAACGGGCTGGAAGGTTTTTCCGTTGTGAACATTAAAGGTATGTCCTACGAAATCCGGAATAATCATTGAACGGCGGGACCAGGTTTTGATAGGCTCCTTTTTGCCGCTCTTATCCATTTTTTCGACCTTATCGAGAAGATGCTGATCAATAAACGGACCTTTTTTAATAGATCTGGCCATTATTTCTTCCTCCGTTCAACGATGAACTTGCTAGAGGTCTTCTTCGGGCTGCGGGTTCTGTAACCCTTAGCGAGCTGACCCCACGGTGAAACCGGATGACCGCCGCCTGAAGTACGACCTTCACCACCACCCATCGGGTGGTCTACCGGGTTCATAACAACGCCGCGGACGTGCGGGCGTTTACCGAGATAGCGTTTTTTACCGGCTTTGCCGAGTTTAACATTCATATGTTCAGCGTTGCTGACTTCGCCGATGGTGGCGCGGCATTCAACGTTGATCATGCGGACTTCGCCGGATGGCAACTTAATCTGAGCATAATCACCGTCTTTGCCGCGGAGTACAGCGTACTGACCTGCGGAACGTACGAGTTTAGCGCCTCTTCCGGCGATCATTTCGATATTATGGATGCTGACGCCGACGGGTATATCCTTAATTTTAAGGCAGTTACCTGGCTTGAGTTCAGCCTTGGCGCCGTTCATAATAACATCGCCGACATTAAGTCCGTTGGGGAGAAGGATATAAGCCTTTTCTCCGTCGGCATAGCATATAAGGGCGATATATGCGGTACGGTTGGGGTCGTATTCGATAGACTTAACCGTAGCCGGTACATTATCCTTATTGCGTTTAAAGTCGACCAAACGGTAGCTGCGTTTATTAGCGCCTCCGCGGAAGCGTGTAGTAACGCGGCCGTAATTATTGCGACCGCCGGAGCTTTTCTTACCAACGGTAAGGCTCTTTTCGGGCTTATCGGTAGTAAGGATGCTGTAATCGGCCGCGGTCATATTTCTGCGGCTGGGAGTAACCGGATTATAACTTTTCAATGCCATAGTGTATTACCTTTCCGATCAGAAGAGCTCGATAGAGCCTTCCTGCAATGTAACAATAGCTTTCTTCCAATCCGGCCGGCGCCCCATTTTAACAGAGCGTCCCATGCGTTTGGCCTTACCGGCGACATTGATAACGTTAACGGATTTAACCTTAACGTTAAAGAGCTGTTCAACGGCGCGGCCGATTTCGATCTTTTCGCTTTTGGAATCTACTTTAAAGACGTACTTGCCCTGAGTGGCGAAGACCTGACTTTTTTCGCTGATAACCGGAGCGATGATAATGCTGTAAGCGTTTTTCATATTGAGAATCTCCTTTTACCGGCTCAAGCGTGCGACGAAAGCGTCGAGCGCGTCTTTAGTGAACAAGAGCCGACCGAAGCGCAACAGTTCATAAACGTTAACGCTGTCGGACTTGCGGATAACCACATCCGGGATATTACCGGTAGCGCAGAGAGCGCTGGCTTCATATTCCGGAACGGCCAACAACAGAGAGTCATCGATATTGAGAGCCTTGAAGATAGCGACAGCGCTCTTGGTTTTGTGATCGGGGAGATCGAAATTATCGATAACGATCACGCTGCCGTCGACCACGCGTTCACTGAAAGCGCGGCGGAGAGCGAGCTTAGCCACTTTCTTATTGACTTTCTTGCTGAAATCGCGGGGTTGCGGTCCGAAGATGGTACCGCCGCCGACCCATACTGGGGAACGGCTGGAACCGGCGCGTGCGCGGCCGAGTCCTTTCTGACGGAAAGGTTTAGCGCCGCCGCCGGAAACGAGTCCGCGGGTTTTAGTTGAAGCAGTACCGGCGCGCTGACCGGCCATAAATGCAACGATGACATCATGAACGGCCTGTTCGCCCTTTTCGAGTTCGATGATTTCATCGGGCAGAACATATTCGCCGACGCGGGCGCCCTGGCAATTTAAAATATCCAATTTCTTTGACATATCATTCACCTATCGCCCTACTTCTTAATCGCCTTGCGGAGGAGAAGGATGCCGCCGTTAGCGCCGGGGACGGCGCCTTTAACGAGGATGACATTATCTTCCGCCATTACCCGGACAATCTGCAGGTTCTGGATTGTCCGCCGAACATTGCCCATATGTCCCGGCATGCGTTTGCCGAGCCAGACGCGGCCGGGGAATTCGCACATACCGATAGAACCGGTACGGCGGGTCCAAGCGCCGCCGTGGCTGGCGCGACCGCCGCCGAAGTTATAGCGTTTAACTACGCCCTGGAATCCGCGGCCCTTGATAGTGCCGGTAACATCCAGATAATCATTTTCTGCGAAAACGTCCGCCTTGAGTTCGGTCCCGATAGCGATATCCGCGTCGTCGCAGGTACGGAATTCGCGCAGATGGGTCGGGGCGGAGGTTTTGTAACCGGCCTTGGCGCAGTGGCCGAGAACTGCCTTGGAGACGTTCTTAGCCTTTTTAGCTCCGAAGCCGAGCTGGACCGCGGAGTAACCGTCGCGGTCGCGGGTTTTGACGTCGACTACAACGCAGGGACCGGCCTGAATCACCGTAACGGGAACGATACGGCCCTGTTCGTCGTAAATCTGAGTCATGCCCAGTTTTTTACCGATTAAGTTCTTCATTTTGCTCCTTTGGATACATACGTTCAATCGGTCGAACGCATTGGTATCGCGCGTTATGACGGATAAACCGTCGTTCCAATAGAGAAACCGTCCAACTCAAACGGTTTCGCTTTATAATTTATCATCCCGAAAAAAATGGATCGGGATAAAACCATTTATACTAGCCGTTCAGGATTTTGAAACGGCATAACCGGCTTTATGTATTGCCCATTTACGGGTAATCATTCAAGCCGGTTTGGCCTCTCCCGCAAAAGGAGAGGCGCAATCATTTACTCAGCCGATTTTGACGGAGATATCGACCCCGGCCGGCAGATTGAGTTTTTTGAGCTCATCTACGGTTTTGCTGGTAGGATTGATAATATCCATCATGCGTTTATGAGTACGCATTTCGAACTGCTCCATTGACTTTTTGTTAACGTGCGGGGAGCGGTTCACGGTAAAGCGTTCGATGCGAGTCGGGAGCGGCACGGGGCCGGCGACCATCGAACCGGTACGTTTGGCGGTGCCAACGATTTCCGCGACCGACTGGTCGAGGATGCGGCTTTCGTAAGCCTGCAACCGAATCCGGATCTTCTGTGAATTACTCATAATTATTTCTTTTCAGTTACTTTATCTTGAATTTGTTTTGGTACACGTTCGAAATGCGAGGGTTCCATTGAGTAGCTGGCGCGTCCGCGGGTAAGAGAGCGGATAGCTGTAGCGTAGCCGAAGAGTTCGGCGAGCGGAATATTCGCATTAATCTTGGTAAAGTTGGACAGACTGGAAGAATCGAGTTCAGCGATAGTTCCGCGGCGGCTGGTAATGTCGCCGATAACGTCGCCCATATTTTCGTCCGGGGTGGTAATTTCGACCTTCATAATTGGTTCGAGGAGCGAAACGCCGGCTTTCTTGGCCGCTTCTTTAAGGGCCATGGAGCCTGCCACCTTAAACGCCATTTCGGAGGAGTCTACCGGGTGGTAAGAACCGTCAAGAATATTGACATGGATATCGATCAGAGGATATCCTGCGAGTACGCCGCTCTGAGCAGCTTCGCGGATACCGCTTTCGACCGGTTTGATATATTCTTTGGGGATGTTACCGCCGACGACTTTATTTTCGATAACGATACCGGAACCTGGTTCACCGGGTTCGATATCGATGATAACGTGACCATACTGACCGCGGCCGCCGGACTGGCGGACGAATTTGGAGTTGGCATCGCCCTTACCGTTGATAGCTTCGCGGTAAGCGACCTGCGGAGCGCCGGTATTGGCTTCAACTTTAAATTCGCGGATCAAGCGGTCGAGAATAATTTCCAGATGGAGTTCGCCCATACCGCTGATAATGGTCTGACCGGTTTCCTCATCGCTGCGGACCTGGAATGTCGGATCTTCTTCGGAAAGAGCGCCGAGGCCTTTGTAAAGTTTGTCGCGTTCAGCGGATGTTTTGGGTTCGACTGCGATAGAGATAACCGGATCGGGGAATGTCATGGATTCGAGAGCGATGGGGTTATCAACCGCGCAGAGGGTATCCCCGGTAGTAACGTTGCGCAGGCCTACAACAGCGGCAATATCGCCAGAGAAGATCTCGTCGCGTTCTTCGCGGCTGTTGGCGTGCATCTGGAGCAGGCGGCCGAGGCGTTCAGTCTTACCGGTTCTCGGGTTCAGAACGGTCATACCGCGCTGAGCAACGCCGGAGTAGATACGGAAGAAGGTCAGCTTACCGACGAACGGGTCGGACATAATCTTGAAAGCGAGAGCGGAGAACGGCTGCATATCGCCGACGTGTCTGGTTTTCGGCTCGCCGCTCTGCGGATCGGTACCGTTGATATCCCAGATATCGACAGGTGACGGCAGATAGTTAACCACGGAGTCGAGCAGCGGCTGAACGCCCTTGTTTTTGAAAGCGGTACCGCAGCATACAGGAACGACATGGCATGCCAGAGTAGCGCGGCGGAGTCCGGCGCGCACCTGATCGACAGTCGGGGTGGAGTCAGCGAGGAAGATCTCCATAATTTCTTCATCAGATTCGGCGAGGCATTCGATCAGATGATTATAAGCCTCATCGCGAGCCTGCTTCATATCGGCGGGGACATCCTCTTCGCGCATTTTGGCGCCGTTTTCGTCGCCGTCGAAGAATACAGCCTTATTGCCGATAACGTCGATTACGCCCTGGAAATTTGCTTCAGCGCCGATAGGCAGCATAATTGGCACAGCGCATGCGCCGAGTTTGAATTTAATCTGGCTGACAACGTTTTCGAAGTTAGCGCCGGTGCGGTCCATTTTGTTAACGAACGCTATAATTGGCACTTTATATTTCTGAGCCTGACGCCACACCGTTTCGGACTGGGGCTGAACGCCGCCGACGGAGCAGAATACTGCGACCGCGCCGTCGAGTACGCGCAGAGAGCGTTCTACTTCAGCGGTAAAGTCCACGTGTCCGGGGGTATCGATAAGATTGATACGATGACCTTTCCAGAAGCATGTGGTAGCGGCGCTGGTAATAGTGATACCGCGTTCCTGTTCCTGAACCATCCAGTCCATGGTAGCGGTACCTTCGTGAACTTCGCCGAGTTTATGACTCAAACCGCAATAGAAGAGGATACGTTCCGAAAGGGTAGTCTTACCGGCGTCGATATGTGCCATAATCCCGATATTACGGGTATTAGCGAGGGAGACCTTACGATTCGGGGACTCCTTAAAAACTTTTTCTTTTTCAGCAACCATAATTACCAACGATAGTGAGCGAAGGCCTTGTTAGCCTGAGCCATTTTGAAAGTATCTTCTTTTTTCTTAACGGAGGCGCCGGTATTTTCGAAGGCGTCCAAAAGTTCCGTAGCGAGTGATTCAGTCATGCTTTTGCCTTTGCGGCCGCGTGAGTAGGTAGTGATCCAGCGCATAGCGAGGGCGACCTGACGTTCCTGGCTGACTTCGACCGGAACCTGATAGGTAGCGCCGCCTACGCGACGGCTTTTAACTTCGAGCTTCGGCTTAACGTTTTCGAGGGCCTGGTTAAAGACCTCCATAACGTCCATATCTTTTTTCTTCTGAGCGATGATATCGAGAGCGCCGTAAACGATCTTCTGAGCCACGGATTTTTTACCGCGGGTCATAATAGTATTGATGAGGCGTGCGATATTCATTGAGCTGTATTTGACATCCGGGGTAAGTTCCCGTTTTTCTGGTCTGCGTCTTCTCATTTTCTAAAATGCTCCTACTTCTTGGTGCGTTTTGCGCCGTATTTGGACCGGCCCTGCATACGTTTGGCTACGCCGAGGCTGTCGAGAGCTCCGCGTACGATATGATAACGAACCCCTGGCAAGTCGCGTACACGACCGCCTTTAACGAGAACTACGGAGTGTTCCTGAAGGTTATGACCTTCGCCGCCAACGTAGGCGGTAACTTCCTGACCGTTGGTCAGACGTACGCGGGCGATTTTGCGCAACGCGGAGTTAGGTTTCTTTGGGGAGCGGGTAGTCACCTGCAGACATACGCCGCGGCGCTGCGGGCAAGCGCTCAAAGCGCGAGACTTGCTCTTGCTGACTTTTTTCTGCCGGCCGAACCGGACCAATTGATTGATTGTTGGCATTCCTTACACCTTTTTCTTAACACATATAAATAAAATAATTCATATAAAAAAACACAAATATCGAGACTTTTAAAATACTCTTTTTTTTCAAAAAAACAAATCCATTTAACTGATTTGCCTAAAATTTCTTCAAAAAAAGGCCTTAAAAGTCTCTTTTTTTCGGTTTTTCGGCTACTGAACGCCGATCTTTATTTCATTAAAGACCGGCGCTGGTGTTCGGTTACAGCGCCGATTCGTATTTATGGGAAAGGACTGTTCAGTTGTCGCCCAGCACAGCGTCGGACTCAACAGTTTCCTCTTCCTGTTTTTCTTCCAGTTCCGGTATTTCCGGAGCGAGTTCCTCACCGAGGTATTTGAGTCTGATGGACTGCAAATGTTCGGTGCCGGTACCGGCCGGGATAAGATGGCCGGTGATAACGTTTTCCTTGAATCCCTTGAGTTCGTCCTCTTTCCCCAGGGTCGCGGCTTCGGTAAGGATACGGGTGGTATCCTGGAAGGAAGCGGCGGAGATAAAGGACTCGGTTTCGAGGGATGCCTTGGTAATACCGAGCAGCATGGGTTCGGCCTGAGCGGGTTCGCCGCCGCGTGCGGCGATTGCGCGGTTGGTGCGGTCGAACTCGGCGCGGTCGATCTGTTCACCCGGGAGGTAACCGGAGTCGCCCGGCTCGGTTACGCGAACCTTCTGCATCATCTGGCGGATGATGATTTCGATATGTTTATCGTTAATTTCCACACCCTGTGCGCGATATACCAGCTGAATTTCGTCGACCAGATAGCGCTGCAGTTCATGCGGTCCGCAGATTTCGAGCAATGCGTGCGGAACAACGGAACCTTCGGTCAGTTTCTGCCCTTTGCGCACCATATCGCCGCGGCTGACGGTCAAATGCTTGTTAGCCGGGATATTGGTATGTTCTTCGCGCTGTTCTGATTCGGGGTCAACGATAACGAGGGTACGGCGTCCGCGGGTAGTCTTTTCGACTTCGACAATACCGTCGATACGCGCGATTTCAGCGACGTCTTTCGGGATACGTGCTTCAAACAGCTCGGAGATACGGGGCAGACCACCTGTGATGTCCTTGTTCTTCTGTGACTGACGCGGCACACGTGCAACGACCATACCTTTTTTGACCTTTGCGCCTGGTCTGGTCATCAGGAATGCGCCGGAAGGCAGAGGATAGTTCTGCAGGAATTCGCCGTCGGCATCCTTGATAACGATCTGCGGATGGAGGTCCTCGCGGTGTTCCATAACGGTGATTTCCTCTACACCGCCGCGGCGCTGTTTATTCAGGGTAACGCCTTCAACCAGGTCGTGCAGTTCCACGATACCGCTTTCTTCGACGATGATCGGCACGTGGTATGGATCCCAGTGAGCGAACTGCTGATCAGCGGCGACGGTATCGCCGTCCTTGAGTTCGAGCACGGCGCCGGTTTCGATTTCGTAGCGGTCGAGTTCGGACTCTTTAAGAGCGTCGCTCCAGTAGTCATAATCCTTGTTATAGTAGCTGCCGATGGCCTCAGCTTCGAGCTGGGCGCGCTTACGGGCGATGCTTTCGCGTTCCTTGGCCTCTTCGGCGTCGAATATGATAACATAACCGTTTTTATTGACCACTACAGTTTCGCCTTTTTCGTTCTGTACGGTACGGACGTTCATCATCTTAATGGTACCGGCCTGGCGTGCAGTCAGGCGCGGTTCGCGCAGCCCCTTGGTGGAAGCGGTACCGCCGATATGGAATGTACGCATGGTAAGCTGGGTACCGGGTTCCCCGATGGACTGTGCGGCGATGATGCCGAGTGCGTCGCCGACTTTGGCGAGTCGGTCGCTGGCGAGGTTGCGCCCATAGCATTTGACGCACACGCCGTGTTCAGTTTCGCATGTAAGGGTCGAACGGATCAGAACGCTGGTAATACCGCGCTGAGTGATCAGGTCGGCGATTTGCGGAGTGAACTCTTCGCCGGCGGCGATAAGGAGACGACCGTCGGAGAAGGCGGGGTCTTTGATATCGGCAGCGGCAAAGCGGCCGATAATGCGGTCGCGCAGCGGCATAATGACTTCATCACCGTCGATAATGCCGGAGACGCGTACGCCCTTGATGGTGCCGCAATCTTCGCAGCGGCAGATAATATCCTGCGCCACGTCGACGAGTTTACGGGTCATGTAACCTGAGTCAGCGGTCTTAAGCGCGGTATCGGCGAGCCCCTTACGTGCGCCGTGAGTACTGATAAAGTATTCAAGAACGCTCAAACCTTCACGGAAGTTTGCGGTAATCGGCTGTTCGATAATATCGCCTGACGGTTTAGCCATCAATCCGCGCATCCCTGCGAGCTGACGGATCTGGTCGCGGCTGCCTCGCGCTCCGGAATCGAGCATGGCGTAAACCGGGTTGATTTCGCCGCGTTCGGAATCGGATTCCAGGCGTTTAAACAGTTCGTTTGCCACATCGTTACTGGTTTTAGTCCAGATATCGATAATCTTGTTATGACGTTCGCCCTCGGTGATCACGCCGTTGTGATACTGTTCCATAACCACGTTGATCTGCTTGTTGGCAGCGGCGATAAGCTCATCCTTGCGATCGGGGACCTTAAGGTCGGTGATCGAGATGGAGAGTCCGGCGAGGGTTGAGTATTTATACCCCAGAGCCTTCAGGTCGTCCAGCAGCTGGATAGTGGCGCTGTGACCGGCGATCTTGTAAGATGCGCTGATGAGTTCGCCGAGCTGTTTCTTTTTGGTGACCTTGTTGTAGAAACCGAGACGCGGATCCCATATTTCGTTAAAGAGACAGCGTCCTGCGCTGGTAGTGATATACTTGCTTTCCTTGTCGCCGTATACAGTATCTTTGCCGAAGTCGGGGTTCGGGATGCGTACAGCGTCATGAATTTTGATAAACTTGCAGCTGTATGCATAGAGCACTTCAAAGGTATCGCGATAGAGTTTAGCGCGGTCTTTGTTGCGCGGTTCAAAGGTAAGGTAGTAAGCGCCGAGGGTAATATCGTGCGTCGGCGAAGTAATCGGCTTACCGTTGGCCGGCGAGAAGATATTGTTCGGGGCGAGCATCAGGAGCTTGGTTTCCATCTGCGCTTCGTTGGAAAGCGGCACATGAACCGCCATCTGGTCGCCGTCGAAGTCGGCGTTGTAAGCGGTACATACCAACGGATGCAGACGCAGAGCCGAACCTTCAATCAGCACGGGGTCGAAAGCCTGGATACTCAAGCGGTGCAGAGTAGGCGCGCGGTTGAGCATTACCGGATGTCCGGTAGTAACCTCTTCGAGGATATCCCATACGATCGGTTCTCCGCGTTCGATCATCTTCTTTGCGCCGCGCACGGTGTGGGCGTATCCGCGTCCTTTCAGGTGGCGGATGATAAACGGTTCAAAGAGGACAAGGGCCATCTTTTTGGGGAGACCGCACTGCCATATTTTCAATTCCGGGCCGACAACGATTACGGAACGGCCGGAGTAGTCAACTCGTTTACCGAGCAAGTTCTGACGGAAGCGTCCCTGCTTACCTTTAAGCATATCGGAGAGGGACTTGAGCGCACGGTTGCCGGCGCCGGTCACGGCGCGTCCGTGACGGCCGTTGTCGAGCAGAGCGTCGACCGCCTCCTGCAACATGCGTTTTTCGTTACGGATGATCACATCCGGGGTGCAGAGCTGCAACAGGTGTTTCAACCGGTTGTTACGGTTGATCACGCGGCGGTAGAGGTCGTTCAGGTCGCTGGTGGCGAAACGGCCGCCTTCGAGCGGAACGAGCGGGCGCAAATCCGGCGGAATAACCGGCAACACGGTAAGGATCATCCACTCCGGTCTGGAGTTGCTGTTGATGAATCCTTCGACGAGCCGGAGCCGTTTGGACCATTTTTTGCGTACAGCCTTATTTTTGGTGGTCAGGAGCAGTGCTTCGAGTTCGCTCTTAAGAGAATGCAGATCGATCTGTTCGAGCAGAGTCTTGAGAGCGGGAGCGCCCATATCGGCGATAAACCCGTCGCCGTACACTTCGCGGGCCTGGCGATAGTCGAGATCGCTGAGGGTCTGACCGAGTTTAAGCGGGGTATCGCCCGGGTCGGTAACCACCCATTCTTCGTAATATACTACGCGTTCGAGGATTTTAGCCGGCATATCGAGCATAAGGCCGATACGGCTCGGTGTGCACTTGAAGAACCAGATATGGCTGACCGGCACAGCGAGTTCGATATGACCCATGCGTTCGCGGCGAACCTTGGCCTGGGTAACTTCTACGCCGCAGCGGTCGCACACGGTATTTTTGTGTTTTACGCGTTTGTACTTACCGCAGTTGCACTCCCAGTCGCGGGTCGGGCCGAAGATGCGTTCGCAGAAGAGGCCGCCCTTTTCGGGTTTAAAGCTGCGGTAGTTAATGGTTTCGGGGTTTTTGACCTCGCCGTGGCTCCATGAGCGGATCACATCGGGAGATGCCACCTTAATTGAAACCTTGCCGAACTGATTGGAGCTTTTACCAAAGAGATCGGAATATGCAAAAGAGTTGTCTATCAAAATACACCTCCAAATTATTTATCATCCTGCGAAGCGGGGAGTGCGCGGATATCGAGTCCCAAGCTCTGCATTTCTTTCAACAACACATTGAACGATTCGGGGCGTCCTGCGTTAAGCACGTTATGCCCTTTAACGATGGATTCATATATGCGTGCGCGTCCGGCCACGTCGTCGCTCTTAACGGTAAGCATTTCCTGCAGGTTGTAAGCGGCGCCGTATGCTTCGAGGGCCCACACTTCCATTTCCCCGAAGCGCTGACCGCCGTGCTGAGCCTTACCGCCGAGCGGCTGCTGAGTAACGAGTGAGTAAGGACCGACGGCGCGGGCGTGAATCTTGTTAGCGACGAGGTGGTCGAGTTTAAGCATATAGATCTGGCCGACCATTACGCGCTGATCGAAGAGGTCGCCGGTGCGTCCGTCATAAACATCGGTCTTACCGTCATATTCCCATTCGCCCTTATCGTTCTTGAAGAAGCCCCAATGGTAGTTGCGTCCGACTCTGGCGGCCTCGACTTCGTTGGCCTCCTTCATCATTTCGACGATCTGTTCTTCGGTGATACCGTCGAACACCGGTGTAGCAACTTTGATGCCGAGCATCTTGGCGGCCCAACCCAGATGGGTTTCGAGCACCTGTCCGACGTTCATTCGGGACGGTACGCCGAGCGGATTGAGTACGATATCTACCGGAGTACCGTCTTCGAGGAACGGCATATCTTCGACCGGAACGATCTTGGAAACGATACCCTTGTTACCGTGACGGCCGGCCATCTTATCGCCGACCTGGAGCTTGCGTTTGCAACCGACATATACTTTAACGCGTTTAATCACGCCGCTGTCGGAATTTTCCAGCTCTTCGAGGTTCATCATCGATTCGGAGCGCAGAGATTCGATCGCGTCGAACTGGATTTTGAAGCCGTCGATAACATCGGCGATTGTCTGTTTAAGTTCGCAATCTTCCATATCCCACGAGTCATACTTGGCGGCGAGTTTCTGAATTGCGCTGCGTGTGACTTTGCGGTTGGAGCTGATGAGTACAGCGGTATCATCGGAAGAAGATACGTCGAGAATCGGGAATGGCAGCTTCTGACCGAGCATGATATCGCAGAGTCGTTCAGTAAGGTCTTCCACGATTTCGCTGTAAGCCTGGCGGTAGCTGTCCTTAACCTGCTTGGTCTGGCGGCGCTGTTCTGATTTGGAGATACCGCCGTTGGGCCGGTTGGGATCCTTGGCGTATTCGATTCTCAAATCCATAACGATACCGCCCTTGCCGCTGGAGACTACCAGACTGGAGTCTTTAACGTCGGCGGCTTTTTCGCCGAAGATGGCGCGCAGGAGGCGTTCTTCCGGAGCGAGTTCAGTTTCGCTCTTCGGGGTAATTTTACCTACGAGGATATCGCCGGGCTTAACTTCGGCGCCGGGAACGATAACACCGTTCATCGCGAGGTTGCGCAGAGCGTCTTCGCTTACGTTCGGGATATCGCGGGTAATCTCTTCGGGTCCGAGTTTGGTTTCTCGGCTGGTGATCTCAAATTCCTCGACGTGAACGGAGGTATAAACGTCCTCTTTCACGAGGCGTTCGCTGACGATAATCGCGTCTTCGAAGTTGTAACCGCACCACGGCATGAAAGCGACGAGTACGTTGCGTCCGAGAGCGAGTTCGCCGTCCTCGGTTGCGGCGCCGTCGGCGATAACATCGCCGGCTTCGAGTTTAGTACCGCGCACGATGGTCGGGCGCTGATTGACGCAGGTACCGGCGTTGCTGCGCAGGAACTTGTAAAGTTTGTATACCTGCACCTTATCGGGATAAGCGGTCTCTTCCGGCATCAAGCCGTCGGCGGTAATGATGATATGGTCGCCGGTAACTTCGGCGGCGATACCGGCTTCTTTGGCAACGACGACTGCTCTGGAGTCGACGGCGATTCTGGCTTCGAGGCCGGTACCGACGAGCGGGGCCTGCGGTTTAAGCAGCGGCACCGCCTGACGCTGCATGTTTGATCCCATCAAAGCGCGGTTGGCGTCGTCGTGTTCCAGGAACGGGATGATCCCGGCAGCTGCGCTGACGAGCTGTTTCGGGGATACGTCCATATACTGAACTTTTTCGCGCGGCTGCAATTCTGACTCACCGCGGTAGCGGCACATAACGCGTTCGCGGACGAATGCTTTATTTTCGTCGAGCAGTGCGTTGGCCTGGGCGATAACGAACTGTTCTTCCTTATCGGCGGTCAGGTAGTCGATCTTGTCGGTCACTTTGCCGTCTTCGACTCTGCGGTACGGAGTTTCGAGGAAACCGTACTTATCGATCACGGCGTAAAGAGACATAGAGGAGATAAGACCGATGTTCGGGCCTTCCGGTGTTTCGATCGGGCAAATACGTCCATAGTGAGAAGAGTGAACGTCGCGCACTTCGAAACCGGCGCGGTCGCGGCTCAAGCCGCCGGGACCGAGAGCGGAGAGACGGCGTTTATTGGTCAATTCGCTCAACGGGTTGGTCTGATCCATGAACTGAGAGAGCTGGTTTCTGGCGAAGAAGTCGCGGATAACGCTGCTGAACGCCTTGGTATTGATAAGTTTGCTCGGGCTGTCCTCCGGAGTGCTCATAGTCATGCGCTCGCGGATCAGCCGTTCAGTGCGCAAAAGACCGATACGGCAGTGGTTCTGCAAGAGTTCGCCGACGGTTCTCACGCGGCGGCTGCCGAGGTGGTCGATATCGTCGACGTCGCCGCCGGTATGACGGAGGCGGATCAGTTCTTTGGTAGCGACCATCAGATCGTTGGGGAGCAGAGTCCGTTCGGTGAGTTCAGTATTCAGGCCGAGGCGTTCATTAATTTTGAAACGTCCGACGGTACCGAGGTCATAGCGTTTAATATCGAAGAAGAGGCGCTTGATCAGCTGCTTGGCGTTTTTAACGTCAGGCGGATCACCCGGGCGCATCTTCTTGTAAATTTCCTTCAAAGCCTCTTCGCTGGTACGTTCGATACCGCTGCGGAGGCAGTTGATAAGGTAGTTATCGCCATCGGGGATATATGCTAGTTCGAGTTTCTTGATATTGGCTTGCTGAACCTGTTCGAGGGCGGATTCAGAGAGCTGGGTAAGTTCTTCGAGAACGACCACATCATTTTCATCGATGACGTCGTCCACAGTATAATATTTGGAAAGATCCGGCTGTTTAAGCAGCTGAGCCACAGTAAAAGATTTTACTTCATAAACGCCGCCCAGAATATCGCGGTTGGTCTCATAGCCGATAGCGCGGAGGAAGGTAGTGATAACGAATTTTCTCCGGCGTCTGCGGCGGTCGAGATAGATATAGATTTTATCGTTGATATCGAACTGAACCTCCATCCATGACCCGCGGTCAGGAATAATGCGGAAGGAGTAGAGGGTACGTCCGCTGGCGTGACGGTTTTTCTCAAAGCAGATACCGGGTGAGCGGTGGAGCTGACTGATGATAACGCGTTCAGCGCCGTTGATAACGAAGGTACCGCGATCGGTCATCATGGGTATTTCGCCCATAAAGACGCGTTCATTGATTTCGGTACCGTTGTGCTTAACGAGGAAGTCCACATAGAGCGGAGCGCCGTAGCTGTGGCCGTCCTTAATGCAGTCGACCACTTCGCCCTTGGGTTCGCCGATGGTATAGGAGATAAATTCGACCGACATCTGCTTATCAAAGCTTTCGATCGGGAAGACTTCGTTAAAAATCTCCTGCAACCCCTGATTCTTGCGTTTTTCCGCCGGGACGTCGGCCTGGAGGAAATCGCGGAAAGAATCGAGCTGAAGCCCGATCAGATCGGGAATCTCCAACACATCCTGCAATTTTCCGTAATTGATGCGTTTCGTCATGTCTCACCTTTGATTAGTTATATAAAAAAAGCTAAAAACCGTTATAAAAAATATATTGCTGAGGTCAAACTCAAACAATTTAAAAACAACACAAGCCTCCGGATGGGCATTTTGGATTAAAAATGCCAGTCAGGAAGCTTAAAATTGTAAAATTTCCGAAAAAAAATCGCAAAAAACTGCGAAAATTTTTAATGATATTCCGCGAACCAAAAAACCACAATTAGCGGTCACATTGTCAGCGGAGGCCAAAAAACCACGATCTCCGCCCCGGTCTCTTTTTTTGAGACCTGAAAAAACTCATCTATTCTCAAATTGTTACGCCATTGCATTTTGTGGCCGTCCATTCTCCGTCCACCTGTTTCCGGAAAAATTTCTATTTTTCAGGATCACTCATCTTTCCGGAGTTATTATCACTTTCAACAGCCTGATAGCGATTTACATATCTAAGGAGCTATTGGAGATCCAGTCTTATCACCTTGTTCTCCGGACATCTTCCTGTGGCTGTATTCAGTTATATTTTCATGCAGCTATATCGTAACAGCTTAAAGAATTTTGCATCAACCCGCCCGTTATTACGGGCATTACGAACTAAAAAAGTGAGTTTTTTCTAAACCATCCCATCTATCGGGATGTAAATTGAAAAATCCGGCGGGATCCCTGTCAAACAGATTTCCCGCCGGGAATGGCATTAAAAGTTCAAGTAACAGATATTACTTAACTTCAACCTTGGCGCCGGCGGCTTCGAGCTGTTTCTTAATCTTTTCAGCTTCGTCCTTGGCAACGCCTTCCTTAACAGCCTTCGGAGCGCCTTCAACGAGGTCTTTAGCTTCCTTCAGGCCGAGACCGGTGATAGCGCGTACTTCCTTGATAACGCCGACTTTATTATCGCCGAAAGCGGCGAGGATAACATCGAATTCGGTCTTTTCTTCTTCAGCAGCGGCAGCGCCGGCAGCCGGAGCGGCAACAGCGGCAACAGCCACCGGAGCGGCAGCGCTGACGCCGAGGCGTTCTTCGAGAGCCTTAACCAGTTTGGAAAGATCCAGAACGGTCATGTTTTCGATGTAGGAAATGAACTTTTCCATTTCAGCAGAAACTTCAACTTTGGTTTCTTCAGACATTTTCATGCCTCCATATTTTTGGTTTATTAATTATTAGAATCAAGTTTATCTTTATAGGCGTTAAGCACATTCAAGATGCTTGCAGCCTTGTTGTTGAGCAGGGAAGCCAGATTGCGAGCCGGGCCCTGGAGTACGCTGAGCAACTGAGAGCGCAGAGCGTCTTTGGAAGGCAGGTCGGCAATAGCGGCGACGTCGCTGACGGAGAGCAAAGCACCTTCCATCAAGCCGCCCTTGGCTTTAACCTGTTCATGCGTCTTACCGAATTCGGAAATGACCTTTGCGACGGTGGAGGCATCGCCCTTACCGCAAACGAGGGCAGTTCCTTCGGTAAGCTTAAGATCCTTCATAGCGGTAACGTCGTTAAGTTCGGCGGCCTTGCTGATCAAAGCGTTTTTAAGCACATGGCAACCGGCGCCGACTTCGCTCAACTTGTTACGCAGTTCGGAAACATCCTTTACCGTCATACCCTGGAAAGAGATGAAGTAAACGTAGTCAGAATCCTTCAACAGCGATCCGATGAAGCTGACTAAATGAAATTTTTCACTTCTCATTTCTGCCTCGCTGTATCTTTAACGACCACCTTTACACCAGGACTCATAGTAGAAGAGACGGTGCAACTCAAAATATAAGCTCCTTTAGCTGAAGCCGGTTTAGCCTTCATAAGGGCGTCGATAACCACATCGTAGTTACCGCAGAGAGCTTCAGTAGAGAAAGAGAGCTTTCCGATTGGCACATGTACACATGCGCCGCGATCGGCGCGGAATTCAGCGCGACCGGCCTTAGCCTCCTTAACCGCATTCCCGACCTGTTCGGTAACGGTACCGGTTTTGGGGTTAGGCATCAAGCCGCGTGGACCGAGCTGACGACCGAGCGGGCGAACGAGTTTCATAGCCTCGCCGGTAGCGATAAGGATATCGAAATCGAGCCAACCGTCCTTAATTTTTGCGACGATATCGTCATAACCGACGATATCAGCGCCGGCGGCCTTGGCGTCTTCAGCCTGAGCGCCGTCAGCGACAACGCAAACGCGGACGGTCTTACCAGTTCCGTACGGCAGAGCAACCGCTCCGCGAACGTTCTGGTCGGACTTTCTCGGGTCGATACCGAGTTTAAGAGCCAAATCAACGGTTTCATCGAATTTGACATGAGGCATGGACTTCAAAAGTTCGACAGCCTGAGCAAATTCGTAACGCGTATTGCGGTCGTAGAGCGCTGACTGAGCTTTATGCAGTTTACTTCTATGCATCTACCACCTCAATTCCCATACTCCGGGCGGTTCCGGCAATAATAGCCGCAGCGGCTTCAACGTCTCTGGCGTTCAAGTCAGCTTTTTTAATCTGAGCGATTTCAAGGATCTGAGCCTTGGTTACCTTACCCACATAACCGTATCCTGGCTTCTGGGCGGCGGAAGCGAGTCCGGCAGCCTTTTTAAGCAGGACAGCGGCGGGTGGGGATTTGCAGATAAAGCTGAACGAACGGTCCTGGTAAACGGTGATAACCACCGGAATAACCATACCGCTCTGAGCCTGAGTGGCGGCGTTGAATTGCTTACAGAACTCCATAATGTTACAGCCTGCCTGACCTAAGGCCGGACCGATCGGGGGCGAAGGATTCGCCGCGCCGGCCGGAATCTGCAACCGGATATAGCCCGTAATTTTCTTTGCCATTTTATCACTCCATTCTTCCATCCGATGTGGTAGGAAACGACAGAAATTTCTCCCACACACGGATACTGCACTTGTTTTTCAAACTTCCTGCCGGAGATATCCGGCACTCTGTCGAAGTATAATCTTTAAAATAAAATCAGAAAAAAAAATTAAAAGCCGGAGCTTCAAATCCAGCTTAAATTTCGCGATCGACCTGCCAGAATTCGAGTTCCACCGGGGTGGAGCGTCCGAAAATGGAGACCATAAGTTTAAGTTTACCGCGTTCATTATCGACTTCGTCGATGGTACCTTCAAAGTTTTCGAAGGCGCCGGATTTAATCCGCACAACTTCACCGACTTCATAAGCGATTTTAGGTTTAATCTGTTCTTCGCTGCCGCTCTGGCGGAAGAGATCAGCCACTTCGGCATCGGAAAGCGGAGTCGGGTTATCGCTCCCGCCGACGAAACCGATCACGCCCTGGATATTGCGGATAAAGTACCAGACATTGTCATCGATGCAGTCATTTTCATCATAAAGCGCCATATTAATTAAAATATAGCCGGGAAAAAGCTTCCGCATAGTAACAGTTTTCTTGCCGTTTCGCACTTCGGAGACCTTCTCCGTTGGGATTTCGACCTCGAAAACCGGTATGGAGTCACTGAGCTGCAGCTGACTGAGAATTGCCTCGCGGACCTTTTTTTCCTGATTGGACAGGGTTTGAACAACAAACCACTGTTTTTTGCCCATATTATTGCTCATTGAAACTCCTGTAAAATTAAGCGCCGCCGATGACACTGGTAATAAGTTTACCGCTCACAGTGTCGACCAGCATAATAAATAAAGCCAATATAACAATAACCACGATAACCAGAACAGTTGATTCCAGAAGTTCCTGACGTCCTGGCCATACACAACGGCGCATTTCGCTCCATGTATCGCTGAAAAACTTTTTAATCTTATTAATTACGGCTCTCATTATATCAACGGCTTTACAAGTTAAATTAAAAAAATGGCAGGAGCGGAGGGGTTCGAACTCTCGACCTGCGGTTTTGGAGACCGCTGCTCTTCCAACTGAGCTACACTCCTGCGACAAAACCCGGAAAGGAACTCTTAGCGAACTTCCTTATGAACGGTATGTTTGCGCTCAAATTTGCAATATTTTTTCTTCTCGATGCGTTCCGGAGTATTACGCTTTTCCTTCATAGAAGTATAGTTACGGCGCTTGCACTCGGTGCATTCCAAAATGATATTTTCGCGCATTGGATTATCCTTGTGATTAATAATCCCGACCGATAACCGACATTACCGGCCGGGATTCGATTTCAACTTACAACTGAAAAATTATTACTTAATAATTTCAGCAACACGACCGGAGGCAACGGTACGTCCGCCTTCGCGGATAGCGAAACGGAGACCTTTTTCCATAGCGATCGGGGCGATAAGCTCAACCTTAATGGAAACGTTGTCGCCAGGCATAACCATCTGAACGCCTTCCGGCAGAGTAATGATACCGGTAACGTCGGTGGTACGGAAATAGAACTGCGGACGATAGTTGGTCATAAACGGAGTATGACGTCCACCTTCTTCTTTGCTCAGCACGTAGATTTCAGCGGTGAATTCAGTGTGCGGAGTAATGGTACCCGGTTTAGCGAGAACCTGACCGCGTTCAACGTCGCTCTTCTTGGTACCGCGGAGCAAGCAACCGATATTATCGCCAGCCTGACCGACTTCGAGCAGTTTACGGAACATTTCGATACCGGTAACGGTGGTCTTGGTGGTCGGACGGATACCGACGATTTCGACTTCATCGTTAACCTTGATGGTACCGCGTTCAACACGACCGGTAACCACAGTACCGCGGCCTTCGATAGAGAACACGTCTTCGATCGGCATCAGGAAGGGCAGATCGACGTCGCGAGCCGGCTGCGGGATATAGGAGTCAACCGCGTCCATAAGTTCAAGGATCGGAGCGCAGGCGGGATTGTTGGGATCGCCTTCGCATTCAACAGCCTGAAGAGCGGAACCTTTGATAATCGGAATTTCGTCGCCCGGGAAGTCGTAGGAGCTGAGGAGCTCGCGGATTTCCATTTCGACGAGTTCGAGGAGTTCCGGGTCATCGAGCTGGTCAACTTTATTCATGAAAACGACGATCGCGGGAACGCCTACCTGACGAGCCAGGAGGACGTGTTCGCGGGTCTGAGCCATCGGGCCGTCGGAAGCAGCGATAACGAGGATCGCGCCGTCCATCTGAGCAGCACCGGTAATCATGTTCTTAACATAGTCAGCGTGTCCGGGGCAGTCAACGTGAGCGTAGTGACGCTTTTCAGTTTCATACTCAACGTGAGAGGTATTGATGGTAATACCGCGTTCGCGTTCTTCCGGAGCGTTGTCGATCTGGTCATATTTACGGACTTCGCCGAGGCCGTATTTCTTGTTAAGGACCATAGTGATCGCAGCAGTCAGTGTTGTCTTGCCGTGGTCAACGTGACCAATGGTACCAATGTTCACGTGCGGCTTTGTACGTTCGAATTTTTCTTTAGCCATCTTTCTTGTCTCCTGTTTATTACTAATCGATGCGTTAAATTCTCTATAAAAATTAGCTAACACCGCCATTAGCATTACACTCAGTAGTGTAAAGAAAAAATGGAGCCCACGACCAGAATCGAACTGGTGACCTCATCCTTACCAAGGATGCGCTCTACCGACTGAGCCACGTGGGCGACATATCTTTAGCACTCATACAAGCCGACGGCTATTAACACGCAACGTCATACGCCGCCTGCCCGGCTTTTATATTGCCAGCATTCAAAGAGTCTGCATACTTTTTACTCTCTGCCGGAGCATTGAATAAAAAGTGGTACTCGAGGGGGGATTTGAACCCCCAAGGATTACTCCATATGGACCTCAACCATACGCGTCTGCCAATTCCGCCACCCGAGCAACAAGTTCTCTGTGATACTTGACAAGTTCTTAATTTAACTGCTTTTGTTCTTTTTGCAAATCCATTTCAAGCAAAAAAGAACTTTTTTTGTAAAAAAATATTCTTTCTCCTGTGTATACGGCTCTATTTGCGATGCAGTTTAAAACCTGCCGCCTCGCCTGAATGGCGCAGCAGCAGGCGTCCTTCTCCGGGGGAATTCTCCGGCAGAACGATCTTGAGTACGGCCAGATTGGTTCCCGGATTAAAGGCGAACACGGCTGAGCGGTGAAATCCTCCTCCGGAGATCATATCCGCGGAGTCGCATGTCAGGATAAGTTTACCATTGAGATAAAGTTTAGCGATACAATTTCCGGAAAAGTAGAAGTTGAATTCTTCAGTTTTTTCGCTCTGCAATACGATCTCCGCGCCGAGATAAACCACGCGGTCGCGCCCCACTTCCGGAAGAAGATTTTTCACAGTAAAACCGCTGCCTTCCACATACAGAGCGGTATTGGTGATTTCCCCATCGAATGAATTCCGGTCGAACATGCTGTCCGGGTCGTCATCCAGTTCGGCATGTAAGGCAGATTCGATCCCGTATCTTGCGTATCTGGCGCTTTCGACGTCATACTCTCCTATAACGGCCATCCTTGTAAGGTAATTAAGGTGGAACGAGTCGGATGGTTCAAGGATCCACACTGGCAGGGCATCGGTAATCTCCAACGCCTTGCGCTCTTCCGCGGCAACAGTTTTCTCTTTTATGCCGACCTCATGCCGTGCCACTGGCGGCACAAGATCGGCGGCGCTGATTTCCGGTGGCGGCGGCGGTTCCTGAACACATCCGGCCAATACGGCCAATGCGGCGACAGTCAACTGGTATCTATATCTCACCAAATCTGCCCCTGCCGTTCAAAATATTCCGCGACATGAGGTACTATCGGGCGGATAAGTTTTTTCATTGCGACAGCATATTCGCGAATCTCCCACTGGGCATGATCGCTGTCGCGCAGTTCAAAAAACTTCAAAAGGTTGTTAAGGTCGACAGTTCCCCAGAATGTCACCATCATATTCTGCGGCAGAACTCCTCTGGCCTGTTCGCGGCATACGCCTGCGTCGAGGAGAGCGTTATACAGTTCCATGGACTTCAGATTATGCTGACGTATAAGTTCGATCTCCTTATGATCGTCGAAATCGGGAGCAGCGACAGATGCCTGACGGTTATTCTCGGCCTGTCTGCGCAGTTTTTCCGGGGTATAGCATTCGATATCGACCTCGGTATACCGGCGTGAAATCTCGTTATAGCTCCATGTGCGGTGGCGGTGCCACTGTCCGCGGACGAAGAGCGGGCAATGGATACTGAAAGTGAACACCATATGTTCGAGCGGGCTGGTGTGATGATTTGCGATGAGATATTCGAGCAGTTTAATGTCGCGTTCATCCATCTCCTGTTTAATTTTGCCGAAAGAGACTCTGGCGGCGTTGACTATGGTAGTTTCGCTGCCCAAATGGTCGATCAACCCGACCCATCCCTGTCCACCCAGTACCTTGACATGGTTGGCGGGCGGAATATTCACATGCTCCATGGTAATATCTCCATATATAATATTATTGTATTAACTGTTCAGAATAACAATATAATATTCCAGAAGCCAAAAGTCAATCTTCACCGGCACATTTATTTACCGATACAAAAACGGCTGAAGATATTATCGAGCACGTCGACTCCGGCATTTTCTCCGGTAATTTCGCCGAGGGCCTCAACTGCGCTGCGGATCTGAACGGCGGCGAGCTCCCAATTTTCCGTCTCTATTTCGGGGATTGTGGCGGCGAGAGCGGTCATTGCGTTTCCGATCAGCTCATTCTGACGTTCGTTGACGGCGACGTCAGCCTTTCCTGCGGAGGAGCCGTGCCACACCGTCTCTTCGAAGAGATTGAGTAAAGCCGGAAGATTTTCGCCGGTTTTAGCCGACACACATACAGTTGGGAATCCCGTATCCGGAAGATTTTTTCCGGGGACGGAATCGATTTTGTTCCAGACGGCGATAACCGGTGCGGAAGAGTTTTCGAGTTCCTCCTTCATCTGCGTCAGCTGCTGAGTAAGGTCTTCTGCGGCGGCGTCCAGCACCCAGAAGATTATTTCGGATGCGGAGAGACTCTGTTTACTTCTGGCGATCCCCAGCGCCTCGATGCCGTCGGCATCGGCGCGGATTCCGGCGGTATCGGTAATTTTCACAGGGATATTACGGATAACGGCATACTCTTCAAGGGTATCTCTGGTGGTTCCCGGGATATCGCTTACGATTGCGCGGTCGCGTCCGAGAATGGCATTGAGCAGACTTGATTTGCCGACGTTTGGACGTCCGGCGAGGGTCAATTGAACGCCGTCGCGGTAACACTTTCCGGTTTCGAGAGTATCGGCGAGTTTGCCTAGTTCGAGCATAGCGTCGCCGATTTTACGGTTAATGGCGTCCGGCTCCTCCCATGCGATATGTTCTTCGGGGAAATCGAGTCTGGACTCAAGATCGCCGAGGATATCGGTCAGAATCCGGCGGATATCCTGAATTTTTGAACTCAATGCCCCGGAGAGCTGTTTTTCTGCCAGAGCGAGAGCCATGCCTGATCCGGCGCTGATAATATCGCTCACAGCCTCAGCCTGAGTCAGATCCATTTTGCCGTTAACGAAAGCGCGAAAGGTAAATTCTCCCGGTTCAGCCATTCTGGCGCCGGCGTGAATCAGGAGTTCGATGGTCCTGCGGCTGACGAGGGTCCCTCCATGGCATTGAATTTCGACGATATCGTCACCGGTATAGCTATGTGGTCCCGGCATATATACAGCGAGTGCGTCGTCGCCGATCTCGCGTATTTTTCCGAGGATCATTTTTCTTGCGCAGCTGCGGGCGAGCGGTTGTTTAGCCGACCAGACCCGGTTGGCGACCTCGAGGGCGTTTTTTCCGGAAACGCGGACGATAGCGATAGCGCCGCCCGCGCCGGATGAAATTGCGCAGATTGTATCAATAGTATTCATAAAAACTTGCCTGTCGGATAATATATCAATATTAATAATATAGCCGATATTGACAAAAAATAAAATTCATCTTGAAAAATCGTTTGAGGGATAGTATTTTAACAGGACACATAAATTTGTAATATATAATACAATAATATATAAATACAGGAGGCTTCGCCGTTATGAGCGCAGTAGAGTATGATTTTGCCGCGATAGAGAAGAAGTGGCAGAACTATTGGGATGAACACAAAACCTTTAAAGCGGTGGACAACTCCGCCAAGCCGAAATTCTATTGTCTGGATATGTTTCCCTATCCATCGGCGGCCGGACTGCATGTAGGTCATCCGGAAGGCTACACTGCCACGGACATCATCTGCCGTTACCGCCGCATGAAGGGTTACAATGTGCTGCATCCGATGGGCTGGGATGCGTTTGGTCTGCCGGCGGAGCAGTTTGCGATCAACACCGGGACGCATCCTGAAATAACGACGAAGAAGAACGTGGACAACTTCCGCCGCCAGATCAAGTCCCTGGGTTTCAGCTATGACTGGGATCGTGAAATCAACACCACCTCACCGGACTATTTCAAATGGACGCAGTGGATATTCATGCAGCTGTTCAAGCGCGGTCTGGCGTACATTGCGGAGGTACCGGTGAACTGGTGTCCGGCGCTGGGAACAGTTTTAGCGAATGAAGAGGTAATCAACGGCCGCAGTGAACGCGGCAACCATCCGGTGGTTCGCCGTCCGATGCGTCAGTGGATGCTGAAGATCACGGAATACGCGGAGCGTCTTTTAAAAGATCTTGATGATCTTGACTGGCCGGAAAGCATAAAAGAGATGCAGCGCAACTGGATTGGCAAATCCACCGGGGCGGAGGTAACGTTCAAGATTTCGGGCAGTGACAAAGAGGTGACGGTCTACACCACCCGTCCGGACACGCTTTTTGGAGCGACCTATATGGTGCTGGCGCCGGAACACCCGATGGTAAAATCGATTACGACTCCGGATCAGCTGAGTGCGGTGGAAACCTATATAGAGGAGACCTCGCGCAAGAGCGATCTGGACCGTACAGCGGACACTGCGACTAAAAAGACCGGGGCATTTACCGGGGCCTATGCCGTAAACCCGTTAAACGGCAATCTTCTGCCGATCTGGATAGCGGACTATGTGCTGGTGAGCTACGGTACTGGAGCGATCATGGCGGTACCTGCGCACGACACCCGTGACTTTGAATTTGCGCAGACCTTTAATTTGCCGGTCAAATGTATTATCCGTCCGGATGCGGCTCAGGCGGCGGCGGAGAATGTGGATGTGGAAGCGGTGCTGTCCGGCAAGGCGTGCTGGACAGGTGATGGCGAACTGATCAACTCGGCGAATGCGGATGGCCTGTCGCTGAACGGGCTGGATGTTGAACTGGCGAAGCAGAAGGTGATCGACTTTCTGGCGGCCAAAGGCCAGGGCAAAGCGAGTGTCAAATATAAATTGCGCGACTGGCTGTTCAGCCGTCAGCGTTACTGGGGTGAGCCGTTCCCGGTAATTCACTATGAAGACGGTTCGATTGAACTGGTGGATGAGGATGAACTTCCGGTTGGTCTGCCGGAGATGGCGGATTTCAAGCCGACGGACAATGGGGAACCGCCTCTGTCGAAGGCGTTTGACTGGGTGGAATACACCTGTCCCCGCACCGGACGCAAAGGCCGTCGTGAAACCAATACGATGCCGCAGTGGGCCGGTTCGTGCTGGTACTATCTGCGCTATATTGACCCGCACAATCCGGATGCGGGCTGGGATATTACGAAGGAGCGTTACTGGATGCCGGTAGACCTCTATGTAGGTGGGGCGGAACATGCGGTACTGCACTTATTGTATGCGCGTTTCTGGCACAAAGTGCTGTACGATGCGGGCTTTGTCTCGACCAGGGAGCCGTTCCGGAAGCTGATAAATCAGGGTATGATTCTGGGAATTTCGTATAAGAACGAACGTGGAGTAATCATACCTAACGACCAGGTTGAGCTTACAGAAGCCGGTCCGCGGGACAAATCCACTGGAGAACCGCTGACCGAGTTTGTAGCGAAGATGTCGAAATCTCTGCGTAACGTGGTAAATCCGGACGATGTAATCCGTGATTACGGAGCCGACTCAATGCGTATGTACGAGATGTTCATGGGGCCGTTGGAAGCGGTAAAGCCGTGGAATACCAAAGGTGTTGAAGGTGTCTACCGTTTCCTGAAGCGCTCCTGGCGTATGATTACCGGAGCGGCGATAGTTGACCGTGAACTGACGGCGGATGAAGCGCGTTCATTGCATACTGCGATCAAGAAGGTAACTGAGGATCTGGAAAGTTTCGGCTTCAACACGGCGATCAGTGCGATGATGGTATTGCTGAATGACTTCATCACCAAAGAGGAGCTGCCGCGTGAATTTGCGGAAAACTATGTAAAACTGCTGTCGGTATTTGCGCCGCACATTGGTGAAGAGTTGTGGCAGCTGCTGGGGCACAATGATACGATTGCCTATGAAAAGTGGCCGGAATATAATGAAGATCTGATCACGGTCAAAGAAATTGAGATACTGGTACAGCTCTGCGGCAAGCCGCGGGTGCGTTTAATGGTTCCTGCGGATGCGGACAGTGAAACGCAGCAGAAGATTGCGCTGGACAATGCTGATGTGCAAGCGTTGATCTCCGGCAAGACGGTGCGCAAAGTCATCTGTGTTCCGGGCCGTCTGGTAAACATTGTGGCGAACTGATAAGAGAGAGAGCGGGGAAAATGGAACGTCCGGGCTGGGATGATTATTTTATGGCGATAGCTGACATGGCGGCCAGGCGGAGCAACTGCTGCCGCCGTCAGGTAGCGGCGGTGATAGTGCGTGATCATCAGATTATCTCGACCGGCTACAACGGTACGCCGCGCGGCATCACCAACTGCTGTGATGGCGGCTGTCCCCGCTGTAATTCGGATGTTCCCTCGGGCAGTAACCTGGGGGAATGTCTGTGCAGTCATGCCGAGGAGAATGCGATCGTGCAGGCGGCCTATCATGGGATAGCGGTTGCGGGGGCGGTACTGTATACAACGTTCAGTCCCTGTTTACTGTGTGCAAAAATGATCATCAACAGCGGCATATCGGAAGTGATCTACCGGGCGCGTTATTCCATAGATGACACCTCAATGCGTCTTCTGGCGGAAGCCGGGGTAAAGGTGCGCCCGCTGAATGAGGGGGGAGAGAGATGAATCGCAATCCGGCGGAAAAGATCCGCAGTTTATCTGCGGCGGTGGAGTGGCGTGAAAGCCTGCGCAAATCGGGGCGTAAGCTGGTAATAACCAATGGCTGTTTTGACATTCTGCACCGTGGTCATGCGGAATATCTGTATGAAAGCCGTGCTCTGGGAGATGCGCTTTTGATACTGATCAATTCAGATCGTGCGGTACAGGAGTTAAAGGGGCCGACGCGCCCGATCATTCCTGAAGAGCACCGTGCTTATATGATTGGTGCACTGGAGTCGGTGGATGCGGTGGTAGTTTTTGACTCGCAGCGGTGCGACAAAGAGCTGCGTGCATTGTCTCCGGACATTTACGTCAAGGGAGGGGACTACACGCTGGACAAACTGGATGCATCTGAGCGCGCCGCCCTGCTGGAGAGCGGCGCGGAGATTGTCTTCAAGCCGTTTATCGAAGGCTTTTCCACGACCAATATTGTCAACCGTATTAAATCGACGCTATAACGTCGCCGGTTGCCTTGCGCCATGCATTGGCGAGCCGTTGATGTCCGGCGTAGGATGGGTGGATACCGTCAACGAACCAGTAACTTCCCGGAGCCTCCTGTTCGGCGTCGTCGAGCCACTTGGCGGAAACGAGCATAGTATTGAACTCATCGGAGAGCTCCTTAACCATTTGCTGACGTTGTTTCAAATCGTCGAGCCACTCAACAGTAACGATATCGCTCAAAGCGGCGAAAGGTTCAATAAGTACAATTTTCGTTTCGGGCAGAACCTCTCTGGTCCAGGTAATCAGTTCGCGGTATATTCTCAGGAAGCGTGGAGGTTCTACTCCGTTGCCGCAATCGAGTTCATGCCATATATCGTTAATCCCGATAAGGATGGAAAGCAGATCCGGTTTAAGGTTAAGCGCGTCTATTTTCCATCTGGCATATAGATCGACCACGCGGTTTCCGCCGACGCCGCGGTTATACACCTCAATATTTTTACTGGGAAATTGAGCGAGCAGCTGAGCGGCGAGCAGAGCCACATATCCATTTCCGAGCAAGGTATTTGGCATTTTAACGGAAAAATCCCGTCCGGCGTCGGTCACGGAATCGCCCTGAAAAACGATGGTATATTTATTCATAGTGCTTTATGCTCCTGAAATATATGGTTTACAGATATATTTAAGTTAGCATAGAGCTGTTTTATTTTCAATCATTTCTCTGGCAATGAATCGTGAGAAAGTCCTCTTTTTTAGCTTTAACGATGCGCTTGGCGGCCGGATAATTGCGGATACTGCGGATAAGTCTGGCATTAATAACTTCGCTGAAGAGATTCCCCGCCTCGCCGGCATCAAAGTGCAGCAGTTCACATATCATAGCCAATTGAGCGAGGCTGAACTGTATCTCCTCTTTTTTTGCCTGTGATACGGCGGAAGGTGAAACGCCGAGCCATCGGGCCAGATCTCTCTGAGCCAGATTTCTGTTGCGCAATCCCTGTTGAATTGACGTCCATCCGTTGATATGATACTTCATAATGCTCTCTCCGCTTAACTTTTTTATTAATTCAGCCGGTTGCAGATTACAAATACTTAACTCATTATAAAAAATAATACACTTTATACTTAACTTCAAGATTTTTTTGACACTTTTTGCAAAAATCGTTTTGCAATTGCTTTTTATTTTCCTATATTTAAGTATTCTCTGAACACGAATAAAAAACACGAGGTAGTAAAAAAGATGAATATGCTAGCGAAGATAATCAAGGGGCGCGGCTTAAGCCAGCGTGAACTTGCTGAACAGCTAGGTGTAACGCCGGCAGCTGTTTCACAACAGGTCAAACATGGTATAAAGAGCATCCGTGTAGCAAAAAAGTATGCCCGGATTTTGAACTGCAATCCACTATTTCTGCTGGATTAATTAAGTAAAAGCTTAAAAAAATACTGGCAAAAAAGGTAAAAAGAAAGGGAGAAAAAAAATGCATTGTTATGGCAGCTATAAACCGGACAATGCCGAATGCCGCAATTGCAATCTTGCATCTTACTGTATGGAAGCCGGTAATCCGGTATTGTTAAGCGACTCTATGCCGAGTTATAATGATGGGATCAAAACGATCATGTCGCGTTCAATTGATTTCCGGGATGATGACGAAGAAATTACCATGTCTCCGAGTTACAGTCGTGGCGATTTGCTGGAAGTAATTTCATTTATGCTGTCGCTGGACCAGCGTACGCTGGATTACCTGGATGAATTTATCAAAACGCCGGGGATAACCTTTCAGGGGTTAGCGGACAAGCGTAATATTTCGCGTCAGGCCGTACATAAGTATTTAAAGAAACAGTGCCGTAAGGTACCTGAAATATCCGCGCTGCTGAAAATCGGGGAACGGCGGCGTGTTTACACCCCCAATCGAACCTTCAAGGAGGAAGTATGCAGAATTCGCAAAAAGATGTCCGAGTTGCGCTTGAGCAAACCAAAGAGAGACTCTCTGTGCTGGAAGAGATTGATCTGCTCGACGCAGAGTTCCGGCTTATTCAGCACGAATATACTCAAAGGAAGCGCTCTCTGGAAGAGCGGCTTGAAGCGATAAGCAAAGACGCCGTCAATTAGGCCTCCCAAGGACAGAATAGCTATTATATTCTGTCCTTATTTCATTTACAGTCACGATTTTCCGTCTTATTGGAAAAAAAATGCAAAAAATATTCTTAAAGGCGCAAAAACTCTATTGACTTTTAAAAACGTATTATTATATTAGCGGAGAAAAGAAAACATTATATGCATCTATCTTGAACCATATTAGGATATTCCAGTTTATCACAGACATTGGTTGAAAAGTTAATATGAGCTCTGTTAAGAGTTTCGGAGCGGCATAGGCGGAATATTTCCGGTGTTTATGGTTTGATAGTTGCGTGGCAAATCTTCAAATTACCTCCCGGTTGGTCTGTATCAACAAACGCTTTCCTGCCTTAAGATTATTATCACAATATCGCTGACTTCTGTGTATAAAGAAATGGTTTTCTGATATGTTTTCAGTTGCTGAAAGACAACCGGAAGTGTTGTACCGTTTTATATTCTGCGGTGCATTGCTGCCGGAAAAATAAAACCCTCCGGCAGAGGAAAGCTGCCGGAACAAAGAAAAAAGAAGGATGAGTTATGAACATCTATGTTGGGAATCTTGCGTATGCGATGAAAGATGACGAGCTGGCCGCGGTATTTGGAGAGTACGGTAAAGTTGACGCAGCGCGTATAATCATGGATCGTGAAACCGGGCGTAGCAAAGGATTCGGTTTTGTAGAGATGAGTGATGCGTCGGAAGCCAATGCTGCGATTGAAGCGTTGAATGGCAAAGAGCTCAATGGACGCAAGGTTGTGGTAAATGAAGCACGCCCGAAAGAAGCTCGTCCTCCGCGTCGTGACGGTGGATTCCGCGGCAATCGTGGTGGCTATAACGATTAATCTGCATTCACTGGCTGCTGCAACTGGAATTATTCTTTAACGGATATGCGGTCTGCGTAGTATTCAGGATGTAAAAAAACTCCTTCCATTCTTCGGTTTGGGAGGAGTTTTTTGTATCTGATTATGTTTTTGAGTTGAAAAAATTGTTTTTCGTTATAGATTTAGCTATTGAAAGTTAAGATTAAGATGTTATTTTAAATTGTCATACAACCATAAACCCAAACAGGAGTTGAAAAAAATGGCGGACAAAAGTATTGGAACCCAGTCGTTGTCGCTGGATGGAGACAAGAAGAAATTTTCGGGCAAAAAATTCCGTATTGGCATAATCGGCTGCGGCGGGATCTGCCAGACTCACATGGAAGCGTACTCAAACATTCCGCAGGCAGAAATTGTTGCCTGCTGTGATATTCTTCCCGAACGTCTGGAACGCATGAAAGAAAAATGGGGAATAGAAAAAGGCTATCTTGACTGGAAAGATATGCTGAAGAAGGAAAAGCTGGATGCGGTAGACGTCTGCACACCGAACGGTGTACACTGTGCACCGGTAGTAGATGCCTGCAACATGGGACTGCATGCCATGGTTGAAAAGCCGATGGCGATGAATCCGGCTGAATGTGAAAAGATGATTGCTGCGGCTAAGAAGAACAACGTGCAGCTGGCGGTTGGTTTCCAGTACCGTTATCATCCGAACACGGATTTCCTGATCCGCACGCGTGAAAAGGGTATTTTGGGAGACATTATGTTTGTGAAGTGCCAGGCGCTGCGTCGCCGTGGCATTCCGAACTGGGGTGTATTTGGTCAGAAAGAGCTTCAGGGTGGTGGCCCGATGATCGACATTGGTGTGCACATTCTTGAAACTGCGCACTATATGATGGGCGAACCGAAACCTGTCGCGGCCTCCGGCAATGTGTGGACCTATTTTGGCAACAAGAAATCGAACGTTGTATGTGCGTGGCCGAACTGGGATTACAAGACCTACACGGTAGAAGACCTTGCGATTGGCCAGATTCGTTTTGAAAATGGAGCGATTCTTCAGATAGAAGCCTCGTTTGTAGCGTTTATTGAAAAAGAAATCATGAACTTCCAGGTAATGGGAACTAAGGGTGGTTGCTCCTGGATGCCGCCGATGGTATTTGAAGACCGTGCCGGCACGATGATCAATTACACACCGGCCTATCTGCCTGAGCCGACCTGGACGAGTGGTTTTGTATCAAAATTGCAGAACTGGATCAACGCGTGCACCAAGGGTACGCCGATGACGGCTCCCGGTACTGAAGGTATGGCGGTACAGAAGATGCTGGATGGTATTTACCGTTCGGCAGAAGTTGGTCATGAAGTAACGATCGACTGATAAATATATTTATTTTCCGGTTCAAAGCCGCTCCGTTACCGGGGCGGCTTTTTTTTGCCGGTAAAATTTCTTGATTTTCCTTATAAAGGGGTTATATTATATACCCGTAAAAATAAAAATGCGCAGTTCTCATATTTGCTGGGGTTGACTGATTCAATTAAGGGTTGAATAGTATCACTGGGAAAATTTGAGAATTACGTTTTGACTATTATAAGGAGGTGTTTATTATGGTAGGCAAAGGCAGTGCCCGTCGTCCGGGAGATGAAAAGAAGTACCGTGAAAACTGGGAAAAAATTTTCGGACATAAGACGAAGTAAAAATCTCTGAATTTCGTTATCAAGTTGGGAGGCCGGGGTTAAAAAATCCGGCCTTTTTATTTTTGAACATTTGCTTTTCATAAAAAAAGAACTATTATAAGTTCAATATAGACAATATGAAGGGATGATATATGAAAAAGATAAAGTACCGTATGCCTTCGCTGTTGCCATTTGAAGGATGGGAAACATTGGCTGCCGCTTACGAGGGGGAAAGTTTTCTGCCTCCTGATCCTGGTTGTTTTCTGCCGGGGTTGGAAAGCGACTGTGAGGAAACCGGAGCGATCGCTTAATATTGAGCGTGCGTAATTATGCTTCTGCATCAGCTTGCTGCTCCGGCGAAGATCTATATAGACATCACGGCGAAGTGTAATTTACGTTGCATATATTGTTATCATTTTGACAGTCCATCGGCGGTACTGAAAGATTGCAGTACGGCTGAATGGACTTCTTTTATTGAAGAAGCCTCCCGTGCCGGGGTAATGAGTTTCAACATTTCCGGAGGGGAAGCGCTTCTGCGTCCTGATTTATTTGAAATCCTGGAGACAATTGGCCGCAACCGTATCCGTTACGAGCTGGTGACCAACGGGCTGCTGCTGACGGCGGATCATGCGGCGAAGCTGGCGGCCGGCCGGCGTTGTGATTTTGTACAGATTTCTCTGGATGGACCGGAAGCAGTGCATGATGCGGCGCGTGGTCGTGGCAGTTATGCCGGTGCGGTGCGTGCGATCAATCACCTGCGGGAACATGGAGTTCCGGTTCGGATAAGAGCGACCATAGGCAAGCACAATCTTGGGGTGCTGGAAGAGACTGCGTCGCTGTTTTTTGATGAACTTGGTTTAAAATCCTTCACCACCAATTGCGTAGCGATAGAGGGTCTGTGCCACAAGGAGGCGCGGAATCTGGAATTATCGCTGGACGATCTATTATATTCCATTGAAGAGCACCGCAGGGTGCTTGAGCGTTATCCGGGGCGACTATTGAGTTCGACAGGACCCTGGGGATTATATTTGAAGTGGCGTGCGCTATATCAGGCCTGGAAATCGAAGAGCAGCCGTGGCTGTTATGCTGGACATCTTGGTGGTTGCGGAGCGGTATTCAAGCAGATGGGAGTACGGGCAGATGGAGTGATGGTGCCCTGCGTACAGCTGCCTGAGTATGAGATGGGGCGGATAAATGAGACGCCATTGCTTGAAGCGTGGAATACCAGTTTAAATATGGTGCGGATCCGCCGCCGCCGGGAAGTGGAATTGAGTATTTTCCCTGAGTGCCGAGATTGTGAATATATGGGCTATTGTTTTGGTGGCTGTCCTGCGAACAGTGCGGTAGACGAACATGATAGAGGGAAAAAGGTGTGTAAATTCTGTTTAAAGGACATTGCAAACCACCTTGGTTCTGCCGAACTCAAACATTTTCTCGCCTGATCCTGCTCTCGCAATTATTTCTATATTTTCACCAATCTATTAGTATTGATTCGTTATTGAAATTTATAAATTTAATGTTATATTTATTATACAAGCTAGAAAAAAATAGACGTAGCAAGGCAAACCAACATGACTAAAACAGAAAATAAAAGCTATTTACAATGTATTATCCTTGCTTATATGTGTAAATATAAATTAATCGAGAAGCAAACTGAGCAGAAATTAGGCGTTTGTGATACAGCGTTAACCACATAGCCAATCTACTATGGACTGGCATTACATGTAAAAAAAGCAGCAAGAATCAAATTTATTTATGCTGAAACGTTGCCGGAAATCACTCATGGCAACCATAGTAAATCCGCTATTCATAAAGGCTATAATAAAATACAAAACAATCTGAATAATGTTTTACTTATAAGACAAAGCCAAACATCATGACCAGGTATATGTCGGAATTAATCTCTACCACGATTGCTGATAGATATAAATTTCTATGCAAAAACAGGTTTTATAAATAATTGATTAGTTTGAACTAAAATTATATAATAGGAAAGCAAAGGAATAATGAAAACTAGTTGTCCATGTTGCGGAGAGATCTATTACGATATACCTGATAAGTGGTTAGGTCAAAAAGCCCGTTGTGAACATTGCGGCAAAGAGTTTACCGTTCAGATCTATTATCCACCGCCACCCGAACCGGTAAAACCGGAGTTTTTTATAGAGGTGACCTGTCCTATTTGCAAAAATAAATTTGATGTATCCGAATCATCTATAGGAAAATCGTATACCTGTCCAAAATGCGGCAACAATTTCCTCTCTTTCTGTGAAATACCCCAAAATGTGGTTTCATTTACTTGTACCTATTGTCACAAACAACAAACAATTCCCAAAGAAAAAGCCTCGCGTAATAATGGTGGAATTATTAGTTGTGCATATTGTAAAGAAATATATTCAGGTAATAAGTTCTCTTTAATCAAAATTCCTTTAAAACCTTCCAGATCATCTAAACGGACCTCTCAACCTGCAACTACACATTCTGTAAATCATCAATCTGTGCCGTCTCCGTCTGGTTCCATCTCCTATTCACGCGATCCGGGAATATATATTCTACTTGCTCTCTTGTTTGGTGGCCTTGGCGCGCACAATCTTTACGCAAAGGAAAATAGCAAGTTTGTATTTAAGTTAATAATGAGTGGTTTGACTCTCGTTTGCTCTATTGCGGCAATAGCTAATCAGCCTTCGGTGGAATATAACAGATATACCTATTCTGTAACCACTCATACGCCTGGGGCCTATCCTATTTGTATGTTTTTTATTTTCCTGTGCGCTGTAATAAATCTCATTGCGATTTTCGCCGACATTATAAACGCCGATGCAAACTGCAAAGGTCATTTATGAAATATCTTATTTACGCGGGGATTCCGAAACGCGCCCCATTCAGCGAAGGGAAATGCCTATCGATATGCATCTGAAATACTGTCGCCGCTATATTGGCTGATAGGAAAAACTGCCAGGCCACACATCGTTAAGAAATTACATCCGAAAACGCCTGTCTTCAATCATTTTAAATATGAATAATAGATAACAAATTATTCTTAACAGAAGTATTATCGGCGGAAGTTCGGCTAATTGTGATAAATGGCATCCCCACAGGGATTCGAACCCTGGTTGCCGGGATGAAAACCCGGTGTCCTAGGCCTCTAGACGATAGGGACGCTTGACAGGGATATAATATAACGCCTGACCGGCGTTTGTCAAGCTCAAAAAGAGTAAAAAATGGAATTAACTGTTTAATTTCTGCAAACCGAGCCGTAACAGATTGCTGGAATTGATCTCCTCCGGCGGTACAGTTGCGGCGATCTCATGAAGGGCGGCAGTAGCGGCATCCTGCTTATATCCGAGCCGAACCAGGGCGAGGACGGCATCCGATATGGCGTTGGCGTCAACGCCGTCGGGCAGTTTGGGAGCGGAGGAGGATGGCAGACCGGCCACGGCTGACACCGCTTCAAGTTTACCATTCAGCTCCACTACAATTCTCTCGGCGGTACGTTTGCCGATGCCGCTGATTTTGCTTAATGCTGCGATATTCTTTTCGGCGACGGCGCGGCAGAAGTTGTCGACTGGCAATCCGGACAGGATACTCAAAGCGAGTTTGCCGCCTACGCCGCTCACGCCCAACAGAGCTTCAAAGAGCCGTTTCTCCTGAATGGACGCAAACCCGAACAAAGTTATTGCGTCCTCTCTGACCTGGGTATAGACATAGATATCGACGTTATCGCCCTCGCCGCCAAGCTGGTCATATGTACTCATGGGGATAAGCAGTTCATATCCGACGCCATGAACATTGACAACCAGTCGTGAAAACTCTTTCTCCCAGATTTCGCCCTGTAATCTTGCGATCATTATGCGTTGCTCTCTTCCGGGAGGATATCCATGGAGATATCAGCGGCCTTAACCGAATGAGTCAAAGCTCCCGCTGAGACGAAATCGACGCCTATTTTTCCGATGCGCGGCAATCTTTCCAGGGTGATACCGCCGGACGCCTCCAATTTAGCGCGTCGGTTATTCATTTTCACCGCCTCAGCCATCATCTCATCGGACATATTGTCGAGGAGGATATAATCAGCGTTGGCTTCGAGAGCCTCCGCCACTTCGCTAAGGTTATCCGCCTCCACTTCCACTTCGAGCTGTGGATACATCTCTCTGGCTCTGGCCACGCTGCGTGCGATACCGCCAGCGCCTTCGAGTCCTGCGAGTTCGCGGTGGTTATCTTTAATCATGATGCGGTCAAAGAGGCCGATTCTATGGTTGGTAGCGCCCCCCACAGCCACGGCATATTTTTCCAGATTACGATATCCGGGGGTAGTTTTTCTGGTATCGAGGATTTTGGTATTGGTTCCGCTGAGAGCCTGAGCGTACTTATGCGCGGTAGTTGCCACGCCGCACAATCTCTGCAGGAAATTCAAAGCGGTTCTCTCCGCGGCGAGCAGAGCTCTTGCGGGGCCGGATATTCTGGCCATAACGGTACCTGGCTGACAGAGATCGCCCTCATTAACCATTGCGTTAAAAGTAATGCTGCGGTCGAGTTTAGCGAACACTCTTGCTGCCACCGGCAAACCTGCGCACACGCACTCCTCCTTGGCTTTCAGGACAGCCACAGCGGCCATACCTGCGGGGATAACAGCCTGAGTAGTAGTATCGCCCAAATCGCCCAAATCCTCACTTATTGCCAAAGCTATAAGTTCATCAACCCGTTCAAAATTAATTTCAGGAATCATATGTTTTGCCTCACTTCTTCTCCGGGAGCCACTGTGACTGCCAAATATATTCACAAAAAGTAGTATCGTTAAAATAGTTGCCGTAATCGAATCCGAGAGAAATAATATCGGTGATGCCGGAAAACGCGCGCATAACGGTAAGACCGCTGCCGATAACGGCGCCATTGATAAATCCCCAGAAAGGCATTTCGCTGTTGCAATATATCAACCCGCGTGGGATTTCGACAAAGCAAGTTCCGATATTAATCAACCCTCTGCCCATATTTTCGAAGTTGCTGTTGCCCTGATTTCCGGTCTGGGCGGTAGCAGCAGCGGACTCACTTTCCACTGCCGGGGCAACATTGTCCTCATCCGCGGCGAAACACAAACCATTATGCAGGATAACACCTGTAATCACAAGCAATAAAAATTTTTTCATCTATTATTCTCCTGTAATAATATTTTCGAAATCGCACCTCTGCGCCTGCCATATAAACTTACCGGTCTCGGTTTTATCGAGTTCTCCGTTTGAATCTTTAAGCAGAGTACATGCATCAACGCCGAACGGCTTAACGGTTTTCACTGCCTGAATAACATTTTCCGCACTCAATCTGCCGCTGAGAATCACCGGCAGCGGGGAGTGCTGCACATAGTTTCCGCCCGCCTCCCATGCGTAACACTTGTTCTGCGATTCCACGCCGACGATATCATTTGCCAGATTATAGCAGTCAAGATTAACCGCATCTATCAGCGGGATTAAATTAGCCATTTCCAGGTCATCCATCAAATGGTGGACATATTCGGTATAAATAATTTTCCCGGTTCTGGGCAATTTATCTTTCAATTTTATCAACTCATCAAACGGGCAGTTATTAATCTGGACAGAATATATTTCGGTATTAGCCATTACTTCATATATTGCCTCGGCGGAATTAAGGTTGGTAACCAGTACCGGGGTAATATATACGGGCAGAGCCTCTGCGAGTCTTCTGGCGGTGCTTGGCAGGATAAAATTCTTACCGGGGAAAAGCTGACCTACCTGAAATCCCACGGCATCGGCGCCGCACTCCACGGCGCATTGAAGTTCCGTCTCATTTTTTATTCCGCAAACTTTAACTCTCATATATCACCATTAAATTCCCATGCGCGCAGGATCCCCCGTAAAGTAAAATCCCATCCGCCGTCAATCATGTTATCGATGTATCTTTTAAAGAATCCGAAATCTCCTCCGGTTCCGATAATGGCAGGGGTACTGCCTTCAATTGTATTAAGGATTGACTCCAGAACGCACTTAACGCTGCCAATAACACCCCGGTCAACGCCGAGTAAAATTGCCTCTCTGGTATTCCGTCCGATCTCCGGGATGCAGCTTTCGCCGCATGCGATCAGCGGCAGCTGAGCGGTACCGGCATTCAATGCCTTTCTAAGCAGAGCTCTTCCCGGCATTATTGCCCCTCCGGCGAATCTCCGTTTGGCGTCGACGACTTCAAAAGTAATCGCGGTGCCGAAATCGATTACAATAACAGGCAGATTACCATATTCCATTGCGGCGACTGCATTAGCCAACCGGTCAGCGCCTACGGTAGAAGAATCAATTCTGGATAAATCCATACCGCCGCAATGTTCCGGATCGACCAGAAAAGCCCCCTTCTTCCGCAGGACATCGCTCCATTGCGGAACAACGCTTGCCGCGGCAATTTTCTTTTCTGTCTTAATCACCATTTCCGGATCGGCGTCTCCTGTGGGTATACTTTTCACCCCATCAGCTTCTGCGATTTGGATATGGGTATTGCCTACGTTCAGCAGAGTAAGGCCTTCCGGAATCATCAAAGATTTGTGCATAATCTCAAAGGAACTTTTTAAATTCAGGATTTTTATTCAACTCCTGAACCAGCTCTTTAACCCGTTGAGCGGACTGTTCTGCGCATACCAGAGTAGCATCATCGGTATGAACGATAATAAGGTTGCGGACATCGATAGCCGCCACGAGGTGGTTTGGGCTTGACACAATCATTGAATCAGTGGTATCCAGACAAGCCACCAATCCGCGGATGATATTGTTATCAGCGTTTGGTCTGGCCTGAGAGCGCAAAGCGGACCAGCTCCCCACGTCCTCCCAGTCAAAATCGGTCACAGCCATGGCGATATTCTCGCATTTTTCCATAATAGCGTAGTCTATGGAGATACGCTTAACCCGGCGGTATGAATTTTCGAGAACCGGGTTAAGGTCGCCGTCGCATTCGGCTCTGTAGGCCTCGTTGGCGAGGTTGAACAGCTCCGGTGCGAGTTCCCGCATAGTGTTCATAATAACCTCATAGCGCCATATAAAGAACCCGCTGTTCCACTTGCATTTTTTCTGGGAAATACAATCCTCCGCCAAAGCCAGCGATGGTTTTTCGGTAAACTTTCTAACCTCGAAGAAAGAGCTTTGGGTATCAGTCACCAGCGGCAGACCGGTTTCTATATATCCGAATCCGGTGCTGGGGAATCTCGGTTCAATTCCCCATGTTATAAGTTTATTGCAATTTGCGGCGACCTTGATAGAATCAGCGAGAGTCTGCCTGAATTTGGCGGTATTTCTGATGATATGATCAGCGGGAGAAACAACGATTACCGGATCCTTTCCCGCGCCGGCTCTCTGATGAATAATTCCTGTAGCCAGGGCCATACATGCAGCGGTATCGCGTCCGGTATATTCGCCGATAATATTTTTCTCCGGCACCCGGTGCAACAGCTGCTGCATAGCGTTGACATATTCGCGATTGGTAATAATGATGATATTCTGTTCAGGCACCACCGGGATAAGTCTCTCGGTGGCCTGTTCAATCATCGTAAGATTTCCCATAAGCCGCAACAGCTGTTTAGGATGGCTGGCTCGGCTCTGGGGCCAGAAGCGTTCGCCCTTGCCTCCGGCCATAATAATCGCGTAAACCTGCTGATCAGACACAGAAAACTCCTTTATACTCTAACCTTTTTATCGGGCAGAGCCATATTAATCAAGACAAACCGTCGATCAGGCCGATCAGCGGCAGGAACATAGCGATAACGATGGTCCCGACGATCAACCCCATGAACACGATCATCAACGGTTCGAGCATGGATGTCAAGGCGCCGACAGCGTTATCAACTTCTTCGTCATAAGTATCTGCGATACGGTCGAGCATTTCTGGCAGTCGTCCGGTCTCTTCGCCTACTTCAATCATACTTATAACCATCTGAGGAAAGACGTTGGTAATGCTCAGGGGTCCGGCGATCCCTTCCCCTTCCTTAACGGCGTTATGGATCTGCTGAACGGCTCTGGCGACCACTTCGTTACCGGAGGTATCGCGTACAATATTAAGTGCGGTAAGAACCGGAACGCCTGCGGCCATCAAAGTACCGAGAGTACGGGCGAAGCGTGAGATACTCCCCTTGGAGATAATCGGCCCGATAAGTGGCATACGGTATTTCACAGTATCTATGCCTAGCCGGCCGTATTTAGTACGGTAAAGGACGTTGTAAACGACAATGAAACCGACAATAACGCCGATTATAACCAGGAAGTTATGCTGCATATAGTTACTGGCATTGATAACCCATTCGGTCAAAGCCGGCAACCCTTTACCCGGAGTCAAATCCTTGAAGATATCGCGGAATCGCGGTACGATAAACACCATAAGGAAGATGGTGATACCGCCGGCGATAATGAGAACCGCCATCGGGTAAACCATAGCTGACTTGATTTTACCGATAATCTTGGCATTTTTTTCCATAAATGCGGCGAGACGACCGAGAATGGTTTCCATGGCGCCAGCGGCCTCGCCGGCGCGTACCATATTAAGGTACAGGCGGTCAAAGCTGCGCGGTTCTTTTGCGAGAGCTTCGGAAAAGGTCGAACCTTCTTCCACGCTGTCGGCCACTTTGCCGAGAACCTTTTTAATTCCTATTTTTTTATTCTGGCGTTCGAGGGTTCTGAGAGACCGGATCAAAGGCAGCCCGGCCTCGAGCAATGTAGCCAGCTGACGGGTAACGACCATAAGGTCTTTTTTACGGATTTTGCCTCCGCCGATCGAAAAACCTTTCATTTCTGCGGCGGATTTATTCTTTTTGCGCTTAGCGATTTTATCCTTGATTTCGGAGCGTACCATAGTCGGGAAGAGTCCCTTTTTGCGCAACTCCAAGGCGGCCATATCCTCGGTCGTCGCCTGGATTTTGCCTTTCAGCTCCTTTCCGTTGCCGTCTACTGCGGTGTAAACATATGTTGCCATGGGTTATCCTTTTATTTTAATTATTTCAAGGCGTTCTCAAGCATACCCGCCATCTGCATCTGCTTAAGTTTGTCGAGAATGGCCTCTTCGTCCTGACATTTTGTAATTAACTCGCTATAAGTGATAAGCCCTTTTGCGTACAGTTCGACCAAATGGGTATCCAGAGTATACATACCCCATTTAGCGCCGGTCTGGAGTTCGCTGGTAATACGGAAAGTCTTATTATCGCGAATCAGGGCCTGGATAGACGGGGTAGAAATCATGACTTCGAATGCGGCCACGCGTCCGGGTTTATCGCCGCGCTGGAGCAGCACCTGACTGATCACGGCGACCAGTGAAGATGCCAGCTGAGTACGGATCTGCTGCTGCTGGTTAGTTGGGAAAGCGTCGACGATACGGTCTACCGTACGTGCGGCTCCGGTGGTATGCAGAGTACCGAAAACGAGGTGCCCGGTTTCTGCGGCGGTAACAGCGGCTTCCATAGTTTCGAGGTCGCGCATTTCCCCTACCAGAATCACGTCCGGGTCCTGACGCAGAGCGCGGCGCAAAGCCTCTTTAAAGCTGGTGGTATCGGCGCCGATTTCGCGCTGAATCACGACGCTTTTCTTATGGTTATGATAAAACTCTATCGGGTCTTCGATAGTAATGATATGGCATGCGCGTTCGGTATTGATAATATCGAGCATGGTTGCCAGAGTGGTTGACTTACCGGAACCGGTAGGACCGGTTACCAGGATCAGCCCGCGTGGGCGGTAGAGCAGGTCGCGGATGCGGTCGCCGAGGCCGATCTGTTCGAGGGTGAGCAGTTTATTCGGGATCTGGCGCAATACCGTACCGTAGTATCCTTTCTGTTTGAAAGCGCTCACGCGGAAACGTGCCTGATCGCCGTAAGCGAACCCCAGGTCGACCGTCCCGACGGCCTGAATCTGCTGCAAATGAGCGTCGGAACAGATTGCCTTTACGAGGCGTTCGGTATCCTGCGGGGTCAAAGGCGGCAGGTCAAGCGGGGTAATTTCCCCGTGCAGACGCACCAGAGGTGGAGCGCCAACTTCAATATGCAAGTCGCTCACGCCTTCATCGACGACGAGCTGCAACAAATCGGTCATTTCAATAGCCATAAAATTCTCCTGCAAAAAAATCCTGAATCAAGTATATCTCAAAACTTCGTCTACAGTGGTTTCGCCGTTAAGGATAGCCATCAAGCCGTCCTCGCGCACTGTAATCATGCCGTTTTCTCTTGCCTTTTCCTGTATCAGGCTGGTGGGAGCATTGCTGGATATCAGTTCAACGATATCCTGATTCACCACCAGAAGTTCCACGATAGCTTTTCGTCCTTTGTAACCGGTATGGTTGCAGACCGGGCATCCGCGTCCGTAGTAGAACTTGCGTTCACCGATATCGGAGCGTTCGAGGTCGAGTCTCATAAGTTCCTCATCGCTTGGGGTATAAGGAGTGCGGCAGTTGCTGCATACGCGCCGGATCAGGCGCTGAGCCAGTACGCCGACGAGGGATGAGCAGATAAGGAACGGTTCCACGCCCATATCGACCAGTCGAGTAACGGCGCCGGCCGAGTCGTTGGTATGGAGGGTACTGAACACGAAGTGTCCGGTAAGAGATGCTTCGATTGCGGTCTGAGCGGTTTCGAAGTCACGGATTTCCCCTACGAGAATGCGGTCGGGGTCCTGACGGAGGAATGCGCGCAGCGCCTTATTGAATGTCATGCCTACGGCATCGTTAATCGGCACCTGAATAATTCCCTCGATATCATATTCCACCGGGTCTTCAGCAGTAAGGAGTTTATCGCCGATAACGTTGATTTCGCGCAAAGCGGAATACAGAGTTGTTGTCTTACCTGAACCGGTAGGTCCGGTTACGAGGAGGATTCCGTTGGGCAGATGGATAAGTTCGCGCAGTTTATCGAGCACGGGCTTACTCATACCGAGGGCATCGAGTTCCAGGTTTACAACGGTACGGTCGAGTACGCGGAGCACCACAGATTCTCCGTGGGTAGTAGGCAGGCACGATACGCGCAGGTCAACCGGTCGGCCGGCGTAGCGTTTCTGGATACGTCCGTCCTGCGGGATACGTCTTTCGGAGATATCGAGGTTGCTCAAAATTTTGATACGGCTGATAATTGCCGCCGCGAGAGAAAGCGGTGGTGGTGGCATCTCATAAAGAGCGCCGTCCACCCGGTAGCGGATGCGGAACTCTTTTTCGAACGGTTCGAAGTGGATGTCGGAGGCCTTATCTTTAATTGCCTGGGAGATAACGGCATCCACATACATAACGATAGGAGCTTCGCTGCCGTTGGACAGGTCGATATCTTCGACTTTAATCTCCTTGCCCTCTTCCTGGCGCAAAGCCTCCAGGATATCGCGCACGGTACTCATATCCGGCGGATAATATTTTTCGATTGCGTTATCGATCTGTTCCGGCAGAGCGACCAGTGGGATAATATCAGTTCCCTGTATAAATCTCAGGTCGTCATGGAGCTGAAAGTTAAGCGGATCGCGCAGAGCCACTTTAAGAATATTATCGGAAAACTCCACAGGAACCGCGCCATAAGTTCTGGCGGTATTAGGTTCCATAAGAGCGATCACTTCTGGAGGGATAATAATATTCTCCAAATCCACGACCTCGCTGCCGAGGTTATCGGCGATAAGGCGCATAAGGTCGATTTCGCTGATCATACCGAAGTCGGTAACGACTTCGAACAGGCTTTTGCCTGAGCGGGACTGTTCCTCCTCCATCTCATTAAGCTGAGTTTCGGTAGCGACCCCCGCGTCCAACATCAAGTCACGCAATGCATGGCTGGCAGAATCGAGCATATTTTTTCACCTTTTTTCTATATATTAATTACTCTTCATCCATCATTGTAACGCGGATCACCTCTTCGAGGGTGGAGATACCGCTTTCAGCCTTCCGGATTGCGTCGTCGCGCAATGATCTCATGCCGTTGCGTCGTGCGGCCTCGCGTATAGTAGAAGTCGGCTTATTGTTGAATATCAGAGCGGCGATATCCGGAGTGATGGTAAATATTTCATAAATCCCGATACGTCCCTTATAACCGGTCCGTCCGCAGCGTTCGCATCCCCGTCCTTTATAGAACTTATGGGTTTTGACGTAATCGTCCGGCAAACCGAGCAATCTTGCCTCCATTGGGGTTGGGACATGTTCTTCCATGCAGTATTTGCAAACCCGGCGCAGGAGTCGCTGAGCCATAACAGCGCGCAGGGAGGAGGCTACGAGGAACGGCTGAACGCCCATATCGATCAAACGGGTAACAGCGCCTGGGGCGTCGTTGGTATGGAGGGTACTGAATACCAGGTGACCGGTAAGCGCGGCGTTGATTGCGATTTCAGCGGTCTCCACGTCTCGGATTTCCCCTACCATGATGATGTTTGGCGCCTGACGCAGCATTGCCCTCAGGGCCGCGGCGAAGGTCATATCGACCGAGCGGTCCACCTGCACCTGATTAATCCCCGGCAGCAGATATTCCACCGGGTCTTCCACGGTGATAATTTTGCGGGCCACGGTATTGATCGAGTTGAGGAACGCGTACAAGCTGGTAGTTTTACCGGAACCGGTAGGTCCGGTTACCAGAAAGATGCCGTCCGGATAGTTAATAATGCGCTGAACCAGTTCAAGGTCGTCGGCGAAGAAGCCGAGTTTAGGGATATCGAGCTGAATACTGGCTTTATCGAGGATACGCATTACGATACTTTCGCCGTGAGTAGTCGGGATATCGGAAACGCGGAGGTCCAAATCCTTATCGCCCACGGTAATCTGTATACGTCCGTCCTGAGGGATACGTTTTTCGGTAATATCCATACGGGCCATGATTTTGAGACGGCTGGTCAAACTTGCCTGCAGGAATTTTGGTGGTGACTCCATTTTATGGAGTACACCGTCAATACGGTAGCGGACGCGGTAATCTTTTTCCATCGGTTCGAGGTGGATGTCGGAAGCTCTCATTTTGTGAGCTTCTGAGATAATAAGGGAAACCAGTCTTCCGACGGATGCTTCGTCATCGGTAAACTCCTCTTTGGTACCGGCCAGAGCGCCGATTGCAGACTCTTCCTGTTTTTTCTCGCCGTTATCGAGGCCGAGGTCGCCCATAAACTTGCGCATACTTTCAGCGAGTGTCCGGTAGTGCCGGTCGATAATGCGCTGGATCTGATCCTGCGGGGCGATAACCGCATCGACGTCACATCCGAGCAGATAGCGCAGTGCATCGAGGGTATCCATATCGCTGGGATCGCTCATCGCCACGGTGAGGATATCGTCGTGCCGCATAACCGGAATAACGTTATAAGTATTGACGATATCCGGGGTAAGCGAAGCCAGAACCTCTTCAGGGATATCATAGTTATTAAGGTCAATAACTTCCATGCCGTACTCATTGGCGAGCACCTGTAAATAATCCTGTTCGGAAATGAACTTAAGTGCGATAGCCGCTTCAATAGTTGAAACGGTATGTTCATCGTTGGAATTATTTTTTGCGTATTCGGCAGCTTCATGAATCTGGTGTTCAGTCAACAATCCGTTTTCAGTCAACAGCTCCAGAACATATTGGTTTTCCTTTGCCACGTTTTATCTCCCGCAATCAGTCGTTTTCAATCTGCCATAAGAGCAGACCATACATATTAATGTAATATACAACTTTAACGTTTTTATTTCAATTTTCAAGTCCTTTTATATCTTTCATAATATAAAAAAACATTTTTTTATCTCATTTATTATTTCCGGAGCGTTGTATTTACCTATTCCGTTAAAAATTTTATTTATCAAACTTGATTTTCCGGATCCTTAAACTATATTATGCGATAAATGCAATATTGCCGGCTTAGCTCAGTGGTAGAGCAGCTGACTTGTAATCATCAGGTCGTCGGTTCGACTCCGACAGCCGGCTCCACTTTTCCTTTCGAATACGCGCTGAATTCATTTGGATTAACATTTACTGTATTACTTGTTTTTGCGGGACAACTGATCCACCAGCTTGTAATGGGCATTAACGGCCTTTATAACCGCCATTCTGTCTTTAGCGATCAAAGCGTCATATAGTTCGCGGTGCGCCAAATGTAGTGGCATCCAGTCACATTCATCGGCATTTCGCAGAACCTCGTCGATCCATCTGCGGTATACATTCATTACGCCCTGCATAACAAGAGCCATCATTCGGTTTCCCGTAGCGTTGACCAATGCGTAATGAAACTGGCGGTCGAGTTCCACCTTATCTTCATTCCCGCTCTGCTGAAACCGGTCAAGGATATGTGGTATTTCAGTCAATCCGGCGCATCCGTCGGGATTATCGAGGATCATATTGCATACCGTAACTTCCATATAGCACCGGAAGTTGCGGACCTCCTGCGGGGATATGCTTTGAGTCAGGAGCATCATATCAATCACGCCGGCGAGTTTACCGCCCATATTATCGGCGAGATAGTTGCCTGATCCCTGCCGGCTGACGGTAATTCCCATATTGTCGAGAATGCGCAGTGCCTCTCTTATAGAATTGCGTCCTACGCCAATAGTAGCAGATAAGGCCCGTTCAGTTGGCAGGCGGTCTCCGCATTTAACGGTACCGGATTCGATGAGTTTGCAGATATAGTCAATAACTTTTTCATACTCTTTGGAGTTATTGCTCATAATCCGCGCCTAAATAAAGTTCTGGACAAACGATGCGCCGATTACGGTCAACAGCCCGGCAACAACGATGGAAAGGCTGCTTACTGATCCTTCGACTTTGCCGAGTTCCATAGCTTTTACGGTTCCGATGGCATGAGAAGCGGTCCCGATGGCAACGCCTTTTGCGATGGGGTGATGTATGCGGAGAATGCGGCATACTGCTTCCGCGATCATATTTCCCAGAATTCCGGTAATAATAATCACCGCCACGGTAATAGTGACATACCCGCCGAGCTCTTCCGAAACGCCTATGCCGATCGCCGTAGTAATCGACTTGGGCAGAAGCGTCACATATTCGGTATGGTTCAGGTGGAATATGAGAGCCATTGTAAATACGCATATCAAGCTGGTGATCACTCCCGCTCCGATTCCGGCGACCAGGGCTTTCCAGTTCTGTTTAAGCAGATCCATTTTCTCATACAGGGGAATGGCGAGACAAACGGTTGCCGGGGTCAGTAGCCAGCTCAAAATTGATGCTCCGGCCTTATAGGTCGGGTAATCGATATGACCTCCGCGCAGAAGCAACATCGTAGCGGCGATAGAGATCAGCAGTGGATTGAAGATAGATAGTCTGAATCGTCGTTTAAGAAAGTTTCCGGCGCCATAGGCCAACAAACTTACCGTAACGCCGAAAAAAGCGGAATCCTGCAAAATAGTATTCACAGTTGAGCCTCCGCATCTTCTTTGTGTTGAAAACCTTTAAGTACGCCCTGGGTAACATGTCCAGCCACCGCCATAACCGCAATGGTTGACAGTAGAGTAATCACGCAGAATGGCAGCCACACCTGCCGCAGCAGGCCCCATGTTTCAAGCAGCCCCACGGCAGCTGGGATAAACATAACCGGCATAATTTCGATTAGAAAGTATCCGGTCTCCTTAACTGCGTTCAATTTTATAATTCCGGCACGCAGTGCGGCAAACATCAGAATCAAGCCATAAATACTTGCCGGTATAGGCAGGGGGACAATCCGGTTCAATATCTCCCCGATCATGGAGACGACTAAAATTATAGCGAACTGCCTGGCGTATTTCATTTTCAATATTTCCTTTTAAATTGGTAGTACCAATTAATATATCACAGTAGACAAAGTTTTCAAGTTTGCATTCAACAATTAATAGGGGGCTGTTGTTTTTTCAGGTTCTGATAATAGTTTTCGACATAACATATATACATAAACCCCCCGGCGAAATAGGCCACTGCGGTCCATGCGAATCCGTTCAACACCCCGCACAGTTCATGCAGGACGCCAATCGCGAACGCGCCGATCCCGATACCGATATCATATGACAGCAGATATGTAGCGTTGGCGACTCCGCGCATAGGCGGTGGGGTGGTTCCGGTCACAAAAGACTGGAATAAAGGCTGCATAATTCCGTATCCGGTTCCGAAGATAAAAGCGGCGATCATCATATGCAGCTTTGAATGCATAAAAATATAGCTTATCATCGTAGCAGTCAGTAGAATAAGAGTAACCGTAACCAGTGTTCTATGCTTGCCGGCGTCAACCATTTTCTGGGTAAAAAACTTAGCTGCAAGCATTCCTGCGACCAGTACGATATAAAAGTACGGCAGAATATTCATCCACTCTTTTTCATAAGCGAGGATGGAAGAGTATGCGATAACGGCGCCATAAGGTATCATAAAAAAGGTCATATTAATCATAAAAGGGTATGCCGGTTTATAGAAAGCGTTCCGGACAGAAAAGCGTTTCCGTTCGATTTCCGGATATTCGATCCGGCAAAAAAGCAGAGTTGCCAAAGCACACAGAGAGAGAATAAATACGCATATAAAGGATGCCTGAGAATGCATATTATTCTGCACCTGAATTCCGATAAACGGTCCAAGAGCCATACCAATAGATACGGTAAAAGCGAATCTGTTAATTCCCGGAGTGATCATATTCCGTGGCAGCAAATCGCTGGCCAGAGTCATAGTTGCAGAGCCGCACACAGAGTAAACCGCGCCCATATATAATCTTATCATCACCAATGCGGCAAAGAAAGGAAAAATCAGAAAAGCGGGAAAAGAGAGACAGAAAAGCAGCAGAAAGACAAAATATACTTTATACCGGTTAAAATTATCCAGCAGATATCCGGCGATCGGGCGGAATAAAATTGCAGTAACGGAAAGGGCGGTCAAAACGATTCCGGTTTTAGTTCCAGTTATGCCGAGTTCCTGACAATATACCGTAATAAGCGGAATAGAGGCAAAGAAAGCGGCCAGCATAAACAAATTAGTAATAAAAAGAAAAATAAATTTCCGATTCCATATTTTTGTAAAACATTCCATAATCCCAACCCAACAGACCTGATAAACTAAGAAAAAGGCAGAGTGCACAATTTAAGCAATTCTGTCGACATTCACAGTGTATTTATTTGCAACAAAAGCTGTTGCCATACTGCAACATATAGCGTAAAGGGTCGTAAATGTACCATATACTCCCCGAAAATCAACCCGGGAATCATTGTAATAATAAAAAAATCGGTTCAATATTTTTATTATAATTACAAAATTATTTCTTAGTTATTATGCATAATTTATATATATGATCAGAGAATTTACCTCTGCTGATATATCATTCTGCGGGCACAGACATTATTTATCGCCGAGCACTCACACTAACATATTGGCAATAAAGTATTAATCAAACTTGCAACTAATACTGGCATCATTCAATTTTTAGAATTTCACCATTTTTCCACACAAACCGATATAAGTCTTTCAACAAAATATATTACAAAAAAAATCCGCCATCATGCTCTCTGTTGAGTTGTAGCGTAATGTCTCATGAAAAATTTACAGAATTTATAATGGCTGCCATAATGGGACACCGTCATCACCAAACTGCCGCAGTCCGTTATCTAAAACATTATGGGAACCGGTCAAATAAAGGAATAAGATTTTTCGGCTATGTGATAAAAGTCATCATTCACGATATACACCATGCCAACCAAAAGACCATTAGTATACACCAGCTACTCCGACGAACCGATAAGGCTCTACGGACAATCCATCGGTGACCAGCAACGGGAATTACGGAAATACAAAATCGTCGGTAATAGCAGCTCTATTGTATTATCGATCATCCTGTAGCCTTATTACTTCATACCGCATTCAAATAAAAAAACATTTCATCGGTTTAATATCTTATTAGTTCTCTATTGCCAACTTATCTTCACTTATTTCGAATAAACGGTATTTTCACTTCCGGATGAATCAAGTCCGTGTAGGCCGCAGTTTTTCGGTAAGCATTTCCCCATGTTTCCTGTTCCCGATATATCCTGATACGCTCCATATCAAACTGCGCAATCAAAATATCGTCTAAAATGTCATCAGCCTTCACAACAGTATTATCCAGGCAGTTTCCATTTTCATCAAATACCACTGGAGAGAAAGCGCATGAACACCCCCATCCATTACCTGGATAGTTTGCCATTGCAACCCCGACCATATTTTCAAATGCCCGTGTATTAAGCTGATTGATTCTATGTGAGTTCATCTTGCAGGCATTGGGAACCAAAATGATTTCCGCCCCTTTCAACATAAGGATGCGGGCGCTTTCTGGAAATTCCCGGTCATAACAGATCATTACTCCTATTTGCACTCCATCAAAATCGCACACCTTAAATTCGTTGCCATGCTGCAACAACTTTTCCAAAGAAAAATCACATGTATGAACTTTAGCGTAATTCAGAATGATATTTCCATTTCGATCAACAATTATAGCGGTGTTTTGAAATTTATCATCTGTCTTTGATAAAAACGTAGTGCAAACTCCAATCTTGCATTTTGCAGCAGTATCTTTTATTGCGGTGACATAGTCGCTTTTGAGTGACACAGCACTTTCCAACCACTCTTTGCGCTCTTTTTCGAAATCGTGGTTAAACGGATTGTCAAAAGCTCCTTCAAACGGTGGAGCATATCCATTAGACCACATCTCTGGAAAAAGCACAATATCAGCTGCCATACTGCTTGCTTCTTCAATATATTGAATAGCCAATTCCAAATTTCTGTCTGGATTATTTGGTACAGCATTCTTTTGTATCAGAGCAATTTTAATTGTAGACATCTATCTACCTATATCATACTTCAATCCAAAGTTTTTGCATCTGCGCAATACAATTACATAAGCGCCGTCACCAACCATAGTAAAAATCTCTATGATTATTTCATACTGATATGCTTCCGTTTACGCATATTTAGCGATCATATTGGCTGAAAAGCGTAAATCTTCCTTTTTTTCTACCATATTATTTCACCAAAGTAGCTGAAAAACGATTGTTCTTCAGCTATTCTATCTTTATTATTATCATCAAGATTTATTTTTATTATAGCACAAGTCCTGTTTTTAACAATATTTTTGCCCGCCCAGTAAATGCCGTCTGAATTGAGTTTTTCCAGACTTTATTATACTTATTTTGCCATAGACGGTGATAAAAACTTTCTTAATGATAGCGAATACAATGAAAAAATATGTGGAATTATTCCGGACTCACTCCGGTATAAATGCATCATGATAATGGATTGCCGGATAACCTACAGCTATTGCGTTTATAATAGTCGTATCAATTAGACACTTACTCAACCGGTGTTAACTATTTTTCAGGAGCACCTGTTTTTTCTTTGTCTTATTTAACATGAGATTGATTTAAGTTGTCTTCTTTTTTCTATGATTCAGGAAGATTTTACCTCTATTATTATACATACCGCACAGTATCTCTAACAACATCAAGCCATTCACAACTCAGTGTTTTTCAATATCCCAATGTCTACTTACAACGTCAACACGCCACTCATCATTTTGCCATCATCCCACCCGCACTAATTTTGCAATTTGCGATACTCCAGTTAACTTTAGCCAATAATACCCTCACCTCGATAGTTCTATATACGTC
>CALXXL010000004.1 GCA_944392655.1 uncultured Victivallaceae bacterium
ATATTACTGCGGTCGCCCAGGGGGCAGTCTTCCGGCAGCAAATCTTCCGCTTCCTTTTCAGAAGGGACGGATTCGCCCGTTAAAGAAGCCTCCTGCACCTTCAAGTTGGCGGAATCTATCAGGCGTAAGTCCGCCGGAACCATGTCCCCATCGCCAAGCATCACAACGTCACCCACTACCAGCTCGCTGGCGGGAATTACGGTCTCCTCCCCCTGGCGCAGAACACGGGCCGTTGGGGCGCTCATGTTGCGAAGCGCCTCCAAAGAGGATTGTGCCTTCTTTTCCTGCACAATACCAATGACAGCGTTGACGATTACAATAACAAAGATTACCGCCGCTTCCGTCCATTCCTGCAAAATTGCGGAAAAAGCGGATGCGCCGATGAGGATAAGTACCATCGGGTCAATGATCTGCGCTTTCAGCATTTGAAGAATGGTTTTGGGCGGTTTCGAGCGCAATGCATTGCGCCCATATTTTTCCAGCCTTTCGGCAGCCTCGGCATCACTTAATCCTTCCTCGGAGGTATGTAAAGTCTCATAAACCTCCGTAAGTTTCAGTGCGTGCCAAGGCGTCTGTCTGTGTCGATCCATGATGGATCAATCACTCCTTTCTTTGATAAAATTTATATTCTGACCGCCTTTCAGCGGTGGTCAGCAAAAAAGAACACAAATAGGCATAGCCTGCTGTCTAACAATTGGTCGCAGGTTATGCCTATTATATATAAAATCTATTCAATTTATAGTTATTGTTACTTCGATCAGCGTCGCTACTGTCGGCGTTGTCCATAGTAAGTCTTTCAATTCCCTTCTTTGAATAATTTGCTTTTTATTATATAGGGAAACCCGCAAGAAGTCAAGGCTGAATTGGGAAGTTCATACTAATTTTAATTTTGAGCGTTTCAAGTTCTCTTTTATAACATGGAAATTTAGATTCACTGACGTTTGCCTATCTTTTATTAAGAAATTAAAGAAAATAAATTCATAGATTACCGCAAAGGTTTTTGTAAAAAACACCCTTGACAAATCTCTTTCCAGTTGTTGGTTCTGTTTGGCTTTCGAATTGCGGACCATAAGCGCAATCCATCAACAATATATAGTTTGCAGGAGCGGAAACCGCCGTAGCTTTAGTATAGCATCCAGATCCGGTTAGAAGCAATTCTGCCTTTTCGTTGTAATCGGCCAGTGCACCACTGGTATGGAATACAGAACCATATGCAGTTTGTCCTTGCCAACGGTTATCGGAATCGACTCCGGCGGGACAGAAAGTTGGTTTTCTTGCATTGGGTTTATAGGCTGCTTCTGTATATTCCATATCGCATCCTAATCCTGAAAGTATGGACGGTACACTATACCATGGGGCAACCCAGTTATTGCTGTCATACAAGCCGGTACATACAAACTGGTCAAAATTGTTGCTGTAAATTTGCATTGTCAGGAGGCATTGTTTTAAATTGGCGGTGCATGACGCTTTTAGAGCCAAAGCCTTTGCTTTTCCCAACGCAGGTAAGAGCAGTGCGGCTAAAATAGCGATAATGGCAATAACGATTAATAGTTCGATCAAGGTAAATCTTTTTTTCATCTATCTATCTATCTATCTATCTATCTCCTTAAAATTTAGAAAAATATTTTCTCTGTATTTCAAACTATTGATCAAAATTTTTTGTAAATCCGGAGTTATTATTATGCCAGTTCTGCCTATTTATATGATAGAGTCTTAATCGTATCGTTATATTATTGTATAAGTTTATCTGAATATAATATGGAATCGCTGTCAAAGCAAACGATAAATACTATCTTATAGTAAAAAACGATATAAATCAATAGTTATAGAATCTTGCAGTTGTTATTGTTTATCTGTAAGTTTCTAAATTAATATTTGCAGACACGGATAAAAATTTTATCATAGCTATTTTATAAATCTTCAGTCGTTCTGAGCTCAACAATGGAGAATCCTTCATCATCGAGCATTTCCTGCAAATGTGACATTTCGAATAGTTGATTGCGGTCGGTACTATCGGCAACATGTCCATCTCCATAACCGAGATTGGCTATTCCTGAATGTCTGGCTATAATTCCTGAGTCGGAAGCATCTTCCCGTATGAAGAAAGAGCGCTGAGTTCCGGTTGACCATTCAGTAAGGGGATAATCTGCCCAGTTTGGTCCCAGAGCGGAATCAGCTATCAACAGATAATTTGACGGAACGGGACAGCCATTCAAATTTATGAAGGTCGGTTTTACCCGGTGCTCCAATACCAGCTCGAATTTGGAGTCGGCATAACAGTAATCCGGAGAATTAATTTCAGTATTGGTCGGGCATATTGCCCCGTAGCATATTGACCAGTTGACGACGTTAAAATCGGCGTTTGCCGGACACAGTGTAACCGGGCGTCTTTCTGGAGCCAGCATAGAGGTTTGATCGATAGCAATATAACTGTTCTCCTGATTTGCGCTACTGGTTAATCCCAGGGTTCTGGCCATTTCTGCTATGCGATACCATTCTACTCCTTCTGGTCCCATAGTACATATCCAGCCATTGCAGTTGTTCGAATATAGGGTGAATGCTTGTGTCACTTGCTTTAGATTACCGACGCATGATATTTTTAACGCTAAGGCCTTGGCTTTGCCTAAAGCCGGCAGAAGCAGTGCTGCTAATATTGCGATGATGGCGATTACCACCAACAGTTCGATCAGAGTAAATTTCCTTTTCATCATCATTTCCTTTTTTGGTAAAATTCATAAATAACATTTTTATGACATCGATAATAATAACAGGACTATTTTATAAATCAAATGAAAAAAACGCATGATAAAGAAAAAAATTGAAAAAACATAACAGTTGGAGAGTTAAATCGTTTTAGCTGTTTAAACTCTTAATAGTCAATGTATTTGACGATATTTTTTTCGTTAATTTCTGCTTATGATTAATGAATGACACATGAAAATCTGCATTATGGTATTACATGATCATAAATACAAATCTTAATAAATAATGTCTCTTGCTTTATTACAAAAGGGGTCTGTTATGAAAAAAAGATTCACCTTGATTGAGCTTCTGGTCGTTATCGCAATTATAGCAATTCTGGCAGCACTGCTTCTGCCGGCTTTAGGCAAAGCCAAGGCCTTAGCATTAAAAATATCATGTGCCGGCAATCTAAAGCAGGTGACACAAGCATTCACTCTATATTCTAACGACTACAATGGCTGGATATGTACTATGGGACCGGCAGGAGTAGAATGGTACCGCATAGCAGAAATGGCCAGAACACTGGGGCTGACCAGTAGCGCAAATCAGGAGAACAGTTATATTGCTATCGACGAATCTTCCATGCTGCCTCCTGAAAGACGCCCGGTTACATTGTGTCCGGCCAATGCCGACTTTAACGTTGTCAACTGGTCAATATGCTACGGAGCAATATGCCCGACCAATACTGAAATTAATTCTCCGGATTACTGTTATGCCGACTCCAAATTCGAGCTGGTATTGGAGCACCGAGAAAAACCGACCTTCATAAATTTGAATGGCTGTCCCGTTCCGTCAAATTATCTGTTGATAGCGGATTCCGCTCTGGGCCCAAACTGGGCAGATTATCCGCTTACTGAATGGTCAACCGGAACTCAACGCTCTTTCTTTATCCGGGAAGATGCATCCGATTCAGGAATTATAGCCAGACATTCAGGAATAGCCAATCTCGGTTATGGAGATGGGCATGTTGCCGATAGTGCTGATCGCAATCAATTATTCGAACTCTCACATTTGCAAGAAATGCTCGATGATGAAGGATTCTCAATTGTCGAACTCAGAACAACAGAAGATTTATAGAATATTCATATCGTCAGATTTTAATTTATAGTCCCATAGATAAATTATGACAACTGTAAGAGATCTATGCCATAAAAAGCATTATTGATAGTATTTATCGCTTGCTTTGTCTTCGATTCCATATTATAATAAAATGTTCTCCTGATAAACTTATACTATAATATAATGAGCGCTGAGAAATACTGTTAAAATTATATCACATAAGTGAACAGAACTGGTATAATAATAATTCCGATTTACAAAAAATTTTTGATCAATAGTTTGAAGTACAGAGAAAAATATTTTTCTAAATTTTAAGGAGATAGATAGATAGATAGATGAAAAAAAGATTTACCTTGATCGAACTATTAGTCGTTATTGCCATTATCGCTATTTTAGCCGCACTGCTTCTGCCGGCTTTAGGCAAAGCCAAGGCCTTAGCGTTAAAAATATCATGCGTCGGTAGTCTAAAGCAAGTGACACAAGCATTCACCCTATATTCGAACAACTGCAATGGCTGGATATGTACTATGGGACCAGAAGGAGTAGTATGATTGGAGAATAACGTACTGGTTCAATTCTGGCAATATGGGTGATGAATTAATCTGTACTGTATTCCGGAAGCAGGAGTATAGTTAAAATAGTTGAACTGTCTCCGTGTATAAGGTATGCTTTTGTATTTTGGTAATAAAAAAATTGCAGCATCCTTTTATATTTCAGGAGTACGCGATATTATATCGGGTAAATATATCGACCAGTTGAAAATGTCTTTATTTACAGTGCAATAATCGTATTTTTTATGGAAAATAAAAATCCCCGCCTAATTAAGGCGGGGGATTTTGGTCTTAGTTGCTGTCTTCATTTTCGTCCAGCCATAACACATCATAGCCGTCATCAATCAGAATTCCGTGCAGTTTAGAAATTTCCCACAACTGGGTTTTATCTGTACTGTCATTGACATGTCCGTCAAGATAAGCGAGATTACCTTCTCCGTTGTGTACTCCTAAAAGTCCACTGTTTTCTGGAACGCTGCGCCAGTACCAGTAAGCCTGGTTTCCGGTAGTCGGGTTTTCTGAATCCTCAAAATTTTTACCGTATACACAATCCATAAGCAGGATATATCCAGTGGGGTTGCTCACTGCCGGAGATTTCAAATATCCGCCGCCGTTGGCACCGGAGAAGAACAATTCAGCCTTATCGCTGGCAAAATCTTCCAGGTCGCCCTGGCTTAACAAAATTACACCATAGGCTGCGGCAGATTGCAAGGTACTGTCAAAGTCGACACCGACAGGGCAAACCGTGACTTTTCTCTTGTTGATATTCATAGCCGATTCACTATATGGAGAGCATCCAAGCTCTTCCAACAAAGTTTGAGCGCCATACCATGGCCATGCCCATCCGTTACCGTCGTGAGTGTTTAACTGAATATAGCCGTCGTTTTTATTGCTGTACATAATCATGGCCAGAGAGCACTGTTTAAGATTGCTTGAGCATGCCGCCTTTTGTGCGAGGGCTTTGGCTTTGCCAAGTGCCGGCAGAAGCATAGCCGCTAATATTGCGATGATGGCTATCACCACCAACAGTTCGATCAAAGTAAATTTCCTTTTCATCATCATTTCCTTTTTTGGTAAAATTCATAAATAACATTTTTATGACATCAATAATAATAACATGACTATTCTATAAATCAAATGAAAAACGCATGATAAAGAAAAAAATTGAAAAAACATAACAGTTGGAGAGTTAAATCGTTTTAGCTGTTTAAACTCTTAATAGTCAACGTATTTGACGATATTTTTTTTTCGCTAATTTTGTTTTTCAGGGTTGTATTATATTCCAGAGTCACTTTTCTTCAGGAAGTGCTGAAATGCCGAAAACCTTTTCCGGTGAGAGGATAACGATATTTCCTATGGTGTTTAAAAATTCCATATCAGAATTGCTTATTGCGCCGGTAACAGTCATGCAGTCGAAGCCGCCGGCGATAAAATTATTGTAAAGTTCGATTAAATCTTCTGTATTTGCATCGCATAAATCGTTATAATTTTTGATTCTATAGTCGTGTGGTAAACCCATTTTGTGGTATGTATCGGCAAGTGCGAGCAGTTCACGCCCGTTCATTCTCTGGGAAGCAAGCATTTTTACAAGGTTGTCTTTCGTATTGAGCATTGCGGTCTGGTTGATTGGAAACCCGAGATCAAACATAGCGGTTACCGCATCCTGCAGTTTATCGGCTTGAGTGGCAATAAAATAAGTGTACAAGTGATGCTGTTCCGGGGTTTCCGGAGAGTCGAAGAATGCGTATGCGCTATATGCCAGCGACTGTTTTTCTCTTAAATTGGAGAATACCACTGAGTTCATACCATTACCGTAATAGTAATTAAACCATAATCGTGCGGCGTAGTTATCCGGATTATAAGGGCCCAGATCTTTTAAAAATTGTACAAATACCTGATTTGTAGGTATAGGAATAACAAAAATTGTCATATTGTCGTTTTTAAGTTGCATTTGCGGCACAGTTGATGTAGGCAGTGGTTTACCGTTGGCCAGCTGGAAATTGCCGGGCATAATTTCATTCAGTGGTTTTTTCCCGAAATAGTTAATATGGAACGGTGTTGCGGTAATTCTTTTAATAACAGCAATCAAATTCTGTATAGTTACAGCATTGAGGTTTTCGCCTTGCAGTGCATTGATTGTAGGTGATTGTTCGCGGTAGACCGCGTATTGAGTCAAGGCTGAATTGATTGCGGAGAAATTGTTCATCGCATTCTGTCGTGCCAGCGCGCTCTGATATTTTGCCTGTTTCAGCGCTTCTTCGTCTAGCTGTGGAGTGTTAAGCCACGCGGATGCCAGCGCGACCAGTTTATCCATTTCGCGGTCGAGTCCGGAAATTGAGAGTATGACATCAGTAGTATTTACCGCCAGAGTGATATTTCCGGTATAACGGAATAATGCGGTTTGCATTGTCTGGTAGTTATCTTTTTCGCTGCCTACCCGATCGAGATATTTCTGCGCCAGGTTCAATTCTGGAACGCTCAAAGTTCCGGTATCAAAAACCAGTTGCAGTTCAAAACGGTTGTCGGAGTTATTTTCTACAAAGCGCACCGGGATTATACGATTGTCAATTTCAATTTCATAATTTGATACATCTTTTGCGATATCCGGGAGGTGCGGCTTTATTGGCTCGGTAGGCATTGCAGTTATCTCTTTAAACAGGGGAGACTCCTCTGTGACGGCGTATTCCAATGGCGTAATTGGGGGTTTTTCCACCTCTTCGCCGTTGAGTTCCGGCATCTCGTTACTTTGTTCAACGTATATAGTAATGCAGTTCCCGGTAAGATATTTCTCTGCGAAGGCGCTGATTTCATCTTTAGAGATGTTGCGGATAGAATTAATACTGCTTACAGCCTGCAGCCAGTTATCATAGGTTGATAATATAAAAGCGATCTGCTGTCCGATGGACTGGTTGGAATCGCACATATTGAGCAGCTGATAATTGATATATTCGGCGCTGGCCTGCGGCAGCCAGTCCGGGAAATCTCCGGCTTTAAGCTGTTGAACTGCCTCCAGGAGTTTTTCTTTTGCGCTGGTGAGCGGCTGTTCTTCTACAGGGTTGGCGGAAATCATGAATGAGTTGTTGCCGTCCGGTCTGGTTATAAAAGTGACATCGGCGTTGGCCAGCAAATGAGTTGCTGTAAAATTGGTATCCAGGATTCCTGCCATGCCGTTGGATAGAGCCATAGCGGTAACATCGGCAATATCCTGTTCAGCTTTGGTGAGTTCCGGCAATCTCCACATTAAAATAACCTCTGGCGGAAGGGGCAGTGCTATACTATACTCCTGCGGTTCGCTCGCGGGAGGAACCGTTGTACGGCTGAGTTGAGGAGCCTGAGTCGGCGGCAGTTTCCCGAGGGAATTTTCCAGAATATTCAACGCGTTTTCCGGAACAATATCTCCGGCAAGAATAACGGTCATATTGCTTGTGGTATAATATTTACGATAAAAATCCATTACTCTTGCAGGTGATGGATTGCGCAAATCGTGTCGTGTACCTATTATTGGAATGGAGAGGGGATGTTCAGGATACAATTTCTGCATTACAAACTGCATAAGCCGTCTTTCCGGACGATCCTCGGACATATTAAGTTCTTCATACACGGTTTCCAGTTCGGTATGGAATCCGCGGAAAACCGGATTGGCAAAGCGGTCTTTTTCAATAGCAAAGAAGCGTTCCAGTTCATTTGCCGGTATGGAATTCACATAGCAGGTAAGATAATATGAGGTAAATGCGTTGGTATCGGTTGCCCCCAATGCGCCCATTATTCTTGCGTAGTCATTTGGTACGGCATATTTTGCGGCCAATCCTGACAGCCGGTCAATTTCCAGATAAAGCTGATTGCGTTCCTCCGGGTCATTGGATTTTTCCCGTTGTGAATATAATGAATCAATCTGTTCAAGGAGTTCTTTTTCTTTGTCATAGTCAACCGTACCGAGTTTTTCTGAACCTTTGAAGAGCAGATGCTCAAGATAGTGCGCCATCCCGGTCTTATCGGCCGGGTCGTCAACTGAGCCGATCTTGAACATTTCGGCAACAAAGACGGTGCTTGTGTTATGGTTTTCAAAAAATGCAACTGTTATGCCGTTGTCCAGCTTGTAAATGGAAACGCCTATCGGGTCATCTGGCTGTACCGGGGATACAAGTTCGGCGGCAAAGGAGGATATTGCCGCCGCTGCGATAAAGAATATAACAGAGAAAAATTTTTTCATAACGGGTTAATTTTTTAGTTCAATTCTATAAGTTCCTGCGGCGGAGCCAGGAGCCGGAGCTTTACTTTTCCGGATATTATTCATCAAATTCCGTACGGAATCATCCATGGGTTTCACATAACTTGGCGTAATAAATTTCACACTGTTAACTTTGCCATCGGAGGCGATATTAAGCTCAATAACCGCTTTCAGTTTACGATTGTTCAACTGCTGTGGTAATGGCGGATACCATTTCGACCGGACATGTGAGAACAGTTTTTCGCCATATTTAGAACGTTCCTGAGGCGAGGCACTGTTTTTTGCTGCGGCAGCCCGGTCATTTGCCGCCTTGAGGGCAGCCAGCTCCTGCGGAGACAATGGCCGTATGACGCGTTTAGTGGTATTTTGATTTTGCTTTTCAGCATCTTGTGCCTTGGTAGTTGTGACAGATTTAGAATCGTCATGGGTTGATACATCTACCGGAACTGGCGGCGGCGGTGGCGTAACACCTGGTGTTTGAGCCTGGTTGGCTATTGGTGTCGGCTGTGCCGGTGCTGGTTCCTGAGTTGATTGCGTTGGCTGTGGTGCCGGAACCGGAGTCGGAGTCTGTGCGGCGACGCCAGATTCTGCCGGTACGGAAGCGGCCGCCAAAGCCTGCGAAACATCATGCTCTGTCACCGTAGCTTGTTGTGGCGTAGCAGGCGGAACTACTTCCTGAGGAGATGTGATGGCAGCAGGAATTTCAGACGGAACTTCTGTCGTTGCCGGCGGATTGTTGTCAACGGTACTGTTTCCGGCTGTCTGCTCGGCTGTGATGTCTGCCGGAGGTTGTTCCGTCACGGTTTCCTGGACAACATTTTCTTCATAATACTCATCGCTTATAAGTTCATCGGCATTGGGTTCAGTTGTACCCAGCCAGCCATTGAGTATCATATATGCAACCGGAGCTGAAATAAGGATTATTGCTATGGCAACAATAAGATAGAAAGCCTTTTTTCTGGTTGCGGCCTGTTGTGCAGCTGTTTTTGCGGTATTATTGCGGAAAGGAGATTGATATGCCATATTTTTGCCTCAGAAGGTTAATATTCACTCTTTAAGATAATTTCGATTTCGATATCGCCATCCGGTCTTGGCGCCTGACTGCCTTCCAGTTCTGCGCAAAGTTTCCGGACTGCATTATCCATGGCGGCGATGCCGCTGGGAGATTTTATAACAGCTTTGGTTATTTTGCCGGATCGTGAGATCGCCAGAACCAGTGTGGCCTGCGGTTTTCTGCCCCCGAACTGGTTTTCGTTGGGAATGAGCGGTTGCCATTTTACCCGGATAAACGAGCTGAGTTGCGAAGCAAATTTTCCGGAAACGCCATTATTGATCGGTTTAGAGAAATCGGTTTTGGCATTGGGATCGGTATTTTGAGTGCCGGTACGGCGGTTTACCATTTTATTGAGATCATCCGCCGACATTGGTTTGCCAACTTTTGAGTTATTATTTTTCTTCTCCGGTTTAGGTTTCTGTTTTTCCGGTTCTTTTTTAGGTTTCTGCTTTTCCGGTTTCGGAATCGGGTCCGGTTCCGGCTCCGGCTGATTATCGATGACTGACGGTGGCAGAGGCACACTGGCGTAATCGATAGTTGTCGGTGTCGGAGCTGGTTCCTGCGGAGCCGGTTCCTGTGGAGTTGGCAATTCCGGGGCCGGTTCCTGAGGAGTAGGCGGTTCCGGAGAATATGGAGCCGGATTATATGGCAGATCCTGAGCCATCTCTATGACCATTAATTTTTCCGGCTGCGGATTAATCCAGTTCATTATGTTCATAACTGCGAGTGGGATGCCGATAAAGAGCAGATGAGCCGTTATAACACTGTAATAGATTTTTCTTTTGGTGCTTGGGGCGACCAATGGTGGGAGGGTAATTTTCCCCCATCCGTTGTTGTCGCTATTAAGAATTTGAGTTGAGAATTCCTGCATATTGCTGCACCTGATTTATTCTGCTGCGGTAACCATTTTAGCCTTGGTGAATCCGGCGTTGCGTGCGATTTTTGCAGCTTCAACAAACTCTTCCACGGTGCACTCGCCATCGGCGCGTATAAGGATTTCATAATCCGGATTCTGCTGGAAGAGTTCCTCCATCATCAGCCGGTACTGGTCGAGATTGAATTCCATGTCATCGATTTTAAACAAGCCGCCCGGTTTCAGGGTAACAAATTTGGCGTTATCTTCCGGCAGAGCCTGTGAGTTCATCTGTGGCACTGCCACATCGGTAGAGTACTCCATCATCGGCATGGAGATCATGAATACGATAAGCAGCAGGAAGGTAAGGTCGATCAACGGAGTCATGTTGATTTCGTCAATACCCTTCAGCTGTGTACGTTGTCTGCGTCGTCTGCCGCTCATATTGTACGCCCTTCCTGCTTATGCTTCATAATCTTTGTTAATCGGCATTTCGCTCTGATAGCATCCGTTACCGCCGGCTGGTGGTACAGGGCGGTCGTCAAAAGTCACTTTGGGCTGGATTGGCTGTTCGCCGGCATCAAAAATCACCTGAGGCGGCGGTTGCAGGGGGCGTTCTGCTGAAAGCGGATTTGCTTTTGGTGTTTTCGGTTGATTTGCCTGGGCCTGCAGCAGGGTATGAAGCGGCATAGTTACCTGAGCGGTGCGTGCCATTTCGCTGTCGGGAGGCAGAGTATTTGAAAAGGTTGGTTCCGGAGTATTTTCCGGTTCCAATTCAAGTTGTTCAAGTGCAATGCGTGCCATAAACTCTTCGACGAAGTTATCGAGTACAACGGTATCTTTACGGATGCCGTTGGTAAGGAAGTTGTACGCGATAAGAGACGGAATCGCGACGACCAAGCCTGCCACGGTAGTCAACAATGCGCCGGCGACCCCTGGTGCCAGCGCGGCTATATCGGCGGTACCTGCCTTGGCAACACCGCAGAACGCAACCATTACGCCCCACACTGTACCGAACAGACCCAGGAGTGGGCTTACGCTCACGGCGAGAGCCAGAGTCGGGATTCTGGCCTCCATTTCCGCAATGCGGTCAGACACTGCGTTTTCGAGCAGGGTGCGGATTGCCTCTCTCTGTGCCGGTGTCAGGTATTTAGCCTTCACAGGATATCCGGCTGGGAGTTTATCGCAGTTAGGAGCGAGTCCGTAGTATTCGAGTAATTTTCTTGCGGCCCTGGTATATACGATGGCGGCGGGGCCGGGATTTTGAACGGCGCGATTGAACAGGTCGGCGCTGATCAGGGTTTTTGATGGTGCGAATGCCCGGTAGAAGCTGTTGGAGAGCTTGCGTGCCCGTTTAAGCTCCAGATACTTATCCATCATGATGGACCATGTGGCGATGGAGCCGACGCCGAGGATGAGAACTATAGCCTGCCCTACGGCGTCACTGGTGTCGAAGGCATAAAAAGCGGATTCCGAGGCGCTCATTGCGCTGATAATGCCGGATAAAATCATAACAAATTACCTCTCAAAAATTACTTTTTCACTTTCATTTTATAAGATAGCAGTATATATTCATAAATCGAATGTAAAAACCACAAAAAAGCGGTTTTTTTTGAACGGCATAGCTGAAAGTTTAAAATAGATAAAACGGGAAAGAAAAAACGATGCAGAACAAGGCTGTTTTAATTGGTTTTGATATTGGCGGCACCAAGGTCGCGGTATCACTGGGTGATTTTACCGGCAAGATCTATGGAGGTGCGCGGATAGAGAATAATGACTCCTATCCGGAAGAGGTTATTCCGCAGATGATAAGCGAAGCCAAGCGTCTGGTATCAGAACATGGTTTTACGATGGCTGATGTTGCGGCAGCCGGGATCTCGAGTCCCGGGTCGGCGGATTACCGGAATGGGATCATGACTCACCCGACCAACAACAAATACTGGCGGAATGTGCCGATCCGTCAGCTGATAGCGGATGGTCTCGGTTGCCCGGCATATTTTGAAAATGATGCCAACTGTGCGATGCTGGCAGAGTGGTTTTTCGGTGCGGCCAAGGGTGCGCAGGATGCGATTTACCTGACCATGAGTACCGGGATTGGCGCCGGTATTATTGCCGCGGGGCATCTGGTATGCGGCAAGAGTGGGCAGACTGGTGAAGTTGGACACATGGTACTGGTTCCGGGCGGATTGCAGTGCAACTGCGGACTGCGCGGCTGTTATGAGACCTATTGTGCCGGCAAGGGGCTGGCGCAGCGGATGGCGGCAGAGCTGGCGGACAAGCCGGACTCAATGCTTATGCAGCTGGCTGACGGCGATGCAAGCAAGCTGGATATGCATTTACTGGAGAAGGCGGTGCGTGCCGGGGATCCCTATGCGGTGAATCTCTGGGATGAAACGTCGCGGTTGCATGCCCAGGCGATAGGCATACTGATCAATTCGCTGAATCCGGAAAAGATCGTATTGGGGACATTTGCATGGGCGATAGGGGATCTCTTCATGGATCCTATTCTCAAATATCTGCCGGAGTTTGCCTGGAAAGAGCTGATGGAAGTGTGTGAAATTGTGCCTGGCAAACTTCAGCGTGAGATCGGCAATTATGCCGGAATTGCGGCGGCGTTGAATGGTCTTTACGAAGCGGGTAAATTCTCATTTGACCAGTTGAAATAAGGTTTGGCAATGAGCGGCCGCTTGCGTGAATTTCATCCGTCGGAGGTGCCGACATTGCCGGGGGTTTATCTTCACCGTGACCGTTTCGGCCGGGTAATTTACGTTGGGAAGGCCAAGAATCTGCGTCGTCGTCTGAGCCAGTATTTCCAGCCGGGCAGATTGAAGCAGGTGGATGCCCGGGTGCGTTCGCTGATGAATTCGATCTATTCCTGGGAGTATTTCCCGGTGAAAAGCGAAGACGAGGCGCTGATACTTGAATCGCGTTTGATAAAGGAGTACGCGCCGTATTATAATGTGCTCATGCGGGATGACAAGCGTTATTTGCTGTTGAAAATAGACATGAATGCCCGTTATCCCACCTTAAAGCTGGCGCGGGTGCGCAAAGATGACGGCAATCTTTATTTCGGGCCGTTTCCCCGTGGAGCGGCTTTGCGTTCGACGCTGGATTTTCTGTTGGCGAGATTTGGTCTGCGGGCGTGCCGCGACGATGAGCCGACGGAGGAGACGCGGAAACGCTGCCTGAAGCGGATCATCAAGGATTGTCTTGCACCGTGTACCGGTGAGATAAGCCGTGATGATTACCTCAAACAGGTAAAGGCGATGCTCTCTGTGTTGAACGGAAATATCAAACCTCTGGTCGCTGAACTTGAAGAGAAGATGACGGCGGCCAGCGCGGCCATGCGGTTTGAGAAAGCGGCGATGCTGCGTGATGTGCGGGATAACCTGATTTCGGTTTTTGGTCATCACAATCGTAATTTCCGTTATACTTCGCTGCCCGGGGTTGGCGGTGAAGCGGCGATGAAAGCGCTCCAGGATTCGCTGGGATTGCCTGTGCTTCCGCGTCATGTAGAGTGTTTTGATATATCGAATATACTTGGCAAGCTGGCGGTGGCCAGTATGGTGGTGTTCAAGGATGGTCGCCCGGCGCGCAGCAGTTACCGCCGTTTCCGGATCAAGACGGTACACCAGAGCGATGACTTTGCGATGATGGCGGAGGTTATAGGCCGTCATTTTTCGCGTAAGCTGGAGGAGAATGTGCCAATGCCGGATCTTCTGGTGGTGGATGGCGGCAAGGGGCAATTGTCGAGCGCGGTAGCCAAACTGGTTGAGCTGCGTGTTCCGGCGTTTCCGGTGATCGGTCTGGCGAAGAAACGGGAGGAGATATTTCTGCCCGGGCGGAGCGAGCCGGTAGTGCTGGATCATCATCATCTGGGGTTGCGTATGCTGCAGGCGTTGCGGGATGAGTCGCACCGGTTTGCGATCACCTATCATCGTAATTTGCGGCAGGCCCGTTTAAGCGAATCGCTTCTGGATGACATTCCGGGGATTGGTGCGGCGCGTAAGCGTGCGTTATTGCAGAGTTTCGGTTCGGTGCGCAAACTGCGTCATGCCGATGCCGAGGAGATAGCTGCAAAGGTGCCGGGGATAGGATTGAATTTTGCGGAAAAGATTGTGGAGGCGTTGCGGAAGAAGCCGGAATCCTCCTCATTGGACATATGAATTACGGGAGAAGGGAAAGATGTTTCGTTTAGCGATGTTGTTGTACAATCTGATTTTACCGCTGGGCTTTATTGTATTTCTGCCTGGCTTGATTTATAAACTGATTGCCCGTCCGGGGTGGAAGAAGACATTTATGGAGCGTTTCGGTTGTTTTGGCGGGCGTAAAAATGAGTTGAGTGGCGAGGGCGGAATCTGGTTTCATGCGGTAAGCGTGGGCGAGACTATGGTGGCGCTGTCGGTGATCCGTGAACTTTTGAAGCGTGATCCGGATTGCCGGATAATACTTTCCACTACTACGACAACCGGCCAGCAGTTGGCGCGCGCTAAGGCTCCGGAGCAGGTAAAAGTGATATTCAGTCCGATAGATTTCTACTGGACGGTGCGTAAATTCTTCCGTTTGCTGAAGGTGGATGAACTGGTTATATTTGAGACTGAGATCTGGCCGAATTTAATTATGGTCGGCAGGAAATCAGGGGTTCGTGTGGCGCTGGTCAATGCGCGTATGTCGGATCATTCGAGCCGTGGTTATTACAAATGGCGTTGCTTTTTTGCTCCGCTTTTAGCTTCTTTTGATGTAATTGCGGCGCAGAGTTCTCAGGATGCTGAGCGTTTTTCCAAAGTTTCTCCGGAAGCGAAGGTAAGGGTATGCGGCAATATCAAATTTGATCAGCATATTCCGGATGATCTTGCTCCGGTCGATTATTCGGTCTATTTCGGGCCGGGAGATTACAAAATTATAATAGGAGCTAGCACTCATCCGGGTGAAGAGGCGCTGCTTATCCGGAGCTATCAGTCATTGCGTAGGGTGTATCCTGATGTGCGGCTTGTAATTGCTCCGCGTCATGCGGAGCGTGGTGGCGAGATTGCGGGACTGCTTCGTGATGCGGGTGTGAGTTTCTCCCAGCGTTCAACAGCTTCAGAGTCTTCAGTTCCGGTAGATGTAGTTCTGGCGGACACCACCGGCGAGCTGGTGCGGTTGATGAAGGGGGCAGATATTGTGATTATGGGTAAGAGTCTTGCCGGGCAGGATGAGGGGCACAATCTGATAGAGCCTGCTTTGCTTGGCAAGCCGATAGTGACAGGATCGGTGTTGCGCAATTTCCGTTTTGTCTTACAGGTGCTTGCTGATGCGGACGCTGTTAAAACGGTTGATTCTGATGATGAATTGACGGATATATTAGGGGAATTATTATCTTCGCCTGAAGCTTGTTCCGCTCTTGGTGATCGTGCGCGTAATGCCATGGCGGCGCATGGCGGTGCGGTATCCCGGGTGCTTGACGCGATAAAATTGAGGAGCCCTCTATCAATGCTTTTTTGATAGGAATCCCGTTTGTTTGATTTCCAAATGAGATTTTTCTGTACATTACGTTGGCATTTTGACTTCTCTTTTCAAGTCTCCACGACTGGAATAGCCGATATTTTACTCGTTTTTCCAGGCCAAATCCTCCTTTTATGCGGTCTGCCTCATCAAAAAGCAGAATCTCTCCATGTTGTATGCAATATTGCGTAATCCCAACTTCACTTCCGCCCTGTTTATCCCGATGGTCCTCAGGATGAGATTCCCGGCTCGCTGTGTCATGCTTCCGAACACATGTTCTATTCTGGAGCGGGTCCTGGCTCTTGTCCGGTTTCCCTGTTTCTCCCATGAGGACAGAGGATGTCCATTGTATCCTTCCATGTTAGGTTTTGTCAAGCTACTTTTGCAACTTTTTCCTGTTTTTTTTATATTTGAAGCGCAATTCTCCTTACCTATGTAGCCATAGGTGTCGTTTGTTGCCAAAATCAAAACTTATTGTACCTCTGTTCTTGTTCCTCAAAAGACATTTTCTTGCACTTCACACCGGCTGCGGGTAAACCATCGTTCCCAACCTTCCATCGACCGCGAACGTTCCAGACATTCGCCGATAATATGCCACATGCGAAAAAAGTGTGAATTCGAGGTCTCTATCTTAAGGTGTCGGATGCAATCCGCAACCAGGAGTTTTATCGAGTTGCCTCTATGTTCAAAAATCTCTTTTTTTATTCTCCTTGAAAGTGGAGGTGAATTTCTCAACCTTTCCTACGGCATCGTTCGAAGACCAGGAAGCAAAACGAGTTGATTCACCATAAGCTTATGCTGCAATTGGTTTGTTAATAATCGCCCCTTCAATAACTTCGCCTTTAACCACATATCGCCACAACGCAACCATCAACTGACGCGCGAGCGCGACAATGGCGGTTCTCCGACTACGTCCTTTTTGCGCAAGGCGGTCTTTCCATTTTTTTGTCAACCAACTTTCCGGTTGCCAGCGATACCACAGCCATGCACATTCAATCGCCATTTTTCGCAGACTTTTGCGTCCGGCTTTGCTGATTCCCTGATCTCTTTTCATTGTTCCGCTGGCATATGGACATGGTGTCAATCCGAAAAATGCGGCAAATTGTTTTCTTGTGGCAAAACGATGAAACTCTCCGATCTCCCAAGGCAAGTGTCGCGACAAACGGTCCCCGACACCCTTGAACTGTTGCAACTTTCTTACCGTCTCTGCTGTCGAATCCGTGTTGCCTTTTTGTTTGGACGTTTCTTCATCGTGATCTTGGAATTGTTGAATGGTCTGTTTCCAGGCAGACAGTTCCTTCTCGAACAACTCCAGTTCGGCAAGCAAATTGGGAAGTCGAAGCAACAACAAGCTGGGACATTCTGCCCATTCTGGCAATTTCGACCATCTTCTAATTGCCTTTTGCCATTCACAAGCAGTCCGGTGTGATTTAAAACCTGGCAACGGTGTGCGTTCTATCAAAGAAATCATTTGAGCGTTTACGCGATCTATTGATTTTTTGATACGATCCCATTCGCGTTCCGCATCTCGACGTCCTTCTTCTTCCAATGTCGGTATGTAAACTGTCGGAACATGATCTGAAGGATGCAAGTCTGCGAGGAATTTTGCATCAAGTTTATCTGTTTTGATCGTCTTGCCACTCATAATCACCTGTAGCTTATTGACAGGAAGGATGTGAACATTGGCTCCGAGGCCTATCAGTTTACGAGCCGGCCAGTAACCATAACGGCCTGCTTCATAGAAAACATCTATGCGTTTGCCGCTCTTACGCAAATTAGAGACAAGGTCAAATACGCGATCTTCTTTGCTTTGATCAACCTTATCTCTTAGACCATAATAGCTCATTTTCCCTGCTTCCCAGTCCTGAACTGCCGTCGCCCAGAGACTGCCTCCCATATCAATTCCAATACTTATCTGATTTTTTACTTGACTTTCTCTCCGAATGGCATTACCTTTTCTCTGCATTTTGAACTCCTTTTCTTGAGACTTTGTGGTTCTCAAATCAAAGTTACTCGACAAAGGAGTTCTTTTCTACTCCGACCATCGCTTGTCACCTATACATGGTATCTTTCCTCTGCAGATGCGTCCGCAATCTACCCTTTTTCAGACTCGCCTCTTTTTCCCCTGAACGATACGTGCTGTCCGCATAAACATCCTTGCTTGTGTTGTTTTCATAGAGGCGCTCTTCAAACACATTGCCGTCGTGAACGGAGGCATCCGTAACCTTGTAATTTCGAATGATTTTGTATTTGACATCCGCTTCCACATGGTTCTTGTAGCCGTAGTAGTTCTTTCCTTTCTTCTGAACCCAACGGGCATTCGTGTCCTTCTGTCGCTTCTTCGCTTCGCTCCAAGTTTCAGGAGCGATTTCCTTCTTTGATCGCCTTGTTTTCATCGCGGGTATTACGTTGCGTGGTGCGTCAAATCCGGACTTGGCAAGAAACGCATAAAACTTGTCAAACAGCTTCCGCGTGAGCTTGTGTTCCTACAGTTTCGAACGGAAGAGCCAGATTGTCTTCGCATCGGGAACACGGCTGTCAAGCACCATATCCAGAAAACGCATAAAACTCAGACGATCTATAATCTGATATTCCATCTCGTCATCGCTCAAATTATAGACTGCAGAATCAGTATCTTTAACATCAGAACCACATCAAATGGCCCGCGTCAGACATTGCTTTTACGTTCATGGTTATATATGACCTCAAGATCACTGCGAAACTTTTCCCACGGTACAAGTTTTTTCAGCCGCAGAAGCATGTCGCCGTTTTCTGTCAGATAATCCAGACGATTGTCTATGTCAAATAAGTCGTTCAGCATCCTGTTCTCCTGTCATTGATGCTGTAAATATACATTCCTTCGCATTCTTTTTTCTGTTGCAACTCAATTTTTCCTCAAATAAATATAGATGCCCCTGAGTTAATCTGCGGTAAAAATGGTAAAAACATTATTTTTTTACTTGAAATTTATCAAAAGCAGATATAATTTTCTAATATGTTTTGATAAAATTTATATAGAAGGACAAGAAACAAATGCATTGGATTGACTGGAGTATTACAATAATTCCGCTTTTTGTTGTGTTATTCGCCGGATGGAGAGTTCAACGTTATATTACTGGTGTAGCTGATTTTATGACTGCGGGGCGAATTGCTCACCGGTATTTAATCGCTGTGGCAGATGGCGCAGCCGCATTGGGACTTATTTCTGTCATCAACATGTTTGAGCAACGATATGTATCTGGATATGCATATGAATTTTGGGCTAATTTTGCTGTTCTTCTAGGCTTCATACTTACTTTGACTGGTTTTGTGAACTATCGTTACCGTGAAACGCGTGTAATGACGATGGCGCAGTTTTTTGAACTGCGCTACAGTAAATCTTTCCGAATTTTTTCCGGATTTATGGCTTTTATTGCTGGGGTGATTAATTATGCGATATTCCCTGCTGTCGGTGGACGTTTTATTATTTATTATTGCCAATTGCCGGATTATTTTACTGTATTTGGCGTTCAGGTGAATATGTTTGGATTTTTGATGGCTTTTTTCCTTTCCATAGCATTGTTTCTGGTTATGCGTGGGGGGCAGCTTGCCAATATGGTTACAGACTGCCTACAGGGGATATTTGCTTATATTGGTTACGTCGGGGTTGCAGCCGCACTTCTTTTCTATTTCAGTGGGCAGCAGTTCTTGGAAACTATGAGCATGCGTCCGGTACAGCAGAGCTTCTTTAATCCGTTTGACACTGGTAATTTATATGACTTTAATGTGTTGTTTGTTCTTTTCGCTATTTTCGGTACGGTATATGGTCGTATGTCCTGGCAAGGGAATCAGGGGTATTATAGTGCTGGTGTAAATCCGCATGAACAGAAAATGGGAGCTATTCTCGGCGGATGGCGGGCGTCATTTAATGTAATCATGGTGCTGATAATGTCATTTAGTGTTTATATCTATATGAATCATCCTGATTTTGCGGAAAAAGCGGCGGTAATGCAGAGTGAAATTGCGAACCGCATCAATACGGGTATGAGTGCGGCAGAAATTCAGGTAACGCGTACATTGCAAACGCAGATGACTGTACCGATGGTATTGCGTCAGATACTGCCGGTTGGTCTTACCGGGCTGTTTTTCTCGATGATGATGTTCCTGATGATCAGTACGGATACGACATATCTGCACAGCTGGGGCAGTATTTTTGTTCAGGACGTTATATTGCCTTTCCGCAAAAAAGCCATGACGCCGAAAGCGCATCTTACATTATTGCGGCTAGCAATTCTCGGCGTTGCTATATTTGCTTGGATATTCAGCTTTTATTTCGGGCAGGTTACTTATATTATGATGTTTTTCAGCCTTACCGGCGCGATTTATGCCGGAGGAGCTGGTTCGGCGATTATAGGAGGATTGTACTGGAAGAAAGGAACTGCTGCTGCTGCTTGGGCTGCGATGATTGTTGGCGGCGCAATGGCTACTGGCGGATTCTTGATAACTAAGTTCTGGGCGTCTCATATTTATCCCGGAATAATGGGCGGGAACCCTGAGATTATAGATGGATTTATAACCTGTCTTGCTTGGATGAATGCGAATATTCCGATTGCCCAATGGGATATTGCGAATATTGAAACCAAGTTCCCTATCACGGGGCAGGAGATGAGTTTTATTTCTTCGATAAGTGGGGTTATTACTTACATTATAGTTTCTATTTTAACCTGCCGTGAGGATTTTAATCTTGAACGCATGTTGCACCGCGGTATTTACAACCTTGAACATAAAGTTGCTGATATAAGTGGCGGTGAAAAAAGTAAATGGTCTCTCAGCAAGTTCGCGGGTATATCTGCGGAGTATTCTCTGAAGGATAAAATTATAGCATGGTTTATTTTCTACTGGGCATTCTATATTTTTGGGATTTTTGTGGTACAACTGGCATTGGCGCTCATTTTTCCATCGCTCAGGAGCAATGAAATGTTCTGGGCAAAGTGGTGGCTTTACTATACGCTGCCGCAGTCATTGCTTGTCGCGGTTATAACAACGATTTGGTTTTCCTTGGGAAGTATATTCGATTTGCGTAAATTGTTTATTGCACTCAATGATCCGAATCGCAACCGTGCATCTGACGACGGTCGTGTAGTTGGCCATGTAAATGCAGATGACCTGGAAAAGACGGTATTTGTAGAATCGCTTAACACTGAAGAGATCGAAGCGGTGGAAGATACCGAAGATGAAGGCAAAGTGCTTGACAAACTCAAGAAGAAATAAAATGGTCTGATACGAAGCCCCGTTTTTCTGACGGGGCTTTTTTTATTATAACAGCGCACTACAATAATTGGAGATCATCTATATGGATGGTTTGAATTTCCGTCCGTTGACCTTTGCGGAAGAGCCATTATTAAGGCGGTATTTAAGTGTTGCGGACAGTTTAAGCTGTGAAATGAGTCTGGCCAATCTTCTGTTATGGCTGCCGGATACTGGCAGTATATATACGGAATATAAAGGCCGTCTATTGATTGCTGCGGTTGGAGACGGGCTGTTATTTTTCCCGCTTGGTGAGAAATTTGCTCCGTCTGAGTTGGCGGAGATTTTTGCCGGAATCCGCGGGATGGGCATTGCGGCAGATGAGATATACGATGTCCCTCCGGATTATATAGCAGACAATCCAGATCTGCCGGATTATTTTCTGGTGGAGCAATCTCCGGATTATGCCGATTACATTTATGATCTGCATAAACTGGTGGATATGTCGGGTGGGCGTTTACGCAAAAAGCGCAATCTGATCCGTCAATTTGAACGGGAGTATCCGGATGCCATTTTAGGAGAGATAACGCGTGATAACTTTGAAGAATTTATTGAGTTGTCTCACCGGCTGTTTGCGGCGACAGAGCTTACTCCAACGCTGGAGCAGGAGATATCGATCTGGCCGATGGTGGAAAAAAACTTTTTCAGGCCGGAGCTTGGCTTGGGGTCGCTCACCTTATCAGTCAATGGTCGGATGATAGGTTTTGCGATATACTCATGCCTGGGGCAGAGTTGTTATGATATTCATTTTGAAAAGGTAGATCATACGTTCAAGGGGGCGGGGCAGTATCTGGTGCGTGCTTTGGCGGATAAACTCTGTAAAATGGGAGGTAAGCTGATGAACCGTGAGCAGGATCTGGGGTTGCCCGGATTGCGGCAGGCTAAAGAGACGCTTGATCCGCTATTGCTGTATCGACGTGGTGTTTTAAAACCACGACAGTCATAAAGATATAAAAAAACGGCCGGATGAAAAATCCGGCCGGTTTTTTTATATTTGGATCAATTGCCGTCGTCGAGCAGTTGCAATACGCGGTAGTTCCACGGTTCAACTTCGATAGTAATATTTCTGTTGGCCGGGATTTTTTCTCCACTTACCATATCGGTAATTTGCAGATCGCTGGTATAGCCCTTAATCTTGAAATCGTTAAGGGTAAGTCTGATACGTTTAGGTTTATCGCTGCGGTTCAGGGCGACGACCATCGCCTGTTTGGTATCGCGGATAACATAGACGTTGTCAGCCTCAGTTTTCGGCATAACCGATATTGCGTCGGGGTCAAACGTACCGCGCAGAGCGAAGTCCTCAACTAACAGGACAAACTTGGTAAATTCACTGACTGCGATAAGAGCGGCTCCATCCATATCGTTGGCATACCAGTATGTCATACCGCGCATGCCGGAATTCATGAAGACCTCGATAAGGCGCATTGCCCATTTTTCCGGAGAAAGGTCACCGATATTCTTGGTAAGGAAGTTTTCGACATACATTTCCGCGGGGATATAAACGGTGCGTCCGGAGAGTACCTCCGCGGTATGGGAGAGATCCTGTCTGCTGCCGTAGTAACCTGCTCCGGCGTAATCGATAAAGGTATCGGCCATAGAGTTCCAGTCTACAGCATAGAGGCGGCGGGTAAGATCCTTATAAGGATCGAAATCGTACTCGTATCCGGAATAGACTTTAAGCAGCCGGTCGGGATACTGCTCATCGATCAGTTCTCTGGTCAAGGCGGCGATATTGTTACTCTGTTCGCAGTTGTATTTAATCCATTCGGATTGATATTTTTCGAGGATCTCTTCCGGAGTTACGGTGTGATCGATATTAAACTGTCTGCTGAATTTTTCAAGACTGTACTGTGAAAGGTCTCCGACGACTCTTCCGTCGCCCTTAATCGCGCCGGTTTCGGCATCATAGATAATTACGTCGTAAGGTTTTCCGGCGGTAGTGTAGTCGATATAGCTTTTCAGGGCGTATTTAAACGCCTCCGGATGATCGATCAGGCTCTGGGTGGTGATTTCAACATCCTTGAACTCTTCTGGCAGACCTTTCTGTTTAATATAGTCTAATACCCAGTTGGAGAAGAATACGACGCCGGTTTCGCAGCCGCTCTCTTTAGCATAGTCGGCAATGGATTGCGGTTCGACCTTGCCGTTTACTACTTCGCCTTCCATGGAATAAAACGCGTTTACTCCGGCGGCGGTAAACTGTTTAACAAATACCGGGATAAATTCCGGAGCGATACCGTTATAGTACCATGCTCCGAGGCGCATAATATCGCTGGTACGGTTAATGAGTTCAGGGTATATTTTAACAGGAATTGAATTGCTCTGAATCTCCTTGCCATCGTCGGTTACTTTAAATCCGAGCTGATATTCGCCTGGAGCGGTCTGGACATCGGCGGAGAAGGAGAGATATCCTTTTTCCTTTTCCGGGAACTCTCCATCGGGGAATTTCATAATAACATTGTTATCTTTCTGCTGCCACTCATACGGGCAGATGGATATTTCGCCTGGAGGAACGGCCGGACTTTTTCCGGTGATGAATTGTTTAACGGTAATATTTTCCGGCAGAGTCATTTCGATAGTAAACTCACCGTCGACCGGAAGTTTCGGAACTTCCACAAATATGAACTGTTCGAGGTTGGTGGGCAGATTGACTCTTTCCTGTCTGGGCCACACTTTAATTGGTGTTGGTTCACTGGTTTCCGCGGCGATTACCGCGCACGCGGCAGCGCCGGCCAGCATCATTGACAAAGTTTTTGCTAGCTTGATCAATTTGTGATACTCCTTTACTTTAAATTATTCTTACTATATAAAAACGAACGGAGTAAATAAACAGCTCTTATATTAAAAGTCAAACCCGTGAAGTTAAAAAAAGTATTTTTTATGATACAAATGTGGAATAGAGAGCTTAAGAGGGTTATTTTAAAGTAAGTGCAGCAACAAATTTAACAAACTTTTATGGAGGCGACAAATGAGCAAAGTAAAAATGAGTACCGGCAAGGGAGATATTGTAATTGAACTTTTTGATGCCGAGGCGCCGGAAACGGTAAAAAACTTTCTCCGCTATGTGGAAGAGGGCTTTTATAATGGGACGCTGTTTCATCGTGTAATCGACAATTTTATGATCCAGGGTGGTGGTTTTTCGCGTGACTTTGTCCAGAAGCCGACCCACGATCCGATTGTCAATGAAGCAGATAACCGGATAGCGAACAAACGTGGCACAATTGCGATGGCGCGGACCAGCGCTCCTCACAGTGCCACCTGCCAGTTTTTCATCAATGTAGTGGACAACGACTTTCTGAATTTCCGGATGCCGACGCCGGATGGCTTTGGCTATTGTGTATTCGGCAAAGTGGTTGAAGGTATGGATGTAGTTGATGCGATCAAGACGGTCAAGACCGGCAAGCGCGGCTTCCACAGTGATGTTCCGGTTGAAGCGGTTGAAATCGTTGCGGTTGAAAAACTTGACTGATATCCAGACAGCCGTGGGGGCGGCTTTGATTGCGTAAGATAATCCATGTGGATATGGACGCTTTTTTTGCCTCGGTCGAGCAGCGTGATCATCCGTCGTGGCGTGGCCGGCCGGTGATAGTTGGCGGCAATCCGCATCGTCGTGGTGTAGTTTCGGCGGCGAGTTACGAGGCTCGCCGGTATGGAATACACTCGGCGATGCCGGGGTGCAAGGCGTTTGAATTGTGTCCGCACGGGATATTTGTCAAGCCGCGGATGTCGCGATATGCGGAGGAATCGCGGGCGATTTTTGCGATTTTCCGCAGTTTTTCGCCTTTAGTTGAGGGTGTGTCGATAGACGAGGCGTATCTGGATGTCACGGAGAATTATCTGAATACGCCGAGTGCTACTTTAGTTGCGATGGCGATCCGGAAGCGGATATATGACGAGCGCGGATTGACGGCGTCTGCCGGGGTAAGCTACAATAAATTCCTGGCTAAAATGGCGTCTGAGCGGCGGAAGCCGGATGGATTGAGCGTAATTACGCCGCAGGCGGCACGGGAGTTTCTCGATCAGCTTGAAATCGGGAAATTTCACGGTATCGGCAAAGTGACTGCGGCAAAATTCCGTAAAATGGGAGTGCGCTGCGGAGCTGACTTATTGCAGCTGCCCCGTGAATTGCTTGAGGCGCATTTCGGCAAGGTCGGGGACTTCTATTACGATATTGTTCGCGGGGTTGACAACCGGCCGGTGGAGACGTCGAGCGAACGCAAATCGCTTGGGCGGGAGACCACTTTTCAGGAGGATGTAGCGGATATAGCGACGGTTAAACGTGTTATCGGCGAATTGTCACAACGGGTATCGGATTTGTTAAAGGAGCGTGGGCTGGCGGGGAAGACGGTGACGCTGAAGCTGCGCTATGAAAATTTCCAGACGCTGACGCGGGCGATTTCCGGCAATACCTTTATTTGCGAAAGGGATGAAATCGAACCATTGGCGCTGACTGCGTTGGAAAAGGTGGATCTTGCGGGGCGTAAAGTGCGGCTGCTTGGGATTACCGTATCCAACTTTTTCCGTGATGAAGAAGTTGCCGCGCCGTTGCAGCTGGAATTTAATTTTGATTTGCCGCAGGGCAGTTTCTAGTCTTTGAGTTCAGCCAGCAGCCGGGCGGCAGATTTTTTCCCGATTAGCCATTCCGGTGCGATAGCGGCGAGCGGCTCAAGCACAAACCGTCTCTGTGCGGCGCGCGGATGCGGTATTATCAGATCCGGGGAGTTGATTTCCTGTTCGTCAAAGGTGATGATATCAATATCGACGGTACGGGACTGGTTTCTGCCGTGTTCTTTGGGTCTGCCCAAAGCGACCTCGATACTCTGACAAAGCTGTAAAAGTTCCTGCGGCGAACCATTCCATGTAGCGGTTAAAGCGGCATTTTTAAATAGCGGAGTTCCCGGCGGGCAGTCGACCGGCTGGGTAACGATGATGGGGGAGAGGTGGATATTTTCCACTCCGTTCCGGGTCAGTAGACTTACAGCTTGCTGAAAAAGTTCTTCTGTACTGCCGATATTTCCGCCGAGCGCCAAAGCTATTTTACTCATATTTCTTTCCGGTAATTCGATTTTTTATTTTTTGCATGATATAGTATACAACGATTATTTTTTTCCACAATATAGAGACCTTTTTTTATGGCGGAAAAACTCAGAGTATATTTCATGGGGTCCGGTCAGATTGCGGTGCCGATCGTGCAGACGCTCTCCCGGCCCGGGGACAAGCTGGAACTGATAGGTGTTGGTACGCAGCCGGATCGCCCATCCGGCCGGCGCTGCCGTCTGCTGCCTACTCCAGTGGGTGCGGCTGCGGAGTCTCTCGGGTGGCGGGTGGATAAAATAGAATCCGCGTCGTCTCCTGAATTTGAAGCGTATTTACGCGGGTTGTCGCCGGATTTTCTGCTGGTGGTGTCATTCGGTCAGCTTCTGCGTGAAAATATATTATCCATACCGCGGTACGGATGCGTGAATGTTCACGCTTCGGTGCTGCCCAAATACCGTGGAGCTTCGCCGATAAGTTCCGCATTGGCGAATCGTGATCCCTACACCGGTGTAACGTTCATGAAGATGGTGAAAAAGCTGGATGCGGGAGATATTTACCGGATCCTCAAATATCCTTTGAGCGGTCATGAAAGGTGTGATGAATTGGAGCTTCAGCTCGGCTTGCTTGCGGCGGTGAATGTTCATGATACGCTTGAAGGCATCGCGTGTGGAATGCTTCCGGGGGTGGCGCAGGATGAGTCTCAGGTAACGCTTACGCATAAGATCAAGAAGCAGGATGGGCGGATTATCTGGAGCTGGCCGGCGGAGAAGATAGAAGCGATGACGCGGGCCTATTATCCATGGCCGGGTGCGACGATGACACTGCTTTTCGGTGATCGTGAGGAGCGTATAACGGTGCATTCCGCGCATGTGTTGCCGGGGGATTATGCTCCCGGAACGATTGTCCGTGCGGACAAGAATGGATTTTTCATCGCCTGCGGGGCGGGGGTGCTGGAGTTGTTGGAGATCACCCCGTCCGGGCGCAAAACCATGCCGGCGGTAGCCTATTTAAACGGCTGCCGTATAGCTGATGCGCGGGTAAAGCTGGAAGAGGAAGAAAACTGATGGCGGAAAAGGAACATACACAAATCATATTGAATTGCGAGAAACTGGAGCGCCGTTTTGCATTATTGCGTAATCACCGGCTGGAGGAGTATCATATAGAGCGTGAGGACAACGCGCCGAAGCCGGGTTCAATTTATCTGGGTAAAATCATCAATCTTGAGCCGAGTCTCCAGGCTGCTTTTGTAGATATTGGAGCGGGGAAGAACGCCTTTCTGCACTATCATGATATGCTTCAGAGTGATCAGGAGATGATTGAGATTGCGAAAGAGGTGAAGAAACAGCCGCAGGATGAGGATGAAAGCTCCGGGAAAAGCAGTCGCCGCCGGAAAAAGGGCGGACAGTCGCAAAACAAGGGCGGCAAAGCGTTTGAATTACGCAACCGTGCAGTAAAATATGGGCGTAAAATTACGATAGATGATATTCCCAAACTATATCCGGCCGGTACGGAGATAATGGTGCAGGTGGTAAAGGGGCCGATTGGAACAAAGGGTGCGCGTCTGACCACCAATTTAAGCATAGCCGGTCGTTTTCTTGTGCTGATGCCGTATTCGCATCACATTGGATTATCGACGAAGATTGAGAACAGTGCGGAGCGTCAGCGGCTGCGGAAGATACTGGCTTCGCTGGATGTGCCGGATGGAATGGGGCTGATCTGCCGTACGGTTGGCGAAGGCCGCAAGAGCACATTTTTCAAGCATGACCTGAATATACTTCTGGACTCCTGGCAGCGTCTGGAGCAGCTGGTAAATACGCGCAAGGCGCCGTTATGTGTCTATTCCGAGCCGAATTTGATTGAGCGTACGGTGCGTGATTTTATGACGGACGACATTGATGAGATAATAGTAGACAGCGAACCGGCTTATAAGCTGATGACGGAAACGCTGTTGCGCATCGGCGGTAAAAAAGTGGCTGGCAAGATTGAATTATACCGTCAGCCGACGCCGGTATTTGACAAATTCAATGTCGATTCGCAACTGAATGATGTGATGCGCCGTGAGGTAAAACTGCCCGGCGGCGGTTATATTTGCGTGGATGAGACGGAGGCGCTGATAGCGATAGACGTCAATACCGGTAAAGGGAAGCGTCAGGGAACGGATCAGCCGGAGCTGATTTTGCAGACCAATCTGGAGGCGGCGGATGAGATTGCGCGCCAGTTGCGTTTGCGCAATATTGGCGGACTGGTGGTGCTGGATTTTATTGATATGCGCTCAAGCCGCGACCGGGATGAGGTTTACCGTCACATGAAGAAGCTGGCGAAGCAGGACCGGGCGAAGACCAAGGTTCTGCCGATCAGCCGGCTTGGATTAATGGAGATGACCCGGCAGCGTGAGCACGAGAGTTTGCTGGACACAGTATTTACCGGGTGCCCTTATTGCGGCGGTACCGGGCTGGTGAAATCGGCGATGAGTATGAGTGTAGAGATACAGCGTGAACTTCAGCAACTGTTGCATCAGAAGAAATGGCGTGGTCGTGCGTTGCGGGTGGTTATGCATCCGGATGTGTTGGAGCGCTTGCGGAATGAAGATGCGTCTCTGCTGGAAGAGATGGAGCGTCAGTCGGGTAATTCGTTGAGTTTCCGTTCAGATCCGGCATTGCATTACGAAGAATTCTATTTAGTGGATCCGGAGAGCGGGGCGAAGATAGGCGAGCACCGCCGTCAGGTTAAGAAGCAGGGCTGAATATATGGAGATGTGGTTAAAGGTCGGCTTGCCTCTGGCGGCGCTGCTGTTTGGTTTTTCCGGATTTTATGTGTACCGTCTGCGTGGAGAGGAGCGGATTGTTGCGGCAGAGCGTGCGGTGCGCAACCGGGTTGCCGGCGTCATTGTCGGAGTAATTGCACTGGCGATGTGCGTGCCGCAGGCGGCGGCCATTTCGTGGGATTGGCTGGCGGATATACTCTGGTGGCTGGTAGTGGTGCTGGCGATCTCAAGCTACATATTTCTGGATCATCTTCTGTCGCGTGCGATTGGCGGTTTACTGGTGATGTCGGCCTATTATCTGGTGAACTATGGCTTTGCAATACATTTGCCGCTGGGGGCGGCGGGTTATGCGCTGGCGCTCCTGTGGGGCGCGTTCGGGCTGTGCATTTCGGGGTGGCCGTATCTGTTGCGGGACATATTGCGCGGTTGCGGGCGTAAAGACAGGTGGCGGATATTTTTCTCCGTTGTGCTGTGGTACAGCGGAGTTTGGTGGCTGTTGACTTTTATATTGCTTATGGTGCGTTGATGAGTGATGTCGGCAAGAAGTGGGCGGTTGAAAACGGCATAAAACTGCCGGAAAAATTCTGGGATGGCTGCGACCGTCTTTACGAACTTCTGATAGAGACCAATAAAGAGTACAATCTGACCCGGATAGACTCATATGAGGGTTATTTAATCAAGCATGTAGTGGATTCCCTGGCAATACTGAAATATTTTTCTATTCTGTCCAAACCTGGCATTTCGCTTGCTGATATTGGTTGCGGGGCAGGATTTCCGTCATTAGTGCTGGCATTGGCACGACCTGAACTGCATGTTACTGCGATCGACTCATCGGGTAAAAAAGTTGCCTTTGTTGCAAAGGCGGCGGAGAAGCTGGGGTTGAATAATCTGACCGCCTTTCACGGGAGAACCGGGGAGATGGTACATAAAGAGGAGTGGAGAGCGCGTTTTCCTCTCATAACGGCGCGTGCAGTTGGCAGTTCGGTCAAGATCTATCAGGATGCGTGGCGTATGCTGACGGATAGAGGTCGTTTCATACTTTACAAAACGCCGGGACAGGCGGCGGCTGAGCTGCCGGAATTGCAGAAGCAGAAGCCGCAGCGCCATTGGAAATTGAGCGATCCATTTTCTTTGCCGGAAGCGCAGGGTGAGCGTATTTTTCTCTATTTCTGAGATATTTGGGCGGAATTAAGCAGTTCTTCGGCGTGTTTTTCAGCGGCGTTGCCGCCGCCGAGCATTCTGGTAAGTTCTTCAATCCGTCCTTCAAAATCAAGTTCTCTGATTTCTGATACAGTCATGCCATCGTCACCGTCATGTTTTTGTACGGCAAAATGGTGAGAGCCGTATGCGGCGACCTGCGGCAGGTGGGAAATGCAGAGGATCTGTCTTTTTCCTGCGAGTTCGCGCAAAGTCTTTGCTACTTCAAATGCGGTTTCGCCGCCGATATTTACGTCGATTTCGTCGAATATCAATACCGGCACTGGGTCGTTCTGAGCGAGTGCGGCTTTAATTGCCAGCATTACGCGGGATAGTTCGCCACTGGAAGCCATCTGGCGGATTGGCTGAACGGCAATTCCTTTATTGGCGGAGAAGAAGAATTCGACTTCGTCTATACCGCGTTCGCCCGGTTCTCTGGAGTTGAAATGAATTTCGAACTTTGCATCCGGCAGGCCGAGGCGATGCAGGATCCGGGTTACATTCTGGGCAAAAATCCCGGCATTTTCCTGCCGTTTGGAACTGAGTTTCTGCGCCTGGTCGAGCAGTTCTGCGGACATGGCCTTCTCCTCTTCGGCGAAAGCCTTTCTTCTGGCGTCGGCTCTATTATATATGTCGAGCTTTGCTTTAGCTTCGTCTAATTTGGAAATAACATCCTCAAGTCTTGGCCCATAGCGTCGCTTCAGGTGCTGCAATTCGGAGAGTCGCTGTTCGAGGTTATGCAGTGCCTCTTCATCAAGTTCCATATTATTGGCGAATCTTTCAACTTCGCGGCCGATATCCTGAACCGTATCGGCGGCATTTGAACATGACTCCAGAAGCGGTTCAAACTGTCCATTGGTCATCCGGTTGATATTTTCGAGCAGTCGGAACACTGCTGCGAGCATATCGGATATGGAGTTTTCGTTTTCCGAAATAATATTGTTGATTTCGGCGCAATCGGCAATAATCTCTCTGCCGTTGGCGGCGATGGCGAATTGAGCGCTGACTTTTTCATCTTCGCCCGGTTCCGGATTTATTTTTTCGATATCGGCGACCATGGCTTTAAGAAGTTCGGCCTCTGCTGGTGATGGCAGATGTTCCATTTCTCTGGCGTAGTCGATTTTAAGTTGCCGGAGTGCCCGGAAGGTATTGCGTACAAGTTCCGCTTCGGCGTCAAGATTTCCTGAGCGGTCGATAATATCGAGCTGTCTGGAATGGTTCATAAGGCTGTAGTGCTCATTGGCGGAGTGAACGTCAATCAGCATAGCGCCGATTTGGGCCATGGTTTGCAGATTTACAGGGGTATCGTTGATGTAGCATCTTCCGGCGGATTGAGTGATAACCCGGCGCAGTCTTATAATATTGGCATTTTCCAGTTCCACATCCAATTGCTGTATAAGCTCGCTGAGTTCCGGCTGAGCAGCGGGATTGAAAGTTATTTCTCCGGAGATCTCGCATTTTGAGCAACCCTGGCGGATGAGGGATTTATCGGCTCTCACTCCGAGGAGCAGTGCAACGGTACCGAGGAGGATGGATTTTCCTGCGCCGGTTTCTCCGGTAATAATATTGAGTCCGGGGGCGAATTCGACCTCGGCAGATTGCATCAGAGCCAGATTACTGATTTTAAGATAATTCAACATATCAATAAAATAGTCCACCGGGCGGCAGTTTTCAAATGAAAGTTGTTCTGACGGACTGGATTTTAACGGCGGATGGTATATGTTAAATATATTAAATATTTAAATAGTGAAAGAGGTGATATTATGTTTGATTCTGCTAGTATGAAATTTCTGGAAGATCTGCTGAATTCTGCGAGTCCCTCGGGCTATGAAGCGGAAGCGGCCAAAGTATTCAAAGATTACGTCAAAGGTTTTTCCGATACGGTATACCAGGATGTGCTGGGCAACACGGTCGGCACGTTGAATCCCAATGCTGACTTCCGGGTAATGCTCTCCGGTCATTATGATGAAATTGGTTTTCAGATAGTGCACATATCTGATGAGGGTCTGCTCTATTTCCGCTGCAATGGCGGGATAGACAAGCTGAATGTTCCGTCGAGTGAAGTTGACATACTCACCTCCAAAGGCCGTGTTCGCGGAGTAATCGGCAAGAAGCCGATTCACCTGCTGAAGCCGTCGGAACGTGATCAGGCGGTAGAGATAACCGACATGTGGATAGATATCGGCGCCGAGAACAAGGAAGAGGCCGAGTCGATGGTCTCGATTGGGGATCCGGTAGCGATGCGCTCCAACTTCCGTATGCTGGGAGCTAACCGGGTAATGTCGAAAGGCATGGATGACAAGATTGGAGCATTTGTAGTAGCGGAAACACTGCGTCGTCTTTCGGAACGCAAACTTAATGTCGGGGTATTTGGTGCCGGTTCGGTGCAGGAGGAACTTGGGTTGCGTGGTTCTTATTCGTGTGCGTACAAGATCGAGCCTCAGGCGGCATTTGTTATAGATGTCGGTTTCACGACAGATCTGCCCGATATTCCGAAGAAGATGCTTGGTGATGTAAAACTTGGCGGTGGTCCTGAAATTGCCCGCACGGCAGACAACAATGAAGTTCTGGTGAATATGGTGCGTAAAGTTGCAGATGCAAATAAATTCATCTATCAGAATACGGCAGGGCATCGTGCCACTGGCGGGACGGAGGCTGCGTCGATACAGCTCAGCCGCCGTGGTGTTGCGACATGTCTGTTGAGTATTCCGAACCGCTATATGCATTCAGCGGTAGAGATTTGTGACCTGCGAGATGTGGAATCTGCGGTAAACATCCTGGTGGAAACGATAGCTTCGCTTAAGGGAGATGAAAGCTTTATTCCCTGTATATAGAGATAAAAAAAGCGTTTTTTCCATATTTTGCAGTTGCTAATTGTTATTTTGTATGTTATGTTACTGTGAAGTGGATAAACGTTTAAAATATATATAGAAAAGGTGGCAGGAAATGGCTCAGAATCCAAAACTGGTTTTGTTGTCGGAAAAATTACGCGGTAAAAGCTTTGAGCTTGACCGGGAAATGCTTACCGTTGGCCGTCGTGAACAGTGCGACATTTGCATAAAAGATTCCACGTTGAGTTCGCATCACTGTGATTTCATCCGTCACGGGGAGACCTACAAGGTTCGTGACAATGACAGTACGAACGGTACGCGGGTGAACAATGTACAGCTTGCTCCGGGTGAAGAGGTGGAGCTGAAGAATTTTGATGTTATTCAGCTTGGTGCGGTGGAGACGCTGTTTGAGAATGAGAATGCGGAAACGCAGACTATGGCGTCGCGTACGCAGACAGGTATTGATTTAGATCATACTGAAGCCGGTACAGCCACGGTAAATCTGGATAACGCCTCTCCGTTTGCGGTAGAAGAGCGTAAGATACAGGAGCGTAATAAGAAGCTGGTAATGATCTCCTTAATCTGCGTCGGTCTTATTCTTTTGATTCTGGCCATAGTGATATTGAGCAGTGTATTCAGTATGGGGCAATAGGGCTCTGTACCATTCTCCGTACAGAGGGGGGATTTAGATGTTCCTGTTCTGTGCGGAGTCATAAAAAAATTGTCGTTTTTGCGAAAATGGCTGTATAAAGTAATGAGTCATTTTCGCATTTTTTTAAGGAGAAAACAAAAGATATGGATGACAAGAAAAAGCCGGAGCGTCCGGCATTTCCGAATATGCGTCCCGGAGGCAAGCGGCTTATGCCGCCTGCGGGATTGGTATGGACGCTGATAATTTTAAGTCTGGCGGTGCTGTTTCTGGTTGGGCGCGGCAGTGTCGGGGCGAAAGAGCTGGATCAGTCTCAGTTTGAAGAGATGCTGACCCGAGGGGACATTATTTCGGCCAAAGTTGCGTCTGAGAGTGAGAATGTGCTATCAGTAACAGGTGAATACAAGCTCTCTCCGGCGGATGCGGCATTGGTAAAGCAGCAGAATCCGAATTCGAACGGTAACGGGCAGTATAAGACAAAGGTGTTGAATTCCGACTCCCTGCAGCAGTTGCTGCGTGAAAAGGTGGGCAAGGTGGAGATAACTTTGCCTGACACCTGGGTTACCTATATGCTCTCCTGGCTGCCGATGCTGATAATTGCAGTATTGTTATGGATCTTTTTTGCGCGTCAGTTCCGGAACAGCAACCGGAGTGCCCTGCAGTTCGGTAAGAGCCGGGCGAAGATGATTGCTCCGAATGAGATCAACGTTACGTTTGACGATGTTGCCGGTGCTGATGAAGCAAAGGAAGAGGTAAAAGAGATAGTGGATTTCCTGCGTGATCCGTTAAAGTTCAAAATGGTTGGCGGGAACATTCCCAAAGGTTGTCTGCTGACCGGACCTCCCGGAACCGGTAAAACACTGTTGGCCAAAGCGGTTGCGTGTGAAGCGGGAGTACCGTTTTTCTCGATCAGCGGTTCGGACTTTGTCGAGATGTTTGTCGGGGTTGGAGCGAGCCGGGTTCGTGACATGTTTGAGCAGGCGAAGAACAATGCGCCGTGCCTGATATTTATAGACGAAATAGATGCGGTGGGGCGTTCGCGTTTCTCCGGTCTTGGCGGTGGTCATGATGAGCGTGAACAGACGTTGAATGCGATGCTGGTTGAGATGGATGGTCTTCAGTCGCGTTCAGATGTTATAGTTCTTGCGGCGACGAACCGTCCTGACGTGCTGGATCCGGCGTTATTGCGGCCGGGGCGCTTTGACCGTACGGTGGTGCTGGATCTGCCGGATGTGGTGGGGCGGCGCAAGATACTGGAAGTGCATGTAAAGAAGATCCGCACTGCGGGCGATATAGATTTGCAGACTCTGGCCAAACACACGGTTGGTTTGAGCGGAGCAGATCTGGCGAACATGTGCAATGAAGCGGCGCTTCTGGCGGCGAGTTCCGGCCGTGATGAAGTTACGCAGAACGACCTGGAAGAGGCGTCGGAAAAGGTACGCTGGGGTCGTGAGCGGCGCAGCCGTAAGATTTCGGATCGCGAACGGCGTTTGACCGCCTACCATGAAGCCGGTCATGCGATTACGGTGCTGTTCTGCAAATATGCCGATCCATTGCATAAGGTGACGATAATTCCGCGCGGGCAGGCGTTGGGTGTAACGTTCATGCTGGGTGAAGAGGATGTTTATACGCACAGCAAGCTGGAGTTGTTTGACCGTATGACGGTGATGATGGGCGGTCGTGCGGCGGAAGAGCTGATCTTCGGCGACGTTACTACCGGAGCGTCGAATGATATTGAAGTGGCGAGTCACTGGGCGCGGATGATGGTCTGCGTATTTGGTATGGACAATGGAATCGGTCCGATCAAGTATGGTGATTTCCGCGAACATGTGCATGTGCGCTACGATGCTCCGGCGCAGGATATATTGAGTCCGGAAACAGCGCGTGAAATTGACCTGGCGGTGCGTGAGCTGATGCTGAAGGCGCACAATCGTGCGGTTGAAATTCTGGAAAAAGAGCACGACCGGCTGGAAAAGCTGGCGCAGGCGCTGCTGGAGCGGGAAACGCTCACCTACAAAGAGGTGGTTGCGTTGCTTGGATTGCCGGATAAAGATGCGGCACTTGAAGTTGCCCCTGGAGAGATAGCTCCGGGAGAGGCTTCCGGCAGTGATTGTGTTGAACCGGAAGCTGAAACAGGTTCAGTTCCGGCGGAATCGGCTGAATAACGGGTGATTCGGGCGTAAAGTTGGCAGGGAAGAAGAAAAGTTCCGGCGTTGTCGGGGAGTCTTTGCCGGTTGCCGGGTTGTCGACAGTGCTGTCCAGCGTTGGCGGCGGCACTTTGCTGAAATGCGTGATACAGCCGCGGGCGTCGCGGAGTACGATTGTCGGCATACACGGCAATGAGCTTAAAATAGCGTTGACGGCTCCGCCGGTGGATGGTCAGGCAAATAAACTTTTATGTGAATTTATAGCGGACAGCTTCAGACTGTCGAAGAGTCGTGTATTGATCAAAAGCGGATTGACTTCGCGGCACAAGGCTGTGGAACTGAGCGGTCTTGCTTCAGCGGAAGCGGAAAATATTTTAAAAGAATATTTGGGAAAATAGATTATGGCAAAAGCGGTAGTATTTCTGGCGGACGGCATGGCCGATCTGCCGTTAGCTGAGTTGGGCGGGCGTACGCCGGTTGAGGCGGTGGATACGCCGTCGATGGATTATTTAGCCCGGAATGGTCAGAACGGGACATTTCTCACTCTGCCGGAAGGGTTGCCTACTTCCAGTGATGTGGCAAACATGTCGGTACTGGGATTTTATCCTGAAAAGAACTATCCCGGTCGCGGTCCGATTGAAGCGGTGAGTCAGGGTGTTGAGCTTGGTCCTGACGATGTTGCATGGCGCTGCAATCTGGTTACGGTCTCTCCGGACGGGGTATTGCTGGACTATTCTGCCGGGCATATAGATAACGAAGTATCGGCGAAGCTGATGCGTATGCTGCAGGATGAATTTGGCGGTGATGAAATTGATTTTTATCCCGGGGTGAGTTACCGGAATCTGCTGGTATTGCGGGGGAAGAAATTTTCGAACAAGGTTTCGTACGAAAAGCCCGACTCTTCGCAGGGGGAAAAGGTGGAGGATCTCTTCTGGCGTGCGCTGGATGACTCGAAAGAGGCGGCATACACAGTTGAGACGATTATGAATCTGTTTGAAAAGACGGCGGAATTTCTGAAAAAGAGTGGTATAGAATCCGGTGCCACGCATATTTGGCCGTGGAGTCCGGGTTATCTGCCGAAGATGCCGTCATTTTCGGAGCGTTACCAGGGTAGAAAAGGTGCGATAATCAGTGCGGTTGATGTTATCCGCGGCATAGGCAAATGCGCGGGAATGACGGTCTGCGAAGTGCCGGGCGCTACCGGTTTTATCGACACCAACTATCAGGGTAAGGTAGATGCCGCATTGAATGCGTTAAAGAGTCACGATCTGGTTTACATTCATGTGGAAGCGGTGGATGAATGCTCACACATGGGAGATCTCAAGCTGAAGATGCGTGCGATTGAAGACTTTGACCATAAGATAATGGCTCCGGTGCTGGAAGCGTTAAAGGGTGAGAATGTCAACTTTGCGCTGCTGCCGGATCATCCGGTTCCGATACACCTGCGCAAACACACGACCACGCCGGTGCCTTTGGCGATCATGGGGCCGTCATTTGCTCCGGACGCGGTAGAACGTTATGGAGAGGTATTTGCTCCGTCTGGTTCGCTTGGGCGTTTAAGCGGTGATCAGCTGATCAAGAAGCTGCTTGAAATTGAATAATGATTTAAACGGCAATTATCTGCCAAACAATATGGAAGCTCTGCACTCCGGTCGTCTCTGGTCGGGGGGCAGGGCTTTTATAGTTTTAGCGGCATTGTTGCTCAGTTATTTCATTCCCGGCGGCAATCTGGCCGGGTTGCTTATGCTGTGGTTTGCGGCATTGACTGCGAGTGACGACTGGCGTGCGGCATTGCGTGAACTTGGATTTAATTTTTCCGGGATAAAATGGGGTTGGATAATTTTCGGTACGCCGGGATTGTTTATTGCCTCATCGCTGGCGCAGTGGTTGACCAGGGTCGGGCTGGAGAGCTGCGGGATTGAGTATAAGACGCAGTTTCTGGCGGAATATTTTCTCACTCTTTCCGGCTGGCGGCTGATCTGGCTGACATTTTCAATTGTCATTATTGCGCCGCTGTTGGAGGAGTTGGTCTTCCGCCGGATTATTTTCGGGTGGTTGTTAAAATTCATCGGGGCGACTGCGGCGGCGTTATTGACGTCATTGCTGTTTGGCTTGCTGCATTCGGTTTACCAGCTGCCGGGATTGCTGATACTGGCGTTGGGTTGGCAGTATGCTTATATAAAGAGCGGCAACCTGGCAAACAATGCTTTGATGCATGCGTTGAACAACGCATTGACGCTGATACTGCTGTTGATTACGGGATAACGGTGGTGGCGTCGTCATCCGGCGGCTGCGGCAGGCAGAGGGTTTTTCCGGATTCATCGACCACAGGAGCCGGAGTTTCGGTGGTGATTTCGCCGAAGATGCCCGGCATGATTTTCCGCATATATTCGGCCATGGTTACGATGGTCGGGCCGTAGCCGTCCTTATAGATGTAATATTCCAGTTCCCGAGCGAGTTGTGCGGTGGAGTTGAACCGGTTGCGCGGATCAGTTTCCAGCATAGTATGGAGAATATCGTTAAGGGCGGGATTCAGATCCTGCGGCAGACGTTCCCATGCGATATGATTGGAGCGGATCTCCTCGAGAATCTGGGGGAGTTCGCCCTGAAGATTTCTGGTCAGCTGTCCGCCGGAGAGCATGGCGAAGAGCGCTACCCCGAGGGAGTAGATATCGGCGGCGAAATCTACCTGAGCGCCTTTGACCGCCTGTTCGGGCGCCATAAACCCGAGTTTACCGGAGATACCGTCGATGCCGGCGCGGTTGGCGGCCTTGGCGATACCGAAGTCCATAATTTTTGGAACGCCTTCGGAGTTGATCATAATATTGTGGGTGCAAACGTCGCAGTGTACGATATTGAGCAGATTTCCGTCGGGATCCCTTCTGCTATGGGCGTATGCCAGTCCGCGGGCGATTCTGGCGGCGACAAATACGGCGAGTTCGGGAGGCATGGCGGCGCGTATTTTCCGGTGGAACTCCAGGAAGTCGTGCAGCGACACACCGTCGACGAATTCGAGGACGAAATAGTATCCCGCCTTGGTCCGGTTGAGCTGATATATCTGAACGATATTTTCATGGATAAGGTTGGCTACCATTTTGGCCTCTTCTATGAATCTGGCGACGAACTTAGGGTCGTTAGTATATTTGTCGAGCAAAGTTTTAATGGCGACGATCTTCTCGAATCCATTCACGCCTTTAAGTTTTGCCTTGTAAACCGAACCCATACCGCCCGCACCGAGGAGTTCGATAATCTGATATTGGGATGTTCCCTCAAAAGAGCCTGAAAAGCCGGAAATTTTCTTACCGAGCAGCGACCACATGTTACACCTCTTCTGCTGAATTTCTGATTACTTCAAGTGAGTGCCGCATTTCGTTCAAATGCCGTTTTAGTCCTGCGCTGCGCAATCTGCCGGCAACGGGGGTGAAGAAGCGGAAATTTTCAAGATATTTAACTTCGAACTCCAGCCATTGCACTTCGCTCATAGCATATCCGCCTAAAAGCAGCTCCTGGCGGAACAGGGCGATAAGGCGGTAGAACTCACTGCGGCCGACATATTCAACATCGGCGTCGCATAGTATTTTCTGCGCGTTAGTTTGCGGATTGCAGGGCAGTTTTGTAGCGAGTATAAGTTTGCCGATTTCGTCAATTTCATTTGCATTGAAGCCGAATTCCGGCAGGACATTCTGCGCGATAACCGCCGACTCGTGCTCATGTTCACACTCATTTTTCACATATCCGATATCGTGAAATGCGGCTGCCACGCGGATAATCTCCTGTTCATGTTGGCACAGTCCGCACTTCCGGGCGAAAACGCCGGAATATTTTATCACGTTGCAGGTATGATGAAGCGAGTGATAAAGGAATCGTTCCGGCAGGTGTTGTTCCAGGGTATTCAATGCGTAATTGACCGCTTTTTCAATTCTATTCACGTTTCAGCTCCTTAAGAATTCTCCTCATTTTATTTAGAATATAAACCCTTTGGCACTCTCCGCCAGTTTTTTTTCTGAAAAAACGCGATAAAATTAAAAATAATCCGGAGTTGATGATATATTGAGTTATTATGGAAGAAGAATATCAGAAATGTTTAAATGCGGCATTGAAGCTGTTGGGAATGCGTGCGCATGGAGAATTGGAGCTGACGGCAAAACTGTTGCGCCGGAAAGGTGCGGACAAGGCCATTGTCGCCCGTGTAGTGGCGGTCTGCCGCAAGTCGGGTTTTCTGGATGACGGTCTGTTTGCCCGTGATTACGCTCGTGAGTTGGCATTGCGTGGCTGCGGGGTGCGTCAGATCCGTTATAAGCTGAAGTTGAAAGGGCTGTCGGAAGATGATATATCTTCGGCATTATCCGAGGTCTGTACGGAAGATGACGAGCTTGAACGTGCTTTGTCGGCTGGCCGTTTCAAATTGAAATCACTGAAGACCTCCGAACCGCTGTTGAAGAAGCGGGAAAAGCTCTATCGTTTTCTTTTAAGCCGTGGTTTTTCCGGCGCGTCGGTAAAAGAGGCGGCGCGCCGGCTGCTCAGTGAGAGTGAAGAAGATCAGATATCCTGACTTACCCTCATGGAGCAGAGTTTAGGACCGCACATGGTGCAGAAGTGTTCGTTGGGGCGTTCGCCGTGGTTGGCGGAGTCGTCGTTGCGTTCTTCCAGCGCCTCATTGCGCAGTTTCCTGGCCTGATCCGGGTCGAGAGCTAGTTCAAACTGTTTTTCCCAGTCGAATGCGGCGCGTGCGTCGCTGATAGCGTCATCGCGATCTCTTGCTCCGGGCAGTTTTTTAGCAATATCTGCGGCGTGAGCGGCGATTTTATAAGCGATTACGCCGGCGTGAACGTCATCGGCATTGGGGAGACCCAGGTGTTCCTTGGGGGTAACGTAGCAGAGCATGGCGGCGCCATGCATTGCGCCCATAGCGGCGCCGATAGCGCTGGAGATATGGTCGTATCCGGGGGCGCAGTCAGTGACGACAGGTCCGAGGATATAGAAAGGCGCGTCATCGCACCACATCTGTTCGAGTTTCATATTAAGTTCAATCTGGTCAAGCGGGATATGTCCTGGGCCTTCGATCATCACCTGAACTCCGGCCTGCCGGCATCGCCGTCCGAGTTCGCCCAATTCGCGCAGTTCGCCGAACTGTGCCGGGTCGGATGCATCGGCGAGACATCCCGGGCGCATGCCGTCGCCGAGGGAGAGGGTCACGTCATATTTGCGGCAGATCTGTAAAATCTCGTCAAAGCAGCTGAAGAACGGGTTGTCGCAGTTATGTTTGGACATATATCTGGCGATCAGAGCTCCGCCGCGGCTGACGATTTTGAGTTTGCGTTTTCTGGCGTCGGGCAGATGAGCCGGGCGCAATCCGGCGTGAATGGTCATATAATCGACGCCCTGTTCGGCCTGTTCCTGAATAACCTTGAGGATCATCTCTCTGGAGAGGTCGATATCGTCGTCGTCGCTGTTGGATCGGCATGCGATCTCATAGATGGGCACGGTACCGATTGGTACGGGAGAGTTGGCGATGATATTGGTGCGGATAACGGCGAGATTGCCTCCGGTACTCAAATCCATTACGGTATCGGCGCCGTAGCTGACGGCAGCCTTGAGTTTTTCAATTTCGGTCTTGGGGCAGCTGGAAAGGCTGGAAGTACCGATATTGGCGTTGATTTTTGTGGTCAGATTGCGTCCTATGCCGATAGGTTTCAGGGAATCGTGTCCGATATTGGCAGGTATTACGGCGCGTCCTGCTGCAACTTCGTGCATAATGAATTCCGGTGTCCGGTGTTCGGCCTCTGCCACTTTAATCATGGCAGGGGTAATGATGCCTTGTTGTGCGGCGGTGAGTTGAGTATTGTTGTTCTGCATAAAAAACTCCCCGGCAATGCTGTAACGCACAGGGAGCGAAATGAAAAAAGCTGTTCCAACTCCCTGCTCGACATTGCTCGTACAGGTTCAAAGGGTATAATCTCAGCCGCCTGAAAAACTCCGGCGGCACCCCCGGGTTAATATTAAAAACATTATTCTTAATATATTGCTGAAAATTTCAAATACAACTTCTTTTGCGATTAAAAAGATATTTACGGGTGGAAAAAACTGTCAGGATGGATTATAATAGATGATATAAAAAAGGCAGCGGCAAAAAACCGGAGAGAGGTGTTATGGTGAAAGAGCGCGATGATTTATCAGAAGCGAAGAAACTGGAATTTGACATTCCGGTAAAGGATTCCGGCAATCCGTCCATAAAGGCTGTTCCGGCGGAAGATGCTGAGCCGCCGCAGGAGAACGGGCCGACAACCCCTGATTCCACCCCGGAGGCGGACGATAATCCGGCTGAAGATAAGAAGCGTGTGCGTCCGATAGACCATCCTCTGGAGGAGGAGAGTGCAGTGGACGAGGCTGAAATTGCGGCTCTTCTGATGAAGTTTGAGGCGGAAAATAACCGTTATCCGGAATACCCCAACTGGCGGAAAGGTGCGTTGTGGGGGGTGTTGACGCTGCTTATGCTGATATGGGCGGTATATTCGCTGTACAAAGAGCAGGCATCTGGAGCGCCGGACTTCAGCGGCAGTGTATTGCCGTTTTTCTTCATGCTGTTAACGCTGATACTTTGGTTATTGGCGACTTTCCGGCCGGGCAATGAGTAATATCAGGAATGTTTTAAGATTCAAATCCGGCACATTGCTGTTTGACGGGGCGGAGTTGCCCGGGTGTCTGAATAGCTGTTTCATCTATGATCCACGGACACTGGAATACCGTGCGCGAGGTTGTGATTATCGCAGGATAATGGAGTTGGCGCGTGCGAACGGGGTGGATTTATGCGATGAAGCGTCGGCATTTGAGCCGGTGAAATTAAATTTTGTCCAGCCGCTGATTCCCCGTCCGCATCAGGATGCGGCTTATGCTGCGTGGAAGCGGAATAAATGGCGCGGGATAGTTGCATTGCCGACCGGGGGAGGCAAAAGTTTTCTGGCGGCGATGGCTATCCGTAAACTTCAGCGTCCTGCGCTGGTACTGGTACCGACGATCGACCTTCTTCTGCAGTGGCACTCTCTTTTAAAGAAGCTGTTCGGGGTGGAGATAGGGATGCTGGGCGGAGGAGAGAAGCGGGTGCTGCCGATCACGGTAAGCACCTATGATTCAGCGGTTATCTACATGGAGGAGCTTGGCGGTAGTTTTGCACTTCTGATATGTGATGAATGCCATCATCTGCCAGGGGCGGTGTACCGGACTGCGGCGGAGCAGAGTATTGCGCCGTACCGGTTGGGATTGTCGGCCACGCCGGAGTTGGATCCGGATCCGGAACGGCTCATGCGTCTTTACGAGCTTCTTGGCGATATAATCTACCGGGTTGAGGTGGCGGAACTGGAAGGGGAGACGCTGGCGCCTTATACAGTGAAATCGGTGGTATTGGAACTGACCGGCAAAGAGAAAGAAGAGTACGAATATCACCGCGCTGTTTACCGTGATTTTGCCGTGCGCAACCGGATTGATTTCGGGAAAGATTCCGGGTGGCGTGATTTTCTGATCGCCGTATCGCGCCGTCCGGATGGCCGCCGGGCGTTTTTATCTTATTTGCGTCAACGTGAGTTGTCGCGTCGCGGAGCGGCAAAGCTGGCGGCGGTGTGGCGTATACTGTGTCGTCACCGGGATGAGCGGATACTGATATTTACCGCGGACAACGCCATGGCCTACGAGATCGGCCGGACGTTCTGTTTTCCGGTCATTACGCATTCTACAAAGGCGGTGGAGAGGAAGAGCTGGCTGGATGGTTTCCGGGAAGGCATCTATCCTGTACTGGTAGCGAGCCGGGTATTAAATGAGGGGGTTGATGTGCCGGAAGCGTCGATCGGCATAGTGGTATCCGGTTCCGGCAGTGTACGTGAACATGTTCAGCGTCTCGGGCGTATATTGCGCGGGAGGCCCGGCAAGCAGGCGATACTGTATGAACTGGTCAATTCGGGGACGGCGGAGGTTTATGCGATGAAGCGCCGCCGTGGTCATTCGGCCTACCGCGGCAAGACACGGAGTTGATGTTATGCTGAGCAAACAATATTTGAAATACCGCCGTTCGGGCGATTATTTAAAGATAGTATTCAAGCGTATCGATGATATTGCCGCATTGGATACCTCGGATATGCTTCTGGAGCTTTTCCGTACCGCGGAGAAGGAGTCGTGGCGGTGGCGAATGCTGGAGGAAGCGGTACAGAATGCCGGATCCGGCAGTACGGATATAAAGTTTGCGCAGGCGTTGGCGTCGCTATTGTTCAAGCGGGTCAACTGGCGTGGCGGTGGATCATCGCATGGAGAGGATTTCGCCATTGTGCGCAGTAAACTGTTTGCGCTTTCCGGGGAACTGCTCCGTTCTGGGAGATATCAGGAGCTGGTTGATTTTCAGAATGCGCTTCCGGTGCCTGACGGGATGGATATTTACGGAGATCTACCGGAAAACGATATTGTGGATAAATTCAAGGATATAAGCGGTCGCGGTGTGCTTGAGTTGTACAATATGGCGCAGGTACAGGGGTTGCTGATGCGGGCGCGTGAGCTGGAGATAACCTTCCGCAACCCGGATACGGTAAAACTGCGCAATATCTTCAAATATCTGAAGTTCTGCCGTCTTTTAGCGGAGATAAAACGGGATAAAGGGGTGGTTACTTTAAAAGTCTCTGGTCCTCTGGCGTTATTGAGTGACAACCGCAAATACGGATTGCAGCTGGCGGTATTTTTTCCGGCGGTGGCAACGATGAGCGAATGGCGTCTCAAGTGTGATATAGAGTTGGAAAACGGTTTGCATCCCTATCGTCTGATATTGGATGAGCAGAGCGGTTTGGTCAGTCATTACCGACATTATTCTAATTATTTACCGGAGGAGATAAAACTTTTCCAGCGTCACTTTGCGGAAAACAGTCCGGAATACACAATAGAGTATGGAGGAGAAGTGTTGAAGTTAAAGGGTGGCGGAATAATAGTGCCGGACTTCACTTTCAGGCGTGTATCTGATGGGGAGGAGTATTATCTTGAGCTGTTTCACCGCTTCCATGCGAATGCTTTAATGGAAAGGATCGGCGGGTTCAATTCAGGTTCAATTCCGTACATTGAGCGTCTGCTTATTGGAGTTGATCGCTCTCTTACTGGCTCAGGAACGGTTGTGGACGAATTTGTCGCCGGGAATCCGGACCGTGTTTTTCTTTTCCGTGATTTTCCCGGAGTTGCGACGGTGCTTAAACTGTTGCGCCGGCGTAATTGAGGATTTATTTTAACTGATTAATTATTATTGTTCTGTAAAAAAAATAATAATCACTTGCAAATTGGAAAAACAGTGCTACTTTAGCGAGCGTAAAATATTTTTTTATAATTAAATGCTTTGCCGCAAGAGGGTAAATAAGATGGTAAAACAAGCAGATGTGGATAAAATCGACAATTTCACTGAAAAAGAACGGAAGTATTATAATCTTCTGCTTCAATACCGGGATGTGATCGCCGGCAATATGAAAAGTCATGCAGAGAACGCTCTGGATGCCTCGAATGCGGACAAGCGCGGGGTTACGACGCACATGGCCGACGTTGGTGCTGACAGTTCCCGGAATGAGATGGAGCTGCAGCTGATGACGGATGACGGCAGTGTGCTGGACATGATAAATGATGCGATTCAGCGTTTGCTTGATCATGAATATGGCAAGTGCCACGACTGTGGAGCGGAGATTCCGGAGGCTCGTCTGGAAGCGAAGCCGTATGCGATATATTGCGTAAAATGCAAGAGCATCAGGGAAAAGAACGACGGGCACAATCCGTACGTTGATTGATTCTGATGGCGATAAAAGGTAAAGTTGAATATAAAACCGCACATGAACGTGCGGTTTTAGTTATTTCCGGGCTGTTGGGTCTGGTGCTGCTGGGGTTGGATCAGCTTACGAAGGTATGGGCTGAACAGGTTCTGGCGGTAAAGGGTCCGATAGAGGTCATACCGGATTTTTTTTCGTTGACATTTGTCACCAACAAGGGGGCAGCCTGGGGTATATTCCACGGGCACACCGGGTTTCTGCTGATAGTGGCCGTGGCGGTATTGGTAGCCGGGCTGTTTTACTATCGTAAACTTACCGAGGGATATGTCGAGCGCTACTATTTTCTTGCGGTGATATTTTCGGGTATAATCGGCAATGCGATCGACCGTTTATGGCGTGGCGAGGTAGTAGATTTTCTTGATTTTACTTTTGGCAGTTACCGTTATCCGACGTTCAATATAGCGGATTGTGCGATCTGCTGCGGAGCTGCTCTATATATACTTTCCTGTCTGTTAAGGCCTGCTGCGGGCAAAGAAGCGTCGCGGGATGAATCGGGCAACTAAACTTCTGGTAATTGCGGGGCCGACGGCCGGGGGCAAGAGTGCGCTTGGTCTGGAGTTGGCGGAGCGTTTGAATGGAGAGATCATCTCCGGGGATTCGATGCAGCTCTACCGTGGTTTGTCGATTGGGGTGGCGAAGCCGGATGCGGCTGAACAGCGCCGGGTAAAGCATCATCTTATAGACGTATTTGACTTTTCGGTTCCGGTTGATGTGTACCGTTATCTGGAGTTGGCTGAACTTGCGATAGATGAAGTATCTTTGCACGGGGCGTTGCCGGTGGTAGTCGGTGGTACGGGAATGTACCTGAAGGCGCTGCTGTATGGTCTGGATGAGCTTCCCGGGGATGCGGTAGTGCGGAAAGAGCTGGACAGATTGTACGACAATGAGTCTGGTGAAGCGGAGCTGAAGCGTCTGGTTCGTGAGTGTGATCCGGTCTCTTATGATAGGTGGGAAAAGCACCGGCGCAAACTTATCCGTGCGTTGGAGGTATTTCGGGTTTCCGGCCGGCGGCTGTCTGAGCTGCAGAGTGGGGAAAAGCGGCTGCGCTGTGATGCAAAGATGTTTATACTTCTGCCGGAGCGTGAAGAGTTGAAGCGCCGTATTGCGGCCCGGACTGCGAAGATGCTGCAGGATGGCTGGATAGAGGAGGCCGGGAGTGCGATAAAGGCCGGTCTGCTGGAATCGCCCACTGCGCGTCAGGCGCTGGGGTATGATATAATAGGAGAGTACCTGTCGGGCAGGCTCAGTTATGAAGAGATGTCCGACCGTATAATTACAAAGACCTGGCAATTTGCCCGGCGGCAGTTCACCTGGTTCCGGCATCAGCATCCGGAGGGTGAGGTCATCAGTTATCCGCTGGATGTGGATAAACTGTGTGCGGAAATTGAGTTGTGGAGAGGGATGAAATGAGAAGATATTTTATCTGTTGTTGGTTGTTCAGCGTCATATCGCTAGCGGTGATGGGGCAGGAGCTGGTGGAAAAGACGGAGTCTGGAAGCCGCAATGTTCTTCTGGTGTCCGACTATTATGGCGGTGGAGAGGTGTTTGACCACCGTTTGCCCGGGCAGTCACTGGTGAAGATGCTTGATCGAGCCGGGTACCGGGTGTGGATTCTGAATTGGGAGAATGTGCCTGCCGGATTTGATAGTGATGATGCGGTTGCGTCGGTTGCCGGTGCGGTAGATAAGATATTGGCGGCCAATCCCGGTGCAGTTGTCTTATGCGGAGTTGGCTGGGGCGGTACGGTTGCCGGCAACTATGCGGTGATGGAGCCGGACAAAGTTGAACGGCTGATATTGCTGGATCCGGTATTTACCGGACTGGGAAAATTTGATGAACTTCCGTCTGCACCAGCCGGAGCGTTGCCGGAGATATGGAAAGAGCTGCATGTATCCGGTTCGGTATGGCTGCTGAATCCCGGTGTATTGCAGGTGCCTTCGCTGCTGGTGGCGAAGCCGGTTCCGGCGGGTCGTAATGCGGCGCTGGAGGCGATAGTGCTTCTGCCGGCGGGGTCGGAATTGGCGACGGCTGGTGCGTCCGATGCGGGGGTACTGGGCAGTCGTGAGAATATAGAGATTGTATTGAGTTCGGTAGAGTCATTTTTGAATAAGAATCTGCCGTTGCGTGGTGCAGGAAGAGCTGCTGCTCCGGTGGTTGCCGCGGTATCGGAGTACCGTATTACAACACCGGCAGAAGTTGCTACGGCTGAAACAGAAAAAGCTGCTGCTCCGGTTCCGTCTCAGGCAGAAACGGCTGAAGTGACCGTGCCGGTTGAATCCGCACCAACTCCGGTAGAAGTTGCGAAAAAAACTCCGGTTGAACCCGTCACTGTACCGGTAGAAATTGCTAAGGAAACTCCGGTTGATTCCGCTCCGTATCCGACAGAAACGGCTGAAGTGCCTGCCCCGGCTCCGGAACCTGTGATAACTGAAGTGGTTGAATCAGAGAAATCTCCGTCTACTCCGGAGATGGATCAGTATCAGATAGAGCATGAGGAGTGGTATAACAGGTACCGTGCGGCGCTGGCTTTGTCGGATGTGCATAATTGTGCCGGAGCGGCGGTATTGAATGGCAAAGTTGCGCCATCGCGGAATGCGCCATCGTTATTGGCAGACCGCCATGCCGTGATCAAGCTGTTGCGTGAGGTGTCTGACGTGGAAAATGCGGTATTGTATTTATCGGATGCGCCTTGTGCCTACTGTGCCGGAGCGATCCGGTATGTGGGTATAGATAAAATAGTTATAATAGGCAAAGTGAAAGCGAATCGCGGTTTGCTGGACGAGCTTTCGGCTGCCGGAGTGGAGATAGAGTTTTTGGAAAAATAATTTACCGTATAAATATTTACTCTTGACAAACGCTTTAAAGCGTGTTCTATTACCATTTGACGCAAAAAGGGTGTGAGTTTTGCAGTTCAGATATGCTGCGGGAAACCTTGAAGTTTTCCGCATACATTTATTAATTGAGGAATAAATAGTTAGAGACATTTATGGAAACAGTACAATATCCGACTGGGATTGTTTGTCTTAATTCGCTGATGAACAATCTGCGGCGCAATGTCAATTTTGACGCGCTGATCACTCCGGAGGTTCTGGAGGCCTACGCGGAGGACAGTGGCAAAGCGTTGTTGAGTTTGTCCGAGCATCTGGAGCTCAGTCCGCTTCTGGTGCACAAAGGAGTAGATGAATTTGGTTATTACCGTGGTCCGGCGTTGTTGAAGTTGAAGAACAACAACTGGATATGCGTAGTTGATTTTGCGCAGGTGGTAGCGCAGGGCAAGGTAACGTTGTTTGACCCGTCGATCAACGGGCCGCAGAAGGTGGGTTCGTGTGATTATGCGCAGGTGGACTCCAAATGGAGCGGGGAAGTTCTGATTTTCCGCAATCTTCAGCCGATAGACACGACTAAACACACTGCGTTATTCTGTATAACCAGTATAGCCAAGCATCATAATCTGCCGCTGGACATGCGCCAGCTGATGCATGAATATGCCATATCGGATGAAGAGCCGACTGAACGTCTGATGCTCAAGATGGCGACCGACCATGAGATGAAGGCGAAATCGGTTGCTTTGCCCTGGAGTAAACTTGGCAAACTTGGCCGGGCTTATCCTGCAATTGCGCGCAAGAAAAATGGCCGTTATGTAGTTTTGTGCGGATTCCGTCCCAACGATGAGAACAACAAGAATCTGGTGCTGGTAGACCCTGAAACCCGTCCGGATACGAGCAGTCAGCGTTTTCTCTACTGGAGTCAGGAAGAGTATGAAGAAGCCTGTTCCGGCGAAGGGATACTGTTAAAGCGCATTTACAAACTTACAGATGAGAACCAGCCGTTCGGTTTGCTGTGGTTTCTGCCTGAATTCTTCAAGCTCAAGGGAGTTTTTGGTCAGATAGCGCTGGCAGTTCTGGCGATGACGGCCATTGCGCTGGTGATTCCGCTTTTCTTCCAGATAGTGGTGGACAAGGTTCTGGCAAACGGCACTTATCAGACGTTGAACGTGCTGATGATCGGTGTATGTGTGGCGTTGATATTCAATGCATTTATGGAGTATCTGCGCAGTTATCTGTTGCTTTTTGCTACGAATAAAATTGACATCAATACGGCGACGAAGACCTTCCGTCACCTGATGCGTCTGCCGATAGACTTCTTTGAGCGGGTTCCGTCGGGAGTATTGCTCAAACACATGCAGCAGACGGAAAAGATCCGCGGCTTCCTGTCCGGGAATCTGTTCTTTACAGCGTTGGAAGTTTCGACTCTGGTGGTATTTATACCGTTCCTGCTGCTGTACAGTGTACGTTTAACGCTGGTGGTAATGGCGTTTTCGCTGATGATGGCGATAGTGATCGGTACCTTGATCCGTCCGTTCCAGCGCCGTCTGCATGAGTTGTACAATGCTGAAGGTAAGCGTCAGAGTATGCTGGTTGAAGCGATACACGGTATCCGCACGGTAAAATCTCTGGCGATAGAGCCGGTGCAGGAGAAAGCGTGGAATGACTCGACGGCATTTGCGATCAACGCCTATTTCCGTGTGGGTAAGATTTCTATGACGGCGAAGACGCTGAGCCAGTTTTTAGAGCTGCTGATGACGGTAACGATCATCTATATGGGAACAACGATGGTATTTGACCTGCAATTGCAGGTGGGTGAATTGATAGCCTTCCAGATGCTTTCCGGCCGTGTAACCGGTCCTCTGGTGCGGATGGTGGCGTTGGTTCATGAATACCAGCAGGTTGCGCTTTCGGTAAAGATGCTTGGCGTAGTAATGAATACGCCGTCCGAGCCGGCTGGTGGCGGTGTACGCAATCCGTTAAAGGGTAACATTACGTTTGAAAATGTTACGTTCCAGTATACGCCGGACACGCCGCAGGTAATCAAGAACTTCTCTCTGGAAGTAAAATCGGGGCAGTCTCTTGGTATAGTCGGGCGCAGCGGCTCGGGTAAGACGACGTTGACGAAGCTGCTGCAGGGACTTTATCCGGTGCAGAGCGGGATTATCAAGATAGACGGTATTGACATTCGTGAAATAGACAAGACGCACCTGCGCAGCAGTATTGGTGTTGTATTGCAGGAGAACTACTTCTTCAACGGTACGGTGCGTGAAAACATCTGTCTGACCAAACGTTCAGCTACGCTGGAAGAGATTATCTATGCGGCCAAACTTGCCGGAGCGGATGAGTTTGTGCAGAAGCTGCCGAAGGGTTATGATACGATGCTGGAAGAGAATGCGTCTAACCTTTCCGGTGGTCAGAAGCAGCGTCTGGCGATAGCGCGTGCGCTGTTGACTAACCCGGCGATATTGATATTTGACGAAGCGACGAGTGCGCTGGACCCGGAAAGTGAAATGGTGATCCAGAACAACCTGGCGGCTATGTCGCGTGGGCGTACGGTGCTGATAATCTCGCACCGTCTGAGTATTGTATCTGGAGCGAGTCAGATTCTGGTGCTTGAGGAAGGTGTTCGTGCCGCGTTGGCGCCGCATAAGGAACTGATGAGCATACCTGGTACCTACAAAGAGTTCTGGCAGCAGCAGCTTGGCCGACATCAGGCTTAAAGGGGGTATTTAGCGATGAGCAAGAAGAAAAATGAATTGGTATTATCCAATGATGTAATAGAGTTTCAGCCTGATGCGATTGAGCTGGCTAACCGCAAGCTGCCGTGGTGGGCGAGTGCCGGTGTGCTGTGGCTGTTTGGTTTTCTGCTGATAGCGATCATCTGGGCGAGTGTCTGCAAGGTGGATGTGCTGGTGCAGTGTAATGGAAAAGTGGTTTCACTGACGCCTGGTATAACGATGTCTCCTCTGGATAGAATGATAATCTCGGAGATACTGGTTTCTGAAGGTGATGAAGTAAAAGAGGGTGATGTGCTGTTGCGTTTTGACCCGACTCTGAATGAAGCGGATTACCGCAATATTTCAGAACAGATTGCCAAACTTCAGCCGGAATACGATCGTTTGCTGGCAGAATTTGAGGGGCGTGAATATGTTCCGACTGATCCGAAGGACCACAATCAGCAGATACAGTTGGCGCTGTTCAATCAGCGTAAGCGTTCGTATGAATCGCAGGATAACTATTACAAAGCGTTAATAGCCACCACTGAAAGTCAGATAAAAGCCACTAATGACAGTATCAAGAATCTTGAAGCATTGCTGGAAGAATTTACCAAAATGGTGGTAGCTTACCGTGAGTTGGTAGCAAAACAGGCGACTGCGGCTCTGGATCTGGTTAATATAGAGATGAACCGGATCAATTATGAAGGTCAGTTGACCAACTACCGCAATGCGCTGCCGTCTTATGAGAGTCAGTTGGCGAGCAATCATGCTCAGCGTCAGGCGTTTATCGACCAGTGGCACCAGCAGATTTCAGAAGAGTATAATACTTCCGAGCAGAATCTCACTACGGCGAAGGAGCAGTTTGAGAAGGTCAAGCGTATGCAGGACTACTACGAACTGGTTGCACCCTGTGATGCGGTTGTGCACGAAGTGGCGAAATATGCGATAGGTTCTGCGGTGCGTGAAGCCGAGCCGGTGATCATGCTGATTCCGAAGGAAGAAGATTTCATAATGGAAATAGAGATTCCGGCGAAGGATGTTGGCAAGGTAAAGGTGGGCGACCGTGTCACGGTGAAGCTGAATCCGTATCCATTCCAGACCTGGGGTAAGATGATAGGTGAACTTTACATGATAAGTGAAGACACCTTTACGCGGAATCAGCCTACTGACATGGCCACGGCGCTGACAGGCAACACCTATTATCGCGGCAAGGTGCGCATTACGCAGAAGTTCACGAAAGAGCCGGAAAACTTCATTATGAAAGCCGGTATGGAAGGACAGGCTGAGATTATCACGGGTGACCGCCGGATTATCAGCTACATTTTCCATCCGCTGATCAAGATGTTGGATGAATCGGTGCGTGAACCGTAAAGAGAGTTGATAAAAACCGACCGCATTCCGTGATATCCGGGGTGCGGTTTTTTTATTGGTGTTGACTATGAGAGTCGGTTGCGGTATATTAGAGATAGGGTGAAAATTCAGCGCAGGAGCGGAGATGAGTTTATTTAAGCTGCACAGTGAATACAATCTTTCCGGGGATCAGGGCAAGGCGGTATCCGGTTTGCTGTCCGGATTGGCGGCCGGGAAAATGAGCCAGGTATTGCGTGGGGTGACAGGTTCGGGCAAAACGTTTACGCTGGCGAATATGATCAGCCGTCTGGATCGTCCGGTACTGGTATTGTCGCATAACAAGACTCTGGCGGCGCAGCTTTACAGTGAATTCAAGAGTTTCTTTCCGGAGAATGCGGTAGAATATTTTATAAGTTATTACGACTATTACCTGCCGGAGTCCTATATTCCGCAGACGGACACCTATATAGCGAAAGACGCCAGCATCAATGAGAATATAGAGCGTCTGCGTCTTTCCGCCACTACGAGTCTTACGGAGCGCCGGGATGTAATTGTCGTAGCCAGCGTATCTTGTATATACGGTCTTGGTTCGCCTGAAGATTATGCGGAGATGTGCGTAACGCTGAAGGTAGGTCAAAAGATCAAGCGCAATGATTTCCTGCATCTCTTGGTGGACATTCAGTATGAACGTAACGATACCGCGCCGAACGGCGGTCAGTTTCGTGTGCGGGGGGATTCGGTGGATATATTTGAACCTCAGCGTGATATGTTTATCCGTATCAGTTTCTGGGGGGATGAGATTGAGTCGATATCGCGTCATGAGCCGTTGACGGGCAAAATGATAACGCGTCCGGATTCGGTAATGATATTTCCGTGCCGTCACTTTGTGATGCCGGCGGAGCGGATTGCACTGGCAGCGGATCGGATTATGGCGGAGATGCGTGAGCGTGTGACGTGGTTTGAGGAGCACGGGTTGCTGGTGGAAGCGCAGCGTTTGTATCAGCGGGTGATTTACGACATAGAGATGATGAAAGAGGTTGGTTATTGCGGTGGAATAGAGAATTACTCATTGCACTTATCGAATCGCAAACCCGGGAGCAGACCATTCTGCCTGTTGGATTATTTCCCGGAAGACAAGCTGATGATAATAGACGAATCGCATGTTACTCTGCCGCAGCTGCAGGCGATGTATAAGGCGGACCGCAGCCGTAAACAGACATTGATAGACCACGGTTTCCGTCTGCCTACGGCATTGGACAACCGTCCGCTGAAGTTTGATGAATTTGAAGCGTTGGCGGGACAGACGATATTTGTCTCGGCCACGCCCGGGGATTATGAATTGAAGCGCAGTGGTGGTGAGACGGTGGATCAGATCATCCGTCCGACGGGGTTGTTGGATCCATTGATCGAGGTGCGTCCGCTGGCAGGACAGATTGACGATGTCATGGCGGAGGTCCGGAACTGTGCATCCCGCGGGGAACGTGCGATAATAACGACGTTAACGAAGAAGAACTCCGAGCGTCTGGCAGATTATTTAAGCGAAACCGGCTTGCGTTGCAGTTATCTGCACAGTGAACTTGATGCTCTGGAGCGGGTGCGTGTATTGAATAAGCTGCGGGATGGTGACTTTGACTGTCTGATAGGGATCAATCTTCTGCGTGAGGGTATAGACCTCCCTGAGGTGGCGCTGGTGGCGATACTTGATGCGGACAAGGAGGGTTTTCTGCGTTCAACGCGTTCTCTGATACAGGTTGCGGGCCGTGCGGCGCGCAATGCGGACGGGCGGGTCATTCTGTATGGTGAAACGATTACCGACAGTATGCGTGAGCTTATGGATATAACTGCGCAGCACCGTGAGTTGCAGGAGGCGTACAACAAAGAGCACAATATCGTTCCGAAGACGATCATTAAAGAGAAGCGGAAAACGATTGCTGATGTTGTGGGTGAGAGTGTCCGCAGTCGTGCGCGGCACAACTCGCAGGATGCCGCGGCTGCGGTTCTTGGCGAGGCGGCGGAGCTTGGTATGGATGATGCGGCGCTGTTGAATGAAAAAGATTTCAACAAACTTCTGGCAGAGTTGGAAAAAGAGATGTTCCGTGCGGCCGGTGAGCTGGAATTCGAGCGTGCGGCGGATATCCGTGATCAGATAAAAAAGCTGAAAAAGAAGAAATTATAAGAGTTAAACTTCCGGCGCAGATTTGACTTTTAACGATATGAGGACTATTTTAATAGTATCTTTGTTTGCGGGTGTAGCAAAACGGTCATGCTCCAGCTTCCCAAGCTGGCGACGCCGGTTCGACTCCGGTCACCCGCTCCATTTTTTTATCCGGAAAACATGCAGGTCATAAAATCTTCACCATGAAAACGCTCACACTTTCTGAAAGCGGATTGTCTTCTGCGGTATTGGAGTGCGCCGGAGTTCTGCGTCAACGCGGAGCGGTGGCGGCGCTGCCTACGGAGACGGTATATGGGCTGGTATGCCGCTGGGATGATCCTGAGGGGGTGGCGGAGATTTACCAACTTAAACAGCGAGATGGGCGTAAGCCATTGTCGATGTTTGCGTTGGATGTGGAGTCTGCCCGTCGTTACGGGGCGGAAATAAATGACAAAGCGGAACGTCTTTTCCGGGCTTTTACTCCGGGCAGGATAACGATAATCACGGGGCTGGTTGGCGGTGGCACTCTGGGTATCCGGATACCGGATCATGAATTTGTGTTGGCGCTGTTGCGTGAGCTGGGAGAGCCTTTAGCGTCGACCAGTGCGAATCTGTCCGGAATGCCGGCAGCGCTCAACTGTGCGGATGCGCTTTCGGGGCTGAATGGGACTCCTGCGATAGCGGTGGATGGCGGTGCTCTGCCGTCAGGTTCACTGGCTTCGACCGTGGTGGATGTCTCCGGATCTGAAGTGCGGATATTGCGTGAAGGGCCGTTAAGTGCGGCATCGATATTCTCCGTGCTGGAATAAGTATTGAAATCCTCTCTTAAAGCGGGTCATTTTTCTTCTGTTTTTCCTTGTAAATCGGGTGAATCAGTGTATCTTATTTCATGTGTAAAAGTGATAATTTTATTTTAATATATATAAAGGGGTACACATGTCTGAAATGAGCAAAAAAGCGCCGTCTGGCGGCGGTGAATACAGTGCGAGTAAAATTACAGTTTTAGAGGGGCTGGAGGCGGTGCGTCTCCGTCCCGGTATGTATATAGGCGATACGACGACCCGCGGATTGCATCATCTGGTTTACGAAGTGGTGGACAACGGGATAGACGAAGCGTTGGCCGGTTACGCATCAAAGATCAAAGTTGTGGTGCATACGGACAATTCGGTAAGCGTGGTGGATGATGGTCGCGGTATTCCGGTGGACATGCACGAAGGGGAAGGCAAGCCTGCGGTGGAAGTGGTGCTTACAGTGCTGCATGCCGGGGGTAAATTTGACCACAGCTCCTACAAGGTATCCGGTGGTTTGCATGGGGTAGGTGTATCGTGCGTAAACGCCTTGAGTTCCTGGCTGAGCGTGGTGGTGCACCGGGATGGTGGAGCCTGGGAGATCAAATTTGCGCGCGGGGTAACAACGTCGCCTTTGGTGCGTCTTGGTGATTCGGACAAACACGGTACGATGGTGACATTCCATCCGGATCCGGAAATTTTCCCGGACATAGTATTTTCGTGGGATGTGCTTGCGGCGCGTCTGCGTGAGCTGGCGTTTCTGAACCGCGGGATTACGATTACGCTTGTGGACGAGCGGGTGGAAGCGGGTCAGCCGGCGCGGGAAGAGACCTTCCATTTTGAGGGTGGTATAGTTGAATTTGTCCAGCATCTGAATGCCAATACGAACCAGGAGGCGTTGATTCCGGCTGCGCCGATTTATTTCCACCGCGAAAAGGACGGGATTGATGTAGAGCTGGCGATGCAGTATAACGATGGCTACAGTGAAAACATCCACTCGTATGCGAACAACATCAATACGCATGAAGGCGGCACTCACCTCACCGGATTTCAGGGTGCTTTGACCCGTACTTTGAATAACTACGCGAAGAACAACAATTTATTGAAGAACGAGCGTGCGATGACCGGCAGCGACACCCGTGAAGGTCTGACGGCGATCATTTCGGTAAAGGTTCCCGATCCGCAGTTTGAAGGTCAGACGAAGACGAAGCTGGGCAATGGAGAAGTTCGCGGTATAGTAGAATCTGTGATCAACGAGAACCTTGCGTCATTTCTGGAAGAGAACCCTCAGGTTGGCCGGGCGATAATCGACAAGGGTTTGACGGCGGCGCGTGCGCGTGAAGCGGCGCGTAAAGCGCGCGACATGGTTTTGCGCAAGGGTGCATTGGAGAGCACGAGTCTGCCGGGCAAGCTGGCGGACTGCTCGAACCGTAATCCGGCGGAGTGCGAGCTTTATATAGTGGAAGGGGACTCGGCCGGCGGTTCAGCCAAACAGGGGCGCAACAGTGAATTTCAGGCGATTCTGCCGATCCGCGGTAAACTGTTGAATGTGGAAAAGGCGCGGATGGACAAAATTCTGGAGAACAAGGAGATCCAGTCATTGATTGCGGCTATCGGCTGTGGAGTTGAAGGTATTGGCGATGGTGAAAACGACCGTGGGATGAACGTGGAAAAGGCGCGTTATCACCGTGTGGTAATCATGACCGATGCTGACGTGGACGGTTCACATATCCGCACGCTTCTTTTGACCTTCTTCTACCGGAAGATGAAGCCGCTGATCGAGGCGGGCTATGTTTACATAGCCAATCCTCCGCTGTTCAAGATTACGCGGCGCAAGCAGGAGCGCTATATAGACAACGAGGAACAGCTGGATGCCTATTTAATCAATCTTGGTTGTGAGGATATTGTAGTTACGGATGCCGCCGGAGCGCAGTTGGAATCCGGGCGTATAAAAGCGCTGGTGGATCTTTTCACCCGGTTCAACCATGCGGCCGCGGGATTGCGCCGCAATGGTGTAGATGTATTGAAATACTTTGACTATGTAGCTGAGCACGGCAAGTGTCCGGTAGCGGAGATCTATATCCGTGAAGAGGATGGTGAATCCAGTACGGTGTTTGCTGCGACGGCGGAGGAAGAGTACCAGCTGCTGCGTGATGCGCGTGTACGTCTGCATCTGGAGAACACGGTTCCTGGAACGATAGACGGGGCGGAAGAGGTGACATCCAATGCCGGAGTTGAAGCGGTGGAGATCTTTGAAGCGTCGGATTGCGAGGAATTGTTGTCGGAGGCGCGGGAATATGGTCTTGGGGCTTTGGATATTTTCCATGGTGATCGGGTGCTGTACCGTATTACAGATGGAGAAAAGCAGTTGGATCTTAAGAGTCTGGAACAGCTGTTTGAAAAGGTGCGTGACAATGGTGCCTCCGGATTATCGATCAGCCGTTACAAAGGTTTGGGTGAAATGAATCCGACTCAGCTGTGGGAGACGACTATGGATCCTGAGCGCCGCAAGATGATACAGGTAACGATGGCGGATGCGGTACAGGCGGAACGTATGTTTACACTGCTGATGGGAGATATGGTTGAGCCGCGGCGTGAATATATTGAAAAGTATGCGGCCGGGGTAAAGAATCTGGATATTTAAGCAGCTTGTTGTGGGAGAAGATAAGATTATGGCGAAAGAAAAAGAAAATGCTCCGTTATCAGCGGACAGCCGGGCGAAGAGTCTGGAAATAACGATAAGTCAGATAGAAAAGGAGTTTGGCAAAGGTTCGATCATGCGTCTGGGGGACACCGGGCGTTATGGTGAAGTTGCCACGATATCGACTGGTGCATTAGCGCTTGACCTGGCGCTTGGTATTGGTGGTTTGCCGCGTGGTCGTATAGTTGAGATCTTCGGGCCGGAGTCGAGCGGTAAGACGACGTTGTGTCTGCATGTTATAGCGAATGCTCAGAAAGCCGGCGGCATCTGTGCGATAGTGGATGCGGAACATGCGATTGATCCGGTCTATGCGCGCAAGATTGGGGTAAACACGGATGATCTGTTGATAGCGCAGCCGGACTGTGGTGAGGATGCGCTGAATATAGCTGACTCGCTGATCCGGAGCAATGCGATAGACGTGCTGGTGGTGGACTCGGTGGCGGCGTTGGTTCCTCGTGCAGAGATAGAGGGTCAGATGGGTGATTCTCACATGGGTTTGCAGGCGCGTCTGATGTCGCAGGCGTTGCGTAAGATAACCGGTGCGGCGGCGAAGAGCCGTACCTGCGTAATATTCACGAATCAGATCCGGGAAAAGATCGGGGTGATGTTCGGAAATCCGGAGACGACGACCGGCGGTAACGCTCTGAAGTTCTATGCGTCGATCCGTATGGATATCCGCAAGATCAACGTATTGAAGGATGCGGCGGGTGAAGCGAACGGCAACCGTACCCGGGTAAAGATAATCAAGAACAAGATGGCGCCGCCGTTCCGGGTGGCTGAGTTTGACATAACCTATTCCCAGGGGATATCGCGTTCCGGTTCGATATTGGATGTAGGTGCGGATTTGGGCATAGTGGAAAAGCGCGGTTCGTGGTTTTCTTTTGAAGGTGAACAGTTGGCGCAGGGGCGTGAAGCGACCAAGGCGCTGCTGGATTCCGATCCGGCATTGCAGGAAAGGATACTTGAAAAGATCCGGGAAAAGGCTGCCGGAGGGGAAGCGATCGTGGAAAAGAGCGATGCCGTTGCGGCGGATGAGAGCGTTGAAGATCAGGGTTAATGTTGGAATATGGTCATGTTCGGGAAGTATTGTAAAATCGGGGTTCTGGCGCTGTTGCTGCTGCCGGTGTGTGGATATGCACAGGCAACGGAAGGTGCGCTTGCCGGTACTCCGGAGAGCGTACTTCCTGATGTTGCGGATAATTTTGACGGATACCGTGCCCGTCGTGAAGGTGATGCGGCGCTGTCGCTGGGGGATTATGCTCTGGCGGAACAGCTTTACCGGGAATATGCCTCAGCGGCGTTGGTGCGTGGAGACACGCAGTCGTTGCAGGACAGCAGTGTAAGGCTGGTTAATCTCTATCTGCAAAAAGGCGATATTGCCTCGGCCGAGCGAGAAATAGCGGAATTCAAGCGTAACGGGCTGGATGATTTTGTCGGCAGGGCGTTGGATGCCGAGGTATTGATGCTGAAGCGTGATTTCAGCGGAGCGGAGACGCTGCTGCGTGAGTTGCTGGCCACGGCGGAACTGCCGGATTACCTGTTTGGTCCGCTTCAGTTTGCATTGGGTGAGAGTCTGATGCTGCAAAAGCGTTACAAAGCGGCGGCGGAGAGTTATAAACTTCTGAATGAAGCGTTGCCGTCCTTTGATGCGTCGTTCCGTTATGTATACGCATTGCAGCAGGGCGGGGAGCTGTCGGAAAGTGCTGAAGCGCTTGCGAATCTGTCGTCGGGAGAGACTACGAGCCGTCAGGCTGGAATGGTCAAACTGCTGCAGGTGAACCAATATTTAATAGAGAAACGTTTTACCGAAGCGGCGTCGGTATACCGTGAATTGCCCGGGATGGAGCGTCCGGAGACACTGCGTTATTATATAGCATTAAAACTGGCGGATCACTTTCTGGCCAATGATGCATTAACAGATGGTGCGGAGTTTCTGAATGAGGCATTCAATTACGCTCCCGGTTTGGATGAGCGCAATTACATACTTACCGCGCTTATGGATTTGGAGGCCAAGGCGGGTCATTACCAGCGTGCGGCGGATCTCATGCGCCGTTATCTGGCCTATTTTCCTGATGATTCAGACCGTTATGAAAACACATTGCAGTTGGCGCACCTGCTGGTGCGCGGTAAACAGCTTGCGGGGGCGGCGGTAGTCTACTGCGAACTGTTTTATGATGCCGGAGCGCCTCATGCGGTGCGTCTGGTGGCGGCGCGCGAAGGAGCGGTGGTGCTGGCGGAGCTGGATCGTCCTGAAGAGGTTGAGAAGCTGCTGGGAGAGATGACTGCGCTGGGGCAGAGTGATGATGAGCGTGCCGAAGGTAATTATCTGCTTGCGCGTCATTATTATGACAATCAGAATTACGACCGTGCAATAGAGTTGTCGGTTATTGCGGGGGAAAAGAACACGCGTTGGCGTTTTCCTGCGTTGTATGTGATGATGGAGTCGCAGGCGAACAAGCGTGATTATGTTGCGGCGCTGGAGAGTGCGCGAAAATTAAAGACGCAGGGAATAGATGAGTGGCCTGAGCGTGGATATTTTGCGGAAGCGAGATTGCTTGAGAGTTCCGGGGATATAGATGGAGCGATAAATGCTTATGACAGTTTCAGCGTATTATGGCAGCTGTCTGAATCGGCGCCGGAGGCATTATATGCGGCAGGTCGTTTATCGTTTGAGCGTGGAGATTACGGCCGGGCCTGTGATCTGTTTCAGCGGTTGATACAGCGTTATCCGCAGTATGATCTTACGGCGCACGGGATGCATCTGGCGGTATATTCGAGTTATCTTCAGGGGAATTTGAACCGCATGAACGATCTGGTGAATCAGATGAAGCGGATGTATCCGGATTCTCCTTACACGCTGCGTGCGCAGTTGTGGCAGCTGGATGTTTTCAAGTTGAACAAAGATTACGATGCCGCCGGAAAGCTGCTGGATGATATGGCATCTTATTATGCGGACAACTCCCCGGCTGAAGCGTTGGGTGAGGTTCGTTATGAGCAGGGCATGCTGGCGTTGGAACGTGGAGATATATCGGGGGCGTCCGGATTATTTGAATCGGTGCTGAACTCCTCTTCTCCGGATAAGCTGAAAGCGAAGTGCAGTTTTGCATTGGGTGACATGGCGATGAACTCCGGGGATTACACGAGTGCGTCGGCGTTTTTCTCCGATGCGTTGAATCAGGCGCAGGACAAAGAGTTTGCGTTGGCGGCGGAGGGTCGTTTAGCGGACAGTCTTTACAGCAGCGGATCGTTGGAGGAGGATCCTGCCCGTCAGGAAGAGGCGCTGGGGCACTACCGTAAACTTCTGGATGCGGGGCTGAGTGTTTCAGATGGACTGCTCTATTGGCAGACCTGTTATAAAACGGCTTCATTGCTGAAACTTCTGGGAGACCGTAATGGAGCGCTGACTGTTTTAAACGGCATGTTGATATCGGCGTCGGGTTATGGAGTTGAATTTACAGATGGTGAATCTTTATGGTTGAAGCTGGCGGTGGAGCTGGCGGTTGAATTGAATATATCGTCTTCATCGGCTGAAGGTCTGGCGGCAGCCGGGCGCACGGTTGATTTAGCGGAGCAATTGAAGTTGTCACCGTCGGGTGATTTTACGGAATTAAGGGAGCTGATAGAGCGGGAGAATCAGCTTGTAACGGGCAAAGAGGGAGAATAAATCGTCTATGTTGTTTGTTCGATTGATGCAGGATGGCGGTCCGGTTATGTGGCCGATAGTGCTGTGCAGTGTGATAGCCTTTTATGTATTTCTGGAGAAATGGTTTCAATTTCACCGGGATCAGATCAAGGTAGACGAGCTTATACGCGGTTTAACGAATGTTCTTAGGCGGGATGGTTTTATAGAAGCGATCAGTTTGTGTGACCACACGCCGGGACCTGCGGCGCGGGTATTAACGGCGATGATACTTGCGTGTGAGCGTGGGGAGAAGGATCTGGAGTCTGCGGCGGAGGATGCGGCTTTAACGGAGATTCCGAAGTTGGAGCGTAAGCTGGCGGTATTGGGGACGATAGGTTACATTGCGCCGTTACTGGGATTATTTGGTACGGTACTGGGTATGATCCGTCTGTTTCAGACGGTCGCGGCGGAAGAGTCGACCTATCTGACGGCGACGTTGCTCTCGTCGTCATTAAACATGGCGTTATTGACCACTGCGGCCGGGCTGGCGGTAGCGATACCGTGTTATGTAGCGTACAACTATCTGGTGTCGCGTGTGGATGCGATGACGCTGGACATGGAGAAAGCGTCGCGTGAGATGCTGCGTTTTTTTGCCTCGCATCAGCGTGGGGCGGACAAAGCGCGCAGTGAAGCGGCGGAGGTAGAGCTGGAAAATGTTGCGGAGTCAGAATCCGGAGACGAAGCGTGAACAGATCGAATTGCAATGATTTTCACCGGCGGAAGTTCTGCACCAAACTCCGGCAGTTTTCCGGACGTCCTGATTTGACGCCGTTGGTGGATGTATTTTTCATACTGCTGCTGTTTTTTCTTTTCTCGAGTTCATTTATTCAGATATCGGGGATACAGTTTGAGTTGCCGCGTGTGGATGCGCCGTACAGTTCCGGGGGGCTTGAGCGTCATGTAATAACGGTGAGCTGGTCGCCCGGCGGGAATCAGATATACTTCAATGAGCGTCCGATGACGCTGGATATGCTGAAGGCCGAGTTGGGCAATATCGATGGGCGTGGCAGTCGCATACTGCTCTACTGTGATTACCGTGTGAGCAGTGGAGATGCGCTGGAGATACTGACATTGGCGCGAAAAGCCGGTCTTCCGGTAACTTATGCGACGATGCCCGGCAGTAAGATGGATCAGGCGGTATTTGAGTAATATGTCGTTGACGTTGTTAAAACACGATGAAAAATTTTACCGGCGTTGCGATATATTTGCAGCGTTGTCACTTACTTTATTATTTCATGCGGTGCTGCTGGTTCTGTTCAAGAGTCCTGAAGAGCAGGTGAAGCGTGCGGGCTATGAGCTTCCGGAAGTCGGGGTAATTGATTTAAGCGACGAATCGGATCCGGAGGCCTGTGAATTGTTGAGTTATATAAAAGTGCATGATCCCTCCTTATTTGTATTGAGCGACAAGGATGTCGGTTACAGTTATATTTGCCGTCAGCCGGATCTCCGTCCGTCCTTACCGGCAGAGCGTCCGGTTAAGGTCGTGGAACGAGGTAGTTATGAGCTGCCTTCAGATGTGGCGATAAAGATATCGCCGCGTCCTGAGGGGGTGATAGAGCCAGGGTTGCTGCCGGTACTGTTGTCACACAGTGGGGTTGGTGCAGTTCTGGACCGCCGTTATCCTGAAATAGATTTTTCCGGAGGCTATATTCCGTCAAAACGTTATGATTTTTCCGGATATGAGGATAAGATTGCTGGCATTGCTGAAATAGTATCGTGTTACCGGGTGGAATTTTCCGGGGAAGATGAGCTTCCGCGGGTGGAAGTGCTTAAGAGCAGCGGAGATGTATTGCTGGACAATGCGGTTGTAGTTGCGCTTCTTGGAGACATGGATTTACGGAAAAACCGTAAGAGTGTAACGGTTACGGTGCGTTGGAAGGAGGGTTAGGGCTTTATGTTGCCATTTTCCTTTGCAGACGGGCTGTTTTTCTATGCTGCGTTGTGGCTGATACTGATAATATTCTTATGGTTAAGGGAGCTGCATCGCAACCGCCGTTCCGGCTGGGAGCTGGTAAAGGGGCGTCTGTTCAATTGCAGCAGTTGTCATCACTCCTTTATAGTAAAGGATTCGCGGAATGTGGTGCGCTGTCCGAAATGCAATGCGATGTGTATTTTGCGGAAACATCGCAATTGATCTGCAGTTTTGCTTGTAAAAGTCGAGTAGGAATGTAAAGTATTTGCTGATCTGTGATTATGAGACATGGATCTGAAAATAAAAAAAGAAAAGAATGGAGTTGAATAATGAAAATCGGGATGATAGTTGAAATGTTGCGCAAGCCGCTGCGTGAAGCGTTGAAGACGGCGGCGGAGATGGGCGTAAGTGGCGTACAGATATACGCAGTATACGGTACGGATCACAATCTTATGGAAATGAGTGATGATGAAGTCCGTGATCTCAAGAAATATTGTGATTCCCTGGGTTTAACGGTCAGTGCGGTCTGCTGTGATCTTGGTGGACATGGTTTTGCGGATGCCGCGGGCAATCCTGAGCGTATAGCGAAAACGAAGAAGATCATCGACAAGGCTGCTCTGCTTGACACGCATGTATTGACAACGCACATAGGAGTAGTTCCTTCTGATCCGTCGAATCCGCGTTATCCTGTAATGGTTGAAGCGATGCGTGAATGCGGCGAATATGCTTTGGCGCATGATATGGTTATGGCGATTGAAACCGGACCTGAACCGGCTAAGACGCTGAAGCGTTTCCTGAGTGACATCAACTGCAAAGGTTGCGGTATCAACCTTGACCCGGCGAATCTGGCGATGGTGTGTAAGGATGACCCGGCGCAGGCGGTATTGACGCTGGCAGGCAACATAGTGCACACGCATGCCAAGGATGGAGTCAATCTGCGTGATTGTGATCCTGAGATTGTCTACGGTGCTTTTGCGGACGGAGGTTTTGCGAAGATGGTGGAAGAGGGCGGAGCCTTTTTCCAGGAAGTTCCGCTGGGGACAGGTGATGTTGACTGGGATGCGTACTTAAGCGCGTTAAAAGAGATCGGCTATGATGGTTATCTGACGATTGAGCGTGAAGTTGGTGCGGATCCGAAAGCTGATATCGCCATGGCGATAGAGTTTTTAAAAGCGCGGATTTAAGTTGCCAAAACAGATTCCGGTGTTACTTTAACGGGGTGACACCGGAATTTTTAATTTAGTGAAAGGTGATGGAGTTATGCCCAAGGTTGAGCGTGTAAGTTCGGTAGACATACTGCGTGGGATTGTCATGGCGACGATGATCTTTGTAAACTGCAGTTATTTCAATGCTCCGTGGTGGAGTTTGCACTACAAATCCGGTGGTGACGGGATAACCTATGTGGATCTGGTATTTCCCGGTTTTCTGTTTCTTGCCGGAGTAGCGATACCGCTGGCGTTTGAGCGTTATGAGAAGAACTGGCGCGGTCGCGGGCTTAATCTGTTTCATGTTATTTACCGTGCGGCAACGCTGATGATAATGGGGGTACTCTATGTAAATATGAGTCCCGATGTAGAGAAGATGGGGTTAACCTACCGCTGGTGGCTGATAATACCATTGCTTTTAATCTTCATGGTATGGCACCAGTACCGTGGGGAGAAGCGCTGGGGGCATTGGGTATCGAATATAATCAAGCTGTGCGGTGTAGCCGGTTTAATCTGGTATTTCAGTTATTATGAGACGCCTTGGGGCAGTGGTTTACAGGCCTCGTGGTGGGGTATACTTGGTCTTATCGGGCGTTCATATTTAATTGCCTCGCTGTTGTACATGATAATAGGGCGTCGGACGGAGCTGCTGATGTTTGCGGTGCTGATGATGACGCTGATACATATAGTTTCATTTGGCGGTGGATTGAATGAGTGGTGGTATCTAGGTTTTGGCGCTCCGGTTTCGATATTCTGGGGGCAGGGTTCGGTAACTATGCTTGGCGTAGTGTGCGGGGCTAAGCTGCTTGAGGCGCAGAAGGAGGGAGACCGGGAGCAGCGCCATCGTGATCTGTTAAGATTTTTCATTTTCTTTGCGTTATTGAGTTTTATCTGCGGTGAAGTGTTGCATAAGATATACGGTATTCATAAGGATTCGACATTTCCTGCGTATGTCTATACCAGTGTTGGTTATACGATGCTGGTTTGGATAATGGTTTATCTGATATCGGATATCAAAGGGATCAACAATGCGGTTACGCGTTTTTTCTTGCAGGTTGGTTCTGTTCCGTTGACGGCGTATGTGATGAGTTCGCTGGTAAACAAGCTGCTGTCTGAGATTCCGCTGTTCGGAAAGACGGTGTTCCACTGGTTGTTCAAATCGCTTGGGCCATGGGCGGCGGATCTGGGCTGGCCGATGTGGATTGCGCAGTGGCTTGGTGCGTTGCAGACGGTATTTTTTGTTATAGTGGTCTGCTTAATCTGCATAGGTCTCAAGCGGGCGAAGATATTCCTGAAGATCTGATGCGGGATGCAGGTTTGTTGGTTGACGCTTCTCTCTTCTAAAAGAGAGGAGCGTTTTTTTTGGGCGACAAATACTATCGCAAAGAGTTTCCGGAACTGGCGGAGCAGTACATTAAAGATGGTCTGAGCCTGCCTGAGATCGCGTCAAAACTGGGCTTGACTCTGAATCAGTTGAATGAGCGTGCGCACGTGCATCCTGACTTTGCCGCGGCGCTGCGTCTGCCGTTTGGCGGAGAACACTTGAATGACAAGGTTGAGGAAGCGCTGCTGCGCCGGGCGCTGGGTTATCAGAGTAAAGAGATTTACAGTGAAGAGATCGTTGATTCGGAGACAGGAGAGGTGATAAAGCAGCTCAAGCGCCGGACGGTGGTCAAAACAGTTCCCCCGGACGTCCGTGCTGCGTTGCTGTGGTTGCAGAATCACCGTCCTGACGTCTGGGGCAGTGGCGCCGGAGCGTCGGATATAGACCGTCTGTTATCGGGGATGGATCCGGAGGACAGTGATCTGCTTTAGTTGGTTATATTCTTGCCGCGCGGTTGCGCATAATCATATCGGCGATAACGGCGGCGGCCATTGCCTCGAGGACGACGGCGATTCTCGGGCAGAGGCACGGGTCGTGCCGTCCGGTAATAAGGCACTGGGTGGATTCGCCGTTTTTGCCGGAGCATTTCTGCGGCTGGGCGATGGATGGAGTCGGCTTGACCGCGATGCGGAAGACGATGGGTTCACCGTTGGATATACCGCCCAGAATACCTCCGGAATTATTGGAGAGATATCCGTGTTCGAACTGGTCGTTATTCTGGCTTCCGCGCAGAGATGCCGCCTCGAATCCGAGTCCGAACTCGATTGCTTTTACGCCGCCAATAGAGAGGGCGGCTTTGGCGAGTTCGGCGTCCAGTTTATCGAAAGCCGGCTCTCCGAGTCCCGGCATAACTCCGCTGATACGGCATTCGACGATACCGCCTACGCTGTCGCGTTCGCTGAGGGCGGAGCGGATCTCTTCGGCCATAGCGACAGCGGCCTCCGGGTCGGCGCATCTCACCGGATTATTTTCAATAGTGTCGGGTATAAACTGCTTTGCGGTTATTTTGCCGACTCTGGTAACGTATGCGAGTACCGAGATATTGAAATGTTTCAGAATCTGCTTTGCCACGGCGCCTGCGGCTACCCGTGCGGCGGTTTCCCGTCCGGATGACCGTCCTCCGCCGCGGTAATCGCGGATACCGTATTTAAGGAAATAGCCTGCATCGGCGTGACCGGGGCGGAAGATATCTTTAATTGCGCTGTAATCCTGACTGCGCTGATCCTGATTCCGGATAATCATAGCGATCGGGGTACCGGTGGTAAGTCCCTCGAATACTCCTGAGAGGATTTCTGCCGAGTCGCTCTCTTTTCTCTGGGTGGTAAGTTTTGACTGCCCCGGTCGTCTCCGGTCGAGTTCGAGCTGAATCATGCTGATATCGAGGGGGATACCGGCAGGTACGCCGTCAACGATGACTCCAATGGCGGCTCCGTGTGATTCGCCGAATGTGGTAAAGCGGAATATTTCTCCGAAAGAGTTCCCAGCCATAAAATTATATCTCCGTTGCAATAAACTTCATAAGTTCAGAGTTGTTATCCCCGGCGCTGTCCTGCATATTTAGTTGAAATATCTTATCAGCGGTCGCGGTGAAGCTCTTCTCGCGTTCTGCGGTAATTTCGAGGAACTTCTTATACGGTTCAGGTTCGCTGGCGAGATAGGGCGGCAGGCCGCGTCCTTCGATGCGCTGATACAGAACCAGCGGATTTGCGGCGAGGTATACGACCACGCCGAGCGAGCGCCAGTTTTCCGGCATAAACGGGTTGGCCACGGCTCCGCCGCCGAAAGCGATAATCTGCTGATTATCGTTGTTATCCATCATAAATTGAACCGCTTCAGCTTCGAGTTTCCGGAAGAAGGTCTCTCCGTGTTTCCGGAAGATTTCGCGGCATGACAGTTTTTCATTATGCTTACGGGCATATATCTGTTCAATAACGTCGTCGGCGTCGATAAAATTCCGGTGCAATTTTTCCGCGAGCATTCTGCCCTGGGTTGATTTACCGCAGTGCTTCATGCCGGTAAGAACGATAGTTTTGCTCATATTGAATCCGGTTTAACGATTTCCGTACCGACGCCTTTATCGGTAAATAGTTCGAGGAGGAGCGAGTGTTCGGCGCGTCCGTCGATCATGTGAACTTTATTTACGCCGCTGTTAAGGGCGGAGAGGCAGCTTTCGATTTTCGGGAGCATCCCGCCTGAGATGACCTTTGAGGCGATCAATTCCGGTACATCGGTAGTTTTGATAGTGGAGATGACGCTGGAAGGATCGTTCTGGTCGCGCATAACGCCCGGCACGTCGGAGAGGAACACGAGTTTGCGAACGTGCAGTGCCTCTGCGACTTTGCATGCGGCGATATCGGCGTTGACGTTGAAAACTTCGCCGTTTTTACCGGTTGCCAGAGGAGTTACAACGGGTATATATCCCTCCCAGATGGCGTGCATAATTGGAATGGGGTCGACGCCGGTGACATTGCCGACGAATCCGATATCGAGTTTTTCGCCGGTTTCCGGGTCGGTGGTAAAAGCTCTTTCTGCGGTCAGGATATGTTTCCCGGAGATGCCGATAGCGTTGCCTCCGGACTCTTTAGCGAGTTCGACAAGGTTGCGGTTGACCTGGTTATGCAGTACGTCGTCCACAATTTTGATAGTGCGTTCGCAGGTATGTCGCAACCCGTTGACGAATTTAACGGGAATATTCTGTTTTTTGAGTTCGGCTGATATAGCCTTGCCGCCGCCGTGAACGACGATAGGTCTCATGCCGATGCACTCCATAAGTACCACGTCGCGCATGGTTTCGCGCACGAGTTCCGGATTTTCCATAGCGCTGCCGCCGAACTTGATTACCACCATAGCCTGGCGGAATTTCTGTATATAGGGCAACGCCTCCATCAAAACTTTGGCCTTCTGCAAACTCGATTCCATAACTGAAACTCCTGAATTATATGTTGATATAGTTAAATATACCACCACAATTGCGTATGAACAACCTGTTTACTTAAAAAGGCGGATATAAAACCCGCGGTATTTCCGTCGAACCTTGAAAAAATGTTTTCCGGGCTGTATCTTAATATATTATACATTATAGAATAAGGACAAGCAAAGAAATTGTTTAAAAAATTAAGTTCATTATTCCGGGATCTGCTGATGGGGCGTGCGGCTGCGGATCAGGAGGCGGCGCGCAAGGTGGTAAAGAGTGGGCGTCCGTCGTCATCCGGTGGAGCCGGGAGCCGTGTTGATGGTAAGCAGGTTCCGGCGCCGTTGTCCGGTGGGGATGAAAAGCGCAAGCGGAAGCGGCGCAAACGTTCCGGGCGGAAGAATCCTGAGAACGAGCCGGTGGATGTTCCTCCGTTGAATAAGGTGGGAATTCCGGCGATGCCGGAAGAACTGCGTGAAGTGGCGGTGGTGGAGGGGAAGACCCGTTTTCTTGATCTGGCTCTTCCCCGTTCGGTGCAGTGCGGGCTTCAGGATTTGAAATTTGAATACTGTACGCCGATACAGAGTGTTGCGCTGCCGGCCCTGCTGGCGGGGCGTGATGTCTGCGGCAAAGCGCAGACTGGTACGGGGAAGACGGCGGCATTTCTCCTGGCGATTTTCAAATATTTGCTGGACAATCCGTTGAGTGAGCGTAAAAACGGCAGTTGCCGGGCGCTGGTGCTGGCGCCGACGCGTGAATTGGCGATACAGATCCACAAGGATGCCGAGCTCCTGGGCAAATACACAGGTTTGCACAATGTGGTGGTATTTGGCGGTATGGAGCACCGTAAGCAGGAGGGTGAATTGAATCGTCCGGTGGATATATTGATAGGGACTCCTGGGCGTATAATTGACTTTTCGCGCAGTGGTACGCTGGACTTAAGCCGGGCTGAAGTGCTGGTTATTGACGAGGCAGACCGGATGCTGGACATGGGTTTTATTCCGGATGTGCGCCGGATAGTGGCGCAGTTGCCTGGGCGTGGCAAACGTCAGACGATGCTGTTTTCGGCGACGCTGGATGAGACGATACTGCGTTTAGCGGCAAATTTTCTGTCGGAACCTGAGATGCTGGAGAGTGAACCTGAGTCGATGGTGGGAGATAATATAGACCAGACCTTCTACACGGTATCCGGGGATGAAAAACTTGCGCTGATAATTTACCTTCTTACCCATCTGGATTACGAGCGTGTGATGATATTCGGGAACCGCAAGTGCGACAATCTTGATTTGCAGCGTGATCTTGCGCGTTACGGTGTACGCAGTGCGTTGTTGTCCGGGGACATAGCGCAGGAGAAGCGGCTGAAGATACTTGAAGCTTTCCGTTCCGGCCGGGAGAAGGTGCTGATAGCCACGGATGTGGCGGCGCGTGGGATACATGTAGACAATGTCTCGCTGGTGATCAACTATGATCTGCCGGACCGTCCGGAGGATTATGTTCACCGTATTGGCCGGACCGGCCGTGCCGGCAAACGAGGTACGAGTTTAAGTTTGCTGGATGAATATGGTTCTTATGCTTTACCGGCGATAGAAGAGATGCTTGGGCGTGAGTTCCACTCGATTTTTCCGGAAGATGAGATGGTGACGTTGCCGGAGCCGGTCTCAGATCCGTCCGTTTCGGTGGATCGCCGCCATGTATCGCGTAATCGCCGGAACAGGCGTGGTTGATAAATAAAGAAAAAGTTCAAAAATAACATTTAAAGGGTGTAGTTATGCCGATTAGTTTTGATTCGGAGAGAAAGATTTTCAAGTTGGATGCTGGCGATACGAGCTATGCGTTTATGATCGAGAAGCACAATTATCTGTCGCATCTCTACTATGGTCCGGAGCTGTCGACAATGGATCTGGAGTATCTGTATCGTCCGACGGTGCGTGGTTTTGCCCCCTATCCTGAAGGGATGCAACCGGAAGCGTCGCGTGATGTAACTGCGCAGGAGTATTCGGCATTTGGTACGGGCGACTACCGCACTCCCGGCTTTATAATCCGTGACCTTAAGGGCTATACGGCTACGGATCCCCATTATGTTTCGCATAAGATTTACGCGGGCAAACCCGGCAAGCCCGGACTTCCGGCGACCTTTGGCAAGGAAGCTGAAACACAGACGCTGGAGATACTGTTAAGGGATGAATTTTCCGGAGTTGAGTTTACGCTCTACTATTCGGTTTTTGAAGGAGAAAACATCATTGCCCGTTCGGTAAAGGTAGCCAACTGCGGAAGTGAGAAGGTTTATATTGAAAAGGTTTCCAGCTGTACGCTGGACTTCTGGGATGGTGATCTTGAATTTCTGCATCTGTGGGGCTCGCACTGCCGTGAGCGCTGGGTTGAGCGTGAAAAGCTGATACACGGGGTGCAGAGTGTTGGTTCGATGCGTGGTTTATCGAGTCACCAGCACAATCCGTTTTTTGCGTTGGCTGAACCTGGAACGGATGAGACGCACGGGCGCATTTACGGGGCGGCCTTGCTTTACAGCGGCAATTTCCTGATAGAGGTGGAAAAGGATCAGTTTGAGCTTGTGCGCACGCAGATAGGGATAAATCCGGAGAACTTTGAATGGGAGCTGGCGCCAGGAGCTGAGTTTCATGCGCCGGAAGTCATACTTACGGTAAGTGACAAAGGTCTGCGCGGAATGAGTCACAACTTCCACAACGGCATCCGCAACCATCTCATCCGCAGCTGGTGGAAGGACCGCAAGCGTCCGATACTGGTAAACAACTGGGAAGGCACCTACTTCAACTTCAATGCGGAAAAGCTGTTGAACATTGCGCGTGATGCGGCTGCGCTTGGTATTGAGATGCTGGTGCTGGACGATGGCTGGTTTGGCCACCGTAATGATGACAGCAACAGTCTGGGCGACTGGTTTGTCTTTGAAGAAAAGTTGCCTGGCGGCTTGAATAATCTGGTTAAGGAGATCAACAAACTCGGGTTGAAGTTTGGTCTGTGGTTTGAGCCGGAGATGATTTCGAAGGACAGCGAACTTTACCGCAAACATCCGGACTGGGTACTGGAGATCCCCGGGCGCACCCGCTCTTTAGGCCGCTGGCAGATGGTGCTGGATATGTCGCGTGACGAGGTGGTGGATTATCTTTTCGACTCGATTTGTGCGATACTTGATTCGGCGAACATTGAATATATCAAGTGGGATGCGAACCGTCATTTAACCGAAGTTGCTTCGGCGGTCATGCCGCCTGAGCGTCAAAAGGAGGTATCGCACCGTTATGTACTGGGCATGTACCGTCTGCATGAGCGTCTGCTTGAGCGTTATCCCAAGTTGCTGATCGAGGGTTGTTCTGGTGGTGGCGGCCGATTTGATGCGGGTATGCTCTACTATGTTCCGCAGATCTGGACGAGTGACGATTCGGATGCGATTGAGCGTCTGAAGATCCAGTACGGTACGAGTCTGGTCTATCCGTGTTCAACGATGGGAGCGCACGTCTCCGACTGTCCGAATCACCAGACTGCGCGCAGTACTCCGTTTGAAACCCGCGGGATAGTGGCGTTGTCTGGTACTTTCGGTTATGAGCTTGACTTGAACAAGATGACGCAGGAAGAGCGTGATCTGATTAAGAAGCAGGTTGCCGACTATCATAAATACAATCACATTGTGGCGAACGGTGATCTCTACCGTCTGACTGATCCCTTTACAGAACCGCGTTACACGGTATGGATGCAGGTGACGAAGGACAAGAGTGAGTTTCTGCTGAGCTATGTACAGTCTCGGATGATTCCGCACGGTCCGCTGTACAGTGTGAGACTGGATGGGCTGGATCCTGCGCGCCGCTACCGGAACAGTGAAACAGGAGAAGAGTTCTCCGGAGAAGCGTTGATGAAAGCCGGTTTCATGCTGCCGCATCTTTTCACTGATGGAACCGGAGCGATCTATCACTTTCAGGCGGTGTAGTCATGTCGCGGGAGAGTAAGACGCCGCAGTTGATGTTTATTGCGGGGATAGTGATGATGCTGTGCGGTGGGGGTCTGCTTTTAATGGGCAAGCTGGATTCGCGTGATTTCAGTGTATTGGAGGCGGCGAAGGCGGCGAGTTACGGTGGGAACCGTGAAGCCACGGAGAATTTTGAAAAAGCGGTGAATCGTTATGAAGCGCCTCCGGTTGTGTTGAATCTTTCCGGGAATAATCCTGAGATAGAGTCTGAACATATCCGGAAGAACGCGAATGCGATCAATTATATAGACAAGGCGGTGTTGTCAGACAGGATCAGCTTCCGCCGTGAGTGGCGTGAAGGCTTTGGCATCAAGCTGCTTGGGGTGGTGGATACGCACAACTTCTGCAAATTGAATCTGCTGCGTGCGCGTGCCTCATCGGATCCGGCGGAGATCAAACGGCTTACCGGATCGTTGCGTACGATAGGGAACTGGCTGTTGTATGATCCCATGACCGCTTCGGTGTGGGTGTATGCGCCGGACGCACACATCTGGCTTTTTGGTCTGAACGAAGCATTGAACCGGGTGGAATACAGTGATGAAGAGCTTGAGCGTCTGCTTGCGGAGTTGAAAGAGGATGAATCGCGTTACAGCGACTATTTCATCCGTGCGTTGCGGCACGAGCGTGATCTGCTGGATCTGGTACCTGAGAGCTTAAAAGTTTATGAAAAATATCCCGGTGACGCGGTGTATGAGGCCGACCGCAGTCAGGCGTATGATAATCTGACTGAATTTGCACTGCTGTTGAAGTCTGACTATTATCAGAACCGTGAAGCGCTGGAAAATTTTATGGTAAAGGAGGGAGACGGCTGGCGTATTACGGAAGAGCTTTCCCCGCGTAAAGATTATGCGGAGTTGCTGGCGCAGTTGACCACGCACAACCGTTTAGCGCAGCTGGCGTTGGAAGGGGAGCTCTTTTTCCGCCGCAATGGGCGTCTTCCTGAAAAGGGTGAACTTCCGGAGCTGAAGAATGCGTTTAATGGAGAACCTTTAGTGCTGGAGTCGGGCAAGGGAGAGGATGGTGTTGATTATATCCGATCCCGTGCAACTGGCGTGATGCCAGCCGGAGCCCCGGCAGATTTTACGCTTACTCTCCGTTAAAAAGAGACAAAAAATCCGCTGTTTTAACACAGCGGATTTTTTTTATTCGATATTCTGAACCTGTTCGCGGATTTTTTCCAATTCGGATTTAAATGCGACCACAATCGGGGTGATATCGGAAGAACCTGCTTTATTTCCGAGGGTGGTAATTTCGCGGAACATCTCCTGAAGGAGGAAGTCCAGACTTCTGCCGACCGGTTCACTGGCGGCAAGGAATCCGTCGAACTGGCGGAAATGGCTTTCGAGCCGGGTAATTTCCTCGGTGATATCAGCTTTATCGGCATACAGGAGAACCTCTTTAAGGAGTCGTTCATCGTTGGTATCGACCGGAAGGTTTTCGGCGGTTATTTTTTCGATGAGTTTCTGTTTCAGTGCGGTCGGTACTCCGGCGGCGAGCGGTTTGATTTTTTCGAGGAACTGTTTTAACAGGTCGATTCTGCCGCGCAGATCTTTTTCCAGTTCAGCGCCCTCTTTGTTACGCATGGCGATAAGGTTATCGAGGGCGGTATTTACGGCCTGAACTGCGGCGGCCTTAAGCTCTTCGGATTCGGAGTCCGGAACTGCCGGCTCAACCACGCCCGGCACCCGCATAAGTCCGGCAATATCGATAGAGTTATTGAGTTCATACTTGGCGTTGACATGGTCGGCGGTCTCGATGAGTTTTTCGAGCAGCTCCTGATTGATTACGGCGTTGGCCGCTCCGCTGCCGTGGAACTCCATAGTGACTCTGGCGCTTACGGCGCCGCGGCTGAGTTTTTTATTGGCAACGTTTCTTAAATCGATCTCCCATGCGGCGAATTCTCTTGGTAGGTTCCATCTTATTTCGAGCTGTTTACGGTTTACCGAAGTAATTTCGGCGGTAACATTGCACGCCGGATTATCGCAATGAGCCTCTCCTTTGCCGAAGCCGGTCATACTTGCAATCATTATTCATCTCCGTTGGAAAATTTTTCACCGATAAAACCGGTCAATTCATCTGCGCTGTAAATTCCGGCTGAATTGACGGCAAACCCTTCAACCCCGCGACCCTGAGGAGCATATCCTATTACAACCACATAATTTCCCGAGTTATCCGGCCATGTCCAGCGCATGGCGAACTGGGTTTTTGAGTTGAGCTGTTTCAGGATAAGTTCTTTTTCTTCTCTGGTTGCGCCGAATGGTGTTTCCGGTTTAAAGCTGGAGTAGAATATTTCCGGAGGAGTAAATCTTATCTGGTTGGCCATATCCACGGGCAGATTGGTGTACAGATTCTGGTATACATAGTTCCGGGCGGCGTTGACCGCGTTTGAAACGATGACGTCCTTTTGCGGGAACTGTTTACGCACCAGTCGATTGGGAGACCATCCTACCATTCTGCTGTCGCTGAATCCGACCACCATATAAACATCCTCTTTTCCCGGAATGATCCATGTTACGCATATCTGTCCTGACTGATATACCAGGTCGCCGCCCGATGCGTTGTTCTCCGGTTCAAAGAGGAAAACCGGGGAGTTGAATCTTACGAATTCGCGCTGGGCGATATCGAGTTCCGGAGCGTTTTCGAGGAGATAATTTCTGGCCTCTTCGACGGCTTGGTTCTGATAATATAGGTCGGAGCGGCATCCGGTCAAAGCGACGACGGCCGCGGCGAATAAGGACAGTATACCGAATTTCATATTTTTAATCCTTGCAAGTTGATTAAGTTTAATAAATAATACAATATATATGGCTTTGGCGAAAATACAAACCGTCAACTCCGGTATACTTGTGATAATAAAAAAACGGACGGAGAAAACCGTTCTCCGTCCGCACCTTTTGCGAATGAGTTATTTACACGTCCTGAACCACGCCTACAGATACGAAAGAGTCATCTTTTTTGATCTCTTCGAGGGCTTCAACGCACGGGCATGTAATTTCGATAAAGTTGGGAGACTTGGCCCAGCGTACGGCGTTGCCGATAACCTTGAGGATTTTCTGGTCGTAGAAAATCGGGAAAGACTCGTGTCCCGGGGAGAAGTAGAAGATTTTACCGTGTCCGCGTTCAAAGGTCACGCCGCTGCGGAATACGTCGCCGCCTTCATACCATGAAATGAAGATAAGTTTTCCATCATCGGGGATATCGAACCGTTCGCCGTACATTTCAACGTGCGGCAGTTCGATATACTGTCCGACGCCCTGTGTAATTGGGTGATTTGGAGCGATGTTCCACAATCTTTCGCGTTCTCCAACCTCGCGCCATCTGAGGGAGCATGTAGTACCCATGAGTGCGCGGAAGATTTTGGAGAAGTGGCTTGAGTGGAGGACGATGAGTCCCATACCTTCCAGAACGCGGCGCTGGATTTTGGCTACGAGTTCATCGGGTACTTCGTTGTGAGCAATATGACCCCACCAGACGAGTACGTCGGTGGAGTAGAGAACTTCATCCGGCAGACCGCAATTTGGTTCGTCGAGGGTGGCGGTGCGGATATTGAGGTCATCGGCTGCGATACCTGCGGCGATCGCCTTGTGCATGCCTTCGGGATAGATTTTACGGATAGCTTCGTTGTTCTGTTCGTGGCGGAACTCGTTCCATACAGTCACATTGATTTTGCTCATAACATTAACTCCTTATGCTGAAAAAAATCACTGATTTGGATTTAATATAACATTATCGTTATCAAAGTCAATATAAAAAATGCTGCCGCGGACGTAAAAAAACGTTCCCCGGCGGAGATTTTGATCTGTTCTTTTTTTCTGATCAGCTCAGGAAGACCTTTTCGAGGTCCACCTTGGCTAATGATGAGAGGGAAATAAGAGTTTTAGTATGGACGATGCCATCGATATCGTGAGTCATCTTGCATGCGATAATATCGGAGAGTTCGGCGTTGGTGCGTACTCTGACTATAACAGCGATATCGTATTCGCCGGCAACGGTGTAAACTTCGGAGACACCATCAATTTTGATGATGCCTTCGATAACGTCTGCGATTTTGGCACGCTCCACATTCACCAGGATAATACCAGTAACCATATTATTTGACTCCTTTATTTGGCGATGTTAAAAAACTTGAAAAACTTGGCTTTCCGTCATATCCGGATTGCCTCTTCAAGGGATACAATAGCAAGTGAAAACCGGAATGCAAGCGCTTTTTTACAAAAAAAATGAGAAGAATGTTTTTTATTGAAAAAATGGTATATAATGATTTGAAATTGTGATTGCCGGGTATTAAATTTCTAATTATCCCCGGGAGATAGGGATATAAAACAACACGAAAGAACAGGCACTATGGAAGGCAACACAAACTATCTGGAAATCACCATTGGTGCAGTGCTGGTCTACAATTTCGTCTTATCGAGATTCATGGGGGTCTGCCCGTTTCTGGGCGTCTCCAAGCGGCTGGACACTGCGTTGGGCATGGGAGGGGCGGTTATATTTGTTATGGCGATCGCCTCATTTGCCACGAGTTTAGTTTATCAGTATCTTACAACGGAGATAGAGTTTCTCGGGCATCATCTGAATCTGGTATTTTTAAAGATCACGCTGTTTATTCTTATAATAGCGGCGCTGGTGCAGATAGTAGAGGTGATATTGCAGAAACTGAGTCCTCCCCTGTATAAAGCGCTGGGGATCTATCTGCCGTTGATTACGACGAACTGTGCGGTAATGGGGGCGGCGAGCATCAATGCGCAGGAGGGTCGCGGGATACTGGCGGCCACGCTGTTCGGAACGTTTTCGGGGATCGGCTTTGCGCTGGCGCTGCTGATATTTGCTGGGTTGCGTGAGCGGCTGGAACTTTCGCAGATACCGCGTCCGTTTCAGGGCATGGCGATTGCGCTGATAACGGCGGGTATTTTAGCGATGGCGTTTCTGGGTTTTTCCGGTATCTGCTGATTAAGAGAGGAGCGGGAAAAGATGGGAACGACGATATTGGTAGCGATACTCTTCACCGGGGTAATCGCTCTTCTTTTAGGTATAATAATCGGGGTGGTATCGAAGCTTTTCAGTGTACCGAGTGATCCGCGGGTGGAGCTGGTGCTGGGGCTGCTGCCGGGGGCGAACTGCGGTGGCTGCGGCAAGGCCGGCTGTGCTGACTTTGCCAAAGCGGTAGTTGCGGGCGAGTGTCCGCCGAACAAGTGTCCGGTGAGCAGTTCGGAGCAGGTGAGTTCAATAGCGCGTGCTCTCGGGATAGAAGCCGGCAGTGAATTCCGTCAGAAGGCGGTGGTGTTGTGCGGTGGTGATGTCAATCAGATGAAGATGCTCACTTTGTACAATGGTGTAAGCGACTGCGTCTCGGCGTCGATGATCGGCGGCGGTCCCAAGAGCTGTGCCTACGGCTGTTTAGGGATGGGCAGCTGTGCGCGGAGTTGTCCATTCGGGGCGATAGAGATGATCAACAATCTTGCGGTGGTACATGCTGAGCTGTGCGTTGGTTGCGGTGCGTGTGTAAAGACCTGTCCGCGCAATCTGATCAAGCTGGTGCCGGCGGATTCGGAGGTACATATTTACTGTTCATCTCCGGTGAAGGCGCCGTTGAAACGTCAGGTGTGCAATGTGCCATGTATCGGCTGCCGTAAGTGCATGAAATCTGGTGAAGAGGGTCAGTTTGAGGTGGATGGTTTCAAGATAAAGGTAGCCTACGACCACCAGCCGCTGCCCGGAGCTGAAGTAGTTGATGCGGCGTCGTGTCCGACGGGCTGCCTGCTGACGGAGAAACAGCATTTAGCGATAGAGCGGGCGGAAAAGCCTGTGGTTGAAGAGGAGGTGGCGTCATGAGTGAACGTGTAATACCGCCCAAGCCGTTGTCATTTCCCGGAGGGATTCATCCGGCGAAGGACGGCAAAGGGCTTACAGAGCATAAAGCGGTTGAAAAGGCGCCATTGCTGGAAGATTATGTGGTGCTGGTGAGTCAGAATGTCGGTGCACCGCCGAAGGTAACGGTGAAAAAGGGCGATGCGGTAAAGAAGGGTGATATTCTTGCGGAAGCGGGCGGATTTGTCTCTGCCGCGTTGCACTCTCCGACGAGCGGAGTAATTACAGATATAGGTGAAGCTCCGGGGCCGATGGGGGTCAATGTACCGGCGATTTTCATCAAGGCAGACGGTCTGGATGAGTGGAGCGATAAACTTCCTGCGGGATTGAATTGGCGCGAGGCATCGGCAGATGAATTGAAATCGCGGATAGCCTCATCTGGTATTGTCGGTATGGGTGGCGCGGCATTTCCGACGCATGTAAAGCTGTCGCCACCGCCGGATAAGAAGATAGACTGCGTAATACTGAATGGCGCTGAATGCGAGCCGTATCTGACGGCGGACCACCGTCTGATGGTGGAGACGCCGGAGCGTGTGCTTGCCGGGGCGGCGATCATGGGGAAAATCCTCGGAGTAGAAAATATTGCGATTGGGGTTGAGCTGAACAAACCGGATGCGATTGCGGCGTTGGAAGCGCGTGCGCAGGAGTACGGAGTTAAGATAGTTGGATTAAAGGTGCAGTATCCGCAGGGTTCGGAAAAGCAGTTGATCTATGCGATAACCGGCCGCTGTGTTCCGACCGGTGGTCTGCCGATGGACGCCGGTTGCGTGGTGCAGAATGTGGCGACGGCGGCGGCAATTTACGATGCGGTTGCGGAAGGTCATCCTCTGATAGAGCGTGTAGTAACGATAACCGGGGACATAGTGGTGAATCCGGGCAATTACCTGGTGCGGATTGGTACACCGGTAATCAAGCTGGTGGAGTGGGCTTCCGGGGTGAAATCCGAGCCGCGCAAGCTGATACTAGGCGGGCCGATGATGGGTTTTGCGCAGAAGAGCTACAATGTTCCGGTAAGCAAGAACACATCCGGGGTTCTGCTGCTGGGCGGAGCGGAGATAATCCAGTATGAATCTTCGAGCTGCATACGTTGCGGGATGTGTGTGCGCGGCTGTCCGATGCACCTGTCGCCGGGGCCTTTGAGTATGCTTATAGAGAATGAGAAGTTTGATTTGGCGGGTCAGAATCATGTTATGGACTGCCTGGAATGCGGGGCATGTGCCTATGCTTGTCCGGCGCACCGTCCGTTGGTTCAGCACATGCGCCGGGCTAAGGCGGAGATCCGCCGTGCCGGGAAGAAATAGGGGGAGATAGCGTAAAATGAGTGAAGAAAACAAGTCGGCGATAATGATGCCGAAAGCGGACGATCTGATATTGAGTTCATCGCCGCATATACATTCGGATGTAAATGTCCGCAAGATAATGTTAAAGGTCATACTTGCGCTGGTGCCTGCGTTGATTGCTTCGGTGATCTTTTTCGGCTGGGATGCGGTGCGTGTGATAGTTATAACTGCGTTAAGCGCGGTGGTGGCGGAAGGGTTGTGGCTCTGGCTGGCCAAGCGTCCTCTGACGCCGTTGCGGGACCTATCGGCTTTGCTGACGGGGCTGTTGCTGGCGATGAATCTGCCGAGCAATGCGTCGTGGTGGATCTGTGTCGTCGGCGGTTTTCTGGCGATCTGGGTAGGCAAGCAGGTATTTGGCGGATTGGGTCATAATATTTTCAATCCGGCTCTGGTTGCCCGGGTAGCGCTTCTGATTGCGTTGCCTGCGGCGATGACCACCTGGACTCCGACTGGCGGATTGCTGGAAAAGAATATGCGTTTGCCTTCGGGTGAAAACGTATCGATAACGACGGTGGCGGAGAGTGAAGCCCCGGCGGTAATAAGCTGTGCCACTCCGCTTGGGGAGGCGGCAGAGCTCAAGCGTACGCCGAATGGCGCGGCGACATTTGCTCCGATCACGGAGAAGAGCGATTATGTCAAATATTTTCTGGGAGAGCGGCTTGGTTCTCTGGGCGAAACCAGCTGTCTTGCGTTGCTGATTGGCGGAATAGCGTTGATGTTCATGAAGCTGATCAAGTGGCAGATTCCGATATTTTTCATCGCCACGGTGGCGGTTTTTACGGCGATTGTGCATTTATGTGCGCCGGCCATGACGCCGCCGCCGCTGTTCCATCTGCTGACGGGCGGATTGCTTCTGGGGGCGTTTTTCATGGCCACGGACATGGTAACGAGTCCGATGACGACGGGCGGCTGCATTCTTTTCGGAGTGGGCTGTGGTGTGATAACCTGTGTAATCCGGATCTGGGGCGGTTATCCTGAAGGGGTAAGTTTTTCGATACTGCTGATGAATGCTCTGGTTCCGTTGATAGACCGTCTGTTCCAGCTGCGTCCGTTCGGTTATGTGCGCAAGAGAGCTTGATTCGGGAGGTAGGGAGATGAATTTAAAGAATGTAAAAAACTCTCTGGCGTTGGGGGTTATACTTGGGATCGTCGGGGTTGTCGCTTCCGGTGTACTGGCCTGGTTTTACGGGGTGACAGAGCATGCGATAGAGGCTGGTCGTATTCGTAAAACGAATCAGGCGCTGGCGATGGTTCTGCCGGCGTTTGAAAATGACATAGCGTCGAATGCGATAGAGTTTGACGGGGTTAAATTTTATGGCGCGCTCAGCGGCGGGAAGCTGATTGCAGTTGCGGCGGAAGCGGCGGTGCAGAGTGGTTATGCCGGAGAGATCTCCGGTCTGGTTGGCCTGTCGGATAGCGGCGCGGTACTGGAGCTGAAAGGCGGGCGTTCTGCGGTGTTGATAACCGGTCAGCAGGAGACCCCGGGACTTGGAGCCAACGTCTGCAACCGTCAGAATGTGAAGACGCTTGCCGGGATATTGCGGGGCGAGAAGGCGGAGCCTGGGGTATTGCCCGGCAATGCGGTTCTGGACTCGTTTGCCGGCAAAGGGGTTGATTCGCTGCCTTTGCAGGTGAAGAAGGATGGCGGGGATATAGAGTTTATCACCGGAGCGACGATTACCAGCAGAGCGGTGACGGATCTGGTGAACAAGGTGCTTGAGACATACAAAGCGCATCAGGGTGAGATAATTCCTGCGCTTTCCGGAGGTGTAAAATGATCAAGGTGTTATGGCAGGACTTTATCAAAGGTATCTGGCGTGAGAATCCGACGTTGGTATTGCTGCTTGGTATGTGTCCTACGCTGGCGTTGACCAGCAAGGCGATCAATGGTGTTGGCATGGGGGTGGCGACCACGGTAGTGCTGTTGGGTAGCAACGTGGTGATCTCTCTGGTCAAGAATCTGATCCCCAACCGTGTACGTATACCGATCTACATTGTGGTCATAGCCACATTTGTAACGCTGGTGGACCGTACGATGCAGGCCTACGCTCCTGAATCGCTTTACAATGCACTTGGTATATTCATTCCTCTGATAGTGGTAAACTGCATAGTATTGGGTCGTGCGGAGGCTTTTGCCGCCAAGAACGGAGTGGTGCGTTCATTTTTTGACGGACTTGGCATGGGGTTGGGCTTTACGCTGTCGCTGACGGTTCTTGGTTGTATCCGTGAATTTCTGAGTACCGGTGGTGTATTTGACATAATATTGGTACCGGGCTGGAATTTCATGCTGCCCGGGCTGGCGCCAGGCGGATTTATTTTGCTTGGGGTACTGCTGGCGTTCATGAATGTATTGAATGAGCGTAAAGCGGTCAAATCCGGCAAGCTCTACATTCCGCCGCAGGGCATGGACTGCAAACACTGCCGGATCTGTTTTATAGACAAGGAAGAATAGAATATTCCTGTAATATCTTATCTGCTCCGGAGGCGTTGGTTTCCGGAGCATTTTTTTTCAAAGATTTCTTCTAAAAATAATTTGCAAAAAATCCAACATCGCCTATATTAATAAGGTTAAAACGTCGCTTTCCATATCGAAATTCCACCGCTCGTGGGGAGAGACGGAGGAGAACCTGAGCTTGGGCGATCATAAAAGTGAGAGTCCGGGATCGGGCGGGTTTTTTATTTTTACGTGATATGAGCGGTTGGCGCAATAAATTCCGCGGGTGCTGAAATAGCGACATGGCGGATCCTGGCATATAAACCGTTCTGTTATCAGTAGAAGTTGAGACCGCAAGTACAATTGCCGGGGAGTTCCGGCTGGTTAGAGAATCAGGTATTTTTTATCGTATAACATTCGGGAGAATGGAATTATGAAAGTAAGAGCATCAGTAAAACGCAGATGCGAACATTGTCAGATCATCAAGCGCAAGGGCGTGATCCGGGTAATCTGCTCTCGCAATCCCCGTCACAAGCAGAGACAGGGCTAACCATTAACGAAAGAGGGAAAAGAATATGCCAAGAATAATCGGTGTTGACATTCCGGGGAACAAACGGATAGAGTACTCCTTGCGCTACATTTACGGTATTGGACCTGCGAAGGCGCTTGAGATTATAGAAAAGCTGGGAATTCCGGTAGGCCTGAAGGCTTCCGAACTTACTCCTGAAAACATAGCAGCGATCACGAAATATCTTCAGAATGAGATATTGGTAGAAGGTGATCTGCGTCGTGTAATAGCGGCGGACATCCGTCGTCTGCAGCAGATCAACTGCTATCGTGGTATCCGTCATCGTCGTGGTTTGCCGGTACATGGTCAGCGTACCAAGACGAATGCCCGTACCCGCAAAGGTAAGAAGATTACGATTGGAGCCATCCGTGACAAAACTCAGCGTCGTCTGGCTGCTAAGGGTTGATATGGTATACGGTTGTACAGCGTAGCCTGTCATGAATTAACTAAAAATAAAAATTCAGGATTTAAAGAATATGGCTGAAGAATTGAATCAGAATATGGAAGCTCAGGCGGTATCAGAAGCTGGTGCTCCGGCAGAAGGTGCGGCTGAAGTTCAGGTCAAACAGCGTGGCAAGACGGGTCGTCAGATTCCGTCCGGGATAGCGTATGTGCTTGCCACTTTCAATAACACGAAGGTAACGTTCACCGACTTGCACGGCAATGTGCTGTGCTGGTCAACTGGTGGGAAGAATGGTTTCAAGGGTTCGCGCAAGAGCACGGCGTATGCGGCTCAGGTGATTGCCGGTGATGCGGCGAAGAAGGCGCAGCTTTTGGGCATGAAGGAAGTAGAAGTCCGGATCAAGGGTCCGGGAGCTGGTCGTGAATCTGCTGTTCGCGGCATAGCTGCTACAGGAATGGAAGTTATAGCGATAAAGGATATTACTCCGGTTCCGCATAATGGTTGCCGTCCTCCGAAGCGTCGTCGTGTCTGATGCTTTGTGTGGGAAGAATTATTGTGGATGATAAGTTTATTGAATAAAAACCAACTGTTTCTGGAGGTAATATTATGAGTGCTGCATCAGGATTTCCAATGCCGACCTCACTAGTGGTGGAAGACGGGGGAAAAGACAGCAATACTTACGCGAAGTTTATCGCGGCGCCGTTTCAGAGCGGTTTCGGTCACACATTAGGCAACAGTTTGCGTCGTGTCTTGCTCTCGTCGCTGGAAGGTGCGGCGATCTGTGCTGTACGCATAGATGGAGCTGCGCATGAATTTCAGACGCTGCCGCATGTAGTGGAAGATGTGACTGAGATAGTATTGAATCTGAAGTGTGTGCGTTTAAATCTCTTCAGTGATCAGGAAAAGACGCTTGAGATCCGCAAGAATACGGCGGGTCCTGTAACTGCTGGAGACATAGTTACGGATGGTACGGTAGAGGTACTGAATCCGGATCAGCTGATCTGCACGTTGGACAAGGATGTACCGTTCCATGCCGAGATAGACATACGCAAAGGCAAGGGTTATTTACCGGCAGAGCGTGTATCTTCGCAGCAGGTTATAGGTACGATTCCGGTGGACTGTCTGTTCAGTCCTGTAACGCGTGTAAACTACCAGGTTGGGGCAGCGCGTGTAGGAGAAGAGACCGAGATGGACTCATTGGAGCTTGAAGTCTGGACAGATGGTCGTATAACTCCGGCGGATGCGGTAGAGCAGGCGGCCAAGATACTTCGTGATCACCTGCAGGTCTTTGTTGGCGGTCAGTCGAATGAGCGTGATGTCAAGGATCTGATGAGTGAAGAAGAGTTAAAGCTCTTCAAGGTGCTGATACAGGATGTAGAGGTGCTGGATCTGTCTGTGCGTGCGATGAACTGCCTGAACAATGCGAACATCAAGTTGATAGGCGAGCTGGTCACGAAGACGGAAAGCCGTATGTTGAAATACCGTAATTTCGGTAAGAAATCGTTGGATGAGATCAAGGAAAAAATAGAAAAGCTCAATCTTGGCCTTGGGATGCAGCTTTCTGAAACACTGGAAAGTGCATTGGAAGAGGAATCTGCTAAAGTGCGGGCTGATGAGCAGGAGGAAAAATAATGCGTCATCGTGTGCATACGTTTAAAGTAGGTCGAACCAGTTCTCATCGCCGTGCGATGTTGGCGAACATGGTATCGAGTTTGATAGAACATGGACAGATCACGACTTCGCTGGTAAAGGCGAAGGAAGCGCGTCGTTTTGCGGAAAAGCTGGTAACGATGGCGAAGAGTGACAATGTGCATCATCGTCGTTTAGCTGTAGCGCGGATACATGACAAATCTGCGGTAAAGAAGCTTTTTGATGAAATTGCTCCGAAGTACATGGAACGTCAGGGTGGATACACCCGTATTCTGAAGCTTGGCAAACGCATTGGCGATGCTACGGAAATGAGTATTTTGCAGTGGGTTGAATCCGCTCCTGCCGCGGCGCCTGCAGCAACTGAAGAAAAGTAATATAGATTATATTGCTTTTGGAACCGCCGGAAACGGCGGTTTTTTTTTGCCATAATAATTGCAACAACCGTGCTGGCTGTTTTGGGTTTATAGATTTATCTAATGTTGTTAAACCGCCCTTTGTGGCGGTTTTTTGTATTTTTTTTATAAAAAATCATATTTCCGGTTGAAAATACATAATTAATACTTGATTTTATATTTTAAATGTGTTTTATTTTAGCATATAAGCATTACAATCTTTTCAAGGAGATGCGGACTATGAAAAGCATAGGCAAACTTATTTCCGGTACCGTTGCAGTTTGGTTAAGTGTATTTGCGCTGATTGGAGCGGAGAGTCTGCCTGATGCGGATGAGCTCTTCAAGCGGGCGAATGATCCCGGGCAGGGGAAAGCGTTTTCCATGCTGGAGGTGGTGACTCCCGGCGGGGTGAAGAACCGGGTGGTGCAGCAGATTCTGCCGGATGGAACCAAACTGTCCCGTTCGGAGCGGGTTGACAGAGACGACAATTTCCATTGGATGCTGATTAACGGGGATGGCGCTTATATGCTAATCGGCAACACGGCGATCAAGACGGACGAGGTGACCAGTGATCCGCAGAAAGAGATCGACAAGATGTTTGACGGAGCGGAACCACGTCTGTCGTCGGAGACCACGGTTGAGTTGACGGATCTGGGCGGAGTTGAGTGCTATCTGGCCACGCGGAAATTCCATTTAAGTGATTCGGATAAAAAGGCAGTGTATAATTTACTGCCTGAGGATATCCGTTCCCGCATATCATTGGAACAATTAGTTAAATCATTGCCGGCCACGATACAGCTGTATATGGGCAAGGAGGATTCTTTCCCATATAAGATAGCGATTTACAATCCGGCTGGGCAGCTTATATCCAGTCAGAGCTACAGTGAATTTGAGCTGGATCCGGATCTGCCGGATGACTATTTTGAAATTCCTGCCGGGATAAAAGTAGTAGTTCCCAAGAGCATAAATGAGATGACGCGGGCGGCGGTTGACGCAATACGTGAAAGCCGTGCGGCGGCGGACAGTGCGGCCAAAGCGGCTGCGGAGGCTCCGTTTTCGGTAGGCAAAGGCAAGACAATATTGATTTCTTCGATTGGCGGTTTAGCTGCGATATTGGTTATAACTATAATAATCCGTATGATTCGTAAGAACCGTTAACCCGGGGAGGGCAGTTGGAATGAAGCTGTGGATGAATACTTTTGCAGACGTGGAAAGATGATTTCGGGCAGTGGTCGAGCCGGGAGAAGTGCCGGAGCAGAATAAAATCGACGTGGCTGAACCTGATCGGGGTGCTGATTCTGGTCGGGGCGGTCAGTTATTACTTTATCTTCTGGCAGAAGAGTTGGAGTACACCTCTGATTACCGTCTGGACGGTGCTGGTTGTGGCGTATATAGCAGACATGCTGTTCTGGATAGGCTTCTGGAGTCGCTGTAATACTGCGGCAGAGACGATTCCGGACGGGGTAAAATCCGGGATGGAAAAGACGCTTAAGCGTACCAATTTTATATTTATACTTGCGGTGCTTTACGCGGTATGCGCGGTAGCGGCATATGTGATATTAGGGGCGGAGAGTCTGGTGTTGGCGGCGCTGGTGATAATCGGGCCATTGTATATCGTATCCGAATTGGTACGGATTGTATTGCGTGCGAAGATGTCCGCGCTGTTAAAGAGTTAATATGTACTAAACAGCATAACCGCCGGAAACGGCGGTTTTTTTATGCCATAATAATTGAAACAACTACTAGCACGGTTGTTTTTGTCAGGGATTAAGAACAAACCGTTTCCGGAGTTCCGGCGATACTGAATTGACCGCCAGTTGCACGACCTGATATTTCTGCATAAAAAAAGACTTGCTGTATTTCCAGCAAGCCCCTTGATTATCGATTGGTACCGAAGGTGGTAGCCGCCCATCTGATATTCCCGCATAAAAAAAGACTTGCTGTTTTCCAGCAAGCCCCTTGATTATCGATTGGTACCGAAGGTGGGACTCGAACCCACACGGTGTCGCCACCACCAGATTTTGAGTCTAGCGCGTCTGCCAGTTTCGCCACTTCGGCTTGTGTTGAATAATATAGTGCGCAAGGAGGTTAAAGTCAAATGGAAAGCGGGTTAAAATATTAAAAAACCGTGATAGTCAGAATTTTATTTTGCGTAAAGGTATAAGATAAATTGCGGTGCACAGGTTGATACTGGCAATAAAGATGAATACGCCGGTATTGGAGATGAATCCTGCTTTGGACATTACGGCGACGGCGATGGTACCGAGTGCGATAGCTCCTGAGTTTACAACGTTGTTGCCGGCGACTATGCGTGCGACATTATCTTTTTTTGCGCTGCGCTGCAGGAGTGCGTTAAGTGGAACGGAGTATAAACCTCCGCATACGGCCAGGAGCAGTAAATCTATGACGATGCGTATAAATGCGGGGTTGTGGAAGAATGCGATAAACGCTTCTCCGTCTGGAGCGGGGGAGATATGCTGTGCGGCGAAGAATATATCGCAGGTAAATGCGGCCATGATAATGAGAGCCGGCGGCACGGTTTTCATAGCTGGAACAATCCGGTTAAGCGCGTTGCTCAAAATGGATCCTGCTGCTACTCCGACAGAGAACAGGAGATAGAAGAACAGCACCATAACCGGAGGCGCATTAAGTATGTTGCTGCAAAATGGTGCGAGCTGGGCCATATAGAGAGCTCCGGCCATCCAGAATCCGGACAATCCCAGAATGCAATGTCTGGTAAGGCTGTTTTTCATACAGGTTTTTATCAGGCCTGCGGTGCTGGAGATACAGTTGAAGTTCAGTTTAAGCTGTGGATTTACCGGTGGAGTTAGGGGTATGAGCCATGCCGCACCAGCGCCGACTGCGGCAAATATGACGAGAGCCGCCCCGGTAAGGATGCGTCCATTGGGAGAATCGATGAGGATATTACCCATAATTGATCCGCATATAATGGCGATATATGTACCGGCGTTGACATATGCGTTGCCGCGCAATAATTCGTTATGAGGCAGCATTTGCGGGATATAGGAGTACTTGAGCGGACTGAATACAGCGGACTGAGTTCCCATAAAGAAGAGTAGAATCATCAGCATGGGGACATTTTTCCCGGCAAATGCGGCGAGTGTGAGAATCATCAGAATAAGTTCAGCCGCTTTAGTAGCGATAAACATTTTTCTCCGGTCGATCTTATCTGCCGCCTGCCCGGCGATAGCGGAGAATGGGAAATACGGCAGCATTAATAGACCCATAGCGATAAAATTTAGAGCGGCGCCGGTGGAGCTGGAGTAGTCCATCTGGTATGATATCATAATTACCAGTGCGTTACGGAACATATTGTCGTTAAACGCACCGAAGGAGAATGTGGTAAAGAAGGGCAGGAATCTGCGGCTGAAAAACATAGTTACATATCCTGCCGGCTGAAATTGAGAACATCGATCAGGGATAAATTGGTATGATATCCCGGGTCGGCGTCAGGGGTGGCTGGAATGGTTTTAACTATGTCGCCTTTGGCGCTGCGGTTCTGGAATGCCATGCAGTGGACTTTGGGGTTGACGAACCATCCGGAGAAAGCGTCGAAACACTTGTTAAAGATATTCGCCATAGCCGGGTGCAGTTCATGCAGGAGTGCAGCTGCGCGCATGGTTTCCGGCAGGTTCCACCATGGCATATCGGTGTTTACCGGTGTACCGGTAATAAGGTCAACGCTTTTGCATATTCCGTGACCGTGCGGTGAGAATCCGAGGGCGAAATTAGCACTTACGATTTCGGGCAATTCCGCGTTCATTCTTCTTGCCAGTATGGGATATTTCTGAACGAAGGATTTGATTTTCAGGCATTTCCCTGCGAGTCCGGAGAATTCGCATGCGTGTCCTGGGTCGCCCAGTATGTGTTCATTGGTAACATATGGTGTATTATCATCTTTTACGGCTTCGATAAAGCCGTAATCCATCAATTGCGGATATTTCCCATGGCTGTTGACGTGATGATCGAGAGCTTCTTCAATAAATCTGGCGGCATATCCGTGCCAATCGGCGGTAGAATTTCCTGCGTTCATAAAATTGGCGAGTCCGCCTATTGCGATCATTTTGGGGCCGAGGAATCTCTTGCCCGGAACAAAAGTGACGGGATTATTTGGGTCGAACGGCTGCTGGTCGGTATGGAATGAATTATTCTGAATCTCTTTAAGAATAAGTTCAAATTCTTTTGCGGCATTTTCCGCCAGCGACATATTCCCTATAGCGCTGGCGGCGGAGAATAATCCTTTAAAGTAGAACAATTCGCTGTAATTTCGTGCGGCAGGAATAGAATTCATAGGTACAGGGGTATGAAAATCCTCGATTTTCACGGGTGTTCCGTCCTTGTGCATAATGAACCACAACCGGCCGTTGTTTTTAGCGCGTAAATTTTCCATACCGTCAATTACGCGTTTAATGGTATTGTTGATGCGCCGTGCGGTTTTCAGTTGTTCAGAGGTATCCATGCCGGATACCGGCAGGAAGTTAAGGTGTCCGGTCAACGCTTCGAGTCCCCGGCCCTGGATCCAGCTGTAAATAAAGTCGGATTTACGGAAATCCCAGTATGGATCGGAGCATGAATCGAACTCCTCACCGGTTGCGGTACTGAGTTTGGTATTGATAAACGGGTAATCGGGGTTGGCGTCTGAGCGGTCAAGGATAGCGTTAAGCGAGGTGGTGATAATGGTTCTGAAAAAGTTTTCCTGTTGTTGGTTCATTTTCTCCTCCGGCGCAGAATATTGAGGTTTTCCCGTATTTCCGGGCATTTCATAAAGATGGAAATAATGGTGTATACAATAGAGAATATTATTCCGGAAACGGCGAGTGGAACAAGCTCCTGTTTCCATATAATTATATTCAGACTCATAATTGGGCTGTAACACAATCTGGCGGCGGTCGCTGCCACTGCGGCGGCGATGAGAGCTTTAACGATGGTTACAGCGGCCGGTTTCAGCGAGAACATGAAACCCTGTTTTTTCAGGATAACGATCAGGGTAAAGTTGTTAAGCATAGCGGCGAGAACGGTGGCCAGTGCTATGCCACCCTGTTTAAGCGGCCACATAAGAATAAGGTTCATAATGATATTGAAAACGATAGCGACTAGTGCGACCTTGAGCGGAGTCTTCATCTCTTTTCTGGAGTGGAATGCGGGTATGATCACCTTCTGGGCGCAGAATACCGGTATTCCGATGGAATAGAAGAGTGTGGCAAAGCAAGTTGCCTGGAGATTGGACTCGTTAAAGTTGCCTCCGAAGAACAGGAAAGATATTATTTCAGTCCGGAAGAAGATGACGAATGCGGCGAGTGGTATACAGACAAAATATACCTGCCGCAGGCCGAAGACCAGGTCGTCGAGGAACTCCTCTTTGTCGTCTCTTGCGGCGGCTCTGGCCATATCGGTAAGCAGAACGGAGCCGAGTGCGAGGGCGAATACGCCGATAGGCAGATAAACTACGCGTTCGGTATAGTTGAGAGCCGGAGCGGCCTCTGGTCCGATAAAAGCGGCCAGGGCGCGGTCGATAATAAAGCTGACCTGGGTAGCTGATGCGCCGATAATTCCTGGCAGGGTAAGGTGCCACAGATTCCGCAGCATTCTGCTGTTTTTCACTGCCTGGAGTTTGAACAGCGGTAGCCGGTTATTCCGTTTGAGGAGTACGATCAGCAGGAGCAGGTGCACAACACCTGCGGCGATAACGGTCCATCCGAGGGAATTAAGGATATGCATCGGGGATTGATTTCCGATATGCCGCAGTATAAGCATGGCCAAAATCAGCATGATATTGAGCAGCAGAGCGCCGAGCGCGGGCAGGAAGAAGACCCGTTTGCTGTTGAGGATTGATCCTGCGATACCGATAATACATATAAAAAATGCGTAAGGCATAAGTACCGGCAGGACTTTTATAGCCAGTTTAACGTGTTCATATTCCGCGGATATATGGGGTGAAATCCACACATCTGCGGCGATAGCGGCCAGCGATGTCACAAGAACGATGATTAGCAGAATTGCGCTGAGGGCGGCGAACACCACGGTAAGGTTGTATCTCACCTCTCTGTCGCCCTCTTTTTCTTCTATGCCGGTGAGCAGGGGAATGAGGGCGGAACCCAGAGCGCCTTCGCCGAGGATACGGCGGAAGAGATTAGGCACCATAAAAGCGAGTACCCATGCGCTGGCGAGTGTTCCGCCGCCGAGGACGCGTGCCTCAAGCATAACGCGTCCCAGGCCGAGGATCCGGCTGAACAGGGTGGCCAGGGCCACACCGAACGAACTTTTAAGTATTTTGTGCCGGTTTTCGTTCATAGTATGTTCTAAACGGAGAAGCGGACGTGAATAACGTCGCCGTCCTGAACGATATACTCTTTTCCTTCGATGCGCAGTTTACCGGCGGTCTGGGCTTTATTCCACGATCCGTACTGCACCATATCGTCGTATGATACCACCTCCATGCGGATAAAACCGCGGCACATATCGGTATGTATTTTACCGGCGGCCTGAGGTGCTGGTGTGCCTGCGGTGATGGTCCATGCTCGTGATTCCATAGGTCCTGCGGTAAAGAATGTGATATAGTTAAGGAGTTTGTACCCGGTTTTAATCACCTGATCGAGCCCTCTGGACTTCATGCCGAGTTCTTCCATAAACATCGCGGCTTCGTCGGGTTCGAGGGCGTTGAGTTCGTCCTCGATTTTGGCGCATACGGGAATTACCTCCATATTGTGTTGAGCGGCGAACTCCTTAAGTCTGATGGCATTCGGGTCGGAGTCAAAGTTGGCATACCCCTGTTCGTCGGTATTGGCTACGACGAATGCGGGCATAACGGTAAGCAGTCCGAGCTGTTTAACGAAAGCATTGGCTTTTTCGTCATCTCTGTCCCATTCCGGGAGTTTTCCCTCGCCGAGCCGTGCGGCAAAGCTCTTAAGGGTTTCGAGCTCCATTTTCGCGTCCGGATTTGGAGCTCTTCCGAGTTTGCCTGAGCGTTCGAGCCGTTTTTCGAGCATTTCGAGGTCGGCGAGCATCAATTCAGTAAGGATAACCTCGAGGTCTTCCACGGGGTCGATATGTCCAGAAACGTGAACGACGTCGGAATCCTTGAAGAGTCGCACAACGTGTCCTATGGCGTCGACGTTGCGGATATGTCCGAGGAACTGGTTACCGAGGCCCTGTCCCTTGCTTGCGCCGCGGACGAGTCCGGCGATATCGATAAATTTGAGTGAAGTTGGTACAATTCTGCCGGAATTTTCCATTTTAGCCAGAACCTCGAGCCGTTCATCCGGCACTGGGACGACGCCGGTATTTGGCTCGATGGTGCAGAACGGGAAGTTGGCCGCCTCTGCGCCTCCGGAGCATAAAGCGTTGAACAAAGTTGATTTACCTACGTTGGGGAGCCCAACGAAGCCGCAAGAAAAACTCATAATAAAACCTGAAATTAAATATTAAGATTCAACAAAAAACCCGCCTCTTGGGAGACGGGTTCAAAAAATGGAACTTCAAAGGATAAAATCAGTCGCCGTTGGCGATGGTATTATCTTCGAAGAAGAAGTTAAATGCGTTGTGTTCGGTATCGACCACCCACGCCGGGCGCATAATCGGGCCGTATCCGTAACCGACGTCATTGGGATCATCCTTGCAATCGGGGAGCGGAACCGGGAAGGTTACGATATCTACGATACCCACGCCAGCGCGGAGGACGGTATAGCAAACGCCTTTAAGCACGCCGAAAGTCAATCCGGCGATAGCGCCTTTATCCTGGGTTACATCATAGGGGCGGATAAGGAGTTCGAGCGGCCCGAAAGCCACGTTGGCGATACCGCGTCCGAGTTTTTCTACGGGGCCGGATTCCATGACATTATCAACTTCTTCGACGCCCATTGCGTAATAGGCGGTTGAGAACATCATCAACGCCAACACCAATTTCGCTAACAGTTTCATTAAAGAACCCTTCTTCTTTTGGTTGTTATTTTTAAATAAACAAATACAATTTACATCCTGACATATCAAATATAACCGTAGTAAATCAAAAATCAAGAGAAAAAAGCACTCTTTTGTTTTCATTTTTTATGAAAAATGGCATTTTGTGTATAATTAATGATAAAAAGCGGGGCTGATCGGTAATATTTTCTATAGATTAAAAAGTCCAACATTCCTGATTATTGTATATAAGCGGGTATGTTTTTTAACAAAAGCGGTATATATTATGTATACGATAAGTAAAAAAACAAACGGCATGAGGAAAGGGTCGTTTTATGGAAAAGAGCAAAACCCGTTTTGCGGATCTTACATTGCTGAAGGCGTCGGAGACGCGTTATCCGGAGACGCCGGATGCGGCTAAGCTGGAGGCGTTCACAAACGTCTATCAGGATCGGGACTATGTAATAACGTTTGACTGTCCGGAGTACACGAGTCTGTGTCCGGTGACGAACCAGCCGGACTTCGGTCATATAATCATCCGCTACATACCGGACAAGCTGTGTGTGGAGAGTAAATCGCTGAAGCTGTATCTGTATTCATTCAGGAACACCAACACTTTTCATGAAGAGTCGGTGAACACCATACTTGATGCGCTGGTTGAGTTATGCAAGCCCCGTGCGGCGGAGGTGGTGGGCTTATTCCGTCCGCGTGGAGGAATTGCGATCAATGTAAAAGCAACCTATGGGGAGAAGATAGATGAATAATTACAAAGTTGATTTTTCCGGTTCGGTAACATCGCCGAAAGGTTTCAAAGCGTCCGGGGTCACAGCCGGTCTGAAGAAGAGCGGCAATGCTGACATGGCGTTGGTATATTCGGAAGAGCCGTGTGCGTTTGGTGCGGCGTTTACCAGCTGTACTTTTGCGGCGGCGCCGGTGCAGGTATCTCGCCGTCATGCGGCGGAGGGTGAAGTTCTGCGTGCGATGATCATCAACAGCGGCAATGCGAATGCCTGTACCGGGGCGAAAGGTCTTGCCAATGCGGAAAAGATGTGTGAATTAACTGCGGCGGAGCTGGGTATTCCGTCTGGCGAAGTAGTGGTGGCATCTACCGGCCGTATCGGGGTGCAGATGCCGATGGAGATAATTGGCCGGGGGATCAAGCTGGCGGTGTCGGAGTTGTCGTCGGATGGTGGAGTTGCGGCGGCGAAGTCGATTATGACGACCGACACGGTGGAAAAGCATCTGTCGCTGGAAGTTGAGTTAAGCGGCGGCCGGGTGACGATTGGCGCGATGACGAAGGGCGTGGGGATGATCGATCCTTATCTGAAGACGGTTCCTCATGCAACGATGATCTGCGTAGTTACGACAGATTGCGGTCTGACGAACGGTGAACTTTCAGATATGGTCTGCGAATGCACCGGTGAATCGTTCAACCGGATAACGGTTGATGGTGACATGAGTACGAACGACACGGTAATTGTGCTGGCGAACGGAGCTTCCGGGGTAAAGGTGGCGAATGCGTCGGATGCGGAGAAGTTCAAATCTGCGTTGAAGCTGGCGATGCAGGAGCTGGCGCGCAAGATGGTTATGGATGGCGAAGGTGCGACGAAGTTTGTTGAAATAAAGGTGGTGAACGCCTCCAGTGAAGCGGCAGCCAGGCTGTGTGCGGAAGCGGTGGCGAACTCATTATTGTGCAAGACTGCGTGGTTCGGGTGTGATCCCAACTGGGGACGTATTGTAGCGGCATTGGGCTACTCCGGAGCGGAATTTGACCCGGGCAAGGTGAATGTTTTTTACAATGAATATCCGGTGGTGCGCGATGGTGGAGATGCCGGCACTCCGGAGAGTGATCTGGCAAAGGTATTGAAGAACCGTGAGTTCAGAGTTACGGTTGAATTGAACAATGGCGACAGTGATTACTGGGTATGGACGAGTGACATTTCGTACGAATATGTAAAGATCAATGCCGAGTATCACACCTAGTCGCAAACATATAATGATTGAAAATAGCGTGTGAAGCGGTTATATTAATATATTTGTATATAGTGATTTTGAGTTGAGAACAGCTTGTTAGGAGAGAGACAATGGATTTTTCCACATATTTTCGTGATTACCCGACGCCGGATGGATATTATGGTGAATTTGGGGGGATGTTTCTGCCGCCGGAACTGCAGACGGCGTTCAAAGAGATATACGATGCCTATTTAACGATCTGCAAATCGGCGCAGTTTATCAGTGAATTGCGTCGTATCCGCCGTGAATTTCAGGGGCGTCCGACTCCGGTCTACCACTGCCAGCGTCTGTCGCAGAAACTTGGCAACTGCCAGATATATCTGAAGCGTGAGGATCTGAATCACACGGGTGCGCACAAGCTGAATCACTGCATGGGTGAAGGTCTTCTGGCGAAATACATGGGCAAGAAGAAGCTGATTGCGGAGACTGGCGCTGGGCAGCACGGTGTGGCGTTGGCGACGGCGGCGGCGTATTTTGGTTTGGAGTGTGAAATTCACATGGGTGAAGTTGACATAGCCAAACAGGCTCCGAATGTAGCGCGCATGAAGGTGCTGGGGGCGAAAGTGATTCCGGTAACTCGTGGTTTGAAGACATTGAAGGAGGCGGTGGACTCCGCCTTTGAATCATATCTGGATAGCTACAAGGACTCGATCTACTGTATTGGTTCAGTAGTTGGTCCTCATCCTTTCCCGTTGATGGTGCGTGACTTCCAGATGGTGGTCGGGGTAGAGGCTCGTGAGCAGTTTATGGAGATGACCGGATTTCTGCCGGATGTAGTCACTGCTTGCTGTGGTGGTGGCAGTAATGCGGCGGGGATGTTTGCGGCGTTTCTGAATGATCCTGTGCGTATAATCGGGGTAGAGCCGCTGGGTCGCGGGCCGAAGATCGGGGATCATGCGGCGAGCATGGCTTACGGAACGAAGGGTGTTCTGCACGGGTTTGAAAGTTACATATTGCAGGATGAGTCGGGCAATCCGCAGCCGGTCTACTCGGTGGCGAGCGGGCTGGACTATCCGGGGATTGGACCGGAACACGCGTTGTGGCGTGACTGTGGCCGGGTGGAATACGATGCGATAGGCGACAAGGAAGCGGTGGATGCCTTCTTCAAACTTTCGCGTTACGAAGGGATCATTCCGGCGTTGGAAAGTGCGCATGCGATTGCGTATGCGATGAAGCTGGCGAAAGAGATGCACTCGGGCTCGATATTGGTGAACTGCTCTGGTCGTGGTGACAAAGATTTGGATTACGTTATTGAGAACTTCGGTTTTGGTGAAGATCACCGTTTTGAAGATTGAGGGTAGAGAGCTATGCGAATGAGTAAGATGGTCGGTCGCCGCCTGAAGGAAGACCCGAAGGATGCGCGTACGATAAGTCATAAATTTCTGATCCGTGGTGGCTATGCGCGTCCGGTATCGGCGGGGATCTACTCGCTTCTGCCATTGGGCAAACGAATCGTGGCTAAGATTGAGGAGATCATCCGTGAAGAGATGAACCGTGTGGATGGTCAGGAAGTACTGATGCCGGTGGTGTTGCCGGCTGATTTGTGGCAGGAGTCGGGGCGTTATGAATCGGTAGGTGACGAGCTGTTGCGTTTCAAGGACCGTAATGACAAGCCGATGCTGCTGGCGATGACGCATGAAGAGGCGGTGGTTCAGCTGGCGCGTACGGAGTTGACGAGTTACAAGCAGCTGCCGGTGATGCTGTATCAGATTCAGACTAAATACCGTGATGAAGCCCGTCCGCGTGCCGGTCTGATCCGTGTCCGTGAATTTACGATGAAGGATGCCTACAGTTTCCATGTATCGCAAGCGGATCTTGAGACCTATTACATGCGGGTTCATGAGGCGTACGAGCGTATATTCAAGCGTCTTGGGATGCGCAACTTCATCTCTATTGAATCGAATTCGGGGATGATGGGAGGCAAGGTTTCGCATGAATTCATGGCGATCTGCGATTGCGGGGAAGACACGATTTTTGTCTCGCAGGATTACCGTTACCGTGCGAACCGTGAGATTGCGAAAGCGGCGTGGAAATACGAAAAAGCTCCGGAGCTGGCGTTGGAAAAGGTGCATACTCCTGGGACGAAGACGATTGAAGATGTGGCGGCCTATCTCGGGGTTCGTCCGGAAGATACAGGCAAGGCGGTATTTTATCAGGACAAGCAGACAGGTGAGCTGATATTTGCGCTTATCCGTGGTGATTTTGAGGTGAATGAGACGAAGCTGCAAAATCTGGTGAAGGTTTCGGAGCTTGGTTTTGCGGATGACGAATCTATCCGTGCGATTGGCTGTGAACCCGGTTATGCTTCGATACTTTCAATAGATCCCGGCAAGGTGAAGATAGTGGTAGACAACTCGATCGCGGGATCGTCGAATCTGGTGGTCGGGGCGAATGAGCCGGACTATCACTATAAGAACTTCAACTTTGAGCGAGACTTTGCCCGTCATGGCGAAGTGATTGTGGCGGACATTGCCACGGTGCGCGCGGGAGATCCCTGCGTGCTGGACGGTACGCCGTTGCAGATGGTGCGCGGTATAGAGATCGGGAACATATTCCAGCTTGGAACGCGTTATTCTGAAGCGATGAATTGCTGTTATCTGGATGAGAACGGCAAGAGTCACCCGATGGTGATGGGTTGCTATGGTATCGGGGTTGGCCGTGCGATGGCTGCGGTGATTGAGCAGGCGAACGACCAGTATGGTCCGATTTGGCCGATGAGCATAGCGCCGTATCAGGTGGAGATAGTATCGCTGACGCCTGAGCGTGATGATTGCGGTGCGGTATCGGAAACGTTGTACACGGAGCTGTCTAAGCGCGGGGTTGAAGTATTGTGGGATGACCGTGGGGAAAAAGCCGGCTTCATGTTCAGCGATGCGGATTTAATGGGAATACCTCTGCGGATAGTAGTTTCGCCGAAGACATTGGCGGATGGCGAAGTAGAGTTCAAGATCCGTGGGGAAAAAGAGAGCGTCCGGGTAAAGCTGGATGAGATCTGTGATTTTGTAGAAGTAAAGATAGCGGAGAAACTTGCGGAGTTGGAGCCGTAAAGCTCTCCGTATGAAATAAGCCTGAAATAGCATGGCTTAGGGAGAGACAACATGTGGGATTACAATGAAAAAGTGATGGATCACTTTCTGCATCCGCGCAATATCGGTGAAGTAGAGAATGCCGATGGCGTGGGGGAAGTGGGCAACGTCAGCTGTGGTGATGCGCTTAAGCTGAGTTTCAAACTGGATAAAGATGGAAAGATCAGCGAAGCCAAGTTCAAGACCTTTGGCTGTGCCAGTGCAATAGCCTCTTCGTCGGCGTTGACGGAGCTGTTGATAGGCAAGACGCTGGAAGAGGCGGAAAAGATCACGAACAAGGACATAGTTGCCGAGCTTGGCGAGCTTCCGGAAGAGAAGCTGCACTGTTCGGTAATGGGTATGGAAGCGTTGCAGGCGGCGATTGCCGACTACCGTGGAGAAAAGGTGGCGGATGGCGAAGACGAGCACGAAGGCCGGATTGTGTGCAAATGCTTTGGCGTTACGGATGTCAAGCTGCGCAAAGTGATCCGTGAGAATAACATTAAGACGTTGCAGGAGGTGACGAACTACTGCAAAGCCGGCGGTGCGTGTTCGAGCTGTCTGGATGACATTCAGAAGATACTGGATGAAGAGTTAAAGGTCAAGCACGATGAATCCTCGAAGCAGCCGGATAACGGTTTTGCCACCTGGCCATTGGTGCAGAAGGTGGTGAAGGTGCAGGAGGTGGTTGACCGTGAGATTGTGCCTTTGCTGGCAAAGGATGGCGGCGGCATGGAACTGGTGGATATTGTTGGTTCAACGGTGCGTGTGCGTCTTCAGGGACACTGTTCGGGTTGTCCGTCTGCGGGTGTAACGATCAAACATCTGGTGGAGGACAAGCTGCGTGAATATGTATCTCCGGACATAATGGTGGAAAGTGTGTAGATTATGAAGCGTGAAGTTATATATGCGGACAACAATGCGACCACCTGCGTAGCGCCGGAAGTATTTGAAGCGATGCGTCCGTATCTGTTTGAAAAGTACGGCAATCCGTCGAGCATCTACACGTTTGGCGGAGAGTTGGCGGCGGACATAGAGCGTGCGCGGATAGAGGTTGCGGAGCTGCTTGGCGCGTCTTGGCGGAACAATCTTGGCCAGGCGACGGAGATAATCTTCACCAGCTGCGGTACGGAGAGTGACAATGCGGCGTTGCGCAGTGCATTGGAAGTGCAGAGCGGGCGGCGCAAGATAGTAACGAGCAAGGTGGAACACCCTGCGATACTGAATCTCTGCCGTGAGCTGGAGCGTGAAGGTTACACGGTGGAGACGATCGGGGTTGATGGCGATGGCCGTTTAGACATGTCCGCGTTGGAGCGTGCGGTGGATTCGGAGACAGCGTTGGTAACCCTGATGTGGGCTAACAATGAGATTGGTAACATCTACCCGGTGGAAGAGGTAGCGCGGATTGCGCACCGTGCGGGTGCATTGTTTCATACGGATGCGGTGCAGGCGGCAGGCAAGGTTCCGATGAACATGAGTGAATCGGAGATAGACATGCTGAGTATTTCCGGGCACAAGCTGCATGCGCCGAAAGGCGTTGGAGTGCTGTATGTGCGTCGCGGGGTACGTTTCCGTCCGTTTATAATTGGCGGTCATCAGGAGAAGGGTCGCCGCGGCGGTACGGAGAATGTGGCGAGCATAATTGGGCTTGGTAAGGCGTGTGAACTGGCGCGCAAAGGCATGGCGGAAGAGATAGCGCATGTAAAGAAGCTGCGTGACCGTCTGGAAACGGGGATTGCCGAACGTATTCCTGCGATCCGGATCAACGGGGACAAATCCAGCCGTCTGCCCAACACTTCGAGCATCAGTTTTGAGTATATAGAAGGGGAAGCGATACTGCTTCTGCTGGATCAGCATGGAATTTGTGCGTCGAGCGGCAGTGCGTGTACAACCGGCAGTCTTGAACCCTCGCATGTATTGCGTGCGATGGGGTTGCCTTATACGGCGGCGCATGGTACATTGCGTTTCAGCTTCTCGCGTTACAACACGGTTGAAGAGGTTGACCGTATAATAGAGGTGCTGCCGTCGGTGATATCGACGTTGCGTAAGATGTCGCCTTACTGGAAGGAGTAGGAAAGATGAAGGATCTGATGAGAGAAGAGATAAAATTTCCTGTAGTCTGGCATTATCATATAATAGTAGAGAGTGAAGACACTGAGTGTGTTGAAGCGCTGAAAGGGATATTGTCTGACTTTGACCGTCGGATCCGTCTGGAACCCGGAGCGCCATCAGGAGGAGGGCGTTATCAGAGCTACCGGGCGGATGCGGAGGTGAATTCTCTGGAAGAGCTGGAGGGTCTGAGCAGTCGTCTGGAAAAGGTTCGGGGGGTGAAGTTTCTGCTGTAATTGTAATCCGGCATGAAAAGCGTCAAAAAAAGCGTTTACGGGTTGAAAAAAAGTATTTTACGGGTTAGACTAAAGAGATATTGCATGATATATAAAGGAGTGTTTTTCCCGCTGTAAAAGGTATTATAGCAGTTTTTTTCTTGATTTTTTTATTAAAGATAGCTTCACGGATTTGAAAATACAGTTAGAAGTGCTAATTTTGTTACTGCCGGATTATGACGAATATTCCGGTATGGAATTGGGTTTTAAGTTTTTGAAGACAAAAAAATATATAAAAAAGGACTAAACAGGAGAGCACGATGAAGGTTCTGAACATTGTACTGAGTATTTTAATTCTGATACTCGCGATCGCATCGGCTGTTTTTGCTTATCTTCTCTTTGATAAGCGTCAGCAGATGGTCGAAGGGTATGAGTCGCTGGGTAAAGGTATAGCTGATACCGCCAGATATCTGGACAAAGACAGCGGCACACAGACGAAGCTGAACATCGATCATCGTTCAGAAAGTCTGGATCAGGAGATCCGCAAGCTCAGTCAGTTGGCGAAGCAGGTTAGTGAAGAGCGCAATGCCCTGGCGCAGGCGCTGGTAGAAATTTCGGCGCAGGCCGGAGGCAATGCGACGTTGGAATCGCTTACGGAGCTTGCCGGTTATGAAAGTGGTGCAGCCAGCGTAATAGCGTCGGTGAACAATCTGCGTACGAACCGTGACATGTTGGCCGAAGGTTATTTGCAGGCGGCCGGCAAATTTGATTTGTCGCTGGATTACAATGAGCTGGTAGGATTGGATCGCAGTGGCTGGGAAAATTCGATTCGTGCGTTCAATGTTGACTTGGACAATGTAAAGAAATACAAAGAGCAGCAGGAAGCGGTTATGCGTAAGGTAGCGAAATCGCTTGGCGTGGAAATTTCGCTGAAACCTGCGCGTTACGAAGCTGATCTCAAGAACTACAATGCGGCGATAGCCGGATTGCAGAAGGACAAAGCTGATTTGGAAGCGGCCAAGGCTGATCTGACCGCCAAACTTGATGCTGCGAACAAATCGATAGCGTCCAAGGAAGGTGAAATTGCTTCTTTGAATACAGAACTTGCCACGCAGAAGGACGAATACAACCGTCTGAGTGCGATCATCAAGGATGAAGCTTATGAATATCCGGTAGCGTTGTGGCGTGCCGGTTCTCCGGAAGCGCGTAAAGCGGTTGACGGCAAGATTATTGACATCAACAAGAAATTTGGTTATGTAGTAATAGACATTGGTTCTGAAACGCTGGTTGAACAGCCGATAGCTCCGAACCGTGAACCGAACAAGGTAAATCCGAACATCACAGCTGGTGATGAAATGATGGTATCGCGTTATGTTGGAGCTGATGATGCCAAATACATTGGCAACATCAAGATCTTCAAGGTTGAAGGAGCGTGTGCATTTGCGAACGTCACTGATCTGGCAGACGGCAATGCGATCGCGGTTGGCGACACGGTGCTTTTTGATCCGGAAAAGCTGTAATAGGCGATATATTGGAGGCGATGAGATGTTTGAAAACAAATACTTCACTGTTGCGGCGGTAGTCTCGGTATTGCTGCTGGTAGCGGTAGTCTCATTCCAGTATATGGAATTGCAGAAATACGGAGTGGTGGAAGCGTTGCTGAACAAGTAACTGATTTTACCGTGGTATTTCCAGGGAGTCTCAAAAAGGGGCTCCCTTTTTTATTTTTTGTGGCTAAAGCCGGTTCAGGTATTGCAATTGGGATAAAAATGTAATAAGTTTATATTGAATATACGCAATAAAAGTTATTTTAAGGTGTTCAGTTGAATAAATAGTTTTTACTTATGTGGAGAGGTAACGATGCGCAAGCTGTTATTTTTAGTTGTATTGGGGTTATTGGTATTGGGTTTAGCCGGGTGTACGCCTCAGGAGCGCAGTGGAATATCGCCATTGCCGCAGAACCGTCCGGCGGATTGGGAGAACCGTCCTTATGGAGATTTACGGATATAACATAATAAACAGAATGGAGGTTGGGTGATGAAGCGGTTGTGGTGTACAGGGGCAGGTTTACTGGTATTGCTGTCTGGCTGCTGCAGTACGGGGGCGTTGACAGTGGCGGATGGTGAACTGATGGTGGAAGAGGAGTCATACCGTGGAGATGCGGGCATGAGATTTGCGGCCAAGGCGGCATCTCCGGCTCCGGCAATGGCGGCTCGTAATATGGTGGCAATGGATTCAGCGTCGTCAGAATCGCTGGGAGGAGGCGAGATGATTAGTGCGCCTGAGGGGCGCAAGATGATCTTCACGGCGCATTATTTTATGACGGTGCTGGATGTAAAATCGGCGCAGGATGCGTTGCAGAAGCAGGCTGAATCTTTGGGCGGGTATGTGCAGAGCATAACGGATGATACGATGACGCTCCGTATTCCTTTGGATAAAGCGAATGGTTTTCTTGGTGATTTAGGTAAATTCGGGACGATCAATTCACGCAGTATTTCCGGGCGTGATGTTACGTCTGAGATGGTGGATATGGAGATCCGGCTGGAGAATCTTGAGTTAATGCGCCGTCGTCTTCAGGCGTTGGCTGATCAGGGAGGGAGCAAGGTAGAGCAGTTGCTTGAAGTTGAGCGTGAGCTTGGCCGTGTAACGACGGAGATAGAGCGTTACAAGGGGCAGTTGAAGCTGCTGACGAACCAGGTAGATTACGTAACCGTAACGTTGAATATGAATGCCGAGCTTCCGGTGGGAGAACTTGTGCGTCGTATACCGGTGGATTGGGTAGCCAATCTTGGTCAGGACTTATGGAATGATGTTCCGGTGAATGGCGAATACGGTTATGCGTTTGATGTTGATTTGCCGTTGAATTTCACGGTAGTAAGTTACTTTAAGGATATGGACGTCACCTATGCGATAAGTTCGGATGAGGGAGTAATCAAGCTGAGTCGTAAATCTGATTTCAAGGGGGCGACGGATGAATTCTGGCGTGGATTATTGAAGCGTGGTTTTACCGAGGCAGGCAATTTCACGTTAGTAGAAGAGTATGAGTTTGAAACAGGGGAAGGTTTAACGGGCTATGTAATCAGTGGCAAGCGTCAGCTGAATCAGGTAACTTATGGTTATCAAGTAATGCTGATGCGTCATTCAGACGAGCTTTATCTGTATGAATTCTGGGCGCCGGAGGTAGTATTTGACGGTTCGATAGACAAGGTAAAAGATTCGTTAAAGAGTGTAGATTTAATCTGGTGGCGTTAATATAGTTTAAGAATAAGCCGTCCGTTATTTTACGGGCGGCTTTTTTAGTGTACAAAAAACGGGTGGAAAATGGTTATTTAGCTTGAAAAATAAAAAAAAGCCTATATATTAAAGTACAATATAATTGAAACAGCCCTGTGGTGTAACGGTAGCACAAGTGATTCTGGTTCATTTTGTTGAGGTTCGAATCCTTACAGGGCTGCCATTTTTCTCTTGAGAATAAAGTTGGTTAAAAGTTCATTAGTCAGCTTGAAAGATAGAGAAAATGGTGTAAATTATATAGAGTAAAGAGTGGCAGGATAGCTCAGTCGGTAGAGCAGGGGACTGAAAATCCCCGTGTCCCCAGTTCGATTCTGGGTCCGGCCACCATTTTTTTTGCCCTGACTCCTGGTGATGGCGGCTTATAGTTGACAAGACAAGCGGGCTGGAGTGAAACCTCCGCCCGCTTTTTTATCATCTTCCGTCCACCGCAGTCCGGGCAAAACATTGTCCGTCCTTTGTGTCCGGTTGCCTTTCGCTTCGCTCAAGGCTTGCCGCCGCTGTCGTCATCTGGGTCCGGCCACCATTTTTTTTGCCCTGACTCCTGGTGATGGCGGCTTATAGTTGACAAGACAAGCGGGCTGGAGTGAAACCTCCGCCCGCTTTTTTAGCCATCTAGAATCTGCTCGTTTTTTGCGCTCGGCAGCCTTTCAAATTTTTTAATAAAACTTGATGTGTTCTCCTGTAAATATTATAAATGCTGAATGAACAGTTTATATACCATTAGGCAAATCAGAAAAATTACGGTTTTTTATGACACTTTATTGAAATCATGAAAAACAGATATATACTAGACTGCCAACAAGTGGTGGCAACACTAAAAATTCAGCAGGAGTTAAAAATGAACATTTTTTCCGATATAGGAATACAACTTGCAGATCTGCGTCGCAGGGCAAATCTGACAGTTTCTGAACTTGCAAGCAGAGCAGGAATTAAGGCTGTAACATTGCAGAATTTGGAAACAGGAAAATTTTGCAAGCCGGAACTTATAGATGTTATATTAAATGTTCTAGGGTATGAAGTAAAATTCACACCTGTAAAAAAAGTTTCAACTTTTACACGTATTTCAGACAATATTCAATCATTTTTGAAATCTGGTTACACAGAGGCAGAAATAGCCGTATTTTCGCATTATTTACATACTACAGGTTCCGTTTATGCAAATTTTTATAAGGAAATTTGGGAAAATTTATCTTTCGGTAAGAACTGTATTTGTGAGATAGATATAAAGAGACAAATAAAAAAAGATATAAAGACGATTCCATTTCCACCTTCTGAAAAAACATCTTTTTCATTTATCGATCTTTTTGCTGGTATTGGAGGATTCCGTCTGGCAATGCAATCCGTAGGAGGAAAGTGCGTTTTTTCATCGGAATGGGATAAAGCGGCGCAGAGAACATACTATGATAATTATGGAGATTATCCATTTGGAGATATTACGAAGAGAGAAATAAAAGATTGTATTCCCGATAATATAGACGTTCTTTGTGGTGGATTCCCATGTCAACCTTTTTCTCTGGCAGGAAAAAAACAAGGTTTTCAGAATGAAACTCAAGGAACTTTGTTTTTTGATATTTTACAAATAATTCATGAAAAAAAGCCCAAAATAATATTTTTGGAGAATGTTCGTAACCTAGTAGGGCATGACGGCGGAAAAACATTTTCAATAATACAAAATGCAATTATGGCAGAAGGATACTCGTTCCAATATCAAATTATTGACGCCAGTTCTCTTGTTCCTCAAAAACGGGTTCGTTGCTATATAGTTTGTGTAAGGGATAATAAGCCGTTTTTATTTCCGGAGATAGTAGGTCCAGAAATTCCTCTTTCTTGTGCTCTTGAAAATAATGTGCCGGATACATATACTATTTCAGATAATATGTGGGCTGGACATCAAAAAAGAACAGAAAGAAATCTTGCACGCGGAACTGGTTTTACCGCACATACTGCGGATATAACAAAACCTGCTCATACTCTTGTTGCAAGATATTATAAAGATGGCAAGGAATGTTTAATTCCACAGGATGGTAAAAATCCAAGAATGCTCACACCTAGAGAATGTGCCAGATTGCAGGGATTTCCAGAAGAGTTTATTCTTCCTGAATCTAAAACGGTTGCATATAAACAAATGGGAAATTCTGTTGCAGTACCTGTCTTGAAGAAAATCGCTGAGTGTATTGTAAAACAACTCTTGTAAGGAGGGAGGCCTCTATGCAATTTGGAATAGTCCAACAGGAAAAATTCAACGCAAAAGATGGTTCATATTCACTTGTTACGCGCAGAGAGCTTATTGACTCTCAGATTACAGCTACAGATGCAGAGGCGGCATTACTGAGAAATTATTTTCTTATGAGGGGAGAACGTATACATGTAGGTAATGTAAAGTCAAGTAATGGAGCTGCTGCAAAAGAATTTAAATTGTTTCCATCTGGGCAAATAATAAACTTGAATCTGGTTTATCCAAAGCCTGAAAAAAGTGAATTACGCTTATATATATCAAAAGGTGCGGGGTTCTTTCCCAATGAGGGAGATGTATGGTTTCTTTTTATCAGGCGTGATGATGAATCATTGTGGATTGGTTCTATGTCTGAGAAGGAATGGCGACGTTTGAACTCTATTGGTAAAATTGATGATGAAGAATCATTATTAGATGAAAATATTGATGATATTGATGCACAGATCTTAGCACAACAAAATCATTGTAACCATATTATTCCAGAAGGTAAACCCGCATCTATAATAGACAGCAAAAGAGAAATAATTGTTCGTCGGCGTGAAATTGCTGTGCGCCGAATGCAGCAAAGCCGTTATAAATGTGAATTTGATGTATCACATTCGCTTTTTATCGCCAAAGCAACCGGCTGCCCTTATTTGGAAGTCCATCATATTATTCCGATTCGCTTTCAAAAACAGTTGCATGGTTTGAAGCTTGATACTTTAAACAATTTGTGCTGTTTATGTCCATCGTGTCATCGTGCAATTCATCACGCAGAAGATGATTTAGTAAAATCTATTCTTGATCGTGTTGCAGAAAAAAGAGAGATCACAAAGAATTTCGGTTTGTCAACAGAAGATCTTTATAGATTATACGCAGTTGAAGACATTGTGCGCCAATAATATAGCATAAGATGTATTCTATGGACCGTCTAACACCTGAAAAACGAAGCTGGAACATGAGTCGCATCAAATCAAAAGATACGACTCCTGAGCGTATTGTGCGTTCGTTTCTTCATCGTAACGGATTCAGATTCAGATTGCATGTAAAAAATCTTCCCGGTAAACCGGATATAGTTTTATCTAAATATAAAACAGTAATAGAAGTTCGCGGATGTTTCTGGCATCGACACAATGGTTGTAAAGATGCTACTATGCCTTCAACCCATACTGAATTCTGGCAAAAAAAGTTTGCAGAAAATGTTGTTCGTGATCAACGTTCAGAACAAGCTCTGAAAGAGCTCGGGTGGCAGGTTATCATTATTTGGGAGTGCGAAGTGGAAAGAAAATCTTTTCAGGATTATTTGATCGCTGCAATTAAAGGCAAAATTTAAAATTATTATTGAAACTGCTTGAATAGAATAAATCTTTATTTTACATCCTCGAATAAAGCTATAATAAATGTACGTAAATCGTTTTCATATTCGTATTTCTTTGCATCTAAATCACGTGTCCCTGCACATATAATCAATGCTTACATAAGAGAAGAATGAGTTGCGATTTGCATAAAGATACTCCATCATTTTTTTGCCCTTATTCGGGGTGTATTTTTGAGTTGACAGTTAAGCGGGCAGGAGATAAACCTCCGCCCGTTTTTTTTATTGTCTGCCGTAGACTACGGTGTTATTTAGCGACAATCCGGTAGATCATGCATACGCCTTCAGGATTGAAAATGCTGATATTGAATTTTAGTTTGCCATTTTCCATTTTGGCCGGGACGGTTTTCAGGATGGAGCCGTCAAGGGCGGCGGCTTGTACCTCCCACTTGCCTGCGTTGGGATTTACATTGAGTGTAATTTCGGCGCGACCGTTGCGGACGAGAACCGGCAGAGAGCCGTTGTCCAGGGTAAGGCGCATTTCTTCGTTCTGGAATACCGTGCCGCTGTTGAGCGCGTTGGTCAGATGAAAGAGCAGAATATCGCGACTCTCCTTTAACGGCAGATTATCGAGCGAGTGAGCCGATATGGTAGCAAATCCGCCGGATTTTTCAATAGAGACAAATTCGCCGCCGGCGTTGCCTCCGGTAAAGGTAAACAGTTCGGATCTGGGCGTTATAACGGTTATCCGGTTTTCTTTCCGGTCAAGAGTTATCTCTCCGGTGGAGCTCACCGCTGTTCCGCTGTCTTGATAGTGTTTCAATCCGGTGCGCAGCTGTAATGGCAAAGCGTCGAGCCAGTTTTGTTGCGGCAGGATCAAGGTATTGTCTATTTTGGCGTTTTGCGGGGCTGAGCCGATTCGGGTAAAAAGTCCTAAATTACGGAAGTCGGGGTCGAATTTATCGTCATATGCCGGGTCATTCCAGCCATAGCAGACAATCGGTCCTTCTGCCGGCGCGACATCGCCGCGGACGAAGAGGAAGTAGATAATTCTTCCGGATAAAATACCGATGGGATCATAAAAGTGGTCAAATGTCGTAACCGGTGTTGGCCGGGATATTTTATCCGTACTGTGTCCATAGGCAAACCGGTATATAGCGTCCCAATCCTGCATCGCCGCGTATGCTCCGGCCAGAGGGGCGATTTCGCTGCGGAACCGGTTAGGGTAGCAGAACTGCAGTTCGGTTGCGATCATGGGTTTACCGGGGATACGGATCCGCATATTATTAAGCATGGCTTCGTTGCCGGATGCGATTGCGCTTTTCTGGGTATTGCTGATGGGGACGTTCCAGTTCTGGAGCGGATAAGTCGGGTGATCGTGATATATATGCGCATCAACCACATCCAGTTCCTGTCTGAACGGTTGTAGATTAAGGTTGGCTTCATTATTTAGATTAGCGATATATGCCTTCACTTTCAGCACATTTTTAAGGAAATCGACCTGCTGGCGTTGGATATTGAACTGTCTTTCCTTCAGAAAATCATAAAATTCCTCACCGCGTTTTTCAAGCAGTTGGTCGGAATAGATATTTTTGCGGTGCAGATACTCGGCGTAAGTTTGTTCAATCAGCGGCATAAGCTGTGGATGTAGTTTCCAGGTATGATAAACAGGCGCTTCGTTATCCATATTTATAGCGAACAGAGCGGGGTCTTCGGCGAGGGACAATCCGGTATATGGATTTTCAGTGGTCATAAGCTTGGTGGCGAACCGTTTCCAATCCTCCATTGCTGATGGAGAGAACATGGTGAGGGTTTTGCGGATGGAGTCGCTGTCGGATGATTGGCATTCGGCGATGTTGTCGGCAGGGCGTACCACTCTGGTACAGTTGAGATCGATGGTCAAATAGAGATTTTTCTCGCGCAGTCTGGCCCACAGATACATGAAGTTATCGAGTTTTTCCGGGTTGAAATCGCTGGAAGACGGTTTGGTCCAGTCGTAAATCCAGTTTTCGAACTGATGAATGCGTACTGAGTTGAATCCCTCCCTGGCGATTCGTTCGGCCATGGCGTCGGCCTCCTGATGGGTTGGCACGGTCATATTCTGCGCGAGATTGGTGCCGTACAGTCTGATTTTGCCATTTGGATTGCTTTTGGTGGAGAAATGGCCGTTCTTGGTGATAATCAATGCGCCGTCCCTGTCAGGGGAGATGCGGTTAAATCTGGAAAAATCCATGACAGAGTTTTTGATGAATTGAACCGGCAGTTCAACCGGTTGCCAGTTTTCGTTTGCCTTGATGGTCATGCGGCGTTCTCCGTTGCGTTGCGGCCGGATGTTGCCCAGAGCTGCTCCGGCGATCATCCACATACCGTTCTGCGGTATAAATTGGATTTTCTGCAATGGTTTTTCCGGGATCTGGAATGCGGAGACGAACAATCCTATCTGTCCGGATCGATTGCTGCCGGTCCATCCGGAGAGTGCGTTTTCAAAAGAGAAGACTGGATTCCACCAGTTGCCACAGTCTTTGCCGGAGATCACCGGTATTTCAGAGGAGGATTGATCGTCAAAGGTAAGTTTGATTATTCCGTTTGGTCTGCCGTTTTCCGGTGGCCATGCGGCGGCGTGAAGCAGATACAGATACCTTGCCTTGGCTGCCGGTTGAAGGATAATGGGCGCTGCGTCTGGCAGATTGCCGGTGGAAGCTGTCACGATGCAGCTTCTGCCGTGGTTGTATAGCGGATTGATGATATTGAAAGGTATTCCGGCGAACTCCTGTTGTCCGAACAAATTGAATGCCGCCATATCGTTATCCGGTCCCTGATCGGTCCACCCTCCGGTATAGTCGTCTGGCTTCTGGTCGGCGAACCCCATATTGGCGGCCTGTGATATATCGATGGGCTGGATCTGCACGGGTTCTCTCCGGATATTGACATTCATATCGAATCTTTTTTCCTGAGAGGACTCCGGCACATATATTGTGATGGAGTAGAAATTCTCTCCAGTAGCCCCTCGCAGATCGGAAATTGCGGCGGAGAAATCGCCGCTGATGGTATAAACTCCGTCATCAGCTTCGATGCGCATGGAGTTATTTTTTTGTACGGGCGACCAGGTTAAAATATCGTTTTGCTGTTTCCGTTCCGTAAGGTGATATACTTTGCCGTTAACTTCCACATCCGTTGGGTTATCGGCGGGGAGTTTAATTTCGGCATAGATATGCTGCGTTGCTCCGATGCCGTATAGTGTGGCGTGGTACATCCATTGATTTTCCGCGATTCCGGTAAGGGAGAATTCGGCGTCGGCGCCAAGTTTTCCGTTAAAGCGGCACTGTCCGGAGAGGGTTGCGGTATTGTTCCGGAGGACCGGATGTCCTTGGATTACGATGGGTTGCCATGCGGGGTTGTGTCGCCATTCAAGGGTGATGTTGCTGCCGATGGCGAGTCGACCCTGCGGAGTCAGAGTCACCTCTGCGCCGGCGGGGCAGAATGTTATATAGAGGAATGCCGTGATAAATATTGCTAAGAGTCTCATTTTGTTCTCCGGATATTTTTCTGTGAACAAAAGTTATATGAGGAAGATATATTTGTCAAGCCGGGGTTGTATTTCCGGCGGATAAAAATCCTTTATCATTTATGGCGTATATGCTTAAATAAGTTTCCTGCAAGATGTTTATGGTGGGAATGATTTCAGAGTTAAAAAAGAGCTTTTTTATTTGCAGTTTATGCTGTATGGCAACATAATTATAATAATCGGCAGTATGTTTTCTATTTTTTTCATGCCAGGCTGAATTAAAAATCGGGAAAGGAGATGGGTAAAATGGGAGAAATCCGTTTTAAATGCAGCAGTTGTGGTCAGGCGATGATTGCGGACAGCAGCTTATCCGGTAAAAAAGTGGTGTGTCCTTCCTGCGGAGCAGAAGTAGTGGCTGCTGATTTTGAACAGAATGCGGCCATACGAGGAAGCGCAGATAGTGCAGAGCGCAAAATAAGTTCTGTCGTGAATTTTCCTTTATGGTTGGCGATTATTTTAAGCGGGATATTGTTGGTGAATATAATATCATTGGGTATATCGTGCCTGCCATTGGTCAGCAAGTATGAATATAAGGCGGTTAGGATATACGGTGAAGCCGTTGATTCAAAAATGGACGAATTTCTTCCGAGAAAGCTAGATGAATTTACTCTTGAGAGAACTTTAAACAGTGATCCGGAGTGGGAACTGGTGGATATAATTACAGAGACGGAAACCGTTCATCCCAATTTTGGTAATGATGACTATGTTGCAGGGATACAGCCCAATGTCCGGACCAGGAGTGTTATTTTATTGCTTCGCCGCCGCATTTAGTTTGTCTCGCTACGCTTTGAATGATGGCGATATCTAGCACGGTGCCTGATAATCTAAAATTAAGGAGATGCAAATGAATGATTTATTTTGTAAAACAGCGATAACAGTCCTGGAATTATTGCCGTTTCCGATCGTTTGCTTTTTTTATTTCAGCCTACCGGCTCAGGTTTCGACACAACTGGGGAGTAGCGTAACCACGACAAACAAAGATTCATTACTTTATGGCCTTGTGTTACCGCTATTGTTACTTGTCGTATATTGGTTGATAAGAGCTAAAGAGAGAGGAAACGCAAAATCATTACAATACCTGAACTTAAATTTTCTCGGTGTGATAATTTTTGCTGGTGTATTGACCCTGCAAACTTGGCTGAACGCATATTTAGAGTTTAAGGGTATCCATTGGGGAATATCAATTGTAACGTTGAAGTTTTTTCCGGTGTTATTATTGTTTGCCTATTTTGGTTTTGCATTATTTTATGTGCCGGATAAATTCCTGCGAATGCCTTGGATCGCGGCAAATATTTCTTGGGAGCGACTGTATCTGATGCGGAATATTTGGGCTTGGATGCTTATTTCCGGGGGTATTATTGGGGCAGTTACAATATTTTTTGTTTCGCCGGCGATAGTTGGCGCTGTTGCAATGGGTTTTCTCTTGTGGAGTGGATTAGCTCCGGTTATAATGACCTTTTTCTTTTGTTGAACTGTTGGATTTTTACAAAACAGGTCTGTTATTCTGTCGCTTACAATATGAAATTTTCAGGTTATGCGATGATGCAAAAAGCTGAAATCCGCATAAATATGTTCCACTATTTTATCACATCACGCACTGGACGAGGACCATATATATGGCGGTGCCTGCTATGATAGATAACAGGGGGTTGCGCCGCCACAGCTGCAGGAGGACGACGACTGCGGCGGCAATGAGTTCGGCGGCGCCGAACATATGTTCCGCGGTCATTCTGGATTCGGCATAAACGCCCATGCAGTATACGACGAGCATCGCGATGGCGGCGGGAGAGAGTACGCGGCCGATGTATCCGATAACGGCGGGCGGCTGTTTGCCGGAGCCGAAGAGGATGAATGGCATAGCGCGCAGGAGGATGGTCACGCCGCCGGTAACGGCGACTAATGCGAGCATATAGCTATTCATTTACCTTCGCCTCCCTTTTAGCATCGAGTTTCGGGCGTGCGACCACGAAAGCGGTAATCATGATAATCATTGCCGGTATAAGCATATTTTGGGATCCGAAGATGAGAAAAGCTATAATTGCGGCAAATCCTCCTATTGCTGCCGGTATACGATTCTGGGCTTCGCGGCACTGATCGGTCAGGATGACGATAAACAGCGCGGTCATGGCGAAGTCGATGCCTTTATCGGAGAAAGGCAGAGCCATACCTGCTACTGCGCCTGAAGTTACGCCGGCGATCCAGTAAAGGTGGTTAAGTGCGGCTAGGGTGAGGCAGTAGCGTATGCTGTCGTTATGGGAAGACTCTTTTTCGGCGACTTCGAGTGCGTAAGTCTCGTCGGTCAAACTCCAGATGAGATATAATTTTTTCCACCATGTAATATTCTTAAATTTGCCAATAAGCGATAACCCGTACATAGCATATCTTATATTGAGGCATAGGGTCAGGAGGGCTACCTGCATAAGAGGAGTTTGCATTCTGGCCCAGTCGACGATCATGAACTGCAGTGCGCCGGAGATGGATGTTGCGCTGGTAGTTGCGCCCCATACCGCAGGCATAGAGATGCCGCTGTGTGCGGCGAGGAGCACTCCGGCGGCGAATCCCATGGCAAGATATCCCATCATAACGGGCAGAGAGCTGATAAAAGCCCGTCTGACAACTGGGGAAAAGCGCATAAGATTGTACTCCTGAATTATTAACAAACAAGGTCATATAATATAATTCCTCATATAGAAATTACAACTGTTCGGAATAGTTGATTTTCAAAGTTGCGCTTATAGAGATGGGGTGATATGTTATAGCTTAAGGAGGGAAATTTTACCGGTATGAAAAAGAAGAGTTGTTTATTATCGCTCCTGATATTGCTTTGCGGATGTATTGGCGGTGTTGATGGGGATACGGCGCTGCCGTCGCATTTTGTTGCGGTATTCCGGGGTGATAGCAGTCCGGATTACAGGATAATCGGGGATAAAAGAGAAGCGTCGCACCGTTTCACGCCATGTTCCACGTTTAAAATAATCTCCACGGCGATGCTGCTGGATAGCGGCGCTGCGGAGTTGGATACCCGTCTGGGCTATGATGGTACTGAATACAGCATGCCGGAATGGAATAAAGATGTAACATTGCTTGAGGCGTTTCGTTACTCCTGCGTACCCTACTACCGCAAAGCTGTCTTACTGCTGGACAAATCATATATACAGGAGTGTTTAAATGCGCTTAATTACGGTAATTGTGATATTGGCGGCACGGGCAGAGTGGCTGATGAATTATTCTGGCTGGAATCCAGTCTGGCCATATCTCCGGAGGAGCAGATAGAGGTTCTGCATCGGATATTTACTCTGGGGACAGTATTCAGCGCGGAGACGGCGGAGCAGGTCAAACTCTGTATGTACACTGGTGAATTTGAGTCGGGAACATTATATGGTAAAACCGGCACTGGTCGTAATTATGACACCGGTTGCCTGGAGGCCTGGTATGTTGGCTTTATCGATTTGAAGGATGGTGAGGGGCGGCTTTACTTTGCGGTACACGGAGCCGACCCCGGCCGTGATGTATTAAGCTCGGAACTGCGCAGTTGGGTGGAATCCCGGCTTGCGGAAGGTCTTTGGGGGCTGTAAACCGGGAATTATTATTAATTTTTTAAATCAGCTGTTGACTTTAATATTATATTTTGCTATAATGTTAGTGATTAATAACTAACATAGGGAGATACAGGATGGAGTACACGTTACGTCAGGAGGAGATAATCACGGCGGCGCTGCATTTGCTGGCGTCTGGTGGATTGCGCAGTCTGACGATGAAACGGATTGCGGATGCGATAGGTGTCACGGAGCCGGCGGTCTACCGTCATTTCCGGAGTAAATCGGAGATTATAAAAGCGCTTTTAAGCCGTTTTGATCTTGCGGTTGAATTTGGGAATGGGGCTGGTTTTGAGCCGGTGGCGGAGTTTATCCGTGCGCGGGTCAAACAGGTAATGGCTGAGCCGGATTTGGCTCGGGTGCTGTTTGCGGAGGAGTTCTTTATGGAGAGTGAGGATTACTCGCGTGAGCTGGTGGGTATGATGCACCGTCATAAAGAGGGGGTATTGGAGTATCTGAGAGCCGGGCAGAAGGCGGGTTTAATCCGTTCGGACATTGGTCTGGATGAGTTATTCCGTATAATTATGGGGCCGGTGCGTTTGCTGATCAAACAGTGGGGATTGAGCGGCGGCGGCTTTGATCTGGAAAGCAAGTCGGAAGATCTGCTTGCGGCGTTGAAGATCTTACTTGAGATAAAAAAGGAGGTATAAATTATGAAGCGCAGTATTATAGAGATAGATGAAGAGAAGTGCAATGGTTGCGGGAAATGCATACCGAATTGTCCGGAAGGTGCGTTGCAGATAATTGATGGAAAAGCGCGTTTGATAAGCGATCTTTTCTGTGATGGGCTGGGGGCGTGCGTAGGCGAGTGTCCGCTTGGTGCAATCCGTACGGTTGAGCGTGAAGCCGAACCATACGATGAGCGCAAAGTGATGGCGAACATAGTAAAGCAGGGTGCGAACACGATTGCGGCACATCTCAAACATCTGAAATCGCATGGGGAATTAAAGCTCTACAATATTGCAGTGGAATATTTAAAGGAGCACTCTATTCCGGTGCCTGATCTGGATGGCGGCAAACTTCCCTGCGGTTGTCCCGGAACGCTGGCGAAACTGCTGAAGCGTGATGTCCCGAAGGTGGAGGATCTTGGTGGAGGCGCCTCTGCGTTGCGTCAGTGGCCGGTGCAGTTAAAGCTGTTGAATCCCATGGCGGAGTATTTTGACGATGCGGAACTGTTGATATCAGCGGATTGTGTAGCACACGCCTATGGGGCATTCCACCGGGATCTGCTGGCAGGCAGGATACTGGTAGTCTTCTGTCCCAAGCTGGACAGTGATCTTGAGAGCTATGTCGAAAAGTTGGCTCAGATATTTACAAATCACAATATCCGTTCAATAACGGTTGCCCGTATGACAGTTCCCTGTTGTGGCGGAACAGTTGCGATAGTAGAGAAGGCCTTGGAGCGTGCGGGAAAGAAAATTCCATTGACTGTGCGTACAGTTGGTTTGAATGGTGAAATGGAGGATTGATGATGTGGGCAGGCAAAAAGGATATTATTCTAACGGTGGTGGAGCGTCGCGGGGAGTGTGGCTGTCATCATGGTCATAAGGTGGGTGACAGCTTCAGTTTTGAGCGTGATCGCGGCCGGCTGTGTCCGATGGCGCTGCATGTAGCGTTTCCCTATATAGATATACTGCGTTATGGGGGTACGCCGCCCTGTTCGCGTAGAGACGGGCGTCTGCTATTCTCCTGTCCGGACACGGATGTATTGAATATCTTTGAGCTGACGGTAAAAGAGTCGGAATAAGAATTTCCATTAAAACTTGCGGGGATGCGGAAATCATTCCCGCTTTTTTATTGGTGAGTTTTCCGGCATTTTTGCTCTTGCAGTAAGCTGATGCCCCGTACGTCCTTTACCCCGTATTTTCCTTACTGACACAAAAGCCTCCCCTGACAGGAGGCTTTAAAAGTTATAAGCTGGCGGATTCTCTTTCCAACAAAAAAAAGCCCCCCTGACAGGGGGGCTTGAAAGTTATAAGATGGTGGATCCGGACGGACTTGAACCGCCGACCCGGAGATTATGAGTCACCTGCTCTAACCGACTGAGCTACGGATCCAACGCTTGTATAATGTAGGTGCTTTGTCAAAAAAAACAAATGAAAAAACATAAAAAAATTGATTTTATCTTGGTTTTATGGCGCGGAAACAGTGCTGATGGTGAAAGATTTTAACCGGGCGTCGTTTATTCATCCATACCTCAATAAGGTCGAAGCGGTGCGGAATATCTTTATCGGCGAATATTTTCCACAGGAATTTCTCTGCTCCGAAGCGTATTCTTTTAATCTGTTTCGGGCGCAGATTGGTGCGTGGCGGGGTTGCCTTTGGGGTTACTCTTTTGGATTTGACCTCAACGAAGACGAGCATAAAACCGTCGCGGGCGACGATATCCAGTTCTCCCTTGCCCTCTTTCCAGTTCCGGCATATTATGGAGAATCCTTTACTTTTCAGCATTTCCGCGGCATATTTCTCACCGGTTCTGCCGAGGCGGATATGTGCGGCTCGGCCGGAACTGAAAATGCTTTTCAGTTTACTGTTTATCTTCATTTTCCGGGAGCAGAACCTGAACGATGGTAATTACGACCACGGCTCCAACGGCGATAATCCACACAATATTGGTAAGGCCGAAAGCCTCCTGAGCGAGAGCCGGTTCCGGCATAGCCTTGCCCCAGTTCCATGGCGGAGCGACAATTTTCTCAAAGATTCTCTTGGCCGGCACAGCCAGGAACATGCCAATCAAAGTCCATATCAGATACAGTCTTCCGGCGCCGAAAGATGCGATTGCGCTTGCGGGCATGATGCCAGCGGCTGCGAATCCGATACCGGAAAGCACTCCGCCCAGGATAACGGAGTAGAGATAAGTTGGTACTGCGTTGATATGTACCAGTCCGTATCTGGCGGCGAAATAGAAACCGACAGTAGCGAAAGCGACCGTCATCAAAGCGATTTTGATCAATCTCCCGCTTTTCAGTGTAAAGAATCTCACGCAGCTTTTTTCCCAGGTAAAATCTGCTTTTACGAGGGTAAATCCCAGGATAAGTCCGAGAATGATAGCCACGCCGAGTCCGGAGTTGCCGTCGAGAGCCAGAGGCTGTGTATTCATGATTTTGCCTCCTCTTTTTCCTGTGAATCTGTCTTATCGTCGGCGCGCTGTTCGGCGGCGTTCTGCCAGAAGCTGAGGATCAGATGTGCAGCGAGGAACGCGCATCCCAGATATATCCATGATCCGAGAGACAACTGGAACGCGGAGACGATATGCCCGAGGACGATATCACCGGCGACCATTCCTCCGAACATGATAAGGAATCCTCCGAGGAGTCCACACGGTATGGTCATGGAAGTGCCGACTCTGGGTGAAAATATCTGGAACCGTATTTTCTTGCTGCACATAGCTCCGAGGAGACCTCCTGCGATGATCCCGGCGAGGAATCCGGTGGAGTAGCTCAAAGGCGGAGGGTTGTATATTTTGGTTTCGATAGTCTGTTCTCCGTATTGTGAAACTTCGGAGATGCCCTGCTGCATAAATACGGGCGAATCGAGCAGATAGAGGTGTGCGAGGAATATTATGGCGAATACAGCTGCGCAGACATAGAAAGGCCATCTTGCGGTAAGGAATCTCATAAATCCGCCTCCCCGTTGGTATTTCCGGCAACAACGCTGTAATTTTTAAAATGGAGTTTGGCGACTTTGCCGAGGAAGTCAATGCCATGTTTTTCTTTAATAACTTTTGCGCATTCGGTTGCGTTATGACCGCCGCCTCTGGGGAGTTCGCATTCGGCGATGCGGCTTAACTTCTCCATATTTTTAAGGAATCCCTCGCGTGCGAGTATACTTGCGGCGGCCACGGCCACGTCGCTTTCGGCGCGTACTTGCTGATCGAGCTGAATAGTTTTGCCTTTCTGCATCAGCGCGCGTTTGATAAGAGATTCGTCGGCGAATTTATCGGATAACATTCTGGGGCATTCCGGGGCGAGTTCGAGCAGGTTTTCGATCACTCTGGCGTGTCCCCATGCGAGCAGCCGGTTCAGATTTCCCATGGATGAATAGAGGCGGTTGTATGCTTCGGGGCCGATGGTAACGACGGCGTATTTCTGAGGGATAACGGCTCTTATTCCGGCCGCGGCGGTATAAATTTTCTTAGTTGACTTAATCAACTTGGAATCTTTCACGCCTAATTTTATAAGCTCCACTGCCTGTTTTTTATCGACGCATGCTCCGGCGATAACGAGTGGGCCGAAGAAGTCGCCCTTGCCGCTTTCGTCGATGCCGCCGTGGAACTGGTAGTCATCCTGGATCAGATTTTCGTCCGGGGTATTGAAGTGGAATTCGCCGAGGATATCCGGTTCGAGTACGAACTGGATAAAATCGGGAGCGTTTTTCCCCTGAATGGTCAAAGCGCCGCTCTGATATGCGACGATGGATAATTTATCTCCTTTAACCTTCCAGTGAGCGTATGGAGCGGCTCCGAACTCCCACCCGCGGTTGCGGCAATACTCCTCCAGCCGCGTCCGTTGTGCGTCGTTGATTTTAAAGCTCTGATTTTTTCCTGATTCAGGCATTTAGTGTTGCGCTTCGCAAAAATGCTTCAATAAACATATCGATTTCGCCGTCGAGAACTGCGCCGGTATTGCCTGTTTCGGCTCCGGTCCGCAGGTCTTTAACCATCTGATATGGTTGCAGGACGTATGATCTTATCTGGCTGCCCCATCCGTTTTCCGACTGTTCTCCGCGGAGACCGGCGGCCTCCTGGCGTCGTTTTTCCTCTTCCATGGCGTACAGTTTAGCCTGGAGCATTTTCATAGCGGTCGCGCGGTTTTTATGCTGAGAGCGTTCATTCTGGCAGCATACGACTACGCCGGTTGGGAGGTGTGTTATGCGTACGGCGCTGTCGGTGGTATTAACGTGCTGACCTCCGGCGCCGCTTGATCTGTAGGTGTCGATGCGCAGATCTTTCTCATCGATTTCGATATCGATATCGTCGTCGAGTTCGGGGAACTCTTCGACGGAGGAGAAGGAGGTATGTCTTCTTGCGTTGCTGTCGAACGGCGATATGCGTACGAGGCGGTGTACGCCGCGTTCGGAGCGCAGATATCCATATGCGAATTCGCCGGTAACTCTCAAGGTAACGCTTTTAACACCGGCCTCTTCGCCTGGCTGCATATCGATAATTTCGTCTTTCCACCCTTTACGTTCAAAGAATCTGCGATACATACGCAGCAGCATGGAGGCCCAGTCGCAGGACTCGGTGCCGCCTGCGCCGGCGTGAATGGTAACGTATGCGTTAGCGTGGTCGAACTTGCCGGAGAGGAAGCTGATAATTTCGATATCCGAGATCTCCTTTTCGAGTTTCTGAGCGGATTCATCGGCTTCCTGGAGCAGCGATTCGTCCTCGTTGGCGAGTTCGGCGAGGGCATAAAAGTCTTCGGCGTCGGCTGCGAGTTTATCGAACGGCTGGATAAGGTTGCGGCAGCTGCTCAAAGCAGCCATAAGGTTCTGAGCTTCCTCTTTGCGGTCCCAGAAATCGGGTGCGGCCATTTTCGCTTCGATTTCGGCCATTTCGCGCCGTTTTTCGTCGATATGTAAAAAATCCTTCAGCGTCTGGAGTCGTTTTTTCAGCTCATCGGCGAAGGTATTAAGTTCATCAAAAGTCATATTTCAATCCGTTTTTATAATATCTAAGAGTTACGGCAGATAATCTAGCATGAAATGGCTGAAAATCAAGAGTTATTTACTGCAACCATAAGACCTTTCAGGTAACTGCTTTCCGGATGGTTGAGGGCGATGGGGTGATCGGCGTCCTGAGCCAGTCGGCGCAGTATGACTGCGTCCCTGCCGGAATCGAGAGCCGCGTCGAAGGTGATTTTGGTAAAAAGCTCCTGAGAAACCAGTCCCGAGCATGAGAAAGTAAAAATAATTCCTCCCGGGTTAAGGAGTTTAAAAGCCCGCATAGCCAGCTCTTTGTAAGCCCGGCATCCCTTTATGAGGTGATATTTTGAGTCGACGAGTTTCGGTGGATCCAGAATGATCATATCGAAGAACTTTTTATCTTTCTCATACTGCCGCATGAGTTCGAATACGTCGGCTCTGGTATTACGGAATTTTGCTTCCGGGATCTGGTTGAGATTCATATTCCGCCGTGCGGTCTCCAGCGCCGGAGCGCTGGAGTCGACATTTTCCACGAAAGCGGCCTGAGCGGTTGCTGCTGCTGCTGCGAAACCTCCGGTATAGGAGAACAGGTTGAGAACGGTTCTGTCTTTGGCAAACATTGCGGCGGTTTTGCGATTAAGTCTCTGGTCGAAATAGAATCCGGTTTTGTGGCCGTGTACTACATCGGCGGCGAGCCGCCACTCATATTCGCTGATAATGATTTCAGGGGGAGGATTTTCGCCGTATATGACGCCCTGGCGCATGGGCAGTCCCTCTTTCCGGCGCACGTCGGCGTCGGAGCGTTCATAAATGCCTTTAATATCGGGGAACAGGTCGAGGAGTGCGCCGACGATCTCATCTTTCATCATATCTGCCGGAGCGCTCAAAAGCTGGATTACCAGGAAATCGTTGTAGAGGTCGATGATGATCCCCGGGAGGGCGTCGCCTTCAGCGGCGACGAGCCGGTATGCCGAGGCGCATTGAGGAATCATTGCACTCTGCCGGAGCTGATATGCGGCGGCGATTTTGCGCCGGAAGAATGCGCGGTTGATCTTTTCCTGGAGGAAGCTCCACACCTTTGCGGATATCTGTGATTTGGGAGAATATCCTGCCACGGCGAGGAATTCGCCCCTGTCGCTGACGACATTGACTGCTGCGGCCGGTTTATCAGCCTCCTGCGGTGGTTGTGCGATAGCGCCGGAGAACACCCAGAAGTTACGGAGTTTAAGAGATTTCTCTCTTCCCGGCTTTAATCTGATTTCGGTATTATTATTGGGCATAATTATTTACTCTTGGTCAAAGATGGCGTTATATACGCGCAGATTCTCCTGTTGTTCAACTGCTTCCAGTTCAGCATCTGGGAGAACGGCGCGAGCGGCGTCGATAAGATATTCGGGAATTTCGCCATTATCCGCCGGTTTGCGTGAAAGGATCCACAATTCATCATTGCGTTCATTATAAATCACGGTTTCCCGGTAATCCCGGTCGAGGTATACGATATAACACTTCCCGGCGTTAAAAATGCTGTTTTTCATGTCAAACACCCCGGTATCCGGGTCATTGAATTTGAGTGAACCTGACTGAGTCCGGTTTTTCCCGTCAATAATTTCGCGGCGTTGGAATTCGATTTTGCCATTGGGCATACATTCGAAGTTGAACCTTGTTTCGGTGGCGTTTCCGGCTGGATGCCCGGCGATTTTGTACCATACGCCGCAGAATTTTGCCGCGTCGAATGGTGTAACGGGCTGGATATTGTTATTGGTGGTACATCCGCAGAGAATGATTGCGGCGGAGATCAAAGCCGGAATGAATCTGAACATATTTCACCTCTCTATCTCAAATAATATTGATACAGCTCCAGATTTTTCTGTCTTGGCAGTTCAAAGACCGTGCCATTGGGCAGAGAGATCAGAGTTGTGCCGTAATCGTCCTGATATCTGGCGGAAATCTGATACTCTCTATAATGTAACACATTAAATTGATTTTTTAAAGTAAAAGCAGTGCATCCGCCCTGCCATATTGCGGATTTTCCGACGGTGCGGCATGGATACGGGGCGATGATGATGGCGGTCTTTGCGGTTGGTTTGCGTTGCGGGAGGATGAGAAGCTGAAGATTTTCGTCCGGGGTGAATGCCTGAACGCCTTTGGAATCGGCGGCATTTGCGTTTGCCAGTGCGAGATAGTTGATCTGGCTGACGCCGTGTTGCTGAAGAAAATCTGACACACACTGTGCGGACTGGTAGTCTGGAGCGTTGAGTGCGGCGGCGAAATTTTTTGAGGGATCGGCGACCGCGATCATGGGTATTTGTGTTCCTCCGTTAGCGATCAGGATAAACGGTCTGGCGAAGAGTGGAGCGCCGAATATGACCGCGCACCATACGGTGATTACGGCGAATCCAGCCGCTCTCATTCTGCTTCCGGCGAAGAGAGCTGCTACTGCGACGATAAATGCGGCAGTCATCCATGCGTTTGGAGTTATTGCAACTGCGGGGGTGAAGAGTGAGTCGATAAATCCGGCGATTTTTTCGAGAACCGCCACGAGGAAATTGAGTATATCTCCGGAGAGCTGATAAACCGGCGGTATAAAACTCCCAACAGCTCTTATTCCGGAGACGATAAAGATCAGTGGTGTAAGAGGCAGGATGAACAGATTTCCCGGGAAAGAAGCGGGGATAAACATCCCCTGATGGTGAAGCGCCAGCGGCATGGCAGCCAGATACGCGGCGGCTCCGGCGGTCACGGTGAGCGGCAGTTTAATTTTCAGGCAGTTGCGGAGCGGTTTTCTCTGCATATGGAGGGGCAGGAAGAGATCGTCTCCGGCGAGATACCGGCGCATAATTTTCTGTTTCTGAGCGAATAACAGGAGAATTGCGGTCACGGTGAACGAGAACTGGAATCCGAGGTCGAACAGGTTGCGCGGATTAAACACGAGCAGAATTACGGCGGCGAGAGCAATAGCCGATAACGGTTGGATTTTCAATCCGCACAGCTGTGAAACGATATATACTCCGATCATAATGGCGGCGCGTACGGCAGGCGGCTGTGCTCCGCATATAATCACATACATAATAACTGCGGCGAGCGCGGTAAAATTCTTCATCTGCCACGGCAGTGGACGGAGTATGGCGAAGATGATGAGAGCTGCGATACCGACGTGCATACCTGACACGGAGAACAGGTGGATAATTCCGCTCTGGAGGAACATCTTTTTCGTCTCCGGTTCGAGGTTATTGCGCTGATTAAAGAGCATAGCTTCGATTATAGCGGCATAATTTTCCGTCAGCCCTCCGGTGATAATTCCGGCGAGATTTTCGCGTGCGGCGAACATTTTCCGCAGCACACCCCCGTTGGACGCAATCTTCTCCGGAGTTGATTCCGGGTGTATAGTCCCTGCGAATCCGCGGTTAATCATATACTGGTCAAAGCTGTCCGGCGGCAGGAACTTCTGCCGTTGAACCTCTCCCCGGTCATTGATCAAGTTAATTCTGATTTCTTTTGCTGGGGTGAAGACAGTTCCGTCAAACCTGAAGATATCGCCGTATCCGTAGACGGTATTTTCCGGCAGACGGACAAAAGCATGTTTTCCCGTCAATCCGTATTGTTCTCCGGCGGCAGAGTTAAATCCGGAGATCTGTACTTGAGTCAAGCCGTGCCCGGAGGCGGCAGAGCGGCCGGAATTTTCAGTTATTTCAACGGTAAATTCTCCGTATATGGCGGGATACGGCACACTCTGACGGTGGCATTCCTGCCATACTGAGCTGATGGTGCCGAATGCGGCGCCGATCAGGAAGAGGGCGGAGATCCGTCGTTTTCCGGTCTGTGATTTTACGGCAACGATTGCGGTAGCGGCGGCGATAACGATGGAAAAAGAGAGGAAGCCGTAAACCGCAGTTACGGCGCAGATGATACCTGCGAGAAGGAAGTATACGCCGGCCTGTCTGGTTGGCATAAGATCATTCCGTTTTCGGGAGATATCCGGCGCGTATATTTTCGATTCTGTTCTCAAGCGGAGCGATCACTTCAGCGGGGACAAACAGATTGCCGTATCCGGAACCTACGGCGATATTTTTGTGTCCTGCGCCGTGGAAGTCGCTTCCTCCGGAGAGGATGAGATCAAACTCCTGAGCGAGGTTTTTAACGAGAGTAGTCTGTTCTTCGCAGAATCCGGCATAATAAGCTTCCATGCCGTCGAGACCGGCGGGTGTGATATGCCGCAGGACTTTTTTTGCCCACTGTCTTTCGCGTCCGTTGGCATATACCGGGTGGGCCCATATAGCGGCGCCACCGGCCTGATGTATAACCTGTATAACTTCGGCTGGGGTGGGGAGCAGTCGCGGAACATATCCCGGGGCGCCGTGGCGGAGCAATTTTTCGAATACGGCGTTGGTATCCTCAAAGTTGTATATTCTGCACAGTATTCTGGCGAAATGCATTCGTCCTACCACCTCATGATTTATCCACTCCTCATCGGGGACGGGGTATCCGCACTGGGCGAGTCTTTCGCTCATTATTCTGGCGCGTCTGAGTCGTTCGAGTTTCATGTTGTCTAGGAACTTGCGCAGTTCCTGATTATGGTGATTGATGCCGAGTCCGATGATATGGATTTCGCGGTATCCGTAACGGCTGGAAAGCTCCACGCCGGGGAAGCACTTCATTTCGGGGAAATTTTTTCCGGCGAGGAGGAACTCCTCAACACCCTCAATGGTATCGTGGTCGGTGATGGCGCAAGCGGCGAGTCCGGCATTATTTGCGAGTACCGGCAGTCTGTCCGGTGGTTCGGAGCCGTCGGACGCGGTGCTGTGCAGATGAAAGTCTACGCGGTCGCGGCTCATAGCATTCCCTTCCGGTAATTATCGATCCCGTCGGCTATAGCCCGGGCTATTTTGAGTTGATATTCTGGATTATTGAGGAGTTTCTCCTCATTTTCGTTGCTGACGAAACCGCACTCCACGAGTACAGCCGGCACGGAGTTGCGGTACAGTACATGGAATCGTGCGCGTTTTGCGCCGCGGTCATTTGCGCCGGTAGATTCGATCAATTTTTTCTGAATGGCGTAAGCGAGGGCGAAAGAATCGGCGCAGTGTTGATATCCGGTTGCGTCGTCATTGACATTGACTGCCATGGAGTGGTCGGAGTCATTGCTGTTTGGAGCGCCTTTAGGGGTTATGGAGAAGGTCTCGATGCCGTTGGCGTCAGGATTTGGTGCGGCGTTGCAGTGAATGGAGACGAAAATATCGGCGAAGCATCCGGCCTCGGCCCGTGGTTCGAGTTCCACAGTTTCGTCATCTGCTCTGGTATACAATACGGTATAACCTCTCTGGCGGAGGATCTCACCGGTAAGGTCGGCGATTTTGCGGTTAAGTTCTTTTTCGATGGAGAATTTGCCTTTAGCTCCTGGGTGTTCGCCGCCGTGTCCGGGATCAAGGATAATGGTATTTAGCTTATTTTCTCTGTTATTAAGCAGCGGCAGGATGGAGAAAGTCCAGTCCTCGTTGCGTATGGCGGGGGAGTTATCGACAGGGGTAAGGGGGAATGCGAGCCATAATTTGACATTGTCGAGATATATTGCCCGTTTGCCGAATTGCCCTTCAAAATTCAGAGTGCGTCCATTCTGGTCAAAAGAGAAAGAGATATTTCCGTCGCCGTCCTGTTTTTGTGTAAAGCGTTCGATTTTTCTGAAGTTCATATTATCATTCTCTGTTGTGCATCCGGCTGCAATAATAGCGAACCCGGCAATAAAAGTAACAATTTTAATAAAATTTCTCATCTGCTTCTCACGCTGTTACGGTATTCGACGATGCCATCGGCGATAGCCTTGGCGATCTCCTTGCGATATGCGGCGGTGTTGAGTTTTTTCTCTTCGTTGCGGTTGGAGATGAAACCGGTTTCGACGAGTATAGCTGGGCAGTTGGTATTCCGCAGCACGGCGAATCTTGCTCTTTTGAGTCCGCGGTTGGGAGCGGACTTGATATCTCCGGCGAGATTTTTCTGAACGCAGTATGAGAGGAACAGGCTGTTTTTGCTCCAGAAGTGTCCTTTGCAAACGCCGGACTCCACCTTATTGGTATTGTAGCTTGGAGCGCCTGGAGGGGTGAGGGAAAAGGTTCCAATTCCGTTGACGGACGGGCTTGCGGCGTCGGCATGAATGGAGACAAATACCTGCGCTTTCACGCGGTTGGCGTGAGCCGACCGTTGTTCGAGGGATACGGTATAATCGCCAGATCTGGTCATAGTTACCTGGAATCCGCGTTTCTGGAGTTCGCTTTTCAATTCGTTGGCGATAGCGAGGGTGATATTTTTCTCGCGTGAGATTTTGCCGATAGCGCCCGGGTCGCTGCCGCCGTGTCCGGCGTCGATCATGATATGCATGGGGGTATGCCGGATCAGAGATGACCGCTGCAACAGTGGCATCAGGGTATAGCTCAGGTCATTTTCGCTTATGAATGCGGTTTTGGACTGGTAAGTCGGGGCGAAGTTGAGAATAACCGGCATACCGTTGATAGTGGCCGACCGGCTGTCGGGTTTGAAAGTAGCCACAGTAGCGCCCTTCTGGGTAACCATGCGGAAGATGGAAGAAGCGACGCTGTAGCGGAGTTTAAAATATGCCGCCACCTGGCTGAACTGGGCGTATTTCCGGCCGAAGAAATATCTGGTGGAGATTTTTGAAGTTGATGAAACGGCGGCCTGAGTCTGAGGTGGAGCGATGAGCAGCCATCCGCCGGTGACAACCGCGGTCATAATAAAGATCAATTTTCTCAACATGCTCATTTCCACCTGCCAGATTAATGTTTAACCGGTTTAAAAAAAGTAACCTTCTCGTAGGACTCCTGAGGGGGATACATGGCATATACGCCGTTCTGGAGAGGTACATATTCGAGGAGGGATCCGTATACAAATCCTTTAGCGGCTGAGAGAGCGTCCTGAACATCCATTTCGAGGGCGAACGCGGCGGCAATGGCGGCGCTCATCGTGCATCCGGTGCCGTGTGCGGTGGTTGGCGTCGGGAGTTTAACGCTGGGAGATCCCAGTTCAAAGATCTCTCCTTCATGGGCGACATAATCCACCGCCTTATTTTTCTCATGTTGGGCGTGTCCGGTTTTGAGAACAACGGAGCATGAGAACATTTCAGCGAGTTCTTCAGCTGCGCGGATAAAATCCTCTTTATTTTTCAGCTGTCTTTTGAGCAGGAGTTCAGCTTCCGGTATATTTGGAGTTATCCAGTCTGCGATGGGCAGCAACTCATTGCACATAGTTTCGACAGCTTCATTCTGAAGCAGTCTGGTTCCGCTGGTGGATACCATAACCGGGTCTGCTACGATTATTTTATGTTTTCCCTTTACAGCTTTGCAAACGGCGTGTATGATATCGGAAGAGAACAGCATACCTGTTTTAACGGTGCGCACGTCGATTTTATCGAAAACGGTATCTATCTGTGCTCTGACGATTTTGGGGTCGACAGGTGCGACGGCCTCCACGCGCATGGGGTTCTGTGCGGTAATGGCGGTGATTGCGGCGCATCCGAAAACGCCGAAAGCGTTAAATGTGCGCAAATCGGCCTGAATGCCTGCGCCTCCGCCAGAGTCGCTTCCGGCGATGGTCATAGCGCACGGATAAGATACGAATTCGTCCATTTTCATAAAAAATCTTGTCTTTTCAATAAAGGGTATTATCTTAAAATAAAAACTGCATACGGATAAAGTATACATCTTGACGTTTTAAAAAACAAACGTGAGAGGGCAAAAAAAATGGCTTTTTTGAAAAAGCATTTGTGGATATTGTTATTATCGGGATTGCTGTTCTGTGTTGAACTCCGAGGGGTTATTTCGGAGAGTACGCCTGGGGGAACTGGGATTATTTTTGAGGATGACAGTACAGATCGTGCGGCCTTTACGGCTTATATAACCGCGTTGGATGCGGATCTGGAGCGTCTGCTGCGTCCCGGTCGCAGTATCCGCAGCGGGATTCCAGTGCGGATAGAGGTATTGAAGGATGCGCTGCCGGCCGACTGGGCGATTGAATGGCGTGGCCGGACGGCGGTATTTCAGGTAAGCGGGGACTATGCTGCTTTCTGGCGGGATCGTGAATTCCGTAATAATCTGATAAAATTTCTGCTGCTGTCGAAGGTGAATATGCGTCCTGACGGTTGGCTGGAAAAACTTCCCCGTTTTATTGCTGATGGGGTGAACAGCCGTGTGACTTTGCAAACCGGCAGTGATTATCTGGTAAACACAACAGGCGGTTATTTTCCCGGTTTGCGTTCGGCGGTGCTTGCGGGCGACCAGGTGTCGTTAAGTGCGGTTCTCAGTGATCCTGATGAACTTATTGCGACAGGTGGAGCGGTGGCGGATTTTTATGACGAGGTAGCGCGTTACCTGTTGGATCTGCTTTATACGATATCGGTGAATGGAAGCAGCAATGCTTTGGAAGATTTTATAATACTGTCCTGCCAGGGCAATACGTTTGACGATGTTTTTGCGGCGACGGTTGGGCGTTGGTTTCAGACTGCGCAGTTGAATCCGGTTATCACGTCTGGAGAGGCAGCTGGCGGCAATTCCGGAGCGACGCAGCGAATGGATCTTGGGATTGCGGTAAAGCAGTCATCAGGAGATAAAGCTCTTTCGCTGGAAGAGTTATTATCGCGTTATATGGAGATGCGTGTATTCAACATATTCAATCCCTATCCGGCGTCGGAGTTGGCGCGTCGTTTTGATGAATTCCGTACGGTGCATTATGAGTTGGAGGAGGATGGTAAGAAGGTGTCATGCACGGCGGACATACTTGATCTGCCGCGTCTGTATGCTGAGCATGAGGAGTGCCGTCTTCTGCCGTCGGACAAAGTTGGCGAGCTTGCGTTGCTGCTTCATGCGTCTCCGCTTCTGGTAATGGATCAGCTGCGTGCGTGTGCTGATGCGTTGAATGACATAGGTCGTCTGTCTCAGCGTGAATCCCAGGAGAAGTTATCGTCGTCGGTGGCTGCGGTGGAGAAGCGTCTTGCTTTATCGCTCTTGGTGGAGTCTGAGCTGGAGCGGGTGGAGCAGGAGTATCTTCCTTTAAAGCGTAACTATCCGGAATTTTTCGACAATGCGGTTGATACCGGGGATGTTCTCACACAGGATGGGGAAGAATTTCTGGATGCCCGGGAGTCCTTGCTTACTGGTCGCTGATGCGTAATATTTCCGAAGTGTTTTTCTGACATTTCCGCACTCTTTCCGGAAGCCGTTCCATCTTTTTTCCGTGGCTTTATTCTGTAAGTGCCTCATTTTATCCGAGCTTACATTTTTCTTACAAAAAAACACAATATATTGTGTGTTTTTTTATTTGACACACCAATATTCTGTATTATAGTAATCGATGTGTCCTGATGAATCCAGGTTGAAAAGGTAGAGAAATCGAAGTGGAAAAATTTATCCGGAGAACAGAGAAAAAATGGTGGATTTGAAAGAAGCTCCCGTTCGGGTGAGGAAGCGTGACGGCCGGATAGTGCCGTTTGATGCCAACCGTATATCGCTGGCTGCTGGCAAGGCGTTGACTGCGGCGGGAACGAGTAACGACCGTGTAGCGGCGAATATTGGCAAAGACGTGGTTGAACTTCTGATCAACAAGGGTTATACGGCCACGTCGGAAGAGATTCCGGATATTGAACTGATCCAGGACCTGGTGGAATCGTCGTTTATCCGCCGTGGGTTGAGTAAAGCGGCGAAGCTGTACATTCTGTACCGTGCGCAGCGTGAGAAGGTGCGTACGGGCAAGCAGCTGATGATGGACGTGCAGGATCTGGTATCGAGTTATATTGATCATCAGGACTGGCGTGTGAATGAGAACTCGAATGCGGGTTACTCTTATGCGAGTTTGCTGAACCATGTTTCGGGTGCGGTTATAGCCAATTACACTTTGGCGAACGTCTATCCCAAAGAGATAGCGGATGCGCACACGAACGGGGATTTTCATCTGCATGACCTGTCGTGCGGGATAGTTGGTTACTGTGCGGGCTGGAGTCTGCGTCAGCTGCTCACGGAGGGTTTCCGCGGGCGTGGTGGTCGTGCCAGTGCATCGCCGGCGCGTCACTTTGACACGGCGCTGGGGCAGATAGTGAACTTTCTTTCTACATTGCAGACGGAGTGGGCCGGGGCGCAGGCGTTCAATTCGTTTGACACGTTTCTGGCGCCGTTTGTGCGGGCTGACAAGCTGACTTATGATGAGATCAAGCAGAACATCCAGTCGTTTGTGTTCGGGCTGAACATTGCGAGCCGCTGGGGGCAGACGCCGTTTACGAATCTTACGCTGGACTGGGTGGTGCCTGAGGATCTGCGTGATCAGGAGGTATTGATCGGCGGGGAGCTGATACCTGGAACGCGTTATGCGGATTACCAGCCGGAGATGGATCAGATCAACCGTGCGTTTCTTGAAGTAATGAGCGAAGGAGACCGGGATGGTCGTATTTTCACCTTCCCGATTCCTACATACAATATAACGAAGGACTTCAACTGGGACAGTGAAAATGCGAAGCTGTTGTTCCAGGTAACGGGGAAATATGGTCTGCCATACTTCCAGAACTTCATCAATTCGGATTTGAATCCGGGTGATGTCCGGAGTATGTGCTGCCGTCTTCAGATGGACGTGCGTGAGCTGCGCAAGAAGACGGGTGGATTGTTTGGTGCCGGTGAGCAGACCGGTTCGATTGGTGTGGTAACGATCAACATGCCGCGTATAGGTTATCTTTCGAAGAGCGAGGATGAATTTTTTGCGCGTCTGGACAATCTGATGCGTCTGGCGATGGAGTCGCTGGAGATCAAGCGCAAGGTAGTGCAGCGTTATCTGGATGCGGATCTGCTGCCCTATACCAAGACCTATCTTGGTACGTTGAAGAACCACTTCAGTACGATAGGTCTGGTAGGTATGAACGAAGCGTGTCTGAACTTCCTTGGTTGTTCGATCTGTGATGAAGAGGGTCATGCGTTTTCTGTGAAGGTGCTTGAGCACATGAAGGCAAAGATTCAGGACTTCCAGGCGGCGACTGATCACATATACAATCTTGAAGCGACTCCGGCGGAGGGTACGAGTTTCCGTCTGGCGCGGATAGACCGCAAGAAATATCCGGACATCATCTGTGCGGGGGACACGGATCCCTACTATACGAATTCGACGCAGCTTCCGGTAGGCTACACGGATGATTTGTTTGAAGCGCTGGACATGCAGGCGGACTTGCAGTCGCTGTATACCGGTGGTACGGTATTCCATGCGTTCATTGGTGAAAAGATCGAGTCACCGGAGCTGGTAGCGACGCTGGTAAAGCGTATAGCGACGAACTACCGTCTGCCCTATTTCACGCTGACGCCGTCGTTCAGTATCTGTCCGGTGCATGGGTACATACCCGGGGCGCATGAGAACTGCCCGTTAGAGAAGTAGGAATATTTCCATCCGGGAGGGACTCCCGGTGGGGTTTAGGGTTATTATATAAGAAAAAGTCAAAGGTAAAAGGAAAGAAAAAATGGCTACTTGTGGAGAAAAGACTGAAGTTTACAGCCGGGTATGCGGTTATTTCCGTCCGGTATCCAACTGGAATAAGGGAAAGAAGGAAGAGTTTCACGATCGCAAGACCTTCAAGGTTGAAAGCTGCGACTGCGGCAAGTAAGCGTATTGTTCAAATGATGCATAATTCCGTTATGGATTGCATATAGTTTTGAAGCGGGGTTATGTATTATCTGAAAGAATTTCCGGTTCTGCGGTAAAGTTTTCTTATGCGGAGCCGGAATTTTTTATTAAGGAAAAGCGGGAAAAGGGTATAGTAATCATGGATTTGCGTGGGTTGTATAAATTTACGTTGGTGGATTATCCGGGGCATATAGCGTGTATAGTATTTACAGGTGGCTGTAATTTCCGTTGTCCTTACTGTCACAATGCGGCGCTGGTATTGGATCCCCGAAGCCAGCCGCGGGTAACGGAGACGGAGTTTTTCAACTTTCTCAAGAGTCGTAAAGGTTTGCTTGAGGGGGTGGTAGTTTCCGGTGGCGAGCCGACGATTCAGCCGGATCTGGCGGATTTCTGCCGTCGTATCCGTGAAGAGGGTTATCTGCTGAAGTTGGATACGAACTCCTCGAATCCTGAAGTGGTATACAAGATCCACCGTGATTGTGGAATCAACGCGCTGGGAGTGGATTTCAAAGCGCCTTCGCGCCGTTATTCGGAGCTGGTGGGCAATCCGTCGCCGGATCTTGGCCGTAACGTGCATGAGATGATCCGTTTTGGTCAATTGGAGAATATTGAGTTGGACATCCGTACAACGGTGCACAAATCTTTGTTATCGTTCAGTGATCTTGAAGAGATGCACGCTGAGCTTGCGGTGCTGGGTTCGCCGGTATGGACGCTTCAGCAGTTCAATCCGGTGGAAGTAATAGAGGAAGCGCTGCCCGGTATAGCCACCTATGAGGATTCGGATTTAATTGGTATGGCGCGCAAGTTGGGGCCGGAGGTGCGTGTGCGTGGACTCACCGGTCGTTTTCTGCTTTAATTGCGGCAATTTTCCATGGAGACCTTGATATTACCGGCGGCAGAATCCGATGCTGGTGTAATGGCGTTGCTATACGTCTCATCGTGGCGTTCGGCGTATACTGGTATAGTTCCGGATGATTATTTGAAATTAAAGCTGTCTGGAGCGGAGGAAAAATTTAAACATCTGCTTGCGGAGTCTCCGTTGGGGCATTATCTTATATTATCCGGGGGGACTCCTGCCGGCATACTGAGTGCGGGGGAATTGGCGGATCAGTACGAATTGCGTGGGCTCTATATCCATCCGGAATTTCAGCGTTGTGGAGTTGGTCGTTCTGCGGTGGAATTTGTTTTTGCACTGGGGAGATCGCGTGGTTTTTCACGGGTTTGCGTGCGTGTTCTGGAAGCGAATACGGGGGCGCGGCGATTCTACCGTCGCTGTGGTTTTGCCGAATCAGGTTTTGCCGGTTTTTACGATGGCCGCAACGATATGGTGTGTAAATGGATGATAGCAGATATATCCGGGAAGGGAAAATCGATTGCTTGACTTTGTGGTAAGGAGTGCGTTTGTGCTCTATGTTCTGGCCAACATCTGGGTTGGCTGGTGGTTTCTGCGTGCGTTAAGCCGGAAGCGGCGTGGATTTGGTGCGGTTGTATTTATACTGATACTTTTTCTGGCGGCGGCGTTTCCGGTATCGTACTATTTTCCTGCGCTGTCGTGGGCCACGTCTCCCGGTGCGTTATGGCTGACGGGATTTCCCTCCATACTTATTCTTGTACTGATATTTGATATTGCCGATGCGTTAAAATGGTACCGCCGCCGCCGGATTCCGGTATATGAAAAGCCGCGTTGGATAGCGATAACACTGGTTATTGCGGTGCCTTTAGCGTTGAGTGTATTGAGCTGGATTAATGCCCGCACTCCGGTAGTGGTGGAGTATAATCTTGACATTCCGGTATCGGAAGAGGTATATGATGGGCTGCCGTCAAAGAGTTTAAAGCTCGGGGTGCTGGCGGATGCGCATATAGACTCGGATTTCGGGACGGAAAATCTCAGGAAGGCGATAGATCTTCTGATACCTGAGAACCCCGATGCAGTCATATTTTTAGGAGACATGATAGATGACGATGCGCTTGACACTGCGTCATTGCGGTCGATAATCCGCAAAATTTCTCCGCCTCTGGGGATAATCGGGATACTTGGCAATCATGAATACATCATTCACCGTACAGGCGGGGTGGAGAACAGTCTGCGTATACTGGATGAGATGGGAATAGATATTCTCCGGGATGAGTGGCTGGTACTGGGTGACCGTATACTGTTGATTGGGCGGGATGATTATGCTAAGGAGCATGTACTTGGGGAGAGCCGTCTGCGTCTGATAGAGCTATTAAGTCAGATACCTGCTGATGCGAAGCGTCTTCCTTTAGTGGTGCTGGATCACCAGCCTTTTGACCTGAATACTCCGGCGCGTGAGGGTGCGGCATTGCAGATATCCGGGCATACGCACAATGGCCAGATCTGGCCGATGAACTGGTACATATCGTTATTTTTCGACAATTCCTCCGGTTATTCCAGGATTGGGCGTTCTCAATTTGTAGTTGGTTCCGGCTTAGGCACCTGGGGAATTCACATGCGGAACACCTCGTTTTCGGAAGTGCTGATAATAAACCTCAAATTCATTTGTGAGTGAGCTGTGCATGGTTGACTAACCTTTTATTTTCCGAAAGGAGAATAAAAACAGCCATGAAATTTATCAAGACCCAAGACCAGCGTCTGGCGTTATCGCTTCTTGGTGCTGGTCGTAACATCCTGCTTTACGGGGGTTCCCGTTCCGGGAAGACCTTTATACTGGTATACGCGGTTCTGTACCGTGCATTGAAAGTGCCCGGCAGTCGTCATGCGATATTGCGTAATCATGCGAACAGTGTGCGTCAGGCGATAGTAAACGACACATTGCCCAAGGTCAGCCGGCTCTGTTTTCCCGGGTTGGAATATAAGCTGAACCGCAGTGATCTGTACTTAACGTTGCCGAACCGTTCGGAGATCTGGTTCAGTGGATTGGAGAAAGCGGAGCGTTCGGAGAAGATACTTGGTCGTGAATTTGCCACGCTTTATTACAATGAGTGTTCGGAGATTGATTATGGGGCGGTGCAGCTGGCGCAGACGCGTCTGGCGCAGAAGAGTGGATTGCGGTTGCGGGCATTTTTCGACTGCAATCCTCCCGGCAGGCGTCACTGGACCTATAAACTTTTCATCGAGAAGCGTGATCCATTGACCAACACTCCGTTGCGTTTTCCGGATCATTATCTGTGTATGCAGATGAATCCCGGCGGCAACCGTGCGAATCTTCCGGACGGCTATATAGAGGAGCGTCTGGAGGGGTTGTCATTCCGTCAGCGCGAGCGTTTTCTGAAAGGGGAATTTCTGGCGGATCTGGATGGAGCGCTGTGGAGTTTAGAGTTGATTGAGCGTAACCGTTTAAGTTTGCCGCGCCGTTCGCTTGACCGTGTAGTGGTAGGGGTTGATCCGGCGGTAACCGGAGATAATGACTATACAGGTATTGTGGTATGCGGGCGTGATGGTGACGGGGAGTATTATGTACTGGCGGACCGTTCATTAAAGGGTACGCCGCTTGAGTGGTCGAAGGCGGTGGTTTCGGCGTATCATGAATTTGGAGCGGACCGTATTATTGGCGAGAGCAACAATGGCGGTGATCTGATAGAGCTTGCGCTGCGTGGAATAGATGAGAACATCAGCTACAAAAAGGTAACAGCTAGCCGTGGTAAGCTGGTGCGTGCGGAACCGGTTGCGGCGCTGTACGAGCGTGGCAAGGTGCATCATCTTGGAGTATTTCCGGAGCTGGAGGATCAACTTACGAGTTATGTTCCGGGGCATTTTGCGGGCAGTCCTGACCGTATGGATGCGCTGGTGTGGGCGATAACGGAGTTATTGCGCAGTTCCGGTCGTGGAGAGCGTTGGATTACGGCATAAATTTCCCGGCGCGTTCAATATCTTCGGGGAAAGTGATTTTGATATTGGGATCCGGGTTATCGAAGCAGATTATTTTAAATCCTGCGGCCTCCATAACGGAAGCGTCGTCGGTGAAGCCGGAATCCTCCGGATTGGTATTGTATGCGTGTATAAGCTCTTTTGCCTTGAAAATCTGTGGCGTTTCCACGGCCATGAGTCTGGCTCTGGCGGGAGTACCGGTAATAATTTTATTCTGATCGATCTCTTTAATGGTATCGGTAACTTTTTTGCCGGGTATGATGCCTGAGCAGTTGCCGATATGTTGAATCATATCCCGCATAAGTTTTGCGGAAGCCAGAGGTCTGGCGGCGTCGTGAACGGCGATAAAATCGGCATTAGGGTCAACGAGTTTCAGAGCATTGGTTACGGAGCCATATCTGGTCATGCCTCCTGGGGTAAAAATGATATGGTTTTCCGGAATGAATTGTTCGGCGGTGCGGGAGAAATCGTCGATCATCGCCTGTGGTACAGCCATAATCATCTGGTTGCAGGAGCCGATAAAGTTTCTGATGGAGTGTATAAAAACAGGGATGCCGTTAATTTCAGCGAACAACTTATTTTGCCTGCCGAATCTGGTTCCTGCTCCTCCTCCGACAATGATTACCGAGATAAACATACCAACAATCCTTTTATTTTAAATAAAAAAACCCCGGAAAACAATCCGGGGTTTTATTTCAATTATGCATTATTAATTGGTGCTGGATGGCAGAACGATGGTTTCGCCGGCTTTCAGCACGCTGTCCTTGTTCAGGTTGGGGTTGAGTCTCAGCACGTCGTCGAGGTTCCAGCGATAGAGCTTGCAGTATGATTCAAGCATAATATCCTGAGGAACGACGGCGGTCTGAGTAGTAATTTCGGCCGGCTGTGTAGTGGGGATATCCGGAGTAGCCGGTGCAGTGGTTTCAACGGTTACGGTTTCAGTTTCGGTTCCTGCCGGAGTAGTTACGGAAACAGTTTCCGTAGCGGTAGTAGTAGTGGTGGCCGTATTATCGGTGGTTGAAGCCGGAGCCGGAGTAGCGGTTGTTGTGGTAGTGGTAGTTGCGGGAGTTGCCGGCGTTGCAGTTACGGTTGAAGTTGCAGATTTATTTTCCGCGGGTTTAGCGGCAGTAGCGGCAGCGCCCGGGAGTTTAATTTTCTGCCCGATCTGCAATCTGGTATCGGCGGAGATATTGTTAGCTTCGCAGATTTTTGCCACGGTGGTATCGAATCTGCGTGCGATCAGCCAGAGGGAATCGCCGCTCTTAACGGTATAAACGCCGTCGGCCGGATATTCGGCCTTGGTGGTTTTAGTTGTTTTAGCCGAGGATGCAGCTTTAGAGGATGAGCTTTTAACATTCTGAACTTTTTTGCTTCCAACCGGCATTTTAAGTTTCTGTCCTACGCGGATAATGGAGTTGGTGGATATGCCGTTGACGGCGGCGAGGTCGGCGGTTTTAACGCCGTGCCGCTGAGCGATTTGAGAAAGGGTATCATTTTTCTGTACAACATAGACATCCTTACCGGCGACGGCCTTGGAAGAAGCGGCAGTCGAAGGCTTGTAGCTGCTGACGGCGGGTGAGGTCTTAACGCCGACGAACTTTGGGTATTTAGAAGTTTTTGGAGCAGGTTCCTGAACGGCTGGAAGAGTTTCTTCCACAACAGGTTCGGTAGTGGTGAAAGCGGTTTCTTCAACTATTACCTCTTCTGCGGTATTTTCAGCTGGCGCGATGACGCCTGAGTTATTAGGCATCATGGTAACAGGTGGAGCCGGTGGAACGGAGACGTCGCTGACAGGTGCGGCGATATATGGGCGGTCGGCGAGTACTTCTTTCTGCTGACAGCCGGTAAATGCGATTACGCTCACGGAAAACACAGCGGCTGGAATAGCCAGCTTGAACATTTTATCCATCTTGTTGACCTCCGGAAATTTTTATAAAAAAATAGATTAAAATACGCCAGTTGACTAAATTAAAGTTAATAACGATATAAATATAAGACCGGGGTTAAAAAAAACAATATTTTTTCAATAAAAAAGCGATATTTTTTTTGAGTTTGGGAAAAAGTCGGTTATCATATACGGAAGTACACAAAACTCAGGAGGGAAAAATATGAAAAAGCTATTGTTTTTACCGGCGTTTCTGGCGGCGTTTTCGTTGCTGGCTGCTCCGGTGGTAGAGATTGACTTTGACGATGCGAAGGACTACGCGGTGAACGATACTTTAACGTTCAAGATCCGTGTAACAGATGAAGGTGCTCCGGTATCCTGTGGCAAACTTGGTGTAGTTGAGTACAGTGAATCCACTGGAATGCCTTTTGAGTTCAAGAGCGAGCTTGCTTTGTCCGAAACAGGGGAAGCGGAGTATGTAACGCGGTTGGATCGTCCCGGCTTTGTCCGTATAGAGGTTGGTTTGAAGGATCCGGAAGATGCGGACAAGGTTCTGGCTCGAGCGGTGTGCGGAGCGCAGGCCGAAGCGGCGAAGGTGGTACGCAATTCGGAGCGCCCGGCCGACTTTGATGAATTCTGGGATGGTCAGCTTGCGCGTCTGGCGGAAGTTCCGGTGGAGGTGATTTCCAAGGTTGAAGTTCCGATCAGTGATCCGGAATTGATCTGTTATGATGTGCAGGTAAAGTGCGTGGATGGCGTTCCGGTATCTGGGTATCTGACGATGCCGCGCAATGCTGAACCCGGCACGCTTCCTGCGGTAGTCACCTATCATGGTGCGGGGGTATACAGTGCGTTTCAGATGGTGCGTTATGCCAAAGCCGGGGCGATAGCGTTTGACATCAATGCGCATGGGGTAAAGAATGGACAGCCGCAGGAGTATTACAATAATCTTGACCGTGGTGAGCTTGCGGGTTACTATGTTCGTGGCAAGAACGACCGTGAAAAGTGCTATTTTCTTGATATGTTCTTACGGGTTCGCCGTTCGTTGGATTATGTAAAGACGCTGCCTGAGTGGGATGGCAAAAATCTCTTTGCCGGCGGTGGCAGTCAGGGTGGAGCGCAGGCGATTGTAGCGGCGGCGCTGGACAGTGATGTAAACTTCACGGCTCCGCAGGCGCCCTGGCTGTGTAATTTTGAAGGGCGTCTGGACGGGCGCAACTATCCGGGCTGGCCGGACTTGTACACTCCGGACGAGAACAACCGTCCGAACGATCCTGCCACGGCGGATGCGATGCGTTACTTTGACATGGTGAATCTTGCCGGCCGTATCGGGGACAATTGCGAGGTATATATGACGTTGGGTCTGATAGACCCGACCTGTCTGCCGAGCGGTATCATGGCGGCCTACAATGCGATGCCGACGAAGAACAAGAGTTACGCTATTTTCCCGAAGGACAACCATGGTGGTCCCCATCTCTATGAAGCCGGCGGCAACCGTCTGGTGGAAAAGATAAAATCAGTTACGCAGCACAAGTAACTGTTGGGTATAAAAAAGGACGGAGTAACAACTCCGTCCTTTTTTTTATTTATATATTCTGATGATTAAGCCGGATTATATATTTCGGATATGCGTTCGATAGCGGAAGCCCGTCCGGTGTTATAATCGTATGTAACGATAACGGCATTAAGCATGATATTGTTTTCGACTACCGGCAGGCGGTTTGGCATACCGGAGGTAAACTTTTTCAACACGGCGTCCACGTCGCGTCCGAGAACGGACCGTACTCCGCCGACCATTCCGGCGTCAGCGATAATGGCGGTACCGCCCGGCAGAACCTGTTCGTCGGCGGTCTGGATATGGGTATGTGTGCCGAAAACGGCGGTAACTTTTCCTTCGAGGAGGTATCCCATAGCGCGTTTTTCGCTGGTGGCTTCGGCGTGGAAATCGACGAAGATATTCTTAATTCTCACCGGTATAGCGTTAAGGATCTCCTGAACCGCGATAAATGGAGACTTGGCGCATTCGCGCATAAACAACTGCCCCTGCAATGCGATAACGGCGAAGTCGCCGCCTGCCGGGTTGTTAAAAATTTTCCATCCGCATCCTGGCTGATTCGGGTGATAGTTTGCGGGGCGGACAAAGTTGCCTAATGTTCCCACCTCGCTGTCGAACCCCTTCTGGTCCCACACATGGTCTCCTGTGGTAATAACGTCGACGACCTTGGAGAGTTCGCGTGCGATATTAGCGGTGATGCCCGAACCTGCGGCGCTGTTTTCGGCGTTGGCGATTACGAGAGAAAGATTATGTTTGCGGCGCAGTTCCGGAACCAGCTCCATAACGGCCTTGCGACCTCCGGAGCCGACGATATCGCCGATAAACATCATCTTCATGCGAATCTGCGCTCCATTCTCTGCTGTTTAATTTTTGGTTCTTCGAGGTACAGTGCGTACCATGCGTCGCCGAGTTGAGCGTTGCTGAACTGTTTAATTTTGCCATTGGCGATGCGGTCGCGGTTGGCGGTAATAACTGGGTGATCGCACTTGGTCATAGCGAGGTTGAGAGCGTCGAGAGCGCTTTTAGCGTCGTCCTGATGAATTTTGATCCATGCGTACAGGCTGAAGATGAGCACAGCGTCGTCGCCCTTGAGTTTCCGTGATTTTTTGCGGAAGAAATCATCGAGTTTCGGGTCGTTATTTTTGAACATTCTGGTCATTTTGATAGCGATAGCCTGTGCGGTAATCATCATAGCCTTGGGCATAATTTTGTCGACTTTATCGAACTCTTTAAGCTGGAACAGCATAACAACGCGCATAGTATTGAGCTGCCGGTCGAGCAGATAGTTAAACCAGACATACTTATTGAGTTCGTTAAGCATATCGAGGCTGTGTCTGATAGCGACGTGCTGATCGTGAATCAACTCCTCCTGCATTGCCTTTACGCTGGCGCCCGGTCTTCTCTGGAAAGCCTCCATTTTGCGATTGAGTTTTCGCTGCATTTCGGTCATTTCGTTCTGAATTTTGCGGTTGACGCGATTTACTTCGCGCCGGATAAAGAGGCCTGCGGCGAGCTGAATAGCTAGCATAAAGATTATGCCCCAGAAGATGGACCACCCCTGGGATGCTGCGCCGGTATATTTAAGCGTGGTTCCCATGGCGATGCCGAGGGCGATAGCCGTGATCATAGTAATCATGGTGAATAAAAATCTCCTTTACAGATTTATAATTAAGCGTCAGCGGTTTTTGCGGCGCTGTTTTTTAGCTAGTTTAGCGAGTTTTTTCTTTTTCTCTTTCTCTTTAGCGGAAGATTTTGGTGCGGCGAGTCCCATAGCTCCGGCGAGTCCTGGCATCATGGGAGCGCCCGGGGAAGCGAAGTCAGCGCCGCCACCGCCGAAGAGTTTAGCGAGCAATCCATTTTTGCGTAACATTTTGCGCATACCGTTGAACTGCTTGATAAGGCCGGATACCTGTTCGAGTGCCACGCCTGATCCTTTAGCGATACGTTTTCTGCGGGAGAAATCGATTTCGTCGGGATTTTCGCGTTCAAACGGGGTCATAGACAGTATAATGGCCTCGATTCTGCGGAACTGAGCCGGATCCATAGCGCTCATAGCGTCGGAGAGCTGTCGTCCTCCGGGGAGGAATTTGAGGATAGACTCCAGTCCGCCCATTCTGGAAACCTGTTTAAGCTGGGAGAGGAAGTCGTTGAAATCGAACTGATTTCTCCGCATTTTCTCCTGCATTTTCTTAGCCTCTTGTTCATCGACTTCAGCTGCGGCGCGTTCCACAAGAGATACCACGTCGCCCATGCCGAGTATGCGTGAAGCCATGCGGTCGGGGTAGAAAGGTTCGATGTCGTCGATTTTCTCGCCTGTACCGATAAATTTGACGGGGCATCCGGTTACTTCGCGGATCGATAGAGCGGCGCCGCCTCTGGCGTCGCCGTCCATTTTGGTAAGGATGAATCCGGTGAGAGACAGGGCCTTATGGAACTCCTGTGCGACGGACACGGCCTCCTGTCCGAGGGCGGCGTCGGCGACGAGCAGTACCTCGTCGGATCTGACGGTCTGGCGGAGGCGGATAAGTTCCTGAATCATATTTTCGTCGATCTGGAGTCGTCCTGCGGTATCGATGATAACGACGTCGTTATGGTTGAATTTGGCCTGATCTACGGCGTTGGCGGCGATCTGGGCCACGTTCATATTTCCGCGTTCGGCATAGACGGGTACGCCGATCTCGTTACCGAGGAACTCCAGCTGATCGATAGCGGCGGGGCGGTATACGTCGGCGGCGGCCATAAGGACGCTTTTGCGCTGTTTTTTCAGCATTTTAGCGAGTTTAGCGCTGGTAGTGGTTTTGCCGCTGCCGTGGAGACCGACCATCATGATAACGGTTGGCGAGCTGGCGAGATTGAGTTCTGCCTGCTGGGAACCGAGTAGTTCGACGAGTCTGTCGTTAACGATCTTGACCACCTGTTGTCCGGGGGAGATACTGCGGACCACGTCTTTACCGAGGCAGTCCTGGCGGACCTTATCGATAAAGGACCGGACTACTTCGAGGTTGACGTCAGCCTCCAGGAGTGCGAGTCTGATTTCCCGCATAGCCTCCTGGATATTATTTTCAGTGAGGGTGGCCTCGCCGCGCAGTTTCTTAAAAACGTCGTGAAGTTTATCGCTTAAAGCATCGAGCATTGGGGTAATTCCTTAGAAACCGATTTTATCTTCTAGGTAATCGCGGAGGGTAGAGAGGTTGACTCTTTCCTGCTGCATTGAATCGCGTTCGCGTACGGTTACGGCGTTATCGGACTCGGACTCGAAGTCGTAAGTAATGCAGAACGGGGTACCGATTTCGTCCTGTCTGCGGTAGCGTTTACCGATACTGCCGGTGACGTCGAATTCGCATCTGAAGTGTCTGTTGAGGTCGAAATAGAGTTTTTCTGCGGCCTCGTTAAGTTTCTTGGAGAGCGGCAGAACGGCGACCTGTATAGGCGCGACAGTAGCTGGCAAGCGCAGTACGATGCGCAGTTCCTGATCTTTGCCTTCCTTGCATGTATCTGCGGTATCTTCGTAGTAGCTTTTGGAGAGGATAGCGAGGAATGTACGGTCGAGGCCGACGCTGGTTTCGATAACGGTAGGCATAAACTTGCGTCCGTTGTCGTGATCGAAGTACTGGAGGTCTTCTCCGGAGAATTCGCTATGGCGTGAGAGGTCCCACTGTCCGCGGTGGTGAACGCCTTCGAGTTCGCCCCAGCCGAAGGGGAATTTGACTTCGATATCGATAGCAGCCTTGGCGTAGTGGGCGAGTTTTTCGTGAACATATATACGGTAGTTGTCCTCGGTGAATCCGAGTTTATTGCGATAGAAGTTGATGCGCTGTTCCTTCCAGTATTCGAACCACTTCATACCTTCGTCCTCGTGGCAGAAGAACTCCATTTCCATCTGGGTGAATTCGCGTGAGCGGAAGGTGAAGTTGCGCGGATTGATTTCGTTACGGAAAGCCTTGCCGATCTGAGCGATCCCGAATGGGAGTTTCTGTCTGGTAGCGACTCTTACGGAGTTGAAGTCGACGAAGATAGGCTGGCAGGTTTCGGCGCGGAGATAGGCGACATGTTCGTCGTCGAATACAGGTCCGACGAAAGTCTTCATCATCAAATTGAATTCGCGTGGTTCGGTCAGGTTATGGCTGCCGCAGTTGGAGCATGTATTGGGGTCGTCCATGAGGTCGACGCGGAAGCGGGACTTGCAGTCGCGGCAGTCGACCATCAAGTCGCTGAACTGGTCGAGGTGTCCGGAAGCCTTCCACACTCTCGGGTGGCATATAATGGTGGAATCGAGTCCTTCGATATTGTCGCGTGTTTCGACCATTTCGTGCCACCAGAGCTGTTCGATAGCGCGTTTCATGCGGCATCCGTAAGGGCCGTAGTCCCAGAAACCGTTGATCCCGCCGTAGATTTCCGAGCTTGGGAATATGAAGCCTCTGCGTTTGCAGAGGGAAACAATCTTGTTCATCAAATCCTGATCTTTGACTTCGTCAGCCATGATAATGCTCCTTGCTTGTCATATTTTTAATTGAGTTTTTCAAAATGCATTCAAAATTATAAGATAACATGGTTTCCGGTTTTTTTCTAATAATATAACTAAAATAGATGAATTTTTTGAAAGTGGGGCTTGAAGCGTTGTTGGTTGAGCAATATTTTAAATTGCGTTGAAACGGTTTCTGCCGTATAAAATTGAGTATTTCTGATACCGTGTTTTGGTTGATATACGGAAAGGGTTTTGAGATGAATAAATCGGGGAAAATCCGTCGTGTCCGGGTAAAGCTCGGGTGCCGGTCTTACTGGATACACATTGGAAGTCTTCAGAAGACGTCTGTGGAGTTGGGGAAGCTGATTTCCGGTCGTGGAGTGCTGCTGATAACGGATGCGAATGTGGAGAAAACCGGGGTGGTGGAAGATGTTCTGGAGGATCTCTCCGGGGCGTCTGATCTTGGATTGATAGTGCTGAAGCCCGGAGAGCGGACGAAGACGCTGGGCGCGGTGGAGGATATAACCGGTTTTGCGGCGCGTCATAATTACGACCGTAAGAGCTGTTTTGTGGCGTTGTCGGGAGGGGTAGGAGGAGACCTGACCGGTTTTGCGGCTGGCATTTATAAGCGCGGGGTTGAGTTTGTGCAGATTCCGACGACGCTGCTGGCGATGGTGGATTCGAGTGTTGGCGGCAAGACGGGCGCGGATCTGCCGGAGGGCAAGAATCTGGTAGGATTGTTTCATCAGCCTGCGGGGGTATTTATCGACCCTGAGTTTCTGCGTACGCTTCCGGCGTGCGAATGGCGCAACGGTCTGGCTGAAGTGATTAAATACGGGATAATCCGTGACGGGGAATTTTTTGAATTTCTGTGGGCGAACCGCAAACGGTTGAACCGCCGCGGTGCTGATGCAGATCTGCTTGGGGCGGTAATCGAGCGTTGTGTAACGATAAAGGCGGAGGTTGTAGCGGCGGACGAGTGCGAAAGCGGCTTGCGTGCGATTCTGAATTACGGACACACGTTCGGTCATGCGCTGGAGCAGTTGAGCGGTTTCAAACTGGCGCATGGTTCGGCGGTGGCGATCGGGATGGTGCTGGCGGGGCGTCTGGCGTGTGATCTCGGGATATTTGACCGGGAGTCGGCGGACCGGGTGGAAGCTCTGCTCAAAGCGGTTGGACTGCCTGTGTCGGTTCCTGCCGGTTATGCGGCGTCGGATATAATTGAAGCGATGAAGGGCGATAAAAAGAACGAAGGCGGGCGGATCCGCCTGGTGCTGCCTGAGTCTCTGGGGCGTGTGCGTATAACGTCGGAAGTTTCTGAAGAGAAGCTGTTTGAGTTTCTGAATCGTCAGGTATGAGTTATGACCGACCGTGAAAGCTGTATAATCCTGAATATGATTTCGGGGATTGGTTTTGTCAAGTACAATGCGTTGTGCGGACATTTCGGGTCTCCTTCTGCGGCGTTGAATGCTCCGGCGGAAAAGCTGGCACAGGTACGCGGGATCGGGGTGCAGCTGTCGGAGCGTCTGAGCACCTGGCGTGAGAGTTGTGATCTGGCGGGGGAATTATCGCGTGCGGAGCGTGGCGGGGTGCGGATAATCACGCTTGTGGACGATGATTATCCGGCGGTTCTGCGTCATCTGCCTGATCCGCCGCTGGTGTTGTATGTCAAGGGCGATTTGCCGGATTTTGACCGGGAGAATTTCATTGGTGTAGTTGGTTCGCGCCGTGCGTCGCACTATGGGAGGCTGATGAGCCGCCGTCTGTCGGAGGAGGCGTCAAATTCCGGTTGGGGGACGGTGAGCGGTCTGGCCTACGGGATAGATTTTGAGAGTCACGATGCCACGGTTAAGTCGGGTGGGAGGACGGTTGCGGTACTGGGCGGCGGTCTTGGCCGGATACACCCGAAGGAGCACATACCTCTGGCGCGTGCGATAGTGGAGACAGGCGGAGCGGTGATAAGTGAATTTCCGATACTGTTTCCGGTGAACCGCAACTCATTTCCGCGGCGCAACCGTATTATAGCGGGTTTGTCGCGTGGAGTTATTGTGGTGGAAGCGGGGCTGGTATCCGGAGCGATGATCACGGCGAACCTGGCGAACGACTATGGGCGGACGGTCTTTGCGGTGCCTGGAGCGGTGGGCAATCCCGGTTCGGAGGGGTGTCACAAGCTGATCAAGCGTGGTGAGGCTCGTCTTGCGGAGTCATTCATGGATGTGCTTGAGGAGCTGGATCCGGTTGCGTATGAAGAGCTCTCTGCCGGGGCGGCGCCGTCTTCCGAAGTTGATTATGCTCTGGATGTACGGGAGTCGCTGATACTGGATTATCTGCGTAAAAACGGCGAGAGCAGTTTTGACGATCTCGGCTTGAATCTTGGTATGGATCCCGGGGTATTATCCGGGGTGCTTGCCGGTCTTGAGATGAAGTTTCTGTTGATACAGAGTCCCGGCCGCCGTTATGCGATACGTTAGATATGGCTTATTTTTTCCGGTTAGAAAAACCTTTTTCTCCCTTTAAATAATTAATATAATGTGCTATATTAACTGTTTAACGGGTATTTTCTGATAATATCCGGTTGTGTGAAAACAGTTTTAAAATAAAATAATCAGGAGGGGCTATGTTCAACAAGAGTTTAGCTGCGCTGGCGGCTGCGTGGAATTTGCTGATCGACATTCCGCTGCCCAAATCCTTGCGTGTACGGGCTGATGATATGGATGAAGATGGTCCTGAACTTACGGCGTTGGCGTTTCCGGTGGTAGGTCTTTTATCCGGGCTGGTGTTGTTTATAGTGGGCTGGCTGCTGAGTGAGCTGTTTCAGCGCAGCGTAGGAGCGGCGTTATTTGGTGTAATTGCGGTGCTGTTGAGTGAGAGCCGTGATTCGGGGCGTGGTTTCAGCCTGGCGGTTTCTTATGCAGACAATCTGTCTGAAGGCATGGGTTTGGCCGGTTCACTGCAATCGCTGGAGTCGGATTGGCGTCGTCTTTCCGGTTTTGCGGCCACGCTGGCGGGTGTATTGCTTCTTGGGGTCAAAATCTTCTGTTTCCGTGAATTATTTCTTGCCGGGGCGTGGTCCTGGGTAATGGGGATATTTGTGCTTGGGGCGGCGTCGCAGGGTTATTTATCGAGCTGCCGTTCATTGTATTCGGGGGAGAGTTTTCTTGCGGTTACGGGTTCAGCGCGTCATCACATCTGGCTGGTGGCGGTATTCATAATGCTGTTTTACATATCGAATCCTGCGGCGGTGCTGTTATCTTTGCTGGTCGCGGTCTTGGGTTCGGTTCTTTTTGGCCGTTGGTGTGAAGATCGTTTTCACGGTCTGGATGCGATGACGATTACGTTATTTGGTTTCTGGGTTGAGCTTGCCGTGCTGTTGCTGGGAGTGCTGACCTTACATTGATAGTGGAAGGTGTTTATGGGTTTTGAGAAGAGCAATATAGAGGATGTGATATCGGCGATCCGTGCCGGAGAGCTGGTGGTGGTGACGGACGATGAGCATCGTGAAAACGAGGGAGATCTGATAACGGCGGCGAGTCTGATAACGCCGGAGAAGATCAACTTCATGGTAAAATTTGCGCGTGGGCTGGTCTGTGTGCCTCTGCCTGAGGAGCGTGCCGGTGCGCTGCATCTGACGACTCCTGCGATATTGAGTGATCCATTCAAGACGGCGTTTACCGAGAGTGTGGATTTGCTTGAGGGTACTACTACCGGGATAAGTGCGTCTGACCGTGCGAAGACGGCGAAAGCGCTGGTGGATCCGGAGAAGGGTCGTGGAGACTTTGGCAGTCCGGGACACATGTTTCCGCTGATAGCGCGGAATGGAGGGGTATTGCGTCGTGCCGGTCACACGGAGGCGGCGGTGGATCTTACTCGTCTGGCTGGGTTGATACCTGGTGGAGTGATCTGTGAGATTATGAATGAAGACGGGACAATGGCGCGTCTTCCTGAGCTGGAAAAGTTCTGTGAAAAGCACAATCTGAAGCGTTGTACGGTTGCGGATCTGATAGAGTACCGTCGTCGTACGGAGAAGCTGATAGAGTGCAGTGATCCTGCGCGTCTTCCTACGGCCTATGGAGATTTCCGTATAGAGGCGTTCCGTTCGAAGGTGGACAATCTTGAGCATGTGGCGCTGGTCTACGGGGATATAGGAGACGGGGAGGATGTTCTGGTGCGAGTGCACAGTGAATGTCTTACTGGCGACGTATTTCACTCGCGCCGGTGCGACTGTGGCGAGCAGTTGGATGAAGCGATGCGGATGGTGGTGAAAGAGGGTCGTGGGGTGATCGTCTATCTGCGTCAGGAGGGTCGTGGTATTGGCATATTCAACAAGGTTCATGCGTATCAGCTTCAGGATGCGGGGTGTGACACGGTTGAAGCGAATGTAAAGCTTGGGTTTGCGCCTGACCTGCGTGAATACGGGATTGGGGTTCAGATACTTCTTGAGCTTGGCATCAAGTCGGTGCGTCTGATGACGAACAATCCGAAGAAGCTGGTTGGGTTATCCGGTTACGGTTTGAAGATCAACGGTCGTGTACCGATAGTGATTGAGCCCGGGCGGGATAATGCCTATTACTTGAAGACGAAGAAAGAGAAGATGGGACATTTGATATAAGTAACAATGGAGATTGGAATTATGGAAGTGAAGTACCGTTTATTTGAAGGAGATCTTCAGGCCTCTGGTTTAAAGATTGCGGTAGTTTGCAGTCGTTTCAATGAATTTTTTGTGAGCAAACTTCTGAGTGGTGCGGCGGATGTATTTGTGCGTCATGGTGGCAAAGCGGAAGATCTTTCGGTAGCGTGGGTTCCCGGAGCGTACGAGATTCCTTTTATGGTGAAGAAGTTTCTGGCGAGTGGTCAATATGATGGAGTAGCGGCGCTTGGAGTAGTCATTCAGGGAGCGACGCCGCATGCGGGTTACATCAATGCGGAGGTATCGAAGGCGTTGGCGCAGTTGTCGCTTGAATTTGGCAAGCCGGTTGGCTATGGTCTGATAACGGCGGACAACATAGAGCAGGCGATAGAGCGCAGCGGGACGAAGGCCGGCAACAAGGGCGCGGATGCGATGCTGGCGGTGATAGAGATGGCGAAACTGGTGAAGAAATTCGATGATTGAAGAACTTATATCTGACAATGACAGTGGCCGTATGCCTGGTCACACCAAGCGTATAGGCCGTGAGCTGGCGATGCTGTATTTGTTCAGTGGAGAATTGAACAAAGATCATCTGACGGTTGAGCGTTCGGAGTTTTACGCGGAGGCGGCGAATCTTCTGAAGTGGCGTGAAAACCGTCAATTGCGCAAGGGGCGTGAATACGCGGATGAGCTTCTGGATCTGTATGTCCTGCATGGTCCGGATGTGGATGAGCGTATCAAGCGTCAGTCGCGCAACTGGGAATGGGATCGTATATCGTTGGTGGATAAGAACATCATGCGGATAGCGGTCTGTGAGATGCTCTACATGGGGGAAGTTCCTCCGGTAGTGAGTATAAACGAAGCGGTGGAGATAGCGATGGATTACTCCGGTGAGCATTCCGGTAACTTCATCAATGGGGTGCTGAATGCGGTAAAGGATCAGCTGAGTCGTCCGGCGCGGGAAGCGGTGGATAATCTATGAAGTCGGTATTTTCGATTTTCAAGCGTGGTCTGGAGAAGACGGCGACGAAGGTAAGCCGTTCGATCCGGAGTATGTTCACGGGAGTTACCTCGTGGACGGATGAGACGTTTGACGATCTGGAAGCGGCGCTGATCTCGGCCGATTTTGGAGTAGCGGCGAGTTTAAAGATCACGGGAGAGATCCGTGACGAGTACGAGCGTGGGCATATATCGACGACGGCGGACATATTTGAAGTAGCGGAAAAGAAGGTCAAAGAGATACTGAACCGCAATGTGCGTGAGTTGCGTTATGCGGAGCCTGGCAAGCCGACGGTGATTCTGTTTGTGGGAGTAAACGGCAGCGGCAAGACGACGACGATCGGCAAGCTGGCGGCGAAGTTCCGGAAAGAGGGCAAAAGCGTGCTGCTGGCGGCGGGAGACACCTTCCGTGCGGCGGCGGTGGATCAGCTGAAGCTGTGGGGCGAGCGGACGTCGAGCGGGGTAATTTCGGCGAAACATGGAGCGGATCCTGCGAGTGTCGCGTACGATGCGGCGAGTGCGGCGTTGGCGCGTGGTGTGGATATATTGTTGATAGACACGGCCGGGCGTCAGCAGAACAAGAAGGGGCTGATGGACGAGCTGGCGAAGATCGTACGTTCGGTGAACAAGGTCTATCCCGGGGCTCCGCACGAGGTACTGCTGACGGTGGATGCGAGTTTAGGTTCGAATGCGCTGAGTCAGGCGAAGGAGTTTTCTGAGACGGCCGGAGTGACAGGTCTGGTTTTGACCAAATTGGATGGCACGGGCAAAGGCGGCATGGCGGTAGCGTTGAGTCAGGAGTACAATCTGCCGACATTTTTCATAGGCCTGGGCGAACAGCCGGACGATCTGCAGTGGTTTGATCCGGACTATTATGCGGACGCGTTGTTTGGCGGTCGTGGTGAAGATTAGAGATAATTTATTATGAATCCGGCGGAAAGATACATGTCTCTGGCGTTGTCGGAGGCGGAGAAAGCGTGGGGTTTGACGACGCCGAATCCGATGGTTGGAGCGGTTGCGGTCAAGGATGGTGAAGTAATCGGCAAAGGTTACCATCACCGTGCGGGCTGTCCGCATGCTGAGCGCGAGCTGATGGCGGAGTGCGGGGATGCCCTGCGTGGAGCGGATGTTTATGTAACGCTGGAGCCGTGTTCCACAGTAGGCCGTACGCCTGCGTGCACGGAGGGGCTGATATCTGCCGGAGTAAAGCGTGTGATAGTGGGCTGTGAGGATCCGAATCCGCGTCACCGGGGCCGTGGGCTGGAGATATTGCGTGCGGCCGGGATAGAGGTTGAATCCGGGGTGCTGGAAAAGGAGTGCCGGGAGCTGAACCGTGCTTTTTTCAAATGGATTACAACGAACCGTCCATTTGTGCTGTTGAAGATGGCGATGACGCTGGACGGAAAAATTGCGGACAGCACGGGCGAAAGCAAATGGATAACCGGGGAGTTGGCGCGGAGCCGGGTGCAGTATCTGCGACGCTGGGCGGATGCGGTGATGATCACCGGTGGTACGTTGCGTCGTGACAAAGCGCGGCTGACGGTGCGTGAACCGGCGGACTGGCCGAAGAAGCTGCACAGGATAATCGCCACGGAGAGAATGAGTTTTGATGAGTTGCGGAGTTACTTTCCGGATGATCCAGATGTGCGTAATGCGTGTATTGGCGGCCGGGCGGACTGGGACAGATTGTTGACAGAGCTTGGGTCTTCCGGCATCACCGCGTTGCTTTTAGAGGGTGGTGGAGAGCTTGCCGGGTCTGCTCTGGAGAGTGGAATAGTAGATGCGGTGGAATTTCATATAGCGCCGAAGCTGTTGTGCGGGCGCGGGAGTATTCCGGTGACGGGCGGGGAGAACCGTCCATTGTCGGAGGTATTGAAGCTGAAGAACATATCGATAGAGCGTCTTGGTGAAGATGTGCTGTACCGCGGGGATGTGGAGAGAGGTTGAGGATGTTTACCGGATTGATAGAGCAGACGGGAGTATTGACTGGCCGCAGCTGTATTGGCGGAGCGGGTAAACTTTTTGTGCGTCCCGGGAGAGAATTTGATCAGCCTGAATTTGGCGAGAGTGTAGCGGTGAACGGAGTATGCCTGACGCTGGAGCGCTATGAAAACGGTATACTTGAGTTTCACACGCTGGAGGAGACGCTGAAGCGTACGAATCTGGGCAACCTTGCGTTGGGATCGCTGGTGAATTTAGAGCGTGCGTTAAAGGTGGGAGCCCGTGTGGGAGGGCACTTTGTCTCCGGGCATGTGGATGGCACCGGGCGTGTGCTTGGATTGGAGAAAGAGGGTGGCGACATATGTTTAAAGGTTGAGCTGCCTGAGAATCTGCGTGGTGGCTATCTGGTGGAGAAGGGCAGTATTGCGGTAGATGGAGTATCGCTGACGCTGATAGAAGTTGGAGAGGAGTATTTCCGGGTTGGTTTGATACCTGTAACGCTGGAAGAGACGGCGCTGTGCCGTCGTGGTGTTGGTGTTGAGGTAAATCTGGAGAGTGATCTTCTGGGGAAATATGTGATAGGTCAGTTGCGCTGCTGTAACAACAAATCTGCTTCGCGTGTAACGATGGATTTGCTGTCGGAGGCCGGTTTTCTGGGGGACTAGGCGTTAATGGGGATAGATCGTTTCGGTATGAGTCTGGCAGACCGCCGGATGCCGGCGTTGGAAGAGACGGTGGATCTGCCTGGTCTGTTTGACCTGGAGGTGGTGGAGCTTCCCGGGGTATGGCTTGGACGTCTGGCGTTGACGACGCAGCTGCGCCGTGAACATAAAGCGCAGATATATTTCAGTCGTCTTCTGGATGCGGGCTTAACGCGTCAGGCGCCGGAATTGGAAGGCAAGTTATGTTATGATTTCCAGGCGCGTTTTCTGGAGCAGGCGTTATTGGCGCGTGATCTTGGAGCTGAGCGTATAGAGGCGGACTTTGATTTTGCGCGGATGTTGTTGGATAAGGATTATTTCAAGAAGAGTTCGCGTCTTTTAAGGGTGCTGTCGGGTGGATTATCCGGCATTGGCTTGAAACTTGGGTTGCCATTGCGTCTGCCGCAGACTGGTGATGTGCGATCGGGGGATGAGTTATCGCGTGTATTTGGTGATTTGCTGCTTCCGGGGTTGGATCTGGTGCTGGATCTTCACATACATGAATTTGTATTTACGGATAAGACGGTAGAACTGCTCAATGCGTTAAAGTATCACATATCGGTTATCCGTGTGGTATATGAGCCTGAGCTTGGGAATGTGTTGAACCGTGCGGTATTGCAGCCGCTTTTGGATTATGCGGGCAGTTTGCTGTTACCGGTAACGGTGCTGATAACTCCGGTGCATGCGCAGGATGAGACGCTGTCGGTGCAGTTGAATCAGTTAAAAGATTTGCGCTGAAAATCTTATAATATAAGGTGAGAGAAAAATGCTGAAACTAGGTGTAAATGTAGATCATGTTGCGACGTTGCGTCAGGCTCGTCGCGGGGTATATCCGGATGTGGTATCAGCGGCTAAGCTGTGTGAGACTTCCGGAGCGTGGGGAATAACGGCGCATCTCCGTGAGGATCGCCGTCACATAAACGATGTGGACATAGCGGCGTTGAAGGCGAATGTAACGCATCTCAACATGGAGATGGCGGTAACGGACGAGATGGTGGAAATCGCGAGCCGTCTGGTGCCGAACAGCTGCTGTTTAGTTCCGGAGAAGCGTCAAGAGCTTACGACGGAAGGTGGGTTGAATGTAGCGGAATCGCTGTCCCGGGTATCGAATGCGGTAGTGCGTCTGCATGAAAAGGGGATAAAGGTGAGTCTGTTCATAGATCCTGAGGAGCGTCAGATTGCGTTGGCGAAGGAGGTTGGTGCGGACTACATAGAGCTTCACACGGGGCGTTATTCGAATACCAGTGGAACGGAGCAGGTAGCTGAGTTGGATCGTCTGATAGCTGGGGCAGAGCTGGCGCACTCGCTGGGATTGAAGGTGAATGCCGGTCATGGAATAGATTACGACAACATGGCAGGGATACTGCGGGTGCCTCATTTAAGTGAATTGAACATAGGATTTTCGATCATCAGCCGTGCGGTTTTTGTCGGTTTGGGTGAAGCGGTGAAAGAGATGCGCAAGCTGATGGACACCTATACGATGTAATGAATACGGAAACATATAATTAAGAATGGAGAACATGATTTATGAGTAATGCGAAGACCTCGTTTCACGACGTGCTTGAGATGGCGGTAAATGCCGGTGCGTCGGACGTGCACATCAAGGAATTTTCGCCGGTAGCCGTGCGTATAGACGGTAAGATGGTGTACAGTGATTTTGTAGCGAACACGGAGTTTGTGAATTCGTTTATTGATCAGGTAACGTCGCCGAAGCAGCAGGCGGTGTTGGAGGAGGAGGGAGACCTGGACATATCGCACCGTGAAGAGGGCGTTGGCCGTTTCCGTGTAAACATTCACCGTCAGCGCACCTACACAGCGGTAACGTTGCGTTATGTAAAGAACGAGATTCGTTCGTTTGAAGAGCTTGGTCTTCCTCCGGTGCTGCGTGAAATCAGCAAAGAGAGCCGTGGTATTGTGGTTATTACAGGTACAACAGGCAGTGGTAAATCGACGACACTGGCGGCGATGCTGGACTACATCAACGAGACGCGTACGGAGCATGTAATTACGATTGAGGACCCGATTGAATACGAGTTTGAAGACAAGAAGAGCTTCTTTGAGCAGCGTGAAGTTGGTATAGACACGATATCGTTCAACAGTGCGTTGAAGCATGCGATGCGTCAGGACCCGGACATCATCATGGTAGGGGAAATGCGTGACCGTATAAGTTTTGAAGCTGCGTTGCAGGCGGCTGACACGGGTCATCTGGTATTGACAACGCTGCATGCGTCGAATGCACCTCAGACGGTCAACCGTATTCTGGATTTGTTTGAAAAGGACGAGCAGGATCCGATCCGTGAATCTTTGGCGAACAACCTGTGTGCGGTAATCAGTCAGCGTCTGTGCCGCAAGGTGGATGGAGTAGGGCGTGTGCCGGTGTGTGAAGTAATGATCAACACTCCGATAGTGAACAAACTTCTTCAGGAGGACCGTCTTGAGCGTCTTGGCGCGGCGATAGCGTCTGGTGGTGGTGATGGTATGATGACCTTCAACCAGTGTCTGCTGAATCTGATAGATGAAGGTAAGATTTCGGAAGAGGAAGCGATCAAGACGTCGGACAATCCTGAACAGCTTAAGATGAACCTGGAAGGTATCTTCCTGAATGCCGGTGACAATCAGATTATCGGATAAAAAATTTTGGTGGAGGCAACAACAATGCGCAGTGATGTAATGAAGTTGGGTCCGGAGCGTGCGCCGCACCGTGGATTGATGCGTGCGACCGGATTGAAGGATGAAGATTTCAAGAAGCCCTTTATAGGTATATGCAACTCCTACACGAACATACCTCCGGGTCATTTTCATCTGAAACGGGTTGGAGAGATTGTTGCGGATGCGGTGCGTGAAGCAGGAGGGGTACCGTATGAATTCAACACGATTGCGGTGTGTGATGGTATAGCGATGGCGCATGAAGGGATGAAGTACTCTCTTCCGAGCCGTGAACTGATAGCCGACTGTGTTGAAACGATGGGTTATGCGCATCCTTTTGATGCGATGATCTGCATACCGAACTGCGACAAAGTTGTTCCCGGAATGCTGATGGCGGCGATGCGTTTGAATATTCCGACGATATTTGCCTCGGGTGGTCCTATGGCGGCCGGCAAGAGCTGGCACGGCAAGGATTCGGACTTGATCACGATTTTTGAAGGTGTAGCCAAGCACCGTATAGGAGAGGTTAGTGATGCTGAGCTGCACGAGCTTGAGTGTGATGCCTGTCCTGGTGCCGGTTCATGTTCTGGGATGTTCACGGCGAACAGCATGAACTGCCTGTGTGAAGTACTGGGCTTGGCTTTACCCGGGAATGGTACAATACTTGCGGAATCGGAAGAGCGTGTGGAATTCTGGAAGCGTGCGGCGCGTCGTGCGGTAGAGATGGCGTTGGATCCTGCGGCGAAGACGGCGCGTGAATTTGCCACTCCGGTAAGTTTCCACAATGCGTTGGCGCTGGACATGGCGATGGGCGGCAGCAGTAACACGGTTCTGCACACGCTTGCGGTGGCAACAGAGGCCGGGGTGAAGCTGGATCTGAAGGACTTGGACCGTATCAGCCGCAGTACGCCGAACATCTGCAAACTTGCGCCTTCATACAAATTCCACATCCAGGATCTTGGTAAAGTTGGCGGGGTGCTGGCGATAGTAAAAGAGATCAGCAAGATACCAGGATTGATTGATCTTAGTGCGCCGACGGTTTCGGGCAAGACGCTTGGGGAAGAGCTGGCGGATCTTCCGGCTCCGGACGGCACCGTTATCCGCACTCTGGACAATCCTTACAGCAAGGATGGTGGTCTGGCGATACTGTTTGGCAATCTGGCGGAGAACGGCTGTGTAGTTAAGACGGCCGGGGTTGCTCCGGAGATGATGACGCACCGTGGTCCTGCGGTAATTTTTGAAAGTCAGGAAGATGCCTGTGAAGGCATTTTAGCCGGCAAGGTAAAATCCGGTGATGTAGTGGTAATCCGTTATGAAGGGCCGAAGGGCGGTCCTGGGATGCAGGAGATGCTGGCTCCGACGAGTTATATAATGGGTCGTGGTCTGGGTGAATCGGTAGCGTTGATAACCGATGGTCGTTTTTCGGGCGGTACGCATGGTGCGTGCATAGGCCATGTCAGTCCGGAAGCTGCGGCTGGTGGTCTGATTGGTCTGGTAAAGGATGGTGACATGATATCGATAGACATTCCGGGCCGTTCGATCACGCTGGAAGTCGACGATGCGGAAATTGCTGAACGCCGCAAGAACTGGAAAGCGCCGGAACCCCGTTACAAGAGTGGTTATTTAGCGCGTTATTCCAAGCTGGCGACGAGTGCGGACACCGGTGGTGTTCTGAAGTAAGATGCAAAATTCGCTTAAGCAGATATCCGGGGAGGTTGAGCGTATATTGAAAAGCTCATCCTTTCCGGAGAAAATTGAGCCTGAATTTCTGCGTTCAGCGGTTTTGGATTACCCGTTGCGCGGGGGCAAGCGTCTGCGTCCGGCGGTATTGATCTGGAGCTGCCGTATGCTGGGCGGGTCGTTGGAGAGCGCCCTGTATCCGGCATGCGCGGCGGAGGTATTTCACAACTGGACGCTGGTGCATGACGATATAATTGATGACGACGATTTCCGGCGTGGGGTAAAGACCTGTCACCGTTCGCTAGGAGGTTACGGGCGGGAGAACTATGGATTGGACGACTCCGGCGCGGCGGCTTTCGGGCTGAACTTTGCATTATTGGCGGGCGATTTGCAGCAGGGGTGGGCGAACTCGCTTCTGCTGGAGTCGGTGCGTCACGGGGTAAGCGCGGAGCTTGCGCTGTCGTTAATGGATCGTCTGCAAAACTATGTCAACCGTGAATTGATTACGGGTGAAGCGCTGGATGTTGAGCTGAGTCTGCGCAATCCGTTGACGGTGTGTCCGGCGGAAGTTGAGCGGATGTTTGAATTGAAGACGGGGGTATTGCTCCGTTACTGTGCGGAATCCGGTGCGATGATCGCGTTGAATGATGCAGCCGGCGCCTCGCGTGAAGTAAATACGCTGGGCAGATTGGCGATGTCGGTAGCGGTAGCGTTTCAGATGCGCGATGATTATCTGGGGATATTTGGAGACGAGGCGAAATTCGGCAAGCCGGTCGGTTCGGATCTCAGTGAAGGCAAGATCACTCTGCTTTTGTTGAAATCGCTGGAGAATCTGCCGGAGAGCGGGCGCAGCGAGTTGCTGGGCAGTTTAGGTCACTCCTCTTATAATATGGATGAGCTGAACCGGGTGCGTGAGCTTATGGTTGACTCCGGTGCGGTTGATTTTGTGCAGAAACGTGAAGAGGAGCTGTCTGCGGCGGCGTTGGCCTGGCTTGGGGAGTTGCCGGAGAATGAATATAATCAATACTGGCGGGAGCTGATCAACTATCTCCTGCATAGGGAGAAGTGATGAACAAGGCGTGTTTTCTGGATCGTGATGGAGTAATCAATGAAGAGGTGAACTACCTTCATGAGGCTGATAAAGTTGTTTTGATTCCCGGCATAGCAGAAGGCATCAATCGTGCGCATGATGCGGGTTATCTGGTAATTGTAATAACCAATCAGGCGGGGGTGGCGCGTGGAATTTTTCCGGAGGGAGATATTCTTCTGGTGCACCGTGAGATAGAGCGTCAGCTGGCGCTTGCGGGAGCGAAGATCGACCGTTTTTACTACTGTCCGCACCATCCGGATTACACGGGCGAGTGCAAATGCCGTAAGCCGTCTCCTGGGATGATTTTGCAGGCGGCGGCGGATTTTGACATTGACTTAAAGTCGTCATTTATGATAGGTGACCGTCCGAGCGACGTCCGTGCGGGAGAGAATGCCGGTTTAGCGGCCTCCTATCTGGTGGAGACCGGTTACGGCAAAGAGGTTGTATCGCGCGGCGAAGCGTCCGGTTTCACGGTAATGGCGACGCCGCTTGATGCGATAAACGACTTTATTTCGCGGGGTCAGTAGACCTCGATATTGGCGATCATTTCGTCGAGAACCTTGCGGAAATCTCCGAGTTTAGCCTCTTCGCTCTCGAGTCTTGGCACGTCGGATCGTGTTGCGGGGGAGGAAGGGAGGAACACGGTGCAGCTGTCGGGCACCTGTTCTTTGGAGAGTTCGAACGTTCCGTATTTTTCGGCCATGCGAATAGTTTCGAGTTTATCCATGCCGACGAGCGGACGCAGTACGAGCATAGAGGTTGAGTTGTTGATAACGCTCATATTTTCGACGGTCTGTGACGCGACCTGTCCGAGCGACTCTCCGGTAAGCAGGGCATAAAATCCATATTTTTTGGCTACGCTTTCAGCGATGCGGAACATCATTCTCCGGTAAAGGATGGTGCGGTACTGGGGGTCGCAGCAGTCGCGTATCATCTTCTGAATTGGGCTCAAGTTGACGAAGAAGTGCTTTTGCGGCGGCTGGAATCCGTTAAGATATTCGCCGATACGCCGTACCTTTGCGGTAGTTTCCGGCGGTGTATATGGGTCGGAGTGGAAGGACATGAATCCGACGGCGGAACCTCTTTTCATGGTCATAAGTGCGGCAACGGGCGAATCGATACCGCCTGAAAGGAGTGCGAGTACGGGGGCGTTGGATCCGGTCGGGAGTCCGCCGCCCGAGTGGAAAGAGTCGAAAAAGATGATGGCGAATTCGTCGCGTATTTCGCATCCCACGGTAATATCGGCGTCGTCGTCGAGGTGGACGAAGATGCGGTCATTGTCATACTTATCGCCGATCACGGTAGCGAGTTCGATTTCTACTTCTTTGCTGCGCAGGGGGAAGCGTTTATTGCTTCTTCTGGCGCGTATGCGGAAGGATACTTTACTTTTTCTTGCCATAACGGGGGAGAAGACAGAGTCGGCAACGGAGTTGAGCGCCTCTTTAATCGCGTTGATCTCCACCGGGGTAAGGATAGCGGGGGAGAAACTTTCGAGTCCGAACATGAATTTAAGTTTCTCTTTAATCAGATCGATCTCTGTTGCGGAGAACGGCTTGCGTTCGGGGAGTTCGAGCCAGATGCGTCCTCTTACGGCGCGGATTTTAAGATTTTCGATAGCGTTCAAAGCCTCGCGCATATTGCGGATGAGCTGCTGCTCGAATACGCGGCGGTTGTTGCCTTTGATGGCGATCTCATGATATCGGCATATAATTGAATTGTACATAATCTATTTCTCCAGGTTAAATCCCAGTGCGGAGAGAATTGAAATACTCTCCGGTTTTACATTGGTCAAGGTATAGGCATGGAACTCCCGTCTGGTGCGGTATTTTCCGCGCAGTTCCTCGAAAGAGCGGGGATTGCCGCGCAGAAGAGCGGTATCGGTTCCGGCGTCATACGAGTGCAGCACTGCCGCTTTGATCTGCTCCTGGTCCGGCAGGGCGAAGCGCGGATTTTCCGGCGGCGGCACAGGAATGTTCTCCATGCTGTAATTAGCGAGGGTGTCAACCCCGAAGAATCTGCCGATGGAGCGTACGCTCTGCAAAGTGGCGTTGGCCTTACCGTCGGTGGAGTACCCGGCGATATGGGGGGTGGCTTCGAGGGCATAGTTCATCAGGAAGCTGTCGATATCGGGTTCATTGCGCCATACGTCGAGGATGATTTTTTCCGGGCGTTGTTTACTGATGGCATTTTTGAGGGCCTCTTCATCGACAACCTCTCCGCGTGACGAGTTAATAAATATCGCGCCTTTTTTCATATTGCGGAAAAACCGTTCATTGGCGAAGTTGACATTGTCTCCGCCTCCGGGGATATGAACGGTAACGATATCTGAGTTGTGGAGGAGTTCCTCGAGTCCGGTAAATCCCTCCGACCCCTCTTTGGCCATGCGCGGCGGGTCGTTCAAAAGGGTATTGAATCCGAGGATCTGCGCAGTTTTTGCGACGCGTCGTCCTACTTCGCCCACGCCGATTACGCCCACGGTCATACCTGGCGTTCCATATTTCACGAGGCATGAAGCGATATACTGTGCCACGCCGTCGGCATTGCATCCCGGGGCGTTGGTCCATGCGATATTATTCTGCTTGAGGAACTGGAGGTCGAGGTGGTCGAATCCGATGGTGGCGGTAGCGATGAATTTAACATTGGCTCCGGTGAGGAGCTGAGCGTTGCATCTGGTACGGGTGCGTACGATCATGGCGTCGGCGGATCGTACGTCGTCGGGGGAGATTTTGCCTCCGGGGCGATAAACTGCGTCGAAGCCGGCATTTTCGAGGATGCCTTTAAGGAAAGGGATTTTATCGTCGCATACAACTTTGATATTCATCTAACACATTTTCTCCAGAGCTTCTCGACCTGTGATTCCTGGTGTTACGCCGAGTTCTGCGGCTTTTCCGCTGACCTCTTGAACTTTTGCATTCATCATATCGTCGAAAGATGCCACGCCGCGTACGATAGCCATCACGTCGCCGCACTTATTTGCGGTATTGATATCGAAGTATCCGCATCCGAGTGCTCCGTTTGGCGCTTTGATGAGGAGTATGGTGGCACTGACGTTGTGAATGCGGTATGCTTCCAGGGTAGTTTGTCCGAAATTGATAGACTCGATACTCATAATAACAATATCATCCTTTTTCGGGTTGCTGTCTTGAAATTATGTAAAAAATAAACTATTATATAATATGAACCTTTTTATCAAAAAACCAAACCTTACGGGGGATTAATTATGGAAGAATTGGCGAAACAGATAACTGAGATGCTGGAAGCTCTGCGTGTGCATTTGCAGGCTGACGGTGGCGATCTTGAGATAGTTGAGATAGACGGGAAACTGGTGAAGTTGCGTTTGCGCGGCGCATGCGGTGGCTGTCCTCATGCGACGATGACGATCAAGCAGGGTTTGGAGCGCATTTTGCGTGAGAACATCGATCCTGAGATCGTGGTTGAACGGGTGGATTGACAAGATATCTATGCGTGATTTTCTGATCCGCGGTGTAGCTGGCCGTGCGAAGCTGCGTTTTGCGTTGTGCCGGAGTACGAATGCGGTATTTCAGGCGGTGGTGTATCATGATGCCGACCCGGTTGCGGCGGAGCTTATTGGCGATGCGGTAACAGGGGCGGCGTTGTCGTCGGTGCTGCTTGGTGAAGGAGAGAAGCTGTCGATCCGGTGGGAGTATCCCGGGGCGGCGGGGATTACGCTGGCGGATGTAAATTTTGCCGGTGATATCCGTTGCTGTCCGGGCAATCCTCATTTATTGGGGGAAGTAAAGAGCCGTGCGGATCTGTTTGGTGTTGGAGATGGCAACATTGCGGTAACGCGTTCGAGTGACGGGCGGATATTGAATTCCGGTCAGAGTGCGGCGCCTTTAGCGGATCTGAGTTTGGATTTAGCGTTTTTCTATTCGGTATCGGATCAGGTGGAGAGTGGGATAAAGAGTATAGTAGAGTTATCGCCTGATCCGGTGAAGCCGGTAAAGACGGCGGGAGGATTGCTGATCCAGGCGTTGCCGGATTGTGATCTTGAAGAGTTTGAAGAGGTGCGTCGCCGGTTGGAGAGCGCGGAGCTGGAAGAGGTGCTGTCGCGGGATGTGCTTGGTGTGGACGTCTGGGTACGTGAAGTTCTTGAAGCGTTGCTGAAGGCTGATTTTGGTGATAGTGAGATAAGTTACAGTTATGGAGCGGATATCGGTTTGCGCTGCAGCTGTTCGGAAGAGAAGATGGCATCGGCGCTGAAGCTGCTGAGTCCGGAAGAGCTGGAAGCTGCGTGGAGCGGGCGGGATGAATTGACGGTGCAGTGTCAATTCTGCGGCAGGCGATATACTTTGCGCAGGCGTTAAAAGAGATCCGGATTGATCGGCGGGGTGATATCTCCGCCTTTTGTTTTTTATTTGACATAATCTCTTTAGAGTATTATATTAATAATTTTGGGTTGACATATTTTTTTACAATTAAGTTATAAGGAGGATTAATATATATGGCGAATGAAGAAGAACTGAAAAGGGAAAACTCCGGAGAATCGATAGAATTTGACACTGTCTCTCCGGAGACCGAGCTGGACTGTCTGAAAGAGACGGAGCAGCCGCTTGGCGGCATGGATGAAGCGGTGTCAGGGGCAGGCAAGTCTGATAGCGTCAGCGATGTATCGTCTGAGCTGTCGGAGTTGAAGAAGGCGAATGAAGAGTTGCTGGACAAATATCTGCGGGTGCAGGCGGAGTATCAGAATTATCGCAAGCGTGTAGCGAAGGACATTGCCGGAGCGCGCAACTTTGCGGTGATCGACACATTGACGCCGTTTCTGCAATTGTTTGACAATTTCAGCATGGCAGTAAAGGCGGCAGGTTCGACGACGAATATAGAAGCCCTGATACAGGGTTTGAATATGATACAGGGTCAGTACAGCAAAGCGCTGGAGGAACTTGGGGTTACCAATTACAGTGCGGTTGGGGAAAAGTTTGATCCCAAGCTGCACGATGCGATAGCGACGGAGAAGAGCGACACGGTTCCAGAGGGTGTAGTAATCCGCGAATGGTGCTGTGGTTACCGGATGGGAGACAATGTTCTGCGTCCGGCGCGTGTGGTGGTATCCGGAGGAGCGGAGTGAAATCAAGGGGGTGACGTGTAATGGCTGACTATTACGAAACACTTGGGGTATCGAAGAATGCTACCCAGGAAGAGATAAAGAAGGCGTACCGCAAGCTTGCGATAAAATATCATCCGGACAAGAATCCGGGCAACAAGGAAGCGGAGAACAAGTTTAAAGACATATCTACAGCCTACGAAGTGCTGTCTGATCCGAAGAAGCGCCAGCAGTACGACCAGTTTGGCTCTGCGGCGTTTGAGAATGGTGGAATGCCGCCTCCGGGCGGTGGCTTTGGTGGCGGAGCCGGGTTTGACTTTTCGGATCTGTTTGGCGGCGGAGGCGGCGGAGGATTTGACTTTTCGGATCTGTTTGGTGGCGGCCGCCGCCGTCCGGCGACGGACAGTGTAAGCGGTTCGGACTTGCGTTACAATCTGCGGATAACATTTGAAGAGGCGGTGCTTGGGGTTGACCGTAAAATTGTGGTATCGCGTCTGGTAAAGTGTGAAAAGTGCGGTGGCAGCGGAGCAAAGAAGGGGACCGGGCGCAAGACGTGTCCGAAGTGCGGAGGCAGTGGTCAGACGACGGTAAGCCAGGGCTTTTTCAGTATCCGTCAAACGTGTCCGCAGTGCCGTGGAACGGGCAAGATAGTGGAAAACCCGTGTGAAGAGTGCCGTGGAGATGGCCGGGTGCGGGTGGAAAAGACGTTATCGATCCATGTTCCGCCCGGGGTTGATACGGGTTCTCAGCTTCGGGTGTCCGGCGAAGGGGATGCCGGGGTTCGCGGCGGTCGTTCTGGGGATCTGTATGTATTTATAGAGGTGCAGCCGAGCGACGTATTCGTGCGTAATGACAGTGATTTATTGTGTGAAGTTCCGCTGGACATAGTAACGGCGGTATTGGGAGGCACGGTGGATGTGCCTACGGTTACCGGCAAAGCGACGATGAAGGTCAAGCCCGGAACGCAGAGTGGTACGATAATGCGGATCAAAGGCAAAGGTATGCCGTCGTTGCGTGGCAATGGCCGTGGCGATCTGCATGTAAAGCTGAAGGTGGAAACTCCGGTAAATCTCACTCCGGACCAGGTCAAGCTGCTGGAATCGCTCAAGAGTTCGCTTGGTGTAAAGAATATGCCGTTGCGTGAAGAGTTCCGCAAAAAGGCGTCGAAGTTCATGAATTAAACTATGAGTGACAAGAAGAGAGATTCCAACAATCCGGTGCTGGCGGAGAACCGCCGTGCCCGTCATGACTACCAGATACTTTCGACACTGGAAGCCGGGGTGGATCTGGCGGGTACGGAGGTCAAGAGCTGCCGTGCGCGTCACATTGTAATGGGTGACGGCTATGTAGCGATTGAGAATGGAGAAGCGTTTCTGTACAATGTAAATATTGCGCAGTATTCGTTTGGCAACCGTTTCAATCATCAGGCGAAACAGAAGCGCCGTCTGCTGTTGCACAAGCGTGAGATACTGAAACTGCACCAGCAGGTTCGTGAAAAGGGTCTTACGATAGTGCCGTTAAAATTCTATTTAAAGGGCAGTCTGGTGAAGGTGGAGATTGCGGTCTGCCGTGGCAAGAGCTTTGCGGACAAGCGTGAAACGCTGCGTGAGCGTGAGGACAAGCTGGAGGCGAAGCGTCTGATGGCGCGCCGGGGGTGATTATGGAAGATTGGCTGGACATCCGGAGGGACGAGAAGCACATTGCGCGCGAGCGTGAAAAAGCGCGTGAATTGCGTCGTTCGTCGTGGTGGAAGAATGAACTTGCGAAGGGAATCTGCCACTACTGCGGTGGTCACTTCCCGCCGGATGAGCTTACCATGGATCACATTGTGCCGGTGGTGCGCGGCGGCCGTTCGACCCGTGGCAATGTGGTAGTGTGCTGTAAAGAGTGCAATAATGCGAAGAAGTACCTGACGCCGGTGGAGCTGATCCTGCGTGAAGCGGAGAAGAAGAGTTCCGGTGGCACGGATTAAGAATCAATCAGGTCGTAGAAATCGTCTTCGGTCCGGATCAATATTCCGGGATAATTTTCCTGGAGGAATCGGGCAAAGAAACCGTCGCTGCGGGTTGAGACTGGATTGTCGTTGGGGTCATACAGTTTAGTGGATCTGAATCCGCAGCTGGGTGACTTGGATTTAAGGATGGCGGCGTAAATATTGTCAAACGGGAATAGTTTCCGGAATTGGGCGATGGTGCGCGTGGGGATTTCCGGCATAAAGATGTGCGAATCGCGGGTTCGGATAATGGTTTGTGTGGTGTTCTGAACCATAATAATGGGTTCTCTCGGGGTGGTGAGGCCGGCGGCGTTTTCCGGGCAGAACGGTAGCAGAATAAATTTTTTTCCGAGCGATTCGCGATATTTTTCAGGTATTGGGCATGAGCTGCCGTCATAACGGACGGCTTCTCCCATGAGGCACCGGCTGATAATAATCTTTCTCATGGATAAAAAAATACCATGTAAGGGGTGAAATTGCAATAAAAAAATTTGCAAGATGCGGGAATTAATGTAAATTATTTCCAACTGGGAAGAATTACACCTTTTTAATTTATGAAGAAAGGAGTTACAGGAATGAAAAAACTGGCTTTACTGTTAATGCTGTCATTTGCGGCGGTATTCATGTTGTCGGCGGAAGAGATCCAGCCGGGTTCTTACAATGTTGTGATAATAGGTGAAGATGCGAATGCCACGCCTTACGAAGTTGCGATGCTTACTTTCTGGTACAACACGCCACCGTCCTCGAACTACACCGAGACCTACGGGGTAAAAGGTGGTGCGCCGTTTGGGGTTGGAGCTCCGGTATATGGGTTGGAAGCGTCGGTGCTTGGCTCGCTGACAGATTATGTTGATGGTATCCAGACGTCGCTGATCATGACGAAGGGCAAAGAGGTAAACGGGCTTCAGTTCAGTCTGGTGAACATGGTGGAACGTCTGGTCGGTCTTCAGCTTGGTATAGTTAATCTTGCGGATGATGCGACCTTCCAGCTGGGGATACTCAACTACAATGAAAATGGCATACTGCCACTGCTTCCGGTATTGAACTTCAACTTTTAATATTATGAGGGAATGAGATGAAGAAAATAGTTGCGCTGTTATTAGCGGTATTGAGCATTGGTTTGTACGCCGGGGAAGAGGATGCGCCGACTCCTGCGGATGAGTATACGATTTTCCAGCTGGGTTTCTTTTTGGATCAGCCGTCGAGCATAGTAAAGAGCAACGTATATGGAGTAAAGGCTGGTTTTCCGGTAACGAACGGTCTTGGCCGGGTATATGGGGTTGAAGGCAGCTGGTTTTATTCCGGCACGGCATACATCAAGGGTGTGCAGGGCAGCTGGATATTGAATCAGAACAAGACTCTGGAAGGCTTGCAGGCTTCATTTGTCGGCAACATCAACGATGAATGGGCGAAGGGTCTGCAGGCGGCGTTTGTATTCAATATTGCGGGCGACTTCACTGGCTTGCAGGCTGGTGCGGTAAGTGTAGCGGAAGATTACACTGGCATTCAGCTGGCAGCGGTAACGTCGGTAGCGCACAATTTCAAAGGTATTCAGAGTGCGGTAATCTGGAGTGATGCGTATAACTTTGATGGTATTCAGTTTACCGGGATATTGAATCGTGCGGACGATCTTACTGGCTTGCAGGTTGGTATTATCAACCAGGTAAAGAACTGCACCGGTTTGCAGTTTGGTCTGCTGAATATAGCGAATGGTGAGCGTTCATTTCAGGTAGGATTGCTGAATGTGATAGGCAACGGGGTGATACCTTTCCTGCCTTTCATGAACTTCAGCATGTAATATTCTTTGGCTTACGAGAGGGCCGGAAAACTTCGGCTCTCTTTTTTTATGTATATATGATATTTTGGAATTGAATTTAATGACATGAAGATCAACTGGCGTAAATACAATTATTTCGGCCGCCGTCAATTTATCGGGCACGGAGGTTATGGTGAAGTATTCAAAGTCGCTTATCCCTTGATAGCGGTGAGTGCGAGTTACATAGTAATGACGTTTGCAGACCGTCTTTTGCTGGCGCATGCGAGTACGGACTTTGTTGCGGCGGCGCTGCCGGTGGGGACGATGTACTTTACACTGTTCTGTTTTTTCTCGGTTACGGCGAACTTCACCTCGGCATTGGTTGCGCAGTTTTTTGGAGCTGGCAAGCGTGGGGAGTGTATTTACGCGGCGTGGAATGGTTTTTATTTTGCACTGGCGGCGTCGGTATTGATAATGGTATTGAATCCGGTGCTGGGTAAGCTGATTATAGACCACAGTGGGATCCGTCCGGAGTTGATAGCTCCGGCGAATGACTATTTACGGGGGCTATGGTTAAGCGGGGTATTCACGACGCTGGCGATGCCGTTATGGAGTTTCTATTCTGGTCGTGGGATAACGTGGCCGGTAGCGGTGGTAAGTATAGGCAGTTGTCTATTGAATATAGTATTGGACTACATGCTGATCTTCGGCAGATGGGGGGCGCCCTGCTGGGGGATTTACGGTGGAGGAATAGCGACCACGATAGCGGGTGGCTTTGGTTTTATCTGTGCGTTATTTTTCTTTCTGTTTGCGAACCAGCGGAATTATCCGACGCGTAAGCTGCGCCGTTTCAAATTTGATTATATAAAGAAGATAGTTGGTTATGGAACGCCTGCTGGTGTTCAGGTATTTCTTGAGGTTGGTTCATTTTCGTTCATGACGTTTTTAGTTGGGGGGATGTCGCGGGACTATCTTGCGGCGACGACGATAGCTCTTTCGGTGAACAACTTTTCCTTTTCGCCTCTGATGGGTTTATCGGATGCCACGGCGATAGTGGTTGGCCAGTATATTGGCAGGGGGCGTACAGCGATAGCAGAGCGGGTCACTTACCGTGCGTGGCGGATGAGTCTGTTTTACATGGTGCTGTGTTCGATAGTATACTTAACGTGTCCTGAGTTTCTGGCGAATCTGTTTGCGCCGGACGAGAGTGGTGGTTTTGACTTTCAAGCGGTGGTGGATATCACGGCCAAGATTCTGGTCTGTGCGGCGGTATTCAACATGTTTGATGCGGTAAAATACATATTTATGGGCGGTCTTCGCGGAGCTGGAGATACGCGGGTAATTTTCCTGTACACGTCCGGGATGCAGTGGCTGGTGATGATACCGGGGCTGATCTGGCTGATCCGTTATGCTGGAGCGGACATCATGACGATCTGGATCTTTCTCACCTGCTGTTTCGGTATAGAAGGTATTTTAATAACGCTGCGTTTCCGCAGTGGCAAATGGAAGCGGATCAAGCTGATCAACCGCGCCCCGGATGCGGCGGTTGCCGTACCTGGGGCGGGCGGGGTTCAGGATTAGGCCTTTCTGGCGCACGGAGTATTGGCGGGCGGGCAGTTTCTGGAGCCGTCGCATCTGGCGCAGATGGCGTTGGGTAGCAGTTTGGGGCCGAAGAAGTCGCGGATATTGTCGAGAGTCACCTGGGCGATATTGGTCATAGCCTCTCTGGTAAAGAAGGCCTGATGCGAGGTAACGAGCACATTGGGGAAGGTCATAAGTCTGGCGAGTTTATCGTCGTCGATGGCGTGATTGGAGAGGTCTTCAAAGAAGTAGTCGCTCTCTTCCTCATATACGTCGAGAGCTGCTGCGCCTATATGTTTATTTTTAAGTCCGTCGATTAGTGCTTTGGTATCGATAAGTTTTCCGCGGCTGGTATTGACGATGAAGACGCCTTTTTTCATCATTTTTATTGCGTCATGATTGATCATGTGGACATTTTCCGGGGTGAGCGGGCAATGAAGTGATATAACATCGGCTTGACGGTAAATCTCTTCGAGGGGCAGATATTCAAAATTATACTGTTTAGCGGCTTTGTGGTTGGGGAATAGGTCGTATGCGATGATTTTAACGCCGAATCCCTGGAGGATTTCAGCGAAAACGAGGCCGATTTTCCCGGTTCCAATAATGCCGAAAGTTTTACCCCGGAGGTCGAATCCGAGGAAGCCATTAATGGAGAAGTTGTTTTCTCTGATGCGGTTGTATGCGCGGTGGAGCGACCGGTTTAGGGTCATAATCATAGCGAGGGCATATTCAGCCACGGCGTACGGTGAGTATCCCGGGACGCGAACTACGGTAATTCTATCATAAGCGGCCTTCAAACTTACGTTGTTGTATCCTGCGCATCGCATAGCGATAAGTTTAACGCCCATATTATACAGTTCGTCAACGGTTTTATCGTCGATATTATCGTTGACGAATGCGCACACAGCATCGAAACCTTTTGCCATGGCAACGGATTTTGGCGTAAGTCTGGTCTCAAAATATTCGATCTGGAAGTGATAGTTTCTGTTGCATTCGTCAAAGAAGCTGCGGTCATAGGGTTTGGTGTCAAAGAAAGCGATGCGTATTTTTTCCATAATATGTCTCCCGGTTATATGGTTACGGAATCATATTATTGAATATAGGTTTAAATGCAGAAAATACAAATATCAAGTGATTTGTTAAGCCTGATATTCTGTCTGGATGAAAATTGTGGATTTATTATAAAATGGATTTACAAAATATTCCGGAGTGCTATTTTATCTTGATGATTTCAATTTAAGGAGCTTAATTGATGAAAAGCGGGATAGAATTAAAGCGTCTTGGTACGGTTGCTGCGGATATAGTGGAAGCGAATCCGGTGGTATTTGGGGGTCGTCTTTATCGTTTTGAATATATTCGTGAATCGAATGCCGGCAATACAACGGGGAGTTCATTTTTCCGTTTTATTGATGTTGCTTCCGGGCGCAGCACAGCGTCTTTTGGCCGAGGCCTGCACGTGGGGTGTGCCTTTGTGTCTGACGGCAGGATGTATGTCAGCTGTGTAAGGAAGTGGGGTGGTAGTGAAGTTCTGCTGTTATGGAGCGATGATCTTTTAAACTGGAGTGAACCGGAAATAATATTATCTGCCCCCGGGTGGGAGGTATTCAATACGAGCATCTGCCGTAGTGCCGATGGTTTTACTATGGTATTTGAGCGAGGCCGTCCGGCACCCGGAGATGTCAATTTCACCATGTACTTTGCGTACTCTTCTGATCTACATGACTGGCGGGTAATTCCCGGAGCGGTTTATGGATTCGGGGTGTATTGCGGTGCGCCGTTATTGCGTTATTTTGACAAGTGGTATTACTTTTTTCACCTGTCTGGTTCGTACGAATCCGGGTTCAATACGATGGTATCGCGCTCGAAGGATCTCAAAGACTGGAGTAGAGAGGAGCTGGTTCTGCCGTATGATGAAGCCGACCGCCGCTGGCTGGTTCCTGTCAATGCGGAGCTATTGGAGCGTTCGCGCCGGGCAAGAAACATCAACGCTTCGGATCTGGACTTCTGTGAATATGGTGGAAAACTTTACGCCACCTACTCCTGGGGGGATCAGCGTGGAGATGAATATCTGGCGTTGGGTGAAGCAGATTGCGGAGAGCGTGAATTCTGCGAATCGTTTTTTGCTATCCGTTAAAGCCACTCTTTGCAAACGTCGATCCACGCCATGGAATTTGAATATTTTTCTAATTCCGGGATGGTGAGTTCGATAGCGCTGCATGAGCTTCCGCATGCGGGAAATACGGAGTGGAACCGTTTAAGAGATATGTCGAGATATACGTTAACGTTCTGGTTGACGGCGAACGGGCATACACCGCCTACGGCGTGTCCGGTCATCTGTTCGACCGCGTCGTGAGGGATCATTTTTGCCTTGGTATTGAATTGAGCTTTAAATTTAGGGTTATCGACTTTTGCGTCTCCGGCGGTGACGATGAGTACCGGTTGTGAATTGACGATAAAAGATAAAGTTTTAGCGATTCTTGCGGGGTTGCATCCTAGAGTTTGTGCAGCCAGTTCAACGGTAGCGCTGGAAGAATTGAATTCCAAAACTCTCTCTTCCATGCCGTATTTTTTAAAAAACTCTTTTACTTTTTGTATAGACACGATAATTACTCCTTGACCTGGAAAGCGCTATTTTATTTAAAACATTGTGCAGTTGTAATTGCGTATAGCTATTCTGTGTTTCCGGAATAGAGTGTGAAAATTATCTTGCTGGAATTTTCAAATTATAATTTATTCCGCAAACTTCTCACTTCCGAGCTTATATCGCTCAATTTACTTCCGTTATATGAAACGGCTGATTTTATATCATAAATTGTGCTCTGGGTGCTCTTCTGTTGTCCGGACATGCTCGTCAGAGTGCTTTGAATATCTTTCAATCTGTTATTTATAGATCTTATATTGTTTTGCATGGAAGCAATCTCTCTTTGGATAATATCATGATGCTGTTGCAGATCCAGTTCGGTTTCCTCAGGGTATCCCCATCCAGTCATGCAAACGGCTACTGCTCCTGTGAGTACTCCTATAATCAGATACAAAAATTTTTCTTTCATTTTTTTCCCTCCTGTTTTAAAACAATTTATTCTCGTTAAAAAAATATAGCATATAATTATTCAACTTCCAGTCAAAATATTTCACTGCCGTCCCATACATCTTTGAAATTGTCATTTTTGTCCTCCTGTTTGAGCTTGCGTTGATTGTTTTTTTAA
>CALXXL010000005.1 GCA_944392655.1 uncultured Victivallaceae bacterium
CGTGTCGGGTTGCCGGTAATATCGCCTTGAAGGCGTGGTGCATACCACCGGCTTAGCCGGTGGTTTTGATTTATGGATAAAAAAAATCCGCTCCGGAAAATATCCTGAGCGGATTTAATTTTTCAGTATGTTTTTTTTAAGCGGAAAACTTACGCTTTCATCGCCTGTTCAACCGCAACGGCCACGTCAACGGAGGCGCCGACCATCGGGTTGTTGCCCATACCGATAAGACCCATCATTTCAACGTGAGCCGGAACGGAGGATGATCCGGCGAACTGAGCGTCGGAGTGCATTCTGCCCATGGTATCGGTCATGCCGTAAGAGGCAGGGCCGGCGGCCATGTTATCGGGATGGAGGGTACGTCCGGTACCGCCGCCGGAAGCGACGGAGAAGAAGGGTTTACCGGCTTCGATGCGTTCTTTCTTATAAGTACCCATAACCGGATGCTGGAAGCGTGTCGGGTTGGTGGAGTTACCGGTAATCGCGATATCCACGCCTTCCTGCCACATGATAGCAACACCTTCGCGCACGTCGTCGGCGCCGTAGCAGCGGACTTTAGCGCGTTCGCCATCGGAATAAGCCTTTTCCTTGGTGATGGTGAGCTTACCGGTTTTGTAATCGAAACGTGTTTCCACGTGGGTGAATCCGTTGATACGGGAGATAATTTCGGCGGCGTCCTTGCCGAGACCGTTAAGGATCACGCGGAGGGGTTCCTTGCGGGCCTTGTTGGCGCTGCGTGCGAGACCGATAGCGCCTTCAGCGGCGGCGAAAGATTCGTGACCGGCGCAGAATGCGAAGCACTTGGTTTCGTCGCGGAGCAGCATGGAAGCGAGGTTACCGTGTCCGAGGCCTACCTTACGGTCATCAGCGACGGAACCGGGGATGCAGAAAGACTGCAATCCTTCGCCGAGGGTTTTAGCGATTTCGCTGGCGACGGTCTGACCGCGTTTGATAGCGACTGCAGCGCCGACCAGATATGCCCAGCATGCGTTTTCAAAGCAGATTGGCTGAATGCTTTTTACGCGGGCATAAATATCGAGGCCTTTGGCCTTGGTGATCTGTTCAGCTTCTTCGATAGAAGCGATGCCGTTGTCATTCAAAAATTTATTAATCTGCGCGATGCGGCGTTCATAACTTTCAAAAAGTGCCATGATAGCTTCCTCCTGTTACTGCTGACGCGGGTTGATAGTTTTGACGGCGTCGGCGAAGCGGCCGTACGAGCCGGAGAATTTCTTCAGAGCTTCGTTAGCGTCCATGCCCTTGCTGATAGCGTCGAGCATTGGTCCGAGTTTAACGAACTTGTAACCGATAACCTTGTCTTCGGCGTCGAGGGCGAGTTCGGTGACATAGCCTTCAGCCATTTCGAGGTATCTTACGCCCTTGGCGCTGGTACCGTACATGGTACCGGTGATGCTGCGGAGTCCTTTTCCGAGGTCTTCGAGTCCGGCGCCGATGGGGAGACCGCCTTCGGAGAACGCGGTCTGAGTACGTCCGTAAACGATCTGGAGGAAGAGTTCGCGCATAGCGGTATTGATAGCGTCGCAAACCAGGTCGGTATTAAGAGCTTCGAGGATGGTTTTTCCCGGAAGGATTTCAGCAGCCATAGCGGCTGAGTGGGTCATACCGGAGCATCCGATAGTTTCAACGAGAGCTTCCTGGATGATACCGTTTTTGACATTGAGAGTCAGTTTGCATGCGCCCTGCTGAGGAGCGCACCAGCCCACGCCGTGGGTGAGACCGGAAATTTCGTTGACTTCTTTAACGTGAGTCCAGCCGCCTTCCTGCGGAATGGGAGCGGGCGGATTCTTCGGCCCTTTGGCCACGCAGACCATCTGCTCGACTTCATGAGTAAATTGCATTTTCAATCCCTTTTTTTGTGTGTTTGAAGGTTGCTATCAATCAGCCTATTAAGATACACTGGTTTTTAAGATATTTCAATATCTATGTCTCCGGTTTTATAAAAATTAATGAAAAGGAAGGCGTATAAAATTCTCTGTGAGGTTTAATTTACATAAATTAAACAAAAACAATACTGAAAATGAATTGAAATATCCGGCTATGCCGATTATATTTTAAGGAAGTTCCATCAGGATAAAATAAAAGCTGTTCAGAGTGCGTTATTGCTGTTGTATTGGCTGGTGGCTTATCTTATTGATTGGAGATGTCTGATGGGGATATAACATATTGAGAGGGTATCGTTATGAGTGGAGGAAGTTTACGCAAAACGCTCGGCATGGCGGATGTATTCTGTATTTCTGCGGGGGCGATGATCAGTTCCGGGATTTTTGTTCTGCCGGGTGTGGCGTATGAGAATATAGGGCCTGCGGTATTTTTGGCTTATGGTTTGGCCGGTATCTGTGCTTTAGTGGGGACGCTGGCGACGATAGAGCTTGCTACGGCGATGCCTTTGGCCGGGGGAATTTATTATTATACCGGCCGCAGTCTCGGGCCGCTTGCCGGTACGATTTCCGGATTGCTGAACTGGAGTGCGATTGCGTTAAAGAGTTCGTTTGCGATTTTCGGTATGTCGGAGGTGGTGTATCAGTTTTTTGGTATAAATCCGGTATATTGCGGGATAGGTTTGACGCTGATATTTCTGCTGGTTAATCTTCTGGGTACAAAATCGGCGGCGTTGGCGCAGGTAATCATGGTTGCTTTGCTGTTTATTTCGTTGGGTGCGTATATCTGTTTAGGTTTTCCGGAGCTCAAGCCGTCGCGTTTCGAGCCGTTTTTCCAACCTGGCAAAGGTTTTTTAAGTCTGTTTGCGGAGGCGGCGTTTGTATTTGTCTCATTCGGGGGGCTTTTGGATGTAGCGAGTATTTCGGAGGAGGTAAAGAATCCGCGGCGCAATCTTCCGGTGGGGATGATAGGAGCGACGGTAGCGGTAATGATCACCTATGTTCTGGTGTTGATAGTTACAGTAGGTGTTCTTGAGCCGTCGGAGTTATCCGGTTCGTTCACGCCACTGGCGGATGCGGCGGAGAAGTATTACGGTACCCCCGGGATGGTGATAATTACGCTTGGTGCGGTAATGGCGTTTGTAACTACGGCGAATGCCGGGGTAATGGCGGCGGCACGTTTTCCTTATGCGATGGGCAGGGACAAACTGGTTCCTGAGTTTTTCAGCCGTACATATGGTTCGCGGCATATGCCATTGCCGGCCTTGCTGATAACCGGTGCGTTTATGATATTGGCGCAGCTGCTGCCGCTTGAGAAGCTGGTTACGGTGGCGTCAACGGTGATCATGCTGTCGTTCATATTGACCAACATATCGGTAATAATATTGCGTGAGAGTGAGATCCAGAACTATCGTCCGTCGTTCCGGGTGCCATTTTATCCGGTGGTGCCGATATTGAGTATGGTGATATTCTGTCTTCTGATTATGGAGCTTGGGGTTGGTTCGGTAAGGATATCGCTCGGGATAATAATTATCGGTATACTTCTGTACTTTGTTTTCGGGCGTAAGGTGAATCTGGAATATGCGTTGATGCACCTGGTTCGCCGTTTGATGAAGACGACGGTACCTCAGCCGCGTGAATTGGAGCGTGAATTACGTGATATTATTCGTGAGCGTGATCAGATTGTGGAGGATGAATTTGACCGTACGGTTGGCGTTGCTGAAGTTATAATAGACGATGCGCCGCGTAAATTCACGGAATTATGCCGGAGTGTCTGCGGTGATGATGAGTTATCGGCGCAGCTGATTGCGCGTGAGGAGGAATCGAGTACCGTGCTTACGCCCGAGGTGGCGATTCCGCACATAACGATACCCGGGGAGGGGGTTTTAAGGCTGGTAATAGTCCGGAACATGAGCGGGGTCTATTTCCGTCCGGATGCTGATTCGGTCAAGACGGTGATATTTTTATTTGTCACTGGGGACAAGCGCAATATGTACCTGAAGTCACTGGCGGCGATAGCGCAGATCATACAGAGTCCTTCATTTGAAAAGCGCTGGGCTCGTGCGAATAATGAAGAAAAGATCCGTGATTTGCTGTTGCTTTCCAAGCGGCGGCGTTATCATCATCAAGCGAGGGACTGACCGGAGATGTTTGAACTTTCCTATATGCTTACGATACTTGCGGTGCTGTTGCTTGCCGGGGTATGTTCGAGTAAATTATCAACCTATTTCAATGTGCCGGTACTTCTGGTATTTCTTGGGGTGGGTATGCTTGCCGGGTCGGATGGCATAGGCGACATCTATTTTGACAATGCCTATGGAGCCAATATAATTGGTTCGATAGCGATGGCGTTCATACTGTTTGCCGGTGGTATGGATACCAAGTGGAGTAATGTCCGGAGCGTACTTGGGTATGGCTCGGTATTGTCGAGTGTCGGGGTATTGATAACAGCCTTTCTTGTGGGAGTATTTGTCTGGCAGTTGATGGATGTGCCGTTGGAATGGGGTTTACTGCTGGGTGCGATTGTATCGTCAACGGATGCGGCGGCGGTATTTTCCATTCTCCGTTCCCGCAGTGTAAGTTTACGCGGCAAGCTGAGCAACATACTTGAATTTGAATCAGGCAGTAACGACCCGATGGCGGCGTTTCTGACGGTTTTCATGGTAGGGGTATTAAGCAATCCCGAGACCTCGTACTGGGTGATAATTCCGGAATTTCTCTACCGTATGTTGATTGGGATTTTAGCTGGATTTACGGTGGCGAAGGTGATGATCTGGCTGATCAACCACATAGATCTGGAGTATGACGGGCTCTACTATGTACTGGGAGTTGGCGCGGTGCTTTTTGCCTATGGCGGGTGTGAAAGTATTGGCGGCAATGGATTCATGTCGGTCTATGTATGCGGGATGGTATTGGGCAATCAGCGTTATTTATTCAACAAGGGGCTCAAGCGTTTTCACGATGGTGTGGCGTGGCTGATGCAGGTATTGCTGTTCTGTACGCTGGGATTGCTGGTGTATCCGAGTCAGCTGCCGTCGATAGCGGGAGTCGGGCTTTTGATTGCGGTGTTTATGATGCTGATAGCGCGTCCGGTGGCGATCTTTCTGTGTATGCTTGGCAGTTCATTTTCGTGGCGTGAGCGTCTGTTTATCTCGTGGGTAGGGTTGCGTGGTGGAGCGCCTATTATGCTGGCGACAATACCGATGCTTGCGGGAACGGACCGTTATCAGGATATGTTCAACATTGTATTTTTCATAGTTATAACCTCGGTACTTCTTCAGGGAAAGACGCTGATGCCATTGGCGCGGCTGTTAAAGCTGGACAGTCCGTTAAGGAGCCGCAAGCGTGTGCCTCTGGAGTTTGAGTACACAGGTATGAGCAATGAAGAGATGCGGGAGTATGATTTGCCGGAAGACACTGTATTATCCGGGGTTCGGATAGCCGACATGCAGTTGCCGTCCGGAGCGTTGATACTTCTGATAATACGGGATAATCATCTGGTAGTACCGCATGGCAATACGGAGTTGGAGAGCAATGATGTGCTGATAGTGCTTGGTGCGCCTCAGGTGATGAAAGAGATGGATGAATATTTCAACAGCCGTATGGCTGTTGCCGGTGCGTTGGAGGGATAATGAGTTACCGTAATTGGTTTAAGCGAAAATTGGTCTGGCTTTACCGCAAAATAGTGCATGAGAAAGCGTCGCCGGAATACATTGCCCGCGGGTGGGCGATCGGGATGTTTTACGGGTGTTTAATTCCATTTGGTTTGCAGCTGGTTTTTTCGATACCCACATCTTTTATATTAAAAGGCAGCAAGATAGGAGCCACACTTGGCACACTGATAACCAACCATGTAACGATATTCTTCATATATCCGGTGCAGTGTTTGGTAGGTAACCGTTTAATAGGTGGTGATTTAAGTATTGATTATATCAAAGGCAGCTTATATAATGTAATGCAGGAGCAGTCGTTATCGATGCTGTTGGATCTGGGGCTTGAGTTGCTGGAATCATTTTTTATAGGCGGTCTGTTGTTTACGGCGGTAATGACGCCGATTACCTATTTTGTAGTATTAAAAATAGTAAAGAAATACCAGCTTCGCAGAGAGCGTAAGCGGGCGTTGAAAGGAAAGGCTTGCTGTTAAAGGCAAGCCGTTTTTATTGTAATGGTTGTGGGGAAGAGTTATGAGTAGTTCGGTCAAGTATAAAGGCCTTACGGATGCGGAGGTCAAATTATCGCGTGAAAAAAACGGTGTAAATCTGCTGAAGAAGGCGGAGCGGACGCCGTGGTGGAAAGAGCTGCTGGGCAAGTTCAATGATCCGATGATCCGGATATTGATAGTAGCGGCGTTGATTTCGATATTCACCGGTGGCTGGATAGAGGGTGTCGGCATAGCGGTAGCGGTAATACTTGCGGTAGGGATAGCGTTTCTGAATGAGTTCAAGGCTGGGCGTGAGTTTGACATCTTGAATCAGGTGGATGACCGTATTCCGGTCAAAACCATCCGCAATGGAGAATTCATAAATGTACCGCGTCAGGATCTGGTATGTGGAGACATAATATTTGTGGAGACCGGGGAGGAGCTTCCGGCGGACGGGCGCATACTTGAGAGTGTCAATCTGCATGTGGATGAGTCGAAATTCACGGGAGAGCCGGAGCCGGTTGCGAAACATGCGGGTGAGGGCGAAGTTACGTCGGGATCGCCATATCCGGTGAACATGGTTCTGCGTGGTTCTGCGGTATTGGATGGATACGGCTATATAGAGCTTACCGCGGTTGGGGTATCTACCGAGATAGGGAAGACGGCTATTTCGGCGACGGAGTCAAGCGATATTCAAACGCCGTTGCAGCGTCAATTGAACAAACTCAGTCACGTCATTGCGGTACTGGCGACCGGGGTTGCGGTTGCGTTGTTTATAATTCTGGTAGTGCGTGCGTTGCTGACGGGTGAATTCAGTGGATTTAACGCGGATGGGCTGAGATTGCTGCTGGGATTTTTCATGGTGGCAGTAACCTTGATAGTGGTGGCGGTGCCAGAGGGGTTGGCGATGAGTGTGACCTTGAGTCTGGCGTACAGTATGCGGCGGATGACTGCTGAGAACACGCTGGTGCGCAAGATGCACGCCTGTGAAACGATTGGCGCGGCTACGGTTATCTGTACTGACAAGACCGGCACGCTGACGATGAACCGCATGACGGTCGAACAGGCGTTCTTAGGTGGACGTACGGATGAACTTGACACGGAACACGCACTGGCTATTGCCGCCAACTCTACGGCCAATTTGGGTATGGAAGAGGACGGCACTGTATCGGTGCTTGGGAATCCCACCGAAGGGGCGCTTTTGCTGTTTCTGCGTAAGCACAACATGGATTACAACACATTGCGTGGTGAGTTTGAGATTGAACGGCAGTGGACGTTCAACACGGGGCGTAAGTTCATGGCTACCATGGGTAAACGCGGTGATGGGAGCCGGGTTCTCTATTTAAAGGGTGCGCCTGAGATTGTGCTTGGCCGTTGCGGTTCGATAGAGTTGGAATCTGGCGAAGTGCGTCGGTTGACAGATATGGATCGTGGTGAAATTGCGAATGCGCTTGAAGCGATACAGAACAAGGGGGCGCGCACGCTCGGTTTTGCCCGTTTGGAGAATCCCGGTACGGATGGTGATATTACTGAACTTGCGCGTGACATGATATTCTGCGGTTATGTAGGGATATCCGACCCGGTCCGTCCGGATGTTCCTGATGCGATTGCATGTTGTCGTACCGCCGGGGTAAAAGTTAAGATCGTTACGGGCGATACCGCCCGCACCGCGATTGAGATCGGGCGGCAGGTGGGGATGACCAAGCCGGCGGCAGAGGGAGTGATAACCGGCAGTGACTTTGCGCTGCTGGACGAGGCCGAAACTCACCGTCGTGCGCGGGAATTGGAGGTTATTGCGCGTGCGCGTCCGGATGACAAGCTGAAACTGGTGAAGACGCTACAGGAGCAGGGTGAAGTTGTCGCGGTTACGGGAGATGGCACGAATGATGCACCGGCGTTGAACTTTGCCGATGTAGGAATATCGATGGGCAAGGCCGGTACCGCGATAGCGCGTGAAGCGTCGGACATAATTTTGTTAGACGACTCGTTTAAAACGATAGTGAATGCGATTATGTGGGGTCGTTCACTGTACCGTAATCTTCAGCGTTTTATAGTTTTCCAGTTAACGATCAATGTTGCGGCGGTATCGACTGCGGTTATCGGTCCGTTTCTCGGGGTGGAGATGCCGCTGACGGCGATACAGATGCTGTGGGTGAATATGATCATGGACACCTTTGCGGCGCTGGCATTGGCGACGGAGTCGCCAGATCCGGATGTGATGAAGGATTCTCCGCGTGATCCCGGTGCATTTATAGTAACTCCCCGTATGGCGGTGGATATTTTTGCCACGGCGGGGGTATTTCTGGCGATATTCATCGGTATGTTGCTGCACATGTCCGGCGGGAGCGGGGAGGGCGCGGCGATCTCCTCTTACGAGCTGTCGGTATTTTTCATGACGTTTGTGATGCTGCAATTCTGGAATTTATTCAATGTCAAATGTTTTGGCAGCACTCATTCAATTTTCACGCATTTATTCAACAACCGTGTATTTCTGCTGATTGCGTCCGGTATTGTGCTTGGTCAGCTGGCGATCACCTACTGGGGCGGCAAGGTATTCCGTACGGAGCCATTAAGTTGGCGTGATGCGCTGTTAATAGTGGTATTGACGTCATTGGTTTTATGGTTTGGCGAGCTTGTGCGGTTGTTCCGGCGTTTACGGAGCCGCAGAGCTTAGATATAAAAAAAATCATAATGGGGGGGGTGGGGATAATGGAGACGGTAGAGAAGTATTACGATGTTACGCCGAAGGTATTTTTAGCTGGAGGAACATCTACATTGACGATCCGGCCGCGTTTCTCGCATGCGGCGTTTCCGGCTGCGGATAAGATCAAGGTAAAACTTCTGCCTCTGGACGGTGTCTATGCTGACGGCACCTATGCTGATACGCCGGAGAATCAGCTTCTTGTCGAATGGCGTCTGACGGAGGATGGTGAACTTGCTGTTACAGGTAAATTTCCGTGGGAGCAGGAGTACAATCTAACGGTGGAGTTGACCGATCCCGGGCGTGCCGACCGGGTGCAGTGGGCGCGGGTTCCGTACCGGAAGCTGCGATTCAATCTGTATGCGGTGCGTGAAGATCTCTATAAGCTGCGTCCCTGGAAGGGCGACTTCCACATGCACAGTGATTTTTCTGATGGTCAGGAGAGTCCGGAATATGTTGCGGCGCGCAACCGTGAGCTTGGCATGGACTTCATAGCGGTAACAGATCATCACCGTTATGACCCATCTATGGTTGCGATTGATTACTGGCGTGACAAGCCGGTAGACATAAAGCTCTATCCCGGGGAGGAGATACACGCGAACGGCAATCTGGTGCACATAATAAACTTTGGAGGTTCGTTCAGTGTCAATGAGCTGATACTGAAGGATGAGGAACGCTATTACCGTGAAGTTGCCGATTATGCCGCCGGACTTCCGCCGCTGGCTCCGGGGCAGGATCCATTCCAGGTAGCGTCGAGCGAATGGGTGTTTGACCGTATTCGTGATGGCGGAGGGCTGTCGATATTCTGTCATCCCTATTGGCAGACGGAGAAATATGTAATCAGCGAGGCGGTTACTTCGGCGATACTTGAGCGGAAGAAGTTTGATGCCTTTGAGCTTATCGGCGGTTTTTATCCTGAGCAGTGGCGTTCGAATAATTTCCAGGTTGCCCGTTATATGGAAGAGCGTGAAAAGGGGAATATTTTCCCGGTAGTCGGTGTGAGTGATGCGCATGGAACAGATCGTGACTTTGAGCGCAATCAGCTTGCCGGCTGGTATTATACAGTTGTTCTGGCGGAGAGTGCCGGATTACCGGCCATACACCATGCCATCCGGAGTAATTTAAGTGTTGCGGTGGAGCAGGTAGGCAGTGGTATTCCGCGGGTTTACGGTGATTTCCGTCTGGTGAAATACATCAGTTATCTTCTGGAGCGTTATTTTCCCCGTCATAATGAGTTGTGTAAAATAGAGGGCAAACTGATGATAGAGCTTCTCGGGGGTAATGAATCTGCCGGAGCGGCGTTGAAGGCGCTGCGTGGACAAACGTCTGGATATATGGAAAGCGTGTTCGGGGAATGACACTTTTTGCTTTTTGTCTGGTGATGCTGTCGGCCTTGCTGCATGCGTCGTGGAATGTTTTGAGCAAGGGGAGCAAACCCTCGGCGTCCTTTTTCATGCTGGCGTCGATGACTTCGGTAGTATTATGGTTTCCGGTATTCTGTTATTCGGATCTGCGTCTGCTGGATTTGCCTCTGAAGTTCTGGCTGATAATGGTGGTCAGCGGAGCCAGTGAAGCGTTATATTTTCTCGGGTTATTCAAGGCCTATAGGAGGAACGATGTATCGCTGGCGTATCCGATGGCCCGTGCGCTGCCGGTTCTAATGGTGGCGGTGGTAAGTCTGGTGCTTGGGTTGGGTGCGCGTCCGGGCTGGCTGTCACTGTTTGGTATGCTGGTAGTGACTCTGGGGTGTCTGCTTCTGCCGCTTGGGAGCTGGAAAAGTTTCAGCTGGCGGGATTACTGGAATCCGGCGCTTTACGCGATATTGATGGCGGCGTTGGGGACGACCGGCTATACAGTGGCGGACAGTATTGCCATGCCGATACTGCGGTCGCATTCGGTCAATTCCGGGCTGGTGGTCAGTGGAGCCTATCTATTTATGATTGAAATTTTTATAACGGTATCGCTGTCGTTCTACGTTCGCCGTCATGCGGAAGAGCGTATGGAGTTCAAGCGTCTGTTTTTAAAGTCGTTCAATCCGGTTATATCGGGTTTATTTGCGTCGTCGGCCTATATGCTGATACTGATAGCGATGAATCATGTCAGCAATGTAAGTTACATACAGGCGTTCCGACAGGTAAGTCTGCCGATGGGGGTATTTTTCGGAGTATTTATTTTAAAGGAGAAGTGTACTCCGCCGCGTCTGGCAGGCGTTGCGCTGGTGATTGTTGGGCTGGTGCTGACGGCGATATAGTTCGTGCAACTCAGTGTCTGGCGAAATAGTGAGGGGAGTCGCCGCGTTTGTTCCAGTTGATCTCTTCGCCGATGGCGGCGACTTTCCGGGTTAATTCGCGTATGGAGTCGTCGCTGCTTTCGTTGACAGCCGGTTTATTTTCGTAGAGTTTATAATTTTTACGGTATTCCGGGTCGGTGATATTGGGCATAATCACGTTGGCTCCGGCGAGGAGTCCCAGTTCCCGTCCATCATTGCGCAGAGCTTCCAGGGCGGTGGTGGATGCGATATTGGTGTTATGGAGTTGCAGTCGTACGGCGGAAATCATTTTCAAGCCCAGTTCGAGCTGCTGCCGTTTGAAGTTTTCGGAGAAATCGACATTTTTCCCCATAGGAGTATCGTGGTGCGGCAGGAATGGACCCATGCCGATCATATCGAGGTCCATTTTTCTGAAGAACTCGATATCGCCGGCGAGTTGGGCGGCCGATTGTCCCGGCAGTCCGATCATCACGCCTGACCCGACCTGATAATCGAGTTTTCTCAAAATCTTCAGACACTCAACTCTTCTGGCAAAGGAGTGGTTTTGGGGGTGAATTGCGCGGTAGATCTCTTCTGAAGAGCTCTCGATGCGGAGCAGATACCGGTGAGCGCCGGCGTTTTTCCATCGTCTCAGAGTCTCTTCAGACTGTTCGCCCAGAGAGAGAGTTATTCCCAGTTCTCCGTTGCACATATTTGTTATATCCCTAAGCAGGGATTCGACGAACGCTGTATGCTCTTCAGACTCCATCTCACCTGACTGCATGACAATGGAGCCGAAGTTATGTTTCCATGCCCATCTGCTCATGCGTAGAACCGCCTCCCGATCGAGCTGAAAGCGCTCCACGTTCGGATTGCTTTTGCGGATGCCGCAGTAAAAGCAGTCTTTAGCGCATACGTTGCCCATTTCGATCAAACCGCGGATAGAGACCATTTTCCCGGTGTATCTTAGTTTCAGACCGTACGCGGCATGAAACAACTGCTGCATCTCCTTTTCATCTCTGATTTCGAGGAGAAACATAAGCTCTTCCTGGCTCAATGCGTGCGGTTTTGCGGTCGCTTTATTTAAAATGTCATATAAATTCATAATAATATCAATTTATCACATTAGCGGTTAAAATCAATTTAAAATTTGCAAAACAGGGTTATAAGGTATATTTTATAGTTCGCCGAATTGATTTTTATTGTTGCCGTCGCAGAGGCGTGGGAGGTAAAAATGAAGATAAACCGTCATATAGAGAACGCCTATAAGGTTCTGGAAGGTGTTGCTCTCAGCGAAGAAGAAGCGCTGAATTTAGCAACAGAGGTTCACGGTTGTGACATATTGGATTTGATTTCTCTGGCCAATAAGGTCCGGGACAAATTTGCACCGCCTTTGGAGGCGTGTTCAATTATCAATGCCAAATCTGGGGTGTGCAGTCAGCGTTGCCGGTTCTGTGCGCAGGCGGGGAGTTATTCTACGGGTATAGAGACCTATCCACTGCTGACGCGGGAAGAGATTTTATCCGGAGCGCGTGAGATATATAACAGTGGTATCCGGACTTATGGGATTGTGACCTCCGGCAAGGGTTACAGCGATACGGATCCGGAGTTTCACGAATTGCTTGACACGATGGATTTTCTGCATAATGAGCTGCCGGACTTAAAGATCTGCGTATCGCTGGGGATTTTGAATGAAGCGGCGGCGCGGTTGCTGTCGGAGCATCATGTCTGGCGTTACAACATGAATCTGCAGACCAATCCGGAGCGTTACGGTGAATTGATCACCACGGCGCATTCGGTGGAAGATAAGATAAAGACGATAAAATACCTGCAAAAGTATGGCATAACCATCTGCTGTGGTGGTATTATCGGGCTGGGCGAGAGCTGGCTGGACCGGGTTCGGCTGGCGGAGGCAATCCGTGATTTGGATGTAGACGGCATTCCGGTGAATGTTCTGATACCGATAAAGGGTACGCCGTTGGAGAATCTTCCGGTGATGGAGCCTGCGGATGTGGCGAAGAGTTTTGCGATTTTCCGGTTACTGAATCCCGGGAAGATGATCAAGTTCACGGCTGGGCGTGAGACGCAGCTGAAAGATTTCCAGGCGTTGTTGATGCTCAGTGGTGCGAGCAGTATGATGACCGGCGGTTATCTGACCACCCGCGGCCGCACCATAGAAGAGGACAAAACCTTTATCGACCGGCTGAACAGTTTCGGCTGTAAATCCCGGTAAAATTCCATAATTTATACAATTTATTTATTCGCCCGGTCGCGAAAAATGGTGAATCATGGTGAAATTCCGTGGCTGTCGCGCAACCGTATAGTCGGATCCCATTGCGGCCGGATAATATTAACCCTCTTAGCGTGCGCGCAACACGAAGGGAGAGCTTATGGTTCAAAACAATCTGGCGGGCCGGAAGCGGTGCAGTTTCACACTTATCGAGCTTCTGGTGGTAATTGCGATTATTGCGGTGCTGGCGGGAATGCTTCTGCCGGCGCTTGGAATGGCGAAGCAGCTGGCGATGTCGATCTCGTGTTCCGGGAATCTGCGGCAGTTGGCGCAGGCCAATCTGCTCTATACTGCGGACAATGATGAATTTTTCGCGCCGTATGCGGCCTATTCGGGGCGCAGCAGTTCGCGTCCGGAGGAGTATCCGGTGTGGTGGGGATTAAAGCACACCTCGACGGATCTGGTGGATTTCAATCGTGGCGGCTATCTATCCGGTTATCTGGCGGAGAACCGTGATATATTAATCTGTCCGAACGAGTCGATGCTGGTAAAGTTTGAAGGCAAGAGTGGCGGCAGTTATGGCTACAATGCCAACGGTCTCGGGGGGCGTGGTTATCTTGGTGCCTCCCCCGGGGAAAAAAGTTCCACGCCGGAAGAGTTATATGGGTTGCCGGTAAGAACCGGTATGGTTGCGAGTCACTCTTCGCTTATAATGTTCGGGGACACGATAGAGGCGGGGGGAATGCGTAAAGGCACGGAGCTGAATGCGATAGACCGCATATACGGTCCGGACTCCTACACCTATCTTCATTTCCGTCATAATGGTCGTGTAAACATTGCGTGGGCGGATGGTCATGTAACGGCGGAGTCTTGCAGTTTAGCTGAGACAGGCAGTAAATACAATTTTGATTTGCTTGGAGACAGTGATATCGGCTACCTGTTTCCCGGCGGTTCGAATCTGGAGAAGGATCACACATTTTACGATACGCTTGGCCGTTCGGATCCATTCACCATCAAGAGTACGGAGTAGACTTTTATGCAGAAGAAATATCTGATAATCCTTGTGGTGCTTGTTATAGTGGGTGGATTTCAATTATACCTTTATTTTTCCGATTCCGTTCCGGCGAGCCGTCAGCGGATTGAGCTGTCCACTTCCGAATTTGCCGCGGAGGGAGAATTTGCGCTTGATGCGGTAAAGAGCTACTATCATGATTCGCGTAAATTCAGCCGTTGCTGGAATAATTACGGTGATATTTTTCAAAATGCGGTAAAGTTACTGAAAGAGCGCAAACTCCGTGAGCCGGAGATCCGCCGGATCTACCGTTTCAAATCCTCCTCCAACCGGATCATGGTTGAGTTGGGGGATGGGCATGGGCCGGACATTGCGGTAATGGTCTGGCGTGGCAGTGATGGCCGTCTGGCCATATCGGACATAAGCGAACTGGAATAAAGAGGCATATTAACGCAAAACTAACATCTCCGCAACAATTGCATTACACATCGGGTTTACCTTATATGGCGAACACAAGAAGGAGGTGTTGGTATGAAAAAGATATTTGCAATCGGGTTGGCCGGTATTTTAAGTGCGGCCGGATTATTTGCCGAACAGGTATTGAATGGTGCTGGGGCATCTTTTCCGGCTCCGGTCTACCAGGCGTGGAGTTACGGTTATACGCAGGCTTCCGGAGGGGTTCGGGTGAATTATCAGAGCATGGGCTCCGGAGCCGGGATCAATCAGATCAAATCTGGAACGGTTGATTTTGCTGGAACCGACAGTCCTTTAAGCAGTGAAGAGTTGGCGGAAGCTGGTCTTTTGCAGTTTCCGATGCTGATGGGTGGTGTTACGCCGGTAGTGAACATTCCCGGGGTAAAGAGCAATGAACTTAAATTGACGCCTGAAGTTCTGGCGGATATATTCATGGGCAAGATATCCCGCTGGAATGCGCCTGAGATTGCGGCATTGAATCCGGGTTTGAAACTTCCTCCGTTAAAGATCACGGTTGTCCGTCGTGGAGATGCGGCGGGAACGACCTTTATTTTTACCGATTATCTCTGCAAGGCCTCGTCTGAGTGGGCGGAAAAGATCGGCAGCGGCACGACGGTGGACTGGCCGGTTGGCATTGGTGGTCAGAAGAACCCCGGGGTCTGCAACAATGTGCGCAAGATCCGCGGCAGTATCGGTTATGCGGAATACACCTATGCGGTAGAGAGCAAACTTGCCACGGTGCAGTTGATGAATCATGACGGGATTTATGTAAAGCCTGATCTGGATAGCTTCAGTGCGGCGGCGGCGAATGCCGACTGGGCGAATGCTCCGGGGTTGAGTGTCAATTTGAACAACCAGCCGGGGGAAAACTCCTGGCCGATAACCGGAGTCACCTACATACTGCTGCGCAAGGATTGTGCTCCTGAAGTATTTGCGGCGCTGAAGGGATATTTTCACTGGTGTTTTGAATCCGGTGCGGTATCGGCATATAAATTGAATTATGTTGCTTTGCCTGCAAGTGTGGTTGAGATAGTAAATCAGAAGATCTTCAAGTAAGATATCCGGCGGGTATGGCATGAATAAACTGCGGACAATCAGTCAGGATAATGCGTTCAGGTTGCTCTGCTTATTAGCGGCCGGCATAGCAGGGGTGCTGATGCTTGGGTTCATGGTGCAGCTGGCGGTGGACTCCTCGGCGGCGTGGCGTGAATTTGGACTTGGGTTTATCTTTTCGAGTGAATGGGATCCCTGGTCGAACCGCTATGGAGCGCTGCCCAGTATTGTGGGTACGCTGATAACGACAGTTATTGCGTTGGTAGTAGCGTTGCCGCTGGCATTTGCTGCGGCGCTGTTTCTGACGGATGCGCCGCCGTGGCTGAGTCAGATTATCGGCAATGCGATAGACCTGCTTGCGGCGATTCCGAGTGTAATTTACGGCATGTGGGGATTATTTGTGCTTGCGCCCATCATGCAGGATTATGTACAGCCATTTCTGATAGATGATCTGGGTCTTGGCCGGATTCCGTTTGTCGGGGAGTATTACATGGGATTTGGTCTCTTTACGGCGGGTCTGATACTTGCGCTGATGATACTGCCTTATATGGCGGCGATCATGCGTGATGTTTTTGCGATGACGCCCCAGGTATTGCGTGAAGCCGCCTATGGAATTGGCTGTACCCGGTGGGAGACGGCGAAAGACATTGTCTTGAAATACGGAATCCGCGGACTGCTTGGCGGGGTATTCATTGGTTTAGGCCGTGCGTTGGGTGAGACGATGGCGGTGCTGTTTGTCGTTGGCAACATCATGGACATGCCGCAGACGCTGTCGGATGGGGGGACAACGATCGCCTCGACGCTGGCGAACAACTTTTCCGAGGCGGATGGTCTTCAGCGCAGTGCCTTGATGGCGCTGGGTATAATATTGTTTGCGATGTCGTTTCTGATTCAGATAATTTCGCACTATTACTTAAGCGCCACCAAATCTAAGCGCGGGGAGGCGAAATGAAGCGTTTTGAATCGGTTTATCCGTTGCGTCCGTTGTTTTTCCGGAAGTTGAAGAATCATCTGATCACGCTGTTTTCGTGGAGTGCGGTTGTTATCGCAGTAGGGGCGATGGTCTGGATACTTGGCACGGTGCTGATAGACGGATTAAAAGTTATAACGCCCGGATTTCTTCTGAATCCCTCCAAGCCTTACGGCATACCTGATGCCGGTATTGGCAATGCGATACTTGGCACATTGCTGATAACGGGTGGAGCGGCGCTTCTGGCGGTACCCTGTGGTGTAGCGGCTGGGATCTATCTGGCGGAATTCGGTAGTGGTACGCGTCTGGGCAATGGATTGCGGTTCTGTGCGAATGTGCTTATGGGGATGCCGTCGATCCTGGTAGGGTTGCTGGTCTATTCACTTATGGTGGTACCTATGGGTTCATTTTCCGGGGTTGCCGGTTCGGTGGCATTGGCAGTAATAATGTTTCCGGTGATCATGCGTACAACGGAAGACATGCTTTTAATGGTTCCCGCCTCGTTGCGTGAAGCGGCTCTGGCGTTGGGCATGACGCGTACGCGTGCGATATTGCGGATAGTCTGCACGAGTGCGCGCAATGGACTGCTTACAGGGATACTTTTATCGTTATCCCGTGTAAGTGGTGAAACTGCTCCGTTGCTGTTCACGGCGATGTTTGCGGACAGCTGGCCTAAGGATTACTTTACCGGTCCCACGGCGAACATACCGATGTTGATAACCGAGTACACCACCAACTCTCCGTTTGAAGAGATGCATGCGGCAGGCTGGGGTGCAGCCTTTGTGGTATCGGCGATAATACTGTTCATAAATATCACAACCAGAATATGTTTCAGGGAGAGACATCATGGCAAATAAGATATCAGCGAGAAACATCAACTTTTACTATGGTTCGCATCAGGCGTTGTTTGACAATAATCTGGACATTGCCGAACATGCGATCACGGCGGTGATAGGTCCCTCCGGGTGCGGAAAATCGACACATTTGCGCATATACAACCGTATTTACGAGCTCTACCGGGATCAGCGTGTAACCGGCAGTCTTTTCATTGATGGTGTGGATGTGTTGAATGAGAAGGTGGACGTGCTTGAGCTACGCCGCAAAGTTGGTATGATATTCCAGAAGCCGACGCCGTTTCCGATGTCGGTATTTGACAATGTAGCATATCCTCTGCGTCTGCATTACCGTTTAAGCCGGAGTGAAATAGCGGACAAGGTGGAAGAGGCTTTGCGTGGAGCGTCGTTGTGGGAAGAGGTAAAAGACAAGTTAAAATCGAGTGGACTGGCGTTATCCGGGGGGCAGCAGCAGCGTTTATGTATAGCGCGTGCGATAGCTGCGAGTCCTGAGGTTCTGTTGATGGATGAGCCGACCAGTGCGATCGACCCGGTAGCGACTTTAAAGATAGAAGAATTGATGGTGGAGTTGAAAAAACGTTTCACCATAGTTATAGTTACTCATAACATGCAGCAGGCGGCGCGAATCAGTGATTTCACGGCGTTTTTCTACAAAGGCCGGATTGTTGAATTTGGTGATACGGAAAAGATATTTACGAATCCGGATGAAAAGCAGACGGAGGAATATATTACGGGTCGTTTTGGATGATATAGAAGGGGATCTTACAGTGAAAGAGCATTTTATAAAAGCGCTTGACAATCTCAAAGAGATGGTTGCCGAGTTGGCGGTAAAAGTGGAAGCGGCGCTGGAATCAGCGATCCGTGCGGTGGAGAGCGGCGATGTTGAGCGTGCCGGAGAGATCATCGTGCACGACCGTGAGATTGACCTGGAAGAGGTGAAGATCGAGGAAGAGTGTCTTAAAATTCTGGCGTTGTATCAGCCGGTTGCAAGTGATCTGCGTGAAGTGATTACGATCTTGAAGATCAACAATGAGCTTGAGCGGGTAGGAGATCTTTCGTGCAGTATAGCCGATCGTGCGGCTGACATGGCGTCCTACCGTGACAAAGTGGAGGAAAAGTTTGACTTCAGTGAGATGATGCGTATAGCGCGTGAGATGCTCAAGGAGTCGCTTGATGCGTTGATATACCGTGATTCGGTTACTGCCGGTGAAGTGATATTGACGGATGATGCCATGGACAATATACACCGTCGCAGTTACGACATAGTAAAAGCCATGATACTCAAATATCCGGAATTGATCAATTACTATCTTGATTGCCTTACGGTATCGCGTTGTCTTGAGCGTGTGGCTGATTCAGCCACGAACATTTGCGAAGACATAATTTATCTTGAACACGGGCGTATAATACGTCACACCAAGAACACTCAAACACAGGAATAAAGCGATGAGCAGTGAAAAGATATTGATAATCGAGGACGAAGAGCCGATCAGTGAACTTATAAAGCTGACGCTTGAGAGTGGTGGTTTTTCCAATATAATCACCGCGTTTGACGGAGAAACAGGTTTGGCTGCGGCGCGGGCTCAGTTGCCTGATCTTATTCTGCTGGATCTTATGCTTCCGGGGATAGATGGTTTGAGTGTCTGCCGCCGTCTTAAGCATGATGATACAACGAAGAACATTCCGGTAATCATGCTTACCGCCAAGAGTGAAGAGTCGGACATAGTAGTTGGGCTTGAGCTCGGGGCGTCGGATTATATTGTAAAACCCTTCAGCCGCAGTATTCTGATAGCGCGTATTCGTGCTCAGTTGCGGAAGTTCACCGAGAGCGGCAATTCGGATGAGATCCGTTATAATGAGCTTCTCATCAACCGTGAGTTGCATCTGGTAAGGCTTGGTGAGGAGCATCTGGAGCTGACCTTTACGGAATTTGAGATACTTGCGTTATTTGCATCGCATCCCGGCCGGGTATACACGCGCAATCAGATCGTGAGCAAGATCAAGGGTGATGACTATCCTGTAACAGATCGTGCGATCGATGTGCAGATAGTTAATCTGCGCCGCAAGCTTGGTGTATTTGGGGCGAACATTGAAACGGTTCGCGGAGTTGGCTACCGGATGCGTCAGCAGGCGGAATATTGAAGATGAAGAACCGTGACAGAATTCTTTTTTCCCTGCCATTGGCGCTGGGTTTAATAATAGCGTTGGTAAGTTGGATACTCTACTCGCAGATCTCGCGTTTTGAAGCGATGTATCTTGAAGAGATAAAGTCCGACATAAAAACGCAGACCGAGCTCTGTGCGGAGGTTCTGACTCCGCTGCTGGAGTCCGGCCGTCTTTCAGAGGCGGAAAAACTTATTTCCCGCTGGGTGGATTACGGCACCCGTATTACTTTGATAGACCGTACCGGCCGGGTTGCGGTTGATTCCGGGGAACAGCGTGAAATAATGGACAATCATGCTGAGCGTCCGGAGGTAAAATCGGCCTTTGCCGGGGAGAATGGCGGAGCGATCCGTTACAGTTCAAGTTCCCGGTGCTGGATGATCTATTATGCGGTAAAGATAGCGACGCTGGATGGTGATTATGTATTGCGTACAGCGGTAGCGGAAGAGCGTGTAAGTACGATGGTTCGTCTGGCGGAATCGGGGATATTTATTGCGGTACTGTTAGGTGCAGCGGTGGTATTTTTCCTTCTGACCTACATAATGCGTACTATTCGCCGTCCTTTAATGGAGTTGCAGACCAGTGCGGCGGCGATTGCCAACGGCAATTTAGCTACGCGCATAGCGATTCCTTCGGACGGTTTGGTGCGTGAACTGGCGCTGGATATTTCCAAGATGGCGGAGCAGCTGAAAAAGCAGCTGGTCAAAGTGGACACGGAGCGCAGTGAGAAAGAGAAGATACTGAATGCGATCAACGAAGGTGTGCTTCTGGTGGATGAGCATGGCGATGTTATCCGTTACAACACGGCGGCATTGGCGATTTTTCCGATAGATCCGGTTCGTCCATTTAACCTGAGCCGTTCGGGGATTCCTGATTTGATAGGAGTTGTGCACAACACATTCAAAACGGGCAATGATTTTGACCGTGAATTTGAGCTTGATCGTACAGGCGGCAATCTGACATTGTGGATCCGTGGTGGTATTCTGATGGTCAATGACCGTCGTTGTTTATGGTTGGCGGCGGCGGATATAACCAGGATGAAGAAGCTGGAGAGTTACCGCAGTGATTTTGTTGCGAATGTCTCGCACGAGATCAAGACGCCTTTGACGAGCATAATTGGTGCGGCGGAAGCGCTTGAAGGGTTTGAGGATGGCGCGGAAGATTCGCCGCGGCGCAAACTTCTTGATATTCTGATAAATCAATCCCGGCGGTTGAATCTTCTGGTGCAGGACATTTTAAGTCTGGCTTCGCTGGAGACGCGTCAGATGGCGCCGGCGCGTGATTTTGAACTGCTGGAGCTTGATTCGGTAATAATAAATGCGGTTAATATGTCATTAGCCCGTTCCGGAGGGAATTGCGGCATAGAGATAAAAGTCACTGCCGATGCGGCATTAAAGGTGAACGGTGACTCGCAGTTGCTGGAGCAGGCGGTGGTAAATCTGATAGACAATGCGGTCAAATACAGTGCGGCCTCCGGGATAGAAGTATCCTTGAAAGAGGAGGATGGTTATGCGGTAATCGGGGTACTGGATAATGGAGTAGGAATACCTCCGGAACATCAGCGCCGTATATTTGAGCGTTTCTACCGGGTGCACAAAGAGCGCAGCCGTCAAAGTGGCGGTACAGGTCTTGGTCTGGCTATTGTGAAACACATTGCGCAGCTGCACAATGGATTTGTCCGTCTGGTCAGTACGCCGGGGCATGGCTGTGGATTTTATATTCACATTCCGCTGCAAAAACAGGCATAGTATTTTTCATTGAAGAACGGAAATATGCCGTTCTTTTTTTTATGCTTTTCTATAAAAGAAATATAAAATTAGATTATTCTAATTTTTTTATATTGACTTTTTGATTTTTTATAGTATTTTAAAATATCTCAACATTTAACACATCTATTACAGGAGGATTGTCAGAGCATTGTTCGGTTATATTTTTTTAAATCTATTATTAGTCTATTCTAATTATTAAAAAGGAAAAATGGAAAAAAGATGAAAAACAAATTCACATTGGTTGAACTTTTAGTAGTGATAGCGATTATTGCGATACTGTCGAGTATGCTGATGCCGACGCTGGGCAAAGCGCGCAGTGTAGCGCGTAATGTTTCCTGTGTAAGCAATCTGCGTCAGATAGCTCAGGCGAACATGCTGTATGCGAGTGACAACGATGAATTTTCGGTGCCGTACAACACCGTGTCAGGCATGGGGGCGGCGGGAGACATGTGGATGGGCGAGAGTCTTGGGGATGGCACTTACGACTTGACGCGCAACAATCTTCTGGGACCATATCTCGGGGATGAATATGGAGTAATGATCTGTCCGGATGTGATACTTGACGGGACACCGGAAGCGGTAGACGGCGGTGGTGGCGGCTATGGTTATAACGCCAACTGGTTTGGTTCTTATAACGACATGAAGTCGGTAAAACTTGCCGCGGTAAAACGTCCGAGTAAAACGATCATATTTGGAGACAATGCCCGTACGTCTATGGGGCCTTTCACTTATGATCCGCCGCAGTATGTTCCATTAATGAACTGCAAGAAGAAGCCGGATGGGACCGAATACACCACAGGAACGACGCATTTCCGTCATTCGGAAAAGGCGAATATCGCGTGGGTTGACGGACATGTTACCAGCGAGCATGTCGGAGAGCTTAATACTGACGACATCTCGCAGGAGAATCTGATTGGTTTTGTCGGGGTTGATGATCAGGACTTCTATCATGGCCGCAATGCCCAGATCCATGCGGATGAGAATTATGCGGATAACCGCGACTGAGGTGAGTCATGAATATAAAGGTAATTATATCGATAGTACTGCTGATTGCGGCGGCCGGAATATTCTATTGGGTCTATGGAATTGACCGGGTACCGGAGGCGGCGCAGCGTGGTCAGGTTGAGACATTTGAGCGTGATCGTGCGATTGAGTGTGCCCGGAGGGTAATTGAAGTCAGCCGGAAGGGTTCGGTTTCTGAATTTCTCAAACTGTGCCTCAATCCTAAAGATGAATCCATCCGGGAGTTCTATGATTTTCTGAAGAATTCATCCGTCATGCCGGATCAGGTTCTGGATGTTGGCCGCCGCAAGAACGATCCGGAGAAGCTGAGCGTATATTTTGACGGAGGCTCCGGTGTTCAGATTCAGGTAGTCGTTGCGCCGGATGATACCGGTGAATTGCGTTTCTGGGGTGCTTATCAGATCAACCGGTCGCGATAAGGGTTGTTAGCAGGAGTTGCAGGATGGGAATTTTCATTGCGCTTCTGTTGGTCAGCGCCTGGATACAGAGTATGTGGAAGCTGACCTTTTACCCCCGTCTTCTACGGTTGGCGGTGTTGGGTGGATTATCGCTCTTTATAATTTTCGCCTCGGAGCGTCTTTCCGGTTATAATCTGCATGACATTGCCGTGCTGCTGGAGAGCAAGGAGCGGCTGGACACGCTGTGTGCGTTGGTGGTTATGCAGGAATTTGTTGCGCTGTTTTTCGGGCTGACGCTGCTGCATGCGGTTGAATTGGGTGAACGGGCAAAGTGGTGGATGTTTGGAGCATTGCTGCCGTCGTTTCTGCTGTTGCCCGGCGGGGCATATCTGCTGATTTTCGTATTCAACAATACGGTTGACGCGGATTTTGCATCGACAGCCCGATTTACTGCGTTGGGGGTATTTTTATCCGGGGCGTTGTTAAGCGAACTGTTCGGATTATGGCGTAAGAGACGCATAGACCGTGCCGGATCGGCGTTATCTGCTACTGTTCTGTTATTATTGCTGGCGGTTTTTCTGCCGATAATCGGGGCGGAGAAGATATTTTATGTTGAAACGGAGCCGGTGTTAAGCTGGAGTTCTGCATGTGCGTGGTCAGTGCTGTTGATTACGGCATTGCTTGGGGTGTTAATCAAATACATATGGGATGGAATAAAGATAAAGAGGAATCATGCAGTCGATTAATACAATTCTTAACTGGATATCGAACAGTCTGATGTTGCCGGTGGTGGTACTGTTGCTGGCGGGGATGATCTATTCGCTACTGATGCTGGGTGGATTTTGTGCGATTTACCTGAGGCTGCTTCAGGAGCGCGGTAAATTGCAAAAGATCATGAATGGTATCTGCGGGGCAGATGGTCTGATACTGGACAATCTTGGCAATGGTTCATTTGCGCGTAAGGTGCGTGAATTAGATGCTCTTGGCTGGGATGATCTGCGCTGTGAAAAGCAGATAGCCGATTACGAATCGAAATTTGAGCAGGAGCTTGAGCGTGCGAAACTGCTGATGAAGTTCGGTCCGATGCTGGGGTTGATGGGTACATTAATTCCCATGGGTCCGGCGCTGGCTGGTCTGGCGCAGGGTGACATTGGTTCGATGGCTTACAATATGCAGATAGCGTTTGCCACGACGGTCGTCGGGCTAGTTATAGCTATGATTGGCACGATGGTTTACGCGGTGAAGCGTCACTGGTATGGGGATGAGATCAGCAGTCTGCGTTTTATATTGGATATGCAGCTGCGCAGCCGTGGAGGGGAGTAGAGATGCGTCGGAGGCGATACTTGTCCAGGCTGGGGAGTGAGGATGTGGATCCGATGGGAGCTTTATCGAATCTGTTTGACGTGGCGATGGTGTTTGCGGTAGCGTTGATGGTTGCGGTTGCCATCCGGGCAAAGATGACGGAGTTTCTTACGCAGGAAGACGTTACCTATGTCAAGAATGCCGGTCGTGACGATATGGAGATAATAGTAAAGAAGGACAATATAATAAAGCGTTATAAGGCTGACTCCACCGAAGGCAGCGGCAAAGGCCGCCGGATAGGCAGTGCCTGGCAGCTGGAGAGTGGCGAGATAGTCTATATGCCGGAAGGAGATGCGTTAAGTGAGAAATAAGTTGCTGATTGCGCTGGCGGCAATTGTTGTCGCGGTTGCGGGCTGGATGGGTGCATATCATCTGTGGGGCAGTCCTACCAGGATAGCCTTTGTCAATTATCCTGAATATATTCTTGCGCCGCTTCTGGACTTTGACACCGGCAAATCGATTGAGGTTGATGCGGTGGAGTGGCAGGATGCCACGCCGGTGGACATTTTAAGAGAGTACGATGCGATTTTCTTCTTTGGCATGGGTTTGAAGTTCAATGAGTCTCAGCAAGCCGGAGTGTCTGAGCTGATGAAGGAGATTCCGGTTTACGTTACCGCTTCGACCCGTCAGGAGACGGCGTTGAGTTCATTGACGGACGAACAGTATCAAATGATCAGCGGATACCTGGGGGAGGGTGGTAAAGAGAACTTCCGCCGGTTGTTGAACTATGTCCGTTACGAACTGGATGGCAAGCGGCTGTTTGCTCATGCTCCCGAGCCTCCGGAAAAGGTTCCGCGTTATCGTTTTTTCCATGCGGGTGAGCGTGGTTTTGAGACGCTGAAGCAGTATATGGATTACTATCGTGGTCTGCCGACCTACCGGGAGGACAACCCGTGGGTACTGCTTTTTTCCGGTAATGGCGGCGGAGCATTGGAGATACTGGTGGAGGCGCTGGAAAATCGCGGTGTCAATGTAGTTGCGGCGAACGGGATGTTTGGTGCGGCGGAGATGATTCGCGAGGTTGATCCTGATGCGGTTGTCTACTCTCCGCACGGCCGTCTTCCCGGGAATGAACCGGACGAGATTGTAAATTTGCTGAAAGAGAAGAACATTCCGTTATTCTGTCCGATCAAGGCTGGTCAGCTGTACGAAGAGTTCTTAAAAGATCAGCGTGGTATGACTGGCGGTATGCTCAGCCAGAGTATCACCATGCCGGAATTGGATGGCGGTGTTGCGCCGTTTGTTCTGTCGGCATTGTATGAAAACGAGCGTGGTTTACAGGAGTTCCGGGTTATTCCCGGCCGTGCGGAACGCTATGCCGAGCTGATCAGGAAGACGCTGGAACTTCAGCGCAAGCCGAATTCGGAAAAAAAGATAGCGATCATCTACTATAAGGGTGCCGGCAAGAGCGAACTTGCTGCGGGGGCGCTGGAGGTGGGTGATTCTCTGCTGAACACCTTGCGAACATTGCGCGATGCCGGCTACAATACGGGTGAGCTGCCGGAGAATACGGATGAATTATTGCAGCAGATACAGGATAATGCGGCGGTTTTCGGCACTTATGCCAAAGGTGCGATGGCGGATTTTCTGTCCAGGGCCAAGGTTGAGCTGATCTCTCCGGAAGAGTATATAACCTGGGTGCGCAAAGCGATGCCGGCTGATCTGTATGCGGAGGTGGAGAAGGCTTCCGGTCCGGCGCCTGGCAACTACTTCAATACGGTGAAAGACGGTAAGCCTTATCTTGCTCTTGGCATGCTGAAGTTCGGGAATGTGGTGATACTGCCGCAGACGCTTCCCGGCATTGGTGATGATGACAATGCGGTGATACACGGGGTCAAGCAGGCCCCGCCGCACAGTTATTTAGCGACCTACTTATGGATCCGTTACGGTTTTGAAGCGGATGCGATGATGCACTTCGGGACGCACGGCAGTCTGGAGTTCACTCCGTGGAAAGACGTAGCGCTGTCGGATTACGACTGGCCGGATGTGCTGGTAGGTGAGATGCCGCACTATTATTTATATGTAATCAACAATATTGGGGAAGCGCTTCTGGCGAAGCGCCGCAGTTATGCGACGATGGTGAGTCATCTTACGCCGCCCTTTATGAGTTCGGATCTGTACGGTCCGCTGGAAGAGCTGGACGACAAGATTCACGACTGGGAGAACGCCGAAGACCCGTTGTTGAAAGCGGAGTATGTCAAGACGATCATAAAGTTGATCAAGCAGGAAAAATTTGATGAAGAGCTCCGTTTCTCTCCGGATTTTGCGGAGGGTAAACTGACGGAAGAGGACATAGTTCTGCTGCACAATCACCTGCATGAGATAGACACGAGCAAAGTCAATCGTGGACTCTATGTGATAGCGCGTCCGTATACTGCGGCGGAAGCGGATGAGACAGCGGTATTGATGACGGTTGATCATCTGGCGTCCGGCCGTTTTGATGCGGATGTCAAATCCGGCAAAGTTTCGCGTGATCTGCGTAAAAACCAGTTGGAGTTTGACAAACTTTATACCGAGCCCGCCCGGGCCGACCTTATTGCGGCGTTGAGTGCCCCTGCTTCAACGGAGTCACAGGATACAGATATAGTTCTTGCTGCCCGTCAGGCGCTGCTTGATTCGACGCAGGCGGAGTTGGATGGTATTTTGAACGGATTCAACGGTGGTTATCTTGCTCCGTCTCCTGGTGGTGATCCGGTGGGCAATCCCGATACCGTGCCGACCGGGCGCAATCTTTACGGGATCGATCCTGAGCGTACGCCGACGCGGGAGAGTTACGCGGTGGGCTGTACTTTGGGCGAAGAGCTGATTCGGAGTAAACTTGAAACCACCGGGAATTATCCGAAAAAGGTAGCCTTCACGCTGTGGGGTGGTGAATTTATCCGTACGCAGGGGACGAATATCGGCGAGATATTCTTTCTTTTGGGGGTTGAGCCGATCTGGGATTCCCGGGGCAAGGTGGTGGATGTCCGTTTGATTCCGCAGGAGGAACTCAAACGTCCGCGAATAGATGTGGTTGTACAGACCTCGGGGCAGTTCCGTGGAGCGGGTTCCAGCCGTCTGGTATTGATCGACAAAGCGATCCGTCTTGCGGCGGCCGATCCGGCTGATGAATGGGACAACTATGTCAAAGAGGGTTCGGATGCGGCGGTACGGGTGATGCTGGAAAAGGGTCTGTCGCCCAGGGAGGCGCGGGAATTGGCGAACGTGCGTATTTTCGGTGGAGTAAACGGCAATTTTGGAACCGGCATCACTGGAATGGTGGAAGCCGGGGACAAGTGGGAGGATTCAAGCGTTATTGCTGAACGTTATTTAAATAACATGGGTGCGATTTACACTGGTGAAAAGTGGGGTGAATTTGTGCCCGGGGTATTTGAAGCGGCGTTGCAGAATACGGACACGGTGGTGCATTCGCGTTCCAGCAACAGCTATGGACCGTTGTCGCTCGACCACATTTATGAATTCATGGGCGGGATAAATCTTACGATTAAGAATGTGACCGGCAACGAGCCGGACGCCTATTTCAATGATCTGCGCACGCCCGGCCGGGCTAAGGTGCAGGATGCGGCGCAGGCGGTGATGGTGGAGGCGCGCACGTCGTTATTGAATCCGAAATATATCAGGGAGATGATGGAGGAGGGCCCGACAGCGGCCGGAAGTTTTGCCGAAGCCTTCCGGAACACCTATGGTTGGGAGGTAATGAAGCCTGATCTGGTCAAAGATCACTTATGGGAGGAGTATAAACGGGTCTACATAGACGATGAGCTTGAGCTGGGCATGCGGGAGTATTTTGAGGAGAAGAACCCCTATGCTCTGCAGGAGATGACGGCGGTCATGCTGGAGACGGTCCGCAAGGGCATGTGGAATGCTGATGCGGAGACGGTGAAAGAGCTGGCGGAGCTTCATGCGGAGCTGGTTGATGAGTTTGGTGCCGGTTGTACAGGCTTTGTCTGCAACAACGCAAAGCTGAACGAACTGATCAAAGAGAACATCTCAGCTGCTGAGCTGAAGGAAAAATATTCGCAGGCGATAGCGTCAATCCGCAATGCTCCGGCCGAAGAAGCCGTGGAAAAGAGTGAAGAAGTCAAGGGAATGAAGCTTAAGGAGGAAAAGATAGAGGAAGAGCCGACTATTACGGATTTGCTGAAAAACAACCGCAATGCGTTGTTGCTGATAGGTGGATTAATAGTTTTGGCGCTGACGGCGTTCATTGCCGGTAGTATACGCCGCAAAAGGATGAGTGATTAATCGCGTCCTTTCTTATTCTGGCCGCCGGGGAATACACTGTTATTTCCCGGTGTTTTTTTCTCAGGACATACTGCTTCTGATGCCTGAAAAATGAAATTATTTTATATACCGCCCCAAAATAGTAAAAATTTTTTCAAAAAAGTTCATTTTACAATTTGTATAACAACTGATGGTATGCTAGATTTGCAGAGTAATGACAGCAGATATTGCTGATGATAATTATTCCTGAACATTTAGTTTAAAAGAGGATATCATGAGAAGATCGTTTACGCTGATTGAGTTGTTGGTGGTTATTGCGATTATTGCGATTTTGGCAGCGATACTGCTGCCGGCATTAGGTCGGGCTAAAGAATTGGCAAAGAAAGCCCAGTGTACCGGCAATTTAAAGCAGGGTATTCAAGCGTGTTTGTTATATGGAGCGAATAACAACAACTGGATTACAACTGAGGATGGCAATTATCAGGGATGGTGGCGGTTCTGTAAAGAGATGCATGAACATCTTGGTTTAAGCATGACTGAACAGGAAGGTGGATTAAGTGGCTGGGTATATTATTGGGATTGTCCTCCGGAACGTCGTAGAGTAACGATGTGTCCTTCTGCTGTCTGGTCAGACATGGTATGGGGAGGCGGTACGAGTTATGGAGCTCCGACGTTGCTGCCGACCAGTGACTATGAAGATTACAAGTGTGAATTTATCTGGACTGGTATGCCGGGCAACCGCGGTGAGGTTAATATGGTAAAGATGGACATGGTTCCGGCGACTTCCAACTATGTATTGATTTCCGACTCGTGTTATACGGAGAACTTCAATGCTGAAGATGAATACCGTAGAATAGGAGGTCCGGTGCACATATTTGACCGTAACTGGTCGACTGCCGGTGGAGCACCGTCCTTTGCGGTATCCGCGCGCCACAATGGTTTAGCCAACATGGCATTTGTTGATGGTCATGTGGATGACTCCAAAGACACGACCCGGTTGTGGGAAAACTCGAAGATCGGTTTCATTTATGATGGAGCAGGTTATCTTCTGGATGATCCGTGTGAAAACTGATATTGAATTGAATTGAATTATTGAATACAATCCCTCCTGTGCATAAAAATTCCCCGGAGGGATTTTTGTTATAAGATAAATCGAAGAAAAATTACTTGATAATGCTTGACTTTTATCAAGGTTGCATATAACCTGAATAACAGACAGCGATTGCATGATCAATTGAAAGGGGCATAAAGATGCGCAAAAACTTTGGAGTGCAAACCTGGCTTTACCCGATGCCGGTATTGATTATCGGGACTTATAACGATGATGGTTCGCCGAATGTCATGAATGCGGCCTGGGGCGGCATACATGACACGAATCAGGTTGGGGTCTGTATTGACGTTGGTCATAAAACCTCCAGGAACATTCTGGTGCGTAAGTGTTTCACGGTCAACGTGGGTGATGCGGCGCATGTGGTTGCGTGCGACTATGTGGGGATTGTATCGGGGAACAATGATGCGGGTAAGTTTGAAAAATCCGGTTTTCATGCGGTTATGTCGGAAGTGGTGGATGCTCCGGTTATTGAAGAGTTGCCGTTATGCCTGGAGTGCCGTTTGGTTTCGCATGATCCCTCCTCGGGTTATACGGTGGGAGAGATTGTGAATGTAAGTGCACCTGAGCGTGTGCTGGATGAAAACGGGAATATTGATCCGGCGAAGGTGGAAGCGATCACTTTTGACCCGGTACACCATAAATATCTCAAGTTGGGTGAAGTTGCCGGCACGGCGTTCAAAGATGGCAATGCGCTGAAATAGAGAGATACTGATTTAGCGTTGGGCGTATTCAGCACTCTGTTGAATACGCCCATTTTTGGTATTTATCAGGCAAGATGTTGTTTGCAGGAGATCGTTTTCACCTCCATTTTAAACACTGCCACTGCATCTATTGCGTGCGGCGGGAAATCCCACTCTTTTTTGCCGGTAATTGTGTTCATCAATTCAGTAAGCGCATTTTTTTTGCATTCAAAATCGGTTATTTCGCTGATAATGCCCGTGCCGATAACGCTCTGATACATTGCGGAGAAGGCGCATGGGGTCTCTGCTTCAATCAGTTTATATGCGGTATCCAGTTCGAATCCGACCTCGGGTTTATGCCGGATTAATTCAAACTTTCTGCCCTCTTTGGCGCCATGGAAATAAAAAATTCTCTTATTTCCGGAATGGACGAAGCCGAAATTCAGCGGCACAATATATACCTCTCCATTATCATAAAATCCCACCCGGCATATTTTGCATTTTCTTATAATTCCATCAATTTGGACATCATCAATGACTTCTCTCTCTTTCCGTCTCATATTGTCACCTGATTTTTTTGAATTCCGTACAAATTCCGCTGATATTTTACAATTAAATAAAAAACGGCATAGTATTTAATTACCGTCTTTATTTTCAAACCTCAACGCTTTTATATTTAACCGGTTTCCATTATAAAGATATATCGTATACCGGGAAATATCAAATATATTTTTTATCTCTTTTGGGGGGCTGTACTCTTGCAGTGTTGCGCAGATGTGCTAATTTATCCGGTAAAACTGGCTATGGATTATGAAAGGGACAGCATAGTGACTCCGGATTTAAATAGTTTGAAAACGATAATTGCTCAGGCGCATGGCAGGAACAGAGCCGACGCCGTGATAAAGAACGTTACGATCTTCAATCTGATTTCGGGGGATATGCAATCCGGTGATATTGCTGTTTGCGGGGATCGTATTGTTGGTGTGGGAGAGCGTTATGATGGTGAGTGCGAGATAGATGGTTCCGGGCTGACCGCCGTCCCCGGTTTTATAGATGCCCATGTGCATGTGGAGTCGACCATGGTTACGCCGTTTGAATTTGAGCGGTGTGTCATGCCGCATGGAGTGACGGCGGCAGTGTGCGACCCGCACGAGCTTGCCAACACATCGGGAACCGCCGCCATTGATTTTTTTCTTGAGTCTGCGCGTCGGATGTGCATGGACTTATTTGTTCAAATCAGCTCCTGTGTGCCGGCGACAGACTTGGAGACGTCGGGAGCGTCGATTTCGGCTGAAGATATAAAAAAATATATTGATGAACCGTATTCGCTGGGGCTGGCAGAACTTATGAATGTGCCCGGGGTAGTTGGCTGTTCTGATGCTGTGCTGGAGAAGTTAGTTCCGTTTTACGGCAGGATAGACGGTCACGCTCCACTGCTTTCCGGCATGGAATTGAACGCCTACCTGGCAGCGGGGGTGCGCAATTGTCACGAATGCAGTTGTCTGGATGAAGCGTATGAGAAGCTCTCAAAAGGGATGCATATTTTTATCCGCGAAGGCTCAGTTGCGCGAGATCTTGATCATCTTATGCCGTTAATCAACCTTAAGAATGCTCAATTTCTCTGTTTCTGTTCCGATGACCGCAATCCGCTGGATATCAGTGAAGCCGGTCATCTGGATAAGATGATTGCCCGGGCGATTGCGGGAGGAGCGGATCCTCTGGCGGTTTACCGGATTGCCTGTCTTTCGCCGGCGGTGCATTTTGGCATGAAGGGGCGCGGACTTCTGGCGCCGGGCTATAAAGCGGACATTGTGCTTTTGAGTGATTTCAATCGTTGTGAAGTGGCAAAAGTCTTTAAAAACGGGCGTGAAGTAACGGCTGAATTGTTCAAATTGCGTAGCGATCCGCCGTCATTTGCGCAATTTACGAATTCCATGCGTCGCGATTTGGTTACGGCGGCAGACTTCAGCTATCGCTCAGCCGGAGAGATTACGCCGGTAATCGGGATTCAGGAGTTTTCGCTAATAACGGAGCATTTGGAGTTGGCTTTGCCGTGCGTTGACGGCATGAAAGTAGCATGCTCCGATATGGATATCGCCAAAGTGGCGGTGCTGGAGCGATACGGGAAGAACGGTAATATCGGGCGTGCTTTTGTAAAAGGCTTTGGATTGAAGCAGGGTGCGATTGCCTCCAGTGTCGGGCATGACAGTCACAATCTCTGCGTTGTCGGGGTATCGGATGAAGATATGGCGGTGGCGGTCAATGCCTTAATTGCGTCCGGCGGAGGCTTTGCCGTTGCGTGTAATGGCGGGCTGACCGACATAGTTCCATTGCCGGTAGGTGGAATAATGTCGGATATAAAGTTTGAAGATTTGACGTTGGCTTTGCGCCGGATACACGATTCGGTTAAGCTCACCGGTTGCAAACTTGAGTCGCCGTTTCTGCAACTTGCCTTTCTGCCGTTGCCGGTTATTCCCTTTCTCCGGATTACCGACCGTGGAATTGTCGATGTGGCGGAATTCCGCATTATAAATGGCTGAAAATGTCTGATTCAATCCGGCGTTAATTTTGCACGCCGGATAAAAAGTTTAATTGTTCAGATTTTGCGCCATATACTCCCGGTACACATATTTAGCCGAGTAGATCAATGCCAGAGGCAGTATTGCGGATTTGCACTTTGGCCTGTAGATAACATCGAGCCGGTTCTGTTGTTCCTTAGCATCAAAAATATCAAAAAAGTGCTGAATTATCCGGCCATTGACCAGAGCTTTCAATTCATCCGTGTTGCCGTCTTCTGTTTCGGTGTGTAAAAGGACATGATAAAAAATCTGCCCGTTGCACCGCATCGGCAGGGTTCTGATTCCGGTGATTCTGGCTGTGCCGATCCTGCCGTTGCATAAAATGCTGCGCCATTTTCTGAACCGCAGTAATCCCCAGATTAGCAGGACGAGACCGATCGCCGTCATCAGCACTATTGTAAACATTGAGTCCGTGGATTTTGTTACGATGTTGAGGATGATAAAGATGGCAATCCCCACAACCAGTAAAATCAGTCCGACAAAGACCAGTGGATTTACAGGTATAAGTTTTTTCAGAAGTACCGGCATATTCCGCCGCGGCGGCTCCTGGGCAAAGAACTCTTTCAGTTGGGTCGCTGCAATATTGGCCACTCTGCTTTCAAATTCCGGTAAATGTTTCAACATTTTCCACCTCCTTTTTAGGAATTACCAGTCAGAATATATTTCCTGTTTAGCAGAATGTAAATATAATATCTACCATAAAATTCTGCAACAAGGTATCATCAAACAAATTTCCTGTTTTATCAGTTCTTCTGCATTAATATTTTTGTAGAATAATCTATGGCGTTAAATTGATTCTTATTGCCCAGATAAATTAAAAATAATTTTTTTTCTGTTGCACCTACCCAGCCTAAATTAGCAGATGTTTTGAATGCTTGCTTATCCGGATTAAAAAAAGTAATTTCGACCATGGTCATTGGAGATTTATACGACGGATGTTTTTGTATATATCCGAAAGCGTAAAGACGGTCATCGTTAAATTTAGCCTCCGAACTGTCCTCCGGTTCGGACTCGCCATATAGCTCCAGGACCTGATTTGCGGTTAAAACCTTATAAGTGACGATAAAGTTCTGTTCTTCAATATCACCTCCGGTACAGGTTAATAATGCTCCTCCGGATATCATCACCCCCAATATAACCAATAGACACCAGAATTTATGTTGCAATATTCTCATAAAAACCTCCTTGGTTTTGTGGTAAAACTTCTGCTGGAAGCTATCAAAGAAATTTTAAATTGTTCTTTTCCGGCATAATATAAGCGTTTTCATATAACCTCATTTGGTCGAAAATAGTATTAAAACTACATCGCTTCCGGTCTCGTCCACAATATTCTGTCATTAATTTTCACAATATCAACATCCGGCGGAACATTGACACTGTACTCAAATGCTCCTTTGCCTTCAGATACCAGTGTTCCGGTTAGAACAATGGTATTTTTGATAATTTCATGGTTGATTTCTTTTATACCCCATGCGCTTTCGGCATAGTCACCCTGTATTTTTAACGTCAATACGTTAGGATTATCATCTTGGCTTACAATTGCAATATCATTGATAATAAGATAGTTTTCATCAATGCTTCTGGTTGTTTCGCATCCGCAGAGTATCATTGCCAATACTCCAATTACATAATAGCAGAGATTATTTTTTAACATCATATAAACCTCCTTTTTTGGGTGGTTAAATATTTCTGCTGGAAGCTATCTGAAATTTTATTATATTACAATTATTCCGGTATCTGCCTTAACGGTGTTCAAGGTTTATCCAAACCTTAAAAAAATTACAACATAAAAAGAACAAAGTCAAATTATAAAATCTATAATCTTTTTCGAATGACACTAGTTTTTATTCGTTTCACTCTTTCATACTTAACTTTTTTCTCAAAGTATCAAGCTTTTCCGGCTTTGCCCATTGTCCTTGCAAATCTTGAAAAGTCACAAAATCCCGATAATCAAAGTTGATTTTGTATTTTTTACGGATAGAATCAAAATCCTTATGATATTCTATATTCCCTGTTTTTATATCAATAACAAAGTATATGGTTGTTGGATCTTGTAGAACACAATCTCCAACAATGTATGGATACTCTCCCCACAAGGAAATATTATAAGGTCCTATAATCTTTTTATTTCTTAACAATAGAGTGCTGCTACTGCTTTTCCCACCATGATATTGCCATTTTATATCCCCCAGAACAACTGATTGCTGAAAAAGAGAATATCCCACTGGAATAGCGAGAAGAATAATGATAAAAATAACATAAATAATAATGTTTTTCACTTAATCACTCCAGCTTGATAGTTCCGTAACCATTATGAGTTATGTTATTCCATGTGCAGCTGTACTCATAAGTTTTTTCAAGCTCAATTCCAATATCCAAAGAATCTATAAAGATATCACGCTAATAGACTGCCATATTTGCAAATTATATGAACTGAATAAATTATGCGTTAAGTACAAAAAGATCAAATTTAAAGGGGACAGTTAAGTGTTATTGCTCAGATAATTAAGATTGCTTGCAATTTATTGGGTTTCTGGCAGAGGCGTGATAACACTAGTCGAAGTAAAATAATTTATCTCAAATGGAGTAAGTGTTGCTCCTGATAGATATTGGCGTGGAACACCGATGCTTTTTGATACAATAGTATTATCAGGAAAAGCTTGAGTTTCATTATAAATTGTAATATCCACTTGCTTTTCGGCCGAAGCTATCAAAGAAATTTTATATTGTTCTTTTCCGGCATAATATAAGACGTTTCCATGATAAGGAATAATTACTTGTCCTTTGTCATCGGAATAGAAAATGCCCTTTGGGTTTGGGTAAAGCATATTGGATTTAACCGCAAGAACCATACATTGTTTAACCGCTTCACCTTGGGAATCTCTTATATAAATTGTCTTGGAAGAGTTTAGACAACCTGTCAATGTAAAAAAGATTATCAATATATTTAAAACAAATATTGCTTTCATTCTAGTAATCCTTGTCCTCTTAAATAATTCAGCATTCAGTTTGTCAATATCCCGTGTAGTATCATGAGTCGCATTTTTCAAGTATAATCCATTCTGTTTCGCAAAATAAACCGAAGGCCTATTTCTTCCAATGAACTATGGTTTTTTTAGTTGAAACAGCAGCATTTTATTTGAGGAAAAACGCAATAGTTGATTTTATATAGTTTACTTCTGTTGTTCCAAAGTTTTCATAAGAATTTCCCAATCGTCAGAATTCAAATTCATATCATAGTCGTTATCACAATCTTGGAATCCTAAAACAGCTGGAGCGCGCATCCCATTAATAATTGTATGTGGTAAATCAATTCTTGGCACTTTATCTTTTTCATATATGGCAAAGATACAAACATCAGCTTTATTATCAAGTGACATGACATCTCTTCTATTGAATCCAATGACAATAATATATGTCATTCCATACAACTTCTCCAGTGTCAATTCTCCTGCTTTTTTTATTGAAATATCGTTCATTTCCCCAATATATATCACTTGGGATTTATCCGGCAGGAATTTTTTCTTCAACTGTAACAAGGTTCCAATGAAAGAAACTGAACCTTTGCATTTATTGTATAGTTGCATTGTATTTAATGATAACAATCGATTCTCTAGATAAAGACCTAAAACTCCTCCATTCATCCCCAAAAATTTTTGTTCATCTTGTATTGTGAATTTATGCTCGCTATGAATTTTTGTTAAAAAATCAATAACAAACGATAGATTGCCATTCGTACTGGAATCTTGAGCATGGCAAAACATAGCAAAACACACCAAAAAAACAACACTCCATTTTTTCATTCTGTATAACCTTTCTGAATTTTCTTAAGAATTTTGGTCAAGTCGCGAGCCGAACCCAATGCGATATCTTCCGTATTTGCAGCCGAAAGTACTGCGATGTATTGAGCCAATCTTTTTGAAATTGGCTCATATATCAAAGCATTCCATCCTCCGCGATAAAGAAAAGCATTTTCTGTTTCTCAGTAAAATAAATAATTACAGGTAACCTGCCATCAATCTTAAAACCTCTTCCAATAGCATATAGCACAGGAAAAGATGTATCTCCAAAGAAATCATTGCCAATAGCAACACCATTGGAATAAAAATAACATTTCTTTTCCAAGATTTTCCAATTAGGATAACAATGATTTATTGTAGATTTGAGAGAAGCAAACTCTTGCTTAGATAAAGTACATTCATATCCCTGAATATTGATCAACTTACTTGAGCGTTTATGCAAATCTTGACCAAAAGGAAATATGTGGTAAAAATTATACTCTGAACAACCAGAGATAATCAATAAAAAAGCAAATCCCACAATAATCAATATTTTATTCATATTGCTTTACCGACAACCCATACGAAGCTGAAGTAGAAAAGGTAATAGTGAAAAGGTTAGGACTTTCACGTGCCCCCTGCAATCCAGCCAGGTATTAATTCCCTTGTAATATTTTGCCAAAGATTATAAGAAGCATTCCATTCAAAATTCCAAAAACTGACAGAATCTAAAGTTATCAGTTTGTCAATAGCCCGTGTAGTATCATGAGCCGCATTTTTCAAGTATAATCCATACTGCTTAGCAAATAAGTTTGAATTCTTGCTTCCTCAGCTGGCACAACCCTACCTTATTTCATCAAACCCACCATTATTTACTTGAAACTTAAGTTTCCTCCATTATCGATAGCAAAAGTATTTAAATTAATTATTTCAAGATAATTCCTACAGAGAACTTATTGACAGGCTCAGCCAATTCGGGAATTGAAAATGAAAACCATAAACAGGAATCTTTGATTGCGGTAGCATCCAATTTGAATGTATTAAAACCTTCAGAATATGTTTCGCTGATTTCAACTTTACCGCTGGCTGGGTTAACTTTGCCTTTTAATAAAAATGTCAATGGTTCAGTCAAAACAACATCATCAGTATTGGTCTTGAAAGGAATAAGAAAAACCTTTAATTCAAAATGGTATCCCTTTGCAAGGAAATAAGGTCTCAAATGATAATCTTGAAGAGTACTTGATGAATTAAAAATTTCGACAGGTTCATTACCTTCAGCAAAAAAAATGACATTAGATCTCGAAGTATCATGGATAATATTTCCATCGAAATCCCAACATTTTTTCTGTTTGGGTATTGTTGAATAGCTATTGGCTGCAAATCGATAAGTTCCTTTTGTTTGAGATTGGATCATCCCATCTGGATAGTAGTTTTTTTCATCATATTTACCGTCACTAAAATATGTTACAATACATGAAGGTAATTTGTTATAAGAATGATAATCTTTCCAGATACCAACAGGAATCCCATTCTTATATGCCCCTTCCATAATTATGTTTCCATTGTAATCAAATTGCTGCCAATACCCGGTGAATTGTTTTTCTTTTCCCGGAAGTTCACCATTTGAATATTTTCCTATTTTTCCGCAAATTCCGATATAATTTGATGGTGGGTAAAAGTTGTTGCTACTGTTTTGGCACCCGAAACTTAGGAAGACCAAACAACCTATAATGATAAAATAACATTTAAAACAAAAATTCATTTTTATCCTCTATTCGCATTGCGTCGTTCTTGCACTATTTTCCCATTCATAATGTTCTTGCTGGGTAATATATTGTTCTCCGCATGTCCTTTCAGGTTTTGTTAGTACAACCCAAGTATTAACCTAATGTTTTACTGATTTTTGACCACATTTTGCTCATGCATAGTAGGAATATCTCCTACTTTTATATATAATAGTTGTGTGCCGAATTCTGAAAAAGGTTGATTTTTTAATACAATTTTATCCATACTGGGCATAAAAGCGCTAAATTTACCCGTCGCATCTTCAAAAAATAAATTATCACCAATTTGTTTCCACTTACCATTATTCTTTGTCGTATCGTTTTTTTCAATAGCAGTACAAACAAATTCTCCATTCTCATAAATATTCATTTGAACGTGGGGTGTAAGCCTTTCCAAAATATTATTTTGTTGAGCATACAAATCCCATTGTCCAACAGGAGAAAAAGTGGAACTACAACTAGTACATAACATAATTATACAGCAACACAATATTAATTTCATAAAAACCTCACTCAAATAAATATATAGGAACAGGTTTATCTGAACCAGGCTGTACACCTGGAAGCGAACTCACTAAGTTTGAGCCATCATATCCCATCGCATTCAAAATTCCTCCATTCATTCCCAAAAATTTTTGTTCATCTTGTATTGTGAATTTATGCGCGCTATGAATTTTTGTTAAAAAATCAATAACAAACGGTAGATTGCCATTCGTACTGGAATCTTTAGCATGGCAAAACATAGCAAAACACGCCCCAAAAAACAACACTCCATTTTTTCATTCTGTACAACCTTTCTGAATTTTCTTAAGAATTTTGGTCAAGTCGCGAACCGTACCCAATGCGATATCTTCCGTATTTGCTGTCGAAAGTACTGCGATGTATTGAGTCAATCTTTTTGAATTTGGCTCATATATCAAAGCATTCCATTCAAAATTCCAAAAACTGACAGAATCTAAAGTTATCAGTTTGTTAATAGCCCGAGTAGTATCACGATCCGCATTTTCCGCAGGGGCTCCTTTATAATATGTTTAAGTGGTATGGTAGCTAGTGTAAAGTATAGAGCCTTTACTTGCAGATTATTTTGCCAAACAAGAACAAGCTCCAGCCAATAACTTTATCTCTGGCTACTTTACCATTCTCGAAATATAACTCTACCTCTATCTCGTATTGCTGCATGGTTTTAGATCTCTTCCGGACATTAACCCGCCATATTTCAGCCGTCATCAGTTTTTCATCATTAACAGCTTCATTCAAGTTTTTATAACAATAATTGCTATATGTTTGTTGGGTGGTAGCGGTCATAATATTTAAGCCACCATCACTTAAGACGGATGATTCTTTAAATACGATTTCAAGCACTTCTGGCTTGGTTTTGCCTGAAAACATATTGTGCGCCATATTCTGGACGTTAAATACGTTATGTACTTGCATTGCCCAATAGAAAGCCATAGATAAAATTATGGCACATAACAGAGATAAAATAAAAATAATTGATACAATTATGTCAAAATTCTGTTGAAACAGGATCGCCAATATTTTTACAATTAATCCATTCTTAGCCAGAATTAGAATCAATTCCAGCCACATTATCAATATACAAAAACCGATAATGAAAACTGCCAGTGCCTGTTTAATGTTTTTCATTGCACTTACCTTTCCAATTGGACAATTTTCTATTGAACGATTGGCGTAAACTCCTTTGAGTTACTATATTCTGTTGTTTTCCGATTGCAAGTACGGATGGTTATTTATGTGATAATTGTGCGACATCTTCTAAAAATCTTTTCTCCATTTCCGGATTCAGAATTTTCCCTTCCGGAGAAATTTCCAGCAGCTCCGGCAATGGGGTATTATTGATTTGAATTTTTTCAACATATAACGCTCCGGTAATCAATGTAGTCGGGAATAATATATTTTCAGATGCCACTCCGCGTTTAGGGCTTTCTGATACAACCCTCACATATGGTATGGTATGAAAATTGGGCGGTGTTTCCGAGTAGATCTGTGCAATAATAATATGATAATCACTCTTCAACAGGGAAAAAATCTCCTTTTTGTATTGCAACAGCAACCCCACCAGTGAATATTCAAAATCATCGGGAATGTTGTATTGCCGGTGGATATTTGCACTTATGCTGTCAGTAGCACCGTTAAAAAGATATATACATGAATTCATCTCCTCTTTTAACGGGGGCGAATCTGAAAAAATGGTTTCCTGAAAAAGAAGAATATTATTTTCTACGGATCGTGCTGCACTGTCCAAATCACGGGAAGGAGAGCCTGGTAACATAGAAAAGATTACCACTCCAAGAAGTAAAATTATGATGGCAAAATAGATAATCTTCATAGCCATAACCCTATTCTGTAAGCGTTTCCCGTTATTTATGAGACAATTTTGCGACATCTTCTAAAAATCTTTTTTCGATTTCCGGATTCAGAATTTTCCCTTCCGGAGAAATCTCCAGCAGTTCCGGCAATGGGGTATTATTGATTTGAATATCTTCAACATATAATGTTTCCCAAATCGATGTAGTCGGGAATAATATATTTTCAGATGATATTCCGTGCCAGGAATCTTCTGGTACAACTCTTACATATGATATGGTGTGAAAATTTGTTGGTATTTTCGTGTATCGCTTTGCAATAATAATATGATAATTACTTTTCAACAGGGAAAAAATCTCCTTTTTGTACTGTAACAGCATTCCGACCAGCGAATACTCAAAATCATGGGGAATGTTATACTGCCGGCGGATACTTTCACTGATTTTATCATTAGATTGGTAATAAAGATATATGCATAAATTCATTTCCTCTTTCAGCGGTGGTGCATCTGAAAAAATAATTTCTTGAAAAAGAAGAATATTCTTTTTGGCGGTACGTGCTGCGCTGTTCAAATCACGGGAATGATAACCTGGTAATATTAAGGCAATTATAACTCCGGTAAATAAAATTATGATAGCAAAATAGATAATTTTCATGGTCATACCCTATTCTGTGAGAGTTTCCCATTTTTTCTGAAACTCGTCTGTGAGAACGTTCAGGCATATCTTTGCGCGAGAGAAGCTCCGGGGTAATAATAATTCTGTGAGAAATACCAGAACCGTCTGCCTTACTCTCATAGTACCGCTCCTCCGGGGTGTTGACGCGAAAAATCTCTATAATAAATACTACAATACAGAGCCGCAAAAATCAAACATAAAACTCCGGAAATATAAAAAATATTCATGAATTATCAGAAATTTATCTCTCATGCAGAATAACTGTCACAATTTGCGTAAATACTTAATTAAAATTGATATTATAACCGTGGTTAATTGTGCTGGCATTAATCTATTGCATACTGCCCTGTATTTTTGCCGCTTTCATTGACCTGAACTTTTGTAGAAAGCTCATAGCTGATAGAGCAGGATGGATCAATCTGTTAGTGTATCGGAATTGAATATTTCTTGCATTCTTCTAAAAAGCGCTTATATCTTCCTGTCCAGAAAACAATAAACTCCGGAATATGATTTAACTGATGCTTTATTAATATCCCCCGGCAGACAATTCCCTTTTTCAAAGAGACACCAGTTATTGCATAATATGGAAGAAAATACCTTTTCTTCAGAAAAAAGACACCAATTGAAAGTTGTAATGCATTCTCTGTAAAAACTACTTTGGTAAAAGGATAGGAGTAGTTAATTGCATTGCAGGATGAATCGCCGATTCGAATTCCTCCTAGAAACTCATGCATTTACATTACTCCTTCATAGAAGTTACAGCCACACCATTACCTATGACTTGTTGTATAAAAGTCTGAGAGACACAGGTAGGTATTTCAACAGGAGTCCCTGCTCGAAAATAAAGGTGCCCCCGTGCACAAACATCACTCACTTATAGCCCCACCCGGCAAGTGAGGAATCATTTAATTATTATCATTAAAACAGGAAAAATCAAACGGTTATGAGAAAAATTACGATATTTTTGATTGTCTGCCTTTGCCATGAGAGGCGATGTTATTGTTTTTGGTGGAAATAACGGTTACGAGCGGCAGAAAAAACTTTGTTAAGGGGTGAAGATAGAGGTTGATTGATATATCAATGAAAAAATGTTAAGACGGCTTTAAATTTTTATTGCCATTTTTTGCCATTTTGAGGCGCGAAATTGCCATCTTTGACGATTTTTATGCAAACAGGAAAAACAGCCAAATTCGATATTTTTTAGCGTAAAAAGGCCGGGTCACAACTTTTTGCAACCCGGCCGCAAACCGCTATTGGTACCCGGGAGAGGAATCGAACCTCCGACCAAAAGTTTAGGAAACTTCTGCTCTATCCACTGAGCTACCCAGGCAGATTATTTAATAATATATCATATTGAGTTCTGATTTTCAAAGTTTCAGGCTGAATTTCTTCTTTTTGCACAATACGGCGGCAAGGCATATAACCACAGTTACTGCGAGGCTGCATATAAGAGAAATCCACATGTTGGATTTTTCCGGATCAACCGAAAATACCAGCGCTCTGGTTCCGAATATTACCGAGAAGAAGAAGATCTGGAAAATATAAGCAGTTAATGGTACACTCCCGAGTTCGCGGAAGAATCTGAGAATAAAATTATCTCTTTTCCAGATATCGCAGATAATGTAAAATACCATCCATAATGCTGCTCCGATCACGCCGGTAGTGAAGAGCCATCCCAATGTACTTTCATTTTTATTAAGGCCGAACAGGAACCGGTAAATTGAGCCGTACCACAAATCCTCTGCCTCCGCGCCGTTTGCTCCCAGGCCTGCCAATGGTGTGGTCAGGGCAGAGAGGAGTAGACACATAATAAGGAACTTTCCCATCATGGACAACATGGCTTTGTGGTTGCCGGATGAGCGCAGCAACATGGTTCCGGCGCCAACGCCGAGAGTGACAATGAATGAATATGTTCCGATTCTCTGAGCATATCTGCTGAGCCACTCATAACCTTCAAACCGTCCATACATGCCTGACAGCGCGACGATAAGGAAGAATGTCATAACCAGATATAATAATTCCGGGAATTTCCGGACGAACAAATATGCCAGACTTGCGCCCAGATATCCCCATCCTATCAAACCGATAATCTCCCACCATCCTCCGCGCAGCCAGTTGCCCTGGTCAAAAAAGACGCATCGCCATGCCCGATACCACAATGGTTTTTCCTGTAACTCCAAAGGTATATTCTGGGTATATTGTGGTACAAATACAATCATGTAATAGATAAGTATGCCCCAGCCGACGGCTCTGAGGGCCAGAGAAATCCTGCGCCACCTGTAATCGTCGGCGGTGGTCTGGTTGAATGCGAGAATTATTCCGGCAGTCATCAAAGCCCGCCATGCGCATGTGGCGACCCATGTATAATTTTCCGCGCCGGTCCAATCCCAGAAGCCGTGCAGGAAGCTCCAGTCGCCCATTTTTTCCAGGTTTGGCTGATTAATCAGCAATAGTCCGATGAACAGCAAAGAAGCGCTTCTTATGATAACATGCGCAATTGCCTTCAGATTGTCCTTGAAAGAGTCGCCATATTTTTTGAACGCCAATGGTATTGATATCCCGACCAGCAGCAGGAACATGGAAAAAATATAATCCACATAAGTTGCCGCGCTGAATGCCCGGTAATCATAGTGTCGCATGAACCATGGAGAGTCCATAAAACCGAAGTTGGCAAAAATCATAACAAAGATGGTGATTCCGCGCAGAATATCCACTGAAATCACGCGAGTGGTTTTAGCGGGAGTGATATTATTCATAAGCAATCCTCAAAAAAGTTATTTCCCGTCAAACGGAGCAAAAATATTTTTGTTTTAGAATATATAGTTTTTTTTCTGTCAAACAAGCATCTGTTTATATTTTTTTATAAAATATGCGGATGGGGAAAATTGTATTTGTTCAGGTCGCGGTTATATTAACCGGCGAACCGTAACAGTGTTGTAATTAAGGAGACAAAATCATGTCCAACAATCAGTTTGAGACTCGTCCGGATCATGCGCAGTGGGGGTTCCTGTGGTATAAGGAGCAGGAGATTTTTCATGCCACAGATGCGGACATTGCAAAGATCGCCAATGATTTCAAGGCGGCTGGAATCACGCATGTAATGACCTTTTCCTCCACGCATTTCCGGTGGAACTTCCGCAGTTATTTCAAGGAGATCAACCGTACAATCAAGCGTGTGGTTGATGCCTGTCATGCGGTTGGCATATATGTAGTTGAGCACCACTCGTGCAATCTGTTCAATGGTTATAAGGACCGCAGTGACCGGGTTAATGCCTTTGTCCGTGCCAAACCGGAAGATTATCCGAAACTTGAGGCCGACATGTCGCTTGAGTGTGATGTTGACGGGGTTAAATTAAAAGACCTGGTGCAGTATTCCGGATTAACCGGGGAGCCGCTGTGGGTGGATCTCTATCATGCGTGGGCTATGTGTACCAACAATCCGGATTACCGTAAACGCTACTTCAATTATCTGGAGGATGTCTACCGTCAGGGTGTTGATGGTATAATGACCGACGATGTAGAGTTTTACGCGCTGGACTCCTGTGCCTGTCCGCACTGCCGTCGTCTCTTCCGCGAACGTTACGGCAAAGAGCTGCCTGAAGCCGGGGATAAAGCCGGTTGGGAAGCGATGCTGGCGGATCAGGAGGGAGAGCTGTTTCTTACCTGGAAAAACTTCCGTTATGAATCCAGTGTAAACTTCCATCAGGCGGTGGTTGATCACTATACGTCACTTGGGCTGAAGATGCTTCGTCCGAACTACATTGCCACCAGTATGAGCTGGGCAAATCCGTGGGCGTATGTATTTGATGATCTGCCCCGTCTGGACTGGGGATTTCAGGAGTGCTGCTGCGGCGCGATTCGTTATTCATGGCCGGAATATGTGCTTGAAGCCTATCACCGTTCGGCGGTATGCCACCGCTACAATGTTCCGGTGATGTCGCTGTACTATCCGCCTACAAAGAATATCCAGTTGTTTGCCTGGGCGTTGTCGATGTATTGCGGGCACAAATATCTGGGTACAGATCACACGAACAACATTGCGGCTGAAGGTCCTCTGCGTGCATTTGAGGCGCGTCACTTTGATCTTTTGAATCATCTTACTGTGAATGGTCGTGTAGGTATTTACGACTCGGCCAGAAGCCGTGAGCTGGATGGCAAATATTCGGATGAAACTTATAAGATGATCTGCGGGGTAGGGCAGGCGTGTATATTCAACAACATTCCGTTTGCGATAGTCAGTTACCGTGACTGGAAGGAGTACAACAATTATAAAGTTATAATTGTGCCGAGTGCCCGTTTCATGGCAGATTCTGAAATAGTTCAGCTTGGTGACTTCATGCGTGCCGGCGGCACGTTGATCTGGTGTGAAGAGTGTGGCATGGGCGACTGCATTACCGGTGCAATGCGTACCCGGGAAAAAGTGTTCAAGCTGCTGGGTTGTTCCGGCAATGGGAAACTGCTGGTAATGAGTGCCGAAGAGTTGGGAGTACCGTCATACAAACGGGCCTTTACTTATGGAACCGACATTGACGGCAAGCCGCGCCGTCTGCCCAGTGATGGGGCGTGGCAGCCGTTTACGGATGCGGAGAACCAGCGGCGCGATGCTTTGGCTGACCGCATAATCGCTGAGCTTGGCGAAGCTGATATTGAGACGGAGTGTGCTCCAGACTGCACGCTGGTATCCAGTTATTACAGTAAGACCGGCACTCTGACCACGCATCTGGTCAATGCGACGGATACTTTGAAAGAGGACGAACCCGGTACCGGATTTGGTCATAACGATCCGGTTCCGTTCAAACCTAATGCGCAGCCGATCCGTGTACGTGTCCGCAAGCCGGATGCGTTGAAGGATTTCTGTTACAGCAAGGCCAATCTGTATACTCTGTATGGAGACGATACGGTTGACGCAGTGGATGACGGAGCTTATGTGGAATATGAGATTCCGCAGGGCGGTCTGACGGATTATCTGCTGGTTGAGCTGGTAAAATAATATTTGAATTGTAAAAAAACACCCGGCTGAATTGATATTCAGTCGGGTGTTTTTATTATTGGCTGAAGCAGTTATTATCCGATAACCGGAGCGACGAATGTGCGGGTAGCCAGATCTTTATCCAGCATCAGCAAGGCTTTTTTGTCATCGCCGATCAATTTCAGAGTAGCGATGATTTTGCGGACATTATCCTCTTCCTCAACCTGTTCTTTGATATACCAGTCCAGGAATGATACAGCGGCGCGGTCGCGGTCTTCATCCGCGGTGTCGGTAAGGGCGTTGATTCTTGAAGTTACGAACTCTTCGTGTGCGAGAGTCTGTTCGAATACCGACAATGGGCATGTGCCGGTTACCACCGGTTTATCGATTGCTTCAAAAGTGACTTTACCGCCGCGCTGCAAGAGATAGCTGTAGAGTCCCATGGCATGGGCGCGTTCTTCCTGCATCTGAACATCGAACCAGTTGACGAACCCCGGCAGATTAAGTTCTTCAAAGAAGTTTTTCATGGCCAGATAGAGGTATTCCGAGAAAAGCTCCTTGTTAATCTGTTCATTGAAAGCCTGTTGTAATTTTTCACTTATCATAATACATACTCCTTGAAAAATTTTGGTTAGTGCAATTGATTTTTTATCGGGCAGCAGTAATCTCTGCCGGTTATCAGCGGTCGCAGACAGCGGTTGCAACTGATGCATGCGGCTCGGGTTGGATCCTCCTGCCACCGTGCAATCAACTCCGGTTCGCGGATCAGCGGGCGGCACAGTGAGACCATATCGCAGACATTTTCCGAGATCATTCTCTCCGCCTGTTCGCGGTAACGGATACCGCCGACCACGATTACCGGGATATGCAGTTGAGTTTTTAATATTTTCGCCTGTTCCTCATAATATGCCGGAGCGTTGGGCTTTATATCGCCGGGGCGTATCGTCATAAATTGCGGTGGGGATACCGGCAGTGCGCCGGAGAGTTCAACCGCATCCAGTCCCCGTTTCTCCATTCCGGCCATAATTCCGGGGAGGGCGGCAAAGCATCCATCGTCAATAAAATTTTCGGCGTTAATCTTCACCATTACCGGAAAGTCCGGCGACACTGCGGCTCTGACAGCTTCAAGAGTCTCAAAGAGAAAGCGTGCGCGGTTGTCCGCGTCGCCGTTGTATTCGTCCTGACGTTTATTGTAATACGGGGATAGAAATTCGCTTAAGAGATAACCGTGTGCTGCGTGCAATTGAACTCCGTCAAATCCGCACTCTTCTGCCCGGCGTGCGGCATTGGCAAAGCATGAAACTGCATGGGCGATTTCACTCTTTGTCATTTCCCGGCACGGCTTGCGTCCATCGCGGGCGATAAAAGAGGAGGGGCCTACGGCATTGTCGGCGTCTTTGGCATAGCCACCTGCATGGGCGAGCTGGAGAACAACTTTCCCGCCGTATTTATGAATCTGATCAACCGTCTCCCGGAAAGAGTTTACCGCGTCAAAAGATGCTGCGCTCTGCTGTAAATTACCGGCCCGTCCCTCCGGTGATACAAAGGCGTGTCCGGTAATTATCATACCGAGTTCATTTTTCGCCAGCTCAACCAGAACATTGGTCAGGCGTTCGGATGCGAATCCTTCCGGAGTAGCCAGACTCTCCTGAGTTGCTGAGCGAACAAAACGGTTTTTAACCACCATTCCGTTTATTTTTATCGGAGTAAATATATTCATAAATTATTTACCTCAAAAGAAGTCGAGCGGTCTGAATATGCGGTTGAGCCGGTTGCGTCCGTCGTCGCAAACCACGACTTCAGCGACTGAACCGCGTTCAACCCACAAATGAAATTGATTATTGCGCGGCAGTCCGATCATGTCAGCCAGAAGCCCCATAATAACTCCGCCATGAGAGAAAATGACGACTTTTTCCGCCGGAGATGCACATATATCGGCCAATGCACCGCGTGTTCTGGCCATAAAGTCGCCCATGCACTCGCCGCCGGGGAAGCGGTAGTCCGGATTGCCGACCTCCCAGGTATCCGGAGGCGCTTCGGTTACCGGCCGCAGACTCCAGTCGCCGAAATCCATTTCGTTAAGTCTGGGATCGGTGATAATGTTTGGCGGCAGATTTTCTGCTATGGAATATACCAGCTCCCGGGTTTCGACCACACGGGCCAGATTTCCCGAATATGCGGCGTCAAAACTTCTGTTTTTAAGATATCTTCCGACCGCCAGAGCTTCTTCCCTGCCGGTTTCGCTCAAAGGTACATCGCAATGCCCCACCATTGTGTTAGCCACCTCGGCGGGGAGAGAGCCGTGGCGGACAAAAGTAATAAATTTTTTCATAATACAACACCATCAAGAATTACGTTGTTTAAGAAACAACGGTTAATTTTAAATTTCCGCTTTCATATATATTGCGTCCCGGCCGTACGAGCGCAGTTTCTGCATTATTTTCCCGTCTTCCGGAAGAATTTCAGCAAACCCCATTTTCCGCCAGAATCCGCTGCTCTGCTGAATCGAAACGAGAAATATCTGCTGAAAGCCATGCTTTGCAGCAATATATTTCACCGCATTTACCAGCAGTGCAGCCGCACCGGTTCCACGCAGTCCGCATTCAAGCGCAAGATCGTGCAGATACCACGAGTCAGCGTTTGGCGGCAGTTGCTCCAGCGGTTTACCCAATGGCGGAATCTCACCGGCGATGAACGGATGACTTAAAATATACCCCATGAGCATACCGTTCTGTTTGGCGGTAAAACATCCTTCTGGCGCCAGTTTTATCCGGCTTGCCATTGTTTCCCGGTTTTCCGGAGTGATAGCGGAATAGGCGTTATTCTGAACCGCCATTATTGCATCAATATCTTCCGGAAGTGCCGGTGCAATTATAATGTCAGACATGGACGAGAGATTTTTTTCCTATGGGATATACGTTGAATCCCAATTCATACAGATACTGGTGATCGACAATATTGCGTCCGTCGAAGATAAAAGCCGGTTTCTCCATATTGTCAAAAATTCTCTGATAATCGAGCTCTTTAAACTCATTCCATTCGGTCATTATCGCGATAGCATGCGCTCCTTTTGCCGCCTCATATGGCGAAGTGCAGTAGTTGATTCTGCCCTGAGCGTTGGCGAGGTCGATTTTAGCATTTTCCAGTGCTTTGGGGTCATAAATCGACAGTTCAGCGCGTTCTTCGAGCAGCTGATGACATACAGCGCACGCGGGGGATTCGCGTGTATCTCCGGTATTGGCTTTAAATGCGAATCCGAAGATGGCGATCTTCTTGGCTGATACGGTATTGAACATTGCGCCAATCATATTCTGAACAAATCTTCTGGCCTGGAAGTCATTCATTTTCACCACCTGTTCCCAGTAAGCGGCGACCTCAGGCAAGCCGTAATATTCGCAGAGATAAACCAGGTTGAGGATATCTTTTTTGAAACATGATCCGCCGAATCCGATGCTGGCATGGAGGAATTTCGGTCCTATACGGCTGTCGCGTCCTGCGGCGGCTGCGACCTCATATACATTCGCTTCAGTTTTTTCGCACAGGGCAGAAATACTGTTTATCGACGATATCCGCTGTGCCAGAAGAGCGTTTGCCACCAGCTTACTCAATTCACTGCTCCAGAGGTTGGTGGTAATGATGCGTTCTCTCGGAACCCACTGGGCGTATAATTCAACCAGTTCATTCAACGCCGCCTGTCCCTCCGGTGTCTCCATACCGCCTATAAGAACGCGGTCGGGATTTTCGAGGTCTGATATGGCGGTACCTTCGGCGAGAAACTCCGGATTGGAGAGTACCGGGAAGTTCAGATTCTTGGTATTGGATTGCAGAATCCGGCTCATTGCCTGAGCGGTTCTCACGGGGAGGGTGCTTTTTTCCACCACAATTTTATCGCTGTCGGCATATTCGACAATACTGCGGGCGGTTTTTTCAAGGTATTGCAAATCCGCTGCCTTGCCCGCGCCCGCTCCGAATGTTTTAGTTGGGGTATTTACAGAAACGAAGATAATATCCGCCGCCTTGATTCCTCCGGCGATATCGGTAGAGTAAAAGAGGTTTTTCCCTCTCCGGCGTTTCACCACCTCATCCAATCCCGGTTCAAAAATGGGCAGATTATCCGAATTCCAGGCTGCAATGCGTTCGCTGTTGATGTCGACTACGGTAACCTTGCAATCCGGACAGCGGTCGGCGATCACCGCCATTGTCGGTCCGCCGACATAACCTGCGCCAATACAGAGAATATTTTTCTTCATTAATAAAGACCTCGCATATTAAAAATGGGATTATAATTTTTTACGCCACATATAAAGCCACACTATAACCGATACAACAATTGCTCCTCCCATAACGATAGGGAAGCCGTATTCACTTTCTGCGAATGGCAGACGTACGTTCATTCCGTATATACTGGTAATCAGAGTAGGCACCATCAGGAGTACGCTGATATAGGTCAAAGTACGCATTACCACGTTCAGGTTGTTGGAGATGATGGAGGCGAATGCATCCATAGTTCCGTTAAGAATATTGTTATATACCGTAGCCATTTCCAACGCCTGGCGGTACTCAACGATCACATCGGCAAAAAGCTCTTCGTCATCTTCTGCCACCTTGAACTGTTTGATAGTTGAGAGCCGTCCGATCATGATTTCGTTAGCTTTCAAACTGGTGGTGAAGTATACTAAACTTTTACCCAGCAGCTGTAAATTGATCAACTTATGATTACTTACTGCAGTCTGCAGTTCACGTTCGATGTTTTCCGTGCGGATATTGATCTCTTTCAAATAGTTCAAATACAGAAGCGCTGCCCGGTTGAGAATCTGGAAGATAAATCGTTCCCGGTTGACCGTGATAAAATTCCGTACCAGACCGTTGGCAAAGTCGTTCATAATATTGGCATGCCGGCTCGCCACGGTGATTACAAAGTCGCCGGAATAGATAATCCCCAGCGGGGCGGTATTAAAAGGTACGTCGGCGTCGCTGGTAAAATATGGCACACGCAGCAGGATAAGCAGGGTATCATCTTCAATTTCGATACGGGCGCGTTCATCCTTGTCCAACGGGTCGGTAAGCATGGACTGGGGGATATTGAGCCGCCGGGATATATCTTCTACTTCGGCCGGAGTCGGTGTGGTTATATTGATCCAGCAACCCGGTTCGAGTTCGGCAATTTCCCGTAAATTATAACTGGCCTTATGAAACATCTGAATCATAATACCACCTCATTTCTCAAAGCCGCGCCATTTGCGGGCAATGTAACAATTATCTGCATAAATCATTCCTTTTTTCCGTTGTTGAAGATCTATGCGACAGGGTGCTGTACGGAAATCAAATCTGCTCAAAGCTGAAGACGGCCGTACTTTCACCTCTGCCGTAGATTCTAGACGGAGGTTCGTTTTCAGCGGGTGGAGTTAACGTTTCTGTACTCATACCATCCTCAGATTTAAGTTAATATTATGCCGAAAAGCATCTGCTCTCCGGCTTGCCGTATTTTTATAAGATAATCAAAAACAGTGAATTTTCAAGCCGCAGTCGGATTAAAATGGCGATTTTAGCCGAGTTGCTCATCATCTCTGACATTGGCGGCGCTCAGTGCAATACCGATCATGATCATGGTACTGATCAGCGAGCTTCCGCCATAGCTGATAAACGGCAGCGTCAACCCCGATGGCGGCAGCAACGTAACATTTACGCTGATATGCAGCAGCGCCTGCACTCCGATCATAAAAGCGGTTGCGGCAATAAACATTTTCCGGCATGAATCGTTGCATTTCCAAGCCAACTTCAGCATGAGATAGATCAATGCACCCATCATAATAAGCAGAGGCAATGTTCCCAGTAACCCAAGAATTTCGGCCATGGCGGCAAAGATGGAGTCATTGTGCGCCAGAGGTAGATAATTCTCTGTCCAAATAGAATTGCCCTGTTTCGCGCCGGTCCATCCGCCGCGTGATATCGCCAGCTGGAACAGTTTGACATGCCAGCCGTTGCCGAATAAGTCTCCGCTGCCAAGCGCGTCTATTCTCCGGCAGATCAGCTCCCACCGCCATGCTGCCGCAGCACCGACCGCTGCGGCAAAAATGATAAAACTGATGATCAGTTCCCGGATTTTTGCTCCGGAAATAAACAGGAAGATCACCATAGTGGTCAAAAAAATCGCCGCTGAACCGTAATCCGGTTCTAAGGCGACCGGAACGGCGAAGAGCATTCCGGCAACGATTGTCGGCAATACCGCCTTCCAGCTGCCGCCTGCGGCAAGTTTACGCCACAAAAGATAGAGGGCGAGCAGATAAAACGGTTTTGCCAGTTCAGACGGCTGTATCCGGAAAGCCGGAAAAGGTTCAAACCATCCCGCCATGCCATTAATTTTGGTGCCGAAAAAGAGTACCGCGATCACCGCAGCCAGAGCCAGAATCCCCATTATCCAGCCGAATTTCTGATAAAAGCTGAATGGTATTTTCCAGCATCCTACCATGATCGGCAATCCGATAACCAGGAAGATAATCTGCCGGCCGAGAAAGCCCCAGTCATTCAGAGCGACAATCTGAGTGCTGTATATGGCCAGGCATCCCCATAAGCCAAGAAGTGCGCATAGCGCGGCTATGGTCCAGGATAACGATGAACGCTCCCAGATTATATTTATATCGCCGCTGTTTTTCGCTTGGTTTGTCATTTTTTATCCGCCTCCGTTGCCGTATCCGGCATATTGGCTTTGATTATATCATCCACGGTAAACTGCAGAATTACATCCTTGCCGGGAACCGGGTATTGCAGGATTTTACGGGTGGAAAGTATCGGCTTCCCGAACCGGTCGACAATGATTTCAAATATTTCCGCCGTGCCGGTCAGAACCTTGTCATATTTTTTTTCCAGCCCGCTTATTCCGGTCAGGCAGTTCTCATTGTTGGCCACCGTGCCGAGCAGTTTGCGTACTGCCGGGTCGTCGTATACCGCGCGGTCAACCCGCGGCCTTACTGCCAATACCGGGAACTCTTCCACCAGTGGAATAAGCTGGGGCAGCTGTTCCGGAGTCAGATCCTGGTATATCGGCACAATTCCCTCGTCACCATCATTGGTGCAGGTGGTGGAAAATTCCGGAATCACCGTAATCAGCCGGTCAAAAATTTTCTGCCTTGTTTCCGGTGTACACGAGGAGTAGTCCATGGTGAGATCATAATAGACGGTCGACCACGCCAGCGGCGTCTGATTTTTATCCAGAATCGTACCGCGCATCGGGTGGATGAAGAATTGTCTGACCGCAATGCTGTTGCCCGGATCCTGATATCTGTCCCGCTGAATCACGCCAATCCTGAACAGCATGACCAGTATCGCGGCCAGCCATATTGCAAACAGCACAAGAACTATTTTTATTCGCAGATTTATTCCAGCTTGCAGTTTTTCCGCCATCAGCGCCTCCATAGAGATGTTTGAAATAAAAATAGACCGTTTGCGCTAAAAAGCAAATAAGAGGTATAAAAAAATACCCGCATTCATGAATATTATATCGTCAAACTATTGAAAAAGTTTGAAAAAAACTGAAATCAAGATATAATATATAGTTAAAAATCACCGGATTAAGACAATTTCCCGGCATAATGATTTTTTATTTTTTTAAGTTGACAACTGGATAAATATTATAATAATCTTTTTCAAAACGGAGATGGAAAATGCTTAGTTTCATATTTGGTATCCTGCTTCTGGTGGCCGGATATCATTACTACGGCGGAATCATTGAACGGATTCTGGAACCGGACGACCGCGAAACACCGGCAAAAAAGTGCGCCGACGGGGTGGATTATGTTGTCCTGCCGCACTGGAAAAACATGCTTATTCAACTGCTGAATATCGCCGGCATCGGCCCGGTTATAGGGGTGATACTCGGGATCAGATTCGGCGCTATTGTATTTCTTATCATACCTTTAGGTAATATTATCGGCGGGGCGACTCATGACTTTATTGCCGGAATGATGTCGTTGCGTAAAAACGGCGCCAATCTGCCTGAGCTTATACGCGGAAATCTGGGGGAATGCTATTACTGGCTGTTCTCGATTTTCATGACCGTGCTGCTGTTGCTGGTGGTGGCGGTGTTCATCAACGTTCCGGCGCAGCTTTTCGGCGGAATGCTGAACGATCCATCCTGGTTCTGGTATGCGGTGGTGATTATCTTTATATATTATATCGCCGCGACACTTTTCCCGGTGGACAAGATTATCGGCAAAATTTATCCGCTTTTCGGCCTGATGCTGCTGTTGGGCACTATCGCCATCTTCGGCGCGATTATATTTGAATGCGACATGGTTCCGGATGCCAATCTGCTCAGCGAATCGCTCGCTTTCAAGGAAAATATGTGGACCGCAGCTAATAATAAACCGGTTATCCCGCTGCTTTTTGTAACTATTGCATGCGGAATTATCTCCGGATTTCACGCTACCCAGTCGCCGATTATCGCCCGCACCATGGAAACAGAACGGCAGGCGCGCAGTTCATTTTACGGTATGATGGTGGTTGAAGGGCTGATCGCAATGATCTGGGCCGCGGCCGGTATGGCGATTTACAATCTTTTCCCGGAACTTATGACCGCAAATCCCAACAATGTGCTGGTCAAAATAACCACCCATTTCCTCGGTTCCGGATGGGGCGGCGTTACAGTTATCGCCGTGATAATTCTGGCAGTTACTTCAGGAGATACCGCTATGCGCAGTCTGCGGCTCAGTCTGGCAGAGATTTTTAAACTCGACCAGAAGAGCTTCTTCAACCGCATGATTATTGTTATTCCTCTGATTGTTATCGTTGTCGGGCTGCTTTTATGGAGCAACAAGGACGCCAATTCGTTCAATCAATTGTGGAACTATTTCTCATGGGCAAATCAGGTGCTGGCCGCATCCACTTTGATGGCGGCTACTGTATGGCTGATGCGCCGTAAGAAAAACGGTCTGGTAGCGTGGATCCCGGGGATATTTATGACCTTTATCGTCGTATGTTACATCCTGTGGATATCCAAGGAACATGGCGGTCCGCTCGGTTTCGGTATGGAGCTGCATGACGCATACTGGACGGCAGGAGCCATTACCGCAGTTATCGCTGTTGCAGTGTGGGTGCGCGGGCTGTTCCTGCGCCGCCGGGAAAATTCAATTCCACAGGCCGACGGAAATTAATCAACGGCAAATAAAAAACCGCTGTCCGGGAATCAATCCTGACAGCGGTTTTTTTATATCGCAAATCCGCAGTTTAAATAAACTGATCTATTTCTTCTGCTTCAACTGCCGTTCCAGAAGTTGTACTGAGTGACGCAGCGATTCGCTGGTTTTGCAGAGCTCAGGAATCTTCTTCATCGCATTCATCACAGTGGCATGATTTTTGCCGAATGCCGCACCGATCTCCGGAAATGAGCCGCCGGTCAGAGTACGGCACAGATACATCGCCACCATACGCGGTTCGGCAATGTTGCGCGGACGGCGGTTGGAGAGAATGTCGCTGATGCGCAGCCCGAAGTGGGCGGCAACTTTGGACTGAATCTCTTCAAAGGAGACGGATTTTGCACTGTTTTCGTCTTCAAGCAGTTCATGCAGAACAGTTTCAGCAAACGGAACCGTTATCCGGTTGCCCGTGGCCGAGGCCGAGCATACCACCCGCAGCAGCGCACCTTTGAGCCGGCGGACACTGCTCGAAATATTGACCGCCAGAAAATCAAGCACTTCCGGATCAATCTTTGAACACATGTATTCATCCGCCGTCTGCCGCAGAATAGCCAGGCGTATCTCATAACCCGGAGGCGTTATCTCCGTAGTCACGCCCGATTCAAAACGGGAGATCAGGCGTTTTTCCAACCCCTGAATTTCACACGGCTGTTTGTCACTGGTCAGAATAATCTGTTTGTTCTGACGGTATAAGTCGTTGAACGTGTTGAAGAACTGCTCCTGCAGCTGCTCTTTGTTGGCCAATGCGTGAACGTCATCTACCAGAAGCGCATCAATATCCCGCAGTGAAGAGCGGAATTTGCTGTATTTTTCCCTTTGATGGAGCGAGTCGACAAAATCATTCAATATCTCTTCGCACGAGGCGTAGCGCACCCGCATGTCAGGGTTCAACGCCAGCATCTCGTTGCGTACCGCCTGAATAAGATGGGTCTTCCCAATTCCGGTGTCGCCGTAAATATAGAGCGGATTGTAACTGCCGGGCGAATGTGCCACCATCTCCGCCGCGGCAAAGGCGTAGCGGTTCTCTTCCCCGACCACAAAATTGTCAAATGTATGACGGACTACTCCATGATGGATTGTCGCCGGACGGGAGGTGCGGGCAGTGCGCTGCTGGATCGCTACTTGAAGCGGAACAGGTTCATCCCCAACGACTTCAGCCTTCGGCTCCGGTTTGGCGGCAGGCGGTTCTTCCTTTACATGAACCGGTTCAAAACCGGTGCGGAGAGAGAAGGTGTAACTGTTGCCGTCAATATCATTCAGCGCCTTGCTGAGTATATCTCCAAAATTGTTGGTGAACCAGTCGGCGAAAAATTCATCGGATACTCCGAGGATAATATCACTGCCATCCATATCCACTATAACTATATTATCAAACCACTGCGCCATCGTATCTTTATGCAGAATATGACGCAGTTTGGCCTTGGCGGCCTGCCATATCTCCGCCGCCCGGCTCTTGTCCGATGTCATTTAAACCGCCTCTCTCTTTCCTTTTTTCACCAACCAACCAATTCAATTTCAAGCCCGACAATAATTATTACGACGTCTTGCCGGCCTCATGCCGCGTTCTGCCGCCATCATGCCGGCGCTTTTTGACGCATCCGGAAGAATTTTATTAAGTTTTTTGTTAATGCCGGATGCAGCTCTGCCTCTTATGCTGTCATACCGGTTGCATTAAAAACAACTATCCAAAATATTCCCCGTATCACTCCCGGAAAATAACCGGCGGCATTCCATATTCATTAAAAAAGAATGCCCGGATTTTGATCCGGGATGATATAAGCAGTCTTTACTATCCTGGCTCCGCGATTCATGGAAAATGAACCACAGAGCGGTAAACGGAATAATATAACCGCTTTTTTATCCATACCCAAGGTTGTCTGTTAAAAAATTGTCAACCTTTTTCCGCCCGGCACGAACACCGGAACCTTTGCAACAGAGTTATTACCCCCAGCCAGAGCTTTCCCCCAACCGGAACTTCGCACCAGAAACATCATCCCCAGCCAGAGCTTTCCCCCAACCGGAACTTCGCACCAGAAACATCACCCCCAGCCAGAGCTTTCACGCCAGGCTGATAGCGGCCACCCTGTCGGAATTTCCGCACCGGAGTGATACGGAAATTATACCGTAAGGCCTTTCCAGATAGGTTTTCTTTACTGCTGAAACCGCTCTTGTTATCAATAATATTAACAGGAGGCTAAACGCCATCTCCACCGGAGCAGGGCTGTAATGACCTTACTGGCAACACATTGGCCGGAATAACCTCAATTCCCCCGGCGGCAATGCATTTTTTGACCTCATAACCACCCGCAACAGATAAAACATGAAGCGGTTGTTTCCGCAAAAGTCTTAACTCTCTGCAAATAAGCTCAAATAACAGAACTTATGAAAATTCAGAAAAGTTATTAACAACTTATTAACAACCTCGCCCGGCTCTGCCGGACGGACAACGTTCTCAATTTACAGCCGATTGTCAAGAATGCAATAGAAAAAAGTGTAAAAAACAGAATAAATAATGGAAAAATTTTTATGATTATTGATGCTTAACAAAGTAGTGCAAAAATAAAAAATCAGACGCTAGCACAATACCATGCAGTTACACAATTGCCAACTTTTATAACTCTGTTTGATTGCGCAACCGGGAGATAAAAAAAGAAAAAACAATAACCATATTTGCAAAAAAATAATTATCTTTTACATTAATGTTGAAGCAAAACAGTTGGAAAGTGATGTTATGAAAAGAAAACGCCGACTATTTATAACCGATTATGCGCTTACTCCGTATAAAAGAATAGAGAGCTGCGGCATCCTTTGTGAAAATGACCGGATTATCGCTATCGGCGGAGTCTCCGGTTTTTCCCTCGACGAACCGGAACTGGAGGTATATGAGATAAAAAATGCGTACGCTACCCCGGGATTCGTCGACTCGCATATTCACGGAGCTCGCGGTTTCGACGCATCAACGCCGCTTGAGAATGATGCAACGATTAACGATATGAGCCTGTGTCTGGCCGGACGCGGCGTGACCAGCTTCGTGCCTACCATTGTCGCCGCTGAACCGGATGTGATGATTAAAAATCTCGCCGATCTCGCCGCAATTATGGCAACTCCATGCTCCGGCGCCGAGGCGGTGGGGATTCATATCGAAGGACCGTTTATCAATCCAAGACGGCTCGGTTCCCAGGTCTACTCCTGCCCCATCGATCTCGGTTTCATGCGCGAAATGCTCGCCGCTGGAAACGGACTCGTTAAACGCATGACCTTCGCCCCAGAACTGCCCGGCGCTCTCGACCTTATAGAGGTGCTGGTTACCGCAGGAGTCAGCCCCTCCATGGGACACTCCGAGGCCGATGAACGCGAAACTTTGAAGGCAATCGACGCCGGCGCAAGATGCTGTACCCATTTGTTTAACGCCATGGCTTCGCTTAAACAACGCGAAATATCTCTCATCTCGGTGGCGCTGACCGACAACCGCGTCGCAACAGAGCTGATTATCGATGGCAGGCATATCCATCCCAGAATGATCGACCTTACCTGCCGGTGCAAACCTCTCGACAAGGTTATCGCAATCAGCAATGCAACCATGGCCGCAGGGCAGCCAAACGGCAAGTACCATATCGGCGGAACCAATATCAGAGTCGAAAACGGGTTCTCCCATACGCTTGACGGCGTCCTCGCAGGAACCACTACTTTGCTGGATACCGGTTGGCATTCGTTTATGTCTTATGCCGGAACTTCGGAGATGGACGCGGCCCGAACGGTAACCGTTAATCCGGCACGTTCTCTCGCACTCTTCGACCGCGGTGAACTCGCTCCGCGGATGCAGGCTGATATCGCTGTTTTCGACCGGATTACCAACCGGCCGCTGATGACAATATGCCGGGGGAATCTCGTTTTCAGCGAGAAGAATTTTAAAGTTAAAGCGGCTCAGGAAAGTGCAGATAATGAAGATTGAAGAATATAAACTGCTCGACAGCGGAATGTGCCGTAAACTCGAGCAGGTCGGACCGTTCCGGATTATAAGACCGGCATTGAACGCTTTCTGGCAGCCGCAGCTGCCGGAAAAAGAGTGGCTCCGCGCCGATGCAGTTCTCACCAGAGACAGCCGCGGCAACGGACACTGGGAGTTTAAAAGAGAACTCCCGGAAAAGTGGCAGGTGAGATACGCCGGATTCAACCTCGCGGTCAAGGCAACCGCTTTCGGACATCTCGGATTCTTTGCCGAACAGTACCGCAACTGGAAAAGTTTTGAAACTGGTATCGCAAGCATGGGAAAAGAGGTGAGGGCGCTTAATCTGTTCGCTTACTCCGGTATCGGCTCCATGGCTATGGCCAGAGGCGGCGCAATGGTTACTCACCTGGACGCCGCAAGAGGTATGGTGGAGTGGGCTCAGGAAAACCTCTCTCTCAATCCGGATATACCGGCAAATATACGGTGGATCGTTGACGACGTGACCAAGTTTTGCCAGAGAGAGGTGCGTCGGGGATCCAAATATCAGCTCATCGCCATGGACCCGCCAACCTTCGGCCGCGGCAGCAAAGCCCAGGTGTGGAAGATCGAGGACGATCTGGTCAACCTCCTGAAGCTGTGCCGCCAGATGACCGACGACAATAAGCCATTCCGGATGGTTTTGAGTTCGCACTCCCCGGGATTCTCGGTGCGGGTGTTAAGCAATATGATTGAAGATGTTTTCGGCCGCGGAAATACCGAAGGCGAGGAGATGACTGTGATGGACTCCACCGGAAGATGGCTGCCGGCCGGAGTCACCGTCAGTTATTCACGATGACATCAACAGAACTATATCTATGGAGAGAATATTATGAAAAGATTTTTCGCAATAATTACCGCTCTGGTTATGCTCGCCGGTATCGCCGTTGCCGGTCCAATCGATTTCGAATTCGAAAGCTCGTATGACGGCTCTCAACAGCCGGCTGCCGGATTTGTGCCGGATGACCTGGAACAGAACCCCGCTCCACGCCCGCTGCTCGTTGTGGCGCACTTTATGGGCGGCGACCGCTATACCGCTCAGAAACAGGGGTATTACGAAGAGGCTGCTAAACGCGGATGGCTCGTAGTTTCTCCCGAACTGCACGGGAAAAATTCCAAGGGCGGCAAAATAAGCTGCGCATCGCTCGAGGCTCAGCACGATATCCTTGACTCTATCGCCTATATGAGAAAAAATTATCCCGTCGATACACGGCGCATATATATCGCAGGAAGATCCATGGGCGGCATGATGACCCAGATCATGATCGCTAAATATCCCGACCTCTTCGCCGCAGGTGTCGCCGGGCAGGGATGCAGCGATATTACCAGACTAGACGAATTCAGCGCCGCTGTAGCCAAAGCCATCCCGCAGGAGTGCGGCGACGATCCTTTCGAATATCAGAGAAGATCATCCATATATTACGCCAGAAACTTCGCATACGCTCCACTCATTATCTGGCACGGTACCAACGACGGACTCGTCGATGCGGCTCAGTCCAAACGGCTCTATGACGCGATCGTCTCATATCAGCCGTACGCGATACCGGTCTTCTGGCTTCCCAACGGCTCGCACCTCGAGGAGAATTATATGCCGGAATGGATATGCGATCAGCTCGAAAATTACCGCACCAGCTGCGACTGGCCGGATATGCCGTTCAGATGGTTCCCCGAACTCGACCTTATTACCGATGAATCAAAGGCGTTCTTTTATCTCGATGTCAAACTCGCCGACGAAAACCGCTTCGGCACAATTAAAACATCTCTCGCCCCAAAAGAAGGAGAATTCGACCGCTCTATGATTATGGCCGGATGCAACAGCGAAGAGATGAAACCTGTGGTTATGACGATCAACGTCAGTAACATCGCCGAAGTAACCGTCAACTTCGATAATATGCCCGAACCTCTCCGCCCCGCCGAAGTTATTCTGGTGGCGGATAAGGATTCCCAGGTCGCTCTTTATCGCGTTATCAACGGCAGCAAAGAACCTATGCCGGCTGAACGCATAACACGCACCGCACCAATGAATGATTGACCGGATAATAAATAAATATATTTTTTGACGTTATTTAGAAGTCAGACGGACTTGAAAAAAATCGGTTTTGCCTTATATTATTTATTTACTGTTTGAAAATGGTTCATAAGTTGATTTAATTATAAGGCAACAGGTTGGAAAGGATTTTACAAGACCATGGCTGTGAAAGAGTTGAAAATGGAGGTCCGCAACAGCGGCGCTACTTTTAAGGAATTCGCTTTCTCCGTTAGCGCGGATGAACTTAAACAGGTGACCAACAGCGTCGCCGCTGAACTGGCTAACTACGTCTCCATCCCCGGGTTCCGCAAGGGCAAGGCTCCCGCGGCAATGGTGATCAAAAAATATAACAGCGACGTTAAGAACGAAGTGATGCGCAAACTCATCGCTCTCGCTTTCTCCCAGATCGAAGCGGATAAGAACCTCGATATCCTTAACTGCTCCCTCGCGGAACCACCGCAGGAGTTCGAACTCGATAAGGATTTCCAGTTCGTCCTTAAAGCACAGATCGCTCCGGAAATTTCCCTCCCGGATTATAAGGAAATCAAGGTAGACGTCGCCGCTGCCGCCGTTACCGACGAAGAGGTCAACGAAAAGGTCGAATATTACCGCAATATGTACGGTACTTACGCCGAAGTCGAAGGCCCAGCCGTCGCCGACGATATGCTCAAGGTTTCATATACCTCCGACTTCGTTCTGCCGGAAAATCCGCCCCAGGGCCTCGCAAGAACCGTCGCCAGCGATGATAACTATCTCTGGCTTAATGAACCCGAACTTATCCCCGGATCCATTAAGGCGCTTACCGGCGCGGAAGTCGGCAAGGAGTACTCCTTCGCCGCTGAATTCCCCGCTGACTGGCGCGACGCTGACCTCGCCGGAAAAACCGTTAACTACAACGTTAAAGTTCACGGCATCCAGCGCCGCAGCCCAGTCAGCGAAGAGGAACTCTGCAAGAGAATGCAGGCCGAAAATATGGACGCCCTTAAGGATATGTTCCGCACCGTAAGCCTCAGAGAGGCCGAAAGCAAACGCCATAACGAAATCGTCGAAAAGGTTTATAACGAACTCGACAGCAAGGTTCCGGAATTCGAACTCCCCGAAGAGATCCTCGAAGGCGAAACCGATAAGGAGCTCCGCCAGTTAATCAATCAGACCGTTAAGAGCGAAGCCGACGCTGAAGAGTTCAAAAAGGATATGGAAAATCATCGTGCCAAGGCTAAAGAACTCGCCAAAATTAAACTGCGCAAGATGCTTATCCTCCGCAATATTGCCAAACTCGAAGATATCAGCGTGGCTAACGAAGAACTCGAAGCCCAGATCTCTGTCATGAGCCGCTACTACGGCTACAAGGAAGATGAATTCAAACGCATGATCGAACAGAACGGCTCACTCGAAGATTTGCGCGGCGATATGCTGATGAGCAAAGTCCTCGATAAACTCGCCCAGTATGCCGATAAGTAATTACTCCGCTCAGGCGGTCTGCCGCGCTTAAGCGGCGGTTGTAAGAAAATTGTATATCCAGAATAACAGAGCCGCCCACTCAAAAGGACGGCTCTGTTGCGCTGTAAACTGTATGGCGGATGACAATAATAACACGCCAATACTATCCCCCAGGAAAAAATACCCGGGTTGACAGATCATATCAGTTTACAGGTGCGGAATAATAGCTAAGGAGTTGGAATATGAAAACAAAAAATGTACTCGTGCCAATGGTTGTGGAACAGACCGGAACCGGAGAACGCGGATATGATATATATTCAAGACTGCTGAAGGACAGAATCGTCCTCCTCGGTACACCGATCGATGACGACGTGGCAAATCTGATTGTCGCCCAGCTGCTCTTCCTGCAGGCAGAAGACCCCAAAAAGGATATCGATCTCTATATCAACAGCCCCGGTGGATCATGCACCGCAGGACTCGCTATCTACGATACCATCCAGTCCCTTTCATGCGACGTTAAAACATACTGCATCGGACAGTGCGCCAGCATGGGCGCAGTTCTGCTCTGCGCCGGCGCTGAAGGCAAAAGATACGCCCTGCCTAACTCCAGAATCATGATCCATCAGCCATGGGGAGGCGCTCAGGGTACCGCCGCCGATATCGATATTCAGGCTAAGGAAATTCTGCGCCTGCGCTCAATGCTTAACAAAATTATCGCCACTCATACCAAACAGTCGCTTAAGAAAATCGAACGCGATACCGAACGCGACTTCTTCCTCTCCGCCGATGAGGCCAAGGCTTATGGCCTCGTTGACCATGTGGTGGAATCCAAAAGAAAGTAAAATACTTTTATGAGCAACAATAATAACAATATCCCGAGATGCTCTTTCTGCGGACGGCCGATTAACGACGGCTCCGTAAAGGTCATTGCCGGACATAATAACTCTTTTATATGCGAGAATTGCGTCCAGGCTTGCAGCGAAATTATCGCCGAAGAATCAGGTGCAGCCAAGGCCGGACGCAATAACAACGCTAAACGCGATAAGTATATCGAAAAACTTAAAGTGCCGACTCCGGCTCAGCTGAAGGCCGGACTCGATGAGTTCGTGGTCGGACAGGAACACGCCAAAAAGGTGCTCTCCGTAGCCGTCTACAACCACTATAAACGGTTGCAGTCTCAGGTGGCCGGCGCCGATGATAACGGATTCAAGGACGTTGACCTCGAAAAAAGCAACGTGCTGATGCTCGGACCTACCGGATCCGGCAAAACCCTCCTCGCCAGAACTCTGGCGAAAATGCTCGACGTGCCGTTCTGTATATGCGACGCAACAACACTCACTGAGGCAGGATATGTCGGCGAAGACGTCGAAAATATCATTCTCCGCCTCGTTCAGGCCGCCGATTATGATATCGAACGCGCCCAGATCGGGATCATCTATGTCGACGAAATCGATAAAATCGCACGCAAAACCGATAATGTATCAATTACCCGCGACGTTTCGGGCGAGGGCGTTCAGCAGGCACTCCTCAAGATCCTTGAGGGTACCGTTGCCAATGTACCCCCGAAGGGCGGACGCAAACACCCCGAACAGAGCTACCTCCATGTCGATACCACCAATATACTGTTTATATGCGGAGGAGCTTTCGTGGGACTCGAAAACCTCGTGAAGCGCAGAGTCGGAAAACAGGTGCTCGGTTTCGACCGCTCCAAGGATGAACCGGCTCAGGTTCAGGCCGCCGGAAGACATTTGAGCAGCGATAACTTCCTCTCTTACTGCGAAACCGAGGATCTGGTCAAGTTCGGTATGATTCCTGAACTCGTAGGACGGTTGCCGATATTGACATATCTGGCGCCGCTTTCACGCCAGGATCTCGTCAAAATCCTTACCGAACCTAAAAATTCTCTGATCCGGCAGTATCAGAAACTTATCGCTATGGATCATGTCAAACTCGAGTTTACCAGGGACGCTCTCGAGGAACTCGCAGCCCAGGCCGAACAGCGCGGCACCGGCGCACGCGGATTACGCGCCCTTATGGAGGAACTTATGCTTAACGTTATGTATATGATCCCAGATCATCCCGACGTTGTCAAGTGTCAAATCAATGCCGCCGCTGTACGCGGAGAGGCTGAACCTAAACTCTCGCGCATGAAAAAACAACAGGAAACTGAATCGTAATATATTATGCCTGAGAACGATAACATTACCAGCGAACTCGAAAGCGAACTCTCCGACGATACCGCCGTTTTCGAACCGGAGTATTCCGGAGAGACCGCTAACGGTTCTTCAGACGGAAATTACCGCCTGCCAACCCTTACTCTGGGCGGTAATACGCTGGAATCACTGCCGCAGAAAAGCGGCAAGAGATACCGCTTCCTGAGAACAATCGGGTTCGGCGGTATGAAGTCCGTTCTGCTTGTATATGACCGCGAACTCAGACGCAACGTCGCTATGGCAACTATGCCGGACTGGAGAGAAAGACAGCCCGCCGTCGTCAACCGGTTTATTATGGAGGCCAGAATTACTGCCAGACTGGAACACCCGAATATCGTGCCGGTTCACGATATCGGACGCGATATGAATGGAACCCCTTACTTCACTATGAAGTATCTTAAAGGTAATACTCTGGCATCCATTATCAGAAAACTCAAGGCCGGCGATCCGGAAACCGTTGCAACTCACCCGCTGACTAAACTGCTGCGGATATATCTGCGTATATGCAACGCTATCGCTTTCGCTCATTCTCAGGGGTTTATACATCTCGATCTTAAACCGGAGAATATTCACGTAGGAGAATTCGGCGAAGTGCAGGTGATCGACTGGGGACTCGCTCGCGCCATCAACCGGCCGGAAGATGAAGGCAAAATTAAACCACAGAAAAATAACGGTGGATCAGGACGCACTACCGCTATTACCGGAATGACACGCGACGGCATCGCCAAAGGTACCCCAGGATTTATGGCTCCGGAACAGGCCGCCGGAAAAAATCGCGAGAAGGATCAACGCACCGATATATATACTCTGGGCTGCATCCTGTATACCATCCTTACATTCGAAAAACCTCTCGCCGGACGCAAAGTCAAAGAGGTCCTGCGCGCGACCATAAAAGGCAATATACGCGCTCCGCGCGAGCTCGAAAACCCGCAGTGGCCGATACCTATCGCGCTCGAAGCAATATGCCTTAAAGCTATGGAGCGGTTCCCCGAAAACCGCTACCAGAGCGTATATGAACTGCGGCAGGATATTATCGCTTTCTCTTCCGGATATGCCACCAAGGCAGAAGACGCGGGCGCACTCAAGAAATTCGCCCTCTTTATTCAGCGCAACGCTTTTGTGGTGGTGATAATTCTACTGCTGGTTATCCTGATCGCGATTTTCTTCCTGCTCTTTATCGGCGCCGCTACCGGAACTCTGGTGATTAATCATGGAGCATGATTTGATGAACAGCAGAAAAATTGCCGTCGTTACCGGCGGCTCAAGCGGCCTCGGTTCCGCATTGATCGACGCATTGAAAAATGATTACTTTGTCGTCAATATCTCCCGCTCTGCCGCCACCAACGCCGACGCAAATATTGCCGCCGATTTGACCGTAGAAGCCGGGAGACTCAACGCGGTAAATGAGATTAAAAATAAATTCGGACGCATCGATCTTTTGGTCAATAATGCCGGAATCGGCGCATACGGCACCTTTGAGGAGCTAGCCATGGAGGAGATAAGAAGACTCTTTGAAATCGATCTCTTCGCTCCCATCGAGATGACCCGCATCCTTATGCCGGAATTACAGAAAACTTCCGGTACTGTAATCAATATCGCATCCATGGCGGCTAAAATCCATGTCCCCGCCATGGGCGGATACTGCGCCGTTAAAGCCGCTTTCGCCATGTTTTCCGAAACTCTGCGGGTTGAGGCCGGCATCAAAGGCGTACGCGTTATTACCGTATATCCCGGAAGAGTCAATACCGGTTTTTCATCCCGCGCTATCAAATATCGCGAGGTCCCCAATACCCCCGACAACTCCGGCGTGAGTCCGCATGATTTCGCCGCCAGCGTCATTAAAACTCTCAAAAATCCACGCCGTAAACGACTATTCTTCCCATGGTGGTACCGCCCGGGCGCATGGCTGGTTAAATTGCTGCTGGAAGAGTATTACAACCGCAAAAATATCCAGTACTGGAAACTCAATGATAAATAAAAAAAACGCCGTCAGGTAAATCCGGACGGCGTTTCTTATAAGCTGGAAATTATTTTTTGAAGCGGCGCATCAGCTCTGCAAACTCTTCAAAGAGATAGGTCGGGTCATTCGGCCCCGGAGCAGCTTCCGGATGATACTGCACCGCAAACATCGGATAGACTTTGTGGCGCAAACCTTCAACCGTGTTGTCATTCAAATTTATATGCGTTACTTCCACATCATCCGGCAGCGATTCCGCCGCAATCCCGAAGTTGTGGTTCTGCGACGTGATCTCTACCTTGCCGTCAGATAAACGGCTTACCGGATGATTGCAACCGTGATGGCCGAACTTCAGCCGGAAACGTTCACCCCCACACGCCAGTCCAAGTATCTGATGCCCAAGGCAGATCCCCATTACCGGTACTTTGCCGAGCAGCGCCTTAGCCGCATCGATCGCATAGGTTACCGCCGCCGGGTCCGCCGGACCGTTCGACAGAAAAACCCCGTCCGGATTCATCGCCAGAACCTCTTCCGCCCCAGTCTTCGCCGGTACCACCGTTACCCGCATTCCATGCTGACGCATCCGGCGCAGAATGTTGTACTTGATCCCGAAATCGTAGGCGACAACATTAAATTCCACCTCCGGCACCGGCTTGTTCCAGCCAAAACCGAATGACTGCTTGTCATCCGCATCCCATACATATTTTTCCGTACAGCTGACTTTACTCGCGTAATCCTGATTGTCCAGACCGCACCATTCACGCGCCTTCGCTACACCTTCTTCATGACTCATTTCCAAATCCGAACAGTGCAGGTAACCTTTCAACGTCCCGGATGAACGCAGGATGGTGGTGAGATAACGCGTGTCTATCCCCGCTATCGCAGGAATGTTGTACTGCTTCAATACCGACGGAAGCGACGCCTCAGAACGGAAGTTCGACGGCTCATTCATGTTATGCACGATAAAACCGTTCAGAAACATTGTGCGCGATTCCATGTCTTCACGGTTGAAGCCGTAGTTGCCAATCTCAGGATAGGTCATCGTTACCAGCTGACCCGCATAGGACGGATCGGTCAGAACCTCTTCATAGCCGGTCATGCCGGTGTTGAATACTACTTCGCCCTCGCGGTCTACCGCCGCGCCGACACTGTACCCGGGTAAAACCGTTCCGTTTTCCAGCGCAAGAAACGCCTTGCACGCACGACGGGCTTCCCAGTCATAAGTTTGCGTCATAATCAAGCCCCAAATATTATAAATTCTGTTTTACCGGCTTATTAATTTAGCACCGTTTGACACGCTTCGCAAATAGCAACCACAAGATATTTTTTGCTAAATAGAATCCACCAGGGGTTGTTTTTTTACACTTTTATGGCATATTATTTATACCGGTCTGACATTCCTGTGTTACGTCAGCGACGGCGGCACGGGAAGGGGTTGGAGTCGCCAGACGCTGCCTGACCGGAAGGTCGGTAAACCTATCGGTCCGGAGAGCGCCGGGCTCTTCCAATCCATTCAGGGAACGATATTCATAATATATACGTTCCAGTGGTTCTTGGAATGTCGGATAAAATCTTTAGGCGGTAGGATGATGACTAAACACATTTTTGTAACCGGAGGCGTGGTGTCCAGCCTGGGCAAGGGGATCACCGCAGCATCGCTCGCTATGCTACTTAAACACCGGGGATACAGGGTCGCTATTCAGAAACTCGACCCGTATATCAACGTCGACCCCGGAACCATGTCACCTTATCAGCACGGAGAGGTTTTCGTTACCGACGACGGCGCTGAAACCGACCTCGACCTCGGTCATTATGAACGATTCGCCGATATCTCATGCTCCAAGGCCAGCAACTATACTACCGGAAGAATTTACAGCAACGTTATCGCACGCGAAAGACGGGGCGGATATCTCGGCGGAACCGTTCAGGTTATCCCTCATATCACCGATGAAATTAAACTCGCTATAAAATCTCTCGCTTCCCCCGACGTCGATATCGCTATAACCGAGGTCGGCGGCACCGCCGGTGATATAGAGTCCCTACCGTTCCTCGAAGCAATAAGACAGTTCCGGCACGAGTGCGGCAGATTCAACGCCATATTCATCCACCTTACTCTCGTGCCATATATCAAGGCCGCAGGTGAGCTTAAAACCAAACCTTCACAGCAGTCTGTCGGCATCCTGCGCAATATCGGTATCGTGCCGGATATCCTCGTATGCCGCTCGGAAATGCCCATGCAGAAGGAACATCTCAGCAAACTCGCTCTGTTCTGCAACGTCGACCCGGATCTGGTTATCGAAGAACAGGACGTTAAACACTCCATATTTGAAGTGCCGCTCGAACTCGCAGGTCACGGATTCGATACCAAGGTGCTTAAACTTCTCGACCTGCCCGCCGGTGAACTCGTTATGGACGAGTGGAACGATATGCTCGATGCTACACTGCATCCGCAGCACAGCGTCAATATCGCCGTCGTCGGCAAATATATGAGTCTGAAAGACGCATACAAGAGCATCTACGAGGCTCTTAATCACGCCGGTACCGCCAACCATTCCAAAGTAAATGTTACTATGATTGAAGCTGAAGATCTCGAAACCGGCGACCCGGATAAAATACTCTCAGGCGTCGACGCTATACTCGTACCGGGCGGATTCGGCGACCGCGGCGTGCCGGGCAAAATACGCGCTATAACTTATGCAAGAACCAATAACCTGCCTTTCTTCGGTATATGCCTTGGAATGCAGTGCATGGTTATTGAATTCGCCCGCAACGTCGCCGGACTCGATAACGCCAACAGCACCGAGTTCGATCCAGAAACCCCATACCCCGTAATCGATCTCCTGCCGGAACAACGCAATATCTCCGACAAGGGCGGCACAATGCGACTCGGCGCTTTCCCATGCACCATACAGCCGGGATCAACCGCGGCGGAGGCTTACGGAGCTTTGAACATCTCCGAACGCCACCGCCATAGATATGAATTCAATAATATTTATCGCCGGCAACTGGAAAAATGCGGCATGCGATTCTCCGGAAACAGCCCCGACGGCAAACTCGCCGAAATCGTGGAGCTGCCGGATCGCAACTTCTTCCTCGCATGCCAGTTCCATCCGGAATTTAAATCCAGACCGCTCGCGGCTCATCCGTTATTCTGCCGCTTTATTCAGGCGGCTCTTAAACAACAGAGGGAAAAATAAATGCCTAAACGTGACGATTTGAAGAAAATTATGCTTATCGGTTCCGGCCCGATCGTGATCGGTCAGGCCTGCGAATTCGACTACTCCGGCGTACAGGCCTGCAAGGCTCTGCAGGAGGAGGGATATGAGGTCGTACTCGTAAACTCCAACCCTGCAACTATTATGACCGACCCCGATTTCGCCGACCGTACATATATCGAACCTTTGACCAAGGATATCCTGCACGAAATTATACGCCGCGAACGGCCGGACGCTATCCTGCCCACCCTCGGAGGTCAGACCGCTCTCAACCTGGCTATGGAACTGCATGACGCCGGTATCCTTAAACGGTATCAGGTCGAACTCCTCGGCGCTAACGCCGATTCCATCCGCCGGGCAGAGGATCGCGATATGTTTAAAAAGGCTATGCTCGAACTCGGACTCGATATGCCGGTATCAGGTTCCGCTCACACCATGGAGGAGGCTCGCAAAATCGCCGAGATGATCGGATCATGGCCCCTTATTATTCGCCCGGGTTTTACCCTCGGAGGTACCGGTGGAGGTATCGCTCACAATCCCGATGAGTTCGATGCTATCGTCAGCCGCGGACTCGAAGCCAGCCGCAACTCCGAAGTGCTGATCGAAGAGTCGCTCCTAGGGTGGAAGGAGTTCGAACTCGAAGTAATGCGCGACAGCAAAGGAAATAGCGTCGTCATATGCTCCATCGAAAACCTCGACCCAATGGGCGTTCATACCGGCGACAGCATTACCGTTGCCCCAGCTCAGACCCTGACCGACCGCGAATATCAGCGCCTGCGCGACGGATCACTAGCCGTAATGGAGAAAATCGGCGTCGCTACCGGTGGGTCCAACGTTCAATGGGCCGTAAACCCCGATACCGGCAGAGTCATCATCATCGAAATGAATCCGCGGGTTTCACGCTCCAGCGCACTCGCCAGCAAAGCTACCGGGTTCCCAATCGCAAAAATCGCCGCTAAACTCGCCGTCGGATATACCCTCGACGAACTGCGCAACGATATCACCCGCGAAACCCCCGCGTGTTTTGAGCCGACTATCGACTATGTGGTTACCAAAATTCCACGCTTCGCTTTCGAGAAGTTCCCCGCCGCTGACTCAACTCTGACCACTCAGATGAAGGCCGTCGGCGAAGTTATGGCTATCGGCAGAAATTTTAAAGAGTCTCTCCAGAAGGCTCTCCGCTCCCTCGAAACCGGAAGATACGGCTTCGGCGCCGACGGCAGAGGCAGCAAAATCCATAATATGGACGACGAAACTCTAGCCGGGGAAATTAAACGGCCGAATGCGGAAAGAGTTTTCGTTATCTATGAGGCACTCAGACGCGGATGGGACGTCGAAAAAATCCACTCGCTCTCCCAGATCGACCGCTGGTTCCTCCGCCATATGCACGAACTGGCACACTTCGAAGACGAAATTACCAAGGCCGGAAAACTCGAACAGTTTGCCGCCGATAAAGCCCTGTTCCGCCAGGCCAAAGAGTTCGGTTACGCTGACCGCCAGATCGCATACCTCCTCAATACCACCGAGGAAAAAGTGACCGCTAAACGGTTGGAACTGGGCATTACCCCGGTTTATGCACTCGTCGATACCTGCGCCGCTGAATTCGTCGCCTATACCCCGTACTACTACTCCACCTGGGGAATGCAGGACGAGGCTCCGAAAAATTCCGGCAAAAAGAAGATTATGATCCTCGGCGGCGGTCCCAACCGCATCGGCCAGGGAATCGAATTCGACTACTGCTGCGTTCACGCTTCATTCGCACTGCGCGAGGCCGGATTCGAGACCATTATGGTCAACTCCAACCCGGAAACCGTTTCCACCGACTACGATACCAGCGATAAACTCTATTTCGAACCCCTTACCCTCGAAGACGTGATGAATATCTACCGCCGCGAAGAGTGTATGGGCGTTATCGTTCAGTTCGGCGGGCAGACTCCGCTTAACCTCGCGCTCAAACTCAAGGCCGCCGGCGCCAATGTCCTCGGTACTTCTCCCGAGCATATCGAGGCCGCCGAAGACCGCGACTTCTTTAAGCAGCTCGCCGAAAAACTCAATATCAAACAGCCGCCAAACGGCATCGCAACCAATGTCGACGAGGCGATCGAAATTGCCAACCGCATCGGATATCCCATCCTTATGCGGCCATCTTTTGTGCTCGGCGGGCGCGCTATGGTGATCGTTTACAAGGAAAAATATCTGCGCAAATATATGGATGAGGCGGTGTTTGTTTCCAACGACCGGCCAATTCTTATCGACCGCTTCCTCGAAGAGGCGGTGGAACTCGACGTGGACTGCATCGCCGACGGCGAAACTTCCACCATCGGCGCAATTATGGAACACGTTGAGCTCGCAGGTATTCACTCCGGCGACTCCGCATGTCAGATACCAACTGCATCACTCTCCAAAAAAGTGCTGGCTCAGGTACGCGCTCACGCCCATGCCCTCGCTAAAGAACTCAACGTGGTGGGTCTTATGAATATCCAGTTCGCGGTCAAAGACGAAGAGGTTTATATCCTCGAAGTCAATCCGCGCGCTTCACGCACCGTGCCGTTCGTCAGCAAGGCAATCGGCGTGCCGTTAGCTAAAATGGCCGCACTCTGTATGGCCGGAAAAAAACTTAAAGAGCTTAATTTTACTCACGAAATTATTCCGCCATACACCGTCTTCAAGGAAGCGGTATTCCCGTTTACCAAGTTCCCCGGCGTCGATATTGTCCTCAGCCCGGAAATGAAGTCTACCGGCGAAGTGATGGGTATCGACCTCTCCCCGGGGCTGGCTTATTTGAAATCACAGATCGCCGCAGGATCTGCTCTGCCGGACTCCGGTAATGTCTTTATCTCGCTGCGCGACGCCGACAAGGAGCCGGCAATCCCGTTCGCCAGGGAGATTCTGGAACTCGGTTTCAATATCTATTCCACCCGCGGAACATCTACTCTGTTCTACAATAACGGCATTAAGACCAACGCCGTATTCCGGATCTCTCGTGGACGGCCGAATCTGCTGGATCTGCTCGCCGAACACCGCGTAGGATGGATTGTCAGTACTCCGGAAACCAGCGCCGAATCTATGGTCGACGAAATCCAGATGCGCACCAAGGCCGTAGCTCACGGTATCCCCGTTACTACCACGCTCGACGGTATGGAGGCCGCCATCGAAGGGATGAAGGCATGCCGCGATACCGGCGGACGGCTGGAGGTTTGCAGTTTACAGGAGTTTCACCGTCACGTTCATCACTAGACGGAAGATAAAAAAACGCCGGGAGTTTTCCCGGCGTTTTTTTTTACTTGTCTATGTAATGTTTTACTCTGTCACTCCTTCGGGGGAGGGGGCTTCGCTTACGGTCTGCTCCGCATCAGCCGCCGGAACATCTTCTTCAGCAGCCATAGACGCCGCAATCATTTCTGCCTGGATGGCTTCAAGATGCGGCTTCAACGCTTCCGCCAGCTTTTCCAGCGTTGCACGGTCAAGTTCAAATGAGACTTTCAATGTATCACTACCCTGCGGTTCGACCTTCATCGCCGTGGTCAGCTTATTCGCCAGATCAGGATCGTTCGGGAAGTACTGCATGACCATGCCACCCAGTATCATCTGCGTCATGCCGATACCTGACTGAATCTCGGCCATCCTGGACGGAGAGAATATGTCCATATTGAAAACCATCTTATCCGCCGTGGCATTGAATTTTAAGTCAAATGATTCGGTGCCCTGTGCGGCATAGGCGTAAACCAACGCATTATCAAGACCGGATTTCAGGCGTTTCTTCTGATCCTTGCTCAAGCCAATCTGATCCGCCGGAAGTGCACGGTAATTGTCCAGCGAGGCAGCATCGGTAAACAGGAAGATGTTCGGCGCAAGATTGAGAATGAACGCTTCATCATAAATAGATAGGACTTCAGTGCCGTCTTCAAGTGTGCTTTTGGTGATTGCTGCTTTGATTTCCGCCAGCTCTTCTTCCGGAATGTCCGGTATCATGTTTATAGTTTTTTCCAATTCCACTGAAAGCTGATCCAGGTCAGCCGTGCTCGAGCAATAGAGATATATATAATTCGTACCATTGTTGTTTAGTGTTATCAGCATTTCAGCATCGACATCGGCAAAAATCTTCCCGGTATTCTCCTGCCCCATAGCCGTACTGAGATCGTTGAACAGCGGAGACCGGTCTATCTCGGAAAGTTTTACATACACTACTCCCGGAGAGGACGACGGCACATAGGACGCCAGCTTGTCCACCGTCGAATCCCCGCACCCGGCAAACAGCATTGCCAGCCCGCAAAGGAAGGCGGAAAAGATTGATGTTTTTGTGAAAAATTTCATCCCTATACTCCTTTCAATATTTATTAACAGTTGGGATTTTTTTATTGTTGAGTTGAAGATGTATCATCAGCCGGAGCCGGTTCTTCCTCTATTATCAGATCATTCGCAGGCAGGTATTTCATTTTGCCCATAAGACCGGACAATTTCTTATTTATATCATTCTCTGAGCGTTCGCGCAAAAATTCAATCATCTCTTTCAGCTGACTTTTAGTCAGAACAAGCGAAGCTGACACCTCATCCAACCCCTTCTGTTCAAAATTGAACGCCTTTAACAGGCTGTTGGCCAGATCCTGATCATCTGAAAACTGTTCCATTACCTGCATACCCCAGAGGCCCTGCACCATGTAGATTGCAGAAATAATCTGCGCCATATCTGTTGATGAGATTATTTTTGCTTTTAAATACAACTCATCCGCAGTCGAGATACCGGAAAGATAGTCGATGGTAATGTTTTCAATGTCTATTCCGGCATAAGCCAGCAGGTCGGAATGTCCATTCAGCAGCACACTGTACCGGGATTCCGGTAAACCAACCGCTTCTTCCGGAAGTAAACGGTATTGGGACAGATAGTCGCTGGTGGTTATAATAAAAATGTGCGGATCGGGATTGATTATTATTAGAGTTTTTCTTTCCGGAGTCTCCGCTTTTAACGTGATAAGCGCCTCCGTGCCGTCATCCAGCGTAATCTTGCCTATAACCGTTCGCAGGTCCGCGTCAACCACTTCTTCGCTCTTATTGGTAAGTTTTACAGCAGTTTTCACCAGCTCTTCCATCAACTCATCAAGATTCGCCGCATTTGAGCTGTACAGAAATAGATAGCTGCCCAGGGGCGGATCGGGATTTTCAATGTCGAACGACGCCATGAACCTTAAGTCGCCATCCCAAACGCCAATTAATTCGTTTTCAGGTTTCTTGATTAATAGCGTGTCTGCCAGTTCACGGAACAGCGGAGCATTGATTGCACCGGAAATATTCCCATAGATCACCACTTGATTCGACAAAGGTATATAGGAGGACAGCTTTTCAATTACCGGATCCCGCCCCTTTTCCTCTTCACCGCAGCCGGCAAACAGCATTGCCAGCCCGCAAAGGCAGGCAAAATAAATTGACGCTTTTGAGAAAAATTTCATTCCTATACTCCTTTCAGGATTTAATTCTTACCGCGTTGAAGCCGCGCCGGCCGGTGAGCCGGTTAGCGCACCAAGCGAGCCGCCTTGCAACAGCTGATTGATATCAGGCGGATTGGCCGTCAGCTCTTTGATCAGTTCCGCCGGAAATTCAAAAGTAAGATTGAAGGTCTCTTCATCCGTAAAACCGCACTTCAACGCAGATCCCAACTGGGTCGCAAGGGCAGAATTGTCCGGATACAGCTGCATCGCTACCATGTTCCAGAGCAACGAGAAGGTCATTACCACCTGACCCTGTTCCTCCGGCTTCATGACCAGTGGATAGACGTTCAGGTCAAACAGCAAAGCATCAGCCGGAGTCATCGCACATTTGAGGGTGAAATTAGAATTGTCGCTTTCGCCCACGACATAGACGAGCGCATCTTTTGTATTGCTCCGCAACTCATTGCGCAAAGATGACGGCAGACCAAGCTTCGACGGGGTAAGCGCACGGTACGCTGTAATCGATGACTCATTCTGACCCAGAGCGAAAAGATTGTCGCTCAACTGCCAGACTATAATGTCATCCGATATCGCAACCGGAGTTCCGGAGAGGTCGCTCAAAACAAACTGTCCCGCTTCCCAATTGCGGTTGGCTCGTTCAACAAATTCCGGCAGCGTGGCAATGTCAGCCGCGTAAACAATACCGCCCCATTCTCCAGGAAGCGCATCCGACCCGAATATGAACATCTCCGTATCTGCCCAAACCTGTTTCGCCTCCGCCGTATCCGCGGTATCCAGAAGAAAAGCGCTCCAGTCCGCATTCAGCATTTCTGATAATTTAAAATATCCGGTAAATTGGGTCTCCCGGGGAACATAGTCAGCCATCGTATCAAAACTGTCCGCCATAACCGGAAAACTTAATGCCAGAATAACGGCAAATAACAGCATAATCAATTTGGTTTTACGCATAAAAAAACTCCTTGTATTTAAAATTTAAAATTAGACCTTTTTAATGATAAGAAAATAATACCGTACCGGCATTTAGTCAATCTCCGTGAAATAAACACCGGATTCTTTTTAAGGAAATATTACCGCTTTTACACTCCTGGTTATTATAAACTATTCCAGCACTTCAGACGGAGCTGCCCCGAAAAGTTCGGCCAGATTATTGAAGGAAGGCGGAGTTGCCCGCAACTCCTGCAATAACGACAACGGCAACTCAAAAGTCAGCGCCAGACCGACCTCTTCAACATAGCCGAATCTTAATATGGCATTCAGACGCTTCGCAAGATCGGGATTCTCCGGATACAGCAGCGCAGATATTAATCTCCACTGCTCCGTATAAAACGCCTGCGCCTGCGCCGCGCTGTTCCGCGAAGCCTGCAAATCGGTTAAAGTAAAATATATGACGTTATCCGGAGATATTGTCAGGGTAAGATCAAGCACGGGATAGTCCGCCTCAATATGAAGACAGCCGAGTTTCTCTTCTATACCGGTAAGAAGCATTTCATAATCTTCCGCATTTAAGCCGAGATCCGTATCCGTAAGACGATCGTATTCGGGCCAAGCCGGTATAGCCGTACAATAAAATATGTGCGGAGCCAGCTGGACGAAGACAGCCTTGGCGGTTATCGCCAGCGGACGGTCGCCAAACCGGTCATCCGGGGGTAGCAGATAGTTAAATGAGGGAAACACCGCTTTGAGCGTTTGCATCAACCCCTCCAGTGAGGAGGCGCCACCGGCATAAAGAATTATTCCTGTACACATGCCATCAAAGACAATCGCCTCCGTATCAAAATCGGTCAGGACGGATAATGCCGCCGCATCAGCATCCTTCAGCAACGTCCGGCACACTTCCGTTTGCAGTAGCTCAGATATTTTTATGTACCCCAAAACATGCGGACGCTCCGGTACATATTTTGCCAGCTCCCCAAGATGACCGGCAAACAGATTCATCGCGGTAAAACAGAAAAATAACACCGGCAATAATATCTTTTTAACCATAACTGTAAATCCCCATCCGCAATAATTATAAAGTAAAACGACTTTATTGAAAAAGATAATACAAATAAATAATTTAGTCAATAGCCTGAATCAAAATAGGACAATTTTTTCCGGAAATATTGCCAGGTTATTGCAAAATAACTCGAACAGAGCTAATGTAATTGGAAATTTTTTAATGAGGATGATAATATGAAAATTCTGATGCTCGCAGGTATTGCCGGTTTTTTCGGAACAATTTTGCGCTTTATCTTAACCAGATATGTTAATCACGCTCTTCCGGGATTCCCGTGGGGAACACTGATTGTTAACGTGGCCGGGGCTTTTATCGCCGGGTTCCTTTTTGTCTACTGCCGCGCCAAATTTCAGGCCTACGAGGAGTATTTCCCCGTCATATTTATCGGATTCCTCGGCGCATTCACCACTTTCAGTACTTTCGCGTTGGAAAGCGCAAGATTATGCGCCGACGCCCAATATATGCGATTTGTATACAATATTATATTGCAGAACGTTCTCGGGATCGCCGCCGCCGGCGGAGGTCTTGCTCTCGCTAAACTTATGTGGCGATGAGCCAATCCTGAATACACCACAAACCCGGATACCTGACGGTTCCGGGATTTTTTTTTTATCCCCAAATTAGATTTTTTAAGTTGCAAAAAATAATTTAGAAGCTATATTATTTAGCATTTAAATTAAATGAGAGGGAAATATGATTGACGGGGAAGCTATCTGGATAAAACTCTTTCACCTTACCGATATCTTGCGCGAAATGCACGATAACAGCAATTGCAGAGCCGATACGCCACCACTACATACCACCCTGGCTCAGGCCAAAGTGATGGGGACTATTCTGTGGGGACCGGACGAGGGATGTTCCATCAAGGAGATCGCGGAGAAATTGCATATTACCAGCGGGGCAGTTTCTCAAATCGTCGATAAGGTGGTTCACGAAGGACTGGTCGAGAGAATCGCCGATGCCAACGACCGCAGAAGCGTTAAAGTTACTCTGTCCGCACAGGGCAGAGCTCTGCATGAACGGCTGAACCGCTATTTCGAACAGGCAACCAGCCAGTTGATGGCCGGAATTCCTCAGGAGAAAATCAATGTCTTTAATGAAGTGCTTGAACATATGATCAACGCAGAAAAACAAATTAATCAATCGAAAAAAACGGAGCCGGAAAAATGAGCTTCTCTTCCGGATACGATCTGACCAGAGGCAACGCCGCAGTTAACCTGATTAAATTCGCCGGACCGTTCCTCCTCGCTTTTTTCCTGCAGATACTCTACGGAACAGTTGATGTGATCGCCGTAGGACGGTTCGGCGGCGGAAGTACCGACGTCTCAGCTGTCGCCAGCGGCAGCGAGGTTATGCAGCTTATTGCATCGCTTATCGCCGGGGTTACCACCGGAGCTACCGTGCTTATCGGACAATATTACGGCGCTAAAGATAAAAACAATGTAAGTAAGTGCATCGGGATGACGTTGAGCGTATCTTTCCTGTCTTCCATCGTACTGACCGCCGTTATGCTTATTATGCTTCCACATATCGTCGAATGGCTCAATACCCCGGAGGAGGCATACGAGAAAACTATGACCTATGGCAGAATATGTTCGTGGGGGATCATATTCATCTTCGGATATAACGCGCTTTCAGCTATATTCCGCGGGCTGGGAAATTCTACCGCGCCTCTTATATTTGTCGCAATCGCATGTGTGGTGAATATCATCGTCGATATAGTGCTGGTGGTGATCTTTCAGCTCGGAGTTACCGGAGTAGCTATCGCTACTGTATTGTCCCAGGCCCTCAGCATGGTATTCGCTATAATATTCCTGTACCGCGGAAACTTCGGATTCCATTTCAAGTGGCACGAGTTTAAAATATACTGGCACCTCGCATGGAGATATGCCAAAATCGGTATACCAATAGGTATTCAGGGCATTATAGTCAGCCTCTCTTTCCTGTTTATATTCACTATTGTAAACTCGATGGGCATCGCCGCATCTGCCGGGTACGGAATATGTAACAAAATTAACGGATTCGCTATGCTGCCGGCTATAGGATTCTCTATGGCTATATCGGCTATCGCCGCACAGAATATCGGCGCAAATAAACCGGCAAGAGCCCTGCGCACTTTATGGCTCGGCGTCGGATATACTATGGCGTTCGGTGTGGTGGCGCTCATAATGATGCAGTGTTTCCCCAGGTTTTTCGTTACGTGCTTCCTCAGCCCGGACAGCCAGAATGCCGAGGAGACAATTCAGGCCGCAGTAGGATTTCTGCACAGCTTCAGCTTTGAGTTTATCCTCGTGCCGATAGTTTTCTGCTCCAACGGATTCTTTAACGGATGCGGAAGATCGTTCTTCTCTATGGCTAATAATGTCGGAGGAACTTTTATTGTTCGTGTGCCGGCAGCATGGATGCTCAGCAGATTGCCAAATGCAACTCTGTTTGAAGTAGGTTTCGCCGCGCCTCTGGCTTCTTTCGTTTCAAACCTGGTCGCACTGGCGTACCTGTGGAGCGGAAAGTGGCGCAAAAAAAATACCACATTAACGGTTATATCAGATAAACTAAAATGAGTAGTTGAAACGTATAAATAGTATATGGTTTTTATCTTAAGATACTATTTAGTGAATAGATGGAGGAACCAAATTGGATAAGTTCGATAAAAATATGTGCCGGAGCGAGGCCGCTGTCTTCAAGGCGCTCGGTCATCCAACAAGATTGTGGATCGTTCAACAACTGGCCAACAGCGAACACTGCGTTTGCGAGTTCGTTGAGGCTATCGGAGTGAAATTCGCTACCGTAAGTCAGCACCTGGCCATACTTAAACAGGCCGGAATTATTGAAGACGATAAAAGAGGCAAGTCCGTATTCTATCACCTTAAGTATCCATGTCTGGCAAAATTGGTTAACGATATTAAAAATATATGAAATCTATAAAACTGGCTTTCTTTCAATACGCTGTTTTTCATCACTCCCCGGAGGAGAATTTTGAATATATCCGGCAGGCGGCGGAACATAAAAGATGCGATCTGTTGACGCTGCCGGAACTTTTCAGTTGCGGATACGCTTTCCAGGATAAAAAACAGTTAGCCGGTTTCGCTGAACAGCTCGAACAGAGCAGAACAGTTCAGTTTTTGCAGCAGATCGCCCGAAACATCGGCGGCGCTGTCTCTGGAACTATTCCGGAGCTCGGACGCAACGGCGAAATTTATAATACCGCTGTTCTGGTGGATAAGAACGGTTTGATCGGAACTCAGAGAAAGATTCATCTCCCGAATTACGAAAAACAGTTCTTCTCCCCGGGAGATGATATTAATGTATTTTCAGTGACGAACTCCGGAATAAAAACAGGTATGATGACATGTTTCGACTCGTGGTTCCCGGAAGTCGCATTGATTATGCGCCGGAAGAAGGCCGGAATTATACTTAACTCCGCATGTTTCGGCGGCAACGTTACTCCACAGATCCTGCCAGTTAGAGCAAGGGAAAATCAGACCTTTGTCGTGTCATGCAACCGCGTCGGAAGTGAGTGGTTCGGAGAGGAAGAGGAGCACTTCTGCGGTATGAGTCAAATTATCTCCCCCGACGGCAGGATAATCACAAGCGCCGACAACCGCGAATGGTGGGGCGAAGCCGACGTGGACCTTGATGAAAAACCCGCTTTCAGCTCTCTTATATGCCGGGATTTTGAAGCCGAACACCAGAAATATAAGGTTACTTTGAATCGGGAGGACGGGTGACGGAACGACGCTTTTCCAACAGCGTACGGAAACGGCTCAGCGAGGCAAACATTACAGCAAGTTCCTCTTCCGGAAGTTCGGCAAATGCCGACAGCTCTACCGCACTCATCGCATCCTCAATCATGTCAGTATAAGCCACCCCTTCCGGCGTTAAAATTACAACCTTGCGCCGGCCGTCAGATGCATGCCCCGTCCGGAGCAGCAGATTGCGCTTTTCCAGCGAATTTAATAACGGCACCAGCGCCTGACGCATTATCCCGAGTTTTTCCGCTATCACTCCAGGTTCCAGCCCATCCGGACTCTTGCGCAATAAAGTGAGAATGTGAAAGCCGTTTAAAGAGAGATTGTACTCCCGCAGAAAACGGCAGTAGAAACTTTCAAATTCATGCCACAGCATAATCCATTCATCAAGATGACGCCGCATTTCTTCCCCGCTTCCCTGTAACTTTGTTCAACAGCCTCAGATAACTGCCGCGCAGCATTCCACGGCTGAAACGGTCCTTCTTTATAAAATATATTCCGCACAGCAACAGCCCGGTAAAGGAGGACAGCGATAACGCCAGCCCCACTAACAACAGATCCGTGTTACCCGTATAACTCAGATACCACGCCAATGGTACACGCACCAGAAACGCACAGACCACCCCCTGAATCATTACAAATGCCGTCATCGCTTTCCCATTGAAATAACCCAATAGACAGAATACCAGTGAGTAGATTAAGTGTTCAAACGCCGCCCCCTTAAGCAACCGGCCGGTGGCAGTAACCGACTCCGGTTCTCCTCCGAACAGCCCCGCCAGAAATTCACCATGGAAAAAGGCCAGATACCAGGATATCAACCCCAGCGAAAACGCAATCGTCATACCCCGGAACAGCGCTTTTAAGGCACGCTTCTCCTGCCCCGCTCCAACATTCTGCGCTACAAAGGCCGATAACGCCGCCATGAAAGAGGCGGGAACAAGTATGAAAAAAGAGAAAACTTTCCCCTCAACCGCAATCGCCGCCGAGGCTATGAGACCAAGCGAATTGATTATCGATGCAAGTATCATAAACGAAAAGTAGTTCAGCAGATCCTGCGCCGCTACCGGTATCCCGATCCGCAATATGTGATTTACTCCGGCGCCGCTGCGGAAAATCATACCCCAGGCGAAAGGAAAAGGCAAGCCGCGACGCCAGATGTAAAATATGGAGAATAATACGCTTACCGCCTGCGCAAATACTGTGGCATAAGCCGCGCCCGCAGTACCCAGCTTTAAAACCCCGACACAGAACAGGTCGCCAATAATATTCAAGCCACAGGCAATTATGACAAAAATCAACGGCGATTTGGAGTCGCCAAGCCCACGGAAAAATCCGGCAATCCCATTGTAGGACGCTATGAAAAATGTCCCCGCTGAACAGATGGTGATGTAGGATACCGTTTTGTCAAACGCTTCAGCCGGAACGGACATCAGACCGGCAAGCGTTTCCGCAAAAATAATCATAACCACAGTCAGAACTAAACTCAACAGGACAAATAAGGCGATCATTCCTCCAAGCGTTTCGCCAGCCGCACGCTTGTCCCCCGAACCTATGCAATGACCCAGACGCACCGTCGTTCCTGTGGATAATCCGGCAACCACCGCCGTAAGCGCCTGCATAATTAAACTGCCGGTCCCAACCGCCGCTACATCCGCCGTTGTGCCAAGCTGACCAACTATTACCATATCCACCGCTCCGTACATCGCCTGTACTATCATCGCCAGCGCCAGAGGAATAGTGAATTTTATCAGCGGCAGAGTTATCCGGCCGTTTAAAAAGTTACTCTCAGTCAAAATAATACCCCATGAAAACTATCTTTTTTCTGAAAATAGTAAATGAGTATTTACTATATCACCGGATTTTATTTTTACAAACACAGTAAATGTGATTAATGTGAGAGTTTGAACTCCTTGCACAAATTGTCAAATCTGGCAAGCGATTCCGGACCGAATTTAGCCATCGACGCACGCACACGGTCAAACGGCTTCTCCTGCATTGAACCGGATTTGGAAAAGAATTTATCCGCCAGGCAGATCAGCTTCTCCTCCAGCGTTTCCGGAAGATAATCCTCGCAGGGCAGGGGGAGCTTCTGCGCAATGATATCTGCCGCAGTCAGCCCGCTGCCGGTATGACGGCGGCAGATCCTGGCGTATGGCTCCATATCTGTATTGTGCGCCTCGCCGTATGCCAGTAGGAGCTTGGCTCCCTCAACTCCATGCGCAATATAAGGCGCACTGCCGTAGCAGAGTATGCCTGGGGCATTGCACTTCACTATACCTATATCATGCAGCAATGCCCCGGTTTCCACCAGATGGCGGTCAAGCTCAAGACCGGAGTTCTCCGGACGGGCAAGTATCTCAAGCGCCTTACGGCAGACAGATTCACTGTGCTTCAAAAGCAGTGTTTTCAGTTCAGGATGAGCATTGTAATAACTGTCGATAATCGACAGAGCTTCGCCGCGATCCATTGTCCATTCCCCCCCAGCAAAGATCTATTTCCTGTTTAATATACTCACATTACAGATAAATAACAAGTTTATGATTCGTGCGGTTTGGCAGATTCTATCGCCGCAGCACGGGCAAGAGCTTTATCTATATGCGGACAGATGTTGTCTTTGCCAAGCTCCGCGGCTAAACCATAATGCTCAAACGCATGCATCGGCTGGGAATCGGGCTTTACCCCGGAGAGAATCAGATCGATATTGCGCTTCTTGCATTGACAGAAAAAGTCGGACAGAACATTCAATCCAGTGGCGTCTATCGCCGGAACCATGCGCATACGCAGAATGATTGTCGTTATCTCTCCATCACGGAAGTTCATCGCCGTATCACGGAATTCATCAACCGCACCAAAGAAAAATGGCCCCTGTACCTCAAATACCGCTACATGCGAGGGTACTTTCCGGATGCCGATACTGTCAGGATCACAGACCTCCGGCTTATCCGCCCCAAGTTCACCCGTGATCGCACTGACATTCGAAATGTCCGACATCCGGCGGATGAACAGCAGCGCAGCAAGCACTACACCAATTTCAACCGCAACTACAAGATCAACAAAAACGGTCAGCAGAAAGGTCGTCAACATGACCGCCCAGTCACTCTTGGGACCTTTGAACATCCGCAGAAATGTGTGGTATTCACTCATGTTGTAGCATACCACCACCATAATCCCTCCCAACGCCGCCAGAGGTATAAGCTTCGCCTGCGGCGCAAGCAGCAAAAGTATCAAAGCCAGTACCAGCGCATGAATCATCCCAGCAACCGGAGTCCTGCCGCCACTCTTTATGTTGGTCGCTGTACGCGCTATCGCTCCAGTTGCCGGTATCCCCCCAAATAAAACCGAGCCTATGTTCCCAATCCCCTGTGCAATCAACTCCGTATTGGGTCTGTGACGGCTGCCACCCATCATACCGTCCGCCACCGTCGCACTCAAAAGCGACTCGATCGCCGCCAGCAACGCTATGGTGAAGGACGGCATCAGCAGATCCCCAAACTCCGACAGCGATGGCAGATGCAGCCCCGGAGCCGGCAACGTCCGGGGAAGCTCCCCGAATTTACTGCCAATGGTGGCGACATCCAGACCCGCCAGCGTACTTAAAAGTGTACCCGCAAGCATCCCAAGCAGCATCGCCGGCCAACGCGGCAGAAAACGGCGGATCAGACAGATTATTACCACCGTGAATATCCCGACACCAAGCGTCGCCAGATCAGTATCCCCGATGTTGGCGGCAAAACAACGGATCTTGCCAATAAAATCTGCCGGGACTCTCTCCGGCTTGAGACCAAACAGATCATTCAGCTGCATCGCAAAAATAACTACCGCTATCCCGGAAGTAAAACCGGTCGTTACCGGAAAAGGAATGAACTTGATTAACGCCCCCATGCGGAATAAGCCAAATAAAATTAATATCACTCCGGCAGTGAGCGTCGCCGCCATTAAGCCACTGTCACCAAATTGAAGATAGATGGAGGAGATGATTACAATAAATGCCCCGGTCGGACCACCTATCTGCACCCGGCTGCCACCAAAAAACGAAATGAGAAAGCCGGCTACTATCGCCGTGTATATCCCACGCTCAGGAGAAAACCACTGGCAATCGAAAAGGCCATCGCCAATGGCAGCGCAACTACTCCAACCGTAATGCCGGCAAAAAGATCGGAGCCGAATTTTTTACCGGAATAACTCTTCAATTCAGTGAACAAAGCGGGACGGAACATTTTTTTACAATAACTTTCTCTAACTTATTTTTATTAAAACGACAATGCGACGCTGAATGCACAGGCACCCAGTGTCGCATAACAGGGCAATTAATATAATATATAAAAGATTTTTTACAATTATATGGTAACGGTTATTTACTGAAATCTAACACCAATCACTCACAAAGAATATTAAGCACCGCTTCTGGCGTTGATTCGGCTGGTTTCAGGGGATATTCGCTGAACGGAATGCCGGATTCCTTCAAGGCTTTATATAACGGACGACTGCCATCCGCCAACGGCGTTAGAAAAGTTATCGGCAGTGTCGTATCTTTCGCGTATTCCACCGGAGACAACTCCGCAAAGGGCCACTCCGAAGGAATGTCGCCGATTATGATCCGATTAATACCACTTCCACCGGATTGCACCGCGGCTATGAAAAGCTGTTTGCCGCCAGTAGTATCCGCAAAAATTGTGACCGGTAACGGAGCCGCGTCCATTATTGCAAAGTCAAGAAATTTTTTTGCCTGCTCCAAGTCGTCATACCCTCCGGAAAATTCCGCGTAATATATCTTGAAGCCAGCTTCTACCAGCGATCGCACCAAACGCTGATTACGGCTGTTATTATAAAGTGAATTGCGGTCAGACGACGCAAATATGACCGCCCCGGAAATTTTATCTCCGGTTGGTTCCGCCATCAGCGAATTTATCTCCTCCGCCAGATAGCGGTAACGGTAGGGAAAACTGCTGCGCACCCAGAAACATGCCCCCAGAAATATGGTACAGAATATCACCACACAGGATAACGGAATCCACAATAATTTCAACTCCTTCCGCGAGGCATCGGTAAAGACAAAAATCAACTCCCAGATCAGCGCGATCAACGCTAACCCGGCCGCTGTGTACAACAGCTGATCTTCAAACATCATATTACTGAATAGACCGCACGCAATAAAAGCCGCCAGCGCCGCTAAAATTCCTCCAAGTAACGGATTCTTTTGCTCCCGGCAGCAGCGCCACCCCCACCAGAACAGAACCGCAACTCCGCATAATATGCCGCCGGAGGCGAATAAGCCCCAGCCCGCCGACAGCGTCAGAAAGTCGTTCAGAAGATAATTGTAGGTCTCGTCCAGCCACAGCGGCTTGAACCAGCGGACGTATTCTCCGCCAATCCCATAATCTAACCCCAGCCCGGAAACAAAATGATCCGCAACTATCGCCATGCCGCCACGCCATAAAAGCAGACGGTTCATGATCGAACCGTCACTTATATGCGCCGCCGAGGCTACCCGCGCTACACCATTTTCAAGTATCAGCAGCGATAATACAAATATTGCCCCCCATAACGCTGTCCATTTTGCCCGGATACACAGGAGAAAACACAGCAAGCCTGCAATAAGACCAACATAGCCGCCACGTGAATAGGTACACCCGAGAATGAAGATCGATATCGACCCCGTCAGCAATGGCAGCAGCGCTCCGTAGCGGAGACAGATATTTTTGCGGTTTATTAAAAAAGTAAACAAGCCCAGCGAAAACAACGCCGCCATCGCCAGAAAACAACCAGCCAGATTCGGACTGAAAAACCATAACTGCTCCCGGTAAACTCCCATGAATCGAAACATATTACGCTCCTTTGCCGGTATTTTCCGCACGAACCGCCAGAATAAACGATTCGATGATTTCAAGCGCCGGAGAAAAACTGTTGCCATCACTGAAGAGCGCAATCGACAGCTCGTCTTCCGGCATAATGATCAGCAGCTGCCCTCCGGCTCCATCACTCCGGAAGCCTCCGAATTTATTGCGCCAGAAAAGATAACCAAAGCCACTGCTCCAATTGTCGGCATAATCCAACTCTTCCGGTGTCTGCGACGAGGTCGCCTCTCGCAGCCAATCTTCTTCCAGCAGCTGAACCCCGTTCCATTTCCCGTTCTGCCGGTAAAATTCCCCCAGTTTCGCCAGATCAGGCAGCGTCATTATAAGCCCTCCGGCTCCATCCATACTCCAGAGGTAACGGTGGATGCCAAGCGGCATCATCAGACGCGGACGAACATAGTCAGCCAGCGACATCCCCGCTGTTTCCTGAATTATAACCGATAACAAATAACAGATCAGACCACTGTAATAAAATTGTTCACCCGGCATGAATTCCGGCTCGTTCCTGAAAATCGCTTCCGCCGATAACGGCAGATCTTCTTCCTGTTCTTTACTGTAACCAATACGCAGCATCAATAGGTCACGCACCGTCAGCCGGCTCAGCTTTTCACCGAAATTGTCCGGAAAATACTCCGGCAACAGATCGCATACTCTGCTATCCAGGCGGAACAAACCATCCTGCACCGCAAAACCCACTGCACATGAGTCGACTCCTTTGGTGATCGAGGCCAGATGATGCAGCTTGTCCGGTGCCATTCTGCCGCCATAAAGCTCTACCAGCTTTATGCCGCGGTGGTAGATGATGACTCCACCAAACTTCTTTACCTCGCACGACAGCTGCCGCGCCGTAAGATTGGCCAGCCGATCAATCCGGCTTTTCTGCAACTGATAAAGCGACATCCCACAGAAGAGCGTCAGAAATACTATCACGGCTATTCCGGAAAGCAAGGTTTTAAGGTTCATAATCCAGCACCGATTTTAATACGTCAAAATAGTAGTGACCGTAGGATTCCCCAGTATGCTGGGTGTAATGGAGACCGGATTCGCCATCATTTTCTAAACAGACTGGCGAATTGCTCCATATTTCAACATTTTTACCCCGGAGCAGTTCAAAATCAGATTCCGGGGGATTCAGATATATCTGCCGGGTTATACGCAACTTCTGCCCATCAGGCAGAGATTCTATACAACGGTATAACACCGGTCCAACGTTCCCTCCGGCAATCACCGTTACCGGACGCTCTCCAATATCAGCGTCGGCAAAAAATTCCGCCAGCGTCTCCCGCATTGCATTTTCATAACCAGATTCATCAATCGTTAAATTGGCACTGCAGGCCAGAAAACCGTTCTCCGCCAGAAAAAACAGATTGTCCACCGGCCACAGCTCATCATACCAGGAGCCAGGCTGGATGAACAGCACCGCTTTACCGCTATCCGCCGCCGGAATCGCCAGTTTGAGCAGACCTGAGCCCGGCGTCAAACCGCGTTCCACCAGATCAGGTATCTCAGCGTGCGGATACTCCTCCCATTTTACCTTGAAACCGGCGCCCGGCGCTTTGACCAGGCGTCCGGCAAATTCAATCTCTTCCGGCCACTCTGATACCGGAACCGAAACAAAACCGTTTTGCCGCCGCAAAGCCGCAATGTTGCCAAAAAATTCACAGATCAAAGCATAGTCCAGATTATGACCACCGTGGTGAAAACAGCTGTAACCCTTTTCCGGCCAGCTGGGAGGACCGGTCATGAACAGCGAATAGCCGCCATTGGCATTGTCGGAGGCTACTACCGCACGCATATCGTCGTGCCCGCTGTCTCCCCAGGTGCTGATCGCCAACAGCGGCGGATGTGATGCTTCTTCATAATTATACGCCACTCCGGAACTGATCCACGCCGCAGCTTCAATCTGATCCGGCATGTGGCGACTCATGCCATGACTCATCACTGCCCCGGAGGAGTCCCCGAAAATAAACAGCTTGCGGTGCGGAATATCCAACTCGTCCTCCAGAATCTCCTTTATTTCAAAAATCTTTTCATACCAGCCGCTGGAGGCGTAGCTGCGATGGAGTTCCATTGGCAGAGTTTTATCAACTTCATAATCAAATGCTACCGTGAACAGCAGCATTCCATTCCGGGTGGTAAGTTCATAAAGCTGCGGACGCATCAACGCATTTTTGGCGTTGCCGAACGGCGCATAGAATACTGTGGAAGTCGCAGCCGCATCATAATCACGCGGCAGAAGATATTCAACCCGTACTTCCGGTTCCGTCGGAATCTGCGAGGCAAAGGTGAAACAGCCCCATGTTACAGCTTCGCCGCCCAGGACCGTGTCGTAACTCTTCCACTCCGAGTCCGGCGGCGGAAAGCATACCCGGTAACAGCAAAAAAGCACAATAAGAGCCGCCAGCAGCAGCAACGGCAGATACCATTCACGGAGAAATCTTAAAATCATACCCTACTTTATTATGATCTTTTTGTATTTGACCCGGTTACGCGTGCTTTCTTCGTTCTTCAACGTAAAACGGACTTTCCGCTGCGAGGAAAAGTAGTTCTGTAATACTGCCGATTCATTGTGCGCAAAAACATTTTTCCCAGTATAGTAAGCCAGCACTTTGTAGGTGCCGGCAAGCCAGAAAATGGTGAGCTCCGCTTCCGGATTGGCTTTCATTATGTCTTCTACTTCACGTTTGCAATCCGCATTCAAATAGCGAAGTTCCGTACCCTTCCACTGCGATTTCGGCGGAAGTACCAGAAGCGTGTCGGCATCGTAAAGCTCTACCGTTACTATACGCTCGTCATTCGCATAGGCGTTCGCCGAAAATACCTCCACAGTACGCATTACCTCCTCCCCGGCACGCTCATAGCGGCCGGCGTCAAACAGCATCAGCCAACCCAGAACTACACCGCAAAGCACCATGGCAATGACCAGAATTACAGTCATACCATTACCGAAAAAAAAGTTGAGGAGCTTTTTCTTATTCATAGGCATCATCCTGATTATTGAATTGTTATGATATAATCGCGGCCGGTGGGATCAACAAAGGCTCCAATCTTGGACTTGATCAGCATACCAGTTCGATCCATCGTTGTCCCTACATGACCATCGGCGTAACCAACGTTCGCTTCTCCCTGATGACGCAGCGCTATCGCACGCGGAAAATAACTCAGCGCTCCTTCACAGCGTCTGGCAAATAATATGCACTGGATCCCCGTTACCGCATCCCCCTTGTTTTCTCCACGCGTGTAGGCCGAGTCCGCCAGCAGTACAAAATCCGACGGAACAGGAATTTTCGACATGGCTATAAATTGACCCGGATTGGTTTTGGTCTGCTCAATTATTTCACAGCCGCTCTCCGCATAGTCGTTCGGCATCGGAATAAACCAGGCAGCCCCGTATGCCTGGGCACTGTTCATCCCTCCACTGGCACTGATCCAGTTGTCCGGACACAACGTTACCGGACGCTCCGTTATCGGCGAACGCCCCGCTTTGGATAATTTGAACCCAAGCTCTTCCGCTACTCCGGGCTGCCTGTACCACCCGGAATATTCATTGCCATACGTGCAGAGAAAATCATCGTTGTTATCCCCATATACCAGCAGCGCATTTACACATTGCTTGAGATTGCCGGAACAACTGATATCGCGCGCTTTGCCACGCCACGAAAACATCGTCGGCAGCCACAGCAGAAGCAGAACCACCAGAAGCACTATCAAGATAACAAGTTCAATCATGGAAAAATAACGTCTATTCATTTGTATTGACCTCCAAATAGGTGAGTTCTTCTCCTGTTGCATCAACATACGCTCCAATTTTTGAATTGGCAAGTATCGACGACTTGTCCGCTGAATCACCTACATGCGCATCCGCATAGGCTAAGTTGGCCGTGCCGTTGTGACGCTCGCATATCGCCGCCGCTATAGGCGATGCCTTGCCTTCATCGCGACGGTAAAAGTGAGTACACTGTACTCCAGGCATTACCTCCGAACGCTTTTCAAATTTTGTATAGGCCGAGTCTGCTAAAATTACATAATTGGATATCGCAGGAATCGCATTCAACCGCAGATACTCCTCCGTTGTGTTGATCACTTCTTCGCACTTATATGCCGCGTAATCCTCTGGAGATAATGCAAAACGCGGAGCTCCATAGGCAATGTTGCCATGCCATTCAACATCTTCATAACTGCCAGCCGGACACAGCGTTAATGGACGGTAGCTGCTGGGGCGGCGTGGCTCCTTCGGCATAACAAAACCAAGTTTTTCCGGCATTCCCGGTTGACGGAACCAACCCGTGTAATCCGGACCGTAAAGCGCAACCCACCCGTTGTTCGTGTCACCATACATGATAAGGGCCATTACGCATTGACGCAGATTACTCGCACACTGCGTCTTTATTCCGGCTGCACGCGCCTGACTCAGCGCCGGAAGCGAAATCGATACCAGAATACCGATTATCGCAACAACAATGAGCAGCTCAATCAACGTGAATTTATACCCCGGATATTGGTGGATAACTCTGCGTGATTTCATCTGATGCGCTCCTGTTTATTCATTAGTAATTCTTAAATAAGGCCTAATCCAGTTCAAAATGTGTCAGCTCCTCTCCGGAAATATCTATGTACGCACCCACCAGAGAGTTGTTTAATAAGGACGCTTTGTCAGATGAGTCGCTGACATGCGCATCCGCATAGGCTAAATTGGCCGTACCAAGATGCCGTTCACACACAGCATAGGATATCGGCGATGCCGCACCCTCATCTCGCCGCGCAAAATGAAGACACTGCGCCCCTGCCAATACCTGCGGCCGGGGATCAAAACGGGTGTAGGCGGTGTCTGCCAGAAGTACATAGTTCGATATCGCAGGAATCGCACTTATACGCAGGTATTCTTCCGAGCCATTGATGACTTTCTCGCATTTGTAGTTAGCGTAATCTTCCGGAAATAACGCAAAGTAAGGTACACCGTAGGCTACATTGTCCACCCACCTGATACCTTCATCCACCCCAGCCGGACACAGCGTTAATGGACGGTAGCTGCTGGGGCGGCGTGGCTCCTTCGGCATAACAAAACCAAGTTTTTCCGGCATTCCCGGCTGACAGTACCACCCCGTATAGGACGGACCGTAGATCGTTACCCAGCCGCCATTGGCGTCACCATACATTATTAACGCCAGCGCACTCTGCTTTAAATTGTTCGCACACTGCGTTTTTACCCCGGTCGCACGCGCTTTGCTCAGCACGGGAAGCGCAATCGATACCAAAATACCAATTATCGCAACCACAATAAGCAGTTCGATCAGGGTAAAATATCTGGCTGTGTATCTCTCCGGCACTTTCCGCATCTTATATATATCCCTCCGCGTTGCAGGGCGAATTTATTTTTTTATCATCTGGATTAATTGGCAACAGCATGGCTTCCCATGGCGTGGAAAGCCGCATTTCATTTCTTTATTTCCTTTAATAATATACTAAATACTAATATTGTTTGTGGTAACTATGAATCTCTTTACAATATAAGTCAAGCAAATTAATCAGAAAAAATGAAAATATTTTACGAAAACTGTTACTTTTTTACAGATTTAATTCACGCAGAAGCTCTTCCAGATGCGGCTTGAGCCAGCCGTCCGGATAACAATCCCACAGCGACTTCTTTAAGCTGCGCAACGCCAGCGTTGCCGAAATCTGTGCTAATTGTCAACTATTATTTTCCGTATGATGTCTTCTTCATACCTTGTATCTTCTATCAACAACAAATTTTTCAGAGAAACATAAACTCTTTTGGTTATAATCAGTGTTTTATTCCTGATTTTTTTACACCTTTAACGACCAGCAGCGCCGCCAGCAGAGCTCCCAGCACAACCAGAAGCGCTATCATTATTACCTTTAGATCCGGGAGACGGGACTCTTCGGCATAGGCCGCCGCCGGAAAATCATCCGGATTGTTTATTACCGGAACAGCGTCGGGATTCTTAAGCGAAAACTCCACATCTTCCGTGTCCGGTGTGAACTTTGTATAGCGGCGTTCCCCCAGAAGCGCGCCGTCCTGAGAAAAGTTCTGGATGAGATACATGAAATTATCCTTTACCCCAATCCGGAAGAGCTGTTTGGCTACCAGCTGCTTTGCATATTCCTGACGTTTCGCCGCCGCTTCTTCTCTGGTCGTATTGAGCAGAATCGCCAGGGATTCGTCATCCAGCGGAATATTCTGGATTATCTCGTAACAATCTATTCCGTTGTGGCTTACCACCGGAGTTGCGGCATACTCATAGTCGCACTTTAACGTCTGGTCATAACCCAGCACGTTCTGAAAGGTGCCGTCCAGCAGTTTCGGGATCATTCGGCCGATGTTGCTCCGCCAGTCTTCAATTTCATTCTTTACCGGACGATCTTCAATAAGTTGAAAAATGCCGTCGTTATTGACCAGAATTACCAAATCCATATCGGCGTCGGTCTTTAAATCGGCACGGTATTCCACCTTGCCGTCCGCTGTGTGCCGTTTACTGAACTTCCCGTCCGGACGCAACCCGGATGTGCGTTTCCCGAAAGGATAATTAAGTGTTACTGTAAAATCACTGTCCAGACAGCATTGCGCCGAGTTCAACACCGTCTCCCGCGGCGGAGGGAGTTCTTCGACGGCATAAAGCAGACCAGAGAATAACGCAATAGTTAATACTATATGTTTAAGACTGAAATTCATTACTTATTACCCTCAGATTAATTAATTCTGCTCAATAAAACAAATACTGAAATCTGATTGATGGCATGCAATACATATTGTTAGGTCTCCCCAAGGACAAATATCAATACCTAATGGATTTGCAATAGACTCTGCATGGTTATCTATTGTGATTTGTTCTTGATCCTGTTTTTGAGGATTATAGCTATCAGAAGATAATGCGGTATTTTCTGCTGATAGTATACGGGGAGATAAAATACAGACACCTAAGATAGATGCCACAGAAATCATTTTTCCTGTTTGATCAATTATGATATTTTTTTCTTTATTCATGATTATCTACTCCTTATTTTTTTGTGTTTTTTCATATTTATTATCTTTTATTTGCCAATAAAAGTAAGCGGCTTGTTCAATATATGCCTTTCTACGGAAACAATGGTTGTCGTTTGAACCAAAAGTTCCATTTTTATCTGCCCATTCCCAAGGACATTGTCCTCCACAAATTGATTCTGCCCAACATGAAGAACAACGTGAATTACGTACGTCTTCATAAAATTGCCAAAAGCGTTTGCTTTTTTCAATATCTAATTTATCATATATGTTTCCTATTTTCCAACCAGGCATTCCAGAAAATCGACAACATGGATATAAAGAACCATCTGCTCCAACGTTTAATGAATAACGACAAGCGCCACAGTGAAATATAGATGCATCATTATGCTTGAAAGTATTAATCGCCTGCAAAAAACGGCGATATGGATTATACACGCATTTCCCATTTTTAAAATCTTGTATCAGCTTGGATAACAATGTCTCATTTTGTTTGATTAGTTTCTGATAATCGTCTTGATCAAAAGTTAAATTATAGTAGCGGTAATTAGGACTTAAAACCGGTTCAACAATAATTTCTTTAGGCGCTAGTTTATCTAGAGAATTAAGTAATGTCAGCAATGGAGGCGGATGGTGGGTCATAGTACAACGTATGACATAAGGATTATCATGTCTTTGTAATACAGACAATCCATTTAAAATCTTGTTGTAAGAATTAGAACCATCAGCCATAGGACATTGCGAGTTATGAACTTGAGGCGGCCCATCTAAACTTACCATGGTTTTTACTTTAAATTTATAAATTAAAGTGGCGATATCGTCGTCTATTAATGTTCCGTTGGTTGTAATACGAAAATTAACTTTTTTATTGGCTTTTTTAGCAGCTGAAGATGCATATTCTAACGCAAAACGAAAACCGGTTTTATTTAAAAGCGGTTCTCCTCCAAAAAATAAAATATCAATATTTTTTCGTTTTCCGGACACATTAATTAGAAAATCTATTGCTTTTTGAGCCGTTTGTTTAGACATTAGCGTTTCATTTTTTTTACCACAAAAACAATATTTACAAGACATATTACATGCTTCTGCAAGCATTAATTCTATTGAAACTAAATCGGTGTATTCATTCCATTGATTTAATTCAAGCTGATGGATCTCGTTTAATGGGGCGCATTCAATATATTTATGTAATATATCACTCTTTGTAAGATCATCTATGGCTGCAATAAATAATGCTATACTGTTAGAGGAATAGTGTGCTTTTTTTATTAATTGGATTGCATCATCAATAGTATAACTGACTTCTGAATACCATATTGATAAAAAGTCAAAAAAAAATTTTGTTGATTTTGTAAAAAATACAATTTTTTACATCGAACATAAAATAACAATCAAGTATTTTAAAAATGTGAAAAGCTGGTTTTTGCATATATTTTCATTGTAAAATTTATTAATATCAATCTACATTAGCGTATTGTATTATTTTTTTCAAGTATATTTTGGTGAAATTAATGTAAAAATATTAAAATTATGTGTAAATGATTTTTTTAATTCACTGTTATCATGAATGAAACTATATGCAATTTTTTAATACATACGTTTGTAGTACGTCGTGATGACAATGTTTTAAGATAAAATTATACAAATATGTTTATAAACAATTAATGTTTAATTCACGCAGAATCTCTTCCAGATGCGGATTGAGCCAGCCGTCCGGATAACAATCCCACAGCGACTTCTTTAAGCTGCGCAACGCCAGCGTTGCCGAAATCCAGCTGCAGCTCCAGCCGCTTTCCACACTCCACGCTCCCCAGCCGGAGTCCGCCGCACTGCCGTAATAATCCCACAATTCCCAGTCAAAACCACGCAGCCACGCACCGTTTAAATATGGCTGATCCTCCGACTCCGCCTGTATCCGGCAGAGGAAACGGCACAGCTTATCCTCCAACTCTGCTGCACCGGAATCCGGACACGCCGCCGCCGCTTCATGCAGCGATATAAACATGAAGTTCGCCGTATACAATAGATCGCACGCCGGATCGCCGTTGGACTGGATCAGCGCAGCTTCCGTCGTGCCGTAGGCTTCATTGCTCTGCGGCGACGGAAAGTCGCCCATCTCAAGATCTCCCATCTCTTCCTTTATCGCTCCACAGGGAGCCATCAACCGCAGGACGTCAGATAATATGCGATCCACCATTAGCCGGTGTTCCTCACTGTCTTCTACCCGCACCAGCCACGCCGCCGTCATCAGCAGACGGGCAACCTCCTGCGACTGACCGTTCGTCCATTTGAGCCTGGGATAAGAGGACATAAGCCGGGTCATCGCCCGCTTTACCGGAGTGAGAAAATTACTCCAGCCAGTAAGCTTCCACCCCAGCAGCAGCCCCGCCAGCATCGAGGCCTGATAGTGCGGACTTAAGTGTTCAAAATCTTCATTCCGGTAATAATTTATCTCCCGACCGCCGGTGAACGACTCCGGATCGTCAAAACGAGGCCGGCGGAAGCCGTTGCGGTTGTTCAGACGCCAACCACCAATAAGATTACGGAGAATCCCCTTGTCCCATTTGTGCTCTCCAATTCCGCAGGCCGTCAGCAACGCCCCCATGCAGCTGCGCGCATTGCCGGAACAGTAGTAGGCCGGAGTGTTTTCAAAAAATGTGAATTGTCCGTACATCGGCGATGACTCGTCCATACAGCAGTTGCCAGGCATAAAAAGATTATCTACCAGCCTGGTTGCCCGGTCAGCCGCCAACGGGTCGCCGTCCAGCAGGTATTTGAGCACATAGACCATCGCTACTTCACCTGTGCAGTCGGTTCTGGTCAATTGACGGCGCAGTTGCGAACCATCCGGATATATCTCCGAACAATAACCCTCCGCCACCAGAAGCCCTGTATTGTGATAGCTGCCCAGCATATAATGGGTGAGAAAATTATAGCATCTCATGAAGGCTTCCAGCTCAAGTGCAGGCGTGACCGGTACGCCATCCGGAAACGCCGGACGTACCGCCATAGTGTAGGCAAGGCGACGGTCAGCACCTTCCGGAACCAGAAAACCGGTAATGTATTCCAGAACTTTGAGCCAGTCCGGCTGCGGCGTGAAACGGCCGCGACGGAAATTGGAAAAGCCACTGTTGATGATCAGAACATTTTTATAGTCAGGATGATGAAATAATAATGGCGTATAATCATCCGGCAGACCGAATACCGCTTTGCGATAGCCAGCCACTTTTGCCGCCACCAGCAATGGTACAACCTGAGACTTCACTTTACGGCAGCAGGCGGTATGCTGTACTAAAATTGTGTCGCCGCTTAATCCGGGAATTGCATCCGCCATCGCTACCGTACGGCGGAACCCGAACGGCTCCGCTTCCTCAAAGTCAACCCCGGAGAGTTTGTCAGGATATTCAATCAGTAATTTTATACCCGATTGCGCCGCATTACGCCACGATTCAGGAATGATATTGCCGCAGGGGTAAGCCCCGGCCAATATTGCTACCGCATCGCCGAATGAGGCTTCAGTCAACGCCGAAGCTGTTGAAGCAAGTTTAAAGCCGATTCCATTGTCCGACAGCAGCTTGACAAAGTCATTATCTGCCCCGCATCCGGTTATAAACAGCATGATTCGCTTTCCTTCAGGTATAAAATTGTCAGATTATACCGGAATATAACCCCAGAGAACTTTTTCGCAACGGAAGGAATGAAAATTATGCCGATTTGCGGCGTATCAGGCGTTTGGCAACTTGCTGAATGATTATCATCACGATAATCACTGTCAGAAATATATATAATAATTTAATGTAACGGCTGACTATGATCGGATGCTCTATCTCCGGTTCCGGCTCCGGCTCAATCTCGCTCTCCGGATGACTGTACATGGAGAACCCCAGTGCCAGATTTCTCAGTTCATTGGGTTTTACGGTCGCTTCTTCAAGCGCATCAAAGGCCGGGGCGGGCTTGTCCATCGGAATAACCCGGTTAAAACCATCGCCATACGCCATTTCACCGTCTTCACCGTAATATACAATCCGGTATATCACCGGACACTCCGGAGCTTTAGCAAAAGTTACCGCGATCCCCCCATAATGCTTTGAACGCAATTTTTCAAGATTTTCCGCAATAAACTCCTTCGGAAAATACCACTCTTCTTCTGTTAGAACCGGAGGGGCATCAAGCCCTTTGAAACGTTCGTCGAGAAATACTTCGACTTCATCATAGGCGGAAATGTGATTTAACGGCACGCTGTCCATTGCCTGGGCCAATGCCGGATATTTGGCTGTCAAGATATAGCATTCAACGCCGTTGATTTCGGTTTCACTCAACGTATACTGCGCCGAATTAAACCGCTTTTCCAAAAGCATATTGTACACCATGGTCAGCCAACTGAATTCAGCGGATGGCATAAAGAGAATCGTATTTTTTATCGCTTTTTCCGGAGTAGCTTTTTCCGACTGCCACCACCAGTTGCCGAATGCCGGCGGCGCGGCAGTAGTAATACGCCACAGATGGTCAAATGCACGGAGCGTTTCCCACATACATATGCCGTTGTAAAGCAGATACCGCCCTTCATCTCCCCAGCTGGTAATCTCGCCGTCAGATGAGATTCGATACATATCTTCAAGGACAAAAGATCCATTGGCCATATAATTATATGATTTGGTCAGCAGTTCTCTTATCTCGTCCCGGTTCTGCCCATGCACCGCAAATATCCAGCCGAATAATATCACCAGCAACAGAAATCTTTTCATGGCAAAAAACTTTCCATAATATTGATATAAGATATTTTCAGTATAGCATAAATTATTATATTTTGCAATATGACATAGTTATTTCGCATTTGATAAAACGACAATTTGCAATCTCTTAATTAAGAGGATAAATTCTGATGTTATCGCAAAACTGTTATGTGGTAAAGGAATAAGGAGAAATAAAATGAATTTGCGGGTGATTGCATGGTTGGCCGGAGCATGGCTCGGAGTTATCGCGGCGGGCGTGGAGTTACCGCTTAACCGTTTCCGCGTTGCAGGACCGATACCGGAGGCGCAGCTCGTCGAAAGCGAGGCGGACAGATTCCTCGCGCAGGATATGGAGTCGGTTTGCGGATTCAAAGTGCAGGAGTATGTCAATCCACGCAATCCCGATGTGGATGGACTATTCTTCCTCGAATTCTTTGACCGGATCCCTGAGGAGAGGGCGGTGGCATACGCCGCAACCGAGGTGGAGATGACAGCCCCGTGCCGCTACCTTATGAAACTCAATACCGATTTCGACGTTGAAGTTTATATTAATGGGGAAATGTCTTTCAAGACCAAAGGTCCGTCGTTCGGCAATCTGTTTTTTGTCGATTTCAAGACCGGTAAAAACCGCATCGCAATTAAAAGTCCGCACGAAAAGGGATTCTGGGCGGTCGTATTGTCTGCGATCGATGGACCGTTGACCAGCGAGGAGGAGGTACGACGCGCGGAAGCATGGATGCGCGTTGCCGGGATCGTCGGCAAATTCTCCAACAACCAGCCTGCAATTGATGGATTCTGGATCGGCTCAGCCGGAAAACAACCCGAACTTAAGTGGATGGATGAGGAAAATGCCCGGCTGTTCTTCGGCGATGAACCGCCTGAAATAAGCTGGTTCGATTCCCAAATGCAGCCATGCGTTGATTTTGAACGTCAGGGGCTCTATTACGCTTTGATTGAAGATACTAAGACCGCTTTCGGTAAACCATACAAGGCGTTGTACGCCTACTATCTGATGCCGGGCGAATGGCGGGAGCATCCAAAGATTATCGCGATTGAAAAGGCGTTGCGCTACAATGAGCCATTTGACTGGTTCAGTTCCAACTGGGGCATGAATCCGGAACGGCTGAAATGCTATCTGGAAGAGGGCGACCGCGACGCGCTGGACGAAATGTTCCGCGCCGCTGTTTCACAAAATTTGCTGGATTGGCGGCAGCAGAATTACCCGGTCGAACAGGTGAAGCTGGCTCCGCCAATTGAACTCGAAAATCCCGCGCCAACCCTCCGTTACGGAAGTTGCAGTGAGGCGGGCTTCAAACCAGGCAGCGAACTGGCTTTCGACGAACTATGCCGTCAATGGTTCGAGGAGAGTCAGACCCCGTTCTATACCATTATCGCCCGCAATGGCGTGATCGTTTACTCCAAAGGGTATGGCGAACTAAACGGCAAACCGATGTCCCCCGATACCCGTTGCAGTATGGCCAGCATCTCCAAACTATTTACCGGGATTATGTTCGCCCCATTTATGGATCAGGGGCTGATCGATCTCGACGAGGATATGCGCCGCTTTATGCCGGCTTTAGCCAATACCCTGGAATGGCAACTTACTCCGCGACGCTGTTTCAACCATACCTGCAACTTTGACGGGCACGGCAATTTCGGCGGTATCCGCAATATCTTCGCCGATTACGGTATCGCCCTCTGGCTGCCAGGCGTACAGCCAGGCAGTGAGTGCAATTACAATGGCGTCGGCCCCAATCTGATGGCAATGTATATGATGTACGCTACCGGAACCCCAATAAATAAACTCTTTCAGGATTACTATTTCCGCCGCATCGGAATAACCACCATAAAGGGCGATGATCAGGGCGGCGGATATGTGGCCGGCGCAATGGATATGGCAAAACTCGCCCAGCTGTTGCTCAACAAGGGGGCTTACGGCAAATGGCGGTTCTTTTCCACCAATACCTATAATGCTATGATGCCGCGCGACCTCTTGAAAGACAATCCCGGATTGAAGCTGACTACCACCTGGTTCTACGGCCACTACGGCGTGGGGATTCACCCGTTCAGCAATCCATCAGGCGAATCGGACAAGCCAATCTATTACGGGCACGGTTCGGCGACATACTCGGTCTTCCTCTTTGATCCGGTACATCAGACCATGATTGTTCAGGCGCGCAACAGCAACCGCACTCCGGAAATCAACGACAAGTTCCGCTATCGAATTGAAGAGCTGGTGTGGAAAAGCATTGCCGCTGAATAGATAAAAAAACGCCGGGCGGCAGTGCCGTCCGGCGGTGATTCTATTCTTCCTTTAAGGCGGACATAAGTTTGCCAAGGTCACCATTATAGGAGTGGATCGCTATAACCCGGTTGTCCACGGGATTGATGTAGAGATACTGCCCAAGCATCCCGGCTTTGGCAAAGCCACCATCGCCGGTCGGCAGAAATTCAAACTGCCCCAGCGCTTTCCGGACAAACTCTTCCGACAATATCCGTTTGCCGTTATAGACCCCGTTCTGCAAATAGAGCTGTCCCAGCTTCGCCATGTCCGCCGTCGATATGTATAACCCAGTCGCTCCAATCGGATAACCGTAAGGGCACTTCGAAAACGCATACTCCCGGAATTGCAACGGCACCAATACCTCCTCAATCAGAAAATCATCCAGCCTTTTGCCCGACTTCTCCGTCACCACCCGCGATAGCAGGTAATAGGCGGCATCACTGTATACCGATACCGTGCCGGGGTCGTATTTCAACGGTTTGCTTAACACAATCGAGAGAAAGTCATCTGTGCCATAGCTTAAAATATCTTCGCAGTCGATATCCAGAAAACCATACTCAAAACCGACCATGTGGCGCATCACATCGCTTATCTTCACCTTTTTCCACTTTTCATCAAAACCTTCCGGAAACTTATCCGCAAAAATCGGGTAGACCGGATCGTCCACCGACAGCAACCCGCGGTCTTCCAGTACCCCCAGCGCCGTTACTACAAACGCTTTCGTCACCGAATAACTGTTGTGGCAGTGTGATGACGGGACAATGTCAATATTCCGGCTTACCCCATCCTTGATTTCGCAGATCGAGTATACGCACATATTATCCTGCTCCGCAATAGCACGCATCCGGTCCAGCACCGCCGAACCGCTATCTTCCGCTCTGACCAGCATCGCCGCCCCCATTAGTAATATTCCAAGCAGTTTTTTCATGTTCGTTGTTTCTCCAGCAGGCTTTACGGCTATTTCAGCTCCGCAATTTCATCGGCTGAAAGCATGTGATTGTACAGGGTAACCTTTTTGACCGCCGGAGACAGTTTCAACGGCGCATTGTTGTTCATGATGTCCACAACGTTGAAGTCGCCGAAGTTGTCCGCAACCTTTTCTCCATCAATATACAGCGCGCCGCCAAGGTATTTGTCATAGGTGAATGCCACATGGTAACTCCTGCCCGGCTCAAGCTGCGGGCCAAACGCCTCAACCCGGTCATGGTAATTGTCAATACTGTCCTCTATCTTCGCCTTAAGCTGGGCGGTATCTGTCAGATAGAGCATGACTTCACTGTATTTCTGCTCCCGGAACATTACCAGTGTCTGCGCCGGGTTTTCCTCCGGAACAGTGATCTCTGCCACAATGGTTATGCCACGCGTAATTTCAGTCGGCACTTCATGTTCGCCAGCTCCTTCAAAGGTGCCGATAAAACCGTTCCGGCGCAGCGTAACCGCTTCCGGCTCAAGTTTGCAGCCGGAGACTTCCGCATTAAGAATCGCAGTATAATCACCCAATTCTACCGCAGCTTCCGGAATCAGAGAGAACTTCACCGTCTCCGGTTCGCCATCGTTCAACTCCAGCTCTTCCGGCAACGCCGATTTCAAACGCCAGTTTTCCGGAAGTTCGAGGTTGAATTTCGCAGTACAGCTTTTGGCGCTTGCCGGAATAATTGTCAGTTCAAAATCGTTATCATTATTCAACGCCCGCACCTTCAACTTGGGTTCACGCAGCGGCAGCCGGAACCGGGCACTCTGGCGACTGCCGTTATCCATGCTGGTTACCGAGGCGAAAAGTATCGCTTCCGGTATCTCTGGAACATATTCGTCCCCCACCAGAGTGGAGTTCATCTTCTTTTGCAATGTAAACGGCTTTATCAAGGTAACGTCGTATTCTGCCGTAAGCGTCCGGCCATCACGGTTGGAGGATTGCTCCTTTTTGACCTCTTTTACCTCAAAGTAGGGCTGATAACGCTCGGGAATCATCAGTTCCGGTTTCAATTCCGCCTCGCTCCAGCACGGGAAGAAGCTGTGCAGCGTAATACGGTTCGGAACACCCAGCTCCAGCGTGGCATCGGCACATTCAATGGTCGGTTCAGCAGTGAAAAACGGCGGGCAGAAGATTTCCGGACTGTTGTCCTTTTCTATAATCAAAGCCGTTGCGCTCCATAAATTCCGGCAGAAGTCGCTATCATAACGCGGAACTCCACGGAAGGTCAGTTGCTGGACTCCACCATCGGTCGAGAACTTAAAGGTATTGAGCCGGTAATCACCGCTCTTTACCGGTACGCCGCTTAAAACCGTCCGCCCGTTCAGGGTAACCAACAGTGTGGATGGTTCGTAAATCCGCGAACCGCTTTCTCCCGTGAGCAGAGTCGCTTTATAATTTCCTTCAGGCAGATTGAACAGCAGCGTCCCCGGCAGTTCAGCTCCGACAAAACCACACTGCAAATCGTGCAGGCCGTTCAATGCCGTTTCGCCATTTTTCAACATACCACTGCTGCGCCAGCCGATGTTTTCGCCGTCAAATGCCGTGTCGGCATTGACCGTGGTGAAGTTTTCCGCTTCTCCTCCAAATTTTACCGCCAGGACCGCATTTTCAGCCTCTTTCGCGTACTCTTCCAGCTGCGGCGCAAAATTTTCCCGCGCAACTATATCTTCCACCCAGACCGGCTGGCACAGGGCAATCTGACCCGGCGTGACAAATCTGGAGGGCTCATCCTGCGCATTGTCGCCAATCCGCACCCGGACATAATATTCGTCGCCTTTAATCGTGTACTCCGCTTCCAAACCCTCGACTTCATGCAGAATACGGCCGTTGCGGCCAATGAATTTGATCCGGTAGGACTGCTTATCCTGCGGTTTGACTTTTACTTTGATCGTCCGGCCGTCAACTTCATAGCTTTCAAGTTCAGGACCGGTCGAGGCGTAGAATTTACCCAGACGGAGCGATTCCAGCAGATTTTCACGATTCAAATCCGAAACTTTACACACCGTCCAACCATACCCCGGAGCACTCGCCGCCGGTGTGTAGTTGTAATAGTAATGCGCGTCATCTGTACAGGAGCCGTAAACCCGTTTGCCCGCCGACAGCAGAATGTCCCAGATCTGTTCCACACTCGGCCGCGAAAGATCACCGTAATTGTTACAGCTGGGATCCTGATTCACTATTTCAAAAATATAGGGATCGTCTATCTGAAGCAGTTCGCGGTAGTCGAACGACCAGAGGAAATTCGGGTGGTTGACGTGCGGAACCGCTCCCAAATCCCAGATATTGCGCACGTTTGTACGGATTTCATCCACTATCGTCCCGGTATAGGCGGGCATTAAGGGAAATTCTATTCCCAAAGCGTTAATGTGTACCTCAATGGGACGGTCAAAACGGTTGTGCTGGACTATCGATAATTCGCTGCCGGGCAATGACATAAAGTCATTCAACTCCGCATCGTCAAACATATCTGCCGGATTGAACCAGCCGCCATAGCACCAGTCAGCAATGTGGTCGGTGAAAATACAGACGTTGAACCCCTTGCTGTTATAAATCTGCGCCGCCTGCAACGGAGTGGCATTGCCGTCCGACCGCGTGGTGTGCATATGAAATTCACTTTTTACAAACCGTTCGTTATCTCCTGCATTTCCCAGCATAGCAACCCCCATCATTAACCCAATTGCCGCAAGTTTTTTCATTTCACTATCTCCATGTGATTTATCTGTTTCCTGCATGTTTTACGGTAATATATACGGTGCAAAACATTTTGCAACCGATACTTACCCGGAATTTTTCCGGAAAAAACAGAACTGATTTGCTTTTTTATTTTTATCATGCTAATTTAGTCTGAACTTTATTCCAGAATAATATGTAAGCAAGCGGAGGTTTCAGCAAAATGAATATTTTATCCCGAATTATGACTCCCGTGATTGCCGCGTTTAGTGCTGTTGCTGCGGCAAACGCCGCATCTTTGGATATCTCCGCGGATGAACGAGTGGATCTTGTATATACGGTTTTCCATTACGCCGGAAATCCGGAGTTCAGCAATGTCAATATCCCGGAGTACGCTAAAGGCATGGATGAATATTTTGCTCCGTACAAAGAACACCCGGTTATCCAGATGGCCAGAGAACTGCACGATAAACACAGCGTAAGCTATAACGCTGTAACTGAAATAGCGATAATTCTGGATTCTCCGGATTCTTTGCGGTTGACTGAAGGTTCAATGGAATCTATGGATAAAAGATGGCCGCGCGAGAAAGTGGAGGAGTTTTTAACCCTTTTGCGCGATTTTTCACAAAAGAGCAACTTTCACAGCTTTTTCTCCGCTCGCAAAGAACTCTATCGTGATCAGTACGAGTTCTGGCGGAAAACAACCGGGGACGCCCAATGCATCCCGTGGGTGGAAAAGTTTTACGGCGAAGAGCGTCCAATCCATTTCTTTATAATTCCAACTGTTTTTGAGGAGGGCGGAATAGCTCAGAATATAGTCCGGAATAATGAACTTTACTGCGGTATGGTATGCGCTGTTGTCGATCCCGATTACAAGCGACCGGAATCTCGCACCCCGGGCTTTATTGTGCATGAATTGTCTCACACCTGGACCAATCCGGTAACTGCGGCGATTTATCCGCAGATTCAAGAAACGGCAGAAAAGTTTTTTGATGAGGTGCAGAGCGTTTTGCCGGAGTCTTACAGAACACCAGCAGTTATGATGATCGAAACTTTCAACCGGGCGGCAACCGCAGTATATCTGCACGACCAGTACGGCGAAGAGATTGCGATGAGGCAATGTTTTGAAGATCTGCTGATGGGATTTTTACTGGTTACACCCATTTATAAGTGCATTATTGAGGAACGCGAAAAAGGCGGAGAAAACTGGCATTATGCCGACAGCTCCCAGGTTTATGTGGAGTGGGTTAATTCTCCCGGAGCTGTGCAACTGCTGGAAAAATATATAGAATGGCAGAAAAAGGCTCCCAAAATAGTATCATTTTCACCAGAAAACGGCGCAACCGGCGTCGAGCCGCAAACCCAAGAAATAGTGATTAAGTTCGATAAACCCATGCGTATAGCATATTCCATCTGCCGCGACGGTAAAGGAGAGTATCCGGAAGTTTCACATGTACAGTACAATGAGGACGGAACCGTTCTTACTATGAAAGTAAAACTCAAACCTGATACTGAATACCGGATGTGGTTTAATCATTTAAGCAATAATTATTTCCGAAGTCAGGACGGCGGCAGGCTCGCCGATACCGAATACGTCTTTTTCACCGGAAAGTAATGGATTTTTTATGTCCCGGGTGAAGATGAAAAAGTCAGTCACTGGTTGAAGTTTTTAATGTACCTTGACAATATAAGTATGCAATGATATATTCAGCTATGAAAAAGATCATTAAAAGAATATCCATTGTAATTGCGGTAATCGTTGCAATTCTGGCTTTGTGGCTGTTTTCGCCTTCCCGCAGCAAGGCAATTGACGGGGTTATGTTTGGCATTCTCTTCGGCAACGTTTACAGTAATGTCGGAAATGCAATCCTTACAGTTGACGGCGAAAAGGAAAGCCTGCCGGTATACAAAGCACACAATAGGCCTTTTATCCTGTTAGGTCCATATCAGTTCGACCAGGATACATATGACTTTTTCTTTGTCAGCCGTGATCAGGTGGCCGGCGGAGCTGTCGACAAGGGTGGCGACGCATGGACACGCATCGGAAAAAAATTGTTCATGGCAGATGATCTGTCCGGCGAGCAAATTATGTTCCGCGCGCCAATCTGGGACTGGATGCGCGATGAAAATTCTACACTGGAATTCAACGCAGAGTCGGAATCATACATCTATTCTTTTGATTGTTATATCAATGAGAAACACCGGCGGATTTCACTCGCCGTACCACAAAAATTTTTTACTCAGGATATGCTCGAAGCATATAATTACCCCCGCGAGCTTTTTAAGAAATAGGTTACAGATTTATTATGAAAACAGTATTATTTGTTCTTCTGGATAAGTTTGCCGACTGGGAGGCGGCTCCTCTGGCGGCTGCGGTTACTACTCTCGGCGCACAAGTTAAAGTAGCATCGCCAAACGGTCAACCTGTACGGTCAATCGGTGGATTTACTACTATGCCGGATATCGGTATTTCTGGCGATTCTTTGAATAGTTGCTATGGCGTGGTATTGATTGGCGGTATGTCATGGCGGGAGAACGTCGCTGAAACTGTCGCCCCTTTGGTACGCTCCGCCGTGGAACGGAATATGCCCATCGGCGCAATATGTGATGCAGTCGTTTTCCTGGCTCAACTCGGAATCTTGAACAATATAACCCATACTGGAAATATGCTGGACGATCTGCAAAATTATGCCGGCAAAAAATATTCCGGAGAAAAACTCTACCGCAATGAACCGGCTGTTCGGGATAACTCCATCGTAACTGCCAACGGCACCGCCGCTCTGGAGTTCGCCCGGGAAATGCTGGTCGCTTTGGGAATGCTTTCTCCGGACGATTCGGCAAAATGGTACAGACTATTCAAATCAGGTTGTTACCAGGCTCAGGAAGAGGCCGCATGGTGGTTTGAGATACTCAATTCGCCGTTCGGGGACCTTTTATAAGGAATTGTATCTCGCAATAATCTCTTTAAAAGCCGCAGTCTGTTCCGCCGTCATCTCAAATTCATAAGGATACTTTCCGTAGAATTTAACAAAAATTGAATCTGATTCTGCAATTTCTGTTAATTCATTATCTATATCATTTACATTATTATCGGCCCATTCTTGAATTAAACTATTTTCCACCTCCGATTCTTTTTCAGGATATTCAGTCGCGATATAAACGCTCTTTCCATTACTGCCTTTTATTTGAATTTTATCGTAAAAAATCCAAGATCTTGAACTCTTATAAGCATAGTATCTGGTGCGTAGACGCAATAATTTAGTGCCATTGTCATGTAGCCCCGCATACAATTCAATAGAATAGTACTCATCAGGATAACCGTATAGTCCAGGACGAGTGACATATTTACAATCTCGCTTGGTATTATACCAGGTGATTGACTGTATGTAGTCGTATTTTTTATAAATATTGGCCAGCAAAGCTGCTTCCTGTTTGGCTTTTTGTTGAGCAAGACGGATTTCATTGTTTTTTATTTGTTGTACGATATTGTCAAATGAACGCGTGTACTCTGTATCTGCTTTCTTATAAGGATGACGTTTAAAAAGATTTTCATATATTTCTCTTGCTTTCTCTAAATTTCCTTCCTTAACGGCAGCCTCCGCTTCCGCTTTGAGCCGTTCAGGACCAAATTTTAATTCATCTATGGTTTGCTGATGAGATTTTATATCATTTTCTAGCACCACTATCTGATTCTTTAAAGAAATGTTTTGAACAAATAATACAGCTACTGCAAGCAAACTTAAAACCAGTATTATTACGGCAACAAGAACAAGGCAAAACTTTGTATTAGATGTTTTATCGGTAATTTGTGTTTGTACTTGAGGCGGATGAGGGATTGCCGTGTCCACATAAGGTTCAACGCAAAACTCTTTTTGGCAAGTCGTACATTCGACTATTTGACCATTGTATTGATCTTCGATCTCATAATGTTGCTTACAGTGAGGACATTCTGTTTTCATCACATTTCTTTCTCCAAAATTACTGGTGTAGTAAATATTATACTAATTAGATATAAAATCGACTCAATACTTACACAATTCTGTAATGATTATTTGTGGTTTGATATACACATATTTGAAAATTTGAAAACCGGTATAACGAAAAATGAAAATCTGGATTTTTTGTATTTGTCTTATCAACTGTTATATTAATAAAATATGGCAAGAGAAAAATGCTGTTCGCGTTGTTTGCAGAAAAACTTTTATTGAGCTTTCTTTTTTTGTTCTTCTATTTTTTTCATTTCTTCATCAAGTTTTTCTTTAATCCGGCTCACACCATCATCCCAAGAATTTACTTTATTAGCCTTACCCATTCCGGAAACTTCGAAGGCAGCATCGTCAAACGAAAAGGTAAGTCCTGTAAGGCTACCGTTTTTAGCTTGTATAGAGTTTGAATACCAAATACATGAATAATATTCTCCATTTTTTTCCACGATACCTCCAATAATGTAAACATTATTAAAGTCTTTTGATTTTGTTGTATAAAGCGTATGAAATTTATAGCCAGATTTCAGTATGCCGGAAAAGGCATCCACGAACTGGCTTTGTCCTTGACTAACCTTCTCAGTACCCGGTACTTTATTGGTGTCATTACTTGTTTTTAAGGAACTTCCGCTATTACAAGCATAAATAACGCAAATAATCACGATGACAACAAAAATCACCCCACAGGACGAACCTTTTTTTGTTTCTGCCATTTTTTAATCTTTTTCCCATTTTTTATTGTATTTAAGTATTGTGAGTCTACTGTTTTTTGTATTTGCAACACAATTATCTTTCAACAACGTCAAACAATATTTAATATAATTCTAAACTAAGTAGTTTGTCAAATCTTGAAATAAAAACTTGCTTAGAACAGAAGTTACTTTTTGTGTGGCTGTATGTAAAGTGCATAAAAGTTTTCTTTCCATACAACCATGCTCACAATTTTACTGCGGAGAACTCTAGGAGACGTGTTTTCTGAAGGTTTTATCTATGCTTTGCAATGACAATAAAAACCGTCGCAGGATTGATATTTGTTACTCGATATTATTCAATATCTTATACAAATTATTATCAAAAGGACATGGCCGCTGTTTCGGAGAAAAATAGAGAGAAAGAGTGGTTTTCGGGGGAGATTTTGCTCAATACGGAATAACGTATAGCAAGTCGCGTTTTCACAAGTCCATTTTTTACAAGAGGGGAGGAGATCAACAAAAAAGCCAGTCGGCTGACTGGCTGAAATTCATTGGTAGCGGGGGTTGGAATCGAACCAACGGCCTTCAGGTTATGAGCCTGACGAGCTACCACTGCTCCACCCCGCAGTATCTCTTGCAAGATATTTTAATATACCATGTTCTTTTTTATTTGCAAGCTCAAAATGACCTTTTTTGACCATTTATTGCAAATAAAAAATCCGTACCCCCAAGAGTACGGATTTTTTTTATCAAATTCAGCTGATGCTTTATTTGCGTAAAGCTGCACAGAATTTCGCCAGACGACGCGCTGCTTCACGGATCATCGATTCACTGCACGCATACGACAGCCTTATGCAACCATCCGCCCCAAAGCCTTTGCCGGGAATTACCGCCAGCATCTCTTCCGCCAATAACCGTTCGCAGAATTCATCCGACTTTAACCCGAAACTCGAAATATCACAGAATAAATAAAACGCTCCCTGCGGACGAATGCACTTCACTCCGTCTATCTCACTGATCAGATTGTAGATCAGATCACGGCGCTCTGCAAACGCTTTCCGCATCCTTTCTACATCCGCAGACGCTTCCTTCAATGCAGTAATGCCTGCCCACTGCACAAACGTAGTCGGATTGCTCGTACTGTGACTCTGGAAAGCAATGATGCGTTTCGCCAACCATAACGGCGCAGTTAAATAACCTAAACGCCAACCCGTCATCGAATAGGTCTTGCTGAACCCATTGCAAGTGATCGTCAGATCGGCAATCTCAGGATTCAACGACGCGATACTGATGTGCGGCGCATTGGCATCATAAACCAGCTTTTCATAAATTTCATCCGCCAGAACCATAATGTTACGCACTACCGCAACCCGCGCAATCGCTTCCAGCGTCTCCTTGCGGTAGACCGCGCCTGTCGGATTACTCGGCGTCGTCAATATCAGCAGCTTGGTGTTCGGCGTAATCGCTGCTTCCAGCTGTTCTGCCGTCAGCTCGTAGTTGTTTTCCGCTTTCGTTTCAACCGCAACTACTTTCGCTCCCGTGGCTTTGACCATTTCCGGATAGCTCAGCCAGTAAGGCGCAGGTATAATTACTTCATCCCCCGGACCGCACAGCGCCGCAATCGCACTGAAGACCGAGAACTTTGCTCCAGGAGCAATCACTACCTGATTTACACTCGTCTTTATATTATTGTCCGCTGCAAACTTTTCTACGATCGCCTGCTTCAATTCCATCAGACCACTGGCCGGCGTGTAATACACTTTGCCCTGATTCAACGCGTCGATGCACGCACGCTTGATTACCTCCGGGGTGTCAAAATCCGGTTCGCCCGCGGATAGACTCACCACATCCATTCCCTGCTGCTTCAGCGATTTCGCCATCGCCGCAATAGCCAATGTTGCTGACGGCGTCAAATCGCCCATAAATCCGGATACTTTTTGCAAATCCTGCATGGTAGCACTCCTGTTCTTTTTTATCGGTTATTTGCCGCGTTTTAATATAACTGAAGATTGAAAATTGTAAAGCCGCAATATGTAAAAAACATGATATTTTAAATGTAACCATCTCAAAAAATAAAAAAAATCATTCCACGATTTGAAAATCATACTCCTCTGACGTACCTTAATTCCCGGTAATCAGGATAAGTAATTGAAACAGGTAGGCAATATGATGAATATTATAAAAAATCTTATATGTTTTGCCGCTGCAGCCGGTACCGCTTTTGCCGCGTGCGGCGACGATCTCGAAGCTGAACTCAAGAGCGCTTCCGGCAAACTGGCCATCGCCGATACCATAGGCGGCGAACCGGTCGTGAAAACTATGGCTCTTGCCTGGGCCGCTATTAATCCCAACCTAGAAATTACCATCGAAAAAAAATCTCTGCTGCAGGCCACTGAAGAGGAGAAAGATAAATATGACCTGGTCATATATTCCCGCACGCCGGATGACGATTTTGCCCTCGAACCGCAAGGCGAAAAATTCTGCTACGCCGTTGAGCCTGCTGTCATTTATATTAATAAAAATTTTCCGGCAGATAATATATCAATCCAGGATCTGAGCCGGATTTTCTGCGGCGATATCGATTCATGGGAGAGCATAACCGGTTCCCCGTATTCCATACGCCGGTACGGGGTCGTATTCCCCGCCGCAGGAGAACGCGTTTTCCGCCATCTGGTTCTGGGGCAGCTCGGCTATTGCGACGCAATAAGCTGTTCCGCCGCCGCATACGACGTGGCCGTAAACTGCTCGGGAAGTCAATATGCCATCGGATTCGGCGGATATTCCGGCCTGCTGCCTGAGGAGGTTAAAACTTTGAAGGTCGATGGCATTGAACCTTCCCCTGACGCCATCGTGCTCGGACAATACCCGCTTACCCATAGAAGAATGGCCGCAGTTACGTCCGGCAACGACAATGCAAAACTGTTCGTCCGGCTACTCAATACCCCGGAGTGCCGGGAGGTGGTCGCTCAATCCGAGTTCGTGCCGCCACTCGTGGCAGAGGCTAATGTCTCCACTGAAACAAAATGATGAAAAAATAGCCGAAAAGTTGTAATGAACGCTTTGCTGTTGCTGTTTTGGTGTTATATTTACTCAACAGCTACTATATTAATAATAAAAAGGTGCGGCGCGGCAGCGGATGCTGCCACTCCGGCACAGTTCAGATTAAAATTTTTGCATCAGTGGGGAGAGTATGCGTTTTCAATGCCCGTCTTGTAAGAAAATTGTTGCGGCACCGAATGGACAGTTCGGTAAAAAAATGAATTGTCCAAACTGCAATTGCCCTGTGGTTACTCCTGAGTCCGCTTTCGGCGCCGGAATTGTAATCGGAGATTTTATCATCATTAAACAGCTCGGCGCAGGCGGCGCAGGCGTGGTATTTCTGGCTCATCAGATCTCTCTCGACCGCCCTGCCGCTCTCAAGATCATTAAAGAGGCTTCTTCGGACAGCAGCGACGATCCGGTAAACGATCTTATCCGCGAGGCTCGCTCCGCCGCAAAACTCAACCACCCGAATATCGTTCAGGCTTATGCCGTCGGCGAAGATGACGGTGTATTCTATTTCGCTATGGAATACGTCGAGGGCGAAACTATGAAAAGCGTCCTCAAACACGACGGAGCTCTGGATCCCAAAAAGGCCGCAAAAATTATTCAGCAGATCGCTGAAGGCCTTCAGTTCGCGTGGGATAAACAGAAGTTGACCCACCGCGATATTAAACCGGATAATATCATGCTCACCTCGTCCGGACAGGCTAAACTCGCCGACCTCGGTCTCTCCCGCCGCGCCGGCGAACACTCCGAAGAGGACGATTCCGACGAGGTTATGGGCACACCTCAGTATATCAGCCCGGAACAGCTTACCGGCGCAACCGTCGATACCAGAAGCGATATCTACAGCCTCGGCGCTACATTTTATCAGTTCGTTACCGGAAGATTCCCGTATGAAGGACCAGATGTCGACGAAATCGCCAAACAGCATGTTATCGGAAATCTTACCCCGCCAAAAAGCGTTAATCACAACGTTCCGGATGCGGTAAACTCCATTATCATGAAAATGATGGCCAGATATCCCGAACAGCGTTATCAGTCCCCAGGCGAAGTCGCCAAGGCTATTGAGGCTTATCTGCATCCGACTACCGCAGGCACTCCTGCCGCCGGTCGACTGGGGCTGGGCGGCGGACTCAATGCCGCATCAGGCAGTACCGCCGAATCCGCAGGCGGAGGTTTGCGCGCCGGAGGTATGAAAGTGCTGGCTCCATCCGGCAGCGCCGAGTCGCTCAAGGGCGCTTTCCATAAACCCGAACTCCATAAGCCGGAAAATGAAGTTCCGCATACTATCGGAATCGGTGTGCCAACATCGCTTGAAGAGGCTCTCCCAAGCAATACCAAAAGCAGCAAAATGAAGGTCAACCACAATACCACGCCTTCAGGTGTACCCCCTCAGGCCGCCGGCGGAATGCCGGCCGCTCAGAAAAAATCCAACAGTATTACCGTTATGGCGGTAATTGTGCTTGTGGTTATGCTGGCTATCGGCGCATTCGCCTTTATGAAGAGCAATGACAAAAAGAGTAATGCCGCTCCGCGTAAGACCGCTCCGGCCGCAACGGCTGTCGCCAAGTCCGGAGATGTTGCCGCTGAACCGGATGAAACGGAAGAACCGGTTGAGGCACCTGTCACTGTTGCCGGAATTCTTGAGGCACCGGCACCAATCGACGGCGGATTCGAAAATGAAATGAAAGGCAAATATATCAACTTTGCTCTGGCAGTGCGCGACGCCGCAGCAGGCAACGATGTCAACAAATTTAAAGCTGTAGCTACCGCACTCGATGATGAACGCGCAGCTATCTCTAAAAGACCGGCCGCGGAACAGCGGATGCTCAGCGCAATGCTCGACGGATGGTACGGAATTCTGGTGCTGCACTCCGGCGGAATGAAAATCCAGAACGCACTGCTCAACGGCAGCGATTTGGCCGGTATGAGATTTGAATTGCAGGGCAGAGTCTATGTGGTCGACCGCGCGGAAAATATGAATCTTATCATATATCCGGCCGGCGAAGAGCAGAATAAGTCCACTTTTGACCCCGCAAGGTTGGCCGGAACCGCCAAGGTGAGATTCTTTGAGCAGCTCGGAAAGACGTTGAATGTCAAGGACGCTTTCTACTGCTACTGCCTCTATAACGGTGATTTCCCTGCGCTTAACGGAATGAGCGCCGATGCAATATCCCGTAATCAATTACAGGATTTTGAACGGGCATATTTCCTGGGTAAACTCAAGTATGGTAGTGAACAGGATAAGAGCGATCTGGACGCCAGGTATCATAATTACGAATCTTTTGTCTGGGCTTCACGCAATCTTTAAGTATGAGAATTGTGCATTTTTCCGACCCACACGCCGGCGGCGGCGCCGAAGACTGGTTGGCGTATCTTGATAAACGGTGGGTGGGCGTCTTTAATTATACCTTCCGCCGCAGGTTCAGATTTGACTTGAGGAGACTCGAAGCTCTGGTTCAATATGTGATTCAAAATCCCGTTGACCTCGTTGTATGCACCGGGGATTTGACCAGTACCGGACAGCCGGGCGAATTTGCGACCGTGAAAAAGATTCTTCAGCCACTGCGCGATTCCGGTATCCCGATAATATATACCCCGGGTAATCACGACTGTTATGTGAAACGACCAAAGTGCGTCAGGGCAATGGAGGAGATGGTGGAGTATCTCAGCTGCGGCAGATACTCTTTTCAGGATATGCCGACATGTCTTAATTTCGGCGAATGTGATTTTATTCTGCTCAATACCAGCAGACCGAGCAACCTTTTGTGTTCGTGGGGATTCGTCAGTAGAAAAGATTCCGCATATGTTGAACAGATATGCCGCGAACCTAAAACCAGACCAAGAGTGCTGGTCGGACATTATCCGCTCCTCGAAGAGCATCCGGTCCTGCGTATCAGACACAGGTTGTTCGGACAGAAAAAACTCGTGGAGCTGATGCGGAATGGCGCAATCGACCTCTCACTGTGCGGTCACGTTCACCGACCCGTACTGAAAGTCGATCAGCGCGGAAGAGGCGAGAGCATTTCCGGCAGTATAACATGCAACGGAAGCTGTTCGCTGATTGAATATGACCGTAATAATGACCGGTTTGAATTTAAACGTATTGAAGTGTGAGCCCGGAATTCCGGCGGAGTAATGCTGTATGAAACTTGTAAGTGTGATCAAAAAAGGACAGTTTATATTTATTTTTTCATTCGTTTGTCTGATTCTGGCCGGATTCCTGCTCCTGGCTTCACCACTGGTCTCCCATAACGGCAGCCGCGTGGAGTGGCTGGACGCCCTCTTTACCGCTACCAGCGCTGTATGCGTGACCGGGCTTACTACTATAACTATCAGCGGATTCAACTGGTTCGGACAGGCGGTTATAATCGCTTTGATGCAGCTGGGAGGATTGGGCGTGATGTCTTTAAGCGCATTTATAGTTATTCTGCTGGGAAGAAAACTTACATATTCAAGTACCCTTATATTGTCCAACTCCACCGATAATTTTACCTTCAGAAATATGGAGGAGCTGATCAAAATGATCGCATGGTACACCTTCCTGATCGAAGGGACGGGGATGGTGCTGCTCTTTATCGGATTCGCCGGATTTGAAAATATGGGTATATGGAAGGCACTGTATTACAGCTTGTTCCACGCGGTCAGCAGCTTCTGCAACGCCGGATTGAGCCTGTATGACGAAAGTCTGGTCGGACACAGCAGTTATATTAAAATAGTTATCGCCGGATTGATTATTCTCGGCGGATTGGGAATATATGTAATTTACGATATCTTTAACCACCGGGGCGGACGCAGATATATGGTGCATACCAAACTCGTTCTCGTGGCTTCATTTATACTTGTCGTAGCCGGCATGGCAGCATTGAAATACTGCCAGAGCGAATCACCTATAAGCTGGGTGGACGCTTTCTTTATGTCTGTTACCACCAGAACCGCAGGGTTTAACTCCGTACCCATGGATATCCTGACTCCTAGTTCGGTCTCCATAATCATTGTATTGATGCTGATCGGCGCATGTCCCGGTTCTACCGGCGGCGGGATTAAGGTTACCGCTGTCGCACTCGCTTTTATGGCAGTTATAAATACTATTAAAGGGAACGAAAGACTGGTGCTTTTTCACCGCGAAATACCTGTTTCAAATATTATGAAGGCTTTTACCATGATTATTATTTATATCGTTTTGACCATTGTCGGCGCGGTTCTGCTCTCGGCCCTCTCATGGGAGGAGAACGAGAAGACTCTGTTTGAGACCGCGTCGGCAATCGGAACGGTGGGGCTTTCGCTCGGATTCTCCATGGAGGCCGGAACCCTTGAGCGACTGCTGCTTATTCTTTATATGTTTCTCGGCCGCGTCGGGCCGTTTACAATATTCCTGTTTTTGCTTGGTCGCGAAAAACGGAGCAATTTGAAATATCCGGAAGAACGGATTATAGTCGGTTAGCAAGCCGGAGAGGTAGGTGATTTATGAAAGGAAGTTATGCGGTTTTCGGCCTGGGCGGATTCGGAGCACGGCTGGCGGAAGAGTTGAGCGGAAACGGATGCGACGTTGTCGCTGTTGATATCGATTCCGATCTGGTTATGACCATTAAAGACAGCGTTACTAAAGCGCTTACCGCCGATGTGACAAATCCAGATGTGATTAAAGAGCTCGGTGTAAAAAAATTTGACGGCGTTATCCTGTGCATGAGCAACCATTTTGAGGCTCAGATCCTCGCCCTCAATTTCCTTAAACAGGAGGGGGCCGGCAAGGTTATCGTTAAAACCAATAATCCGGTTCAGAAACGCATCCTTTTAAGACTCGGCGCAGACGAGGTTATCGAACCGGAACAGGATGTGGCTGAAAGACTCGCAAGAAAGCTCTCGATGGATAACATCAGAGATATGTTCGAGTTTAAAGGTTCGTTTATCGCCGACGTCGTCGTTCCCGAAACCATGGGGGGACGCTCAATTAAAGAACTCGACTTACGCAATAAATTCAATATCACCGTCCTCCTGATTAAAAAGCCCGGCAGCGGCATCGAAACCGTGTGGAATCCGGATATTATTCTGAATACTGGCGATCAACTCACTGTAATCGGTCAGGAAAAAGCCATTATGAATGTGTTTAAAAAATGATGGAACTTATGCAGAAGTTGTTGGATGAACTTGCACTGCGGAAGTGGACCATCGCCACTGCCGAATCATGTACCGGCGGAATGGTCGCCGCCGCAATAACCGATATCCCGGGAGCATCGGAATATTTCCGCGGCGGCGTGGTCGCATATCACAACCAGATTAAACAACAGATCCTCGGCGTACCGCAGGAGATCCTATCCCAATACGGCGCTGTCAGCCGGGAGTGCGTTGAAGCTATGCTCGATGGCGCCGCACGCACTCTCTGCGCCGACTGCGTCATCGCAACCAGCGGTATCGCCGGACCGGGCGGGGGAACTCCGGATAAACCGGTGGGACTGGTGTTCGTCGGCTGCCGTTCTCCACATTCTGTCCGGGTGGAAAAGTTCATGTTTGACGGCAACCGCCAGCAGGTGCGGCAGCAGGCCGTCAATGCCGGAATTGCAATGATGAAAGATCTGATTAATCAATAAAAATATATATATGAGGTGAAAAATGAAATATCGCAGAATATTGCTCAAAATAAGCGGCGAAACTTTGAAGGGGAGTCACGAACACGGTTATGATGCGGCTGCCGTGCGCAAAGTAGTATCCACCATCGCTCAGGCTCGCGAAAACGGCGTGCAGGTGGCGCTGGTGGTCGGCGCAGGAAATATCTGGCGCGGAGTCATGGGAGCCTCCGGCGGCATGGATCCGGTGACCGCAGACTATATGGGAATGCTCGGTACCGTGATGAACGCTCTCTGCCTGAGCGACTTCTTCCGCGCCGCCAATATCCCGTGCGAAGTGTTCTCCGCCGTATCTATGGAACCGATCGCCAAAAGATTTAACCGCAATGCGGCCGTCAGCGCACTGGAAGAGGGCAAGGTGGTGGTCTTCGGCGGAGGCACTGGATCCCCATTCTTTACCACCGATACCACCGCCGCATTGCGCGCCCTCGAAATGAACTGCGAAGCTGTACTCAAGGCCACTAAAGTCGATGGCATATATACCGCCGACCCGTTTAAAGATCCGGATGCCAAACGTTTCTCCACCCTCACTTACGATGAGGCTCTGAACCGCAAGCTCGCAGTTATGGACGCCGCCGCTTTCAGCCTCTGCCGCGACCGCAATCTGCCGATAATTGTTTTGAACTTCTTTGAAGATGGATCGCTTATGCGCGTACTGAACGGCGACTTCTCCGCCGGTACTCTCGTATCATCCGGCAAATGATCAGAAAATAAGAAAGGATTTTACCTGTAATGAATAAAATACATCCAACCGCTGTAATCGCTCCGGGCGTTGAACTGGGCGATAATATTGAAATCGGACCGTACGTCGTTATCGAACATGATGTTAAGATCGGCGATGGTTGCTACCTCGATACCAGCGTTCAGATCGGTCATCATACCACTGTCGGCGAACGGTGCAGAATATATCACGGCGCACTCGTCGGCATTGACCCGCAGGATCACCGCTTCAATCCGGATACCCCCGCAAGTACTGAGATCGGATCCGATACCGTTATCCGGGAATATGTCACAATTCACCGCTCTCCGTTTGAAAACGGTAAAACCATTGTCGGTAATCATGTGCTCTTGATGGCCTTCGTACATATCGGACACGACTGCCGCATTGCCGACCATGTCACAATAGCCAACAGTACCGGCGTATCCGGACACGTCGAAATCGGGTTCGGCGCAGTTCTGAGCGGATATATCCTGATTCACCAGTTCAGCCGCATCGGCGAAATGGCAATGGTGGCCGCCAGAACCAATATTGTGCAGGATATTCCCCCATACTGTCTGCTCGGAGAAAGCGGATATGTGTGCGGCGCAAACGTCGTCGGAATGCGGCGCAATAATATAGCCAGCGCCGATCGTACCGCTATACGGCACGCTATACGCGTATATTTCTACTCCGGATTGAACGGCAGCAACGCTTTGCGCGAAATTATGGACGGAGAACCCAATGAGTATGTCCGTAAATTCGTCGATTTCATCAAAGCCGGCAAGCGCGGTATTATGCCGGGCGATCCCAATATGCTCCATCGACGCGACGACGAGGAGTAGAAAATGAAAAACAGATGGCTGAAGCTGGCGGCGGTCGCCGCCGCCGTTGTATGCGCCGGATGCGACTGCCACTGCGCCGAAATACCCAACGCCGCAGCGGTAATTGACCCTGCCGTCAGAGAGGCCGCAGGCGATGTCGCGGTGGTAATGACCGATCTCGACAGTGGCGAAACTCTCTATTCATATAATGCCGGGATGCAGATGCCGTCGGCAAGCACTATAAAGGTGCTTATTATGGCAGAGCTGTTGCGCCGCGTGGAAAACGGCGAACTCGATTTGAATCAGCGGGTCTCTGTAGCCCAAGAAGATAAGCTCCTGGACAGCATTATAGGATGCCTCGATCAGAGCGATTACTCCCTGCGGGACCTTATTGTAATGATGATTATTGAGAGCGATAACACCGCAACCAATGTGCTGATCGATATCGCCGGATTCGAACCGGTAAACCGCATGGCTTCTGAACTGGGACTCGAAAATACTTCACTGCAACGCAAAATGCTCGACTTCAAAGCCGCAGAAGAGGGACGGCAGAACTATTCTTCCGCCGCAGATATGGATAAAATTATGCAGATGATCGGACGCGGCGAGCTGATCAGCCCCGATGCATGCCGGTTTATGCTGCAGGTGCTTAATATGCAGAAGGATATCGAGTCGTTTAAACGCTATATGCCGGAAGGGTTGATCGTGGCGCATAAATCCGGAACTCTTGACAAACTTGAACACGAAACCGGTATTTTCTGGGTGGACGGCAACGACTACGTTTTGACGATTTTTACTCAGAACCAGGAGAGCAATTCCGCCGCCAGAGATTTTATCGGGCAGTTGTCTCTGGATATTTTCCAATTCATGAACGGTGATCTCAATTCAACCGGGGAAAATTTGAAAATAGACCGGAATTTTTAATACATTATAAAAATAAATTCAGCTGGAAAGACGTTATATTTCGCAAAGAAACAAAACGTCTTTTTTTTATTCAGGAATAAAGAGGAATGAGAAAACTAAAACAGATTTTAGGATGGGTGATCGTTATCGCAGTTGCTGTGGCGGTCGGCGGATGGCTGGTCTCGTTGTTTTCCGACAACAAAGAACAGCTGGTGTTCAATACCGTTAAAGCGGAATTGATGGATATGCGGAAAACTATCAGCGCAACCGGAACCGTGGAGCCGGAAGAGCTGATTAATGTGGGCGCTCAGGTCGGCGGTATGATTACCAGCTTCGGCGTGGACGTGGATGGCAATAACGTCGATTACCGCTCAAAAGTAACTGAAAATATGGTGCTCGCAAATATCGACGACTCTCTTTATGTCTCCGAAGTGAGAGAGTGCGAAGCCAACCGCGAACAGGCTCTCGCCGCTATCGAAACCGCCAAGGCAAATATAACCCTTTCCGAAGCTCAACTCAAACTGGCGGAGGCCAACTGGAAACGGGCTCAACAACTGAATCCTCAGAACGTTATCCCTCAAAGCGATTATGACAGCGCTCTGGCCGATTATGAGGTGGCAAAGGCTGATATCGGCGTCAGCAAGGCTAATCTGGCTCAGGCGGAGGCACAGCTCGCTGCCGCCGAGGCAACTTTGATTAAAGCTAAACAGAATCTGGGATACTGCGTTATATCTTCACCCGTGAACGGCGTGATTATCGACCGCCGCGTGAATATCGGACAGACGGTTAACTCCAGTATGAGCGCCCCAAGCCTTTTCCTGATCGCTAAAGACCTTAAGAAAATGCAGGTGTGGGTGTCGGTAAATGAGGCGGACGTCGGCGAAATTAAAGTGGGCCAGAAGGCAGAGTTCACCGTTGACGCCTTCCCCAACCGGACTTTCTTCGGCGAAGTATTGAAGATTCGTCTTAATGCCACTATGTCGCAGAACGTTGTTACATATATCGCCGAAATCGGTACCGATAACTCCGATGAAACTCTTTTACCATATCTGACCGCAAACGTTGAATTCATTCTCGCTGAAAGAGATAATGTGCTGGCGGTGCCAAACTCTGCTCTGCGTTTTACCCCGGATGCTGCTATGGTGCCGGAAGAGTATCTTAACTTCTCTCTTAATGAGGATGAACGCTCAGTGTGGGTTATGCGAGACGGTAAAATATGCCCAGTCGCCGTTAAAACCGGTCTTAATGACGGCGTTCACAGCGAAATCATTGCCGGTAACCTGAAACCCGGCGACGAAGTGATAACCGGAGTTACGGTTGTCAAAATCGAAGAGAATAATACCCAGGATAACTCCGGCAGCCCGTTCCTGCCCAAACCACCATCCAGGAATAAGAAAAAATGAGCTTTATATCTCTGGAAAATATAACTAAAACATATTTCCTCGGCGAAATCGATGTGCCGGTACTCAAAGGAATTACCATGGCAATCGAAAAAGGCGAATATGTGGCGCTGATGGGCGCATCGGGATCCGGGAAAAGTACGCTGATGAATATCCTCGGATGTCTCGACCGCCCAACCGGCGGGGAATATTATCTCGATGGACAGGAGGTGGGACACCTCTCCAGCGACGCACGGGCTCTCGTACGTAACCATAAAATCGGATTCGTATTCCAGAGCTTTAACCTGCTGCCGCGTACCAGCGCACTCGAAAACGTTATCATGCCACTGGCATATACTGCCGGAAATCTCTCCCGGCGCGAAATGCACAAACGTGGCAGGGAGATGCTGGAACTCGTGGGACTGGCCGATCGCATGGATCACTACCCATCACAGCTTTCCGGCGGTCAGCAGCAGCGCGTGGCTATCGCTCGCGCCCTGATCAACCACCCACCGGTACTCTTCGCCGACGAACCAACCGGAAACCTCGACTCGCATACCAGCGACGACGTGATGGCTATGTTCGATAACCTGAACCGCGAGGGGATTACCATTATCCTGGTGACCCACTCCGACGAGGTCGCATCATACGCTAAACGGGTTATACATATCCACGACGGCCTGCTGGCCGACGGAATATATAAGGTGGAAAAGAGGGCGTAAATATGAGTTTATTCAATACTGTTCAGGTGGCGGTTAAAGCACTGCTGCGCAATCCAACCCGCGCTCTGCTTACCACTCTGGGAATCGTTATCGGTATCGCCGCAGTTATCACTATGATGGAGATCGGTAACGGCTCCAGCAGCTCTATCCGCAAATCCATCGAGGAAATGGGCGTGAATACCCTGGTTATTATTCCGGGTATGCCGCGTAACCACGGAGGCGTAAGACAGGCTATGGGAACTGCCATGTCGCTTACTCCGGACGATTACAACGCAATAGTTCGCGACTGCGTCAATATAAGCTGCGCCGCACCGATCGTTTCCGGCAGCGGAATGCAGTTTATCTACGGCGGGATCAACTGGACTCCACAGCAGGTGCTCGGTACTTCACCGGAGTATTTGACCATCCGTGACTGGAAGGTGGCTGACGGAAGATGTTTTTCCCAGGCTGAGGTCGATTCCCGCGCCAGAGTGTGCCTCGTAGGTAAAACCATTGTCGATAATGTATTCAACGGCGAGTCGCCTATCGATTCCACCGTGCGTATTATGGGGGTATCATTCCAGATTATCGGTGTGCTCGAATCCAAGGGCGCCAGTATGATGGGACGCGATGAGGACGATATCGTTATCGCACCATGGAGTACTGTCCGGCTGAGACTTACCGGATTGAAAACCGGTACCGCTACCAATACCACCAGCACTCCGTCTACCCTGCCAAGCGATCTGTATTCCGGAGAAGGCGTCGCCTTCTACCCCGAACAGGCGGAAAATCTCGAAACAGATACTTTGCTGATTCCTAAATTTACCCAGATAGACCAGATTATGGTGATGGCGGCATCTGCCGATAAGGTAGACGCCGCTACCGAGGAGGTTACCCAACTGCTGCGCGAAAGACACGGCTTGACTGAGGACGAGGAGAGCGACTTCTGGATCCGCAACTCCGCCGAGTTTATGTCCATGCTGAGCAGCACAACTACGGTAATGGCTAATCTGTTGCTGGTTGTGGCGCTTATCTCGCTTGTGGTCGGCGGCGTGGGGATTATGAACATCATGCTCGTTTCGGTTACTGAACGAACACGCGAAATCGGACTGCGAATGGCGGTGGGAGCACGATCAAGAGATATTTTAAAGCAGTTCCTGGTGGAATCGGTCATGCTGTGTCTGGTCGGCGGGATTGTCGGTATCCTGCTCGGACACGGCGCGGCGGCACTGGTTCACAGTCAGCTCGGATGGCCGGTGGAATCCAGTACCGTGGTCGTTGCTCTGGCATGTATAGTTTCTGCCATGGTCGGTATCGTATTCGGCTTCTATCCTGCATGGAAGGCCTCTAAGCTCGACCCGATTGAAGCTCTGCGTTACGAATAACCACATCAATGTAAACCGCAGTTCAACGCTGCAAGAGCATCTGTACTCAATGCCGCGTTGAACATACTCCAATGGTAGATTGATAAATCTCCTCCACCCCCAAGCGTAAGCCTGGATGAGCTCAACTTTTTACTTATACCTGCGGCTTCCGGCAGAGTTGTTTCAGCAATTTTGCGATTATTGAAATAGATACAGAATACTTTCGCCGTGTTGTCCCAGGTTAATGCGCAGCTCAGTAATTTTCCGGCAGGAATTGGTTCAACTTTTACGTTCTCGGCAACAGCACAGCCGGAGCCGGATTCGGTGGTGAATGGAAGTGCAATGGAGAGAGTTTCCCTGTCAATTATGGCTAAACTCAACTCTTCACTCTGCCGCCAGATCGGGCCGGTGTAATAGTCTGAGGTAAGTGTGAAACAGCAGAATAGTGTGAAGCTCACACGGTATTTCCGCAGATCAAGCGCAGTTGCGATCTCCCAATTGAAAATTTTATTCGCCGCCTCAAAATTACCGTCGGTTCCAGCGATGGCATTGTTGAAACTCAGCAGACCAGTTGATTTGAACCAGTTTTCTTCTGATCCTGATGGCGATTGAGGTTGGGGGGGAGTCCACTCACCCGCCCAATCTGATTCACTGTAAAATGGCGACAATACCACCCCGTTTAATGCTCCGCTGACCGCAAAAACCGTGTCCGGACAACGGAAGCGGGATAAATATGATTTTCCTGACATTCGGGCATCCTCTCCTGATAAATTAACCTTTTATCAGAAGAAAATGTCAACTGCTCTATTGTTCCCGGCGGCGCAAAAACCAGCTGCGGCCGGCAATCGCACGCCCGGGAAGCAACAGTTCCGCTGTACGGTCATCACTCTTCCAGATAATTTTATAAGCCGCCTTCATCCGCTCTTCCAGAGTGGATTCGGAGAATATTCTTACCGGATAGGATATACGTCTGTCTTTAAAGCCGGGAGGCAGAAAGGATCCAGGGCCGTTACTGCTTAACCAGTGACGGTGCAGGGCGAAGATATCTTTCTTCGCCGTTGTTACCGCCAGACGCGAAAGCAGAATGTATTCCGCTCTACTATTGAATATTTTTTTCCAAAGCCCGTCACTTTCACGGATGAAGCCTAATGCACATGAGGTGTGCAGCAGGGCAGGGGGAGAATCCGCCAGCGCGGAGGCAATGTCAGTATAATAGCTTAACATCGGATGCGGCGGCGCCAGTTCCGCCATCCCGGGAAGTTCAACAATGCGCCAGTCCAACGCCAGTTCAGGAAGCGCATTGATTGTCTGGAAAAAGTGTATCCCGCAGCCGCCTCCAATATCTATTACCCGCAGTGGCCGCTCTTCCGTCCCCGCCGCTGCCGCCGCAACCGCCGCAATCGATTGCAGTTCCGAAAGCGTCAGCTCCTCCGGTGCATGGCTTATCCGGTATGCCGTCTTGGCCGCCACCAGCTGCGCAATATCACTATTATTATAATCATCACCGGAATCCGGCCAGCCGGACAACTCAATGCAGCCGGTTGCATCGCCTCTCAGCTTTCTTAACCCATCAAGGATCAGCGGAGGGAGAAACCGTTTCAGTAGCTCTTTCATAATCACAAAAAAAAGCGGCGTATTAAACGCCGCTTGAATAACTCTAATGTTATTATCTTCTGCTCTTGGGCGTAAGACCCATATCAAGATGATCCGACGGCGAACTCGGATTGCCGCTGTCTTCCGGTGTGAGAACTTGTTTGTAACGGACAAACAATATGTCATGCACCGGACGCTGCCAGGTGCCGCCGCTCGGATAATTCATGCGGCCGAACTCTTCCGTCCACATCGTCGACGAACCGCCGCCATCGGCATTCCACGCTTCATAGCAGCCAAGCTGCTGCATGAAGTCAGCCAGGTTGCGGCAGCTTACCCCACGCGGCGACGCCGTACTGTCATTGCGGTCAAATACTACCATGTACAGAGTTTGACGGCTGCTTGTTACTCCAATCGCCGTACGTTCATGTATGCCGTTGACCAGACTGGGATCCCCCCCTTCATAAGGATCAATCGCGTGCCAGATCTGACCCTGCTGCAGCAGAATAGGATAACCGTAACGGATGTCCGTACCCAAACCAAGACTCAGCTTGTCACTCGTGGCAATACCGGCACGGTCTCCAGCTACCCAGAAGTAACCCACCGCAGGGTCATTGCCCGAGGAGGAAAATGAGTTGTAGATCTTGCCCTGCGCTTTCAGTAAACCAACCGGTACCGACGGAGAAGTGCTCATCCCGAAGAATCCCAGATTTACCGCCGCTATACCATCGTACAAGGCTCCCATTGTCGCTGTATTCTTGCGTACGCCATCAGGACATACCCCTATGCCAACCTCTATCTCCGGATTGGAGAGGTCAACCTGGAGTATGTAAATCCGCTGTGTGCCACCGTAGAGACTGTTATACTCCACTTTCAGATAATCTACTCCGGGAGCAAGATTATACGCTTCACTAGAATCCGGCGTCGGAATCGCCGCCGACAACGGAACTGCCGCCGACAACAGCAAGGCTGCTATGGCAAAAATCCAATTCGTGCTTCTCATTTTTCCCCTTTATGGTAAAATAGTTCAATATATTATATGCCTATTTTTATGGCAATATAAAGCTGATTTATCAATTAGTCAAGCAAAAAAATCGACTAAAATTGCCATTTCAGAAAAAAATAAGACTTATTTTATTGTTTCAGACGACAGTTTCAACGTCGCTTTTTCGGCGTTAAGCCCGTATCAAGGTGATCCGACGGTGAACCGGGGTTGCCGCTATCTTCCGGCGTGGAAATTTGTTTGTAACGGACAAAGACTATGTCGTGCACCGGACGCTGCCAGGTGCCGCCACTGGGGTAGTTCATCCGCCCAAACTCCTTCGTCCACATCGTCGACGAACCACCGCCATCGCCATTCCACGCTTCGTAACAGCCAAGTTTCTGCATGAAGTCGGCAAGATTGCGGCAGCTTACCCCACGCGGCGACGCCGTGCTGTCGTTACGGTCAAACACCACTAAATACAGGGTTTGACGGTCGCTCGTTACCCCAATCGCCGTGCGCTCGTGTATGCCGTTTACCAGCGTCGTATCTCCTCCCGTATAAGGGTCTATCGCATGCCAGATCTGTCCACGCTGCAACAGTACCGGATAGCCGTAGCGGATATTTTCTCCCAAGCCAAGCGACAGCTGTTCCTTGGTCGCCACCCCGGCTCGACTGCCGTTTATCCAGAAATAGCCCGACGAAGGATCGTCCGCCGCAGATGAAAAAGAGTTGTAGAGCTTCCCTTCCGCCTTGATCAGCCCCACCGGCACCGAAGGCGAACTCACTACTACCGCAAAACCAAGATTGGTCGCCGCTATGCCATCGTACAACGCACCCAGCGTCGCCGTGTTCTCCCTGATCCCATCCGGACATACCCCGAAGCCAACCTCAATTGTCGGCTCACTCAGGTCTATCCGCAATATATAGATCCGCTGTGTCCCTCCATAGAGATTGGAGTATTCCAACTTGCAGTAGTCCACTCCAACCGCCAGATTATGGCTCTCCATGGAATCCGGTTCCGGCAGTTCCGCCAGCAAGCCGGAAGACAATAACGGAAAAATAAGTGCAATCAGTCCTGTCCGGAAAAGTGATCGGTTCATCCTTTACTCCCAAATAAAGAATATTTTTTTTGAATAATTTTGATGAAATATAGCGTTGGAATCCGGAAAATCAAGCGGAGTTGATGGAATATTACCGGTTGGAGAGACGGCGGTCAGCATTTTTGCCCGCATCCGCAGTGCGCCAGTACTCTTCATTGTGATACTGCGGCGCTTCTGCCAATAGACGCAGAAACTCTTCTTTACTCCCCACCAACGCCGCACGTCCGCGCCATTCCCCCTGAAAACCACGTCCGCGCAGATAATCCAGGATCGTTTTCCGCGCTACACGGATACCTTTCTCTTCTCCATAAAAATCCAGCAGGCCGAGAACATGAAACTTCATAACATCCAGAAGTTCAGCCAAACTTGGCGGCGTGTAGCTGCAACGGTTCTGCAATTCACTGAACAGCCATGGATTGCCCATCGAGCCACGCGCAATCATCACCGCATCACAGCCACTCTCCCGGCGCATCTCATCGTAGGTCTCCAGACCCATTACTCCACCGTTGGCTATGACTTTTACCGGCAGCGCTTCTTTGCATTGCCGGATAATATCAAACGCCGGCACCCCGGAGTAGAACTCCTTGGCTATACGGCCATGCACCGTTACCGCCTGCGCTCCGCGCTCCACCAGCCCTTTGACCAGCTTTAGCGTCGGTTCGGCATCGCCACGGTCAAGTATCCGCACCTTGGCCGTGACCGGATGGGTTGAATTTTCCGATATTATCGCAAATAAATCCAGCGCCCGCTCTATGTTCCTGCCCAGCGCCGCACCGGCGCCTTTTTTCGTTACTTTGGGAACCGGACAGCCGAGATTGAAGTCCACTGCGTCAAAATGATAGTTGTTCAGCAGTTTTACTGCAATTGCCAGATGTTCCGGATTGTTGGAGACCAGCTGTACCCCAAGCCAGGGTTCATCCGCTCCGCGGGTGAGCATGTGCTCCGTCCGCTGACGGGCATAGACCAGCGCCGAGGCATCAATCATCTCCGTAAAGGCATAATAACAACCAAACCTCCTCATCGTTTCACGATAGGGGAGGTCGGTATAGCCCGATAACGGCGCCAGCAACAGGGCGTTATCTGCATAAAGATTCATTGAAAATTAAAGCTCCGCCAGCGTAGCCTTGTAGCTTGTGACCAGCTCTTCCACCGGTATCGCCGCAATTTCACGGCTGCCATTGGAGATCGCCAGCACTCCGTCTGAAGTGACTTCGCCAACCCGGGCAAATGCCGTTCCTGACATCACCTTTTCAAATTCTGCACATTTTTCCGGCGCAACTGTGGCGATGAAACGGCTGTTCGATTCCGAGAACAACAGTTCAATATCCGTGCACTTATCCGCACCAGGCGCTTTGCCCAGATCGACATTCAAACCCAGACGGCCACCCGCCGCAACCTTTACCAAGCCAATCGCCAGGCCACCCAACGCCGGAGTATGCAGCGAGTTGACCAGCTCTTTTTCCGTCGCGTCGGAAACCTGTTTGTAGAGCTTCAGCGCTTGATCCGCCGCTACATGCGGAACACTGTTGCCGGTGGCGTTCAACATGGCAAAATATTCACTGCCACCAAGCTCAGGATGCGTTTCACCCAGAATATAGACCGCATCTCCGGCATGTTTGGCATCCAGCGTTACCGCTTTGGTGATGTCATCCATCCGGCTGATTGCACTGAACAGCACTGACGGCGGTATCGAGATCTTACGCCCGCCGCGCGTACTGTCGTTCTTCATCGAGTCTTTGCCAGATATGCACGGAACTTTGTAGAGCTTGGTGAAATCGTACAACGCCTGATTCGCCCGTACCAGCTGCGCCAGCTTGTATTCCCCATCCGGAGTCTTTTCGCTCTGCACCGGATCCGGCCAGCAGAAGTTGTCCAACCCCGCAATGTGTCCGAGCTTACCGCCCACCGCAATGATCCGGCGCACCGCAAGGTCAATGCTCGACGCCATCATCCAGTAGGTGTCAACATCGCTGTAACGCGGCAGAATCGCCGCCGACAGCACCACCCCTTCAGTGCTTAACGGTTCGATCATCGTTACCGTAGCATCTGACGCAATATCACGGCATTTGCCAACAAACGGCTTGATTACACTCAAACCTTTTACCTCATGGTCATATTGACGAGCCTTCGTTTCATCACTGCAGATGTTAAGTCTGCCCGTCATCGCAATTATATCCTGCACCAGATCACGGTTGGTCAGCACCGGTTCGTCAAAGCGCGGACGCCGCCATACCGCATTCAGCTCCATCCGGGGCAGACCGTTGTGCATGAAGTCGATATCCAGCCAGCATACCGTGCGGCCATCGTAAAGTATATGGAATTTACCTGTGTCAGTAAATTCACCCAGCACCGAGATCTCTACATCACGCGAGGCCGCCAACGCCAGAAATTCTTCTATCTTATCCTGCGGCACCGCAAAACTCATCCGCTCCTGAGCTTCCGAAACCAGGATCTCCCACGGCGCAAGCCCCGCATACTTTAACGGCGCTTTCGCCAGGTCAATTTTACATCCGCCGCACAGCGACGCCATCTCACCCACACTGGAGGAGAGACCGCCGGCGCCATTGTCGGTAATAAAACGGTATAAGCCGCGGTCACGCGCTTCATAAATAAAGTCACTCAATTTCTTCTGCGTTATCGGGTCGCCAATCTGCACCGCCTGTACCGGAGAATCTTTGTGCAGCTCTTCACTGGAGAAGGTCGCCCCGTGAATGCCGTCTTTGCCGATACGGCCGCCGCCCATAACCACCAGGTCTCCCGGCTTGATGCTCTTTTCCGATCCCTTGACATTGCCAATCATACGCGGCAGCGTTCCCACCGTTCCGCAGTAGACCAGAGGCTTGCCAAGATAACGCTCATCAAAATATTCCCAGCCCAGACCGTAAGGGATACCACTCTGGTTGCCGCCGTCAATTACACCCTTGTGAATACCGTCACGCAGACGGCGCGGATGCAGCAGCCCTTCCGGAACATCCTTTTCCTCCGTAAACGGCGAACCCAGGCAGTAACCCCAGACGTTGATTAAGAGATTCGCTCCCTGACCTGTTCCCATCGGGTCGCGGTTTACCCCGACAATACCGGTCATCGCTCCACCGTAGGGATCCAGCGCCGAAGGACTGTTGTGTGTTTCCACCTTGTAAACCAGATCCACCTTGTCGTTGAAGGTGATTACCCCTGCATTGTCGTGGAATACTGAAACCAGGAAGTCCACCTCTTCACCAATCTCATTGGTGCTGCGCTTGATAAAACTCTTATAGCAGGAGACGATACGTTCTTCCGTTTCACTCTCCGTATCCGTATAGTTGATGATCGCATCAAATATTTTGTGCTTGCAGTGTTCCGACCAGGTCTGCGCCAGAACTTCCATCTCCACATCTGTCGGCGAAGAGCTTAAATCATATTTGCTGCGCCCGTCTGCACTGTTGAAGTAGGCCTGGATCGATTTCATCTCCGCCAGCGAGAGCGCCAGAATCCCCTTCCGGCTGATCTCCATAAGCTCGTCATCCGATACATTCAGATTATACTCTTTTACCGGAATCGAGCCGGTGGCCGTGATCAACGGCAGATTTAATGGTATCGGACGCGCCGCAAGATCCGCCCTGGAGAATATTTTTACCGACTGGATCAGCTCGTTCGCCAATAAACCTTTGGCAATCTTTTCCACCTCTGCTCCAGTCAGGTTTTTCCCGTAAAGCATATATTCAATCGAACTGAAAATCTGCTCTTCCTTGGTGAGCTTGCGCCCTATAATGTCGCCTATGGCTTCATGCGCACTGCGCCCGACGTTGTCGGTAACGCCGGGTTTGAACCCTACCGAGACCAGAAAATCACAATCCGTCGCCCCGGAACCGTTCTCTCCAAAAACACGCTCACTCTGCAATACCGGATTGACCAGCTTTTCCGCTACCCGTTCCGCCTCTTCTGCCGTTATGTCAGCCATGACCGTATATACGTCACGCGTTATGACTTTGTCCACCTCAATGCCAAGAAAATTGGTGATCTGCTGCTGCACACCTTTGCCACGAGCATCCGTCCACTGCGGAAGCGGAGTCAATTCAATCCGGTAATAGTTCATCTTATAAATCTCAACGTTTATTTTTCTTTTTGGCTTTCTGATTCAATTGCGCCTGCGCCGCATCCGGCACAAAACCCTCTTCACTCGCCGCTGTTAAGAGCTCGGTGAAGTCAAACTGTCCAAACGTCTGATGGATCAATTCCTGCGGCCAGCTGGTCAGCAGTCTGGCAAAAGCGTTCAGCGTCGATACCGTAGCACGGAAGAGATTCTGCGCTACCTCCTGCTCGATCGCCGTCATAAGATCATTGAACGCTTTGTAGGCCTCCTGTTTGTATTCCACCAAAGGATCCTTTTGAGCGTAAACACGCAAATTGATGCTCGTACGCAAATGATCCATCGTATACAGATGCTGCTGCCAGTGACGGTCTATCGCTGATAATACCACATGACGCTCCAGGTGAGTACGCTGTTCCGGCGGGAGCGGCGCATTCTTCTTTTCATACGCCTCCTCTATCCGGGCAATAATCTGCGCTACCAGCGCATCTTTGTCCGTAAGAACGCCGTTCTTTATCCCCGCCGTCAGCTCCTCTTCTTTGAAGTTGACCGGGAAGGTAAGATTCAACCAGCCAATCAGACGGCTCAAGTCCAGCGCATCGCTCTTATTACGCTTTTCCCGTGCCAGCACCAGCTCTTCAATCTTGTGGTCAATACAGTTTTCCAGTATCATAAACAACGTGTCATGGGGATTATCCGATACCAGTGCGTCTTTACGCATCCCGTATATTACTTCACGCTGTTTGTTCATTACATCGTCAAAATCCAGCGTCCGTTTGCGGATGGCAAAGTGCTGCTGTTCCACCCGCTGCTGTGCCGTCTCTATCGCCCGATCCAGCCACGAGGATTGCAGCTCGTCTCCCTCTTCTATGCCGAAACGGTCAAATATCTTTATAATACGGTCAGAACCAAAGAGACGCATTAAATTGTCTTCCAGCGAAACATAGAACTTCGATTCCCCCGGATCTCCCTGGCGTGAACAGCGTCCGCGCAGCTGGCGGTCTATACGGCGCGAATCATGACGGGAACTGCCGATTACATAAAGCCCCCCGAGCTCCACCACTCCGGGCCCCAGTTTGATGTCTGTCCCGCGGCCGGCCATGTTCGTCGCTACCGTTACCGCTCCAAGCTGACCCGCACGCGCCACAATCTCGGCTTCATGCTGGTTGTTCTTGGCATTCAGAACATTGTGCGGAATGTTCTGTCTTTTCAGCATACGGCTCAGAATCTCCGAATCCTCTACCGAAATCGTACCCAGAAGTACCGGCTGGCCTTTGGCATGGCGTTCCGTTACCTCCTCGACAATCGCATTGAATTTTTCCCGCTTGGTCTTGAATATCGAGTTGCGGTCGTCAATCCGGCGGCACGGCTTGTTGGTCGGCACCACGATCACATCAAGTTTGTAGATCTGATGAAATTCGTTTGCCTCCGTTTCTGCCGTACCGGTCATTCCGGCAAGTTTTTCATACAGACGGAAGTAGTTCTGGATCGTGATCGTCGCCATCGTCTGCGTTTCCGGCTCGATCGTTACCTTCTCCTTCGCTTCCAGCGCCTGATGCAGCCCGTCATTGAAACGGCGACCCGGCATTAAACGACCCGTGTGTTCATCGACAATCAGCACCTTGCCGTTCTGCACCACATAGTGGACGTCCTTTTCAAACAGACAGTAGGCTTTCAACAGTTGCGAAAGACTGTGCAGCCGTTCGCTCTTGAGCGAATATTCTTCTTCAAACGCAGTACGTTTGGCGGTTCTGGCCGCTTCGTCCAGCGTTTCATCATTATCTATTTCATGAATCCCCATCAGCAGGTCAGGCATTACAAACGCCTTCGGGTCATCCGGGGAGATCGCTTCGCGCCCGCGCTCGGTAAGGTCGGCCGCCTGTGTCTTTTCATCTATCGCAAAGTAAAGTATGCTCTGAACTTCCTGCAGCATCCCCTGATTGGTATTGCTGCGCACACGCGATTCATAACGCTCTACCTCTTTCAGTATCACTCCATCTTCCAGTATCCGCATCAGCACCTTGTGCGTCGGCATGCCAAAACGAACCTGCAACAGCTTTTCAATCGCTTTTTCATGCTCTTCCGGCGTGTGATCCGGATTTTCCAGCGTCTCCCTGGCTTCCCGCGCCAGACGCGAGCAGAGCTCGTTCTGCAGCTTGTAGACCTTCTCCACCGCGCCAGTGATATCACTGAACTGCTGTTGACCGGCATTCGGCACCGGCCCCGAGATGATCAGAGGCGTACGCGCTTCATCTATCAGAATACTGTCAATTTCGTCGATTATCGCATAGTAGTGGTCGCGCTGTACCAGCTGGCGCTTGTCATTCGCCATGCCCATATCGCGCAGATAGTCAAAACCAAATTCACTGTTGGTTCCATAGGTGATGTCAGCCGCATACTGCTCACGACGCAGATCCGGCGGCATCATCGACTTTAAACACCCAACCGTTAAACCAAGATAACGGTAGATCGTCCCCATCCACTCCGAGTCGCGCTGCGCCAGATAATCGTTTACCGTTATCAGCTGGCAGTTCTTGCCGGTAAGCGCATTCAAATACAGCGGCATCGTCGCTACCAGCGTCTTGCCTTCGCCTGTCGCCATCTCTGCAATATTGCCCCACTCAAGCGCAATCGCACCAAGTATCTGTACGTCAAACGGTACCATGTCCCATTTGAGCTTTACTCCGCAGACTTCAGCCTCATGTCCAACTAAACGGCGGCACGCATTCTTTACCACCGCAAACGCTTCGCACATAATGTCCCGCGTGGTCTCGCCATTGGCCAGACGCTCTTTGAATTCAATTGTCTTGTGCTTGAGCTCTTCTTCAGAAAGTTTCTGATATTCTTCCTCCAGAGCGTTGATCCTTTTTACCAGCGGCATCATTTTGCGCAAATCACGCTCGGACTTGGTGCCGAAAATTTTCTTTAATATAAACGAAATCATACGGTTATAAAACTCCCAGACGTCCGCGAACAACAGACGCTTCTCAAATTATAAAGCCCACCGGCTGGATCGGGTGGGTATATCTTCTTCTCGCAAAACCGGGTTATTTCGACCCCGGTCTGTCCAGCGGTAAATTTTCTTTGCACAGCGGACATTCCGCCGGTTCATAGGTGGGAAGCTGCAACTTCAGCAGACTCTGGTGAGGTACGTCAAAGTGTGCCTTGCCGCCTGAACGGTCCACCAGCACAGCCGCGCCAACCACCTCGGCTCCGAACGAACGTACCAGATCGATCGTCTGCTGTACCCGCCCGCCTTCGGTTATTACATCCTCCGCGACCAGCACCCGTTCGCCGGGGCGCAGGGTAAAACCGCGCTTCAATATAAGCTGATTGTTCTCCTTGTCGGCAAAAATCGCACGGACACCCAGCGCACGCGCTACTTCCTGACCTACAATCAAACCGCCAACCGCAGGAGAGATCACCGTTTCTACATTCATATCTTTAAATTTGTCCGCCAGCACCGCACAGAGTTTTTCCGCTTTGTCCGGATACTGCAACAGCAGCGCCGCCTGGAAAAAACGGTTGCTGTGTTTGCCGCTGCGAAGCTGAAAGTGACCCGTGAGCAACGCTTTGGATTCTTCAAATATTTTTATGATTTCCTGTTCTGTCATTTTTACATCACCATGGAATTTTTGTTGTTATCTGAATGTGTCCGGAGATGACGGCTCAATCCATAAGTGGAAGTCCACATGACGGTTCGCAAACTCCAGCGTTATTACACTGTTCAAACGCGTCAGTAAAAGCGAATAAGGTATATGCACCTCGTCATGCGCCGTAGCCACCGATACATTGGCGTCCCCGAGAATGTCTTCCGCTTCACGGATCGCTTTGATCAGATTCAGCATCCGCGTAAGTTTGTCCCGCAACTGCGCGTCAAACTCGTAAGTCGCATGGCATTCATGGCAGACCGCCTGAAAATCAGGATCAGCCGCATCGGAAAGATTGAATTTGACCACCGCCCCGCAGTCGCTGTTCAGGCAGTTGAAGTCTATTTGCGCTTTGGGTTCTTTTTTGCCAACAGCGGTCATTCTGCTTCCCTCCACAACCAATTATTCGCCGTCCTGCTGGCTCTTGATTACCTTCAGTATCTGACCGGGATTGCCAATGTTGGCAATGATTTCATTAATTACATCCGGATTACGCAGCTTGCGCGATACCGAGCCCAGAAGCTGGAGGTACTCTTCCGGACGCTCATCCGCCGCCATGATATAGACAATTACCCGTACCGGCTGGTCGTCCTGACTCTGATAGTCGGTGATAGGTTCGTTGCAGACACCAACAATGATGATCGGATCCGGAATGTTGTTTACCCGTATATGCGGCAGTCCAAGACCGTTGCCGACACCTGTGGTCATCATCTGTTCACGCTTCCAGGTGAGGCGGAAGATCAGATCGCGGTCCAGCTGCGAACGCTGCGCCGCCTTGGATATGATCTCGTTAAGAACTTCGAGCTTGGTTTTGCCTTTCAACATAACGATAGAGTCGTTATCGATATATTTGGTAAACGTAACTTTCATCTTTCTCGCCTCCGTTGAGAATTCAAGATTGTTATTTTGTTTTTATCACAATTCAATCAAGATAATTTAGCCATTATGCCATTTTTTTCAACTCTAAATAATAAAAAAGTATATCTTTTTCCTGATTACGGCAAAGGAAAAATTTTTTCGCCCGAATCATCAAGTACCAGTTGGCACCCGTCGCTCCAGGAAATAATGTGACTTATTTTCCGGCTTCCTGAGTCTGCCGCACCGCCTCTTTTTACCCGCAGACGAACTTCCCGGCCGGAACGTATTGACGTTAATTCCGTAATCCCGGCGCCGGATGTCACTTCGCCGGTGATCTCAAGCACCCGGCCGCCGCTGCCGGGAAGAATGCGCCCATGCCACTTTATCCCGCCAGCTGATGGTTCCGGTTCCGCAACCGGAGGCGCAGGAGTCGGCTCTGAAACGGGATAAGGCGGAGTGTATGCCGGATTGTATTCTATCTTTCTGGCACGCTGGCTGGTGTAGTCGCCGCAACGGACATTTACCGTGTATTCCATGATATGCTCCTGCCCGAAAGTATCGGTTCTGGCCGCAACCGCATAACTTACCTGCCAGTCGCCGAACTGCGCACTCTCACTGCGCTGATTCCGCGGTTTTACCGGATAGTCCAGCCCGTCAAATAATAACTTTTCCTGACGGTCGGCAGCAATATAGACAACTTTTACATCCGGGGCAAAGCCGTCGCCGATACGCCATACCTTCAACGGCTTGCCGGGACGGATCGCAATTTCACCATCCGCACGGGGAGGAACGGTTTGACAGCCCGCCAGAAACAGCAATATAATAAACGGAAGTAATCTCATAATTTCCTAATATAGAACTCTTCACTCCATTAGTCAAATTATTTTTTTTATTTGCCTCAAATGCACTTGCGTGATATATTGAATGAAATTTTATCACTGTAATACAGGATTCAGCACTTATGATTATAAAGAAAATTTATCTCGGACGACTGGCTATTCCGCTGAAGACCCCGTTCGTTACCGCATTGCGCCGCGTCGAGGCGATGGATGAACTCATGGTGTTTATCGAAACCGGCGACGGCAGAGTCGGCCACGGCGAGGCTCCGCCAACCGCCGCCATTACCGGCGATACCATCGAGTCAATGACCGCCGCTATGCAGATAATGGCTCCTATGCTGATTGAACGGGATATAGAGACGGATTTCGCCGATATCCTGAATCTGGTTCATAATTCCATTCCCGGATGCACCAGCGGCAAGGCGGCGCTGGAGATCGCTTTGTATGACCTCTGGGCGCAGAGCCGCAATGAGCCATTGTTCCGCGCTCTGGGCGGGGTATCTCCGCACTTGCGTACCGGATTGACCGTCAGCATCGGTTCCGTCGAGAAAATGGTCGGCGATGCGGTTAAGGCGGTCAGCGCGGGATTCGATCACCTGAAAATCAAGGTCGGGCATAATGCGGAGGAGGACGTTGAACGCCTATCGGCTATACGCGCCGCCGTCGGATCGCAGGTGGTGATCAGCGTCGACGCCAATCAGGGCTGGAGCGTCAATGAGGCGATAGCCGCCATGAACCGACTCGAAAGCGCCGGACTCGAATTCGACTACCTCGAACAGCCGGTAAAAGCGTGTGACCTTGAAGGATTGCGCACCGTAAGACGGGCAATCAAAACCCCGGTTCTCGCCGACGAAGCGGTGTTCGCCCCGGAAGACGCCTTAAGACTGCTCGAATATGATGCCGCAGATTTTATCAATATCAAACTGATGAAATCCGCCGGAATCTCCCGCGCACTGAGAATTGCCGAGGTGGCCGCGGAATATGATGCCAGATGTATGATCGGCGTGATGCTCGAAGGGCCGGTCAGCGTTTCCGCCGCCGCAAGTTTCGCCGCTTCACGCCCGGAGATTATCACCCGGTTCGACCTCGACGGCCCATCTCTGGCCAGCATCAACCCCATGCGCGGCGGCGCAAAATTCGAAGGCCCGGATATCTTTCTCTCCGAACAGCCGGGACTCGGTATCGACGGTGTTGACGGCGTAAGTATTATCCAGGAATTCGCCTGAGCTCTTTTTTAATTCATTTCCGCAAAATAATAAGCCCCTGCCGGAATTTATGTATCCGGCAGGGGCTTGTTCTATATCGTATTAATTACGCCTTTTCCACCGTTACGCAGCCGGTGAATCCGTTGAGATCGACCTCTATCGCATCGGCTCCGCCAAGTGAAGAGTCCGCTTCCAGCGAAATTACCAGCACCTCGTTGGCAATGTAGCCGGCAAAGGCCTGTACCGCTTTGGCTGCCTCTTCCGGCAGATTGTATTTTACATTAACCCGGTCGGAGACGTTGTAATCACGCTCTTTGCGGATGTTCTGCAGCTTGCTGACCAGCTCGCGGGCAATCCCCTCCTGCTTCAGCTCTTCCGGAATTACCGTTTCCAAAGCCACCGTGACTCCGGACTCCGTGGCCACCGTGACCCCCGGCTTTTCCGTGCGCTGGATAACTAAATCGCCCTGCGTTACCGCTATCGATTTGCCGTCGCCGTAAGCAACTTCCACCGCACCGCCATTCAGCACCTGCGCAATTTCCGCATCACTCAGTTCCGCAATCTTGGCCGCCGCACTCTTCATGTCCTTGCCGAGCTTCGGACCAAGCGTCTTGAAGTTGGCTTTGCATGAGCGTACCACCAGCGCTGATTCATCGCCGCTTATCTCTACACTCTTTACGTTCAGCTCTTCCGCAATAATATCTTTCGCCGCATTCAGCAGTTCACGCGCCGACGCATCCGCAGTTACCACGATAGCACGGCTCAACGGCTGGCGAACCTTGAGATTGCTCTGTGTGCGCAGGTAGCGGCCAAGAGATACCGAAAGCATCGCCAGACGCATCTGTTCTTCCAGCTCTGCACAGCGGACACTGCCGTCCACCGCCGGGAAGTCGCACAAATGTACCGATTCGGGCATATCGTCGCTCCGCAGGTTGCGGTAGATCGCATCCGTGGTAAACGGTATAAATGGCGCAGCTACTTTGCAGAAGGTCAGAAGTACATGATGCAACGTACGGTAGGCCTCCAGCTTGTCACCGTCATTCTGGCTCTTCCAGAAACGGCGGCGGCTGCGGCGGATATACCAGTTGGTAAGGTCATCTATAAATTTACTGAACCGCGTCGCCGCCTTTTGCAGGTTGTAGGCGTCCATCTCCGCGGTAATCTCTTCCGTCATCTGCGCCAGCGAGCTCAGTATCCAGCGGTCCAGCGGATTAGACGGATTTTCCGGCGCTCCCGGCTGCGGAACGTAATTGTCCACATTCGCATAGGTGACAAAGAAACTGTAGGCGTTCCACAACGGAATCATAACCCCGCGGATCACCTCTTTTACCCCGTTTTCCGAGAATTTGAGATCCTCCGCACGAACCACCTGACTCGACAGCATGAAGAGCCGCAGCGAATCCGCTCCGTACTGGTTGATTACATCCATCGGATCCGGATAGTTCTTCAGCCGCTTCGACATCTTCTGTCCGTTTTCCGCCAGTATCAGCCCGTTCACTATCACATTGCGGAACGGCGGACGGTCAAACAGCGCCGCCGCCAGCACCACCAGCGTGTAGAACCAGCCGCGGGTCTGATCCAGCCCCTCGGCAATGAAGTCCGCCGGGAAGACCGATTCAAAATGTTCACGGTTTTCAAACGGATAGTGGTTCTGCGCGTACGGCATTGAGCCGGATTCAAACCAGCAGTCCAGCACTTCAGGAATGCGCTTGAGCGGAGATTTGCCCGTCGGAGACGGAATTTCCAGCTCGTCCACATAGTGTTTATGCAGGTCGGTAACCTTTTTGCCGGTCAGTTTTTCCAGCTCAGCAACCGAGCCTACGCAGATAACTTCTCCCTCTTCATTCCGCCAGATCGGCAGCGGCGTTCCCCAGTAACGGTTGCGGCTGATCGCCCAGTCGCGCGCATTGGCCAGCCAGTTGCCGAAACGGCCGTCTTTGATATAGGCGGGCATCCACGAAATCTGCGAATTCGCCTTCAGCATCTTATCCTTGATCGCTTCAACCTTGACAAACCAGGTAGAGACCGCACGGTAGATCAGCGCATTGTCATCCCGCCAGCAGTGCGGATAGCTGTGTTTGATCGTGTCGCGCTTGACCAGTTTGCCTTCGGATTTCAGCCGGGCAATGATGTCGTTGTCCGTCTCCTTGACAAAACGACCCTGATAATCGGGGATCTCTGCCGTGAAGCAGCACTGTTCGTCAATCGGGCAGACTTCCGGAAGTTTATAGCGCTTGCATACCGCATTGTCCTCTTCCCCGAAGCCCGGCGCCATGTGCACGATACCGCTGCCGTCTTCCGTCGAAACCATATCCGCCGTCAGCACCTGGAATGCTCCCTGCGACGCCAGATCGGCAAAATAGTTGAACAACGGTTTGTAACGGCGGTGTTCCAGCTCGCTGCCTTTGAAGCGGGCGACGATCTCCGGCTCTTCCTTGTAATATGCATGGACACGCGCCGCCGCCATAATGTAGTATTCGCCATTGTCCTTTATCTTGACATAGTCGATATCCGGACCCACCGCCAGCGCCAGGTTGGACGGGAGCGTCCACGGCGTGGTGGTCCACGCTACAAAGTAGGTGCCGGGTTCATCTTCCAGCTCAAAACGGATCGTGATCGCCGGGTCGGTTACATCAAAATAACCCTGGTTGGCTTCAAAATTCGACAAGGGCGTCGCACAGCGCGGGCAGTACGGAAGTATCCGGTAACCCTCGTAGATCAGACCCTTGTCCCACAATTGACGGAAGACCCACCAGATCGATTCCATGTAGTTGACGTCCATCGTCCGGTAGCCGCCTCTGAAGTCGACAAAACGACCCATCCGCCCCACAATCTTTTCCCACTCGTTGGTGTAACGCAGCACTATCGAACGGCACGATTCATTGAAGTTGGCAATGCCGAATTTTTCAATGTCCTTCTTGCTGTTCAGATGCAGCGTCTTTTCCATCTCATTTTCCACCGGCAGACCATGGCAGTCCCACCCGAAGGTGCGCGGAACATATTTGCCGCGCATCGTCTGATACCGCGGAACCACGTCCTTGATCGTCCCCGCCAGCAGGTGACCGTAGTGCGGCAGACCGGTCGCAAAAGGCGGACCGTCATAAAAAACAAATTCCTGATTACCCCGGCGTTGTTCCAGGGACTTGGCAAAGATCCGGTTATCCTGCCAGAACTTCAGCACTTCCTCTTCCATCTGAGGAAAGTTGACCTGATTCGATACTGGTTTAAACATCGTACCCTCAAAAATTCATTATGTTAATTTGTCAAAATATTCAATCTGTTCATATTTGATCCGCAAAGTCTGGTCGCCGGAGTCAGCATTGTTGTCTGTACGCTGTAACACAAAGACTCCACGGTCAGGATACAGTTTGCGGATGGTGTCGATTGTATAGGTGTTGCCGGTTTTAGTGACCAGCGTAAACGGCCCGGGGCGCTCACCTTTCTCATCAGTAGTCAACGCGGCAAAAAAATCAAATTTATAACCCGCATCATCATCCGGCTCATCTTCCTCATCCTCCTCCGGAAGTTCAACCGGTTGCTGTTTCCCGGCCGCAACCGGCGTCGGAACGTAACCGTCACGGGGGGAAATCGCCGGAACTATTACCAGAGGAAAAATGTACGGCAGAACCATCCCCATGATAAAAAAAGCTATATCATTATAACCACGTCGCTCTCCGGCATCGGCCGATAATGCCGCACTGTATAGTATTATCAGCATTATAACCGCCGTTCCAAGTACCACAGGCCACGATGGCAGGCCGGCCACAGTCTTCAGAAAATCACTGTTTAATCCCCACTCGTAAACAACAACATTTCCCATAAGCGCCTCAGTATCTGTTTAGTGGTTTCTGATTGAATTTCCCAATTAAACAATAATATAGCATGTTTTCCGGATTTTTTTCCGATCATTGCCGGAAAATCACTCATTTTTTGCCGCATCCACCTTTTCCAGCGCATTTTTCAGCATCCAGCGCTCAATTGTCCAGCGGTAGCTGATGTGCAACAGCAGCGCAGCGGTCAGCCACATCAGTCCGAATACCATGCCGGTTAAAACCAGCAGCAGCGGCAGTTTCGCCGCTATTCCCGCCGCCGACAGTCCGATAAATCCACAGCCCAGTATCAGCGCAACAAAACGCAATACCGCCGCCGGAAGCTGCGACGCACGTTCCGGAAATGAACTCTTCTTTATATTTTCTGCTATTTTGGCGTACTCTCTGCCGCTGATCATAAGAGTGCATCTCCCGTTGCCGGACGGAACCGTTCACGCAGAACGTTCAGCCGGTCTTCTGCCACCGCTTCGCGGATCTCTCTGGCCAGATTCAGGAAAAAATGCACGTTGTGCAATGTCAACAACCTTACACCAAGTATCTCATTCACATTAAACAGGTGACGCAGATACGCCCGGGTGAAGTTCCGGCAGGTGTAACAGCCGCACTCCGGAGCCACCGGCGTGAAGTCACGGGCAAAACGACCGGCCTTTATCGGCAGAGTCGAGCCATCCGCCATAAACGCACTGCCATGACGCCCGAGCCGGGTCGGCATAACACAGTCAAACATGTCCACCCCGCGGGCAACCGACTCAACTATCTGACGCGGCGTACCCACGCCCATTAAATAACGCGGCTTGTCCTCCGGCAGAAACGGCACCGCCGCATCCACCGCCAGCATCATCTCCGGTTCGCTTTCGCCTACCGAAACTCCGCCGATGGCATAACCGTCAAAGCCGATATCAACCACACCCTCCGCCGCCCGGCGGCGAAGTTCGGGAAAGGTCGATCCCTGCACTATACCAAAACGCAGCTGACCGTCATTCAGCGGCTGTTCCCGGCTCATCCGCTCCCAGCGCAGCGTGATCTCCAGCGACTTCTCCGCCTGCTCAAAAGTACAGGGGTAGGGGGTGCATTCATCAAACGCCATGACGATGTCGCTGTTAAGCGTTCTCTGTATGCGCATCGATTCAACCGGCCCCAGAAATATCCGGCTGCCATCTATGTGCGAGGCAAAACGCACTCCGTCACGCTCGATTTTGCGCAGTTTAGCCAGACTGAATACCTGAAAACCGCCGGAATCAGTCAGAATCGGCCGGTTCCAGTTCATAAAACGGTGCAAACCGCCTGCCGCCGCCATAATCTCCATCCCCGGACGCAGAAAAAGATGATAGGTGTTGCCCAGGATAATCCTGGCATCCAGATCCTCCTCCAGCTCCCGCGGCGACAGCGCCTTTACCGTCGCACGCGTTCCCACCGGCATGAATATCGGCGTAGGTACATCGCCGTGCACCGTGTGCAGTACGCCTAAACGGGCCCGCGAATCGGACGCGCTCTTCAATAACTCAAATGACATAACATCTTTCCTCAAATAAAATAATAAAGGTTAAATTTACAATAAAAAACCGTTTTTGCAACCGGATCTGCCGATTTTTCTTGAAGAAGAACGCTTATAATGCTATATTATCATACGCGAATTTTATCAGAAAACGAAGTGTGTTCCCCGGATGAACGTTGATTCGACGGGGCAGGGAAGGATAAGACGATTATGGGCGGTTTTTTCGGTGTGGCGGCGAACTTTGATTGTGTTATGGATCTCTTTTACGGTATAGATTATCACTCTCACCTCGGAACCCGGCGCGGCGGAATGGCGGTCAACGACGCAAATGGACGGATTGTCCGGATTATTCACGATATAACCAACGCACAGTTCCGCTCAAAATTCGATGACGATCTCAACCGCTTCTGCGGAAATACCGGTATCGGCGTAATCAGCGATTATGAGGATCAGCCGCTTCTGGTTACCTCAAAACTTGGCCGGTTCGCCATCGCAACCGTCGGCAAAATCAATAATATGGACGAACTCTTCCATAAATTGCTCGATAACCGGTGCGCTCATTTTGCCGAATCATGCGAGGATGAACTCAATCCAACTGAACTGGTCGCTGCTCTCATAAGCCAGAGAGACTCATTTCTCGAGGGAATCAAATTCGCTCAGGAGGTGATCGACGGCTCGTGCAGTATCCTTATCCTCCACGGCAATACCATATACGCCGCACGCGACTATTTCGGCCGCATTCCGGTTGTTATCGGCGAAAAAGAGGGGGCGTTCGCTGTAAGTATGGAAACGACCGCATTCCCCAATCTCGATTACTCTTTTAAACGCGAACTCGGTCCGGGCGAAATTGTCCTTATTAATTCCGGCACCATCGAAACACTGCGCAAACCTCTGCCCAGAATGCAGATATGCGCTTTCCTCTGGGTGTATTACGGTTATCCGTCCAGTTCATACGAGGGGATCAACGCCGAAATGGTTCGCTATGCCAACGGCGCATCCATGGCCGCCAAAGAGAAGATGGATGTAGATACAATATGCGGTATCCCCGACTCCGGTATCGCTCATGCCATCGGCTACTCCAACTACTGCAAAATTCCATATCAGCGGTCGTTTGTCAAATATACCCCGACCTGGCCGCGCAGCTTTATGCCGCAGAATCAGCAGGTGCGCAACCTCGTCGCCAAAATGAAACTTATCCCGGTAGAAGAACAGATCCGCGGCAAAAAACTGCTCTTCTGCGACGACTCAATCGTACGCGGTACCCAGTTCCGCGATACCGCAGCAAGACTCTATGAGTGCGGCGCAAAAGAGGTTCATATGCGTTCGGCATGTCCTCCGCTAGTCTACGGCTGCAAGTTCCTCAACTTCTCCCGCTCCCGCGCCGCGCTGGATCTGGCCGCACGCCGCGCAATCCAGGAGCTGGAGGGCGAAGGTTTTTCTGAAGACAAGGTCAAGGATTACCTGGTATACGGGTCGGAAAAATACAACGCTATGGTGGAAGTTATCCGCCGCAACCTCAATTTGACCTCACTTAAATTCCAGTCGCTCGACGATCTTATCGCCGCTATCGGTCTGCCCAAGGAGCAGGTGTGCACATACTGCTGGGACGGCTGCGAATATTGCAAAGGCGAAGAAAATAAATGAACCTTATTGTAAGACCTTCTGAAATAACCGGACGCGTCGCCGTTCCCGGTTCCAAATCCCATACCATCCGGGCCGTTGCCGCGGCTCTGGCCGCCGGCGGGGAGAGCATTGTTCACGCTCCACTGATTTCCGCCGATACCATCTCTACCTTGAACGCCGCCGAACGGCTCGGCGCAAAAGTTGTACGCGGAGAGGATTGCTGGCGGATTACCGGTACCGGCGGAGATTTCAACGTAATTGACGATAAGCTCGATATGGGCAACTCCGGTACCGGACTGAGAATACTCTCGGCCATCGCCGCAACCGGAAAACATCCGGTTAATTTTGACGGCGACGACTCTTTGCGCGGACGGCTGATGAAGCCGCTGCTTGACGCTATGGCTCAGCTGGGGGTGAAATATTCCGCCGAAAAGTGTCCGCTTACCATCTCCGGACCATTGCACGGCGGAAAGGTGTCTATCGAGGCGCCAAGTTCACAGTTCCTCACAGCTCTGCTTTTCGCTTTGCCAATGGCGGAAGAGGATAGCGAGATTACCGTAACTCTTTTGCACGAGGCTCCATATGTCGGCATAACCCTTAAATGGCTGAAAATGTGCGGTATAGAGTTTGAAGGCTCAAGCGATTATATGCATTTTGTCATTCCGGGAGGACAGAGGTTCCGCCCGTTTGAAACAGTTATTCCCGCCGACTTCTCCACCGCCGCTTTCCCGCTGGTTGCCGCAACAATTGCCGGCAAAGAGAGCGTTGAGATCGCCAATCTGGATTTTGATGACGTGCAGGGCGATAAGGCGGTATTCGATTTGATGACCACCCTTGGTGCGGATATTCAACGCTCCCCGGGACACTGTCTGGTAAAGCCGGCGGAGATTTGCGGCGCCGACCTTGATTTGAACGCAACTCCGGATGCACTGCCGATTCTCGCCGTGGCCGGAGCATGTTCAAGCGGCGTTACCCGGCTGCTCAACGTTCCGCAGGCCCGGTTGAAAGAGAGCGACAGAATAAGCTGTATGACCTGCGAATTGCGCAAAATGGGTGCGGAGGTTGAAGAATTGGATGACGGAATGGTTATTCATGGCGGCAAACTTCACGGCGCTGAACTGGAAAGCTACGGTGATCACCGCATCGCCATGGCTCTAGCGGTAGCCGCTCTGACCGCTTCAACGCCAAGCGTGATTAAAGACGCGGAATGCGCCGCAGTGACTTATCCCGGTTTTGTGGAGGATTTCCACAGAATGGGCGCAGATTTTGAACTGGTTAAATAGCAGGATGAAATTTTTTTCAATGCTCCTTTTTTGAGCTTGAATGAGCTAAAAACCAGCGGGCAGGGGACAATAAAAAAGTTTGCTTTTTTTTTCATCTATGCTATTTTATTGTAAACTTTGGTACAAACGATAACACAAAAAAGGCTTGGGAAGATGTCTTTTTTTAATACTGGAAAATATGCCACCGTCCGGCTTAATATCGAGCCGCACTGCCGGCGCATGGAGGTGCCGGCCGGGACATGGATCAAATGCAAAGAGTGCGGCCGCACCCTGTATGCTGATCAACTCGAACAGAATCTGAACGTTTGCCCTCATTGCGGCAACCATCTGGCAATGACCGCCAATAAGAGAATTGAACTGATTACCGACCCGGATTCTTTTGAGGAAATGGACGCCGGAATGCACTCTACCGACCCGCTGGAATTTGTCGACTCCCAGCCTTATCCCAAGCGTTTGAGCTCCAGCGAAAAGAAGACCGGTATGAACGAGGCCGTGGTTTGCGGCAAGGCTGCTCTGAATGGACGCAAATATATGCTCGGCGTAATGGATTTCCGGTTTATGGGCGCAAGTATGGGATCGGTGGTCGGCGAGAAAATTACCCGTATGCTTGAACGCGCCGCAGATGAAAAATGCCCCGCCGTAATCGTTTCCGCTTCCGGAGGCGCTCGTATGCAGGAGGGAATCCTCTCTTTGATGCAGATGGCGAAAACATGTGCCGCTGTTGAACGGCTGCATGCGGCAAGACAGTCGTTCATCGTGATTATGACCCACCCGACCTACGGCGGCGTTACCGCAAGTTTCGCCAGCTTGGGCGATGTGATATTTGCCGAACCAAAGGCGATGATCGGTTTCGCCGGGCCGAGAGTTATTCAGGAAACTACCAACTCAAAACTGCCGGAAGGATTCCAGACCGCGGAGTTCCTTCTCGAAAAAGGTATGATCGACCGCGTAATTGAACGCAAAAATTTACGGCGGGAGTTGAGTTTGTGCCTTGAATATCTTTCATAGCTGTGCTATTGTATTGAATATTCTGTTTCGGTGTTTTGTCGCCGGGCCGGACCCCGTGCGCTGTAATTGTGCTAACCGAGTCAGGTGGGGAACCAAGCAGCTCTACGCAACAATGCAGGTGCTCGCGGTAATCTGGTCCGGCGGCTTTTTTTATGGTAATGATTGGTTTTACAGATCGGTGAGGATTGCAAAATGGCTAACCGTCCGGATAAACGCGCCGCAGATCAGCTGCGACGCATAAAAATAAGAAAAGATTATCTCAATAATCCGCTCTCCAGCGTTATGATCGAGTTCGGACGCACACGGCTGATCTGCGCCGTGAGCGTGGAGCACGCCGTTCCGCAGTGGATGCGTAATCAGAAGAAAAGCGGCGGATGGCTTACATGCGAATACGATATGCTGCCGGCATCCACCCGCGAACGCAATAAGAGAGATATCACCAATGGCCGGCCAAATGGACGCAGTATGGAGATTCAGAGATTGATCGGGCGTTCTCTCCGCTCGGTGGTAGACCTGGAGGCACTCGGCCAGAATACTGTGTATATTGACTGCGACGTGATCGACGCCGACGGCGGTACCAGATGCGCCGGAATATGCGGCGCCAGCGTGGCGTTTCAACTCGCTTTGAATTCGGCTTTCGCTAAACGCAACTTTTCAGGACAGGTGATGCGCGAGAGCATCGCCGCCGTAAGCGTCGGCATTGTCAACGGGGAACCTGTGCTGGATTTGAACTATGCCGAGGACTCCCAGGCGGAGGTCGATATGAATGTGGTAATGACGGAATCTGGTAAAATTGTCGAAATTCAGGGAACCGCAGAACGGGCTCCGTTCAGCCGCGCCCAGTTCAACGAGCTGATGGATCTCGCCGAACACGGCTTGAAGCAGATTTTTGAAATTCAACGCAAGGTTATTGCCGGCGAAGAACCGGAGAAAAACGATTCGAAAAAGAGTGAACTTGGACGGATGAGCGACGCTTTTTCCGGCATAAATCTATAAAATTTACAAGTGAGAGCATGAGCGAGTATCAGGTAATAGCGAGAAAGTGGCGGCCGCAGAGATTCTGCGACGTGGTGGGGCAGGAACATATTATCCGCACCCTTAAAAACGCTATACGTTCAGAACGAACCGCTCACGCATATTTGTTCGTCGGGCCGCGCGGCGTGGGTAAAACCACTACCGCACGCATATTTGCCAAGGCGTTGAACTGTACCAATCCGCAGGATGGCGAACCGTGCTGCGAGTGCGAATCGTGCCGCGCTATCGCTCAGGACTGCTCGCTCGATGTAATAGAGATCGACGCTGCAAGCCGCAACTCCGCTGAATATATGCGCGAACTCTCTGAAGAGGTTATGCATCTGCCCGTGGCGGGGCGTTACAAAATATATATCATTGACGAAGTTCACATGCTCTCGAAAACCGCATGGAACGCTCTGCTCAAAACAGTTGAAGAGCCGCCGCCGCATATCAAATTCATCTTCGCCACTACCGAGGCGCATCAGGTGTTGCCGACTATCGTATCGCGCTGTCAGAGATTTGATTTGCAGCCGATCAGTACCAGGCTTATTCTGGACAGGTTGGCGCTGATCGCGGATAAAGAGGGGGTGAAAGTCTCTTCCGGTGCACTCGAGGCAATTGCCCGGGCCGCCAATGGCGGTATGCGCGACGCCCAGTCTCTGCTCGATCAGATGATCGCTTTTTTTGCCGGAAGCGGAACCGGAGAGATTTCTGAAAGTCAGGTGTTGGAACTGTTCGGATTGACCGCCGGAGAGGAGCTTGAGGAGATAGTTTCCGCTCTGTTGAACAATGCCCCGGGCAGGGCGGTCAGCGGTATCGCAAAACTCGCTAAACGGGGACGCAATCTGGAAATCCTTTTCAACGATATTCTGGAAACCCTGCGAGGCGTGGAGCTGGTGATGCTGCTGCCGGAGCCGGGCGAAGTTTTGAATGCCGATCAGGAGCAGCTGGAGCATTTGCGGCGGTTGGCCGGGGGGAGCCGGCCGGGAGTTGTCCGGTCGCTTCTGGAGTCACTATCACCTGTCGGCAGAATTCTGCATGATGCTTTGAATAAACAGATTTTTCTTGAAACTATCCTGCTTAAGGCAGTGCGGCAGGCTCATGCGGTTAAACTTGAGGATATTTTAGCCCGACTCAACCAGCTGCGCAGCGCGGGAGAACTCGAATTTATGGAAAAACTGCCGCCGCCGGTTCCGGGACTGGGAGATTATCAGCCTGAAATTGAACGCAGGCAGGACAATGCAATTGCAGAGAGTATCAAGGTAAATACTCCACCAGAGGCGACTATCGCCGCTCCGGTTAAGGAACCTGAAGCTGAGCCGCCCCAAAAGGAGGCGGTCCGTAATTCAGCTAATCCTGACCACGGTGTAAAAACACTCGACGGTACCCTGTTGTGGGAGAAGATCGTGGCCGATTCGGCTCCGGATTTGCCAGTTGAATGGCAGACCAGGCTGACCAATGCCGAAGTGGAAAAATATGAGGATTCTACTTTGACCGTAAAACTGCCGTTTGATCCGGCAGACAGGATAGCGCAGGAGGATCTGCGCACAATTGAGGCACAACTGCTCTCTTCCATGCAGAATATTACCGGAAACTGGGCCGGAATGCTGCTGCTCGATTATCCGGAACCTTCAGTATTTGAGCCGGAGGAGCATTTAATCGAACCGGAACCGGAAAAAGTGATGCCCGCAGAAGTTGATCTGGCCGCACCGGCTCCGCCGATTGAGGCCGCTATAAATAGCAGCGTAAACACTCCCGCACCTCCACCACCGGAGGATGACGAGGAAGAGTCTACGGATGATGTCGATAGCGACAGCTCTTCCGGCGAAGAGGAAGAGACTATGCCTGAAATGCACAGCAGTCTTATCGGCGATCCCGAGGAATACCGCAAGGCGTGCAATAACCCGGCAGTGCGGATGATTGATGACCTCTTTGGAGGTAATGTGGTTGAAATTCACTCTATATGATAGTATGAAATATAAAATATAAGGAGTTATACAGATGTTCGGAAATCTTGGCGAAATGGCCGGAATGCTGAAAAAAGCTAAAGAGATGCAGGCCAATATGAAGAAAATTAAAGAGGATATGGCCAACAGTGAATTTGAAGGTTCGTCCGGCGGCGACAAGGTTCGCGTAATCGTCTCCGGCGATCTGCGGGTGCAGGCGGTATATGTTGATAACGACGCATGCAGCGACCCCGCAACGCTGGCGGAACTCTTTCAATTGGCCGCTAACGCCGCTCTGGATAACGCAAAAGGAACATTGCAGCGCAAAATGAGCGAGGCTGCCGGCGGCGTGGATCTCTCCGGACTGCTTTAATAATGGAAAATTATCCCGAAGCTCTGACCGCATTGATCGATGGACTGAAACAGCTGCCCGGCGTCGGGCGGCGTTCAGCCGAGCGCATGGCCATGGCTATGCTGAAATGGCCGGAGGAGAATTTAAGAGAGTTCGGCGAAGTGATTGCCGCTTTGCCGGATCGTATCAGCCGTTGCCCCGTATGCGGTAATATCGCCGGACAGCAGGGGCTTTGTGCAGTATGTGCCGCACCCAACCGGGTGCGGACACAGATATGCGTGGTGGAGGATGTAAGTCAGCTTCTGATAATTGAAAAATCAGGCGCATATCGCGGACTTTATCATGTATTGGGCGGTAAACTTTCGCCACTGAACAATATGGGCGAAGAGGATTTGAATATCGCAGCCCTCTCTGCACGCATAGAGCAGGGCGGGGTTGAGGAGCTTATTATCGCTCTGGGCGGCGATGTGGAGGCGCGCGCCACCGGATTTATGCTGGCGGATAAGTATTCCGCTCCCGGAATAAAGGTTACTGTGCTGGCGCAGGGGTTGCCGGCCGGAGCCAATTTGACCTATGCTGACAGCGCAACCATTAATGCCGCATTATCCCACCGGCGCAATATTGGTGAATAACCATAAGTAGAAATTCCACTTTTTTCCACCTATCTTCAGAGTAGATAGTTTGACAATATATAATTGCGCATTACCTTTCTTAAAGATTCTTGAACTTTATATAAGGAAGATGACTATGGTGAAAGGTAAAATTACTACTCTGATTGCGGCCGCATTGGTATTGCTGACGACAATACTTAATGCGGAGGAGGCACGCCCGATTCAATGGTGGCCGCGCATCCGCCCGGCAGTTATGCCGACCAACCTGAAACAGCTCGCAATACTGGAATTCGCTCCGGAATTGAAATGCGGAGGGGAGACAACAGTTGAAGTGGTGCTGCCGGATGGTATAAAATATCTCGGCTGCCCCACCGCGTGGATAAATCCGCGCCGCCCCAATGTCCATTCGCTGCCGTTTCCGGAACGTACCGCATATGCTGACAATTATGTTCAGGATGGCAATAAACTCAGTTTGCACTTCCCCGCCGGAAGTTTTGAAAAAACTCCGCAGACTTTTCTGCCCATGCTGTTGGATGTGAATACCACGCCGGGAGAGTATAATGTTAAAGTTACCTTTAAATCACCGGAGACAGAGTATTGCGAGGATATCGAACTGGTAATTCTGGATGAACTCGACCCGACTCCGTGCGTCAAACCATTGATCGTCTGGGATTATCAGGGGACGGATGAAGAGTATCTGCCGATTTTTCTCAACGGATTTACCACTGCGGGATTCAACCGCTTCTACGGCGGAAGAGAAGAGCTGAAAGGCAAAAAGAGTTCGGTCGATTTTCAGAAAGAGTTTAATACAGAACATGGCGTGGCATTGTCGCTGGATGCAGTTCCGGAATATTTCCGCGAAAATCCACTCCCGGAAACGGTTGCCGCGCTTATTGATGAAGCCGATTGCGGATGGATGGTCGATAACCCGGATTCAAGCCGGATTATGATCAAAGAATATCTGGATTTCGCCTCCGCCGGAAAACCGTTCCAGTACGTTATCCTTGACTGTGAACGCGGCGCATTTAAATCCAACGGAACAAGAATTGTAAACGACCTTACCAAATATAACCGCGAACGCTTTGCCCGCCGGTATCAGCTCGAAGCTGTCCCGACTCCGGAGGATATCGCGACAAAATACCGCGATGAGTGGATCGACTACTCCTGTAATTTAACCACCGAATATGCCACTATGTTTAACAATATCGTGCGCGAAATTATGCCCGGATGCAGATACGAGGTTTATTCCGGATATCAATACAGCAACGGCGATACCAGACAGACATACGCGGTTGACTGGAGTGAACTGACGGACTGCGGTATGGATGCCGCCGGTGCCGGATATTTCGGCTCCCGCAAGGATATTGAGGCCACCGCTGAAGCGATCGCGCCCGTACCGCTTATCCCGGCTGAAATGTATATGGAGAACTTCAACACCCCGGGTATCCCGATGCCGCGACTGAACGTCGGCGAGTTCGCCTACCGGTTGATTGAGACCTATTTGTGGGGCGGATGCAATGGCATGCAGATCTGGCACGGCGGGGTGGTGACCGGCGCCGGGCTCGCCTCCATCAACATCTTTAAAAACTTTGTCAACGCAACTTCGCCAATCGTGGACGGTGCAGAGGCGGTTCAGGTGGAAGAGGCGCTAAAGGTAATGCCGAAGGTTCAGGAGGAAAATGTCTATACTTTCCGCAAAGATGGCAAGCTTGCCGCAATCGTTCTCAATCCAACCGCCAAGGATGCGGTAATGCGCGTTTCCATGAAAGAGGGCGGCAGACCAAAGACGCTGAAAATGAAACCATATTCGTACGAAGTTTTAGAGTTTGATCCGGTAAAATAAACTATTGAAATCATATAAAAAAAGCCTCCCCGTAAAGAGGAGGCTTTTTTTATATAGCTTAAGCGCAAAAAAACTACCGGCTGCGCCGGTATGTAGCCGAATAGCTTCAGCTTAAAGG
>CALXXL010000006.1 GCA_944392655.1 uncultured Victivallaceae bacterium
TTTAAGCTGAAGCTATTCGGCTACATACCGGCGCAGCCGGTAGTTTTTTTGCGCTTAAGCTATATAAAAAAAGCCGCTTTGATAAGCGGCTTTGACAACAATCAAAAAGTTGCTCAGGCTTTGACAAAATTGCCGGTACGGATACAGGCAGCGCAAAGACGGACGCGCTTGGTCTGACCATTCACCACAATCTTGACGCTCTGAATATTGGGGTTGAAGGTACGTTTCACGTTCTTCACCACATGCAGACCGATACCGCCGGCCTTTTTGCTCAACCCTTTACGAGTGATGCAGCCGCCTTCCACTTTTCTCTTGCCGCACAGCATGCAGACATTACTCATTTTTTCACTCCTGTATATCTGTAAATTTTTTTATAAACCCGGTAAAAATAAAAATGGTGGGTTGACAGGGATTCGAACCCTGGACCACCGCCTTAAAAGGGCGATGCTCTACCGACTGAGCTATCAACCCACCAGCATCATGCAGTTTAAAATAACTCAAAAATGAATCTTTTCAAACTCAAAACTGAAAAAAATTCAAAAATTCTTATCAGATCATAACCGCCGGTGCTTTTTCGGAAGTAAAAACACCTTTTAATTTAACATCGGAATTTGTAAATTCAATCCGAAGTATTATTTTATCCGTGATTATGCTAATTCTCCAGGGATATTTACAGGATGATTTTATGAGTGATGAAATAATGTTTTACTGGTTCGATATGGATCATACGCTGATCAACAACGACTGCGACGTCTCATGGAAAGAGTATGTTGTTAAGCATTCACTCGGTCCTGCCGACAGCATGAAGAAGGCGGATGAGTTCTTTGAACAATATAACCGGGGCACCCTGGATCACGAGGCTTTTCTGAAATTTCAGCTGCTGGAGTTTGCCGGCCAGACGGAAAGTACCATGCAAACTCACTCAAGAGCGCACTTTGAGGAATTTGTCCGGGATAAGGTTTATGCCGACGCTAAAAATTATATCGCACAACTCCGCGCAGAAGGCAAAAAAACCGGCATTCTGACGGCTACCAACACCATTCTCGCTCAACCGCTGGCAGAGTATATGGAGGTCGATTTCCTACTGGGGACCACACTGGAACAGCGCAACGGCGTTTATACCGGCGGATATCTGCCGCCTTTCGGCGGTGGCAAAGGCAAGGTGGAGATAATTACCGGATTCGCTGAACACGCCGGAGTTATGCTGGCGGATATCGCCTATTTCGGCGACAGTATAAATGACCGCTTTATCCTTGAAGCGGTGGGACATCCTTTTGCTGTAAATCCATCCCCCGCACTTGATGCCTTGGCAGAGCAGCGGGGATGGACAAAAATAAAATTTGCTTAACACTAAGTAATGGAGAATAATATCATGTTAAAAACTCTGGTTTGGAACCGCAATGACGTTGAACCGGCGGTCGCTGCTATGTTGACCGCGCTGGCGGAAGATTTTCCGATTGTCGAATCGGGAGAAGGCGTGAAACTCAAATTCGTCAAATCCGCCCCGGGTGTATCCAAAGTAACTCTCGAAGACAATACTGCGGTAATTGAATACGGCAGCATCGCCGCAGCAGGACGTGGCGTTGGTACAGCATTAAGCGGGCTGGAAGCGAATGAGAATACATATTTCGACACCTTCGGCATTATGCTGGATGTATCACGCAATGGCGTAATGAAGCTGGATCACTTCAAAATGTGGCTGCGCCGGCTGGCTCTGCTGGGGTACAATATGGCTATGCTCTACACCGAAGATACTTACAAGCTGCCGGATGAACCGTATTTCGGCTATATGCGCGGCGCGTATACTTTTGAAGAGATGAAAGAGCTGGATGACTACGCCGCCAGTTTGGGAATCGAAATGATCGCCTGTATTCAGACTCTCGGACACATGGAACAGGTGATCAAGTGGGGCGCGGCATATAATCAGGTTACCGATACGACAAGAGTGTTGAATGTTGGCGAGGAAGCGACCTACAAACTGATTGAAAAAATGCTCGATTTCTGGGGCAAGGCGTTCCGCAGCCGCCGTATACATATTGGCATGGATGAAACCCACGACCTGGGACGCGGCAATTTCCTTGACCGTTACGGCTATGTCAACGGGTTTGAACTGTTCAACCGCCATCTGGACAGAGTAAATAAAATGTGCGCCGAACGTGGGCTGCACCCGATGATCTGGTCGGATATGTATTTCCGGTTGGGCAACCCGACGCAGAATTATTATGATTTGAACACCAATATCCCGCCCGAAGTGCGCGCAAAAATTCCGGAAGGCGTTGAGCTGGTGTATTGGGACTACTATCACAGCGATTATCAGTTCTATTATGACTTTATCAAACTGCATCAGGAGTTGAACCGGCCGGTCGCCCTGGGATCCGGGGTATGGACATGGAGCAAATTCTGGTACGACCATGTCAAAACCAAGGCTACGGTTGTACCGGGCGTTAAAGCATGCCGGGATACCGGAGTAAAGAATGTATTCTTCACTATGTGGGGAGATGACGGCGCATTCTGCTGCTGGGATTCAGCATTGGCAGGATTGACTTTCGCCGCGGAAATATGCTATACCGGAACCGAAAATGAAGACGCATGCCGCCGCCGTTTCGCCGCAATCTGCGGCGGGGATTTCGACGCTTACGCCACCGCGGGAAAACTGGATGTTCACCGCGAAAAATGGGCGCTCAGCTGCTACCACCTCTTCTGGGATGACCCGATTCTCGGATGCGCATGGAACTATTACAAGATCGTCGATCCCGATTTTGACCAGATTGTTCTGAACGTATATAAGGAAATATGCGAATGCCTGGCGGATAAGCGCAGCGAAGACGGATGCGCCGATTTGAACCACCCGTACCTGATTGCCGATGTGGTTATGAAAAAACTCCGGTTCCGGAAGCGGCTTCTCGCTGTTTATGAGGCTGGCGACCGCAGCGGTGCGGCAGAACTGGCTGCGGAGATTCCGGATATAATCGCGGCATACACCGAAATTGCCGACTCTTTCCGTACAGTATGGCATACGGTCTTCAAACCGTTCGGATATGAGGTAATACAGATCCGCAACGGCGGCCAGATCGCCAGATGGAAGGAACTGCACCGGAAACTACTGGAATACTCCGCCGGTACCGCACAGAATATTCCGGAACTGGATGAAAAACTCGATTCAGACATTCCGGCGCTGCCGATATGGTACAAGGGAGTGGCTACATCCACATCTATTTTATAACAATAACTGACAAGCCAGGGGGGACTACAACATGGGGAAACTCAACTTTGCAATCGATGAAAGCCGGTGTATACACTGTGACAGTTGCGTAAAAGAGTGTCCGCGGCGGATTATATGTGATACGGATCCCGTTCCATCTATCCCGCCGGAAATGGAGGAGAACTGCATGGCTTGTCAGCATTGTCTGACCATTTGTCCGACTGGAGCTGTCTCCATTTTCGGCAAACACCCGGAAGACAGCATCCCGTTGAGCAGCGAAACCCTGCCAACCCCGCATAAGCTAGCTACTTTATTGCGGGGCAGGCGTAGTATCCGCCGATTCCGGCAGGAGAATGTTGACAAGGCGCTGATTCACGAAATAATGGCTACCGTATCCAACGCTCCAACCGGATGCAATGCCATGGATGTTCACTTTTCGTTGATCGATGATATCGACGTTATGCACCGTTTTCTCGGTAAAGTCGTCACCGGACTGGAGAACGCGGCACAGAGCGGGCGCGATGTGCCGGAACACCTTTTGAAAGCGGCGGCAAAATATCGCGAAAGCGGAATAGATACATTTTTCCGCGGAGCTCCGCATCTGCTGGTGGCAACAACTGGAGAGCAGGCCGTATGCGGCCCGGAGGATATAATTATATCGCTGACATATTTTGAACTTTTAGCACACAGCTTCGGACTGGGAGCAACCTGGTGCGGCTATTTGAAGTTCGTCACTGACGCAGTTCCGGAACTGAAACTGGAACTCGGTATCGCCGAAAACAAATATCTGTACGGCGTTATGTTCGGCAAGCCGGCAATCCGGCACTGCCGGACAGCTCAGCGCGACGAAGCGGCAAAGATAAGAGTAATAAAGTAGATTAATTACGCATCTCCAAAACTCCCGGGGGGCGGGAGTTACCCCCCGGGAGTTTTTTCTCTCTTCCCCCATAAACCATTATCTGATCCACTCCCAAGATAATATTCTGCTTATAAAACCAACGTGTATTCGTTTTCACTGCGCGGCGTCATTGCCACTTTATGATGACATCCGGCGATGTCAAGAAGATATTCGCCGTAAAAACCGTTCCATTCGGCCTCGCCGTCGGCGTTGGTCACAATTGTGGTCTCAGTATGCCACTCTTTATTTACCAGACGATCAAGCATACGGTATGATGGTTTCTCTTTGAAGTCAGCATCAATAAGACATGCATCAAACCGGCTCTCCGAACCGAATGCGGTTTTATCACACATATTCCAATATACAATGGAAGCACAGTTGCGCTGACTGAACCAGACCCGGTACAGATTATACAGCAACTGAGCCTGAACCTCTTCCGCCAGTTCACGCGGCAGATCGGGATACGTGGTAAGGGAAATCTCCGAAATATGCAACGGCATATTGAGCTTACCCAGTTGATCCATTACATTGAGCAGATGGACTGGATCAAAGTAATTCCGGTTCTCCGGCGCAGAATGTACTTCCGGAGAGTTACCATACATATGAAACTGCATACCAAGTCCATCAAGCTTCACGCCGCGACGCAGAAGACGGTCGGCAAAAAGGAACATCGGACTGCTGTCGTGCGCAAAAGCCCCGAAACTGATGAATTCACCATCGTTATAGATAAATTCATTCGATACAGGAAAGTACTTCTCCGCCATTTTAAAGACCATATAGGCGTAATCCGCCGGTACCGACGCATCGTTGATGCCGGGATTATGACGCGGATGATAGGTGAACGTCTCATTAAGTACATCCCATTTCCTTATTCTTGTACCATAGCGTTCCCCCAGAAGCGCTATACGCTTTTCCAGCCGATGCATCACTTCGCGGGAATCCTTTGACAACCATGCCGGGGCAAAATTATCGCAAAACAGCCAGTGCCCCTTGGGCGCAATTTGATTTTCTTCACACCAATCAAGCATAACATCAACCGGCGGACGACGCTCAACCCGGGGCGAATCAGCGCCAAAACGCGGCTGATTTTCCACCGGCTCCAGCGTATCCCAGAGAAACGGCACCACCGCTTCATTAAATACACGCTTGAAATACATCTCGTATGCGTCATTTTTTTCCTGACACTCAAAGTCTTTAAGTTTAAAAGCATTACAGCCAAATTTAAAATCGTGGGTAAGCTGTTTGACTTTTATCTCCTGATTGGCTAACGGCTTTCCATTGCCATCTTTTAAATAAAGCGTACCCCAACCCATGCGGTTACGCTTGATGTCCAGCTCCACCCGCTGCCAGGTACCGGCCTTGGGGTGTTCAAAAAAACGCATCAGTTTCTTGATTTCAGCCTGCGACGATACAATATCCACAATTGTGCTCCTTTTTAGGTTCATTGTTATTAAAAATTTACACAGCTGATATTGCAAAATCAATTTTGGCAGGATATAATAGATTTGTATTTCGTCAAATACATTTGGTAAATTAACAAAAAATGCGCAAGATAGATTTTTGGAGCCGTCCGGCTCATATTGAACCGGTAATATATTTTCAGGAGAACGGGAGACAGTTCAGCTCCCGCGAACGGCACCGCTTTTTGCGTTATATCATGCCGTCAGAACAGGATCTTTCGCTGCTGTGCAGCTGTCAGCTGATCTGCAACAGCCGCTCGTGGACCGGCGATTATCACCGCCGGATCAATCCAGGATTCCTCACAATAATGCTGATCCATTCCGGAGAGACCCTCGTACGCCACAATAAAGATTATATCGCCGCCGACCCAGGAGATGTGGTATTACTGCATCCAGACGCAGATTATGAGGTGATGAGTGAGGGGTTTTGCGAAAGATCGGCAATAATTATAGAGGGAACCGGCGTCTCCGCTCTGCTGGAGGCTTCAGGATTGTCGGAGACGATCTGCGTTACACCGGCAGATCCATCCATGGTGGAAAAGTGTCTGGACAAACTCGCGGTTATGTTGCCGGAGAGCCACCTGCCCAGAACCAGACACAATATCTCAGTTACATGTTATGAGATTATTCAGCTTTTGTCTGAACCGGAGATATCTTCCGGACTACCCGCAGAATTGGAGATCGCAATCAGTCAGATAAGTCATGGATATGCTTCTACGTTAACGCTTGAAATGCTGGCAAAAAATTCCGGAACCAGCGTGACAAACCTCGTGCGGCTGTTCCGGAAGTATTTAAATACTACTCCGCACCGTTATTTAATCGATTTCCGGATGCGACACGCAGAACGACTGCTGGATGAACACATATCCTCAATAAAAGAGATAGCTCAGTTGGTCGGGTACCCCAATCCGCTGAACTTCTCTACCGAATTCCGCCGCCGGCATGGATGTTCCCCACGCGAATGGAGCGCCAGAAACAACGCCCCGGGCAATAATCAAACGCCTTAAAGCATAAAATCAGGCATCAATATTTTCAATAAAGTAATCGGGATAATTCTTTTTATAACCGGTATAAACCCGATCAGTCATACCATCCAGATTAAGCTGATACATCCGGAAAATCACCCGTATATTCTTGGGCTGCCACTGCTCAACATAACTGTAACAGTATTTCATCCCTATTTTGCGCATTACCGCACCGCTGCGCGGATTGTTTACGTCATGAGTTGCAGTTATAAAGTCCATTTTGTCTGCACGCAACCGCTGAACCACCGCCTTCGCAGCTTCAGTGACAATACCGCGGTGCCACAGATCTCTGCGCAGACCGTAACCAAAGTCATGACTCTCGCCTTCGCTTAACCCGATATAACCGACTGGAATGTTATCTTCTTTAAGGCATATCGCGTAACGATAGCCTTTTTCCCCATTATAAGTATTGAGAAAACGCTCTTGAACATGCTGCCGGGCCTCATCCAGATCTTTCACGGGGAACCACGGCAGGAAACGATTGGTCTCAATATCGCTCAGGATAGTAAACATCGCTTCTATGTCTTCAGGTTCTCCCGTGAATTTTCTCAATATAAGACGGTCGGTAATTAATTGAGGAGAATTAGACATAAAAATTCCTAGTGACACTTATGTTCACCACAGCCATGCTCGCCACACTTGTGATTTTCTCCATGATGGTGATGATTGCACTGGAAAGCCGCGTTGACTTTCAACGTCCCGTCAAGATAAGCATTTACCACATCGGTAACGTTGCCTGACGCGCCGCCAATCAATTCAATTCCAGCCTCGGCCAACGCCATTTGTGCTCCGCCGCCAATACCGCCGCAGATCAGAAGATCTATATTATTCCCGCTCAACAGTCCGGCCAATGCTCCATGCCCGCTCTCTCCTGTTGACTCTATACGCATGTCTTTGATTTTGCCGTCTTCAATATCAAATACGGCAAATTCCGGCGTGTGCCCGAAATGCTGAAAAACCTGATTGTTTTCACAAGTAACCGCGATTCTCATAATTCTTTCTCCTGCTGAATGTTGTTTGTAATTTTTCAAGCCGCAGAAACGGCATTTTTTTCCAATACATCTATCCGGAATACCATAGCCGGACTCACCCGCCACATTGAACGATTTCCTGAAACACAGGGCAAAAGCCAGCTTACGGTGAGCAGAGTACAGCAGACGCTGTAATGTCCCCCGGGATATATTCATCCGCTCCGCCGCCTCTCCCTGCGGCAGCTCCTCCAGGTCGCACAGACGCAAAGCCTCCAACTCATCAGCCGGAATATTCAGCAGCGGTTCATCCGCCCCTGCACGGAAGCAGACCGGAATATACCCGGGACAGATTACACGATCTTTGGTTGGACGCGACATTGTTTATCTCCTGTTTTGTGCAAATGCACAAAAATAAATGTAATCCGATTTTTCAATAAAGCAAATGAAAAACCGGGGAATAAACGGATTTTTTTCCGGTTTGCTTACCGGCAGATGAAAGCGCCGACAACCGCGCTTATTATCATAAGATAGAAGACATTGACCTTTTTCCACAGCATGAGAGCAGTTGATACAGCCATAATGGCAAATCCGGAAAAACGGAATCCCGGCCACTCCGGAGCTTCGGAAATCCCGAGCAGATACTCCATCCATTTTTCAAACGGCAATTCACTGCGGAAAACCGACATACCCATAAAAATCATCACCGCCATCAGAATAAGTGCAACTGATGCCGGACGTATACCACCTAAAATTCCCTGAACTATCAGGCTCTTTTCCCACTTCTTCAGATAATAACTTGCCCCTATCACCAGAAAATATCCCGGCGTGAGAATACCTGCGGTTCCGACAATGCCGCCAATTATACCGGTAAAAATATTATTCGCCGCCCCGGCACCTTCCAGATAACCGACAAACGTACCGGTATTCAGCCCGATCGGCCCCGGCGTCATCTGCGCTATGGCAACCAGATTGCCGAACATATCGGCATCAAGAATAAAATTGGGATTCTCAACAATATTGGCTATAATAAGCGGCACCAGCACATACCCGCCGCCAAAACACAGCAACCCGAACTGAAAGAAGAGCCAGTAAACTGCCAACATACTCATTTTACCGCCTCCCCGCTGCCGGAAAGAAATTTAAAGCGCAAGGCAAAATAGATAACCCCGATAACCGCGCCTATCACCATGGCAATACCGGGATTCACCGGGAAGAACGTTACCGCAATAAATGCACATACTCCAACCGTTATTTCAAAAGCCCCGGTGAAGATCTTTTTCGCCATCTTTATCGCAGTGGCCAACACCATTCCGCATACCGCCGATTTTACCCCGATAAACGCCCCCTGCACCCACGGGGTTGCCATTGCTTCCCGGGAGATCATATTAAAACATATAGCAATAACCGTTATAATAATAACCGACGGCGTCGCCACCCCGATCAGAGCAGCCAATGAACCGCGCATTCCGGCAACGCGATAACCAAGATATATAGCCGAATTTCCGGCGATGATCCCGGGAATCGTCTGCACCACGGCTGTCATATCCACAAACTCTTCAGGCTTAATCCATTTGCGCCGTTGCACCAACTCCTGCTCCACCATCGGAAGAATCACATACCCGCCGCCAACCACAAATGCCGCGATTTTGGCAAAAATAAAGAAAAGCAGCCAAAGCCTTTTCGCCATGGATATCTCTTCCAGCGGCGGTAACTCTTTCCGGTCGACATTCATAGCTTAATTCCCGCTTTTTTCAGGCGCAATAAATTCAATATATTCTATCTGCGCCTTGCTGCTGCTCCCGGTATACTGACTGTTGGCGCCTATGCTCAACGCAAACTCATCCGGAACATAGCCGTAAACCTTTTTAAAATCATCTCTCACATTGCGTTCTTCAACCACCCATTCCCCTACATGGTTTTCCTTGTTTTGAAGAACCTCATACCATACCTGTACCAGCCCGCCGCCATACGAAGCTTTGCCAGTTATACCGACCGGAGTCTCTGTCTCCCACCGGTAGGATATGCTTTTATTCTTGAGAAATGATTTGGCGCCGATATAAAGTACCATTGCCTGATCATCCTTTCTGGGATCCCGGCCGTCAGCCCCTTTGGGCAGGGTTATCGCACGCCATTTCCAACGCATCACGGGATATTTGTTTAAATCAACTTTGGGTTGACACATCAATGCTCCAGTGGCATCCACGCTGGAAACAGTAAGCACAGCTCCGGTTGCGGAATCAGTACATTTCTCAACTACATAAGTAGGTTCGGCCACTCCGATTTTGGTTCCGCCGGCTTCCCACAGATTTTTATCAAAACCGGCCGAGTCCTGATTATCAGGCAAAGAAAATGTGACCTTCCAGCCGACTTTATAACTGCCCGCCGACTCAGCGGCGCCACCTGCGGTAACCATTGCAGCCGTCAGTACAACCGCGGCAATCTGTTTAATCTTCATTGTCACTTCCCCTTTCCTGATAAAGCTGATATCTGCGCATCACTTTTTTTACATATGCTTTTGTACTCTCAATATCGATATTTTCCAGAAAATCATCTTGCGGATTCTCCGGCGCCCATCTCCTGGCTCTGCGGTTGCCGGCATTATAACGGCATAATGCCAGAGCTTTGGCCTCTTTATATCCGGCATAGAGCTTCAGCCCTTCTGCCAGATACCAGGTCCCGATGTCAATATTCACTGCCGGATCAAACAGTTTTGAACGCGGAGGAACATCTATCCCGTACTCCCTGGCGTAATCGACTGCCGCACCGGACGGCATAATCTGCATCAGGCCGACCTCCCCGGCATCGCCTGTGGCAAACGGGTCGAATTTACTCTCCGTGTATATAACCGCACGGACAAAATTACTGTCTACACCATATTTTTCAGCGGACGCTTTTATGAAACTGTCATACCTGTCCGGCTCCATTCTCAAAGATATGACATCATACCACAGCACCACAATTGCCCCGAGCATAATAAACAACGCCGCCGACATTGTCCATGTTGCGGCGGCGTTGACTATTTTCTTATATTTTTTCATGCTTGCGGCACAAAAATCCCGGCGGCTGAAATCAGTTACCAAAGAGATTCGCAGCTTCAGCCGGTGCTTCAACCGCGGCACCTGCCGGAGCAGAACCACTGCTCATGTGTTCTGAAAGCTGGAACTGGTCAAACATAACGCTCAGGCATTCCGTCGCAATATCGGGATGCAAATCACGCAATTTGGCATATACGGCAGCCGGCATCTTGACTTCCATATCCACTCTGCGTTCGCCAAGACGGATATTGATGCAGGAGGCTACTTCACTTTTAAGTTCAGAATCTCCTTCGCCGAAGGTGGCGTTCAGCCACATATCGCGCTTCTCACGCAACGCCTTTACAAAGGTGGCGGAGGGACTGACACTGCCGGCAGTTACGCCGCCGGAAGCCATGGGCGTACCTTCGCAATAGAAACGGGCCATAAGATATATATCTTCTTCATTGGCGCCAGTGAGGTCGAACGTAATTTCAACAAAGATGAGACCGTCAAATTCCGGCCCCCAGGTCGAAATGCCATCACGCTTTTTCAGAGAAGCAAGCAAACCGGCTACGGCATTGCCATTCATTGATTCCAAAGCATTGGCAATTTCACCACGGATCGGCATATTGCTTCTTACCGCTTTGATTGTCTGATCAAGATAATCCATCGGGAAAATGGTGACAATCGACGGAGTAATGTAGTATGCACCGTATTTCTGCCCCGGAGAACGTTTGCGGGTTACTTCAAAAAAAGACACCTCTTTGCGGTCAACCACCGCATTGGAGGCTATTGACGAATTGAAAAATGCATAATCGGCTACAAAGACATCCTGAAATTTATCCTGCGGCACGATCGTTTCCATAATATAAAAGGAAGAGGCTGCCTTGCCTGTATCACGGCAGAGAAGAACATTCTTTACTGCATTGCCGCCAAGTTTTAGCTCTTCCGCCTTGTACTGCAATCCGTCAATCACATAGTCCAGATTGGAATTGTCCTGACGCATTTCCGCCAACAGCTGCGTTCCCATCAACCGGTCAACATTCACATAAAAGATAACGTTGGTTCCGGCGGGTACATATTTCGCGAGCTGATCACTATCGGCCATAGCCATCATCCCGCACATCATAAAAACGAGCAACAACAAAATTTTCCGCATTTCAAAGTCCTTGTTTATCATTTAGATTTATTGTATACACGCTTTTTAATATAGCACATCTGCACCGCTTTTTCATTACTGCCGTAATGATTTTTTAATTTTTTTGATTAAAAGAAGATAAAAAGTGGTTGCGGATATGGATTTTAACCGGTGTTGATATATATTTAGAAAAACAAAATGTTAACCTGCATCCCGGAAAAATAAAATGCGAAAAAATAATTTTAATCTGGTTGAAGTGATAATAACTGTAACGGTATTTGTTTTATTGGCAATTGTAATGACAGCGGCATTAAAACAGTCCGGCAAAGCGGCGCCGGAACGCTCATGCACATACAATCTTAAGAAGATCGGCGCAGCGCTTAACAGTTTTTACAGCAAAAACAACCGTTTCCCGGCCGGTGAAGAGTGGATGAAAGAGCTGCAACCGGAAATTATCCACTTCCAGGATTATCTGGTATGCCCTCTGGATGACACACCGGCAGCCGCAACGGGAACCGGAATACTGTCAAGCTACGCTTTGAATGACCGGCTGACTGCTGAAAAGGGGTGGCCGGAAAATGCTGATCCTGATACTTTTATTCTGGTTGCCGACGCCGCCCCCGGGTGCGTACTCTTTAATCAGGATACGCTGGAAGGATTGAGCACACGGCATCCACAGCCGGGAGAACCGGATACGGTAAAGGTTAATGCCCTTCTCCTTAATGGACAGGTAAAATCTGTGGTATTGAAAAAATCAGCGGTCAAGTAATTTCCAGACCCGGAAAAATTCAGTTACGCTCCAGGCCTGAGCTCCGCAGCCGCCCCACCGGTGCGGTGCATCGCCATCCATCACCTCCGGCAGCTGCCCCGGAACCCCTGAGCGCATGGCGGTAAACGCCGAATTCAGATATCCGCGGCACAGCGGTTTTACCGCCTCGCCTCCGGCCATCATAAGAGCTTCCACATAAGACGGGAAAGGCCAGCTCCAGGCGGTACCGTTGTGATAGGCCATTTTGCGCGAAGTATCTTCCGGCCCCGCATAACGCCCCTGGTATGGACGGGATGGATTGTTGAGAAGAACCCCATGCCAGTATACCGGCAGTGGCGGAGTTGTTTCCGCATCGGCCAGCGAACGGATCGCCCCGGGAACCAGCAGTTTTTTGCAGCTTTCAATGATTCCCTGCATCTTATCAGGTTCTGTCACCAGTTTTAACGTGACGGCAAAGAGTTGATTCGGCCGGATCGCGTTGTCCGGAACAGCCTTATCCGCCGGAGTTCCGGAGGCGCAGTGCAGACAGTCGGACAAGCCGCCGGATTCCAGTGCAAACAGACGGATGAAGTTCTGTTTAACCTCCGCGGCATATTGATTATATTCATTAAAATACCGCCCCATGAAGCTCAGCGCCGCAAACCACAGCGCCTGTATCTCCACCGGATAGCCCTCCCTCGGAGTTCCCATCGGATAATTGGTATCCATCCAGGTGTAATGGGGAGGTGCAAACACAAGTTTGCTCGCCGGATCCGCCTTGATACCATTGGGGGTTCCAGCCATATAGTTGTCAACAATGCTCCTAAGCACATCTATAAGCACTCTGCCGCCGCATTTCTCCCTGAGAACTGCTTCGCCGCCGCGCTGTACATAATCATCCACCGCGACAATCAGCCACAAAGGCGCATCCACTGTATCACGGTTGGAAACATCAGTCCCGTTGATCATATTGGGAATGGTGCCATGCTCTTCAAAAGCGGCAAAGTTGAGTATTATCGCCCGGGCATCACTCATCTTTCCGGCGGCCATCAGACCACGCAGGCAGATAAGCGTATCACGCCCCCAGTCAAGAAACCACGGATAACCGGCAATCACTGTGGCAAGCGAGTTACGCTTTACCGTATATATATTCATCAGCTCCTGCAACACATCCGGAATTGTCATGTCCGGACGCGGTTTACCCGACGGCCAGACCGGCACACTCGATTCCATAACCGCGTCACCCCAGCTTACCTCCGCCTCAAGCACAGCGGATTCACTGCCCTTTATTCGCTGCTCAAAGTAACCGGGACTGAACATATCCGTATGATCCTCCAGCCCGTAGTAATTCTCCCGCGGCAGATGCACCATATATTGCCACTCCGGCTGGGCGACATACCGGCCATGACGCATGACCAGCCTGAGCTTGCGCTCCGCCGGAGCAAACACAAAACCGTTTTCACAACTCTGCACCGACCACGGGAAGCGCTGTTCCGGCCCGGTATAAGCCTTGGTGACTGTATGGTTGACACGATCCTCCAGATCCGGACGCAGAATAATCTTCACCGGCTGCTCGTCCGGCAGCGCATTCTCTCCGGAGGACGCCGGACGCTCAAAGGATAACCGTACCGCATTCTTGTTGTGCGCCATTTCCAGACGGATATTCAATTTTACCGTCATCCCCTGCCCCACCGGAACCGCAAAATGCCATACCGCAACATTCCGCTCCGGAGAGCTCCAGCCGGACAGACAGTTCCGGTCCAGCGAGAATGAATAATCCCGGAATACCAGCCACGCCCGGCACCGGCTGAACATCACATAACGGTCAACCGGAATTGTCCCGTTGCAATTGGCCGCCAGCAATGCATCGTATTTACTGCGGGTCGTACCCCAGTCGGCCGGACACTGGGCGTAACCGGCCAGATCATTGGTCAGCAAGGCATAAATATCGCGGTCGCCGTCAAACAACTGTTTATGATTATAGCTGAAGTCGAATTTTATATCTTTACAATGCGGCAGCACTACCAGCCTGCCCTCCGAACGGACTCCGCCGCCATTGCGGTATACAATGAATTTTATATCAAGCGTTACCGGCATCTCCGGCCCGCTGTCCGGAATAATACATACCGCCAGCTCGCGGCCGCCGGCAACTTTCATACTGAATCCGCCGTCTATTACCGACTTCCCATGCATGATTTCAAAATGAAACGGCGCGTCTCCGGCAATCGCCAGAACACACCCGGGGAATACCATAACCTCACGGCGCAGATCTGTATCCAACTCAAAATGCACACAGCCGCCCACGGTCATGCCGGAGACATCGCGGATAAAGGAGTTGAAAGATTCCGAAAATTTCCGCGCCAACCCGATTTCATCTCCGGCAAAACTCACGCCGGGATGAAAATGCGACCATATCTTCAATGCCGCCGCCCGGATCCGGCACTCTGCGGCGCTATCCGGTTCGGCACTGACCGGATGATTTACGGAATTGAGCTTCTGCAGAAGAGCGGAATCGTTGGAAAATATCTTTACTTCGCCCGGCATGAGTTCAAGCGTTCCCTCCCCGGAAATAACCGTTTCCTCTCCGGAAAACAGTTCAAACGCACTCTCATGATCAAATGCCGCTCCACGCCATGACGCGGCAACCGCTCTCCCGCAATCCAGATTAATCAACGCCAGAATCTTATTTTTACCGGCGGCATCTTTACGTGATACTGCCAGAAAATTACCGCTGCCGTACTGGACTAAATGCCACTCCGCACCACTGCGGAAACATGAACTGTAACGCAATATATCGTTTATCCGGCGCAGGAATGCAACCTGATTGTCCTCCGCGCCCCAGTTGAGTCCGCAGTCCAGATGCACATCGATCTTCTCTTCGGCAAAAAATTCCACCCCATTGGTAATGCCGAATAATCCGGCGTCGGAAAGCATGGCGTTAACCGCACAGCGCATTTTCGACCACTGGTGCGACACCGCTGCCAGCCGCGCATTATCGTGAGTCTCCGCCATATTGAGCAACATACCGTTACTGCGGCAACCTGGAGCTATGGAGTTGTAATAATACTCTATCGCACCGCGGTCATAATTCTGAAACAGCTCGGAATACGCCCAGTTAAGTCCGCTCACCCCCAGCAGCCGCTCCTGAACCGGAACCGGACCACCAAGCCCTTCAAGCAGAAAAACCGTATCGGGAAACTCCAGCCTCACCTTGGAAACAATGTAGTCCCACGCCCGCTCCGGCAGCATGTAACCGGCGTCGCAGCGGAATCCGTCCACCCCGCGCCGGCACCAGAAGAGGAAGACGTCGCTCATCAGTTTTACTGTATCATCTTTGGAGTAGTCGAGCTTGCACAAATCCGCCCAGACCACCCCCCAGGCGCCGGGACTGACAAACCGCCCCTGTTCATCATGAACAAACAGATCCGGTCTCTCCGTCTGCAAACGGGAGTTCCAGCCGGTATGGTTCACCGGAATATCGAGGAATATTTTTCCGCCGCGGGCATGAACCGCATCGATCAGTTCATCAAACTGCTCCATCGCGGAAGCGGCGGGATCGAACTCCGCCAGCTCCTGCGCCACACTGAAGTAATCAGTTGCGGCAAACGGACTGCCGAACCGCCCCATGCGCCCGAAACTTACCGGAGTCGGATGCACCGGCAGAAGCTGAATTATACGGAATCCAAGTTCAAAAAAGATAAAATCCAGTTTCGCGATCAGATCCCGGAAGGTACCGGAACCGGGAATAACAGTATAACCTTTTTCATCCAGACCGGACAGTTCGGAATCCGCCTCCCGGTCACGGAACATACGCCGGCAGTTGGGACCGAACTGGCGGACAAAGGCACAATACAGAAGATTGCCGCCGGCATAATCGGCCGGTTCCACCTTGAAGCGCAGATTGTCTCCGCGCGCCCAGACTATCCGGCCGTCACGGACAAAAAAGCATTTACACTCGAAAATACCGACTTCGGTAACCGGAAAGCGGAAACTCCACAATCCCGGCTCCACCATCGTCATAGGCAGATCATGCCAGTCCCGCCCGATAACATCAACGTCATTCTCCATCGCGCCGATAATTTCGCGGCGGCGCACCACAGCACAGCCGTGATTGGTGCGTATATAGGCGCTGCATCCCTCCGGCACGCCGGAAAAGACCACCTCCGCCACCTCGCCGCACAGCCATACTCTGCGGTCGGGGGCCATCCTCTGAGTCAGCCCCATACCGGATCAACTCCTCAGAAATTATCGCGGATATATTCTACTGCGTTGCGGAATATCTGCACGCCGTCGCCCTCTCCGGGCAGACGGTTTTCGATCTTCGCCGTTGTCCAGTCCGGAGCGTTATAGGGAGAAAGGAATGCCTCCGGATGCGGCATAAGTCCGAAAATACGCCCCGTTTCATCACAGATTGCCGCAATCGAATTGAGCGAACCGTTCGGGTTGGCGGGAAATTCCGTGGCCGGAGTGCCGTCGCAATTGGCATATCTGGCAACTACGAGATTCTGTTTTTCAATCCGGCTCAATACCGCCTCTTCCGCCACAAACTTACCCTCTCCGTGACGCAGCGGCAGACGGATCATATCCATGCCGCGGGTGAAAACACAGGGAGATTCAGGATTTATTTTGAGTTTGCACCAGTCGTCGCGGAACACTCCGGAATCGTTATGCGCAAGCGCGCACTCCTGAACAAAATATTTGCCGTCAAGCGCCGGCACAATACCGAGCCGGGTCAGGGTCTGGAAACCATTGCAGATACCGATAATCAGCTTGCCGTCGGCAATAAACTGCTGCAGCTGCTCATGAAGTTTGAAATTGACGCGGTTGGCGAAAATTGTCCCCGCGCCCAAATGGTCGCCGAAAGCGAATCCGCCGATGAATGCGAGAATGTGAAACTCCTTTAAAGATCTCTTGCCCGCAATGAGATCGTTCAAATGCACCTGTTCGGCAGTGGCGCCGACCATGTTGAACGCCGCCTGGGTTTCGCGTTCGCAGTTCAGTCCGAATCCGGTAATTATCAATGCCTTGACGTCTTTATTTTCCATTTACGGTCACCTTATATAAAAATTTTACTGTAATTCTCAATCATTGCCGCGCGGATAACTGCCCAGCACTTTGACAAACGAGCAGATCGCCTGAGCCTCCTGCAACGCCTGTTTTACTTCCGGATCCTTTTTGTGGCCGATAATATCGGCAAAGAAGGAATAAGAGAATGATTCAACTTTGCTGGGACGGCTTTCGATCATAGTAAGGCTGATCTTCGCCTTCTTAAACGGCTCAAGCGCAGAGTAGAGAGCCCCCACCTTGTCCGGCATTCCGAGGCAGAGCGAGGTCTTGTCGTTGCCGGTAGGCTCCGGCTGCTGCCGGCCGATAATAAGGAAACGGGTGGTATTGTAAGCCGAATCCTCCACGTTGGCCATAATGGTTGGCAGTCCCGTCAGCTCAAGCGCGATCTTACCGCACAGCGCAGCGCTTTCCGGCCCCTCTGCCAGAGCGGTCTTGGCCGCCTGGGCGGTGCTGGAGGACTCAATAATCTCCGCCTGATGGCAGTGTTCATGCAGGAAGTTGCGGCACTGCCCCAGCACCTGCGGATGGGAATAGACCTTTTTTATGGTCTCAAGCGTCCCCTGCCCGGCCAGATGATGATGAATGGGCAGATAGACCTCGCTGCAGATCTTCAGCGTTGAACCGAAAATACGGTCGAGCGTACTGGTAACCACCCCCTCGGTGGAATTTTCAACCGGAACGCAACCGTAATCGGCACGGTAGCATTCAACCGCGGAAAAGACATCAAAAATCGTTCTCTGCGCATCGAATTGAGTCTGGGAAGAGAAACGCTTTCTGGCGGCCTCGTGCGAGAAGGTTCCCTCCGGCCCCAGATATGCGACGATCATCGGACGCTCAAGTTCTCGCGCAGCAGCCATAATCTCCCGGTATATCGCCCGCATGGCTTCAGGTGTAAGCGGACCGGAGTTGCCACTGTCCAGGCGGTTGAATATTTCCCGCTCCCTTTCGGGAACAAAAACCGGAGTGCCGTTCTCCTCTTTCAAAGCGCCAATGGAACGCACCACTTCGCAGCGCTGGTTAAGCAGTTTGAGTATCTCGTCATCAATACGGTCTATCTCTTTGCGGTATTTCCGCAATCCGGAATCTTCTGTCATAATATCTCCCGCAGATTGTTTTTATTTTTTATTTTTCGTATACTTAATATAATATGTTCAAAAGGAATTTCAAAATTCCACTCCGGACAATATTGGGTAAAAGTGGAATAAATGGTTCCATTTTGCACGGTTTTTTTCTTTTTACAGTTGAAAAGAAATGAAATGAATAGTAATTTTATGAATTATCAGCAAACTGTTTAAGGAATTGTCATATTATGAAGTCATTGCGTAAAGCCCTGCACTGGTTGTATACCGGAGCTGTAATTATGGCTGCCGGATGTTCAAGCCCAGATTTTCTCAGTCGGGAACAGGCGGAGACAATACTGCCGGCTGTCACGGCTGAATTGGAGTCACGCGCGGCGGAGTTCCGTTCTGAGATGGCGAAAAACGCGGCCGCGGGAGCGTTTGTCAACGGAGAAACCCTGAATTTCTTTGCCGGAATGCCCGATGTCCTGGCCGAACGCCTGGCAATGCTGGGAATTAACGAAGTGTACGTAGCTTACGATGGAGAATTTTTTGCCGACGGAAGTTACCAATCCGTGCTCGGCAATCTGCTTATGGAGCTGAAAAAGCACAACATCAGCGCCCGGCTGGCGTTTAAAATGAGCGATACGGTATGGAAAAGATCGCCTAACTTTATCGTCCGCAATCTGATCGATCCCAAGCATGATATTCTTGAAGAGATCATGGATGAGTTGAACGGTTTTAACCGTGCTTATCCTGACTCTCCATTCACCGGAGTGGTGTTTGATATGAATGTCGAAGCATTTTCCGGCCACAATCTTGCGGTTCCGGGAGGTCAGATATACGGCTGGGGAGAGAATACTTTCGGTATCGGCAGAGATAACGATATGCTGATGAAAGACGGATTTGCAATTCTGGAAAAACTCAAAGCCGGACTGCCGGGTATCGATATAGGATGCCTCTTCTCCTCAGAACTGAATACTTTTGCTCAGGAAGGCAAACTCTCGGTAGGCAAAGTATCTGACTTCGCCGCGGCGGCCGACACACTCTTTATCCGGGTGGATGCGTCAGCCAGCGCGGAAATTGTACGCGCGGCGGCGGCTCTGCTGCCGCAGAGCGGAGATAAACAGAGCTCATTGTATCTGGAACTGGCGGTTCATGCGGAAAACAACCGCCCGGCGCTGCGCCGCAGATCATTCCGCCAGTTCATGACCGGACTGAATGCGGTAAATTCCGGCTGCGGAGCTTATCCGGAGTTCCGGGGCATGGCGTTTGACTGTTTCGCAGGCTTGGAAGACATCTGGGAGAAATAGGTTATGCGCTGTCCGAAATGCGGTTGTCAGGATGACAAGGTGATCGACTCCCGTTCCGTAAGAGACGGCTCCGGAGTGCGACGGCGGAGAGAGTGCACCCAGTGCGCCCACCGCTTCACCACCTATGAAGGAATAATTCAAAGTGAGCTGCGGGTTCTCAAACGCAACGGAGTTCTGGAAGACTTTGACCGGGACAAGATATTTCAGGGCATTCTCAATGCCTGCTATAAACGCCCGATATCGAATGATGAAATATCACGGGTGGTGGATGAGATCGCCCTGGAGGTGCAGAACGATTACGATCGGGAGATACCAAGCTCGGAAATCGGTTTGCGGGTAATGGAAAAACTGCGCAAACTGGATCATGTAGCTTATGTGCGGTTTGCCTCGGTATACCGCAAATTCAAGGATGTCGAAGAGTTTATTGAAGCGATCCGCACACTGGAGGACGGGAAGTGATTCAGACTTCCTCCGAAGCGGTAATGGTGCTTCGCGGCGACGGAGTGACCGTGTCGTTTGACCCGGCGGAGCTTCAGGCGGCAATACTGGAATGCTTCGAAGCCACGGGAACACCGGAGAGCTATCTGGCCGAAGACGCGGCACTGGCGGTGGAATTTGCCATGAAAAGTTCGCGCCGTCCGCGCAAGGTATTTACAGAAAGCGAGATAAATACTGCGGCGGTAAAGGTGCTCGAACAGGCCGGTCTGGCCGAAGTCGCATCGCTTTTCAGCCGCCGCAACAGCGGAATAAAATTGAGTTTATCGGCTCAGCGACAGCTTATTCACACTCTGCTGGAGCGTCATCTGTCATCTCTGGAAAACCGCGATCTGGACGACCTTACCGATCATGTGGTAAATGCGGTGAATCTGCTGAAAATCCGCGAGGCTCAGCCGGCGCTCTATCTGGAGCTGGCACGCTATTTCCAGGACAACACATCCGGCATCGAACTGCCAGAACTGCCGGCGCCGCCGCCGGAAGACGCATTTGAAACATTGAGTCTAACTGAAATTTCCGGCACCCTGCCGGCCGGGGCAATCCGGTTGATAAATGAGAAAATTCTATCTGTCGCGCCGGTAAGCTCTATCTTCAAAACCCTGCGCATCACGGTTAAAATATGCCGGCTGGCCGAATCCATGTGCCTGAAACCGCCGATCACGGAAATGATGATCTCAAGCGAACTTTTCCGCATCGGCAGAATATTGAACAACACGGTTTTATCCATTCAGGCGTTGTACAGTACAAAAACCGGCAGCGACTACGAACTCCCCGTCTACATAATGGTTCCTGACCTGGAGAAATTCGCGGTGGAATGGCTGGAGTGGAGCTGGCCGGATGCGGAAAACGCCTGCCGGGAATTGCTGCTGCCGTTCGCCTGCCCCGGAGCAAATCTGCGCTATAAATGAAGCGGAGGAAGGCCGTTTTGACGGCGGAATTCGTTCAACCGGGCAAATGTACGGCTGTCGCGGGCAAGGAGCTTGAGTAATTTGGAACGGCTGATTCCAAGTTTTACCGCCGACTCTGCATCATCCCAGCTGTTCTCACACAGCAGGTCGAAAATTCTCGCCAGATTGATAAAATAGTTTGGATTCGAAAGCCCGTATTCCGGATTCTCAGGCAGAACCGCCGGCAGAACTCTCACGGTCAAAGCAATTTCACAACGCAGTTTCTCCAGCGCGGTTTTGCGGTTGCGGTGCTGACTGCGTTCGGAGCAGTCGGTAACAGCAATCCCGGTCGGGGTATGCACGATCCGCACTGCGCTGGAAGTCTTATTGCGCTTCTGGCCGCCATTGCCGGTGGCTTTGAAAAAATCCAGCGTACAGCAGCTCAGCAGAGCATCATCATCCGCAGCAAGCCACTCATCTCTCCGGGCGGCAAAATTGTCATTGAGTTTATTCATAACACAATACAATACATCATTAACGGCAAAAAACCAGAATAAAACTGCTGTTACGGCTGACAAACGTGAAAAACCGGTGTATATTTTGAAAAAGTTTTTTAACTGTTATTCAAATCCATGATTGGTTTAAGGAGAGTACTTAATGAAGATTCTAGTAGTTGGCAGCGGCGGCCGTGAACACGCAATTTGCTGGAAACTGGCGCAGAGCAATAAGGTAACCAAAGTCTACTGCGCACCGGGCAATGCCGGTATCGCCGCAGATGCGGAATGCGTTAATATTCCGGTGAGTGACCTGAACGGATTGGCCGATTTTGCCGAAGCAAATCACATAGATCTGACTATTGCCGGCCCTGAAGCCCCTCTGTGTGCCGGACTGGGCGATGTGTTTAAAGCACGCAATCTTAAAATATTCGGGCCGGACAAGTACGCAGCACAGCTGGAGGGCAGCAAAGATTTTGCCAAGAACTTCATGCGCAAATACAATATTCCGTGCGCGGAATCGGCCACGTTTACCGATGCAGCGGCTGGAGTGGATTATGTACGCAAAGAGTTTGCCCGCGGAGTAAAGGGCATCGTTATTAAGGCCGACGGCCTCGCAGCAGGCAAAGGAGTACTGGTGGCGGAGGATGAATCCAGCGCAGTAAAATTTCTGGAAGAGTGTTTTGACGGCGCTTTCGGCGACTCCGGCAAACGGGTGCTGGTGGAAGAGTGTTTGTATGGCGAAGAGGCCTCCATTCTGGCGCTGACGGATACCAGAGTGATCAAAGCGATGGCCTCAAGCCAGGATCACAAACGGGTCGGCGACGGCGATACCGGCCCCAATACCGGCGGCATGGGCGCGTACTCTCCCGCTCCGGTTGTAACGGATCAGGTAATGGAAAGAATTCAGCATGAAATTCTGGATAACTTCCTGCGCGGTGTGCAGGCGGAAAAGCTCAACTATCATGGAGTTATCTTCGTCGGGGTAATGGTTACCGCCGACGGCCCGAAGGTGCTGGAGTTCAACGTCCGTTTCGGCGACCCGGAAATCCAGCCGGTGCTGATGCGGCTGGACAGCGACCTGGCAGAACTCCTGCTGGCAGTCACAGATGAACACTTGAGCGAATACGATATGAATTGGAGCAAAGATCCGGCGGTCAGCGTAATTGTGGCCTCCGGCGGCTATCCGGGCAAATGTGCGACCGGATTTGAAATCACCGGACTGGACGCCGCCCGGAAAGAGGGTGTGCAGATATTCCATGCCGGAACCGCTTTGAAAGACGGCAGAATTGTCAACTCCGGCGGCCGGGTGCTCGGCGTTGCGGCGCGCGGCAAAACCGTGGCGGAAGCTATCGAAAAAGCCTACCGCGGAGTGGATATGATCCGGTTTGACGGATGCTTTTCGCGCCGCGATATTGCCTACCGGGCACTGGCGCGGGAAAAAGCCGCGAAATGAGTTTCCTTTATTTAATATAAAAGGTCAAAAAGCTCGCAAAACAGGGTTGAAAAAGCCGAAATAGGCGTTATATTAGCGTGTTGAAGACAATCCGGAAAACAACAAATCACAGGAGTTCAAGTTAATGAAACGGGTTCTTGCAGTTATCTCAATGGCGGCGCTGGTAATGTGCTTCAGCGGCTGCAGCAGTATGGAAGTGGCAAAAAAGACAAACGGCGTGGGAATGACGGCAAACGGCTATACTCCTGCGATGGCTCACTTAACCTATACCAATTACGGTTTCTATTTCCTGAACTGGATTCCGGTATTGACCGGTTCCGTAAGCAATCCTGACGCTTTCGCCCTGTTTACCGACACGGTTAACACCGAAACAGCCGTACTGGAAACCACCCGGGTGGCAATCAACCTCGGCGGCAGCAAGGTTATCAACCTCAGCACCTCCACCAAGAGTGAATACAATGTACTTTCCCTCTTCTTCTGGACCCGCGAAGTACAGGTATCTGCAACAGTATTGGAATAAATCAAATATCACATAATTTTATAAACAACCCGCTGAGAAGCGGGTTGTTCAATTTCTAACAACAATGGAGACAACAAGAAAAATGGGCAAAAAGATGCAAACCATCGACGGCAATTACGCCGCCGCCTATGTGGCCTATGCGTTCAGTGAAGTAGCCGCGATCTACCCGATCACTCCTTCTTCGACCATGGGCGAATATGCCGACACCTGGGCAAGCCAGGGCTTGAAAAACATGTTCGGCGAAAAGGTTGAAGTAGCGGAAATGCAGTCGGAAGCCGGTGCGGCCGGTGCGGTGCACGGTTCTTTGAACGCCGGTGCGTTGACGACCACCTTCACAGCGAGCCAGGGCTTGCTTCTGATGATTCCGAACATGTACAAGATCGCCGGGGAAATGATCCCGACCGTCTTCCACGTTTCCGCACGCGCACTGGCGGCGCAGTCGCTGTCGATCTTCGGCGACCACTCCGACGTTATGAGCTGCCGCGCCACCGGTTTTGCCATGACCTCGGCAGCCAGCATCCAGGAAACTCACGACCTGGCGATTGTGGCACATCTTTCAACTCTGGAAAGCCGCATTCCTTTCCTCTCTTTCTTTGACGGATTCCGTACCTCTCATGAAATCCAGAAGATCGAACTGCTCGACTACGAAGATATGAAGAGCATGCTCGATATGAAATATGTGGAAGAGTTCCGCAACCGCGCGATGCGTCCGGAAGCACCGTTCGCAAAAATGGCGGCGCAGAACCCGGATGTATACTTCCAGGGACGTGAATCAACCAACCAGATCTATGCCGACCTCCCGGCGATCGTTCAGAAGAATATGGACAAGCTGGCTGCGATTACCGGCCGCAAACTGCATCTGTTCGACTATGTCGGCGCTCCGGATGCGGACAAGGTTATTATCGCAATGGGTTCCGGCTGCGAAACGATTGAAGAAACCGTTGACTACCTGACCGCCAAAGGCGAAAAGGTCGGCCTCCTGAAGGTCCGCCTCTATCGTCCGTTTGCCGCGGATGTATTTGTCAAGGCTCTGCCGGCCAGCGTCAAACGCGTTGCCGTGCTCGACCGTTGCAAGGAACCGGGTTCACTCGGCGAACCGCTCTATCTGGATGTCGCGGCGGCTCTGGCCAAGAGCGATGTAAAAGTAATCGGCGGCCGTTTCGGTCTGGCGAGCAAAGAGTTCACCCCGAGCATGGTCAATGCGATTTTCCAGCACCTGGCGGGAAAATGCACCCACAACTTCACCGTCGGTATCAACGACGACGTTACCTATCTATCACTGCCGGTAACTGAAACCATCATCACCGAACCCGCGGACGCCACCTGCTGCATGTTCTGGGGTCTGGGCGCTGACGGTACGGTCGGTTCCAACAAGAACTCGATCAAGATTATCGGCGACAATACCAAGAAATATGTTCAGGCGTACTTTGTTTACGACTCCAAGAAATCCGGCGGTATCACGGTATCCCACCTGCGTTTCGGCGATACCCCGATCAAGTCGCAGTACACCGTGACCAGCCCGAACTTCGTCGCCTGCCATAACGCCGCCTACATCGGCCGTTATGACATGCTTGCCGGCATCCGCGAAGGCGGTACCTTCCTGTTGAACAGCGAAATTCCGGCGGACAAGGTATTTGAATCGTTCACCCGCGACATGCAGGAAACGATCATCAAGAAAAAGATCAACGTATATACTATTGACGCGTTGAAGATCTCCCAGGAAGCCGGATTGGGCGCACGTATCAATACGGTAATGCAGGTCTGCTTCTTCAAGCTGGCCAATATCATTCCGGTGGATGAAGCGATCGGTTACATCAAGAAAGCGATCAAAAAGACCTTCGCCAAGAAAGGTGAAGAGATCATCAACAAGAACATCACCTGCGTTGACAACGCTCTGGCTCACCTGCAGAAGGTGGAAGTTCCGGCCTCTCTGGACGGCGTTGCCTGCGTTGAACCCGCAGTTCTGATCGGCGATGACGCCGGCGACTTCGCGGTAAAACTGATGAAGCCGATTCTGCATCAGAAGGGTGATGAAATTCCGGTATCCGCTATGAGTATTGACGGTACAATGCCGATCGGTACCAGCAGACTGGAAAAACGCGGTATCGCTCCTATGGTTCCGAAATGGGATCCGAGCAAATGTATCCAGTGTAACCAGTGCTCAATGGCGTGTCCGCATGCGGTTATCCGCCCGAAACTGATGACAGAAGCGGATCTGGCCGGAGCACCCGCCACCTTCGTTACTGTTGATGCCAAGGGCGTCAAGGAACCGAACCTGAAGTATCGTTTGCAGGTATATATTGAAGACTGTACCGGTTGCGGCGTATGTATCGAAGCGTGCCCGGCGAAGGAAAAGGCGATCTCCTTCAGCCATCTGACAGACGAACGCGCCGCCGGTCAGCGTGACAACGAAAAATTCTTCGAAGCTCTGCCGGATAACGTTCTGGGCGGTCTGCAGCCGAACACGGTCAAGGCTTCGCAGTTCCTGATGCCGCACTTCGAATTCTCCGGTGCGTGCGCCGGTTGCGGCGAAACTCCGTATGTCAAGCTGGTATCCCAGCTGTTCGGCGACCGCATGGTCGTAGCGAACGCCACCGGCTGCTCCTCGATCTACGGCGGCTCCTTCCCGTCCCTGCCCTACTGCAAGAACAAGAAGGGCTGCGGTCCGGCCTGGGCGAACTCACTGTTTGAAGACAACGCCGAATTCGGTTATGGTATGCGTTTGGCGATAGACAACAACCGCAAACAGCTGCGCCGCAATGTTGAAGAAGCGCTGGCTCTGCCGATCGACGCCGATCTCAAGAAAGCGTTGGAAGCGGCTCTCTCCACCTGGGATAAGGTTGATGATGAAGCCAAGGCCAATCAGGCGGCGGTCAAAGCTGCTCTGGCCAAAGTCAAACCGTGCGAACAGTACAAAGACCTGATCGCCAAGATTGCGGAACTTGCCGACTACTTCGTTGACAAATCCCTGTGGATCATCGGCGGTGACGGCTGGGCATACGATATCGGTTACGGCGGTCTGGACCACGTTGTCGCGCAGAACCGCAACGTCAATATCCTGGTTCTGGATACTGAAGTATACTCCAACACCGGTGGTCAGGCTTCCAAATCCACCCCGATCGGTGCGGTGGCTCTGTTTGCCAACTCCGGTAAGCGCCTGACCAAGAAGAACCTCGGCTTCATGTGCATGAGCTACGGCAACGTATATGTTGCCAGCGTATGTATGGGTGCCGACCGCAACCAGACGCTGAAAGCGATCCGCGAAGCGGAAGCATACAATGGTCCGTCCATCATCATCGCTTACGCTCCGTGTATTGCTCACGGTATCAAGGGTGACATGCGTCAGAGTCAGAACGAAGCGAAACGTGCGGTGGAAGCCGGCTACTGGCCGCTCTACCAGTACAATCCGAGTGCGGAAGTACCGTTCACCTGGCAGACCAAGCCTGCAACCGGCAGCTTCCAGGACTTCATCCGCAGTGAACGTCGTTACGCCTCACTGCAGAAGACCGCTCCTGATGCCGCAGAAGCCCTCTACGCCAAGGCGGAAGAAGATAACAACCGCCGCATGGACTTCTACAAGAAGCTGGGCGAAATAATGAAGTAATAAAGTTTGTAACAAACTTACAACTTCCAAACCGGCCGCGTTTTTACACGCGGCCGGTTTTTTTATTGTATAAAAATAAAAAAAAAGACAAAACCGGCATCAAGCATGGTCTTGTCTGAAATTAAAAAACGATAAAATATTATATAGCCGTCAGAAGCCGAATTCCGGCTGAATTATGCCGAAATCATTGTCATCATGATCATCATCTTTACCGGCAGAGCTTTTCTCATCCGTTTCTGCGTTATTCCCGGCAGAAGCAGAAGAAGCGGTCTCATCCTTTCCGGATTTAGCTGTTCTCCTGACACGGCGGCGTTTTTCAGGTTCCGGAGCCGGTGCGTCAAGAAGCGGTTCCGGCTCGGGTATGAGTTCATTGCCCTCCCCTTCTGCGCGGTTTTCCGCCGGCTCAGGTTCAGTAGTCTCCGGGACAGCATCAGCCGCATCTGTTTCATCTGGTACAGGATCGGATGTTTCCGGAACCTTACTGTCTTCAGAAGCTTCGGCATCATCTGCCGCCTCCGCATCCGGAATTTCTGCGCTGTCGGCATCATCCCTGTCCGGAGATTCCGCGGCGGAATTTTCCATTCCCTGCGCCTGCTCTTCTCCACCGTCCTCTGCTGTTTCCGCGACGGTGTCATCAATCTCCTGAGTTGCGGTACCATCTGTCCCTGATTCATCATCTGAATCATTGATCTCTTCGGTTGCCGCTCTCTTTTTAAGCTCTTCCAGCTCTTCTTCGGTAAGATAGCGGACAAAAGTTATCTTGCTGATATTGTTGCCGATTAAAATTCCGCGCGCCTTCGGGCTGCGCTGCGGCAGTTCCATCAGATTAATTTCAACCGGCGGCTTACGACCGTCAAACTTCAGCTGATATATGGCATCCGCCCGTGGCGTAAGCAACTCAAGCCGGCACTTTTCCGGACAGAGCATATACTCGCGGTCAGTTATAAATTTGGATATAATTGATCGTTTGCCGTAGAATTTGCCGCTCTTCTGATCCTTGTAGATCACTCCGAAATCCAGCTCGGAATCCTGCTTCCGGAACTCATACAGCCGGTCGATAAATATCTTATCCGGAATATTGATGATTTTATAACGCCCGGAACGCTGAACGCATAACAGCTGGTCAAACTCGCTGACCATCACAGAGTCTTCGCTCTTAACCTGAGTGCCGATGTAGCAGTTTTTGCGGTCCCAGCCAACTTTGATATTACTCAGTGCCGCCGCCTTGCGGTCGATCTTTTCCAGCTTTTCAATCTCGGTACGGCGCGGGAAATTCGCTCCATAGCGGTTTAACAGATCAGTCAGATAATTTTTTGCGTAATCAGTCAGATTTTTCAAATTATGTCTGATTTCAGCAATTTTACGTTCGATCTCCCGTAGCTCCTGCTGGTTCTTTTCAATATCGAAACGGCTGATTCTGCGTACCGGCAATGCCAGAAGTTTATCGATATCATCGTTGGTAATATCGCGCCGGACCAGCTCCCGGAACGGCGCGAGTCCGGCGTGAACTTCGGCATACTCCTCTTCCTGGGATTTGCACTCTTCAATCCTCTTATATATCCGGTTTTCAAAGAATATCTGCGCCAGAGTTTTGGCATGAAAAAGTTCATTCTGCCGGTTCAGTGCAATCTCCAACTCTCTTTGCAGATGCTCAAGCAGCTTTTCCGTATTGCGGTGTATAACCCCGGTAACGCTCATCACCGCCGGCCGGTTCTCACGGATTACCGTTAGATTGGCGGAGATCGTAACCGCGCAGTCGGTATACATGTACAAAGCCTGCAATGCCTTCTGCGGATCGTAACCACGCATCGGCACAATTTCAATCTCCACCTCTTTGGCGGTATAATCATTGACTGAAGCAATTTTGATTTTGCCTTTTTCGGCCGCCTTTTCAATGGAGGCAATCAGACTTTCAGTAGTGGTGGAGGCCGGAATTTCACGGATGATCAATCTCCGCCCGTCCAGCTCGATTTTTGCACGCAGAGTTATTTTGCCGTTACCGTCATTGTATTCGCTGACGTCCATCAGCCCGCCCTGCAGAAAATCCGGATAAAGCTCAAACGGCCGGTTTTCAAGCACGGCGATCTGCGCCTCCAGCAGCTCGCAGAAGTTGTGCGGCATAATCTTGGTCGCCATCCCTACAGCGATCCCGTCCGCCCCAAGCATTAACAGCGAAGGAATTTTAACCGGCAGCACCACCGGCTCCATGTGCCGCCCGTCGTAGGTATCCACAAGTTCAGTGATGTCGTCGTTAAAAAGTACCTCCCGCGCCAGAGGCGCCAGTCCGCACTCAATATAACGGGAGGCCGCCGCCGCACTGCCGGTAATGATATTGCCGAAATTACCCTGTTTTTCAATAAAATACTCTTTGTTGGCCAGCACCACCAGCGCATCCTTGATTGAGGCATCGCCGTGCGGATGATACTTACCCATCACTTCGCCGACGACAAACGCCGCCTTGTGAGTACGCCCGTCATCAACCTTGTGCATCGCCCAGAGTATCCGGCGTTGAACCGGCTTCAAGCCGTCGTCCACATCCGGAATCGCCCGGTCCTTGATTACATAGGAGGCGTATTCGAGGAAGTTGCGGTCCACCATCGAGTGGAAATACTGATTAACCGCCGCGCTCTTGTCCGCCTCACGCTCGCCCTCGCCTAACGCCTCGATCTCATCCGGCGGCAGAACTGCGGAATCCGGCATCGCGCTATCTGTTTCCGGAGTCGCGTCTTTCATATTTTCATTATTATCACTCATAAAGCGGCAGCTCCAGATTGTTCATAATATATTCGCGCCTTACCGGCGTATTGTTCCCCATGTAAAAGGAGAGAATTTCAGGAACATTGCGCATATTGTCCAGCGTCACCGGCAGGAGTTTGATGTCCTCGCCGATAAACTCGCCGAAATCATCCGGAGATATCTCTCCCAGCCCTTTGAACCGGGTGATTTCAGCCGATTTACCCAGTCTCTTCACCGCTTCATCCCGTTCGGCGTCGCTGTAACAGTAGACCGGTTTGCCCTTCTTCAGCCGCACCCGGTAGAGCGGAGTCTCCAGTACAAACAAGTGTCCGTGCATTACCAGCTGATCGAAAAAGCTCAGAAAATAGGTCATTAAAAGATTGCGGATATGCATCCCGTCCACATCGGCATCGGTGGCGATGATGACTTTGTCGTAACGCAAATTGTCAATGTCATTTTCAATATCCAGCGCCTGCATGATAAACAGCAGCTCATCGTTGGAATAGATTTTATCCCGTTTTTCGCCGAATACGTTCAAGGGTTTCCCCTTTAATGCAAAAATCGCCTGAGTATTTACGTTGCGGCACTTTTCCAGCGAACCGGCGGCGGAATCCCCCTCGGTCAGGAAAATCATGGTTTCCGGCACCGGCTCGCCTTTTTTGCCTTTATCGCCGCGGTGCAGTTTGCAATCTTTAAGTTTGGGAATCCGCAAAGAGGTCTTCTTCACCGCCTCGCGGGATTTCTTCTTAGCCTCCTGAATCTGACGGTGCAGCTGTTCATTGCGGATAACTTTGTCCACCAGAATATCGGCCACCTCGCGGTTGCGGTGGAGAAAGTCCTCAACCGCAGTCTTGACCGCTTCGACAATCGGCCATTTGACGTCGGTATTGCCCAGCTTGTTTTTGGTCTGCGACTCGAATACCGGGTCTTTAAGTTTTATCGCTATCGCCCCCGCCATCCCGTCGCGCACTTCGTCGGCCTTATATGATTTGCCGGTATAGGCGTTGATCGCCTTCAACACCCCCTCTTTAAAAGCGGAGAGATGGGTGCCGCCGTCATTGGTGTACTGCCCGTTGACGAACGAATAGGAGATCTCCCCGTAATTGTTGCTGTGGCTCAGAGCGAATTCAATCGTCTTGCTTTTATAGGATATAATATCGTACAGACAATCCTCACCGCATTCGGCCTCCAGCAGATCTTTCAAACCGTTCTGGGAATAGAAGCGGTTGCCGTTGAAATAGATGCTAAGTCCGCTGTTCAAATAGGCGTACATCCACATCCGGCGCTCAATATATTCCGGCTTAAACACATAATTGGGAAAAAGTTTGCCGTCCGGAATAAAACTTATGCAGGTACCGTTCTTATCGTCGCATTCGCCTTCGCGTTCGGCAACAAGTTCGCCGCGACAAAACTCGGCCTCTCTGAACTTACCTTCGCGCACGGTTCTGGCAATAAAAAGTTCGGAAAGCGCATTGACCGCCTTGGTACCGACGCCGTTCAAGCCTACCGAAAACTGGAATACATCGTCATTATATTTCCCGCCGGTATTCATTACGGAAACGCATTCAACCAGTTTTCCCGGCGGAATACCGCGGCCGTAGTCGCGCACGGTAACGAGATTATTCTCCAGTTTGACGTCGATTCTGCGGCCAGCGCCCATGATAAATTCGTCGATACTGTTATCGATTATCTCTTTGAGCAGGATATATATACCGTCATTCGGATTGGAACCGTCGCCCATGCGCCCGATATACATACCGGGGCGGAGACGGATATGCTCCAGCGAGCTTAAGGTTTTAATTTTTGATTCGTCGTACTTAACTGCTTCTGCCATCTTTTTTATCCTGTAATAGCTAAATTTAACGCCGAAACCGGATTTTTTCAAGTAGAAAATCCGGTTAAAGCGGCTCTTCTTTTTATATAATTAAAGAAACCGTCCGGCCAGGAGGAGTGTTCATTAATCTGTTCAAGTTTTATCTCATTAAAAAAGCGCTGAAAAAGTTATTCGTACAAATATTTTTTTCCAGCTTATTACGACTTGACTTTTGAAAAACGTCATATTAGATTACCCGTAAGTTTTTGTATGGTTTTAATTTACCGGAAGGAAACACGCTTTATGAACGACATGAGCTCATTTGATTTCTGCAATTATCTGGCAGAAGGGAACATCATCTGTCAAACCCCGGTCAAAACCGGCGAAGAGATCATCACTAAACTGGCCGAACGGTTGGCATTCAATACCGCCGGGCTTAACAAAGATGAAATTCTGGAAAAAGTTCACGAGCGTGAGGCGCTGATGCCTACGGTGGTCGCCCCCGGGCTGGCCATACCGCACGCCAGGATGAGCAATGTCGAAAACCTTCTCATTGCCGTTGCCACCAGCGAAAACGGTATCGACTTCAATACTCCGGAAATGGGGCCGGTAAGAGTGGTGGCGCTGATTGTCACTCCGGCGGACGACCCGGGACTGCATTTGCAGGTAGTTGCGGCACTGGCAAAGATGCTGCTAAATCCGGAGATGGTAATAAAAATGTCCAAACTGGAGAGTCCGGGAGCGATTATTGATTTCTGCTGCGACTCAAAAATGGAGCTGCCGGCCTATCTGCGGGTGCGGGATCTGATGGACCGCAATCCGGTGATCCTTTATGAGAGCGATACTCTCAACACCTGCATCGCCACAATTGCCGCCAACCATGTGGATGAAATTCCGGTACTGGATGAGGAAGGGGATTTGCGCGGAGTGGTTTCGGCGCACGACATCTTGCGCTTCAGTCTGCCGGAACACATATTGTGGATGGATGACTTAACTCCGATTCTCCGCTTCCAGCCGTTCGCTGAAATGCTGAAAAACGCGCAGGATACCAAACTGGCTGACTTCATGCGTGAAAGTTTTGAGTCGATCGACGAGGATGCTCCGGCAGTACAGCTGGTCAAACTCTTTATCGTCTCAAAAGCAAAACAGGTTATCGTAACCAACGCCGGGCGTTTCTCCGGAGTGGTTAAGATGGATTCGGTAATAAGAGATTTGTTCTGGGCGTAAATCAGCTAATTATTCAGGAAAAGGAAGATATATTATGCATGACGAAGAAGGTTCAGTGGAGCTCTCAACCAAATCGATGTTGTGGCGTTTCTTTATTATGATTGCGGTATCCGGCGGAGCCGGGGTACTGGGGTGTGTTTCCGGTGCGCTGGAGATGCACCAGGCTACGGCATGCGGCGTATTTTTAGCGATTATATTCGGGACTCTGTTTTTCTGGAATTTCCGTCTGGCAATTGCTTTTCTGGGATTGTCGGTGCTTATTTTCACCAACTCGCTCAATATCGCCAGATTTGTCACCTCGTCCTCGCTCGAGGTGATTCTATTTCTCGTGGGTATGATGATTATTGTCGGCGCACTGCGGGATCTGGGGTTCTTCACCTGGGTGGTGCAGCTGATCGTTTCAATGCCGAAAATATCCGGGCGCAAATTCATCGCCTGTACCGCGTTCGCCTCGGCGCTGCTGGCCTGCGCGGTGGATGAAGTAACCTCGATTATCTTCGTATCGACCCTGATCTTTCAGGTGTGCGACCGGCTTAAGCTCAACCCCCTCCCCTATATCATGATCTGCGTACTCGCCACCAATGTGGGAAGCGCGGGAACAATGATGGGGAACCCGGTGGGGATTTTCATCGGTACCAAAGCCGGATTGACCTTTATCGACTTTATGATATGGGCATTTCCGTTGATGATTATCTCGTTGCTGGCCACGATTGCCCTCACTATGTTCTACTTCCGTAAGGATCTGCGGCTGTTTGATAAACATTTGCAGGACCGCATCGCCAAAAATCTCAGCCTCGCCCCGGTGGTCGACGTACCATACAAGCAGGGATTGCTGCTGCTGATTGTAACAATATGCGTAATCGCCTCGCATCACCAGCTGGAACAGCTGTTCGGGCTGGAAAAGAACAGCATTCTTTTAATCGCGCCCCTGATCTGTTCCGGTATCGTAATGATTATCAAGCGCAACCGGGCGCGCCACTATGTTGAACGGGAAGTCGACTGGTGGACACTGCTCTTCTTCATGCTGCTCTTCGCGGTGGCGGGTACAGTGCAGTACACCGGGGTTGACCGGGTAATGGCCGACTATTTCACCAGTATATGCGGTACAAGTCACGGAGCGCTGGTACCATTCATCTTAATGTCCTCGGCCATCGGTTCGGCTTTTGTGGATAACGTTATTTTTGTCGCGGCATTCAGTCCGGTAATTGAGCAGTTGTCGCTGACGTTAAAGGATCTTCCGTTGTGGTGGGCGCTGCTCTTCGGAGCCTGTTTCGGCGGCAATATCACCATGATCGGCAGTACCGCCAACATTGTAGCATTGGGTATGCTGGAAAGAAAGAGTCACATTCATGTAAGTTTCTTCCAGTGGCTGAAAGTCGGCTTTATTTCAGCGTTGCTGGCGGCGGCAATCGCCTGGGCGGGGATTATGCTATGTTCGCCTCTGATGCCGGACAGATATGTCGCGTTGCCGGAGGACTCATTTGATGCCGGAAAAGGATTGAATTTTGACGAAAAAATGGTAATTATTAACGCCCGTCTTGGCGAAAACGGTCTCATGACGGAAAGTGAAAATCAGGAGTACAACATTACCCCGCAACTGCCGGAAGGCGCAGATCCCGGCACCGGACTGCGTTCCTATTACGGCGTAATCTCCGGTTCTCCGGAAAACGGGTATACTCTTAAAGTTGATCAAATTGCGGAGAAAGGCGCAAGGGCGCATTAAAATTGAATAAACATCAGGAATCGGTCGAGCTCAAGGCCATTGGGCTCGTCCACACCCGCGAGAGATACCGTTACGAAGCGCCGCGGCAATCGGTTTTCGCCAGCAATGAAGGATGGATTGAGTTGCTGCCGGACTATAACTTTGAAGCGGCGCTGGAAGATCTCAGCGGCTTTGAGCGGATATGGGTAATATTTAAATTTCATCTGAATGAGACGTGGAATCCCAAAGTATCGCCGCCGGTGATATCACCGGCCGGGCGGAAAGTCGGCGTGTTCGCCAGCCGTTCCCCGCACCGGCCGAATCCTATCGGGATGAGCTGCGTCGAACTTACCGGAGTGGAAAAGCGCCGGATTTATATCCGCAATTTTGACATGCTGGACGGCACGCCGGTTTTTGACATCAAGCCGTATATTCCGGCGGTTGACGCGTTCCCCGGCTCCGCCGCCGGCTGGGTGGATGAAACGGCAAAATGTACCTGGCAGATCAATTATTCTCCATTATTTATGGAGGAGTGCAACTTTATTATCTCGCAAGGCGGCATTAATCTTGAAAATTTCTGCCGTATTCAGCTGGCGGTTGAACCGCTCAATGCCAGAAGAAAGCGCATCAATATCATAAGCGATGGAGTGTGCGACATCGCCTGCCGCACCTGGCGGATAAGATTCGAATTCGATCAGCACGCCCGGCAAATACAGGTATTAAAAATATATTCAGCCTATACGGCAGAGGAGCTCTTGCCTGATGCACCGGACAAATATGGCGACAAACCACTGCACCGGCTGTTCAACGACAAATACTCCGGGTGGTAAATCACGGAATTAATCGTTTGAAAAAACGGTTGAAAACGACCGGTTTTTGATATATATTATTCAGTTATATCAAAAGAAGGATGGATGTATGAAAGAATTTGATGTTGCCATTATCGGCGCCGGAGTCTCCGGAGCGTCGGTAGCGTGGCAGTTGTCCAAATACCGGTTGAAAACGGCGCTGCTGGAAAAGTGCGCCGACGTTGGTTTCGGCGTATCCAAGGCCAACAGCGGTATTGTGCACGGCGGATTTCATCACAGCAAATCGACCCTGAAAGCCAGATTGGAACTGCAGGGCAATTTAATGTTTGAACAGCTGCAGTATCAGCTCGACTTCCCGTTCAAGCGCAACGGTATTCTGGTGGTCGCCTTCAGTGAGGAGGAGATGGAGACGGTACGGGTGCTGTTCCGTCAGGGAAAAGCCAACGGAGTGCGCAATCTGGAGCTGTGCGGAAGAGACCGGCTGCTGCAACTCGAACCGAAACTGTCGCCCGACGTGGTTGGCGGATTCTATGTTCCGAACGGCGGTACGATTGAGCCGTACCGTTATGTATTTGCACTGGTTGAAGGTGCAAAGAAAGGCGGCGTGGAGCTTTTCACTAATTTCAAAGTGGCTGAATCGGAACGCGAAGGCGAATACTGGCAGATAAAGAGCGCGGATGGCGAAACAATCCGGGCACGTTATGTTGTCAATGCCGCCGGACTCTATGCGGATGAAGTTTCAAAAATATTCGGAGCAGAAGAGTTCACCATCACCCCCCGCAAAGGCGAGGAATATCTGCTCGACCGCCATACGCAGGCTTCGGTCTCCAAAGTGATTTTCCCGGTGCCGAGCAAGGTTAGCAAAGGCATACTGGTTATTCCGACGGTCGAAGGTACGATAATGATCGGCCCGACCGCGGAAATGGTGCAGGACAAGGAGGACGTCGGCACTTCAAGCGACAACCTCCACCGCATATTGACTCAGGTAAAACACATGATCTCCGGAATTTCGGTCAACGATGTGATAACTTCGTTTGCCGGAATGCGGCCGACCATGCCGGGAGATGACTTTTATATCGATATCTCCGGCAAAGCGCCGCACTTCATTCAGGTGGCGGGGATACAGTCGCCGGGGTTGACGGCCTCCCCGGCAATCGGAGAATATGTCAAGGATCTGCTGAAGAAGGATGGTCTTGTTCTGGTGGAAAAGGATTGCCCGAAGACTGTCCTGCCGGAATTTAAAGAGATCCGTCACATGACTCCGGAAGAGATCGACGCCAAATTTGCCGACGATCCCGCCTACGCCCATGTGGTATGCCGCTGCGAAAAGATATCGGAAGCGGAGATCGTAGAGGCGATCCGGCGCGGACATACGACGCTGGACGGAATAAAATTCTACACCCGTTCCGGAATGGGGCGCTGTCAGGGTGGCTTCTGTACTGAAAAGATCATCAAAATCATCTGCCGGGAGACGGGCATGAGTCCGGAAGAGGTAACCAAACGCGGCGGCGAGAGCAAAATAATTGTCGGCGAACTGCATCGGGGTGAAAAATGAAAGAGTTGAATTATGATGTAGTGGTGATCGGCGCGGGCGCGGCCGGGTTGGCGACAGCGGAGGTTACTGCGTCGGCCGGACGGTCCACGCTGGTAATAGATCGCGACGATTTTGCCGGCGGCGTACTTATGCAGTGTATTCATAACGGCTTCGGTCTGCACCACTTTAAAGAGGAGCTTACCGGCCCGGAATACGCCGAACGGCTGGAATCGGCAGCCAGAAACGCCGGAGCGGAATTTCTTTTGCAGACCACGGTAATGGATTTTAATCTGGCGGATAACGAAAATAAGGAGCTGCTGGCGTTGTCGCCGGAATACGGCGTAATGCGGATCACGGCGAAAGCGGTGATGCTGGCGATGGGCTGCCGGGAACGCAACCGCGGCAATATCGGCATCCCCGGCCGGCGGCCGGCGGGGATATTCACTGCAGGGTTGGCACAGCGGTTGATCAATATGTCCGGACTGCTGCCGGGGAAATCGGCGGTTATCATCGGGTCGGGAGATATCGGTCTGATTATGGCGCGTCGGCTGACCTGGAGCGGCATACCGGTTAAAGCGGTGGTGGAAATCCGCCCGTTCCCGTCGGGATTGACCAGAAATATCGTCCAATGCCTGAACGACTTCAATATTCCGCTGTATCTGGGACACACAGTTTCAAAAATCAACGGTGCCGACCGGGTTGAATCGGTAGAGATTTCGCCTCTGGTTGACGGGGTGCCGGACAGCAGCCGCAGCTTCACCATAGAGTGCGACACAGTACTGCTCTCAGCCGGGCTGATTCCGGAAAACGAACTCTCCAAACGCGGCGGAGTGACGATAAACATGACTACCGGCGGCCCGTTGGTGGATGCGTGGCGGATGACCAATATTCCCGGGGTATTTGCCGGCGGCAACGTTCTGCACGTTCACGACCTGGCGGACTACGCCAGCGATGAAGCGGCGCTGGCCGGACGTCACATACTTGATTACTTGAACGGCAAACGTCCGGGCCGTGAGTTTCCGGTTGCGGCGGGCGGCAATCTGCGTTATGTCACCCCGAACGAATATATTCCGGGCGAAAAGACGCAGTTCTTCATGCGTTCGCTGATCGTGGAAGATGATGCGGAGTTGATAGTTTCTCTGGACGGGCAGGAGATAATGCGCAAAAAACTGCGCTTTGTCAAGCCGCCTGAAATGTTGAGTGTGGAAGTTCCGGGCGAGTTGACCGCCCGCGGCGGACAGTTGAGTTTTGCGTTGAATGGAGGCGGCAGATGAAGCGGGAGTTGATTTGTATTTCTTGCCCGATCGGGTGTCATATTCAGGCGGAGATGACGGCGGCTGGCGAGGTTGAGGTCTCCGGTAACCGCTGTCCGCGCGGCAAAGCCTATGCTTTGAATGAATTGACAGATCCCAAGCGGATGGTGACATCGGTGGTGGCCTGTGCTTCCAAAGAGCTGCCGTTTGTGCCGGTGAGAAGTTCAGCTCCGGTAAGCATGGCTTTAATCGGCGAACTTCTGGATACGTTAAGAGCGCTAGAAGTTGCTCCGCCGCTGGCGTCAGGCAGTGTGGTTCTCTCCGACTTCAAAGGCTCAGGAGTAAATATTATCACTACAAGAAGCGTGAAAGAGTAGGCAAATGAGCGTCTCTCTGCATCAGTTCTGGATTGTAATGGGGTTGACCACTATTGCCGGTCTGGCAACCGGTATTGGCGGATTGCTGGCGTTTTTCAGCCGTCCGGGGAAAGACAACGGCCGTTTTCTCTCGGCCTCGCTGGGATTTTCCGGCGGAGTGATGGTCTTCATTTCGCTGGCGGAGCTGATGCCGGAGGCGCGTCACGCACTGGTCGGAGAATACGGTTCGCCGCACGGCGGACTGCTGGCAATGCTGGCGCTGGCGGCAGGCATGGTGATCACTGCGGTGATAGACAAGATGATTCCGGAGGTGGAAAACCCGCACCATGTCCGCAGTGAAGAGGAGTTCAACCACGCCGGAGATGCGTCTGAAGATGAGCGCCGCAAGCTGGGACGTTCCGGGCTGATGTTTGCCCTGGCGATCGGAATACACAATTTTCCTGAAGGGTTGGCCACCTTTGCCGGCGGCCTGTCGGGAATGGATGTGGCGTTGCCGTTGACCTGTGCAATTGCACTGCACAATATACCGGAAGGGATTGCGATTGCGGTACCGATATTCTACGCCACTGGAAACAGAAAAAAAGCGTTCATGTACTCTCTGTTTTCCGGATTGGCGGAACCGGTCGGCGCACTGATCGGATTTCTGATTTTAATGCCGTTTCTCTCTGCAACGCTGCTGGCCGTTCTCTTTGCGATCGTCGCCGGAATTATGATCTACATAACCTTTGACGAACTCCTGCCGATGGCGGAAACCTATGGGCAGCACCACATTGTGCTTGCCGGACTGCTCCTGGGAATGCTCGGCATGGGCGCGGTTATGGAGTTTATGTAAGCGGCGGCGGATTATTGGGATTAAAAGGATACGGCAGATATTCCGGCGGGCGGTTGTCCGGCTCTCCGGTAATAGCGCAGTAGAGGGTGTGTATATAGCGGAAGCTGTTGGCCTCAACGGCGTAAGAGAATAGCATCTGCATAACGTAGCGCAGAATCTGATTGTTCCGGCATACCACCGCAGTAGAAGGAGAGTGTTCGGTTAGCCGCCACTGTTTTTCCGGAGTCAGAAGCTCTCCGGATGAGCGGTTGATCAATACAAAAGTTCCCATAAATCTGGCGATTTCCACCTCCAGCCCCTGTACAGCGGCAAAGCTCCGGGCTACGGCGCACAGAATGACGTCCGCGCCACGGCGGGAGTCGAGTACAGAACCGAGACAATAGTGTTCGGGAAAAGTGATCTCCTTCTCTTCCGGAGCAGTGAAGCCGTTGCGCCGCATATAATCGGCAAGGCGGTTCATAGTTGTCAGGTCAAACTTCCGCGAATGAGTCAGAAAATCGCGGTAATAGTTGCGCACAACATCCGGATTGTCATTATCATACCATTGCAGATGCACTTCGATCAAACCTTCAAGCAGATCAGTATCCGGATCCGCCAGTCTGGCGGCAAACGACTTGCGGCGCGAACGCAGCGTCAATATTGCCTCAAGCTGATGGATATGGCGGCGCACCCGCGGGTCGGCGCTCTCCTGATTGGCGCGGATGTAACCGGCGAGCAGAGTGTCGTCATAGTTGAGAAGAGCAGCAAGCGTCTCCCGGGTTGTCTCCGGATCATCATCGGCCAGCAGAGATATCAATGCGTCAATTTCACTCATTTGCTTCGCTCGGGGAAAATACCTGAGAGTGCATCCGAGGCGATCTTTTTTACCTCGTCGGGAAAATCTGAACGCAGAATCCAGCGCAGGAAGCCCGGTTCTTCAGCGGCGATCTGTTTCAGCGGGGTACCGGCGTGTTTGCCAAAATTGACCACCGGAACATCTCCGGCAAATTTGAAACGTCTACCGGAGTCAATAGCGTCCGGGTCGCGGTTATCGCTGAATTCGTGCAGAGCGTCAAGCTCGCGCGGGAGTTCCGGATGTCTGGCCAGTTCGCCGGCAAGCACCTCCACCGTGGCAAGGGTATCGGCCTCGGCGCTGTGCGCGTCCTCCAGATCCTTGCCGCAGAAGAATTTATATGCGGCCGACAGTGTACGCGGATAAAGTTTGGTAAAAATGGCATAGGCGTCCACCACCCGTCGCCCGGAGGTGGAAAATTCCAGTCCGGCGCGTTTGAACTCCTCGCCCAGCATCGGGATATCGAAGCCGTTGATATTGTAGCCGCCCAAATCGCAATCTTCAAAATATTTCAACAGATTTCCGGCAATCTGGGCAAAGGTCGGCGCCCTGGCGACGTCGGCGTCGCTGATGCCGTGAATCTGGGTGGCGGCGGCGGGGATTGGAATGGTGGGATTGAGTTTTCTGGTGGTGCATTCGTGATGTCCATCCGGAAAGATCTTTACTACCGATATCTCGACAATCCGGTCGCGCTGAGGATTAACCCCGGTCGCCTCCAGGTCAAAAAATATTATCGGTCTGGTCAAATGCAGTTCTTCAAGCATAGTTGCTCAACTCCGTGTTTTTACTTTTTATCAATAATGTAATGTTAAAACCTTTTTTCTCAAGTTCCACCGCTTGAAAATTATTATCTTTGCGGATATATTCAGTACGCTTTTAACCCAATCAAGGAGTTTTGGAATATGAAAAAATTACTCTTGGCGGCGGCGGTTCTCGGAGTAACCGGTATAATGACAGCCGGCGAAGTACTGCCTAAGATTGAAGATGTGGATAAGTATATGACCATCAAGGAGCCGGATGAATCCGGCCTGGTCTGGTACAAGCCGGACGTGGCGGAGGATTCCCCGTTTAAACTCATCGGTTTCTACTGGTACGGCAAGGATCATATCTACAACCGCCTGCCGCAGGGGATCGATCTTCCTCTGACTGACGGGGTAAAATACCTGAGCCGCCATACCGCAGGCGGTCAGGTACGCTTCCGCACCAACAGCAAACGGGTAGTAGTGCGGGCGAAAACATCCGGCTTCGGAGTAATGAACCACATGGCGCAAACCGGCTCCGGCGGTTTTGACCTCTACGCCGGAGATGGAACAGATCAGGTATTCTGGCGCACAACCACCTATCCAACGGGCGAAACCAATATAAATTCGCTCCTGTTTAACGAGGGCGATGGCAAGACAATGCACGACTTCACCTTGAACTTCCCGCTCTACAACGGGGTTGAGTCGCTGGAAATCGGCGTGGACGAAGGTGCGGAGTTTGAAACGCCGCTGCCGTTTGAAGATGACCGCCCGATTGTCATTTACGGCACCAGTATTACGCAGGGCGGCTGTGCGTCGCGTCCCGGGAGCTTATTTACCAATATTTTAAGCCGTAGGCTGAACCGTCAGTTCATCAATTTAGGCTTCTCCGGCAACGGCCGCGGCGAACCGGAGCTGGCGAAGATCATAAATATGATTGACGATCCGGCGCTGATCATTCTGGATTATGAAGCCAATGCTGAAACCGACATGGATAAAACCCTGGCTCCGTTTATGGAAATTCTGCGCGAACACGACCCGGATGTCCCGATACTTATCATGACCAGAATCCGCTTCGCCAGCGAAGCGTGGTTCAACCGGAACACTATGGATGACCCGCGTGAAGAGCGGGCGCAGATCCGCTTCAACCATCAGAAAAACGAGTATGACAAATGGGTGGCGCGCGGCGATAAAAACATCTATTTCCTCGATGGCGGCACGCTGTTGGGCGACGACTACGCCGACTGCACGGTAGATGGCATTCACCCGACCGATATGGGCTTCTTCCGCATGGCTGACAATATGGAGCCGGTTCTGCGCGATATTCTGGCGAAATATCCGAAGAATGCGGATAAAGCCGAATAAGATTATCTCATTAAGAGTCGTGTACATTCCCGCAGGTTGATCCCGCGGGAATGTTTTTTTATGCGGAATTGAAAAAACCTTTTCCGCATCTATATTGTAATTGCTATATCAACTCTAAAGGATAAATTTATGAAAAAGAGCATTATCTCCGTACTGGCGGCCACTGCCGCGGCGACTGCGATTGCGGGCGGACCGCTACCGAAAATCGAGGATCTGGACCGCTATATGACCATCAAAGAGCCGGATGAATCCGGATTTGTCTGGTACAAGCCGGAGGTGGAAAATTCGAGTCCGGCGCGTTTGAATTCCTCGCACAGCATCGGAATATCAAATCCGTTGATATTGTATCCGCCAAGGTCGCAGTTTTCAAAATACTTCAACAGATTACCGGCGATCTGGGCAAACGTTGGAGCTCTGGCGACGTCGGCGTCGCTGATGCCGTGAATCTGGGTGGCGGCGGCGGGAATCGGAATGGTGGGGTTGAGTTTTCTGGTGGTACACTCGTGGCGGCCGTCGGGAAAAATTTTGACTACCGATATTTCGACAATCCGGTCGCGCTGTGGATTGACTCCGGTTGCCTCCAGGTCAAAAAATATTATTGGTCTGGTCAAATGCAGTTCTTCAAGCATAATGGCTCAACTCCCGTGTTGTTGTTTTTAAGTAATAATGTATTTTTTCTCAAGCTCTACTGCTTGAAAATTATTATCTTTGCGGATATATTCAGTACGCTTTTAACCCAATCAAGGAGTTTTGGAATATGAAAAAATTACTCTTGGCGGCGGCGGTTCTCGGAGTAACCGGTATAATGACAGCCGGCGAAGTACTGCCTAAGATTGAAGATGTGGATAAGTATATGACCATCAAGGAGCCGGATGAATCCGGCCTGGTCTGGTACAAGCCGGACGTGGCGGAGGATTCCCCGTTTAAACTCATCGGTTTCTACTGGTACGGCAAGGATCATATCTACAACCGCCTGCCGCAGGGGATCGATCTTCCTCTGACTGACGGGGTAAAATACCTGAGCCGCCATACCGCAGGCGGTCAGGTACGCTTCCGCACCAACAGCAAACGGGTAGTAGTGCGGGCGAAAACATCCGGCTTCGGAGTAATGAACCACATGGCGCAAACCGGCTCCGGCGGTTTTGACCTCTACGCCGGAGATGGAACAGATCAGGTATTCTGGCGCACAACCACCTATCCAACGGGCGAAACCAATATAAATTCGCTCCTGTTTAACGAGGGCGATGGCAAGACAATGCACGACTTCACCTTGAACTTCCCGCTCTACAACGGGGTTGAGTCGCTGGAAATCGGCGTGGACGAAGGTGCGGAGTTTGAAACGCCGCTGCCGTTTGAAGATGACCGCCCGATTGTCATTTACGGCACCAGTATTACGCAGGGCGGCTGTGCGTCGCGTCCCGGGAGCTTATTTACCAATATTTTAAGCCGTAGGCTGAACCGTCAGTTCATCAATTTAGGCTTCTCCGGCAACGGCCGCGGCGAACCGGAGCTGGCGAAGATCATAAATATGATTGACGATCCGGCGCTGATCATTCTGGATTATGAAGCCAATGCTGAAACCGACATGGATAAAACCCTGGCTCCGTTTATGGAAATTCTGCGCGAACACGACCCGGATGTCCCGATACTTATCATGACCAGAATCCGCTTCGCCAGCGAAGCGTGGTTCAACCGGAACACTATGGATGACCCGCGTGAAGAGCGGGCGCAGATCCGCTTCAACCATCAGAAAAACGAGTATGACAAATGGGTGGCGCGCGGCGATAAAAACATCTATTTCCTCGATGGCGGCACGCTGTTGGGCGACGACTACGCCGACTGCACGGTAGATGGCATTCACCCGACCGATATGGGCTTCTTCCGCATGGCTGACAATATGGAGCCGGTTCTGCGCGATATTCTGGCGAAATATCCGAAGAATGCGGATAAAGCCGAATAAGATTATCTCATTAAGAGTCGTGTACATTCCCGCAGGTTGATCCCGCGGGAATGTTTTTTTATGCGGAATTGAAAAAACCTTTTCCGCATCTATATTGTAATTGCTATATCAACTCTAAAGGATAAATTTATGAAAAAGAGCATTATCTCCGTACTGGCGGCCACTGCCGCAGCAACTGCGATTGCGGGCGGACCGCTGCCGAAAATCGAGGATCTGGACCGCTATATGACCATCAAGGAGCCGGATGAATCCGGATTTGTCTGGTACAAGCCGGATGTGAGCGAAGATTCGCCATTCAAATTAATCGGTTTCTACTGGTATGGTGAAGATCACATCTTCAACCGCCTGCCGCAGAAATCCGGCATTGAGTTTCCCAAAGGGGTAAAAGTACTTGCACAACATACTGCTGGTGGACAGGTGCGCTTCCGCACCAACAGCAAACGGGTGGCGGTGCGGGCGGAGACGACCGGATTCGGTGCAATGAACCACATGGCGCAGACCGGCTCCGGCGGGTTTGACCTGTATGCCGGCAAAGGCACGGATCAGATATTTTTGAAGACCACCACTTATCCGTTGAATGAAACAAAATTCACCTCAATCCTGTTTACCGAAGGCGATGGTGAAACGATGTACGACTTCACCTTGAATTTTCCGCTCTACAACGGAGTCAAATCGCTGGAGATCGGAGTAGATGCCGGAGCGGAGTTTGAAACGCCGCTGCCGTTCGTGGATGACCGTCCGATTGTCATCTACGGCACCAGCGTCACCCAGGGCGGCTGTGCATCGCGTCCGGGAAGTTTATTTACCAATATATTGAGCCGCCGGCTGAACCGTCCGTTCATCAATCTCGGATTCTCCGGCAACGGCTGCGGCGAACCGGAGATGGCGCATCTCATCAATTTGATCGACAACCCGGCTCTCATTATCATCGACTACGAAGGCAATGCGGATGAAGCTATGGACAAAACGCTTACGCCGTTTATGGAAATCCTGCGCAATCACGATCCGGATGTTCCGATACTTATCATGACCAGAATCCGTTCCGCCTTTGAAGCGTGGGGACACTCCAACACCATGGCCGACCCGCGGGCGGAGAGAATGCAGATCCGCTATCAGCACCAGAAGAATGAATATGACAAATGGGTAGCCCGCGGCGATAAAAACATCTATTTTCTCGATGGCGGCACGCTGTTGGGCGACGATTATGCCGACTGCACGGTAGACGGCATTCACCCGACCGATATGGGATTCTTCCGCATGGCTGACAATATGGAGCCGGTTCTGCGCGATATTCTGGCGAAATATCCGGTTGAAAAGCAACAATAAACAGCCCCCCTTCCCGTTCCATCAAATATCGGATATATAAAAAAAACGCCGGGAATAAATCCCGGCGTTTTCCTTTATTTCAGCCTGTTGCGGCTTTGCGGATCACCGCATGAATTACATCATGCCCATGCCGCCCATACCGCCCATGCCGGCCGGCGCCGCAGGTTCTTTTTCTTCCTTGACGTCGGTGATCAGGCATTCGGTGGTCAACAGCAGTCCGGAGATGGAAGCCGCATTCTGCAATGCGCTGCGGGTAACCTTGGTCGGGTCCAGAATACCGTTCTTCAGCATGTCGACATATTCGCCGGCAGCCGCATCAAAACCTTCGTTATCGGAAAGTTCTTTTACCTTCTGAACCACAATGCTGCCTTCATAACCGCCGTTGGCGGCAATCTGACGCAAAGGTTCTTCAATTGCACGCGCGATAATCGCCGCGCCGACAGCTTCATCACCTTTGAGGCTGAGCGAGCTCAACGCCTTGCCAGCGCGGATAAGAGCTACGCCGCCGCCGGGGACAATACCTTCTTCAACCGCCGCGCGGGTGGCATGGAGAGCATCTTCAACACGCGCTTTCTTTTCACGCATTTCAGTTTCAGTAGCAGCACCAACGTGGATAACCGCAACCCCGCCGGCCAGCTTGGCCAGACGTTCCTGAAGTTTTTCGCGGTCATAATCGCTGGTGGTGGTTTCAATTTCGTGACGGATCTGGGAGACGCGTCCGGCGATGGCGCTCTGCTTGCCGGCGCCTTCGACGATGGTAGTAGAATCCTTGTCGATGGTTACGCGTTTAGCGCGGCCGAGCTGTTCAATGGTCACGTTTTCAAGTTTGATGCCCAGATCTTCAGAGATGCAGGTACCGCCAGTCAACACCGCGATATCCTGAAGCATCGCTTTACGACGGTCGCCGAATCCCGGAGCCTTAACCGCGCAAACGTTGAGGATGCCACGGATCTTGTTCAGTACCAAAGTTGCGAGAGCTTCGCCGTCAACATCTTCAGCGATGATCAGCAAAGGTTTGCCTTCCTTGGCAACCAGCTGCAGCAAGGGCAGCATGTCGTTGAGGTTGCTGATCTTCTTTTCGTTGATCAGGATGTAGCAGTCATCCAGAACCGCTTCCATCGATTCGGTATCGGTAACGAAATACGGGGAGAGATAACCTTTGTCAAACTGCATACCTTCAACCACGTCAAGAGTGGTATCGATAGTCTTGGCTTCTTCAACCGTGATCGTGCCGTCTTTGCCAACCTTGTCCATCGCATCGGCGATGATCTTACCGACTTCGGCGTCGCCGTTGGCAGAAATGGTGGCAACCTGGGCAACCTGTTTCGGGTCGCTGACGTCCTTGGAGAGCTTGGTCTTGAGTTCGTTGACGATTACTTCAACCGCCTTGTCGATACCGCGTTTAAGTTCCATCGGATTGGCACCGGCGGTAACGTTCTTCAAACCTTCACGATAGATGGCTTCCGCCAGAACTGTCGCAGTGGTGGTACCGTCGCCGGCGGCATCGCTGGTTTTGCTGGCGACTTCCTTAACCATCTGCGCGCCCATATTGGCATAAGGACAGGGCAGTTCAATTTCCTTGGCTACGGAAACGCCGTCCTTGGTGATAGCGGGAGAACCGTATTTCTTATCCAGAACGACATTACGGCCTTTCGGGCCGAGAGTGGTCTTGACCGCCTTGCTCAGAATGGTAACCCCGTCGAGTACTGCACGACGAGCCTCTTCAGAAAAAATAAGCTGTTTAGCCATAATTAAATCTCCTTAAATATATATTAACTTTATCTTGATTCAAAATCCATTATCCGACGATCGCGAGGATATCATCCTGGGAGATGACCTTGTATTCCTTGCCGTCGATTTTTACTTCAGTGCCGCCGTAACGGCTGGTGAGAACGATATCGCCCACCTTGACATCAAATTCAACCTTCTTGCCGTTGTCATCGGTCTTGCCGGTGCCGAGGGCGATTACTTTATATTCCTGCGGTTTTTCCTTGGCGGTATCAGGAATAAAGATGCCGCCTTTCATCTGATTGGCGTCTTCCACGATTTCCAAAAGAACACGGTCGCCCAGAGGTTTCACATTTACATTAGCCATTTTTAGACTCCTTTTTTTCAGTTTTTAATACATAATTGTTTGTTTTCATATCAAACAGGCTTCCGGCAACGGAGGTTGTCCATTGCCGGAAGCCCGGTTCAATCCTTACTTGTCGTCAACGACTTCAGCGTCAACGATATTGTCGTCATCGTTCTTGCCGCCGGCCTGACCGCCGTTGTCCGCCGTGCTGCCGGAAGACTGCTGCTGTTGCTGCTGCTGGGAGTAGATCTCCTGACCGAGCTTCATCAGATTTTCTTCCAGGCTCTTCATGGTAGCTTTCATAGCTTCAGTATCGTCGGCTTCGAGCTCTTTCTTAAGTTTGGCTATACCGTCTTCAACCGGAGCTTTGACTTCCGGAGAGACCTTGTCGCCGAATTCCTTGAGCTGTTTTTCGACCTGATAAACCATCGAATCAGCCTGATTTTTGACCTCAATCTTTTCCTTCTGCGCCTTATCCTGTTCAGCATGAACCTTGGCGTCGTTCACCATCTTTTCGATCTCGTCATCATTCAAGCCGCTGTTGGCGGTAATGGTGATCTTCTGTTCCTTGCCGGTACCGCGGTCCTTGGCGGTAACGTGCAGAATACCGTTGGCGTCGATATCGAAAGTAACTTCGATCTGCGGGACTCCGCGCGGCGCCGGTGCGATACCATCCAACCGGAAGTTACCGATGGTCTTGTTATCCGAAGCCATTTCACGTTCCCCCTGCAACACATGGATATCAACCGACGGCTGATTATCCGCGGCCGTACTGAACACCTGGCTCTTGCGGGCAGGAATCGTAGTGTTACGGTCAATTAAGCGAGTGAATACGCCGCCCAGCGTTTCAATACCGAGGGACAACGGAGTAACGTCGAGCAGAACCACGTCATTGACTTCGCCGCCGAGCACACCGCCCTGAATTGCAGCGCCGCAGGCCACAACTTCGTCCGGGTTTACCCCCTTGTGCGGTTCTTTACCGAAGATGCTCTTGGCTTCGTCCTGAACTTTCGGCATACGGGTCATACCGCCGACCATAATAACTTCCTTGATATCGCTGCTGGAAATGCCTGCGTCTCTCACGCAGTTCCGGCACGGAATTTCAGTACGCTTAATCAGGTCATCAACCTGTTTTTCCAGTTCGGAACGGGTCAGGGTGATGTTGAGATGCAACGGACCATCAGCATTCATAGTAATGAACGGCAGATTGATTTCGGTGCTCATGCTGCTGGAAAGTTCGCATTTCGCCTTTTCGGCAGCTTCCTTAAGCCGCTGCAACGCCTGAGAATCCTTACGCAGGTCGATAGAGTTTTCGGCTTTGAATTTTTCCGCCAGGAAATCGATCAGTTTCTGGTCAAAGTCATCCCCGCCGAGGTGGGTATCACCGTTGGTGGATTTAACTTCAAACACGCCGTCGCCGATTTCGAGGATGGATATATCGAACGTACCGCCGCCGAGGTCGTATACCGCAACGACTTCTTCCGATTTCTTATCCAGACCGTAGGCCAGAGCCGCGGCAGTCGGTTCATTCACGATACGCAGAACTTCCAGACCGGCGATCTTACCGGCGTCTTTGGTCGCCTGACGCTGACTGTCGTTAAAATAAGCCGGAACGGTGATAACCGCCTGCTTGATCTCTTCGCCCAGGTAGGCTTCCGCATCGGCTTTCAGCTTCTGCAGAATCATCGCGGAAATTTCCGGCGGTGAATAGAGTTTGTCGCCGATCTTGATATAAGCGTCGCCGTTCTTCGCTTCCACGATTTCATACGGTACGCTTTCGCGTTCGATGTCAACTTCCTTGAAGCGGCGTCCCATAAAACGCTTTACAGAGAACACCGTGTTCTTGGGGTTGGTTACCGCCTGACGTTTGGCCAGCTGACCGACCAGACGTTCACCACTCTTGGTAAAAGCAACTACCGACGGGGTAGTGCGGTTGCCTTCCGCATTCGGAATAACCTTGGCTTCCCCGTGTTCCATTACCGCCATACAACTGTTGGTGGTACCTAAGTCAATACCTAAAATCTTGCTCATGATACTTTCTCCTTTTTATTTAAATTTTATTTTTTTCGCAAACACCTGTCTATTTAGCAAACCCCGTGCCAACTTTGCATTTTGAGCTCAAATTGACCGTGAATGCCGGATAGGGCAAGGTAAAAAAGAGAAAAAACGCGCACAATGTGTCACAATGCGTCACAATGTGTGCCAAAAGTATGACACAAAATCTGTGTCACAGCAGTTTCCCAAGCAGGAATGAGAGCGCAACTTCGCTTCTGAGTATGCGTGGCCCCAGAGAAACTCTTGTTGCCCCCTGCTCCGTCAGCAGTTGAATCTCATAGTCGGTAAATCCGCCTTCCGGACCGAGGCAGACAACGGTTTCCCGGTCATGAACCGGCTTAATCTCATCCGCGTCAGGTGCGGGGTGGAATGCGAGCAATTCTCTGCCCGCGGCCAATCCCGGCAGGATATCTTCGGCAAAAGGTTTAAAGAAACGGTGGAAATGAATTTGCCATGGGACGGTGTCCACACACTGTTCCAGCGCGAGACGCATCTCCTGATTGAGAAAATCCGGTTCGAGAAACGGCGAATCCCAGTAGCTCTTCTCCACCTTGAATGTGCCGATAAAATGAAACTCCTTGACTCCGAGCGTTCCGGCATAATGGAGCATTTTGCGCAAAGTTTTCGGGCGCGGGAGCGCGCTGACCAGAATCAAAGGCGCAGCCGGAGGCGGAGGCGCGGCAAGTTGCAGTTCAATCGTGAGCGAATCCGCATCCAGCCGGGTTATCAGTCCGGTGCCGATATTGCCGTTCAAAAGACCGCATTTGCACTCATCCCCGGTTTTCTTGCGCAGCTGTCCTCTGATATGGTCGAACCGCCGTCCGGTAATGACGGCGCGGGAGCCGTCAATCAAATCACAATTTTCAATCAGAATCATATTCATATTTTATAATATAGAACCGGGAACCCGCATTACAACCCTTGCAAGCTGAAATTCCAGGCGGTATATTATTATTTCATCTGAGACGGGATTGATATTATGGAATTGACAACAGTTTTTCAGAATTACGCAAAGAGTTTTCTCTGCGGCCGGGCGGATTTTGACGGCAATATTGAGCTGAAGCGGACTCATTCATTCCGGGTTATGTCGCTTGCGGCCAAAATCGCGCGGGCGGAAAAGGCGGACGAAAATGATTTCCGGCTTGCCGTAACCGCCGGTCTGCTGCACGACTACGGGCGCTTTGAACAGTACAGGCAGTTTGAGACCTTTGCCGACGCCCGCAGCATCGATCACGGCGAACTGGGGGCAAGACTGCTGAAAGAGCACAATGTATTGCATGATTTTTCCTCCCGGGATGCGGAGTGGATTATTACCGCGGTGCGCTGTCACAATATGCGGGAGCTGCCGGCAGAACTGTCCGGCAAAGCGCTGTGGCTTACCCAGATTGTCCGGGATGCGGACAAAATCGACATTATCGAGCTGGTACTCAGCTATTACGCCAGCAATCTGGACAATCCGCAGGTGACGCTGGGTTTGTCGCCGGAAAAACGGCTGTCCCCCGCCATTGTAAGCGCCGCCATACAGGGGAAAGCGCCGGATTACCGTGATCTGCGGACCTTTTACGACTTTGCCGTAACCAAGCTGTCATGGTTTGCCGGACTCTATTTTGACTGGAGCAGGCGTGAGTTTCTGCGCCGCGCCTATCCGGAAAGAATCATCGGCTTTATTGCCGGAATACCGGGGGCGGAGGAGATTACCGCCGCGTTTGCCGGAATGGTAAAAAACGCCGGTATTGAGTATGAGTTGAACCTTTAATAACTTTTACTCTTTTTTTCATTTGCTGAAATGCTTATTGTGGTGTAAATTGATAATAAAACAGTTAGTCTGATAAAAGATGATATTGAAAGGCGGTCTTTTATGTATTTGAAAAAACTATTTGTATTCTGCGCCGCGGCGACTGCGGCACTCCTCACTGGCTGCGCCAGAGATGTGGTGATTCCGGAAGTCATGCAGCTGCCGGTGGACGGCAAAATCTACACCCGGTGCAACATCTGGTTCACCAATCCTGAAGATATCAGCTGTCTCAATTATCAGGAAGGGCGTATTCTGCCTATCGGCAGTGAAATTGTGCCGGTATCGGCAACGGAAAAAGAGATCGTCTTTACTTCCGGCGATGTGGAATATACGATCAATTTCGATGCGGATGAGATGATGATTCCGGTTGAAAGCTATATAGAAAGAATTTTCACGCTGGAACCGGTAGATGTGCTTCTGGCAGATGTATCGCCGGAAAATCAGGCGCGCATAAAATCCGGAGCTGTTATTCCCGGCATGTCGCGTGACGAAGTAATTTTTGCTTTCGGTTATCCGGCGGCCGGCAGAACGCCAAATCTCTCCAACACCAGTTATCTGTATTATCAGAGCAAGGATCGCACCTTCCGGGTGGTATTCAGCGGAGATGAAGTGCGCAATATTATTCCGCCGCTCAACTGATTTTTGGGAAGGCCAAAAGTAATCATGTGCGCCAAGAAGACGGTTCTGGTAACCGGCGGCGGCGGATTCATCGGGTCTCATTTATGCGACCGTCTTATTCAGGATGGACACGATGTAATCTGCGCCGACAACTTTTTCACCGGTTCCAAAGAGAATATCAAACACCTGCTGGGCAATCCGGCGTTTGAACTTATCCGGCACGATATCACTCATCCTCTGCTGCTGGAGGTGGATGCAATATACAATCTGGCCTGTCCGGCCTCTCCGGTGCAGTATCAGTTCAATCCGGTTCACACGGTAAAGACCTGCGTATTAGGGGCAATCAATATGCTTGGCATGGCAAAACGGCTGGGGGTGCCGGTATTGCAGGCCTCCACCAGCGAAATCTACGGTAATCCGGCGGTGCATCCGCAGAAAGAGGATTACTGGGGGAATGTAAACTGCATCGGGCCGCGCAGCTGTTACGACGAGGGCAAACGGTGTGCGGAAACGCTCTTCTTCGACTATCACCGCGAATGGGATGTCGCCATAAAAGTTGTCCGGATATTCAACACTTACGGATCGCGGATGCGTCCGGATGACGGGCGTGTAGTCAGCAACTTCATTGTCCAGGCGTTGAAAAATCAGCCCATCACAATATACGGCAACGGCGAACAGACCCGGAGCTTCTGTTATATCAGCGATCTGATCGAAGGGCTGGTACGGATGATGAATACGCCGAAAGAGGTCACCGGCCCGGTCAATCTCGGTAATCCCAGTGAATTCACCATGCTGGAACTGGCAAAACTGATTATTGAGTTGACCAACTCAAACTCTGAGCTGATATTCAAGCCCCTGCCTGCCGATGACCCGTTCCGGCGCAAGCCGGATATAACATTGGCGGGAAAGCTCCTGGACTGGCGTCCGCAGGTACAGCTGCGCGAGGGGTTGACCAAAACAATTGAATATTTTGCATCAACGCTGGAGATACAATAAATGAGTGCAATTTTTTCAGGTCAGGAGTTGACTGCTGCCAGTGGCGGCAAATGGCTCCCGGCACCACCTGCTGCTGAAGCGGTGTTTTCCATTGCCACCGACAGTCGCCGGGATTGTACCGGCACACTGTTTCTTGCGCTCAAGGGAGAGAATTTTGACGGCCACAACTGTTTGGCGCAGGCGTTGGAACGCGGTGCGGCGGCATTGTGCGTAGAATCGCCGCATGCGGAGGAAGCGGCAGCTCTGGGCGTGCCGGTTCTGGTGGTTGGTTCAACCATGAAAGCATACCATAATATCGCCCGTTTTCACCGTCTGAGATTTAAGGATTTAACGGTAATCGGACTGACTGGCAGCGTAGGCAAAACCAGCGTCAAGGAGATGTTGCGGGCAATCTGCACCGCCGCCTGCGATGGCAATGGCGATGCGGTACTGGCCACTCCCGGCAACCGGAACAATCACTTCGGTGTGCCGGACACACTGCTTATGCTGACGGAAAATCACCGTTATGCTGTAATTGAAATGGGGACGTCGGGTCCGGGGGAGATCGCCGTTTTGACTGAAATGGTCGAACCCGATGTTGCCTTGGTTAATTCAATCGCCGCCTGCCATCTGGAACGCTTAAAGACGCTTGATGGAGTGGCGCTGGAAAAATCCCAGATCTTCTCTGCGTTAAAGCCGGCAGGGATCGGCGTTATACCGGCCGATTCGCCCGGACACAATATATTAAAAGCGGCGCTGCCGGTTCGCCGGAGAATGGAGTTCGGCCACGGTGGCACAGTGGACTACCGTTATCTCGGCGGCAATCTTTCCGGCAGTGCGGTGATGCTGAAATTTCCGGATGGCAGAGAGTATGAACTTATCTGGCGCTTGTCCGGCAAACATCAGGCGGTCAACGCCTCGGCGGCGGCAACGGCCGGAATTGCGTTGGGGTTATCTCCGGAGACAATCCTCAAGGGTCTGGCGAATACGGAATTGCCGGGGATGCGGATGAACGTGATAAAATGTAACGGGGCAAACTGGATTCTTGACGCCTACAATGCCAATCCCGAAAGTATGCGGGCGGCGTTAAGCTGGCTGTCGGACTTTACAGAACCGGATAAGACGCTGGTAATACTTGGCGACATGCTTGAGCTTGGAGCGTCGGAACAGCTGGAGCACTATCATATTCTGGCGGAACTTGTCCGCCGGCTGCCGGATGCGGCGGTAATACTGGTTGGTGCGGCGATGAGCAACGCCGCCGGACTGCTGCCGCCGTCGCTGCAGGAAAAGTGGCAGACCTTCGACTCCTCCGAAGCGGCGGCGACAGCGGTTGCCGCAACAGTTCACCCCGAGTGGAACATACTGGTAAAAGGCTCGCGCGGCATAATGCTGGAGAAAGCGGTGCCGGAAGAGGTAAAGAGGTGTGCTGATGGCCGGTGAGGATTTCTTTATTATCGGGCGCCGGCCGCTGACCGAGGCGGAAGCGACCTGCCGTTACATATTTCTCGATTTTGACGGAGCAAGAACCCGCCCCGGCGTAGCACATACGATTCCGGTTCCCAGCGAAGCCAAGCTGAATGCGGAAAGCATTGAACGGATTCTGGCCACGTTGAACGATGTCTTTGCCTCCCAGCAGATCAGATTTGTCAACGAGGAGCCGGAAGCCAGTTATCACACCATTCATGTTGACGCCCCCGACCCGGATAAAGTGGTGGATATCGATGCGGTGGTTGAAGAGCCCGATTCAGAACGCAAACTTATTGAATCGATTGCCGCCCGTGCCGAAGAGATGCTGAAAGAGAAACAGCGGCGTTAAACATCTGCAACAAGTGTAACTGAAAAGCCGGAGTAGTATCCGGCTTTTTTTGCATATAAAAAAACGGCGTACGGATAATCCATACGCCGTTTCATTTTGCAATATTGCGTTATTTACGCCTGATACTGGAAAGTAAAGGCGTTCAATGCGCCGATCTCTTCCTTGATTTTATCCACCATAATCTGCGGGACTTCGATATTGGTTTTGATAATCGCCATGGATTTGGTGCGGGAGAGATTCTGCGGAGCGCGGATATCAATAATATTGATATTCTTTTCGCCCAGGATACCGGTGATTTTGCTGATCATTCCGGGAGCGTCGGCATATTCGACAAAGAGGATATTGCCGGTCGGTTCCAGATAGATGTGTTCAAAGTCGCCGATGCGGGAAATCATCAGGTTGTTTTCAGTGATGGTTCCGCGTACGCTGATGGTGCGGATAGCGTCCTGTCCGGCGAAGAGGTCGATCGTCATTGCGTTGCCGTAATGTTTGGAGTCATCCGCTTCGCGGTTGACCAGTTCAACTCCGCGGTTGGCGAGGAACTCTTTAGCATCCGCCGCATCGTGCATATCGACGTCATTGGAAATACCGGCCACGATTGGCGCGGTCATCCATTTGGCAAATTCGCAGAGATCGCCGTAGAAGCTGGTGGCGATTTTGCTCGGCTGTGCTTCACCGAGATACTGATGAGCGATTGCAGATACAACGTAAGCGAGTTCCTGATATTTCGGATTGAGGTTATCCGGGATCTCCTTATTGACTACCGCAGTGGTGATGCCGTGTTCAAAATATGCGATGGTCTGTTCCGCCGCCTTGCGCGCCGCCATAAAGTTGGCTTCCTTGGTATTGGCGCCGAGATGCGGCAGCATAAGATCTGCCACATCCTTCACGCTCTTGTCGCCGGCCTCATCCTTGGGATATACGTCGTTGCAGTATATAATATTCTTTTCCTGTTTAGCCGCGCGCAGATCAGCCTCATTGAGTACGCCGGCGCGGGCGCAGTTAACCAGCATTGCGCCGGGCTTCATCAAAGCAAAGAGCTTGCTGTTGACCATACCGCGGGTATCGTTGTTTTCCGGGATATGAAGGGAGATGACATCGCACTCCTGGAAGATCTCTTCCACGGTGGCGAGCTGAACGCCCATCTGATTGGCCATATCCGCCGAGATAAAGGGGTCGTATCCCATAATTTTAACTTCAAAACCGCCGAGGCGTTTAACCAGCAGTTGTCCGATATGACCGAGTCCGAGAATACCTACGGTTTTACCGGTAAGTTCACGGCCCATAAATTTCTTCTTTTCCCAGAGACCGGCGCGGGTGGAGTTGTCGCCGGCGACCACATGGCGGTAAGCCGCCAGAATCATTGCGATAACCTCTTCGGCAACGGCGTTGGAGTTTGCGCCCGGAGTATTCATTACATCGATATTATGCTTTCTGGCATATTTTATATCGATGGTATTGAATCCGGCGCCGGCGCGGACGATGAGTTTGAGTTCCGGCATAAGGTCGATAATTTCCGGAGTAATCTTTTCGCTGCGCACAATCATGACAGCAACGTCAGAGTTGCTTTTCACCAGTTCGTCCAGCGGGGTTTCCGCATCCTGAACCACCTGGAATCCGTTCTTGCTGAGCAAGTCAGCGGCAAATTTATCAAGTTTGGTTGGAATGAGTACTTTCATCATATTCTGCCTCCAAAAGAGTTGTTTTGTATCAATCTGCTCTGTTAATATACATCCAAAAAAGTTTTATTCAAAGCAAAAAACCAACTCCGGCCTTTTTTGATTGCCAGTCAAGGTGTTGTGGAGTTGTGTCATTCAGTTGCATCTGCAATTATTTAATATAAAATTAATGAATATTTTTATGTCTCCGGCTTTAAAAAAACCTTATAGGCGGTATATTATAAGCGATTTTTTTAATTTTATGGAGGGATAATGCCGGACAGGCTCATTCATCTTGAAAGTGTGGACTCGACCAATCTCCACTGCAAGCGTGAATTTGACTCGCTTGCCGACGGAGCGCTGGTCTATGCCGACATGCAAACAGCGGGGCGCGGCAGACTTGGCCGGAAATGGCTTTCTCCTCCCTGCAATTTTTACGGCAGTGCGGTTTTCAAGCAGTGCTTTGACGGTTTTGGCGCTACGATGACGCTCTCCCTGGCGGCGCTGGATGTTCTGCATGAACTGGTTCCCGAGATGGATGTCTATATAAAGTGGCCGAATGATCTCTTCTGCGGTCGTGCCAAACTTGCCGGAATGCTGTGTGAAGGAGTTCTGGACAATCACAACCGTTTAAAAGGGGTAATTGCCGGGCTTGGCGTCAATCTCAATATGACCGGAGATGATTTAGCCGCAATTGGTCAGGCGGCGGTAAGTGTTTTAAGTGTTGCCAACAGGCAAATAATGCCGGATTTTTTTGCTGAAAAACTAGCTTTTTATCTGAATCGGCGTTATATTAATTATTCAAATTCTCCGGAATCTGTTTTTGCTGAATGGCGCGATGCGAACCGTCTGATTGGCCGTCGAATAAAAGTTATCGGCTTCAAAGGCAGTGAGGAAGGGATATTCCGTGACGTTGCCGAATCAGGCGAGATGCTGCTGGAGACGGCCGGCGGAATAAAGAAAATAAACTCCGGTGATGTGAGTATAGACAAGGGCTCGCTGTAAGGGTTCGTTTAAGAGTGAAGTTTTGCAGTAATTTTAAAAAATATTAACACTGCGGTTATCCGCATAAAACCAATGAGGTGATTTATGGATGTTTCTTTGATTTGGGACGGTATCAAAATGATGGTCATCGGGATGGGGATGGTATATGTGTTCCTCATTGTGATGATATACTGCATGAAAGGTATGGGAAAAGCGTTGGCGCCGTATGCCAATTTCCTTGCGCCGGCCGCTACTCAGCAGAAACGTAACGACGCGGTTGATCCGGCGGCGGTAGCGGCGGCAGTAGCGGCGATGCACGCCAGCAAGAAGTGAAATTAACGTCAAACGATAACATAAACAACAAAGGATTAGGCAAATGGCTAAAAAAATCTCTTACATGGATACTTCGTTCCGCGACGGTTTTCAGTCCTGTCTCGGAGCGCGCGTAAAATTTGAAGACTATGCTCCCGCGATTGAAGCCGCGTTGAAGGCCGGCACCACCAATTTTGAAATTGGCGGCGGTGCTCTCTTCCAGAGCAGCTATTTTTACTGCCAGCAGGATGCTTTTGAAGTTATGGATAAAATCCGTGCGATGGTTGGTCCGGATGTAAATCTTCAGACCCTCGCCCGTGGAGCTAACGTGGTTGGTCTGGTATCCCAGTCCCGCGACATCATTGACCTGCATGCCAAAATGTTCGCCAAGCACGGCGTATCCACCATCCGTAACTTTGATGCGTTGAATGACGTACGCAACGTTGCCTTCTCCGGCCAGTGCATCAAGAATGCCGGAGTCAAGCATCAGATCTGCGTTACCATGATGGGTCTTGCTCCCGCGCTCAAGGAAACTTATGTTCACACTCCGAAATTCTATGCCGACTGCCTGAAGAGCTTCCTCGATGCCGGAGTTCCGTTTGACAGTCTCTGCTTCAAGGATGCCAGCGGCACGTCCACTCCGCAGACGGTTTATGAAACTGTAAAAGCTGCGCGTAAACTTCTGGGTGAAGATATTCCGATTCAGTTCCACACTCATGAAACTGCCGGTCAGTCTGTTGCCTGCAACATGGCGGCTATCGAAGGTGGTGCCAACATTATCGACCTGGCGATGAATCCGCTCTCCGGCGGTACCTGCCAGGCTGACATTCTGGTTATGTGGCAGAAGCTCCGCGGCACCGACTATGAACTCGATGTTGATCCAGATAAGATTGTTGAAGCTGAACAGGTACTCGAAGATTGCCTGAGCAAATATTTCATGCCGCCGGAAGCGACGATGATCTCTCCGAAGATCATCTTCTCCCCGATGCCGGGTGGTGCTCTTACTGCCAACACCCAGATGATGCGCGACAACAACTGCCTGGACAAATTCCCGGCCACCATCGAGGCGATGCGCGAAGTTGTAGCCAAGGGTGGTTTCGGCACCTCAGTAACTCCGGTATCCCAGTTCTACTTCCAGCAGGCATTCAGCAACGTAATGCAGGGCCCGTGGAAGAAGATCACCACCGGTTACGGCAACATGGTACTTGGTTATTTCGGTAAGACTCCGGCTGCTCCGGATCCCGAAATTGTCAAGATTGCGGCTGAACAGCTGGGCAAACAGCCGACCACTGAAGACGTTCATGATATCAATGACCGCAATCCGGAACTCGGCATCAAGGCCGCCACTGCGAAGTTGGAAGCTGCCGGTCTGCCTGTTACCGATGAAAACATCTTCATCACCGCCACCTGCGGTGACAAGGGTGTAGAATACCTGAAGGGTAACAAGCCGTTCGGTATCCGTTATAAAGAAGAAACGAAACCGGCTGCCAAGAGTTCTTCCGGCAACTATGCGGTTACAGTTGACGGCAAGACCTATCAGGCACAGGTTGCCGCGGACGGTAAAGTCACTGTCAATGGCAAGGTTTATGTAGTTGATGTTGCTGACGGCAAAGCCGCTCCGGCCGCAGCCGCCTCCAGCGGCAAAGCGGAAGACCTGATCTCTCCGCTGCCCGGTACAATACTCAAGATTGTTGCTCCGGCTGGAACTGTGGTCGCAGAAGGCGACACCATCCTTATCCTCGAAGCAATGAAGCAGGAAACTGAAATTAAGGCCGAAAAAGGCGGTACCGTGGTTAAGGTCATGGTTGAAGTCGGTAACGTGGTTGCTCAGGGCGACGCTCTGGCGAGCATCGAATGAGGAGTGGTGTAGTATGCAGCGTTTTTATGGTTTTTTTGCAGCTCTTTTGATGCTGTTCAGCTGGACGGTATGCGCCCAGCAGATTCAGGAGCCGGCTCCCGGCGCCTCACAGGAAGAGATCGACGCGTTTGTCGCATCTCTGCCGGACGACGGTGACCCTTTGACCACCAAGATTGAATACAAGAACGAATACGGCGCCGATGTGATAGACGTCTACTATATCTGGGATAAACCGGCTACGGTTATGTCAGTATATATCGCCAACGGCAAGAAGGTTACTCCGGGCCGTGAATTGATGAACCTTGACGTTCCCGGACGCAGCAAGGCGAAATTCAAAGCTGAAGCAGGCGGGATTATCACTTATGTCAATCCCGATCTGGTGGCTGCCGGATCTATTTCCAAAGGTCAGAAGCTCTTCAGTATGCAGCCTAAGACTCTGGTGCATGACTCACTTGACAGCAATGACCCCAACGCCAATAAGAAGCTGCCGTCGATGAGCGTCATGTTCAACGGACTCTGGCAGAGCACTGGTATCTATGATATAATTCATCAGACCAGCGCTGACTTTGCCAAAACCTGGATTCTCGGTCTTGGCCGTGTAGTTATGATGCTGGTAGGCGTACTGTTGCTTTACCTGGCCATTGTTAAGGAGTTTGAACCTCTGCTGCTGCTGCCGATCGGCTTCGGTGCGATTCTGGCCAACATTCCGCTCGCCGGAATGGCCGGTCCGGAAGGTATTCTCGGCATATTCTATGTCTGCGGTTTGGAAAGCGGATTGTTCCCGCTGCTCATCTTCATGGGCGTAGGTGCGATGACCGACTTCGGTCCGCTTATCGCCAACCCGAAAACCGCGCTGCTCGGCGGTGCGGCGCAGCTTGGTATCTTCTTTGCGCTGATTGGTGCGTTGCTGCTCTCGGTATACGTTCCCGGCATCACCTTCACTCTGCGTGACGCGGCCTCCATCGGTATCATTGGCGGTGCTGACGGCCCGACGGCGATTTACCTGACCAGCAGACTTTCTCCGCACCTCCTCGGTGCGATTGCGGTGGCGGCGTACAGCTATATGGCTCTGGTGCCGATCATCCAGCCGCCGATCATGAAGCTTTTCACGACTGAAGCGGAACGTAAGATCAAAATGAAACAGCTCCGCAATGTCTCCAAGCTGGAAAAGATATGCTTCCCGGTGCTTATCACCTTCCTTTGCGCCTTCCTGCTGCCGGATGCCGCTCCTTTGATCGGTATGCTGATGTTCGGTAACCTGATGCGCGAATGCGGAGTGGTGGAACGCCTCAATCAGACTGCGCAGAATGCGTTGATCAATATCGTAACCATATTCCTCGGTCTGACCGTCGGTTCCAAGCTTTCAGCCGACCAGTTCCTCAATATGAATACCATCGGTATTCTGATTCTGGGAGCTATCGCCTTCGCTGTCGGTACCGCCGGCGGGGTTATATTTGGCAAGATCATGAACATGTTCAGCAAAGACAAGATCAATCCGTTGATTGGTGCGGCCGGTGTATCGGCGGTACCGATGGCAGCGCGTGTTGTCAACAAGGTTGGTCTTGAATCTGACAAACACAACTTCCTCCTGATGCATGCGATGGGCCCGAACGTTTCCGGCGTTATCGGTTCTGCGGTGGCAGCCGGTGTGCTGCTGAAGATGCTGCAATAAGTTGTGTTGCACTGATACATAAAATAAAAAACCTCCCGTTTTTGCGGGAGGTTTTTTTATATAGTTTTCAGCAATAACTGCGTTTACCGGAGTGTAATATATTATCCCTGAATGCTGCTGATAATTACCATGTAATAGTGTGGGGATTTGTCTTCTGCAATGCTGGCTTGCGCCTGCTGTTTTTTAAGTTTACGGCATTTACCGCTGTGGTTTAAAGATAACGAACTTCTGAATGCTGAAGCTGAGGCAGAACAGGATAACATCCACTGCGGCTTTCAGCCAGACCACATCGGCCTTGAACAATGTCGCCGCCGCCTTGGTTCCGGCGTATGAAGCGAACATAATAATTATACTGAGCAAAAGATATTTAACCAGATTATTGCGCCGCGGCTTGTACTCTTTGGCGGCGAAGACGATATACCGGTTAAAAGAGTAGTTGCATCCGATAGAAATAATTCTGGCGAAAATCACCGACCACAATAAAACCGGCATTGCGGTATGCGGCAGAATAACCTTGCAGAAGAGCGCGAAGAGCCCCCAGTCGATCACCGCCGAACATATACTGCTGATAAAAAAAAGCATCATCTGGCGTATAGTTTTCTCAAAGATAACTTTATATACTTTAACCGAATCCTTAAGCGGATCGAAATGGGTTCCCCGGTTATCGTTGAGATAGATAGTAGAAATTTTCTCTTCAATAAACTCGATCTGCGCCTCTTTCCCGGCGACGAGCATCGAAGTTTCGAATTCAAACCTCTCTCCTTTCAAAGGCAGGATCTGTTTCAAAAACCATCTTGGTATTCCCCGCAGCCCGGTCTGGGTATCTGAAATAGGTGCGCCGATAGCCCACTTAAGGATGGTGCGGGTAATTTTATTGCCGACCCGGCTGCGTAATGGAACATCTTTCCTGGAAAAATCCCTTACGCCCAGTATCAGTGCTTCCGGAGAATGGCGCAGCCGTTCGACGCACTTGATGATATCCTCCGGTGCATGCTGGCCGTCGCCGTCGGCAGTAACCACGCCGATGCCATCCGGAAAGTAATTGAGGTAGTAGTTGAATGCGGTCTTAAGCGCCCTGCCCTTGCCGAGATTGACATGATGCTGAAGCAATGTAACCTGCGGCATAGCTTCTATGGTATTGAATATAGTTTTGCACTCCGGCTTGCTGCCGTCGTTGACTACTACAATCGGTATTTCTGGAGCCAGATCAACAATTTTCCGCAACAGAGAGATGATACTTTCATCCGGGTTGCATGATGGAATAATTACTGCTATATTGTCCATTAGTTCCCGCAAATTGCATTATTTGTATTTATGAAATAAAATAACGCCATAAAAATCCAAAGTCAAGAAGAAATTGTCACGCCATAAAAAAAGGCCGGGATTTTTGCCCGGTCTTTTTTTTATGGTATATGATTACTTATTTTCGGATGCGGATTGAATAACGGTGATATTTCCGCCTACCGGTTCAATAACCGCCGGAGTTTCCACCTCCTCCCGAGGGGTGGGTTCGGCATTATTCATATCATTTTCAGTCGTCTGCGTGGCGGCATCCTGATTATTGGAGAGCGCCTCGAGTTTCTTCATCGCTTCGGCGAGTTCAGCGCGAACAGCGGCCAACTCATCGGCCTGGTTGGAGTTGAGTTTGCCGAGTTTATCATTTTCGGTGGAAAGGGAGTTGTTAACCAAAGTAAGTTCATCGAGCTGTTTCTGCAGATTTTCCGCCTTGCTTTTTTCAGCGTTCAACTCTCCTGAAAGTTGTTTTTCTTTTTCGCGGATCGCCTCGAGCTGTCTGGTGTGTTCCTCCTGGAGGAGTTTGGTTTCGCTTTCGAGTCTTCCGGTCATAGCCTTCTGAAGTTCGTCAAACTGGTTTTTGGCGGATTTGCGCTGTTCGAGCATTTCGCCCCGCAGAGTAACTATTTCCTTCTGCTGTTCGTTGGCCTGTTCTTCGAGTTTAAATATCAGTGCGTCGAGCTGATTTTTCTGTTCCGCATTAAAATTCTCCACTCCGTTGCGTACCTCTTTAAGGAGTGCCTGTTCTGCCGCGGTAAATTTCTCGGTAATAGCGGCGGCATTGGCGGCGTTTTGTTCCGCCGCGCTCTTATTGGCGTCCTGAACGGTGAGCATAAGTTTAGCGCCGAGCAATACAGATATGACTCCGGCAACCAGAACTATTAGCAAAAGCAGAACCACCGGCCATAAGATACGCCTGGTGCTGCGTGTGATTGCGTTGCGCTGATTCTCTTCCGCCCGGTTGACAAACTGTACGAGAGATTTGATCTCCTCGATATTGACCATCTGAAAATTTTTGTTTTCGTCATTGTTTTCCATATTTGAACACTCGCTTTCTGTTTTAATTTCGCTGTTGTCCTTATTACTATCCTGATGCAGATCTGGTTGAACCGGATACTTCTGCATTAAGTACTGCTCTATATCGTAAAAGGCGGTATTTCCGGCGCGCATACTGGCAATTTCGCGCAAAATCTCCAGGGATTTATCGGTATACACCTTTCTTTTGCCGTGAATTTCAAATTCTATATAGTGACCGTACCTGGCCAGATAATCATTGATCGTGGTTCTCGGGACGTTCAACTTTTCGCCCAGATCAGACACGCTGTAAAAACTTTTGCTCATTCCACACCCAAAACGCTTTTAATAGCCTTGATATCATACGCTATTTGTCTTTTAAGTTCCGCGAGAGAACCGAAACACCGTTCTTCGCGGATAAACTGTTTAAGTTCAACGATAATATTTTTGTGATACAAATCTCCGGAATAGTTGAGCAGATGAACCTCAATCCTCCGATCTTTAACGCCCAGATATCTGACCGTAGGCGTTATTCCGATATTCAACGCGCCGCAGAAGCATTCGCCGCCGAATTTCACTCTGGCTGCGTACACGCCATCCGGCGGCAATACGCCGTATTCGACCATCAAATTGGCGGTCGGGTGTTCGAGATCGGTTCCGGCCAGATTCAATCCGTGGACAACGGTTCCGGATAATTCCGGGGCGTGGCCGAGCAACTGCTCCGCCGCGGCCAGCTGCCCGGAACATATAAGATTTCTGATTCTGCTGGAAGAGATCACCTCACCCTCGCACATCATCTCCTCTACCGGCCGGAACTGGATACCTCTGGTGGCGGCGAATGCGGCTAAAGTCTTCTGATCTCCTGCCGCGCCGGAGCCGAAGCGCCACTTTTCGCCGACACATATCCCGGTAATTTCCGGAGTATCGTTATCGAATACGCAATTAAGGAAAGCATTGGGCGACAATCCGGCCAAAGCCTGGGAAAACGGCAGTATCACCACCTCTTTTGCGCCAGATTCTTTAAGCAGCTGTACCCGTCTTTCGGGCGACACCAGCAATGGCGGGGCATGATCCGGAGCGACCACGCTCTTGGGATGCGGATGAAAAGAGAGAACGACTGGGGTAGACTCATTTCCGGCCATCTCCACCAGACTCCGGACGATTTTCCGGTGACCTGCGTGAACGCCGTCAAAGACGCCAACCGCCACAGCTGCCCGTTTAATTCCCCTTCCGGCCAATGTGCTCAATTCGCCGGCGATAATATGCGGTGATCCGCTCATTTAAATATTCTGCTCCTGAAAATTGCATTGTTGTGAAATGAAGTTATATTAAAATATAAAAAATTCAAATCCGGCATTAAAAAATTACGTTTTTTTTACTGTATTGGAGTAATTGTTATTTATGCGTACAGTATTGTATCCTGGCAGTTTTGATCCATTAACCAACGGTCATCTGGATCTTATAGACCGTGCGGTAAAATTATTCGACAAAGTACTGGTTGCCGTGGCGGTCAATTCGGACAAATCCCCGCTTTTTTCGATGGATGAACGTGTACAGTTGATCAAAGAAGTCTGTGCACATTATCATAAAGTTGAGGTGGTATCGTTCACTGGTCTGCTGGTTGAAGCGGTAGTGATGTATCAGGCGGACGCGGTATTAAGAGGGCTGCGTGCGTTCTCGGACTTTGAATATGAGTTGCAGATGGCGTTTATGAACCGTTCATTGAACAAGAACTGTGAAACGATCTTCATGATGCCGAACGAGCGCAACAGTTATGTAAGTTCGCGTATGGTAAAAGAGGTAGCCCGGCTGGGCGGTAATTTTGCCCAGTATGTACCGGAACGGGTCAAGGATGCGATACAGAAGAAGTTAACCGCCGGGGAGGTGTCATAAGATCATGAAGAGCAAATATCCTCAATTCAAATTATCTCTGGCTTTGCTGGAAAAGGAGCCGTTAAAACTTTCGGGGAAGCTGCCGCCGGAATTTCTGGAATTGGAGCCGGACGGAATGATCGAGAGCATTTCCGATATAGATTATAAGCTGGAGGCGCAGATGATCTCCGGCAAAGTTCTGGTAAAAGGCGGTTTTGAGTTATCGCTTGGCGGCAGTTGCGGTCGCTGTCTTGAGGCAGTGACGATCGATCTGCCGATTGATTTTGAGCTCTTTTACGATGAAATATCTGAAAATGATGAAGAGTTGGATATCACGGATGATCTGCGGGCGGAGATTCTGCTGGAACTTCCTACGAACATCCTGTGTTCGGAAGATTGCAAAGGGCTTTGTCCTCACTGTGGAGTAAATCTGAACGAAAGCACATGCAACTGCGGTGAAGCGCCGGAAGCGATTCCCTCGCTGTCCGGTGATGATTCGCCGTGGTCGGCGCTGGATCAGTTGAACAAGAAATAGTTTTGCTCAGCATAAAAGTAGATACGCAATAAAAAACGATGTTTTTTTTGATTGTTGCTTGACTTTTATTTTTTAGGAATTATTATTAATTATTGGAAATTCTGAACAACCAACCAACAATAAGGAGAATAACGATGAGCGATTTCAAGAATTCCAAAACAGCGGCCAACTTAGCGTATGCGTTTGCCGGTGAATCCCAGGCCCGTAACAAATACACCTACTTTGCCGGAGTAGCGCGCAAGGAAGGTTATGAACAGATTGCGGCGATTTTCGAACAGACAGCCAACAATGAAAAAGAACATGCCAAAGTATGGTTCAAAGAGCTCGGCTGGCTGGGCAACACTCCGGAAAACCTGGTAGCTGCGGCTGCCGGTGAACACGAAGAGTGGACCGAAATGTACAAAAACTTTGCGGAAGAAGCGTACAAGGAAGGTTACGATCAGATTGCCCGTAAGTTTGAACGTGTTGCTTTGATTGAAAAGCGTCATGAAGAACGCTACAAGGCGTTGCTGGCGAACATCGAATCCGGCAAAGTATTCAGCCGCACTCCCGCGGTATTGTGGGAATGCCGCAACTGCGGTTTCGTCTTTGAAGGAGAAAAAGCTCCGGAAATCTGCCCGGTCTGCAGTCATCCGAAATCCTTCTTTGAAATTGAAGGCGACAACTATTAATTGACGTTATAAAAAAACGCGGCCGGCTGAAAAGCCGCACCGCGTTTTTTTTTAGTCTTGCGATCCGGAGTTTCTGCTCCGGATCTTTTTTTTACCAGTGACGGAATATCAGTTTTTTAACATATTCGCGCAGATACTGGAAAGTAGCGAAGAGCCCCGGCACCAGACATATACCGAAGCATGTCGCAGCGATCATTCCCCAGAAGGTTGTCTGACCGATTGCGACACGGCTGCCGGCGCCTGCTCCGGTGGCGATAACCATCGGGAACACGCCGATAACGAAGCTCAAAGCCGTCATCAGCACTGCGCGGTAACGCATTCCAGCGCCAGCCACCGCGGAGTCCTCAACGGATTTTCCATCCTCGCGTTCCTGCTTGGCGAATTCCACGATCAGGATGGCATTCTTGGCGGACAGCCCGATCAGCATTACGAGTCCGAGCTGAGCGTAGATACTTAAATCCATATCTCTGGCGAGCAGTCCTGCCATTGCCCCAGCGGTAGCCACCGATACTGACAGGATAACCGATACCGGCACAGTCCAGCTTTCATACTGACCGACCAGGAACAGGTAGGCGAATATCAGCGACAAAGTAAGCAGATATACGATTTTCCCTTCATTGCCGCGTTCCTGATAACTCATATCCACCCATGATATGCGGTAATCTTTCGGCAGTTTAGTATCGGCGATCTCCTGAATCTTATTCATAAGCGCTCCGGTACTGTAACCGGGTGCGGCCTTGGCCTGAATCTTTGCCGAGGAGAACTGGTCGAATCGGGTCAGAACGCGCGGTCCGACGATACGCCGGATAGTCGCCAGCGAGCTCAAAGGCACCATTTCGCCCTGATTATTCTGAATATACAGATCTTCGATATTGTCAATCGTGCTGCGGAACTCCGGCAGCGCCTGAATTTTCACGCGGAAAGACTTGCCGTAGAGGTTGAAGTCGTTGATATATGCCGATGCGAGTTTCGTCTGCAAGGTAGAGAAAATTCTTGATACCGGCACATCCATGGAGATTGCCTTTTCGCGGTCGAGTTCGAGATACAACTGCGGGGTTGACGCGTCGAACGCGGTGTAAGCGAGCTGACACTCTGCGGTTTCAGGTGAATTGAGCATAGCCAGCATTCCTCTGGTAGTAGCGGCCAGATCCTGAATATTCTGATTTCCGGTAGCCTGAAGCATGAAGCTGACGTCGTTTGTCGCGCCCAGCCCCATAATTGCCGGCGGCTGGAACATATTGATACTGGCGGCGGGGATAGAATAACAGCGTTTCATTGCTTCGGCATATATACTGTCGATAGAAGTTTCGACGGTAGTGCGGTATTCCCAGTCGTCAAGTACGATAATCCCGAGTCCGAGGTTCTCGCCGGAACCGCCGATAAAGCTGAATCCGGCCACCGTAAGCACCTTGTCGACGCCTGGGATATCAGAAATCCGGTCAGTGATATCCAAAACCACATCGCTGGTTCGTTCCAATGTTGCGCCTGACGGCAACTGAACGGCGCAGAAGAGAGCGCCTTTATCTTCAGCCGGCAGGAAAGCGGTTGGAGTCTTCTGATATAACCAGTAGTTAAGGAAAAGGACTCCGGCGAAAATAATCAGAGTCAAAATCAGCCGGCGAACCAGGAAGCGTGATATACTCATATATCCGCGTTTGGAGACGTCGAGTACTTTGTTAAACGGTGCAAAAATTTTGGGTGTCGACTCATGATTTTTAAGTATAGTTGCGCACAATGCCGGGCTGAGAGTAAGTGCATTCACCGCGGAAAGCACCAATGCGATACACATAGTTACGGCGAACTGCATATAGATGGTTCCGACCATCCCGCCATAGAATGCCAGCGGCACATAAACCGCCAGTGTTACAAGAGTTGTTGCGATAATAGCGCCGGTAATCTGCCGCATACCTTTGCTGGTGGCGGCTTTCGGGTCGAGTTTCTCGTCTTGAATCAGTCGTGTAACGTTTTCGACCACCACGATTGCGTCGTCAACCACCGATCCGATAACGAGGATCAGCGCGAACATGGTCAGCACGTTGGCGGAATATCCGAGCGGCTGGAAGAAGATGAACGTACCGATAAGCGATACCGGAATAGTAAGAGTCGGGATCAGCGTAGCGCGCCAGTCCTGCAAAAATAGATAGGTAATTGCCACCACAAGGATAAAAGTGAGGATAAGCGTCATAACGATCTCCTCCATTGTGGCACGGATGAACTTGGTTGGGTCGTACCCGATCTCGTATGACATACCTTCCGGGAATGTCACGGAATAGTTTTCGAGCATTTCATTAACGCTGTCGATAACTTTGATAGCGTTGGCCTCGCTGTTACGGTATAGAGAGAGCCCGATACACGGTTCCCCGTTCATATATGCGAGTCCGGAGTATAAGTCTGATCCGAGTTCAACATTGGCGATATCCTTAATCCGGACCTGCCCGCCCTGTTCGCCGGTTTTAACGATAATGTTGCCGAACTCTTCCGGAGTCTGCAAACGGCCCAGGGTATTAAGTTTGTATTGAACTACGTGGTTACTCATTTCCGCGCCGACGCTGCCGGTAGCGGCCTGAATATTCTGGCTCTGAATAGCCGCGGCGACGTCGTCGGTGGTAACGTTAAGAGCGGTCATTTTAAGTGGATCCATCCATACGCGCATAGAGTAGTCGTATCCGCCCATAACCTCGGCTTTGGCGACGCCGTCGATACGGGCGACCGCGTCGGCGATATTGATTTTCACATAGTTACTGAGCTCAAGTACGCTCATTTTTTCCGGATCGGCCTTAAAGGTATAGAATGCGAGGATGTCGCTGGACTGCTGCCGTACGTCGATACCGAGGTCGATAACCTCCTGAGGCAGCATAGGTTCAGCGCGTTTAACGGCGTTCTGAACGTTAACCTGGGCGATATCCTTATCGGAACCGGATTTAAAAGTCAGAGTCAAAGTATAGTTACCGCTGTTGTCGGAGTCGCTGGAGAAGTAGATACAGTCCTCCACGCCGTTGACTTTGGACTCGATCGGTGCGGCGACAGTTTCAGCGATAACCTCGCTGCTTGCGCCGGGATAACTTGCGGTAACCTGAATCTGCGGCGGGGCGATTTCCGGGTATTCCGCCACCGGCACCCGCATAAGGCAGATAGCGCCGGCGAGGACGGTAATCACCGATATAACGATGGCCAGTCTTGGCCGTTGAATAAAAATATCGGAAAACATCTTACTTATTCTCCAGTGTAACGGGTTCAACGGTCATACCGGAAGCCATAATTTTGTGAGTTCCGTCGACCACAATAGTTTCGCCGATAGCGAGCCCTTCGCTGACGGTAATTTTATCGCCCACGGTATATCCGGTCTTGATATTGCGGCGTTCAGCCTTTTTATCATTACCGATTACAAATACGTATACGCCGTCTGCGTCATTAAGCAGAGCGGAAACCGGGACCGCCGGGGTTTTGGCATCGGCTTTTTCGGTAACAGTAACAGTAACGTATCCTCCTGGAACGAGTTTACCGTCAGGATTGGCAAAGCTGAACCATACGTCGATGGTATCGGTGCTTTTATCGATCACGTTATCGATAAGTCCGATTTCCCATGGTGCGGAATATTCGGTTCCGTCGCTGAGGAACACTTTAAGTTCAACGTTATCTTCGTTGGTCTGTTTCTGTTTCCACCAGAGGAAATCGCGTCCGCTGAACGGAATTCTTATATATATGGGGTCGAGCATAACGATCTTATTGAGAGCCGGGCTCTGTGCGGTAACGTAGTTGCCTTCGGTAACGCTGGTTTTACCGATTCTTCCGGTAATTGGAGCGTATATAGTGGTATAAGAGAGTTCGTTTTCAGCGTTCATAAGTTCGGCCTCGGCGGCGGCGACTTTAGCTTTGCCGAGTTCGAGCAGTCTTACAGCCTCGTCCTTATCGGCGATAGCGGCGACCTGCCTGGCAGTAAGGGCGTCTTTTCTGGCGAAGTTATCTTCGGCGTATTTCAATTCGGCCTTCATCTGATCGAGGTTTGCCTTGGCGGCCATTGCCTGAGCTTTATATGTGGTATCTTCGATCTCTATAAGTTTATCGCCTTTTTTAACGATATCGCCCTCTTTGTAGTTGATGGTTTTCAGGAAACCGCTGACTCGCGGCTGCAGATCGACCTCTTCAATCGGTTCAATGTATCCGACGTTGCGTTTAGAGCTGCCCTGTTCTATACCGCCGACCTGGGCGACTGCCACCATTGGCGGCGTTGACTGCGGACCTTGAGCCATAAGGTTGAAGTTCACGGCGGTCAATGCCGCGCAAACAGAGGAGAAAATAATCTTTTTTGTGTTCATAATATTATACCTCATAACTATTTATAGATTCCTCGATTAAAGTGCTTGCCTTAATGCATGCATTTTTCTCATCTTCAGAGAGCTGATTCAGCGCCCGGTCGAAGAGAAACTTAAAATGTTCGGTTAATTTCTTTCTCAATTCAACCAGATTCTGAGATGGCAGAATACATACAGCTCTGCGGTTATTTGGATTGATCTGCCGCAGAAGTATCCCATTGCGCACCAGCAGATCCACTGCGGTGCTGGTAGCGCCCGGCGTAATCCCCAGATAATCGGCGACATTTCGCAGGGTCGGCCCTTCCGGCTGCTGTTCCACCAGTTTTATAACCGCCTGAATTACTTTCATCTGTGCAATAGTAATATCGTTAGCCATTCCGTGAAACTGCGAAGCGAACATTTTAATTGCCTGATCCTTCATCCGGTCAGTACACTCAATGCAAACCTCCCAGAATTCAGCCATAATTCAACACTCCCTCTTCTTTAAATTTAGGTTTTTTGTATAATGTCGTATAATATATACCCTGATCAATAATTTTCAATCACAAATAGTTTGATTGGCAAAACTATTTTTTCAGGCAAATTAATTTTCACAGCTTGATTTTTCACTTTTCCGTGTTACCCGGCTATTGTCTGGTGGAGGTATCCGGTTTATAGTATATGGAATAAATTACAAAAAAATTCTTTTTATGGGGGTGATATATGGGTAAAGCAGTTATTTCCGGGCTATTCCGGAAGATATGGGCGCCGGTGACGACCGGGCGTCCGGCGCATTCGCCGCATCTGGACATGATGATGCTTGATAATGGCGAGCTGCGCAGTTACGGCAGCCGGATTTTCGGTGATGGCGACTATATTCAGATTGTGCGCAAGAGTTTTGACTACGGCATAAGCTGGCAGGAGGAGCTTGCGGATCCGGCCACTCCGGGAGCGTCGGTAAAGAGTCCGTGGTCGGGGGATTATATTACCTTGCGGAATCAATTCTGCTATCCGGAGAATCCGGCGAGAATAGATGAGATTTCAGCGTCTCCTGCGATGTCGCGCAAACGGGAAAAGGGTGTATGGCTGTTCCGTTCGGAGTCCGGGCCGGACGGTCCGTTTTCGATGGAGCGGCTGTTTGAGGAGCCGTTTCACATTCAGCGTCAACCGCTGGCATTGAAGCGATGGCAAAGATGGCTGGTAGCGGCGGAAGAGCGGATTGAGAATAAAGTTTATCCGGTGGTGCTGCTTTCGGATGATGACGGCCGCACCTGGCGTAAAAAAGTTCTGCCGGCGCCGCCTTGTCACACGCAGGCTTATCCGCACAAGGGGTTGAGGTGGCGTTACTGCGGCTGTGAGCCGGTGGTGGCGGAATATGCGGACGGGCATCTTGAGATGCTTCTGCGCACGTCAACCGACTTCCATTATCACTGTTACTCTTATGATGGTGGCGAGAGCTGGGGAGAGATGACGCCGTCGCCGTTCTACAGTGTTGCCACGATGCCGAATCTGCTGTCGCTGTCGGATGGGCGGATGCTGGCGGTATGGAACAACACCACGCCATTACCGGAGCTGGATCACGAGTTACAGCCGGAACTTCCTGCCTACGAACGTGACGGTAGCTGGGAAGATGTATTCACCAACCGCGACGCCCTGCATGCGGCGATCTCCGAAGATCAGGGCAAAAGCTGGATTGGATTCCGGGAGCTGGTTCTGAATGAGCGGCGCAACGATGCGGATTTCCGCACCTCCGGCGGCAATTATGCCAGTCTGGACAAGAGTGTGCACCAGAATCAGGTATTTGAACTTCCGGAAAACAAGATTCTGGTCGGTTACGGCCAGCACCCGTTTTGTGAAGGTATTCTGCTGTTTGACCTTGGTTTTCTGTATGAGAAGAGCCGGAGCGATGATTTCCGCCACGGTCTGGTAAACTGGTCGGTACACCAGTACCGCAAGAGTCTCTCCGGCGGCTACCGTTATGCGGGGCACTGTTCCTGGAACCGCTGTCCGGGAGCCTCTCTGGTACCGGCGCCCGACGGCTCATTGCGTGAGATGCTGCAAATTGCGCGTCATCCGGATGCGCGTTTGATGTACGAAAAAGAGGGAGCGGTGTGGAACTTCCCGGCCTCTCTGAGCGGCCGTATCACTCTGAAACTGCTCTTACAGCCCGGCAGTGCCGGGATACGGATTTCGCTTCTGGACCGTTGGATGAATCCGGTGGATGAGTATGTTAAAGAGGCGGCTGCGTTCTCGCTTACGCTGGATGCGGTGGGAAGAGTGGATGCAACTCAAATGGTAAAACCCGGAGTTGAATCAACGCTTGTACTGGAGTATGACCAGACTGCGGGAAAAATCCGTTACACCTGCGGGGAAAATTCCGGAGAATCGCCGCTGCTGAACAAACTATCAGGCATGATAAGTTACATTCATCTCCAGTCGCTGGCAGAGAGTGCCGATCCTTACGGGGTCTTGCTGGCGGGAATAGAGATGAATGGTTAACCTCTCAGGGGGGGGACTTCCCCTCCCCTGGAGTCGTATGACGGATCAGATTATCCGCGTTTTACTGAACACTTTCTATTTAAGCAGCTGAGCGTTTTCAAGAATTTTCAATCCGGCGGAACATGCGGGGCAGTCACACCACTTGCCGCCTGCGGCTTTAACCTCGCGGGCGTGGTCGGCGATGGCTTTTGCCTTTTCCGCGCCGAACAGCTCGATTCCGCGCGGCGAACTGAAGAATTCGATAACGTGATCGATCGGGGCGATATCGGCCTTAATTTCAGCAATCAGCGCTTCAGCCGCGCTCTTTTCACTATTTGACCCGATCGCATTCAGCCACTTCTGTCCCGCCTCTTTCAACTCCTGACAGCAGGAAGGAGCGGCGATCATCGTTTTTACGGTTACAATAAGTTCATCTCTGTTCATTTTTCATCTCCATGGTTTGATAATCATATTAAAAATCCGCCATTACCTGAAGCAATTTAACCGTATTTCATGCAAAATGCAAATATATACATGACATTCAGCTATTTTGCCAATTTGCAATTCCGGGGATAACAATATACATTAGCGTCAAAGCTAAACCCAAGGAGCTGTATAGATGAAAAAGGTCTGGTTATTTGTGATAATTATTGCGGTCATAATTGTTGCGGTGCTGTGGTTCACGGTAAGTGTGCGCAACAGTTTGATTGCCATGGATGAATCGGTAAATGCGAACTGGAGTCAGATCGAGGCGCAGCTCCAGCGCCGTGCGGATCTGATCCCCAACCTGGTATCGGCGGTCAAAGGCTATGCGGTACACGAAGAGAAAATTTTCACCGAAGTGGCGGATGCCCGTGCCCGTCTTCTTGGAGCCGATGGTGCGCAGGCGAAAGCCGAAGCCAGCGACGAATTGAGCAATGCACTAGGCCGGCTCATGGCGATCGCTGAAAGCTATCCTGAGCTGAAGGCAGATATCAGCTTTGTCCGTCTTCAGGATGAGCTTGCCGGCACGGAAAACCGTATTGCGGTAGCCCGTACGCGTTTCAACGATGCGGTGCGCAGTTACAATGCGGCGATCCGGCAGTTCCCAGGCTCGCTGTTTGCCGGAGGTATGGGGTTAACCATGCGGGAATATTTTGAATCGTCCACAGGCCGGACTGCATTGGAACAGACTCCGGAATTTAAGTTTTAAGGAATAGTTGAAAACATGAAACGTTTTCTGATTACATTATTTGCCGGGCTGGTTCTTCCGGTTATGCTTTTGGGGTCAGACTTCATTGTCCCGGAGCTGACCGGCCGGGTGGTTGACCAGAGCAAAACTCTGAACGCCAAAGAGAAGCGCCGGATTGAATCAGCGATTCTGCAGCTGGAATCCGCCACCGGCGGTCAAATGGTGGTAGTATTTTTAAACAGCATCGGCAATACGCCGATTGAAGAGGTTGGCATCATGCTGGGCAACACCTGGCAGATCGGGCACAAGGGGCGGGACAACGGTGCGATTTTAATCGTGGTACCGGATGACCGTCAAATGCGGCTGGAGATCGGTTACGGCTGGGAGGGGCCGGTGAATGATGCGCGTGCCGGAGATATAATCCGCGGCTTACAGGATTTCTTCCGTGCGGAAGATTATGCCGGCGGCGCGGTTTACGCGGTCAACAAGGTGCAGGAGTTCGTCACAGGCGAGGCGCCGGAGGGGATGGAGGAACCGCCGGAATCAGCTAAAGAGCCGTGGTATGAAGATAGCACAATACTTACCTTTATTGGTATTATTATATTTATTATTCTGTCGTTTATTCCGAACAGAGACGGCTTCCACGGCAGTGGTGGCCGATTTGGCGGTGGCTTTCGCGGTGGCGGCGGTTTCTTCCGTGGTGGCGGCGGCCGATTTGGCGGCGGCGGTGCTTCGGGACGTTGGTAAAACCGCGACTGACGAGTACAAAAAAATCTCAGGTTTGGTATTTTTCCGGTTATTTCGGTCTACCGCGCACCCCGCCAGTAAATACTGCGAGTCCGATAACGATAAACAGTAATGGATTCCATAGCCATTGCAATTCCTCTGATATTTGCAACCTCCGGTCAATAATCGCCTGTTGGGGCTTATCGGGATTGACCCAGCAGTAGATGGATGCGTCGGCAGGCTTCTGCTGAATAATACGCAGTATATCATCTTCCAATGAAGCGGAATGAGTTTCATATCCGACGCCATACCTGTCGCATTGATAATACTGCCCGTCATACATATATTCATATTTAATATCTATGCTGTAAAGCTTTTCTCCGGCCTGTTCTTCTGCGGTCTCTGATTGAATCCTGCATTTGATAACAGTTGCCGGAGTTCTCACCCAGTTTTTAGCGGCGAAATAAGTTGTTAAAGGAAAAAGGAACAAGCTCCACAAGAGTAGTGATCCCATAAAGATGCACCCCAATCCTACCCATATCCATTCCCAGCGGCGTTTACGCCGGAGAGGTGTGGTCGACTTCCGGGACAATCCCCATACTGGTACGCCTAGCTGTTCAGCTAATTTTCCGGTATCGATCTCGATTTCATTTCTGCCGTAATGATCGAGCACATTAATTCTGGAGCCGTCATATTTTACGATATTAAGCTCATAACTGTAATATCCCTGTCTTTCCACCTCATCCCGGCAGCGTTCTTTAATTATTTGCAGAGCGGCGATTTCAGACAAGAGAACCCGCTGCATGCACCCCCATTTTATCCGGCGGAAGGTTATATGCAACTCTTTCCTGAAATAATATCCGCTCTGCCAGTCAAATGTTGCCGGAAAGAAACATGACGATATATTCAACATTCCCATTATCAGCAAAAATCCGCCACACATGAACCAGTACCACACTCCGGACCATATCCCGGTAAATATTATGATTGTACCGAAAGTCAGCATAATTAAGCCAACACTCTTCCCCGCGATCCCTTCCCGGAATATCCAGCGATCCGGGCGGGAATCATCCAATCTGGCGGTTATATGGCTGTTGCCTCCCGGCTCAAGCGGCTCATTGGAGATGCGTTCCCGCAGTTCCGCCAATTCCTGTTCAGATAACTTCATAAGCACTCCCGTTTCAGTTCTGTTCTCTTCTGGGGTGTCCTATCCCCGACGCTATAATGCTTATTCCGGCAAAAATAAACATAACCGGGAACCCTGCCCATGTCAGGAATCGTTGAGTTATCAAATTCCGCTCAAGTATCGCCTCATTTGGATTATCCGGATTAACCCAGCAATAAGTTGATTTGCCATACGGATATTTTTGAACCGCCTGTCGCATTTCATTCACGCCGGCATTTGAATATCCGCCGGAGTCGGCGACATCATAACGGCTTCCCCGGTACATTCTGTTCTCATACCAGTATTCATATATAATGTTAGCTCGATAAACCGTACTACCACCATTACCGGAACTGCGTGACATTTTCGAGTCAAACTGGCTGGATATAATGGTTGCCGGCGTTATCACCCAACTCTGACTGGCAAGATATCGTTTTACCGGTAAAATTGTTACCCACCACAGTATTGCCGCGCCGACACAAACAAATATCAAACCGAACGCAAGCGCCACCAATTTTCCTTTACGCGCCCCACCGTAGTTTTCCCAAGCCTCCTGCGGGCACCCCCAGATCGGCACGCCGAGTCCATCCGCCAGTTTCCCGGCATTATATCCCAGGTCGTCAATATCGTAATATGTAGTCAAATTAATTCTGGTTCCGTCATATTCGACGATATTAAGTTCATAAGTATAATTAACAATTTTGTCTTTACTGCGATTACGTTTTTTAATAACCTGCAACGTGGCGATATCATCCAGTCCACACTTGTCGCATCCGAAATTTATCACACCGCTGGCCGTCCTCCGCAGACGCCAGTGAACATAGCATCCCTTTTTAAAATCGAATGTCTGCGCAGAACAATCCTTCAGCATCATAGATATACTGCCTACAAGAAGTGTTCCGCCCATAATTCCGACAAGTATTTCCGCCCCCATCAGCCATGAAGTTATCAGCATTACCGCGTAGATCGCAGCCGCAATTATCATCATTTAAAAAATTATACTCTTCCGGAATATCCAACGCTCCGGATTGGAGGTATCCAGCTGACACATTGAAGTTTTTAGTTCGTAAGACGGCATCGGCTCCTGCGAAACCTGATTCTGCAAAGCGGTCAAATCATCATAATCCATGGTTAATTCCTTCGCACCAAAAATATTGAAAAAATCATGCACCTTTATTTTAATGAATAACTATAATATTATGGCAAAAAATGTCAAGATAAAATTTTTCCGCATAAAACATTTTCCATTCATAAATCAAGCCTGTAAACGGGTTTTATAACAAGGATGAGCATTTTGATTGACAAAATGGTAAATCAGTGCTAATTTTAATTTATATACTTTTTGCCGGGATAAATTGTGAATTCCGATAAACGGAGCAGCAATCATTGTCTAACATCACATTCCATGGCAACAGCCATGAGACTATTACTGAAAAAGAGCAGATCATGAAAGATAGTAAAAAGAGAGCCGGCTTTAACGGCAAACAGTTTGCAATTTGGCTATTGGCCCTGGTGCTGGGTGGAATATTGGGAACCCTTAACATCGGTTGGCTGAATGAATTCTTCAATTTCATCGCCTCAGTCTATACGCGGCTGTTTCAGTTTGTCTCGGTACCGACAATTGCATTGGCGGTAACGACCACTCTGGCGCTGCTTGGCGCCCGGAAAAATACCGGTAGAATTTTTCTGCATACAATCATGTATACTCTGCTTACCACGGCAGCGGCGGCGCTGGTGGGACTTCTGCTGTTCAAGATTATCGAACCCGGCAATCTCCCGCTGGATGTAATTGAGCAGGGCTCTGCCACCGTCCCGGAAAATCTGGGTACGATTTCCTATTACAATCACATACTTTCTGTAATTCCGAACAATATTCTTGCGCCGTTATCATCAGGCAATGTATTAAGTATTTTACTGGTGTCGGTTGCGGTGGGATTGGTTCTGGCGCAGAAGAAAGATTCCGAAAACATTCAGATACTGCTGAAAGGTATTATCGGGATGCAGGAGGTGCTGTTTGCGCTGATCAAAGGTCTGGTCTGGACGTTGCCGCTTGGTATTGTAGCATTTGCTGCGCAGCTTTCGGCGCAGGTATCGGCGGGATTTATCATTGGTTCACTGGGCAAATATGTAGCGGTGGTACTGGGTGGCAATTTAATTCAATTTTTCATTATTCTGCCTCTGTTTCTGCTGGTACGCGGCATAAATCCTTTAAAGGTATTCCGCTGTATGCTGCCGGCGGTGCTGATGGCGCTTTTCACCAAGAGTTCAGCGGCGACCTTGCCGGTAACGGTGGAATCGGCGGAAAACAATTTAAAAGCCCGGAAAGAGGTAGCGCGTTTTGTCCTGCCGATCTGCTGTACCATTAATATGAATGGCTGTGCCGCCTTTATTCTGGTGACCTCGCTGTTTGTCATGCAGAATGGCGGGTGGGAACCGAGTGCGGCGACTCTTTTGCTGTGGTTTTTCATTTCGATCGTCTCGGCGATTGGCAATGCGGGGGTGCCGATGGGGTGTTATTTCCTGACGCTATCGTTAATGTCCGGCATACAGGCGCCAATAGGCATTCTTGGCATTATTCTGCCGATTTACACGATTATCGACATGATTGAAACGGCGGAAAATGTCTGGTCAGACTCCTGTGTTTGTGCGATGGTAGACAAAACGTTGTCATCGTCACAGGAACCTTCAGCCTGAATCTGCCCTCCGGCTGTTGTTTACAGGATAAAAACATACGCCTTAATTTTATCCTGTAAGCCGGAGTCACCGTAAAAATCTCAACTGCCTTGACTGGCTGAAATTATTACATATAATACCGATCGGCATTGCCGATATCCATATATTTACCGGCAAATGAAAACGCCCGGACATAAATTCAAAGACAGTCTTTTAACAATTCAACTGCCGCAACTTCACCGCTTACCGATAAATGGTATTTTACAATACAAAAAAAGCCGACCGGAATACCGATCGGCATAAAACCCGAAAAATGGTCGGGGTAGAGGGATTTGAACTCTCGACCTTCACACCCCCAGTGTGACGCGCTAACCAGGCTGCGCTATACCCCGAGCTTTTTATAATATACACAATATGAGCTGAAAATCAAATTGTTCTGCTATAAAAATAGAGCTTTATTTCCGGCTCGGTAATTTTATTTTAAGATATCCCCGATATGTTCAAGGTCAAAATCGAAATCCGGGAACCGCTCCAGAAAATCAGTCAGACACATAGTGGAAGCGCAGCTTGGTCTTGAACCGTCATTATACTGCTGAACCACGGCAGGACATGAACCAACGCACCAGCGGTTGAAGCGGCACTCGCGGCACTTGTCATAATCAGTAATCGGCTTATGCCTCAAAGCTCTGAGCTCATTCAAAAACTGTGCAGATTGCCACACATCTTTGAGTTTATCTCTGTTGATATAACCGAGAACTTTATCCGGGAACGACGTACATGGCACGATACCGCCATCTGGTCTCACGCCCAGTCTGGTATAAACGCCGCCGCATGTGGCATGGCATCCGCCTCCCCGGATATTACGGTTCTCCTTTTCCGCCCATAGCATTTTACGCCATGTGTTCCAAACGCCCATAGGCACAGACACTGCTCCGATTCTCTTGCCGGGGTACTTGCTCATCACGCGGCGATGCTCCATTATGGACTGTGCCACATCGTCGATGGTCAATTCAATCTGAAACGGGTTTTTGCTGTTGGATTCATTGACAACGGCGCCTCCGGTAGCGAAGAAATCCAATCCGAGGTCATTAAAAATAAAATCCGCCGTCTCCTCCAGATGACCGATATTATGATGGCTGATAGTGACTCTCGGATATACCGGGACATGGTATTTAATCAGATTTCTGATTCCGCGCACTGCGGCCTGAAAAGTCCCCTTCCCCCGTCCGGCATCATTAATTTCGCCTATTCCGTCGAGAGACACCTGCACCTTTCCGCGTCCGATATCCGCCAATTCTCTGGCGTGCGCTTCAGTAATCATCGTTCCGTTGGAAAGGATAGTATAACGGATATTAGATTCGGCCACCTTCCGGCAAATAGTCATAAAATCCGGTCTGGAGAATGGTTCTCCGCCGGACAAAGAGACCTCTAAAACGGAAAGTGACTGCAATTCCTCGATGAATTGCAGCCACTCTTCAGTTGGGAGGTCTTTACAATACTCTGTTACGCTATCAAAATGAAAGCAATAGACACAGCGTAAATTGCACTTACTTGTCAGTTCAAGTATTAAACTTACCGGAGCCTGTAACAGAGGAGTACTGTTTACGCTCCCCATATAAAATCCTTACGGAAGGACTTCAACGCTACCGTGATCGCAGGTGCCGGGAATAATTTCAGATGTTGCGCCTTCCAACAAAAATTCCGCGCCCCAGCCGGAGAATTTTTCCAAACTCGGTTTCTGATACTTCATAATTTTTTCTTCCATTTTTTGTTCTCCAAGTTAAAATGTCTTAGGAAAATTAAGGTTCATATCTCATACTACGGCTTAAAATACATCACTAATTTTGAATAGTCAAGCCCATTTTGAAAAATTTTTATACTTTTTCCTTCCTTTCTCATGAAATGTTGAGTTTTAATTTTATAAATGTTTAAAAATAATCAAGTTACAACAATAAAGCAAAATTATTTCCTGTCAAAAAAATCTCTATCTCCCTATTTTTTTATGTTATTTAGCGCTTATTCCGAGTAAATACAGTGAATCCATGGCTTCGGTTGAGGCAAATGAAATGCTTTTCACGATTTTATCCGGCTGTGGATTTTTCCAGGTAAAAAACCAACTGTGATAAAGTTTGCCGTTTCCTTCCCATTCCAGAGAATTTCCGGTAGAGAGATGATAATTGAATTCATCGTCAATAGCGGAAAGCTGCCATGTATATTTAAGTGGCTCCTGAATGGTTGTGCCGTCCTCATACTCAATGGTCATATTTGCGATAGTGGCGAACTTGGCTGGGGCCACGTCTACAACAGCAGCCAGCACATAAAGTTCATTACACTTGAGGTTCAGCGGCATTTTGACGGTTTCCGGGAACATGGGGTTAAGACGTGATTTAACGGCGGCTACGAGGGGGGCGCCATCTTTTTCAGCGATTTTAAACTTAACCAATCCGGTATTTACCGTACCGGTAGGAATGGAATCCATGCCGTATGTATCACCGGAGAGGAATGGATTATTTTCTTCGGAGATTTTCAAATTTGCCACTGGAGTCATATCGATCAACTTTACTTCTCCGGCGGTTGGATTATCCTGCCAGTTGCAAACCATATCGCACAGGACTCTTGCCGGATCGTATTTATTGACGGCGTCATTAGCGTTCCATGTCCATACGCCGGTACGGACATAAGGGGTAAGCTGCCAGAAGCCGTTATGAGTAACAATCTTATTGCCGTTGTAGCCGCACCAGATAGTCTGGAGGAGGCCGAATCCGCCCTGTTTCAGGCAGAACTTGGTCAGGTTTTCGATATTATTATCTTCATGCCATGATGCGCCGATCAGCGGGAATCCCTCATTACGCAATGCGGTGATATCCGGGAAATCGACCGGTCTGCCGTCATACCGCCATGCCGCCATAGTGATATCTTTAGGAAGTTTTTTGCGTACTTCGGCGAGGTTATGCGGAGCGCCGCCTGCGCCGTTTTCAGTACTTTCTTCCGGGGTGACGAGCAAGTCGTGCCACATCATAATTTTCATATTATGTTTATTGGCGTAGTTATAATACCACATAATATCGTCGTAGAGAATTTTCTGAATTCCCAATTTTTTATTTTCGGGTCTGGCGGGGAATTCTGCTTTGGGGTGGAATACCTCGTCGTGTCCGATATGGAGATATTTGGGATATCCGCTGGCTTCGATGACCTCATCCAGAGCTTTTTCGATATATGGATAGAGTCTCGGGTTGGAGACGTTGTATGCGTATGGGTAATTCACATCTTCGGCGAGGTCGAGATTTTTAAAGTTGCCGTTTTCGTCTTTGGGGAACATCCATCCGCAGTGACCGAAGGTCTGGAAGAGCGGCACCACATCGATATAGTTATCCTGACACCATTTTACGAGGTTGATATAATCTTCCTTGCTCATGCCCCATGGCTGATGAACGTCGCTGGTGGCGTCCCATTTTACATATTCCACTTCCGGCACAATGGTATTGTACTTAAGGGGAGCGAGGACATCATCGACCATTCTGGTATGGAATATATGGGAATAATCGTCCACGAGGAACATAGCGGCGCGGAAGGACATATCCGGCCAGTCTTCGATCTTAATTTCGGCGATTTTACCGTCCCGGAAGATACCGCGCAAAGTCTGCATGGCATAGAATGCGCCGCGTGGGGTTTTGCTGATTACGGATATTGAATCCGGTTTAACGTCGAGATAATATCCCTCTTCGTTCTCCACCGGAGCCTGTTCGGTGATTTCTATTTTCAACGCGGCGTTGTCGGTGCTGGCCAATTCGGCATCGACGCCCATTTTAGCCCATACGCGAGCCACGGCTCTGGCAAGACGGTCGATTTCCGTATCGTTGCCATCCAGTCCGGCAATGGAGAAGCTGATTTTTTCTGCGGGGACAAAGAATCCGCCCTCGCCCGGCATGGGCTGAACCATTTTCTTCGGCACCGGCAGCAACGGCATATCCGGGGCATAAGTGGTAACTCCGGCGGGATCGACTTCAACAGCAAGCGGCGTATCGGTTCCGTCGGTTTCGGGTACGGCGATTTTGAGATCGTCATTGATATCGAACTGAATTTCGATTACGCTGCGGAATGGTTTGCCGTAATCGAGAGTGGTTTGATATCCGAACCAGAATCCTTTTTTATCGGCAAAAGTCAAGGTACGGCGGTCGCCGATATTGAATGCCGGCCCCTCTTTAAGTTCGACAGAGAGTTCGCCGAGGGCGGTTTTAAATTCGATTTCCCTGACTTTTTCATACATAAGCCACGGTGAATTCGGTGCCGGTTCTTTTTCGAAAATCTTACCTTTTATTTCGGTACCGTCTTCGAGTTTTCCCTCATATTCAGCGCCGACCAGCAAACTGTACGGTACAGCGAATGCGCTGTACTCGAATACGCTGGGGATATCGGCGGTAGCTTCGCAGTCGAGGGTAACGAGGGCGGTATCTCCGGTAACGACGCATGAATACTCGTTGAGTTTAAATTCATGAGTTCCGTTGCCCTGAAGCATGGAGACCTTGTATCCGCCTTCGACCTCTTCTCTTGGTCCCGGGCGTCCGTCCTCCATGCTGTAGAAGCGCCGGGTACGCCATGGTGGTTCAATTGCCATAATATTACTGGTATACGACAATCCTGCGATTGGGCTGGCGAGAGTCAATCCGGGATTTCCGGTCATTTTTGCGACCAGTGTATCTTCCAGTGCGTTACTCCTGCTGTTGTCTGCGGCATCCCCCGCGTATCCAGAAATGGAGGAGGCGGCGGCGATGACGCACATCAGAGATTTTGCGAGCAGCGACTTCATTCCCATTACAAATCCTTTCTTAAATTAATTGTTATATATTAAAGATTAAAATCCGCTTATACCGAAGAGATAATACGGCTGTCCCGAGCTTTTAAGAACGATCCGGGAGATAATTTTACCCGGCTGCGGGTTGTTCCAAACAGAGTACCACACCTTTGAAATTTCTCCGTCGAATGGCAGTTCTATGGCATTGCCGGTGCTGAGGTAATAGTTGTAATCTGCGCCCGGCACTCCGACTTCCATTCCATATTTTACAGGATATTCCACCGTTGAACCGTCTTTATAATATATAGTATAGGAAGCGATATTGGAATAGAGAGGCGGTATACTGCCAATTGATGAATGGAGGAAGAACAATTTTTCCGCCTTCAGGTTCAGATTTTCCAGTGCAATTTCCTCCGGGAAACCGGGATTGATGGAAGATTTGACGGCGGCTGCGGCGGTATATCCATTTTTTCCGGCGACATCGAACAGCACATTACCGCACCGTTTTTCTCCACATCCAAGCGCGTCAAGTCCGTATGTAATACCGGAGAGGAACGGATTATTCGCGCCGGTTATGCTCAAATTGGCAATGCCGTTTATATCGAGAGTAAATCCGTCATGTTTTTCCTCCGGTTTAGCGTTCTCATGGAGATCGCAGAAAACCTTTGCCGCGTTGAGATTCTCATTTGCCCTGCTGCTGACATTCCATGACCAGCATCCGGACCGCACATAAGGTGCCATCTGGTGGAACCAGTAGTAGTAATTATCTTTATTCGGGGTATAAATCCATGTTGTTGAAAGCATCCCCATAGCATTCTGTTCTCTGGCAAACCGGGTAAAATTCTCCACGTTGTTGGTTGCGTACCATGATGCGCCGATCACGGGGAACCCATCCTGAGCCAGCGCCTTCATATCGTCAAAGGTTTCGAAGTCGCCGGAGTAGCGCCACACGGTAAAGATAATATCTTTGGGTAATTTTTTGCGCAGTTCGGCGGTAAAATGCGGAGCGCCGCCGGAGCCGTTTTCCGGGCTTTCCTCTTTAGTGACAAAGATATCCTGCCACAGCATCAGCTGCATATTGTGTTTTCCGGCGTAATTATAACACCACATGATATGGTCGTACACCACATTTTGAACGCCTTTGCGTGCAGTCTCCTTGCGATACGGGAATTGCCCGAAAAGGAAGAGTTCGTCCAGGCCTACGTGGAAGAATCTGGTTTGTCCGAACACCTCCACCACCTCATCGAATAATCTTTCAAGCATCGGGTAGAGATTCGGGTGCGAGGTATTGAATGCGAACGGCAGCGAGTGGCATGAATTATTGAAATATAATGGATAGTTTGGATCCTCCGCCATATCGAGATTCTTTCCTCCCTCAAACAGCCATGGCACATGGCTGAGGGTCTGAAATAGCGGAGTAACCTCAATAAAATTTTCGTCGGCGGTCTGAAGCAGCTGTTTAAGCTGTTCTTTGGACATGGCGTTGGGGATGTGCAATCCTTTAGTGGTATCCCATGCCACATATTCGCACTCCAGGAGGATATGATTCATTTTCATGGGGGCGAGAACGTTTTCGATCATGAACGAATAGTGTTCCAGAGCGTCGGCATCCATATGAGCGGCATGAATACCGCGTATATCCATATCCGGCCAGTCGCGAACTTCGCAGAATGGCAGAGATCCGCCATCTGAACAGCTGTCAGCGAGAGCCGCAACGGTCTGAAGCGCGTAGAATGCGCCGCGGGCGGAGTTGGCGGCGATGGTCAAACCATCTTCATTGATCTTCATGGCATATCCTTCGGGATGCTGTGGAGCGGCCAGTCCGTTTTCTGGACTTCCGCCGACAGTTATCTGCATTTTAGCGCCGCCATTGCCGGTCAATCCCAGCCGTTCAGCTGCCCGTTCAAGTTTAGCTGCGTCCTGCTCCGACAAGGCGTTGCTGCCGGCAAACTCCGGTCCGGCAAAATTTCCGGTTAAAACTCCGTCAGCATAACGTATCACCTTAGGAGCCGGCAGCAGCGGCCGTCCGATCCTCCGGGAAGAGAAAAGCTTTTTTTTCTGAACGGCATTCACCTTACCGTCGCCATACTCCGGAGCGGCGATTTTCAGCTCAGGGTTAATGGTGTATGAAAAATTGACCACACTTTTAACTGGTACACCCTTAACCATATCGCCGTCGTTGCCGATCCAGTAACAGCGCATATTTTCGAAAGGCACGCCGCGGCGGTCGGCGACAGTAAAGGGTTTACCTTCAACGACGTCGAATTGAAAAGTCCCGTAGTTGTTTGATGCGGAAAACTTCACTGCATCTTTAACCAGGTATACAATTTCAGTTGAACTGCCGAAGCTGACCGGCACGGATCCGGATACGATCTTACCATCGGCGGTTTCCGCGGTGAACTCAGCTCCGGCGAGCAGGTTTTCCGGCAGGACAAAGATGGTATATTCCATAAATGTGGGCAGCTCCTTCAACAGTTCCATATCCAGGGTCATCACGCCGGAGTTGCCGTTGAATTTCACAGAATACTCTTTAAAATTGATTTCGTCGAACTTGCCGTCCTGGATAATTCTTCCGCCGTTGGAGTTGATTTCGCACCGTATTGGATCGATCATGGTATAGAACCGGTTTGCGCGCCATGGCGGTTCGCATGCGATAACCTTGGAAAACACGGAAATATCGAAGAGTTGGTTACTGATTTTAAATCCGTTGCTGTCGGCGGCAACGCTCAACTGAGCCCTGCTGCTGTTTTGAGACACACAACCTGTGGTTATCACCAAAAGAGAGACAACGGCAAATATCCACTGCAGTTTATCTTTAAAAAAACTCATAATCATATTCCAATCCGTTATATAGCTGAAGCGAACAGTTTATACTTATGAGAGAAGATAAACGCACTTTTGTTTTTTTCCACTCTTTTAACTGATTATTTTACGGAAAAAAACTATTTTTGCAATTGAGAAAGGATCTTGCGGTAAAAATTATCTGATGCGTCTTTGGCATAATATGGATAACGCTTCCGCAGTTCCGGATCGCATCCCCGCGGGATATGCTGGAAGCGCTTGTAGAGCCACAGATAGTGTTCCGGGTAGCGCCGTATATACTCCTGCGAGATATCCATAAGTTCCTGCAACACCTCTTTTTCGTCTTTATACTCTTCGAACGGCTTGCTCAGCTTCTCGGCATGAGCGGTAATGACGCCGTTTTCGTGACGTACGCTGGTACCGTAGATAATAACAGCGGGGATGGAGTTTTTATCGCAATAAGCCTTGAGTACGGCCGGAGCGCTGCTGCTTGGCACAGGCAGGCCGAAAAAATTGACAAAAACGCCGCCGTTGCGCACTCTGGTATTCTGGTCGATGAGAGTCCCGACGCCGAATCCGTTATGGAGAGCCTTCAGACACGCTCTCATTGCGCCCTTGGTCTGAATAATCTGCAATCCGTCCTCCTGTTCGCGTCCGAGCTTATTAAGCAGGCGGTTAAGGTACGGGTTGCTGACCGGTTTGGCGATAGCGACCATTCTGACTCCGGCGTAGTGAGGGGCCATAAGTCCCGAGCCCTCCCATGAACCGAGGTGTGGATTGACAAAGATTATCCGTTCATTGTTAGCCACATGATTTTTCAGCATGGAGAGGACCGGTTCCGGTATAACGGTATACTTTTCGATGCGTTTTTTTCTGCCGCTCATCCACAGAAATTCGGTCATATTGAATGCGACGTTAAAAAAACTTTTCAACGCGATTCTCCGCACCTCCTCCGGTTTAAGTTCCGGGAAAGCCACTTTAATATTGGCGCATGCTATTTTCATCGCCTCCGGCCATAGAGCCATTCCCCAGCCGCCGAGTCTGGCGAGCATTTTCACTGCGCAGTGCGGCAGAATGCGAACCATTCCGAGAGCCGCTCTAACGACGATATATTCAAGGAAGTACCTGATTTTTTTCATAATTCCGCTTACTCTCCGCTGCGCAGTTTTCTCCGTCTTTTAGGCGGAATATGCAGTTTTACGTCGTTATCCTGAGTAACTACCACGCCGTTGGCGAATAGTACCTGTTCCATTGCTGCTCTTGCGATATTTAAAGCGAGATTATTGCGTCCGGCGGGCGACACCTCCTCCTGCCGGACGGCAGGCAGCACTTCAATGCACTTGAAATCGCCGGTCACATACCACAATCCCCATCCCGGGGCGAGTTCATGCGGAGCGATCATATTTTCCGGCACGGCGAGATAGAGCCAGTCGGCGACTCCGGCGCGCCGGATGCTTTCGAGCCGGCTGCCGCGGTATAGAGCATGGTGGTTTTTCTCGATTTTATCGAGCAGTTTCAAGTAGGGATAAAGTCTGCTTGCGCGGTAATCGAAGGCGGAATTATGTTCATCGTCAAAGAGGTCGCTGACGATTTTGAGTTCCGGTTCATCGCGCCGGATATCGGCCTCCATCCGGATCTTCTCCTGTTCGAGCGAATCGAGTTTTTCGAGCAGAGCCTGATTATTGCCGCACATGGGCAAACACTCTGCTCTATCGGTAAAGATCTCGACTACAATAGTTTCAGCCGGTTCGTTCCACTTTTTTCTTTCTGTACCGTCATAGAATGCGGCGGCAGCTCCGGTAATCATTCTCCGGCGGAATACCGGCACCTGACAGGCGAGAGCAGAGGGATTTTTAAGTGCGAGTCTTCCGAGTACAGCGGCGCACATATCGCTGTAAGCGATATTTTTATCCGGACTTGCGGCGTTGGAATTTATCTTTTCTGGCACATCTGTTCCGGATTCCGTCCCGTCACCGGCAGCCTGCGGCAGCTCCGGCTGAACCGGAATATCCTCATCCCAGAATGAAAGTTGAACGATACTCATAACTTGGCCTCTTTTTCCTCAAGTATCTGTTTCAGTAAGATAGCCTGATTAAAGTATTTTTCCACAAAAGAATGTGCCTGAACGCCCATTTTTTCGCGTTTTTCCTTTGAATTGATAAGAATTTCGAGAGCGCCGGCCAAAGTTTCCGGATCCTTAGGCGGCACTCCGATACCGGTAATTCCGTCTTCGAACGCCTCGTTTGCTCCCGGCACGTTTGCTACCACGGCGGGGATTCCCAGTGCCTGAGTTTCGATCACCACATTGGGGAGACCTTCGCGGTAGCTTGGAAACGCCAGTACATTGAAAGTGCTGAGATATTGCGGCATCTCCTCATACGGGATATATTCGCCCTCCTCTTTTCGCGGAACAATCATCACCCGGTCGGATTTTCCGGCAAAATCGCGCTGTTGCTGGGGAATCGTGTCAAAAAAATCGCGATCCCCGACGAGCAGCAGCAGAATATCCGGATATTTTCCGGCCAACTTTTCGAATGCTTTCAAAAGCTCGCCGCATCCTTTATCGCGGCGGATGGATCCGGCGAATCCGATAACAATTTTATCCATGCCTATTCCGAGTTTCTGCCGGATTTTCCGATTCCACTCCTCCCGTCTTGAGCAGTCAAACACGGTCATATCCACGCCCTTGCTGCCGCCGTGTCCGATAATCACCCCTTTCCGTGCCGGGAACAGGCGGTCTCTGACCGCCATTTCAAGATTTCCCCGGGAGACGCAAACCACCTGGGTTGAACACTTGCATGCGATAATATCCGGAACTTTGAGCAGGAACCGCTTGATGCCTCCGGCGGCGGAGTAGCGCAATCCTCCGAGCTGATAGTAGCGGAACTTAATTCCTGCGGCTCTGGCGGCTATAGCGGAATAGAATGCGGCGTTGGGCATAAAGTACTGGACAAAGTTGAATTTCTCGCGTCTGAACAGCATAAAGAGTTTAAATGGAAACTTTACAGCGTCAATCAGCGAAGCCCGGCGGCGCATAGCGAATGGAATAAACCTGACATTGGGCTGACTATCAGCGAGTTTGCGCAATCTTTTATCCTCGCTTGCGGCCAGAGTCACCTGCCATCCGTGTTCGGCGAGGAACTTCGCCTGCGGCCAGATGAACAGAGCCAGACACTTTCCGGTAGTAGCCACATAACATATGGAGCGTTTATTCCGGTTGTCGTTCACTGGTTTTATTCCCCTGTATTTTCAGGTGAAGCAGCCTGAATTCCGGTGTTATTATCTTTTCTGCGTCTGGAACGGTATGGGCGTCTTCTTCTGCATCGGCTGCGTGCTGATGAGTTGTCGCAGCTGCCGGGGTTTTCCCATTTTTCGATCAGGTCGGAGCGGTGCCACCAGAGTTCATTCTGGATATAGAGCAACTCTCTTGCGTGCGGCAGGATTCGTGCTTTAACGCGTGTTTTATCGCTGTAATTAAACATGACCGGCTGGTTAAGCAGCATTCCGGTGCTGGCGGCGGTAACGCGTTTTATCAGGTTATGCGGGGAGAATATTGTCCGGATAACGCTGTTGATAATCTCCGGAGTATCCTGATTATTCTGCCACAATTCCCCCTCGCCGGTTGCGCCGTGCATATCAGCGACGAGAGGCAGAGCCATGGCGGCGACGGCGACGGATACGCTGCCGCGGTAACGTCCGGAAAGGACTCTCCGGTTGCGGCATTCGAGCATTGCCATTGCGCGCTGAATTGGAGCCGACTCCCAGTTGCGGTCGATATAAGGGAGGAAATAGTATAAAAAACCGTATTGCCGGAAAGCGCGTATAATTCCGGAAGAGTAAGCAGATATAAGGATCTTTTCGAGTTCCAGCGCCATGCGTGAAGGAGCGGCGAGCTGAATGAGTTGGATGGAATCGCGCAGAGCCTTTTCGGTTTCCGGTGCGAGTTTGAATCCATATTGTCCGACGAGTTTAAGTGCTCGGAGCAGCCTGACCGGATCCTCTTCGAATCTCTCGTGTCCGTCGCCGATAATTCTAACCACCTGGTCCTGAATATCGGCGAGTCCCATTCCGGTATAATCGATAAGTTTATCGGCCACGGGGTCATAAAAAAGGGCGTTCACGGTAAAATCGCGGCGGAAAGCGTCCTCTTTTGAGGTGCCGAAATCGTTATCTTCGAACAGCATCTTATCGGGCACGAAGCCGCGTGCGGAGAGCTTATCCGGTACCGCGCCGGTGGATGCCGGCCGACGGCGGAATGTAGAGATTTCGATAATATCGCCATCGCACATCAAATGAACCAGCCGGAATCTTTTGCCGATAATTCTGGCCGCTCTCCGGCCGAACACATTGCGTATCTCCTGAGGAGTTGCGGCGGTGGATATATCGTAATCCTTGGGAGGCCGTCCCAGTAAAAGGTCGCGCACCGCGCCGCCAACGATATAAGTTTCATATCCTGCGTTCTGCAGCTGCCGGACAATATTTTTTATTCTCTCATCGGTCTTGGCTAGCAGATCAGTCATAATACTTGAGGTTCCGTTGGACGATGGTATCGACGCCGTTCATCTCTGATTCCAGCACGGGGTAATCGGCGTTATAGTGGAGACCGCGGCTCTCCTTACGGGCGAGCGAACAGTCGATAATGAGTTCGGCGGTAGTCGCGATATTGCGCAGGTCAAGCAGATCCGGAGTAACGTGAAAATCCCAGTAATATTTTTCGATCTCCTTGCGGATGAGCTTAATTCTTGCCTTGGCGCGTTCGAGCCGTTTAGTAGTGCGGAATATGCCGACATAGTCCCACATAAAGCGCCGTATTTCCTCCCAGTTATGGGTAATAACCACGAGTTCGTCGGAATTGGTAGCGTTGCCGCAGCTCCATGGCGGGACCATAAAATCCATTGCAGTCTCTTTAAGTTTAGGCAGTACGTTTTCGATATGCTTGGCAGAGAGTTCCGCCACGACCAGAGCTTCGAGCAGGCTGTTGCTGGCCAGACGGTTGGCGCCGTGCAAACCGGTGCATGCGCACTCTCCTGCGGCATATAATCCGGGGATACCGGTATAGCCGTTTACGTCGGTAAGCACGCCTCCGCACACATAGTGTTCAGCGGGAACGACTGGTATAAGGTCTTTAGCCATATTTATGCCGACTTCGAGGCATTTAGCGAAGATATTTGGGAATCTGCGTTTGAGTTCCTCTTCGGACTTATGGCGGATATCGAGGTAAACGCACTCCTGTCCGGTACGTTTCATTTCGTTATCGATAGCTCTTGCCACCACGTCGCGCGGAGCGAGCGATTCCATGCGGTGATACTTGTGCATAAATTCGCGGTATGATCCGTCGGGGCACCTGACTTTAAGGACCGCGCCCTCGCCGCGAACGGCCTCGCTGATGAGGAAGGAGCGGACATTGTAGTCATAAAGTATAGTCGGGTGGAACTGAATAAATTCCATATTGGCGATTTTTGCGCCGGCGCGGAATCCCATTGCTTCGCCGTCGCCGCATGCAATATCGGGGTTGCTGGAGTAGAGATAGACTTTGCCGGCGCCGCCGCATGCCAAGGTAGTGGTATAAGCGCGGAAAGTTTTAACTTTCTGAGTAACGGTATCGAGTGCATACGCGCCGAGGCAGCGGTTATCCTCCATATTACCGTGCCGTCTTGCCATAATAAGGTCGATGGCGTAGTGATATTCGAGCATGGTGATATTGGGGTGTTTGCGGCATGCCTCAACGAGAGTGCGTTCGATATCCTGTCCGGTGATATCTCCGGCGTGCAGGACGCGTCTTTCGGTGTGACCTCCCTCGCGTCCGAGGTCGAAATTATCGGTATGATCGGAGAACCCCAGTTCGCCTCTGGTGGTAAAGTGAACGCCTCTGGCGATCAGTCTTTTAACTGCTTCCGGGCCGGATTCGACGATTGTTCTGACTACATCTTCATGACAAAGCCCGGCTCCGGCGTTCAACGTATCCTGTACATGAGCGTCGAAAGAGTCTTCCGGGGTCATAACACATGCGATACCGCCCTGCGCGCGACGTGTACTGCCCTCTTCGGCGTCGCGCTTGGAAAGGACGGCGACTTTGCCTCCTGCGTCGGCGAGCTGAAGAGCGCTGCCGAGGCCGGCCAGACCGCTGCCTATAATAAGGTGGTCAAAATCAAAGACCTCTTGCTGATTCATTTTTACAGAAAAACCCTTTCACGAATTTTACAAAATCCACAACACAGTATAAATTACACTCGTTTAGTGATTTTTTCAACTTTTCAACGTAAAAGTAAGCGGTCAAAAATGATATTGCACAGGTTAAATAAAGACTCTGGAGCCGGTGTTCCGGAGAACGAAGTATGGCGTATAAGCCGGTGGCGGAAAGTATCAACCGGATTGTTGATGGTGGTCTGCGGGCTGTTGTCGAGTGCGGCGCTGCCGCCGTTAAACTGGTCCTGTCTGGCGTTCATTGCGTTTGTTCCGCTGCTGCTTGTAACCATGTATGCGAGGATGAGTTACGCCTGGTGGAGCGGAGTATTGTTCGGCTGGGCGTGGGGATTTACGGCGTTTCATTTTCTGGATGAGATACAGGGTTCGTTCGGGGTGATACCCTATATTCTGGCAACGGTGCTGTCGCTTTATTTTGGTGTTTTTGCAATGGTGCTGTCGCGTTTCAATTGTTATATCCGCTGCGGGCGGCGCGAGCGTGAGATGAGCTTCAGCGAGCGTGCGGCCGATCCGCCGCGCTGTGGCTGGCTGAACGATCTTGCGTTTGCGGTGCTGGGTTCGGCGCTCTATTTAATGGTTGAATGGGGGCGTGCCTGGGCATTGCCGTGGAACTTTCTGGCGGTAACGCAGTATCGTATACCGGAACTGCTGCAACTGGCGTCAATCGGGGGGAGTTATCTGGTTGGCTTTACGATAATCTTCGTCAACTTCGCCTTGGCAGTCAGTGTGGACAATGCCTACCGTGACTTTCAATCGGGGCGCAAGCGCCGTCTGCCGTGGCTGTTTCTGCTGGGCTGTGCATTGATTGCGGGGAGCGGTTTTTACGGGATGCACCGGATGCGTAGTTTTGAATATAAGGAGACGCTTCCGGTAAAATTCGGTTTGATACAGTGCAACATCTCGCAGCGCCGTTCGGCGACGGTTGAAGAAGGAATTGAGGCACTGAAGATCAACTTTTCGCTGTTGAAAGAGCTGATGTCGGGGGAGGAAAAGCCGGACATTGTATTTTTCCCTGAGTCCGCCACGCCGATTCCTTACAGTGATTCTTCCGGCAGTGCGCAGTTATTGCGGGCGCAGCTGTTCTACGCCCTTATGACCTACAATACGCCGCTGCTTTTCGGTGCGATTGATATAGAGGAAGATCCGTCAGGCGAAAGTGATTTTCTCACCTTCAACCGTGCGATGCTGTTTCATCCGGATCACACGGGTTATGCGGAAAAGTTTGACAAAATCCACCGGGTTCCGTTCGGGGAGTATGTGCCGTTCCGTGATTTTCTGCCGGAATTTGTCATCCGGATAATCGACATGCACCGGGATCTGACTCCGGGGAGTGATTTTACTCCGTTGAATCTCCTGCCCGGGGTAAGAGCCGGTGTAAGCATCTGTTTTGAAGATGTCTTTCCTTACATTGCGCGGCGGGAGGCGCAGCTGGGGGCGAATCTGCTTGCGGTGATTACGAATGACGCCTGGTATCCGGAGAGTGCGGAACCGGAGCAGCACTATGCAAATTGCATAATGCGTACGATAGAGAGCGGTCTGCCGATGGTCCGCTGCGGCAATAACTCAGCGAGCGTAGTAATCTCTCCGGTGGGGATAGCGGTGGATGGAGTGTTGCGCAATGCGGATGGCACGGTGGATTTTCTGAGCAAAGAGCGCATTGCCGGGGTAGTTAAATGCGATGTGCCGTTAAATCCGGAACCGACTGTTTTTCTGCGTTTCGGCGACTGGTTTATCTACCTGATGGCGGTTCTGTCACTGGCTGGGTGTATCTGGTGGCTGAGCGAGTGGAGTCATGACCGGCGGGAACTGGCGAAGCACTTGAACAATTGATTTGGAGGAGCGAGATGGAGGGCAAGCGACCGTTATGGGCGCCCTGGCGGGTGGAATACATCCGCAATCTGGGCAGTCCCGACTGTTTTCTGTGCGGCAATACGGAGGAAAATCCGGAAAAGCCGGAGAATGAGCTTATTCTGTACCGCGGGCGCAGTTGTTATGCAATGCTGAACCGTTATCCTTATAATTCCGGTCATATTCTGGTGGTACCGTACCGTCATGTCGGGGATTTAACTCTTTTGACGGCGGATGAGCGCTATGAGTTGATGGATTTAATCTGCAAAGCGGAGCAGGTGCTGAAAAAGAGTCTTGAGCCGGATGCGTTCAATGTGGGGTTCAATCTTGGCAAAGCAGCGGGAGCCGGGTTGGCGGAACATCTTCACTGCCACGTTGTGCCCCGCTGGAATGGCGACACCAATTTTCTGCCGGTGCTGGCGGATGTGCGCTGCCTGCCTCAGGCGCTGAGTGAAACTGCGGAGCTGCTGCGTGAAGCGCCGGAATGGGAATAAAGGTTGTAAATTACCGTTCTTCTGCTTGACATCCGCCTTAAAGGGGGTTAAAGTTTACACAAAAAAATTCCGGACAAAACAATCAGGAGTTATATAAAAATGGAAAACATCATTTTTTCGTCGGCGCATCCGGATGACATCACCGGTTCAGCGGGAACCATGCTGAGACTGAAGAACCGCTACAAGATCCACATGGTGGATATGACGCGTGGCGAAAGCGGCATGCTGCGTGAAAAGGTCTCGTTTGACGAATGCGCGGCGATCCGTACGGCGGAAGAGGAAGCAGTGGCGAAGATGTTGAATGCCGACCTGCATTTTCTTGGAGAGAAAGATATTTTCGGAGAAGGTTTTGCGGGGCGTGAGGTGTGCGAACGTGCGGCTAAGCTGATAGAAGAGTTAAAGCCCCGTGCGATATTTCTGAACTGGCCGCTGGATGTGCATATAGACCATGTAATGTCGAATGCAATTATCTTCAAAGCGCTGGACATCGCCACCAAGCGTTCCGGTTACGACACGGAGCTCTACTTCCACGAACACACCGTGCAGACCAAGGGCTTCAATCCGGACTGTTTTGCGGACATAACCGATGTATTTGAAGAGCGCAACAAGCTTATCCGTCTCTACAAATGCCAGAACCGCAATGACTTTCTAGTCACCTGCAAAACGCTTGACGCCCGTTTCCGCGGCAGCCGTTGCAATGTAATGTATGCGGAAGCGTTTGTTGCCTTTTATCCGGAAAAGCTGCGTACGCGTCCGACGATATTTGACGAGCTTGCGGCGGAAAAGCGCGGCTGATCAGGTGGAGTGAGCTATGAAACTTGCAACGCTTTTTTCTGCTGGAGCGGTTCTTCAGCGCGGGAAAACGATTCCCGTCTGGGGGGAGAGCGCCCCGGACTGTGTAATTATTGGTGAGCTGGGTGGAAACATCACATTTGGCGCCACGTCATCGAGCGGCAGATTCCGGCTCTACTTTCCGCCCATGGAGGCGGGCGGGCCTTATACCATCAAGGTAACGAACCGCGATACCGGCGAAGAGCTGGAAGTTGGGGATATCTATATTGGAGAGGTATGGCTGGCGTCCGGGCAGTCGAATATGGAATTTCCGTTAAAGAGCACCCCCCGCCAGCACCGTGAATTTCTGGATCTGTTAAAGATAGAGTGTCCAGATCTGCACGTACTCACAGTTCCTCGGCGTGCATCCGGGGTGGAGCAGGATGATTTTCCGGGTGGCTGGGAGAAGCTGAATGTGGATAATGCCGGAGAATTTTCTGCGGTAGCGCTGTGGTTTGGGCGTCACATCTGGCAGGAGCTTGGCATACCGGTCGGGATAATAGACTCCTACTGGGGTGGTACATTTATTGAAGCCTGGACGAGTCGTGAAGCGTTGCAGTATGATGAAGAAACCCGCGGTCTGCTTGCGGAGCGTGACCGCTGTTTTGCGGACGAGTCCTCCTGGGCGCAGTTGAATCACTCCAATTTAAACATGCTGTCGGAAGATGCGGTTCTTTACGCCTACAGCCACATGGACACCGGCAACCGCGGAGTGGAGTCGGGCTGGGCAGATCCCGGTTATGATGACAGTGCGTGGAAGCGGGTAAAACTGCCGTGCTGGTGGATAGCTGAAAAACTTGGTGGTAATGGAGCGGCGTGGATTCGTCTGAATGTATCTGTTCCGGAGTCCTGGGCTGGCAGAGATCTGGTGCTAGATCTTGGCGGTATAGACAAGCACGACATCACCTACTTCAACGGGGTGGAAGTCGGGCGTACCGGCAGCGGCTTTGACAAGCTCTACTGGGAGACGCTCCGCAGTTACCGTATTCCGGGTAATCTGGTAAAATCCGGAATAAATCTGATTGCGGTGCGTTGTTTCTCCTTTGCCTTTGGTGCGGGATTTGGCGGCAAAGCGGAAGATTACCGCCTGCGTCTGGCGGATTCGTCTGAGCAGCTGGACATCGGCGGTGTCGAATGGCGTTTCAATATGGAATACGACATGGGGCTGATACTTCAGGATTATTACAGTAAAGAGTATTGCGGGCCGAACCAGCACAATACGCCCACAGTTCTGTTTGAAGGCATGATCAAGCCGTTAATCCCGTATGGTCTGCGCGGAGTCCTCTGGTATCAGGGAGAGACGAATGCGCGTACGGTGGAACTGGCGTCAAAATACAGCCGGGGGATGAAGCGGCTGATAAGAGACTGGCGTTACCGCTGGGGGGAAAGCGACCTGCCGTTTATAATGGTGCAGTTGGCGAACTACCGTGAATGTCTTGGCTACGATGAATCCAGTGCCTGGGCGGTACTGCGCAATGAGCAGGACATTGCCGAGCGTGAAACGGCCAATCTTTTCATGACCACGGCGATAGACATTGGAGAAGCGTCTGACATACATCCGCAGGACAAGCGCAGTGTGGGCGAGCGTCTTGCGTCGGTAGCATTGCGTGAGATTTACGGTTGCGGGGAGCTGGCGGCCTATGGTCCCCGTTTCCGCTCGGTTGCGATAAATGGTTCTGAAGTGATGGTGGAATTTGACCATGCGGACGGACTTTATGCGGCGGGGGAAGTTCTGCGCGGCTTCTATGTTGCCGGCAGTGACAGGAAATTTCATCCGGCACATGCGGAAATCGTTGGCAATACCGTACGTCTGTTTGCGCCTGACGGCGTAAAGCCGGAAGCGGTGCGTTACGCCTGGGCGGACAATCCGGACGGCAATCTGTACAATGGTGCTGGGTTGCCGGCGTTTCCGTTCCGGAGTGACAGCTGGCCATATTATAATATATTATTGACATTTAAGGAAGGGAGATGGGAGCTATGGGGATATTAAGAGGAGTGCTGTTATCGGCGGGATTATTTTTGTGCGCCGCGCTTTACGGGGATGTGCCGGAGACGCTGTTTAACGGATTGTGGGAGGTGCGCAATCTCGGCAATGGCGAAGGAGTGGTGGATTTCTGGGACTCCAGTTCCGGGGAATCGACAGCGGTATTATTCACGCCAAGTGACCAGAGCTGGCTGTTTCTGGTGCGCAACTGCTGGAAAGAGGAGTTGGCGGATGCGGAGACGCTCTATTTTTCGGTTGAAGTGATGACGAACCGTCCGGCGAAGATCAAGACGGTAATCTCGGAGAATGCGGAATGGGGTGGTTTGACCTTCAAAGTATCCTACGGAGGGATGAGCAAGCCCTACCGTTGGGAGCGGGTAATAACGTCGATGAAGCGGAGTGACATGTCCGGTTATCTCTCATTCGGGGTAGGCATGGAGTACACGAATGCGGGAGTCTGGCTTGCGGTGCGCAATCCGGAGATAACGACGGAGCCGCCGCCGGCAGAGGTATTATCGTCGGACGAACTCCTCATACCGGAAAGTTATGAAGAGCATGACATCATCTCCACGGTTCGCACAATAAATTCGATCAAGCGTGTTTCTGCTGCGGATCCGGAAAAATTTGCGGCGGAAGGTGTTGCGGCGGACATAGCAGAGCTTACCCGTCTCATTGCAGAGCCTTCGCTGGAGAAAGACACTCGCGGCCGCGAGTGTCACACGAGTGAATTTTTCCGCAAGGGTTCGGATATTGCGTCCCGTTACAATGAACCTGCTTTGACGATTGCCGCCATGCCGCAGGATACAGAGTATCACCGCGGCACAGCAGTCACGGACGATTTTGACGGAACGTCTCTGACGTTGCCGGTAAACGGCGAGGATGGCATTCTCTATCTGCTCCGCAACAACAGTGCTGCTACTGAAACGCTTCATATTACGGTAACCGGGGATATGGCGCAGTATGCCAAAGCCTATCAATTGCTGGAGATAGACGGTTATCCGGACTATCCGGTGGAGTTGAAGGAGGACAATTTTGTCCGTATCGGTCCGGATGAAACAATCGGGGTGCTGGTCTACTTAAAGACCGCCGGTGCCACTCCCGGTGTACTGAAAGGTTCGGTGGAATTCAAGCCCTACAACTACAATATTCCCACCCGCAGTGAAGAGTTGAATCTTACGGTATCGGAGATGGTGCTGCCGGAGACGGTCTACCCGTTAAAGACTTTTCACTGGGATTACAATGACGCCAAGGATCTGGAGAAGACCCGTTTTATGGCGGCGAACCGGATCAACACCTTTCACATCACGAATCTTCCGAAGCCGGTACCCGGTTTAAGCAGTACCGCGCCCTACTTCATTGAGTTGACAGATATGGTGGATGGAGATCTGGACGCCTCGTTCAAGAATCTTCTCGACTCGTTGCGCAATATCCGCACCGCGATGGACGGCAAGCCGTTTTATCTTCTGATCGAGGTATGGTATGCCCGTGATCATGGAGGCTGGCATGAAGAATACAATCCCTGGCTGGATCGTCTGGTACAAGTGTTGGAGAACGAGGGTTTGAGTTACGACGACTGGTATCTGGAAATATATGATGAGACATTATGTCCGGAGTTTTTGGAATCATGCAAAAAGATTCACGAGCACAATCCGAACATTCAGATATTCTCCGACTATCTTCCCAAAGACAACCAAGAGCTGATTGACGCCTATCTTCCCCATCTTGCGGTCTGGTGTCCCCAGGGCTGGCAGTTTGGGGAGAACCACGATGAAGAGATTGAATACGTGCGTGCGAACCGCAAATCGGAGATGTGGTTTTACGACTGCAATCCGTCGCCCGCCACGCCTCCGCGCTATTTCCGCTGCCAGCCGCTGATATCTGCGGCGTGGGATCTGGATGGCAGCTGTTACTGGACCAGTTGTTACAGTACGGAGCCGGACAAGACGTGGAAATACACCTTCAGTTTCTTCTACAAGACGGCCGACGGTCTGGTACCTTCGCGCCGCTGGCTCCTGTGGCAGACAGGCTTGAGCGACTATTTAATGTTCAAGGAGGCGTTAAAGCGTGAAGATCTGCGTGAACCGGCGCAAAAGTTCCTGGAAGATTTCAAAGAGAAGCCGATCAACAATCTTCTTGGCGGCAAGGTGCTTGAATGGCGTAATGCCAATTTGAAGTAAAGAATTGAAAGGCGTGAAACCTCTCCGGTGCATCCGGAGGGGTTTTTTTATATTCTGCTGTCCCGTATGCGGGTATGGGATACGTTAAAAGTCCCCTGTTCCTCGCGCATAGTTTTAAAATAGATAATTGCGAGCATAATGGCAGCGCCCCACCATGCGCCGATATTGGCGAAACACGCGCCGAAGAACCCGAAATTAGCGATAAGATAGAATGCGGTAAAGCTCCGGCAGAACAGCTCAACAATTCCCGAAGCGAGCACGGCGAAAGCTCTTCCCATCGCCTGCAGTGAATTGCGCAGGATAAAGAGCATAGCCAGTACGGAATAGAACACGGCATTGAATGTAAGGAACCACCCTGATTCGCGCAGCAGTTCCGGATCAGCGTCTTTAAAGAACATCATGGTAATCTGGCGGTTGAAGATAATGATCATGATTCCGCCGATAATGCTGACGGTGACGGAGAGTTTAATACACTGTTTGATACCGAGTATAATGCGGTCCATTCTTCCTGCGCCGTAATTCTGGGCGACGTATGTAGAGAGCGCGATACTGAAAGCGAGGAACGGCTGAATTGCCAGCTGGTCGGCGCGGCATGCGGCGGTATATGCGGCGATGGTGACTTCGCCCAGGGTATTGAGCTGAGACTGCAGGATGATAGATCCGATCGCGATGATGAGGAACTGAGTTCCCATTGGGACTGCGACCCTCAAATGTTCCCATGCGAATTTCGGGTCGAGCCGCCATGCCTGAGGCGAAAGGGTCATAATATGGCGGAAGTGTTTTCTGGCATATATAAAGCACCAGACTCCGGCGACGAGTTGAGAGACGACGGTAGCCCATGCTGCTCCTGCGACGCCCATTTTAAAAGTCAGAATGAATACGAAGTCGAGGATGATATTGAGACCGGAAGCCACCACGAGGAATATGAGAGGAGTTTTGCTGTCGCCCAGAGCCCGCAGGATGGAAGCGACTCCGTTGTAGAGGATAAAAGCGCCGCATCCCCAGAAGAGCGCGGCGATATACTTTTCTGAATCGTTGAAAATCTCTTTGGGTGTATTCATCATTTTCAGCATAGGATCGACGAACCATATACAGAACACGGTAATTACGACCCACATAATGAGGCTCAATTCAGCGATCGTTGCGATAGAGTGTTTAACCCCCTTCTGGTCGCCTGCGCCGAATCTCTGAGCTGTAATTACGGCGAATCCGCTGGTCAGGCCGTAAATTCCCCCGATCATCATAAAAGCGAGCGAACCGGTAGCGCCGACTGCGGCGAGAGCGTTGGCGCCGAGAGTTTTTCCGACAATAATTGTATCAGCCATAAGATAGAGCTGTTGAAAAACGTTTCCGCACAATAGCGGTATAGAAAACATCACCAGCAGTTTAAGGGGATTGCCGGAAGTCATATCTTTCATATTGAGAACCTCCTCTAGCCGTCGTTCTGTAAAATTTGCCGTTTAATTTAGTTGGTTTTTGTCAAAAAGCAATCGGCCTGGGAATCAAAATACAAACATTCAGTTGCGATTGCAACTATCTATTTTTTCTCGAGTTCGCGTTTAAGAGCGGCCTTGGTTTTAGTGGTAGGCATAGCATTTTCGGGGTGCTCCGGCCAAACATGTTTAGGGTAACGCCCCTTCATCTCCTTCATAACGATCGGCCAGTTGCCTGTCCAGAATCCGGGCAGATCGGTAGTAACCTGAACCGGCCGCATAGCCGGAGAGAGCAGTTCAATAATTAACGGGGTATGCTCTTTACCGACGGTAGGGTGGATTTGGCATCCGTAGAACTCCTGAATTCTGGCTGAAATTCTGGGTGTATCGCCGGAGTAATCGATTTTCAGTGCCGAACCTGCGGGGGTAACGAATCTCTCGGGATAATCCCGGTTAAGCGCTTCAAATTTACTCCAGGATATATAGTTGATCATAATCTGATAAAGATCGAGTTTTTTAATCTGGGCGATAGAGTTCAGGCCGTCGAGATATGGAGCCAGCCATGATTCAAGGTTGCGGGTCAGCGTCTCTCCGTCAAGCGAGGGATAATCGCCGTTATTCTGTCTGTGGGCAAATCCGGTACGATGGATAAGCGCCTCCAGCTGGGGGGAAAACTCCAGAACTGCCAACCCGTTTTTGCGGATCGCGTCAATCAGCAGCGCAGTACACTTCTGCCGGTCGGGATTTTTCATAGGGACGGAGGCAAGCACCACAGCGCCCATGCACTCTTCGGAAACGGCATATACGGCGGCCTTCTCCTGATCGAAGAATATTTTCTCACGGTGAGTAAAGAGCTGCGGTGCGCACTCTTTAAGCTGCTCCAGCGTTATTGCTGCACCGCGCCGGACGAGACCATTTTCGCTGGAGTCATCGACTTCGGCGGCGATAATAAATTCATTTCCCCGCAACCGGCTTTCCCGGTTGAGTCTCACGCCGCGACCGCCGGAGAGGAGAAAGAGTTCGCTGTTATTTTTCCTTGCCTTTCCGGCGCGGTCGGGATAGGCGAAGGCGAGGATTCTGCCGCAGTCGGCCGGATTTTGTTCAACCATTCTGACTTTCATCAACTGCAACAGCTGATTGCGCAAGTCGCGAATGCGTCCGGCAGAGTATCCTCCGGAGCGGCTGGAATAAATCTGCTCACCCAGGTCGTCATTATCGGATATACAGCGTGATTCAAGTATAGCGGCAACTTCACATGCGAGAGGTACGAGACCGATTTCGGCGGCGCGCACCATCATAATTCCGAGCCGGGGATGCAGCGGGAGTTCAACGGCCCGTCGTCCGCAGGCGGTCAGTGCGCCGTCTGGAGAGATGATATTCAATCCGGCGAGCAGTTCTCCTGCGGCTTTCAACGCGGGAGCAGGCGGATTATCCAGCCACATAAGCTCTTCCGGTTTTGCGCCCCACGCGGCGAGTTCCAGGGTAAATCTGGCCAGATCGGCGTCGAGAATTTCAGGTGGATCGAATTGCAACATCGCGGTATTTTCCGCTTCGCTCCATAAGCGGATGCATATCCCCTCTTCGGTACGACCCGCCCTGCCCCGTCTCTGATTGGCGGAAGCCCGGGAGATTCTTACGGTTTCGAGGCGCGACATTCCGCTTACCGGCGAAAAGCGCATTTTTTTCTGGAGACCGGAGTCGACAACTATTCTCACCCCCTCAATAGTCAAACTGGTTTCGGCGAGATTGGTAGCGACGACGATTTTTCTTCTTCCAGGTTCCGCCGGGGCGATCGCCCGCTCCTGTTCGCCGCCTGACAATGCGCCGTAAAGAGGGAAAACATCGGTATCCTGGGGGAGATATTCGTGTAAAAACTCACATGCCCGGCCGATTTCGGCGGCGCCGGGCAAAAAGATCAGGGCGGATCCCGGTTCTTCGCGCATGATATTGAGAGCGGCTCTGGCGGCGGCGAACGGTGCATCTTCCGTAGCCGGCCGTGGCTGATACAGAGTTTTGACCTGATACATACGTTCATGCGCCTCAATAAAAGGAGCGTTGAATTTTTCTGCGGCGGCACGACCGTCCATAGTAGCGGACATGATAAGAATCTTCAAATCCGGGCGCAGAGATTTCCGCACATCGAAGGTCAAAGCCAGCGAGAGATCGGTAATCAGGGAGCGTTCATGAAACTCGTCAAATATTACGATTCCCGCCTGAGTCAATTCCGGGTCATGCTGAAGCATCCGGATCAGAATTCCCTCGGTAACGACCTCTATTTCAGTTCCCGGCACTGTTTCGTTACGGATGCGCCACCCCACGCTCCGGCCGACTTTTTCGTGCATATTCCATGCGATTCTGGCGGCCACGGTTTTAGCGGCGGCTCTTCTGGGTTCGAGGATAATAATTTTTTTACCATTGGCCAGTTTAATAAGTTCCGGCGGCAGGGCGGTACTTTTACCGGTGCCTGGCGGAGCGGTAAGCACAGCGATTCCGTGTCCGTCCAGAGCCTCGGTCAATTGCGGCAGGATATCGAGAACGGGCAGTTTTTCTATCATTATTCTGCTTTCGCCGGAGCTTTTAATCTAAACATCACAGGCAGAGTTGCCAGATATCCGGCAGCGGCGATAAACGCCATTATATTGAAAGGTTTGAAAGGAGTTCCGGCGAGCCAGGACCAATTTTCGAGGACGCCGTAAAAGTATCCGCTTATAATTCCGGTAATTGCGCCGCACACGCCGGTTCCGGCATATATAATAGCAATGCCCATGCCCTGAATGTTCTTATCGCGCTGGGTGGTGATAAGCGACTCTCTGGATGCGGCGAGTCCGATAGTGGTAAAACCGGTAATCATAAATATAGGCAGAGCGCCGAGGAATCCGTGCGGCAGCCACTCGCCGCCGATCTGCCACAAAGGATTTCCCGGGGTCATAATACCCCACCATAAAGCCAACACAGCTAAGATAAAGGTGCAAAGTCCGAGGATAAACTGTCTGCTGTATTTAAGCCCCATTCTGCGGATAATGCCTGCGGAGAAGAATCCGGTAAGAGTGCTTATTGCCAGCAGTACCTGCTGGGATGTTATCTGCATATTGATCTCTTTCTGCAAATAGATATATAGGAATGCCCCGGTAAAACCTGCGGCTACCGCCTGCATTCCGAAGAAGATAATCAGCGGCCGCAGTTCTCTGCTTTTAAAGACCGCCTTAAGCTGTTCAGCCGGATTATCTTTGCTGGTTTTTGGGAAAGGATTTGTATCCGGGATATCCACCTGCATGGCAGAGGAACACAATCCGAATATCATTCCGAGGAACAGCATAATTGAGTAGCTGAGATTACACCCGGTACCGAGAGATTGAAGCAGCACGCCAGCCAGCACGGTAGATATGGTACTGTAGAGCAGATAATTGGCATTGCGTTTACTCCAGAATCCGGTGCTTGCTCTTCTGGGGACAAAATCGGCGTGCCATGTCAGTCCGATTGGTCCGATCATGCTGGAAGCGATAACCGACATTGCCATAATCGTGATGAATGCCATAACGCCGTACGGCTGAGGGATCTGGTTGAAAAATAGTACGAGAACCCCGAGCAATCCGTATGCGAGGAACTGGCATGTCGAACAGAATCCCCAGAATTTCACCCGGTGAAAGAACCGCTCCTGGATTACGAGTCCGACAATCTGCATAGGCAGGAACACCTGAGCCAGCGAGTTAACTATTCCGATCTGGAAATTGGAGAAATCCAGCTGCCGTTCCAGGGCGGACATTATAGGCAGTCCTGCGCAAGCGCCGTAAAAACTCCAGAGTATACCAGCCTGGATGGAACAAGTCATCCCGGCGCGTATTTCGGCGGTGGAATAGCGCACCTGATCGTTGCGGTTACGTCGATGCAGCGCGTTATTTTCAAACGGTCGGATTCTGCGTTTCAAGATAAACATCCGTTTTTTAATTACCGGTTTTATTCAGAATCGTGGGTATTCGGCCGGTATTTTCATGCCAGTCCGACAGCTTCGCGAACCTTCTTTAACGTTTTTTCTGCTTCTGCGGCGGCCTTTTCGGCGCCTTTTTTAAGGATGCTCTCAACGTACCCCAGATCTTTAGCGAGTTCATCGCGTCTGGCGCGCATGGGGGCAAAGAACTCCTGCATTTTATCGAACAGGGCCAATTTTGCGTGTCCGTACCCGTAGTTACCGTTGCGGTAATTGGCGCGCATAGTTTCGAGTTCTTCGGGGGAAGCGAAGAGTTTGTAAAGGGCGACCACGTTGCAGGAGTCTGGGTCTTTGGGTTCTTCGAGTCCCTTGGAGTCGGTAACGATGCTCATAACGGCCTGCTTAATCTTCTTGGGGCTGCCGAAAATCGGGATGGTATTGTTGTAGCTTTTGGACATTTTCTGCCCGTCGATTCCCGGCACCACGGCCACGTTATCCGAGGTCAGCGGTTCAGGGATGGTAAATATTTCGCCGTACTGGTTATTGAATTTGATAGCGATATCGCGGGTAATTTCGAGGTGCTGTTTCTGGTCCTTGCCCACTGGTACGAGATTGCTCTGATAAAGCAGAATATCTGCGGCCATGAGAACGGGGTAAGTAAACAGTCCCATATTGGGGGCGAACCCTTTGGCGAGTTTATCCTTGTAGCTGTGAGCCCGTTCCATGAATCCGACGGGAGTAACGTTGCTGAGATACCATGAAAGTTCGGTCACCTGCGGCACATCGCTCTGGCGGAAGAAGACGGTTTTCCCGGTATCGAGTCCGCATGCGAGCCAGTCGAGGGCGAGGTTGATAATATTTTCGCGCAGTGCTTTCGGGTCGTTGCTGGTGGTAAGGGCGTGGAAATCGGCGATAAAGAGGAACGTTTCGCCTTTGGCCTGCAAATCGATGGATGACCGGATAGCGCCGAAGTAGTTTCCGAGGTGCGGCGTTCCGGATGGCTGAATTCCGGTAAGTATTCTCATATTAAGCAATTCCTGTGATAAAATTAAAATTTGGTGAATAAGATATCACGGGAAAAGGCGGTTTGCAAAAGCTAAAAGTATTTTATGTAAAAAAAACCGTTTTTATTTACGCATCCGGCTTGTCTGAATAGCGACCACCAGTTAAAATATACGTGAATAGTTTTATTATTAATGGATATAGATATGAAAGGAGTTTACCGTGATTAAGCATCTCTTGACCATTGCTGTTTTATTTGCCGCACTACCGTTCACTGCAACTGCGGCGGATGAGGAGGTTGACCTGAAACGGCAGCTGCTGACGGCATCTGCTGCCCACATTGATCCATTGTTCGGCTACTATCACAACCGTTCAGCTGAGAGTATTGCGTGGGAGCTGGAGGTAAACAAATATAATGCGGCCTACTGTTTTGCGGTAACGCCGGCAGCGTGCAGTCATGAATTGACCGAAGCGTTGCATGCGCACAATATATCTGCGGTGCTGATCACGTTTCCCAGCTGGATCTATCTGTCGGATGAGGATATGGACCGTTATCTGCCGGAGGAATGGCGTTCCTGGCTCATGGAGTTCACGAATCCGGAAGCGAAGAAGTGGAAATTCATCAGTTACGTTTATCCGGAATACAATGAATGGTATGCCGGCTATCTTGCGAACCTGGTCAAAGAGTATGGTTATGATGGTGTTACGATGCTGGAGATGATGTACCCGGTATACGATGGTTTAAAACACAATCCGCCGGAATTCGGTGATATCAGCGAAGGTTTCCGTCAAGCCTTTGAGCGGGAAACCGGCTATGCCGTACTGCCTGACTTTACGAATCCCGACTCACCTGACTACTATAAGAACAATCCGGTGCTGATGGATGAATTTCTTAAATTCCGCACGGAAAGCATCACCAACTTTTACGGTTACATAATGAATCGGGTTCGTGAAGTCAATCCCGGGGTCATAATAATCTCCTGGGCGCTGGGGGTCTCTGAACCTGATGGAGAGGATAAGATCCGTTTTTACAACGGCAGTGACACCTACAGTCTGGTTGAACGGGTTCAGCCGGACATTCACATAATCCAGACGCACTGGCCGGACTGGACGAATCCGCAGCTTCCGCCGGACTACGTCAAACGCTACCAGCCTTTCATCGATGCGGCGCGATCAGCCTGTCCGGGGGTAAAGGTCGGGGTGCAGAGTGATTACGGCTCTCTGCCGCAGATGCGCCGTAATCTTGAGTGGGTAAAAGCGCACCGGTCAGCGTGTGATGAAGTGCTGGACAACTTTCTGGTCTATGAATTCAGTCTGCGGGATGAAGTTTATTCGGAAGCTCCGGTATTAAAAACCGCGTATATTGACGGTTCCGGCGCTGTTCTTACGCTGGTATTTGACCAGCGTATCGCGGCTGACTCCGGCGATCTTATGACCGGGCGTATAATAAAAGGTGCCGCCGACTACACCGTATTGTCCGGTGTGGTCGACGGCAACCTGCTGAAGCTCACCTTAACCGCCCTCCCCTCCTCGGGGGAAAGCCTGACGGTTCCGGTCGGTGGCATTGCCGATGATCCGTCGGTGCGTCTGCCGCTGAGCCAGCATGAGCCGAAGCCCAACGGCAGGGTGAACCGCATTCCGGCGGATCAGAATACCACGCTCACCTTGCCGTAACGGTTCTCACTTCACCACTACAGCCTTATAAGAGTAAGGCTCGAGTTTAACGGTAAGGCTGCGTCCTTTGCCGCACACCTCTCCGGTAGCGAGATCGGTCATACTCTGCATTTCGGCCGTAAACGCTATGCGGGTATTGGCGTTTTTATCGGTAGGATTCAGGATAACGACGAGTGTTTCTCCTTTAGAATTTTTATAAGCGTACACATTGCCCTGATTCTGAGCGGGAGAAATTCTTGCGTCGAGTTGCACTTCCTCAGCTGAATCGATAAAATCGGCGGTCAGGTTGACGAACCGGTTGTAGATATCGATAGCGGCGAGAGCGCCTCCATCGAGCACCGCGCCATACCAGATATGGATGCCGTTGCCTCCGGTTGCGAGGAAGGCGGAGATAAGCCGCATGGCGAAGACTTTAACTTCGAGTCTCGGCACCGGAACGCCTTGAGTCAGGAATCCCTCCATATACATTTCAGCGGGGAGCAGATCTGCTTTCCCTCTGGTGGTATTGGCGGTATGTCTCAGGATTGCGAGATCGCCGAAATATCCTGTGCCGGCGGCGTCCATACCTGAATTTGCCATAGACTTCCAGTCCACGGCATAAGAACGGCGTGTGGTATCCTTGTAAACGCCGTCGTCATATTCATATCCGGAGTATACTTCAAAAGTCATCCCCGGGAATTTCTCTTTAACCACCTTATTGGCGAGTGTTGCGAGAGCGAGTGACTGATCGCAGTTATATTTAATCCATTCATCGGCATACTCTTTAGCGATGTCTTCCGGGTTGCGTTTTTCCTGAGGGACATTGTATAATTCGCCGAATTTATTCAAGCTGTATCCGGTCAAATCGCCGACGATTTTTTCGCCTTTGAAAGCGCCGCGTTCCGCGTCATAAATAACCACGTCGAATTTCTTACCGGTGGTAAGGAAATCGATATAGTGTTTAAGGAACACCTCCATTACTTCGGGGTGATCAAGGAGCCATGCGTTGTCATAGACGATATCGTCGCGTCCGGCGAGTTCTTCCGGCAGGCCGTTTTTCTCGAAATATGCGCCGATGCGTTCGCCGAAGAATGCGGTCCCGTGGATGGTATTGAACTCATCCTGGAAATCGACCACAGACTTTCTGCCGGGGATCTCTTCGCGCATCTCATAAAAGCGGTTGGCGCCGGCCTTGACGAGAGCGTTCATATAGGTTGGCAGATACTGTTCTTCGAGCCCCTGGAAGTTCCATATAACGAGTGGTTTTTTGGACTGTTCTCCGGAGAGTTCCGGCCAGATTACCAGTCTTGAAATAACTGTTGTCTTCATTTTTTCGCCGAAGATGGTAATATGCATGGGATATTTTCCCGGTTTCACATCACCTACCCTCACCACCATGGGGAGCCAGTTCTGCGGCTGATGGGTAAAAGCGTCGCGTCCGAACGTCATCGTAACCTTATTTCCGTCCTGCACAATGCTTGTCGGGTAGGCGGTAAGTTCCGGGAACGGCAGGGCGTAGATGCTGGGTTTATCCGGGTTGACCCATGCTTGCGGGATGCCGATAATTTCGACATTTGCCGGCAGGTTGATATCCACTCTTTCAATAGTTCCCAGATTGGGAGCCGGTATAACTTCGAGGAAAGCCAGCTGTTCCAGATTGGCGACCATATTGGCGTTTTCCAGCCGTGGCCAGAAGCGGACAATGGTATTATTGTCAGCGCCGAATCCGATGGCGGCGACCGTCATTGCCGCAAACAGCAGAAGAGTCTTTAATTTTCTGGACATAGATACTCCTTTTGTTTAATTATATTGTAATTAATGGATTATTTACCGAACAAAGCGTTATACAGTTCCTCTGCGCCCGGCTGAGCCTTATAAGCGGCGCTGCCGGGTTTATTGATCAATCCGGGGTACTGATAGATCAATATTTTTTCGACCCATGGAGCTACGGCTTCGAGCTGTTTTTTAACCCGTTCCGGATCCGCCGGCAGGAGGGCAGAGCGGTAGGTATCGCCCTCAAAAGTAAACATCTCCACGTCGGCCCAGAAAGCCTTTCCGCCGACCTTATCGAATACCCGGCGCAGATTCTGGAAGAATTCCGGAGTACGGTCGGAGGTAGTTTTGCGTACGCCTACTTCGTCCTGCCATGCGAAGATATCAGCGTCGATTTCTTCGATCTGGCGGCAGAGGTGGTCATCCGCTTTAAGTATACATGTGCCGTATGGAGCGATGAGTACCGGTTTTTCCGGAGCGAGCGCGCGGAACAGTTCGCGTTCCCGTTTGACATAGGTAATAAAATCGTCGGCGAAATACGGAGCTACCGCCGCCTCGTTGGGGAGATACCAACCGTAAAAGCTCTTATGATGTCCATATTTTTCGACCACTTCGCGGGTGCCGATTACGCGCCGCTCATGAATTTCCGGATCTCTGAACATCTCATTAGCGTCGTTCCATTTTCCGAAATAGTCATTGGGGACAAAAATCTTGACTCCGTGCTTATCGGCGGCGGAGAACAGAGCCTCCAGAGGATCCTGACATGCCATTTCAAAGCTGGGGAAATGTCTGCTTGGGAAAAAGGTTTTGACATCCTGTGCCACGCTTAAAAGGACCATATACTCCATGCCGGTCCCGGCGAATTCTGCGACCAGATTCTCCCATTGTTCAGCGGACATCTGCTGAAAGATTCCGTTCCAGTATTTACCTTCTTTGATGTTGTGATGCTGAAATTCGAACCAGCTTCCGGAAATTTTCATATATTTTCTCCATAAAGTTTTAAGGTGCAATATCCGACGGCGTGGGAAAAATCCCCGGTAAGCTCGCCGGAATTGGTATAACATATAATACAGCCGCGTGAGTGGCGGTACTTCCTGTTAACAATGGCCATGGCGAGCATAATTCCCGCCGCGCCGCATATAGTAGCTCCCGTGCGTTCGAGGAACTGCTGAAACTCTCCGACAACTCCAGAAGCGATCTTTTCCGCGCCTTCGAGGTCGAGTTTTTTCAGATTTCCGCGCACGTCACCGGTAAAAGGCAGATAATTAAAATCTCTGCCGTAGTGGGTAAAATCGCTGCTGATGACCATGAGATAATCATCGGGGATAACTCCTGCGATTCTGTCGGCTATTATCTCTGCCAATTCTGCGCCGAACTGACCGGTTATGATGGGCACTACCGGCAGTTCGGGGAAGAACTCCTGAATCAGGGGCAGTTCCACCTCCATAGCGTGTTCCGATTTGAGTGGTATATCTGAGCGGTGGATCATGCGTCCGTCGGCCAGTGCGGCGATTTTATCCTGCAATGGAATATCGACATTGACGTCCCCCACCGGAGTCGCCAGCCGGGTATAAGTTCCTATTGCGATGCCGCTGAATCCGACGCGGTGTGATGGCGCCACCAGTATAATTCCCTTATATTTTCCGTCTGCTGCGGCGGCGAATCCGGCGGCGGCGGTCACGCCTGAATATACATATCCGGCGTGCGGCACAATGATTGCCGCAGGTGGTGGAGTCGCCTCCTCCCCGGCTTTGGGGATCAGCATTTCCGCTTTCCGCCGCATTTCGAGCAGAGTTGCGGAGAGTTCCGCTGGATTGGCGGGATAAAAACTCCCGGCGACGGCGGGCATTCGGCGGTGTATGGGAGGATTCACTGTAAATATTTCCTTGTGCAGTCGATAAGGGTATTGATCTCCTCCGGAGTTCCGACGGATATGCGGACATAACTTTTAGTTTTGTCGGCGGGGAAATAGCGGACAAAGATCAAATTCTTCTTAAGGTACTCAAAATATCTTTTTCCGTCGCCGTCCGGTGGAGCGGCGAATACGAAGTTGGTTTGTGATGGGACGACGGAGAAGTTGAGATTTTCCAGCTCCTCAGTCAGCCGTTTGCGCGACGCTTTAACCATTTCGACATGCTGTCTGAAATACTCCTGATCGCGCAAACTGGCGGCAGCTACGGCCTGGGTTATTGCGTCGAGGTTGTATGAATCCTTGAGTTTCATCAATCCGTCGATCAGTGTTTTGCTGGCGACGGCATATCCGGCGCGCATACCTGCCAGTGCATAGCTTTTTGACAGGGTGCGCATAACGATAACGTTGGGGTATTTGACGGCGAGCGGCATACAGCTGTCTCCGGCGAAATCGGCATAAGCCTCGTCAAAGAGTACGATTCCGTCGAATGTTTGAACGATTTTCTCCATTTCGTTCAACGGGAATGAGTTTCCGGTAGGGGCGTTTGGTCTGGTAATAATGAAGAGATTTGCGCCGTTGGCGAGTTCCGCCGGATTTTCCGGCAGAGAGAAATCCCCGTCATGAAGTTCGACTTTGATAACCCTGGCCTCCTGCATGGCAGCGAGGTCAAAATAGAGGGAATATGTCGGGTACAGAGTAGCGACAGGCAGTTCTGGAGATGTAAAAGCGCGGAATACCATAGTAAGTATATCGTCGGATCCGTTTCCTGCGATTACATTTTCCACATTCACATTATTGAGTTGAGCGATAACCGTTCTAAGCTCAGTTGCGGCGGGGTCGGGGTATCGCCTCAGGTTATTGAGGTCAAAGTTCTGCAAAACCCGGCCAACTTCGGGAGAAGGCAGATATGGATTTTCGTTGGTATTGATTTTGATAATATTTTTCTGGCGCGGCTGTTCGCCGGGCACATATCCCGCCATAGCGTCTACTGCGGGGCGGAAATAGCTTTTCCTATTCATATATAAATTGTTCCTGTGTGAGTATAATTTCGTTATTTTTATTAAATATAACGCATAAACTTGCATTTTGTAAATCGTGCTATATAATAAATTAAGATTTTTGTATAGTAAATATAGGAAATGGGGCTGAGCGATGGTTTTTTTCAGTTTAGAGAGGATATTTTCGACCGATATCGGCATAGACCTTGGGACGGCGAACTGCCTGGTCTACGTCCGTGACCGGGGGATAGTGATAAACGAGCCGTCGGTGGTAGCGATAAAAGAGTCCACGAAAGAGGTAAAAGCGGTTGGTGATGATGCCAAGAAGATGCTTGGCCGTACGCCGATAAATTTAAAAGCGATCCGTCCGATGAAGGATGGGGTTATTGCGGACTTTGAAATTACCGAAGCGATGCTGAAGAGTTTTATAGCGAAAGCGCTGTCCTTGCAGCCGTGGCACTGCCGCTGGCTGAAGCCGCGTGTACTTGTTGCGGTACCGTCCGGTATTACGGAAGTGGAAAAGCGTGCGGTGAAGGACAGTGCCAAGCGTGCCGGAGCGCGCCAGGTGGAGTTGGTGGAAGAGCCGATGGCGGCGGCGATCGGGGTTGGATTGCCGGTAACGGAGCCTGCGGCGAGTATGATAGTAGACATAGGCGGCGGTACGACGGAAGTAGCGGTAATATCGCTTACTGGTATAGTAGCGGCGAAGAGCGTACGGGTTGGCGGCGACGAATTGGATTTAGCGATTATCCAGCACATGAAGCGGGTATATAATCTTATGGTTGGTGAGCGCACGAGTGAACGGATCAAGATTGAGATTGGCTCGGCGTATCCGGTACGGGATCAGCAGACGCTGGAAGTACGCGGTCGTGACCTGGTATCCGGGATGCCGAAGACGGTGCGTATTTCGGCGGAAGAGATCCGTGTAGCGTTGCAGGAGCCGATTACAACGATTATCGAAGCGGTGCGTTCAACGCTGGAGCGGTGTCCGCCGGAGTTGTCAGCGGACCTGATTGAGCGTGGGATAATGCTGGCCGGCGGCGGTGCGATGCTGTGCGGGCTGGATCAGCTGCTTACGGAAGAGACGGGGCTGCCGGTATTTGTTGCGGAGGAGCCGCTGAATGCGGTGGCGAACGGTGCCGGGATCATCCTTCAGGAGATGGTTGACCGCAACATGCTGTAAGCTCAATTTTTACTGTATTATACTTTATGCCGCTGTATTGTTTTGCAGCGGCATATTTTTTATACCAATAATATATTCGTACGCCTGGAAATCATGTATTAACAATAAACTTAAAATATCATTTTGCCGTAATTGCCTTTCTGTTATGCTCTTGCCATAATAAATCAATAGATAGATTATTTTATAGCGATGCACTTGAATTATATTCTGCCCATGCTATTATAGTGATTAGTTACACTAATAAACCGTCAACCGGGAGAATATATTATGCAAAAACTATCGAATACATTATTCTACGCCGTCATATGTATTTTAATGTTCGCGGGAGTTCAACCGGTTTACGGGGAAAAGACGCCGGAAGAGATTCTGCATGAAGCGATGCAATTTTTCAGCCATGTGAGTTTTTCTGCCGATAGTTGCAATGACGATGGCCGTGTATCTCAGAAACGCTATACTAAGGTTAATCCCGATGGCAGCCGCTGGACTAGATTACAGGGGCTAGAAGACGATGGTATGTATACCATTACGAACGACAGCGGTACATACAGTGTATTCGGCAATACGGCAGTAAAAGAGCCGCCCCGCAAATTGCCGCCGGTAAAGAGATCGCCGGACGGAAAACCGCGAAAAACAACTCTCACCATTGCAGATGGCGAGTGGAATGGGAAGTCTTGCCATATAATTACTGAAACTGTGGAGCTGTCCGACTATAAGACCGTCTATTATATTGGAAAAGAGGATAACTTTATCTATTCAAGAAAGAGGTTTGATATTGAAAGCGGCGAATTATTTTCTTCCATGAACTACGTTAATGTGGTATTGAACCCCGATTTACCGGATGATCTTTTTATGCTCCCTGAGAATGCGGTCATAAAGACCCTGGCGAATTCTCAGGAAGAGACCGAGATGATAATTGAGGCGCTTAATCCGCCTTCCGTGTCAGCCACGCTTGATGCTGCGCAGTTGGATAAACCGATGCCGGTGAGCAAGCTCATCTACATAGTTGCAACGGTTTTTGTTGCGCTCGGCTTGATTCTGGTGGCAGTAATAATCATCCGCCGCCGCAGATCATCAAACGCCCGGTAAGTGTAATTGACACATAATTTTTCATCTGCCGGGCAAATTACTCAGTCATGCAGTTAAATTTTTAAATATTTTCTATATTTTCAGTAAATTGAAGAAAATATTTCCACTTTTATAACGTATATAGTATTGGTGGCAATAAAATCGCTTACAGACTGGGAGGGGGCATTTGCATAGTTCTGTAAAGCGTATTATATTTCCACCTCTTTTTTTTATATTTGAAAAAATAACGGAAAGGAAGATCAATGCTCAAGCAATCATTAAGAGCGCTGTTTGCTGCCGGCACCGTCTTCACTGCGTTATGCGGTGCCTCGGGAGCAGATTATCAGGCGGATGTAGTAATTTACGGCGGCAGTTCCGGTGGTATTACGGCGGCGCTGGCGGCGGCGCGTAACGGCAAGAGCGTCATTGTTGTTGAGCCCTCGGCGCACATAGGCGGGATGACCACCTCCGGTCTGGGTCAGGTGGACATTATGCGCAAGGAGTCGCTTGGCGGCATTACGCTGGAATACTTCAAGCGCAATGCGGCAGAGGTGGAGAACAGCCGTATGTACTGGGTAACCCCGAAAGCCGGGGAACAGACCTTTTTAAATATGGTCAATGAAGAAGATGGCATTACACTTCTTCGTTCGAGCCGGCTCAAAGAGGGCGAAGGTGCGGTAACCAAAGATGGCAGCCGGATTGAATCCATCACGCTTGAGAATGGCGACCGTGTCAGCGGCAAGATCTTCATTGATGGCAGTTACGAAGGCGATCTGCTGGCGGCGGCTGGGATTTCCTATATTGTCGGGCGTGAATCTTCGGCGCAGTATGGTGAATCCGGGGCTGGGATCCGGCCTTCGCTTGAGCTGCCCTATGCAGATGCGTATGATGAAAATGGGGAGTTATATCCGGATCTGGTAGAAGATGTGCCGGGCAAGGTGGGCGATGCAGATCCCAACACGCAGGCTTATAACTTCCGTCTCTGCATGACGACTGATCCGGAGAACCGCATAGCGGCGGTCAAGCCGGAGAATTATGACCGCAATGACTACCACAATTTGCTTAAGATGGTGCAGGCGCAACCAAACAAGCAGTGGACTTTTAATGACATCATCTCCTACTGGGGTCTGCTTTCCGGTGGTACGAAGGCGGACATCAACAACCGCGGAGATTTCTCGTCGGACATGATCAATCACAGTCACAACTGGGCGGAAGCGAGTTATGCTGAACGGGATGAGATTTACAAGCGTCACAAAGATTACACCATGGGGTTGCTGTATTTCATCTGCAATGATCCGGAACTCCCGGAATGCCTGCGTGAAGACTCGTCGAAATGGGGTCTTGCGGCGGATGAATTTACCGACAACGGCAACTGGCCGCATCTATTGTATGTGCGTGAAGCCCGTCGTATGATAGGCGATTACGTAATGGTTCAGAGCGACGGTTACGAGAACAATCTGAAAGACGACTCCATCGGTATTGGCTCCTATATGCTTGATTCGCACGCGGTGCGTAAATTTGTTGCACCGGACGGCAAAGTATATATTGAAGGCTTCATAAGTGCGTTTGACGGCAACCGCAAAGTGGCGGTTCGTCCTTATGAAATTCCCTACCGTGCGATTCTGCCGAAGGCTGAAGAGTGTGAAAACTTAATGAGCGTCATCTGTCTTTCGGCCTCGCATGTAATCTACTGTTCATTGCGTATGGAGCCGGTATTCATGACGGTGGGCGAAGCGGCTGGAGTTGCGGCGGCGATGGCGATAGATGGAGCGATCCCGGTGCAGGAGGTCAATGTACCTGCGCTTCAGGCGAACCTGGAATCAGCCGGTGGTATACTGCATTATCCCGGTGGCAACCGTTTCCCGTTAAAGCATGAGCTCAACGGCATTCTGCTGGACAACCGCGATGCGGAATTGAGCGGTAACTGGTATTTTGGTGAAGTAGGCAATCCGATGGTGGACGGCAACTTTGCCAGTTCAGTCTGTTCAGAGAACAACGTGGTCAGCGCCCGTTTTACAACGGAGATACCAGCGGACGGCCGCTACACTGTAAATGCGGTAATTCCGCGTTCGATAAGCTGGGGCAACGACATGCCGATAGAGCTGCTGGTCAATGGCGAGCCGGTGAGCAAATATATCATCAAGCTCAATGACGTTGGAGCGATGTTTGAAGAGCTTGCGTCGCTGGAGTTGAAAAAAGGCGACAAAGTTGAATTTTTCATCACCTCCGGTGGTAAGAAGATGTACTGTGTGGTGGACTGCTTCCAGCTGCTGCCGGAAGGAGTTGAACCCTACGCGAAATAAGGCTTATAGCCAACTGCAATAATAATAGAAAATCGCTCCGGTTTTCCGGAGCGCTTTTTTTATTTTAACTTGTCCTATCGATTCTATTGGTTTAAAGCGTCGATTTCCCTTGTTCTTTTGCAAGTCAGCTGAACCCATGCCGGTTTAAATCCGCTTTTTAACGCGTTCCGTACAGATTTTATATTAGACCATGCTGAACAATAAAATGGTACTTTGCCTCTATTTATGATCTCGTTAGCCAACCTTCTTGTTATTGCGGTCGCAACGCCTTGCCTCCGGTACAGTGGCAATACGTCGAGCCCAATTTGCCACATTGAGTCACAGTCAGCCGATCCACCGGCGAGAGCGATCAAATTACCGTTATCATAAGCTCCAACGGCTATGACATCCAGTTCTTTTCTTTTCTCACACAATGCATTGCCCCACAGAGGGCTATACAACCTGCTAAAATCCTTTGGCATTAAAACTCTAATTTCATATGGACATGTAACAGGTATTTTAATAGCATCTGCATCCGGCAGGAAATATTCCGCCATAAAACATACATTTATATTTAACGGTTGCAACCTATTCATTAACCAATGAAGATTTGGGGTTTCAAAGCAATGTTCGACCTTAAATAGATTAATATATGAGCTCACAATCTCAGTAAGTTCTTCTGAAATTGAAGCGACAATATTCACGCCATAAGAAGTAAGATCGCATAAAAACGGCAAATCCAGATATTTTCTTGCACATTGGTTTGGTCTAGAAATAACGATCTTATTATCATCCGCTAAAAAATCCTCCGGCTTGCATCCACTGTCCACAGCGGACTGCCGCATAGCGACTTGTAAAATCTCCTCATTAGTCATTATCGTGAAAAATCATTTATTAAAAAATTGCTATAAATCCCCTACCGTCAGTCAAGAACTGTTGAAGTTACTTCAAATAATATTGCCATAATTTTATTCAGGCATTGCCGCTCCCGCGGCAATAAGGTCACGTATTCTTGAGATACAGCAAAAGTTATTACTGTTATCAACGCCTGGAGGGAAAGTTCCGATACAGGCCACCTGATCCTCTGGAATAAGTTCGCCCTGCGCAACAAGTTCTGTAATCAGCGGTTTAAAGACCTCATTCGGGATGGTTTTATATTGATGATAATAAGCATATACGCCGTAAGAAAGAGCCAACTGTCTGGCGATAGTCCGGTTATGGCATGAGAAATATAGAGGAGCCTGTCCGCGGTAAGCGGCGGCGATGCGTGCCGACTTACCCGATTCGGTCAATCCGATAATCGCCTTAATTGGCAGTCTCTGCTGTGATTCGACCATAAACCTGACGATATCCTGTCTCACCGGATTATCATCATGACACATCTGGCCGCACGCGATAAACAGCTTCTGCTCTCCGGCTTCGACCTGCCGGATAATATTGGCCATCATTTTAACAGCCTCAAGCGGATATCTACCTGCGCTGGTCTCTCCGGAGAGCATAACTGCGTCGGTTCCGTCATAAACTGCGTTGGCCACGTCGCTGACTTCGGCTCTGGTGGGTCTCGGGTGTTCGATCATGGATTGCAGCATCTGAGTAGCGGTAATCACCGGCTTGCAGTATTTTCTGCAAGTGCATATCATGCGTTTCTGAATTTCCGGAACCTCGGCGAGCGGAATTTCGACGCCAAGGTCGCCGCGTGCCACCATAATACCGTCGGCGGCTTCGGCGATTTCGTCGAGATTTTCAACGCCCTGGCGGTTTTCGATTTTGGCGATGATTCCGATTTTGGAGTTTGCGCTGTTCAACAGCTCCCGTACCGCGAGGACGTCCTCTTTGGAGCGGACAAAGCTGTGAGCGATAAAGTCGAGTTCATTTTCTACTGCAAAGTTGATAAACTCCACGTCTCTGGTGGAGAGGGACGGCAGCGGCAGCGCGACTGCCGGCACGTTGACCGATTTTCTGCTTTTAAGGGTACCGTCGTTGAGCGCCTCGCACTCCAATACCCGGTTCTGTTTGGCGAGGACCATAAGTTCCAGTTCACCGTCATCGATAAGAATGCGTTTTCCCGGTTCGACGAAATCGGAAAAATCGTCATAATTAACCTTAACCAGTCCTGAGTCATGAATACCAGAGATGGATATCCGGTCGCCCGAGTGCAATTCAAGCGGCGGTTCGACGACTGCGGTGCGGACCTCCGGACCTTTGGTATCGATCATGATTGCGATTTTATCGGAAACGGCGCGGATATTGCTGACGGTTTTCGCCGCCTCTTCCAGACTCATATGCGCGGTATTAAGCCTGGCCACATCCATACCGGCTTCATATAGTTTTCCGAGGAATTCCGGGGTGCAGTTAAGCGACGATATTGTCGCTACAATTTTAGTTCGCTTAGGCATATTGTCCTCTCCGTAAAAGCAGATTTCCTTTTTTTTCAGATCAAAACCCGTTCCGCTGTAAAAACGCGGCGGCCAGTTCCGGCCATATTCTGGCGGAATAATCTGGAGCCAGTCCCAGTCCGTGCCGTCCTTCCGGGAAGACATGGAGCTCGACCGGACGGTTGCATTCCCGCATTGCCTTGACAAACATGAGGGAATTTTCCACCGGCACGGTATCGTCCTCGGCGGTATGCCACAGGAATGCCGGTGGAGTATCTTTTGAGACGCGTTTTTCCAAACTGAGATACTCTTTCAGTTCTCCGTCGTTGCCGGCGAGAGCTTCAAACGACTGTTGATGCCCGTAGACGCCTGAGCTGATCACCGGATAACACAGAACCAGTGCATCCGGAGCGTGGTCCATATTATCGGCCGGATCGTTGGCGATCACCTCGATATTGCGGTACAAAGTTCCGGAACATGCGGCGAGGTGTCCTCCGGCGGAGAAACCGAGTACAGCGATTTTACCGGAGAACGCATTAGCTGTATGAGCGATCAGTCTCAACATCTGTACAGCTCTCAAGGTATCGAGGAGAGCGTCCGGATATTTTCTTGGCGCCACGCGATACTGCAATACGGCGGAATGAAGCCCCAACTGGTTGAATTTTTCCGCCACCGGAGCGCCCTCATGATCGGCGCGGAGGATATATCCGCCGCCTGGGAGAACCAGTACCAATCCGGCATCTGGTTTATCATCAAGCAGAAAGAGTTCGAGATACGGTTCAAAATCGCCGTTAACGGCGGTATTTTTCTTCCACAGAGGCAGTCGGTTATTTGTCTGACTCATTATAAATCATCCTGTTCTATTGTTTTTAATCCGTCAATTCTGTTTTTCCGGATAAATTTTGCGCCATTGTTCGAGGTTATTCTGAATAAAACTGATAACCTGCTGGAGTTCCTCTTTGCCGTTGCCGGCCACTTCGATTGGTTCGCCGAAGGTAAAGCATACGGCTCTGTTGCGGTGTATCGGGCCCATATCGCGCAAAATTTTTCCGTTGCCGATAAAATCGGTTTTGAGTGCGAATGGTAGAATGGGTACTCCGGCGGACTTGGCGAGTTTCACGCCGATGGAGTTAAAATTCTCCGGATTGAACTGGCTGCTTCTGGTGGATTGCGGGAATAGGATAATCGATCTTCCGGCGGCGAGTGTCTCCCTGCCGAGTTTAAGCACCTGTTTAAAATCCTCTTTTGGATTGGTTCTGGTAACGGGAATTGCGCCCAAAGCGCGCATTATGTTACCGAAGAACGGCACATCGAGGAGGGACTCTTTAATAACGAATGTAAAGTCGATTCTCGGTCTTATAATAGCGTGAAACAGAGCGGTTTCGAGCAGGCTCATATGATTCCCCATCAAAACCGCCGCCCTACCCTGGAGTTTATTGATATTATCGAGTCCGCGGATATGTATTTTTCCACCGCACCGTTCAACGAGGTTGATATTCATATTGGAATAGAACACCTGTTTATCGGCGGAGAGCAGTCCTTTTTTAGCGCACATTCCGGTGCGTACAAAAATGAGGAAATTATGGAAATAGAAGTAAGCTCTGGAGTTGAACAACATCCGGTCGGCGAGGCACTGCCGCCGTTCATCCGGGGTATCGTACGAGTCGTAAGGGAAAAGGTTCTGCACTTGCTTGGCTCTCTTTTTTGAACTATATTTTTAATTATAAGAATTCAGAGAATAATTTAGCACTTTTATTGTGATTTACAACATACAAGTTTTTAAATCAAAAAACATTTGGTATATGGCTTGACTATTTTGCAATTGCGTTTATATTAATTATTCCGTATGGTTGATTAACATTGATTAATATAGAAAGACGCGAAAAAAAATGAAAAAAGACATCCATCCGAAGTATGGCGATGCCAAAGTGATCTGCGCTTGCGGCGAAGTATGGGAAGTAAAATCCACCCGTCCGGAGATCAAAGTAGGTATCTGCGCGAAGTGCCACCCGTTTTTCACGGGCAAGCAGAAATTTGTTGACACGGCGGGTCGTGTAGAACGCTTCCGTCAGCGTTACGGCAAAGTCGGCAATAAATAATTTGCATATTTGTTAAGCCTGTCGAAGCTAGTGGTCGGCAGGCTTTTTTTTGGTATTACTGAGTGATTTATTCATTGGGAGGCAGGGAAGATATGACGCCTCAGGACATAGAGCAACCGCTCCGCAACCTGCGTGAAAAGTTTCATGAATTGGAAAAAGCTCTGGCAGATCCCGGTATTTACGGTAAGGTAGCGGAGTTCAAAAAAATTTCGCGTGAGCACCGTCGTTTAGAGTCGCTGTTTACGAGTTATGACCGCTGGCTGGAAGCGATAGATCAGCGTCGTGAGAATCACGAATTACTATCGTCGGAGAGTGATGAAGATATGCGTGAGATGATCCAGAGTGATCTGGAATCGCTGGATCATACGATAGAGCAGTGCGAGCGTGATATCCGTTTTGCGCTGCTTCCGCCGGATCCGAATGATGGAAAGAACATCATAGTGGAGATCCATCCTGCGGCTGGTGGCGATGAATCGGCGCTGTTTGCCGGTGAGTTGCTGCGGCTGTATCTGCGTTATGCGGAAGTAAAAGGGTGGAAAGCGGAGATACTGGATCAGACTGCGAGTGACTTGGGGGGCATAAAGACGGTCTCCTTTTCGCTGTCCGGCGACGGGGTCTACTCGCGGATGAAGTACGAATCCGGGGTACACCGGGTACAGCGTATCCCGGTTACAGAGTCAGGCGGGCGTATTCACACCTCAACGGTCACGGTAGCGGTGCTGCCGGAAGCGGAGGAGGTCGAGCTTGACATCAATCCGGAAGATCTGCGGTTTGACGTATTCCGTTCTTCCGGTCCTGGAGGCCAGTGTGTAAACACGACGGACTCGGCGGTGCGGGTCACGCACATACCTACCGGTATAGCGGTAGCGAGCCAGCAGGAGAAGTCGCAGCACCGGAATAAAGAGATTGCGTTGCGGATTCTCTATGCGCGTCTGCTTGAAGCGAAGCAACAGGAAGAGCAGGCCAAACAGGCGGCGGACAAGCGTTCGCAGGTAGGCACGGGGGATCGCAGTGAACGTATCCGGACCTACAATTTTCCGCAGAACCGGGTAACGGATCACCGTTTCAACATTACGAACTACGCGTTAGGAGCGATTATGGAGGGTGATCTGGATGCGCTTTTAGAGCCGATAATTGCGATTGACTGCGAGCGGCGGCTTGAGGCGTTGAATCAGGCGGAATAGCAAGATCTGCGGCGACAGAAAATTCAGGCGGAGTTATTTTTGACTCCGCCTTTTTTGTTATTTTTTCATACAAAGGTATTGTAATCGTCATTTTTGCCATTATCTTTACGGCTGATTTATAGATTCAAAGGGAATGGGTGGATCGATAATGAAAAAGTTGTTAAAATTATTTCTGCTGCTGTTTGCGGTGGTGCTTTATGGAGAAGAAGCGGCAATAACTCTGCCTGACTGGGCGGTTGAGCTCCGCAAGGAACATCCGAGACTGCTGCTGAACAGTGATCAGCTTCCGGAGATCCGCGACTATGCGGCGACCGGGGGCAAAGGAGAGTTTGAACGGTTGCAAAAATACCTTGACAAGCCGTTCAACATGGATGAACTGGAACTTTATCCCGGCCGGATTTCATTCAATGCTAAAGGGAAAGCGGTACTTGCTCCCGGGGTAAACACGGGTGACAATGCGGTGCACAATCCGGGGATGAAGGAAGCGGCGGCGGCGGCGATGATTTATCTTATTACGGAGGACAATGCGGATCTTGCGCGTGCGCTTGAGTATCTGCGCCATGCCAACCGATTTCTGCGTTACTGTCTGGATGTGGATATGGCGGTAGACTATCATACCGACAACATTATAAACTTCATGTGTGCGTACGACTGGCTGTACAATCATCTTTCTGATGAAGAGAGAGTTTCGATCGGGAAAAACATTGCTGAATATGTGAAAGAGATGCAGCCGGACGGCCGGCTTAAGGTATTCAAAACAACTGGTGATATAGACACCGGTTTTTACGGTACTTACAGTTTAAAATTCCCGGCCGGCATAGTGCTTTACGGCAGTGGAGTAGATGAAGAACTCACGTTAAAATTCCTGAATGAAGGCTACAAGATTGCGACAGAAGCGATGCAATTCCGGGATGAAGTAGCGCAGGATGGTGGTTTGCTGGTAGCAGCCACGCCGACCTACTCATTCGGGGCGTACCCGTTGGCGACACATCTGTTTTTTCTGGCGAACCGTTCTGCGCTGAACCGTGATATCAGTATGGACTACCGTCATCTGCAAAATTTTGTCAACTGGTTTCTGTGGTCGACGATTCCGGATGGAGCCGGTGGTTTTTATCATTACGGGGCGGGCGATGTGGTGCACCGCACCAACCGCTTTGCGCTGGACATGATTTACGGTCATTTTGCCCAGATAGTCAACTTCTACCGTGACACGCTGCCGGATGCGGCGCTCCGGGCGGAAGCGCTGCTGGCGGAACTGCCGGACAATCTGCGCAAATTCCATCAATGGCATCCATTCATGCCGCTACTGCTGACAAAGTTTGACCCGGAGTTAAAGCCTTCCACCACGATTGCTGAGTTGACGGCGTCAGACACGGCGTTTCATTTTCCCCGCTTCGGTTTAACATTCATGCGCAGCGGTTACACGCCGGACTCCACCTTTGCGCTGTTCCGTGCGGGAGCGGAGAGTGACCAGCACCAGCATTATGATGAGAACAGTTTTATAATCTACCGTAAAGGCTTTCTGGCGATGGACACCGGCAACCGTGACATGGCGCAGCATCACACACACTATTACGCGCAAACAGTGGCGCACAATTCGATGCTGATCGACTATCCCGGTGAACCGATGCCCCCCTATTGGAAGACCTGGCCGGAATCGCAGAGTGCCAAATATGAAGATGAGCAGATCCGCTATAATGATGGCGGGCAATTTCACCGCCGCAGCGGCAAATGTTTGCATTTTGAAACGAGTCCGGAGTTCACCTGGGTTACCGGAGATGCGACAGAGTGTTACATTCCGCAGAAGTGCCGTCTGGCGCAGCGTGAATTTGTCTTTATTCCTCCGGAATTGTTTGTAGTGTACGACCGGGTGGAATCGACCAAACCCGAACTGCGCAAGCGTTGGCTTATTCATACACAGAACGAGCCGACAGCAGAGGATGGCGGCTGGTTTTCGGCGCGTAATGGAGGTGGTGAACTGCGCTGGCTGACAGTACTGCCGCACGATGCGCCGAAGGAGCTGATCGGTGGTCCCGGACGGCAGTTTTACACCGCCGGCCGCAACTTTCCGTTGCCGGATGGGGATAATGCCTTTGCCAAGCCGAATTTTCTCGGGGCATGGCGTCAGGAGGTAAGTGATGCCGGGGAGTTGCGGAGTGAATTTCTGCATGTACTGCAAGCGACTGATCCTCAAACTGCTTTCCCGCAGGTAAAAGAGTTGAACATTGCGGAACAGAGCGGAGTTGAGCTGACTCTGGATACCGGTGTCGTCTACCGGTTATTGTTCAACCGTACCGGGATTGGCGGCCGTATAATCAAAGAGGAGAATGGAGTGGAAAAGCTGAATAAGGAGATAAAGGAATAACCTATGAAGAATCGCAAAGTTGTAACCGTATCGAGTCTGGGATTTCCGCAGCTTTCATATCCGGTAAAACATGGCCGGGATGCGGTGAAAGCGGTCATGGAGCATCTGGCGTTTCAGTTGAGCTTTGTGCTGCCGAGCCATCCGGATCTGATTATTTTTCCGGAAGCGTGCGACCGTTACTCAACGCACACGATGGCGGAGCGCAAGAGTTACTACGAATACCGTGGAGATCAGATCCGGGAATATTTAGCTGCTGTTGCCCGAGAGAACCGTTGTTACATCGCCTATTCTGCGGCGCGTCTACAGGCAGACGGAAGTTACCGTAACACGACGGAGCTGCTGGATCGTGAAGGGAATACGGCCGGCAGTTACAACAAGAACCACTGTGTAGTAACGGAGATATCGGATGGCGGTATTCTGTGCGGCAAATCCGCGCCGGTAATTGAGACGGACTTCGGTCGTGTGGGTATGGTAATCTGCTTTGACTTGAATTTTGACGAACTGCGGAGAAAATACTTTGCCCAGCAGCCGGATCTGCTGTTATTCTCTTCGATGTATCATGGTGGTCTGATGCAGAATTACTGGGCGTACTCTGTCGGCTCTTATCTGGTCAGTGCGGTATCGGGCGAAGAGTGTGCGGTAATCAACCCTGCGGGGGAAAAGGTATCCCATTCGACGAACTACTCGCCTTATCTTACAGCGTCGATCAATCTTGACTTCCAGCAGGTACATCTGGACTTCAACTGGGACAAATTGAAAGCAGCGAAAGCGCGTTATGGTAATGGGGTCACCATCTTCGATCCCGGCCGTACCGGGGTAGTTCTCTTAAGCAGCAATCTTCCGGCTCTGAGCAGTCTGGAGATCTGCCGTGAATTTGAGATTGAATTATGGCGTGACTATTACAACCGCAGCATGGCGGCGCGTCATGCCAATATCGAACCATAATTATTATTTTGCCTATATAAAAAAGCTCCCGGAGGAAGATCTCCGGGGGCTTTTTTCATCTTGGAGTAACGGCTCAGAGTGATGACGTGATATTGAGTTTCAGATTGAAATCGTCCTGATAACCGAAAGAGATTTCATAGTCATTGTATGTAACCATGAAGGCGTCATCGCCGATCAACCCTGTTCCGAGGCTGGTACCGTCCATAAAGAGTTCGAAGCTGACTCCGTCGAGTCCGGTAAGATCGCTGCCATCGAAAGCGGAAAGCAGAGTCTTTGAGCAGTCGATCAGGTTGTCGGAGTCGAGCAATATATCGATCTTGAGCCCTGAGTTCCACTCATTATCCTGATTGATAAGATTAACCACGGCCATATCGCTGCTGAGATCCGCGTTCGAGCAGTCAAAGCTGATGCTGGTGAGCTGTTCGGTAGCGAAATCGCGGGTAAATCCGACTGCGGTTGAGCCATTGATTACGAGGGAGTCGAAATCCTGCACTCTGGCGTCGATTGTGCCGGTAAAGCTGCTGAATACCAGGCTCTTTTCGCCGTTGACCACGCCCTGATTGCGTCCTGCGCCGGAAAGGATGCCGGAGAAGGTGAGTGAGCTGTCACCGGTGACATCGCCCTTGAAGGTGATGGTTGAGCCGCCGTTGACCACAGTTCCCGAGTTGCCGCCGCCGTAAACGTTGGCGAGCGTGATATTACTTCCTGCGGTGGAGCAGTCGATAGTGATATTGACTCCGTCGTTGACGATGGAGTTGGCGCGGATATCAGCGGTTCCGGTTGCGTTGCCGCCGCCGTATACATTACCGATCTGGGAATTGCCCTTAATGGTAATGGAAGCGCCGCCATTGACCACGCTGCCGGCGCTGGCGTTGTATCCGCCGCCGTAGAGGTTGACGATATTTGAATCGGTCACGGTGATGGAGGAGCCGCCATTGACGATGCTGCGGCCGCATTCCACGGTAACGGTGGAGTTGGCGTTAGCCGCGGCATATCCGCCGCCATAAACCTCGTGATTAACTGTTGCCGAAGAGATAGCGATCTTAGTTCCCTGAGTCACCTGCGAAATAACGTCTCCGGTGGAACTTTTGTTAATAGCCCACGCCATACCGCCACCGAAGATATAGTTGTTGAAGGTGCCTCCGGAGATAGTCAGGTTGGCGCTTTTGCTTACGGCGCTGGTGCCGGCTACAGAAGATGAGTAGCGGTTTCCGCCGTAAACCTGAGCATTGATAACGCTGTCTCCGCTGATGGTAACATAAGTAGTACCGTACAGGGTATTGGGGGCGGCGTTGCCGATAACTGAGGTAATTCCGCCGTAGATATACCCGTCGACGTTGCTGTTATTGATAGTGGTGCGGACATTTCTGGCGATATAAGCGGTACCGATAGTAATACCGCCGCCGCCATAGATCGCGGTTTTAACGGTTGAATCACTGATAGTAGTAGTAATATTGCCGTTAAGGGCGGTATTGGTTCCCATGCCGCCGCCGAAGATGACACCGACGGTGGAATTATTTTCCACAGTAAGGTCGATTGCCCCCTGAAGAGTAACCGATCCGTTGGCATTGGCGTTGCCGCCGTAAAGAGCATTTGCGGAGGTATTATTGAGGGTCAGGTCGATCCCGCCGCTCAACCGTCCGGTTGAAGATAGGCTGTATGTGCCAACGCCGCTGATAATATTGAGGGTATCGCCGTCAAATGATTCAACGATTTTGGAAAGGTAAGATGGATTGATCTCATCGAGCCCTGCGCCGTAATAATTATCACCCACGCGGATAGCCATCTGGATTGCGGAACCGGCATTTTCGCTGATTTTGCCCCATTTATCGGAATCGCCGAGTTTGGTCCACACGCCGTGAGCGACCTCATAAACGCTGCTGCCGTATTTAACGGAGTATGTTTCGGAGATATAGTTCGCGTATCCGGTGCCGCCTATAGCGCGATAGGTTGAACTTTTGGCGTCGTCGGTGATATAGAAGTTGATAGAGTTCATATTACCGATATCGGCTGCATTGACCACGTTGGTTCCGTCGCTGTAATTTTCGAAAGCGAGGTACAGGCTGATAGTGCCGCCGGTGGCCTGGATATTGCCGATGCCGGAGGCGCCGCCGTAGCAGTATACGACATTGTTTCCCTTGGCGAGTTCAACGATGCCATCCAGATTTGCGCCGCGCCGCAGGGTAAGGGTATCGGATATATCTCCCGGGTTATCGATATAAATGGCATATCCCTTCTTACCGTTCACGGTAGCGCTGATTTTGCCATTGACTTCGAGGTTGATATATCCGGCATAGATCCCGTATGCGATGGACGGGATATCGGTTTCGTTGCCCCCTGATCCGGTAACGGTGACCGTAATATTATTTACGCTGGCCTGCTGGGCGGCGTTGCCGAAAGTGCGTTCCTGGGCATAAATGCCGTATCCGGCGGCCTGGGAGCGAGATCCGGAGCTGGAGGTGGTAACGGTAACTTTGATATCGTTTTCGAATCTGGTATTAAGTATGCCCTCATATGCGATTACGCCGTAACCTGACGCGGGGCAGTCGACCCGGTTTGGCGACCCGTTCACGGTTACAGTTATATTGTTGCCGATAACGGAATCGACGATCTGATTTCCGGCCTGAATCCCGGCGCCGTAAGCGGCGGAGAGAGCCCATCCGGCGGAAGTATTTCCGGCCTTGACGGTAACATTGATATCGCCTTTAAGTCCGCCGGTAATCGATATATTTCCGTCGGCATAGATCCCGTATCCGGTAGCATAACTTGAGCCGTAAGTACTGATGGTGCATTTGCCGCTGGTCACATTAACATTGATATCGCATCCGAGGTCGCTGCCGGTAAAATTGCCATGGGAATAAATACCTGCGCCGGTACCGCTGACTTCTACGATAGTGGATGCGCTTGCGGGGGTACCGGAACCGCCTGCTGCTGTTACATCGATTACGCCGGAAGCGGCATTATTCAGGATTATATCTCCGGAATAGCTGTAAATACCGAAAGCTTTTCCAACGGCCAATGAATTTCCGGATGTCTGGGAAATAGATCCGCCATGACCTTCAACGGTTAAATTTCCGGAGAAGGAATTGAGGGTAACGTCGCCTGATGCATAGAGTCCGTAAGCAGATCCGTTGGCGGTACCTGCCACCTCACCGGTAATCGGGCCGCCGTCGGCGATGACCGATATATTTCCGGAAATGGCATCGATATGCAGATTGGCGATACTGTCGCGGTTGCCGGCGGTAAATGCAGAAGCGGAAGCCTCGGCGGAGCTGGAAGACATCTGAGCGGCGTAAGCTTTGACCGTGATCGTGCCGGAGACATCGCCATATACATAACTGTCGCCGAGAGCGTATACCGCGTCGGCGGCAGCGTCGCCGTATGAGCTGACGCCGCCCTGAGCGTTAATGGTAATATTTCCGGCGATACCGTTATTAAAAGTGATGCTGTTATTGATATAAAATCCGGTAGCGTTGGCGTAGCATGATGCGGTAGACTCTGTAGCTTCGGAGAGGGAGCTTACGGTGAGAGAATTGCCGCTGCCGAAATCGTTGACGATCAGCGAACCAGCCATAACGCCCGATGCGGTAGTATATCCGGTACTGTTTTTGGCGACAATGGTAATTGCTGCGTCGTCCTGGAAATTGATTACTCCGTCATACCATGTAGTTCCGCCGGATATTTTAGCAAACATAACCCCGAGGTTGGCTCTTGAGAGATATGTTTCGATATTTCCGGCGATAGAGAGGGAGTGATTACCGGAGAACTGCATACTGGCAGAAGCGTTGCTCAGGGGCGAATCAGCGGAGCCGAACTGGACGCCGCCTGTTTCGGTAATAGTTACATCATCAGTCAATTCCGCCTGTTCAAAATCCACCACGCTGGATATGGTAATCATATTGATCCTCCTGTTCGATTAAAAACTTCAAGACACAACTTATTCAGTATGGAGTATAACATATTTTGAATAAAAATCAATCTTAAAATCCGGTCTATAGCTAACAAAATCCGTAAAAAAGTCCTTAAAAAACAGATTCTCTTAGTATATATTGGTAATTTCCCATATCTGTTTATTACCGTACGGTTCTTGCGATATGGGATAGTATATAAAATCAAAACCACCGGCTAAGCCGGTGGTATGCACCACGCCTTCAAGGCGATATTACCGGCAACCCGACACGG